>NZ_JACHXV010000003.1 GCF_014192375.1 Endobacter medicaginis | reverse complement strand
CCGGCAATCGTTCCCGTGTTCGTCGTCATCGTCCTCACCCCTGAGGCGGAGACCGTCCGCTAACGGAGTGTCTCAAACAACCGTGGGGCGGAGGAGGCCGTTCATGCACACGCCACTCGCAGCCCTCGATCTGCCTGTCCTCGGCGGCCACGCCTTCGACCGACCACTCCTGCTGCGCGAGTTGATCGTCGCGTCGAAATCGATGCAGATCCAGCACTACACCAGCCCCGCCGCCGACATGCTGTGGGATGCGCTGCGCTCCCGCATCGTCCCCGATGCGACGGGCACCGGACCTGACCCCGCCCTGCGCCTGTACGTCTCCCGCCTGCGCATGCCCAACCGCAAGCTGCTCAACGAGGCCGCGGTCGAAGCCATCTTCCGCGACCGCGGCTACCAGGTGATCTATCCCGAAACCCTGCCGCTGGCGCAGCAGATCGCGCTCTTCGCCCGCGCGGGGGCGATCGCCGGCTGCTCGGGCAGCAACATGTTCAACCTCGCCTTCTGTCACGCAGAGGCAGAAATCACGCTGCTCGTCTCACCGAGACTGCTGCATTTTTCGGAAATGTTTTTCTGCCATCGCCAGCGCCGCCCGCTGCGCATCGTGCTCGGCCACGAACCCGTCGGGCATCCGGGCGACGTGCACGCCCCCTGGACGGTCGATCCGGACCGTCTCTGAGAGCCGCCGCTGATGACAGGCGGCCCCGCCCGCAACCGTTTCAGCAGGCCATGCTCAGCCCGGCAGTGGCCTCGGCCCCGGGGGCGGTGAGAGCTCGGCGAGCGCCGCGGCGCGGAGAACGTCGAGGGCGACGAGCGCGCCGTCGCGCTCGAAATGCCAGAACGTCCAGCCGTTGCACGACGGCGCGTTGGTCAGCCCCGCGCCCACCTGATGGATCGAGCCGCGCAGTGCCCCCGCGTTGAGCGAGCCGTCCGGGGTCACCACCGCCTGCACGCGGCGGTTGCGGTCGGTCAGCACCGTGCCGGCTGCGATCAGGCCACGCTCGACCAGGCTGCCGAAGGCGATTCTCGGCGCATCGCGCCTGCCGGGGCTGGTGGCGACCGACTCCAGCGGCACCGGCCGCTCGCGCCGCACCCGCCCGATCGCCGCTTCCGCATAGGCGGGATGGCGCTCGATGCCGATGAAGAAGCGCCGCAGCCGGCGCGCCACGGCGGCCGTGGTGCCGGTGCCTAGAAACGGATCGAGGATCACGTCGTCCGGCAGGGTGGAGGCGAGCAGCACCCGGTGCAGCAGCGCCTCCGGCTTCTGGGTCGGATGCAGCTTCAGCCCGTGATCGTTGCGCAGCCGCTCGCCGCCCGTGCACAGCGGCAGCAGCCAGTCGCTGCGCATCTGGATGTCGTCATTGAGCGATTTCATCGCCTGGTAATTGAACCGGTAGCGGCTCTGCGGGCTGCGCGCCGCCCAGATCATCGTCTCGTGCGCGTTGGTGAAGCGCCGGCCGCGGAAGTTCGGCATCGGGTTCGACTTGCGCCAGATCACGTCGTTGAGGATCCAGAACCCCAGGTCCTGCAGGATCGCGCCGATGCGGAAGATGTTGTGATACGAGCCGATCACCCAGATCGTGCCGTCCTTGGCCAGCAGCCGTCGCGCCTCGCCCAGCCAGGCCCGGGTGAAGCGGTCATAGGCGTCGAAATCGCCGAACTTGTCCCACTCGTCATCCACCCCGTCGACCAGGCTGTCATCCGGCCGGCGCAGCTCGCCACGCAACTGAAGGTTGTAGGGCGGATCGGCGAAGACGCAGTCGATCGATCCCGAGGGCAGCATCTGCATCATCTCGACGCAGTCGCCCAGCAGCACCTGATCGAGCGGCAGGTCGCGCGAATGGTCCAATTTCAGGGTCGGCCTCTCGGGTCACGCAGCGATGCGCTGGGTCGCGCGAATCGGCCGCATGGTGACGAACCCGCCGTGACCGGGTCAACCGGCGACGTCGACGCACTCCCCCGCCGGCGCGAACAGGCAGAGCTGCCTGACGGTGCCGAATCCGGTGCGGTGATGTCGCGTCGGGCCGAGCGCATGCAGTGCGAGCCGGTGATCCGCGGTCGCATAGCCGGCATTGCGCTCCCAGCCATAGCCGCCATGCCGCTGCGACAGACGCCACATCGCCCGGTCGCGCACCACCTTGGCGACGATCGAGGCGGCGGCGATCGACAGGCACAGCCCGTCGCCGCCGATCACCGCCTGACCCGCACATGGCAGCGAAGGCGGCACCCGGTCGCCATCGACCAGCACGAAGCCGGGCGGTGCCGGCAACCGTGCGACCGCCCGGCGCATCGCCAGCAGGCTGGCCTGGAGAATGTTGATGCGCCCGATCTCGGTCACCGAAGCCGCGCCGATGCCGATCTCCACGCCCGCCGTCGAGCGCAGCGCCTCAAAGGCCAGGGCACGCGCCTCGGCGCTCAGCTTCTTCGAATCGTCGACCACCGCCGCCAGCGCGCGCGGCACGCCGCGCCGCAGCACCGCCGGATCGAACACCACCGCCGCCGCCACCACCGGCCCGGCCAGCGGTCCGCGCCCGGCCTCGTCCACGCCGGCGACACGCCCACCCAGTGCGCGCTCGCGCCGGAAATCCGGCGCCTTCGCCCGAGGCACAACCCGACCCGCCAAACACGGAAACTCCCGATCCGCGACTCGGCACAGATGCCGGCCCGGATCGGGAGCGAAGCAGACAGCAGGCGGGGGCGGCAAGCGCCCCCGAAAGGGCTATTTGCGCGATGGGATCAGGATTGCGCCGACCAGGAAGCCGAATGCCGCCGCGATGCCCAGCGCCGGCAGCGGATTGTCACGCACCAGATCGGTCAGCGTCTCCAGCGTGTCCTGCGTCCCGCCGATGACATCGTCGGCGACACCGCCGAATTCGCGCTTGATGGTCCCGATGGTCTCGTCCGCCTTGCCCTCGGCCTGTGTTTCGGCATCACCGGTGATGCCGCCGATGGCATCCTTCACCTGGCCGGCGACATCCTGCACCGCACCCTCGATTTCCGTCCCGCTGATCTTCGCCTCGCTCATTGCCGGCTCCCGTCGTGATTGGCTGACCTCGTTGCGGGTCTCAACACGATCTGCGCGCCGCGGTTCCCGAACGCCTCAGATCGGCGAGCGCAGCGCCCAGATACCGGGGCAGGCCGGCAGCGTCTGGCTGATGCGCTCGCGGGCGCTCGACACATAGGCCGGCGGCACGGTCGTCGCCGTCAGCGCGACGACGGCGCGCTCCGCCCGGAGCTGCTCGCGCAGTGCAGCCCGCTCGAGCTCGAACAGCTTGCGAAAGATCGCCATCGCCGGTTCCTGTCTCTCTGGTCTCGTCAGGTAAGAAGATACCGGTCGCCCTCCCCTGCCACAATCCTGCCATCATCGTCTCACGCATCTGTGTTCACACGCGGTCTGAAGTTCGATCATGTTTCGTTCCAGGAACAGTGGCTCGACCCGTGGCCGATCAGATCCGGTTGGTTACGAAAGATGAACGGTTCGCAATTTGCTTTTCATCCCCGGCCCCGCCTTACTCCCCCGCTGACGAATCCGACCTATAAGTTGAAATATGACGCAGCCCGGGCGCCCGGGCTGCGTGCCCGAACCTCGAATTGCCGGAGCCCGCTGACCCGATGGACGACCGCCCCACCGTGCCGCCCGCCTCCGGTGCGCCCAGCCCGCCACCGCGGCGGCGGCGCTGGTGGCTCTGGGCGCTGCTCATCGTCATCGTGCTGCTGATTGCCTACGCGCTGCTGCATCGCCGTGCCGGCACGCCGGCGCCCGGACAGCAGGCCGGTGGTGGTGGTGGCTGGCACCGCAATGGCGGCCAGAACCCCGACCAGCCCCAGCCGGTCACCGCCGACACCGCGAAGCTCGGCGACATGCCGATCGAGATCACCCAGATCGCCACCGTGACCCCGCTCGCCACCGTCACGGTGCGTTCGCTGATCTCGGGCTATCTGGTGAAGATCAACTTCACCGAGGGCCAGGAGGTGAAGCGCGGCGACATCCTCGCCGAGATCGACCCGCGGCTCTACCAGGCCGCCCTCGAGCAGGCCCAGGGCACGCTCGCCAAGGACCAGGCCTCGCTCAAGCAGGCGCAGGTCGACCTCGCGCGCTATCAGCTCCTCGGGCGGCAGAAATCGATCCAGCAGCAGACCATCGACGACCAGACCTACACCGTGCAGCAATATCAGGGCGCGGTGCGCTACGATCTCGGCCAGGTCGCCCAGGCTCAGACCAATCTCGACTACTGCCATATCCGCGCGCCCGTCGACGGCCGTGTCGGCCTGCGCCAGGTGGACCTGGGCAACTACATCACCGCCGGCGACACCAACGGTCTGGTGATCGAGACCCAGCTCAAGCCGATGTCGCTGATCTTCGCCATCCCGCAGAGCAACATCCCGACGCTGATGTCGCGGCTCGGCGCGGGGGCGACCCTGCCGGTCTCCGCCTACAACGCCGCCGACACCGCGGCCATCGCCACCGACGGCGCGGTCAGCAATGTCGACACCCAGGTCGACACCACCACCGGCACGGTCAAGCTGCGCGCGATGTTCCCCAATACCGACGAGAAGCTGTTCCCCTCGGCCTTCGCCAATGCGCATCTGCTGCTCGACACGCTGCACGACGTGCTGCTGGTGCCGACCTCGGCGGTCCAGACCGGGCCGTCGGGGCTGTTCGTCTATCTCATCAAGCCTGACGACACGATCGAGATCCGCGACGTCACCACCGGCCCCAGCGGCGCGGGCAACACGGTGATCGCATCAGGGCTCGCGAGCGGCGACCGGGTCGTGACCGACGGCACCGACCATCTGCGCGCCGGGACGAAGATCACCATCCCCGCCGCACCGAAGGCCGCCGACCCCAACGCCCAGCAGCACCACACCGGCCACCGCCACCGCAGCGGCGGCGACCAGCAGCCGAACTGATCGACACACGCTCCCGCCGACCAGCCCGGACGACCGATGAACATCTCGCGCCTCTTCATCCTGCGACCGATCGCCACCACGCTGCTGATGCTGTCGATCCTGCTGGTCGGCGCACTGGGCTATCATTTCCTGCCCGTCGCCGCCCTGCCGCAGGTCGAATATCCGACCATCGAGGTGCAGACCTTCTATCCCGGCGCGAGCCCCGAGGTGATGACCACCTCGGTGACCGCCCCGCTGGAGACCCAGCTCGGCCAGATGCCCGGGCTCGACCAGATGTCGTCCTATTCCTCCGGCGGTGCGTCGGTCATCACGCTGCGCTTCGGCCTCGATTTCAGCATGGATGTCGCCGAGCAGCAGGTGCAGGCGGCGATCAACGCCACCGCCTCCCTGCTGCCGTCGGACCTGCCCGCACCGCCGATCTACAGCAAGGTCAACCCGGCCGACACGCCGATCCTCACGCTCGGCATCACCTCATCCACCATGAAGCTGGTCGAGGTGCAGGATCTGATCAACACGCGCGTGGCGCAGAAGCTCAGCCAGATTTCGGGCGTCGGGCTGGTGTCGATCTCCGGTGGCAACACCAAGGCGATCCGCGTGCGGGTCAACGTACCCGCGCTCACCTCATTCGGCCTGTCGATGGACGACCTGCGCACGACGATCAGCAACGTCAACGTCAACTCGCCGACCGGCACCTTCGACGGTCCGCTGCGCTCGACATCGCTCAATGTCGATGGCCAGATCACGAAGATCGAGCAACTCAACAACCAGGTCATCGCCTATCGCAATGGCGGCCCGATCCGCATCCGCGACATCGGCCATGTCGACACCGCCCCCGAGAACACCCAGCTCGCCGCCTGGGCCAACCTCACCCCGGCGCTGATCCTCAACGTGCAGCGTCAGCCGGGTGCGAACGTCATCGCCGTGGTCGACAACATCCGCCACGAGCTGCCGCTGTTGCAGAAGACCCTGCCCGCCGGCATCGAGATCACCCCGCTCACCGACCGCACCACCACCATCCGCGCCTCCGTCGCCGATGTGGAGTTCGAGCTCACCCTCGCCGTGATCCTCGTCGTGGCGGTGATCTTCTTCTTCCTGCGCAACATCCCCGCGACGCTGATCCCGTCGCTGTCGGTGCCGCTGTCGCTGATCGGCACGCTGGCGGCGATGTATCTGCTCGGTTTCTCGATCGACAACCTGTCGCTGATGGCGCTGACCATCGCCACCGGCTTCGTCGTCGACGACGCCATCGTGATGATCGAGAACATCGCCCGCCATATCGAGATGGGAAAATCGCGCATGGAGGCGGCGATGGTCGGCGCCGGCGAGATCGGCTTCACCATCGTCTCGCTCACCGTGTCGCTGATCGCGGTGCTGATCCCGCTGCTGTTCATGGGCGACGTGGTCGGCCGGCTGTTCCACGAATTCGCCATCACGCTCGCCATCACCATCGTGATCTCGGCGGTCGTCTCGCTCACCCTGGTGCCGATGATGTGCGCGCGCATCCTCGCCGAGCATGACCCGACCCAGACGCATGGCCGCATGCAGCGCTGGTTCGGCTGGAGCGAGCGGCTGATCGAGGGCACCATCGCACGCTACGGGCGCGCGCTCGACGTGGTGCTGCGCTGGCGCTTCGTCACGCTGATGGTGGCAGTCGCCACCACCGCCCTCACCGTGCTGCTCGCCGTTCTCATTCCCAAGGGCTTCTTTCCCGTCCAGGACACCGGGATCATCCAGGGCGTGAGTGTGGCCGCGCAATCCACCTCGCTCGCGGCGATGAAGACGCATCAGGTGGAACTGGCCCGCGCGATCCTCAAGGATCCGGATGTCGTCAGCCTGTCCTCGTTCATCGGCGTCGACGGCCAGAACCCCACGCTCAACCAGGGTCGCTTCCTCATCAACCTGCGCGCCCATGACAGCCGCTCGCTGTCGGCCGCCGACATCACCCGCCGGCTGACCGCCGAGACCGCCGACATCCCCGGCATCCGTCTCTATGCGCAGCCGGTGCAGGATCTCAGCCTCGACACCCGCGTGTCGGCGACCCAGTACCAGTTCGTGCTGGAAACCCCGAACTACAACGACTTCACCACCTGGGTGCCGAAGGTCACCCAGAAGCTCGAAACCCTGCCCGAACTCGCCGACGTCGCCTCCGATCTGCAGGCGAACGGGCTCGAGGCGTATCTCACCATCGACCGCGCCACCGCGGCGCGCTTCTCCATCACGCCGACCACCGTCGACAACCTGCTCTACGACAGCTTCGGCCAGCGCCAGATCTCCAACGTCTATACCCAGACGGCGGTCTACCGGATCGTGCTCGAGGCCGACCCCTCGCTCGGCCGGAGTCTGGACGGGCTCGACAGGCTCTATCTGCCCGGCAACAGCTCGGTCTCCACCCAGCAGCAGGGGGCTGCCCGCCAGCCGACCGGCGGGCTGGTGCCGCTGTCGGCGGTGGCCAAGATGGATGTCCGCGCCGCGCCGCTGGTGGTCGACCATCTGGGCGAGTTTCCGGCCACCACCATCTCGTTCAACCTCGCCCCCGGCGTGTCGCTCGGCGACGCGGTCAACGCCATCACTTGGGCGGAGAAATCGCTCGGCCTGCCGGCCAGTTTCGAGACCGCCTTCCAGGGCACCGCGGCCGCCTTCCAGACCTCGCTCGGCAACGAGCTGTTCCTGGTGCTGGCCGCGCTGATCGCCGTCTACATCGTGCTCGGCGTGCTCTACGAGAGCTTCATCCACCCGGTCACCATCCTCTCCACCCTGCCCTCGGCCGGGGTGGGCGCGCTGCTGGCGCTGATGATCGCGGGGGCCGATCTCGACGTGATGGGCATCATCGGCATCGTGCTGCTGATCGGCATCGTCAAGAAGAACGCGATCATGATGATCGACTTCGCGCTCGAGGCCGAACGCGAACAGGGCCTCGCCCCGCTGGCCGCCATCCGCCAGGCCGCCCTGCTGCGCTTCCGGCCGATCCTGATGACCACGCTGGCCGCGATGCTCGGCGCGCTGCCGCTGATGCTGGGCAGCGGCACCGGCTCGGAGCTGCGCCGCCCGTTGGGCATCGCCATCGTCGGCGGCCTCGCCGTCAGCCAGTTGCTGACCCTGTTCACCACCCCGGTGATCTACCTGTATCTCGACGGCCTCGCCGCCTGGGTGAAGCGCCGCTTCGACGGCAGCGCCCGGTCCACCGCCCCCCAGCCCAATGCCTGAACGCCCGCCCCATAACGGGCGCACGCGATCCGGCCTCCCCACCCACAATCCATCTCGGTCGAGCCTGTCGTGGACTGTGCGTGGGATGGTCAGATGGCGTGAGGCTTTCGAGCATCGCAGCGCAGCGGCCTGGATGGCCGTGAGCAGCGAAGCGCCGAAAACGCGCGCCAGATGGCCGTCCCACGTGCAGTCCACGGCGGGCTCAAACGCGTGAACATTTCCGCGCCTTTCATCCGCCGCCCGGTGGCGACCACGCTGATCACCATCGCGATGCTGCTGGCCGGTGCGTTCGCCTATGTGCGTCTGCCGGTCGCGCCGCTGCCGCAGGTGGACATGCCCACCATCGAGGTGCAGGCGCAGCAGCCCGGCGGCACGCCGCAGGAGGTCGCCTCCTCCGTCGCTGCCCCGCTCGAGCGCCATCTCGGCCAGATCGCCGGCGTGACCGAGCTCACCTCCACCAGCCAGCAGAACGTCACCCGCATCACCGTCCAGTTCGACCTGTCGCGCAACATCAACTCGGCCGCCAACGACGTCGAGGCGGCGATCCAGGCCGCGCGTGCCGACCTGCCGAGCTCGCTGCGCTCCAACCCGAGCTATTTCAAGTTCAACCCGGCCGGCCGGCCGATCATGATCCTCGCACTGACCTCACAGACCCGCGACATGCCGGCGCTGTATGATGCCGCCACCAACGTCATCCAGCAGAAGCTCAGCCAGGTCACCGGGGTCGGCAATGCCGAGGTGGGCGGCTCCGCGCTGCCCGCCGTGCGCGTCGAGATCGACCCGCTGCCGCTGTTTCGCTACGGCATCGGCTTCGAGGACGTGCGCGCCGCGATCGCCAACGCCAACGCCAACTCGCCCAAGGGCTTCATCGATACGCCCGACCACCGCTACCAGCTGGACCTCAACGACCAGGCCCGAAAGGCACAGGACTACCGCGACCTCGTCATCGCCTACCGCAATGGCAACGCCGTGCGCCTGCGCGACGTCGCCGACGTGTCGAACTCGGTCGAGGACCTGCGCAACGCCGGGTTCTTCAACGGCCAGAAATCGGTGATCGTGCTGGTTTTTCCGCAGCCGGACGCCAACATCGTCAAGACCATCGACCAGATCAACGCCGAGCTGCCCGCCATCCGCGCGGCGATGCCGGGCGACATCGCCGTGCATGTCGCGATCGACCGCTCGGTCACCATCCGCGCCTCGCTGCACGACACCGAGCTGACGTTGTTCATCGCCGTGCTGCTGGTGATCGGCGTGGTGTTCGTGTTCCTGCGCGACGCGCGTGCGACGCTGATCCCCGCCGTCGCCGTGCCCACCTCGATCATCGCCACCTTCGGCGCGATGTGGTGGCTGGGCTACAGCCTCGACAATCTGTCGCTGATGGCGCTGACCATCGCCACCGGCTTCGTCGTCGACGACGCGATCGTGGTGATGGAGAACATCGCCCGCCACATCGAGAACGGTGCCGACCGCCGCTCCGCCGCCCTGATCGGCGCCGGAGAGGTCGGCTTCACGGTGCTGTCGATCACCCTGTCGCTGGTGGCGGTGTTCCTGCCGATCCTGCTGATGGGCGGCATCGTGGGGCGGCTGTTCCGTGAATTCGCCGTCACCCTCACCATCACCATCCTCGTCTCGCTGGTCGTCGCACTCACCGTCACGCCCTGCATGTGCGCGCTGCTGATGCGCCAGCCCGAGGAGATGCGCGCGGATGCAGGGCGCCATCCCTGGCCCACCCGCCTCGCCCATCGCGCGGCCGGCATGTTCGATGCGATGGCGGCGTTCTACACCCGCACGCTCGCGATCGCGCTCGCGCACCCATGGCTGACGCTGTCCACCCTCCCGCTGACCATCGCACTGACCGTCATCCTGTTCATCCAGATCCCGAAAGGCTTCTTCCCGACCCAGGATGACGGCATGCTGATGGGGCGCGCCCAGGGCGAGCAGACCATCTCGTTTCAGAACATGAGCAAGCGGCTGGTGCAGATCCAGCGCGTGCTCAAGGCCGATCCCGCCGTGCAGACCGTGGTCGGCTTCACCGGCGGACGCGGCACCAACACCGCGCAGGTCTTCGTCCAGCTCGTCCCCAAGGGCCAGCGCCCGCCCGGCGATGTGGTGATCCAGCGCATCGAGGCCAAGCTCGCCGATCTCGTCGGCGTGCGCATCTTCTTCTTCATGCCGGGTGATCTGCGCGCCGGCGGCCGCCAGTCCAACGCCAACTACCAGTACACGCTGCAGGCCGACGATGCCGAGCTGCTCTACCACTGGACGCCGATCCTGGTCGCAGCCCTGCAGTCACGCCCGGAGATGACGGACGTGAACTCCGACGTCCAGCAGGGTGGCCAGGCGATGCAGGTCGAGATCGACCGCGATTCCGCCTCGCGGCTTTCCATCACCCCGCAGCTCATCGCCAACACGCTCTATGACGCGTTCGGCCAGCGCTCGGCCTCGACCATCTACAACACGCTCAACCAGTATCATGTGGTGATGGAGGCCGCGCCGCGCTTCTGGCAGGACCCTTCGATCCTCGCGCAGATGTGGGTCAGCACCTCCGGCGGCAGCACCTCGGGGGCGACCTCGTCCAACACCATCGCCACCACCTCGCCCTCCACCGCCACCTCGTCCTCGGCGAGCGCTGCGGCATCGATCAACCAGAGTTCGCTGAAGAACGCGATCAACAACGGGCTGGCCAACGGTCGCGGCACCTCGTCGGGCGCGGCGGTCAGTGCGACTGCCGAGACCATGGTGCCGCTGTCGGCCGTCGCGCGGCTGGTTCCCGTCACCACGCCGCTGGCGGTCAACCACGACAGCGAGTTCGTCGCCGCCACCCTGTCGTTCAACCTGCCCCCCGGCGGCTCGCTGAGTGCGGCGACACGCGCGCTGGGCGAGACGATGGTCGCGCTGCACATGCCGGCCGAGATCCATGGCGAATTCGCCGGCAACGCCAAGCTGTTCCAGTCCACGGTCAGCAACGAGCCGATCCTGATCGCCGCGGCGCTGTTCGCGATCTATGTCGTGCTCGGCGTGCTCTACGAGAGCACCATCCACCCGCTGACCATCCTCTCCACCCTGCCCTCGGCCGGGGTGGGCGCCCTGCTCGCGCTGGACATCTTCAACACCGAGTTCTCGCTGATCGCGATGATCGGCGTCATCCTGCTGATCGGCATCGTCAAGAAGAACGCCATCATGCTGGTCGATTTCGCCATCGTCGCCGAGCGCGAGGACCACCTCACCCCGCTCGAGGCCATCACCCGCGCCTGCGCGCTGCGCTTCCGGCCCATCATGATGACCACCTTCGCCGCCGCCCTCGGCGCGGTGCCGCTGGTGCTCGCCTCCGGCTACGGCGCCGAGCTGCGCCGGCCGCTGGGCATCTCGGTGATCGGCGGTCTCGCCGTCAGCCAGGCGCTCACCCTCTACACCACGCCGGTGGTCTATCTGATGCTGGACCGGCTGCGCCTGCGCCTGCGCACTCCTCTGTGGCACCCAAATCGAGTAAGCGGACGGACATGACCCGAATTTCCCGACAGGCCGCTCTCCTGACCACGCTGGCCGCGACCGTGTCCACGACCCTGGCCGGTTGCTCCGTCGGCCCCGACTACCGCCGCCCCGTCGCCCTGCTGCCGCCGCAGTACAAGGAACTCGTCCCCGCCCCCGGCTGGGTGCGCGCCGATCCGGCCGCCGCCACCGCGCCCAAGGGCGAATGGTGGCGCATCTACAACGATCCGGTGCTGGACGCGCTGGAAGCGCAGGTCGACCTCAACAACCAGAACCTTGCCCGCTATCAGGCGCAGTACCGTGCCGCGGCGGCGGCGATCGACGCGGCCCGGGCGAGCTTCTTTCCCACCCTGTCGGCGACCGCCGCCGACACGCGCCAGTATACCGGCCGCGGCAGCAACGTGACGACCAACACCGCCACCGGCGGCGGGGTCAACATCTCCGGCAGCCGGTACTCGACCTCCTACCAGCTCGAGCCGCAGGCAAAATGGACGCTCGACATCTGGGGTCAGATCCGCCGGCAGGTCGAATCCCAGGGCGCCGCCGCCCAGGCCGCGGCGGCCGACGTCGCCAATGCGCGGCTGTCCTATCAGGCGACGCTGGCGGAGGATTATTTCGAGCTGCGCGCAGCGGATGCCAATTATGACCTGCTGACCCGCTCTGCCGTCGCCTACGAACAGTCGGCGAAGATCATCGGCAACCAGTATCGCGCCGGCACCACCGCACCCTCCGACTATCTGCAGGCCGAGACCCAGGCCGCCAATGCCCGCGCCTCGGCGATCCAGGTCCAGGCGGCCCGCGCCCAGTATGAACATGCCATCGCCGTGCTCACCGGCCAGCCGCCCGCCGCCCTGACGCTGGCCCACGGCACGCTCACCAACACCATCCCTGCGGTGCCGGTCGCGCTGCCCTCGACCCTGCTGCAGCGCCGGCCCGACATCGCCTCCGCCGAGCGCACCGTGCAACAGGAAAACGCGCTGATCGGCGCCCAGGAGGCCGCCTTCTATCCGCAGGTGGACCTGTCCGCGCTGATCGGCTTCGCCGGCGACCCGCTGCACAGCATCTTCAACGCCGCCCATCTACTGTGGACGCTGGGCGCCACCGCCAGCCAGACGATCTGGAGCGGCGGTGCGCGCTCGGCCGCCGTCGAGCAGGCACGCGCCAACTACGAAGCCGCCGTCGCCACCTATCGCGAGACCGTTCTGGAAGCGTTGCAGGGCGTGGAGGACAATCTCTCCAACCTGCGCATCTACGCCGCCCAGGCCGTCGCGGCCCAGCAGGCGGTCGATCTCGCCAACCAGGCGCTCACCATCGCCAACAACGAATATTTCGCCGGCACCCAGGCCTACACCACCGTGCTGACCGCGCAGACCACCGCGCTGTCGGATGCACAGAGCGTGATCTCGGTGCAGCTCAACCGGCTCAACAGCTCCGTCGCCCTGATCCAGAATCTCGGCGGCGGCTGGGACGCCAGCGCGATCCCCGCCCGCGCCGCCATGGAACAGAACCCGCTCCTGCCCTGGGACCGCGCCCTGCCGAAGCCATGAAAAACCCCTCCACGGCGGACCGTGGAGGGGCGGACGCAGTGTTCTTCGTCGTCGATCTGCCCGGTTACAAGACCGCCTTGCCGGCCATCAGCCCGAGCACCAGGAACACCAGGAACACGACGATGAAGATGAAGAACAGGATCTTCGCGATACCCGCCGTCGCCGCCGACAGCCCGCCGAAGCCGAAGATGCCGGCGATGATCGAGATCACCAGGAACAGCAGCGCAAGTTTCAACATCTGATTGGCTTTCCCTCAATTCCGGGCAGTCCCTGCCCGATGCAACGCTCAACGTCCCCTTTGCGAACGTGGTTTCCGTCGCCCGTCCGCGCTGTCATTCCTGTGTCATCCGTACCGCGCCTGTCACAGCCGCGCGAAGATCGCCCCCAGCACGAAGCCGAGCCCGGCTGCCGCCGCCAGCGCCACCAGCGGCTGATCCGCGGTGAGGTCGCGCACCTGTTCCAGCGCATCGCCATAGGCCTGCTGCGCCTGTCCCGCCGCCTGGTTCGCCTTGCCCTTGACCTGCGTCGCGGTGTCGCCCAGCAGCCCGCCGGCGCCATCCTGCAACCGCCCGACGAACTCCTTCGCCGCACCCTCGACCTTGTTGCTGTCCATCGACCCGCACTCCGTTTGGTTGTCGCCAATGCAACGCCGGCCAGGCAGGCGGGATGCGCGACGCTGCGGCAAATCTGCCTCTCGCCGCCGCTCCGACAACACGGCATGCTGCACGGCGCATGAAACTGCTCACCTGTTCGCGCTGCCAGTCGGTGGTGCATTTCGAGGCCGAAGCCTGCCCCGCCTGTGGCGCCGCCCTCGGCTTCCTGCCCGAGGCGCTGACCATCGTCGCCCTCGACCCCACTGGCGACGATGCCGACTGGCTGTGGCTCGCCCCGGCTCGATACGAAACGGGAGAATTGCGTTTCTGCGCCAACCGCATCCATCACGTCTGCAACTGGATGCTGCCCGCGTCGGGCACCGCCGCCGGGGCGCTCTGCCCCGCCTGCCGGACCAACCGCATCATCCCCGACCTCTCCCGCGCCGACGCGCTCGACGACTGGCGCAAGCTGGAGATCGCCAAGCATCGCCTGTTCTACACGATGCTTCGTCTCGGCATCTCGCTGCCGGACCCCGCCGACCCCGACACCCCGCGCCTCGAATTCGACCTGCTGCACCCCGTCGTCGGCCAGCCGAAGATCCGCACCGGCCACGCCGGCGGCATCGTCACCATCAACGCCGCCGAAGCCTCCGACGCGATCCGCGAACAGGTCCGCCACCAGTTCAACGAGCCCTATCGCACGCTGCTGGGCCATTTCCGCCACGAGATCGGCCACTGGGTCTGGGCGCAGCGCGTCCAGCATGGCGGCCGGATCGAGGCCTTCCGCACCCTGTTTGGCGACGAACGCACCGACTACGCCGAGGCCCTGCGCCGCTACTATGCCGAAGGGCCGCGGCAGGACTGGCCGGCCCATTTCATCAGCGCCTACGCCTCCGCCCACCCCTGGGAAGACTTCGCCGAAAGCTGGGCCCACTACCTGCACATCATGGACACGCTGGAGACCGCCTTCGCGCTCGGCATCGGCATCCACCCCGGCAACCCCGACACCTCGCTGCCCGATCTCGACACCCGCGACCCCTACCGGATCGGCGACATGCATCGAATCCTCGACCAGTGGCTTCCGCTGGTCTTCGCGCTCAACAGCCTCAACCGTTCGATGGGCCTGGCCGATCTCTACCCCTTCGCCATCCCACCCGCCGCAGAGGCCAAGCTCGCCTTCATCCACGACCTCGTCAGGGCGGGGTGAACACCCCACCAAGTGCTGCCGCCAGCTCGGTCGGGATCAGGATCGTGGTGCCGCGCTCCTTGTTCATCTCATAGACCAGGTTCATCTGCCGCAGCTTCAGCGCCACCGGGTCGGCCGCATAGATCGCCGCCGCCTCGCGCACCTTCTGAGCCACCACGATCTCCGCCGAGGCCAGCGTCTCGCGCGCCTGCTTCTCGCGCTCCGCCTGCGCCTGCCGGCTCATCGCATCCTGCAGGTTGGGCGGGATGCCGATATCCTTGATCTCCACCGAAGAGACCTCCACCCCCCAGCGCTCGGTCTTGCGCGCGATCACCGCGCGCAGTTCCGCATCCGCCGCCGCCCGGTCGGTCAGCAGCGCGCTCAGGTCCCGCGCCCCGATGATCTCGCGCAGCGAGGTCTGCGCCACCTGCTCCACCGCCACGACGAAGTTCTCGACCTCGGTCGCCGCCTTCGCCGGATCGCGCACCTGCCAGAACACGATCGCCTCCATCGCGATCGACACCGTATCGCGAGTCAGCGCCTCCTCCGCCCGGATCTCGGTGGTGCGGATGCGCACATCCACCAGCACCGCGATCGTCTCGAAGAACGGGATCAGAAAGAACAGTCCCGGCCCCCGCAGCCCCTGATACCGACCCAGCCGCAACACCACCGCACGCTGCCACTGATCGACCATCTTCAGCCAGGCCGGCAACGCAATCGCCGCCAGCACCAGAACGGCCGCCAGCACCACCGACACCGGATGCCCCTGCCCGGCCCCCACCACCAGCACGGCCGCCACCACCAGCAACCCCGAGAAGATATACGCCACTGACGGCACCGCACTCCCGGCACTCACCGTCCTCACCGGCATGATCGCCATCACACGTTCCCCCACCGCAGGGGCTCTGCCCCTGCACCCCGGCAGGAGGCGCGGCCTCCTGCACCTGCGGTTATTAACATGACAAGGGGGATGGGCTGCGCCCATCCCCCTTGTCATGTTCAAGTTGCGGATTGCAAAGGGCTGCGCCCTTTGCCGGGGGTGCAGGGGGCGGCGCCCCTTGCGTCAGGCGAACGCGTGTGGCCAGCCGGTGCGGCGGAGGTCGAGGGTGAGCGGGTGTTCGGGGGAGGTGACCACCCTGGGTTCCTCCATCGGGCCCGGGGTATGGCCGAAGGGCTGGAAGCGGATGCGGCGGCGGGCTTCGGCCTCGTTGGCGTTGACGGGGAAGGTCTCGTAGTTGCGGCCGCCCGGATGGGCGGCGTGATGGGTAAGGCCGCCGAGCGAGCGGCCGGTCCAGCGGTCGTAGATGTCGAACACCAGCGGGGTCTGGGCGGGGAGCAGCGGGTGCAGGCCCTGGGCCGGGCGCCAGGCCTTGAAGCGGACGCCGCCGACGAAGCGGCCTTCGTCATCGGTCTTCGCCAGCGGTACGGCGTAGCCGTTGCAGGCGAGGATGTAGCGGCTGTCCTCCCAGTTCTCGACGCTGACCTGGAGGCGTTCGACGGAGTTGTCGACCGCACGGATCATGCCGGCGAGCCCTGCGGTCTCGCCGAGCACGTGCCAGGGTTCGAGCGCCTGTTCGAGCGACAGACCGATGCCGTGGACGCGGACCGAACCGAGATGCGGGAAGCGGAAGGCGATCTGGGCGTCGAACCAGGCCGGATCGAGAGGGGCGGCGGCGGGCAGCAGCGCGTTGAGTTCCTCGATCAGGTCGTGGAAGTCCTGGGCGACGTAATGGGGCAGCATGAAGCGGTCGTGCAGGCGAGTGCCCCAGCGGATCAGGCGGCGCTCGTAGGGCGTGGTCCAGAAGGCGGCGACGGCGGCGCGCAGCAGCAGCGCCTGGGCGGCGGCCATGCGCGGGTCGGGCGGCATTTCCATGGCGCGGTATTCGACGAGGCCGAGGCGGCCGGAGGACGAATCGGGCGAGTAGAGCTTGTCGATGCAGAACTCGGTGCGGTGGGTGTTGCCGGTCATGTCGACGAGGATGTTGCGCAGCAGCCGGTCGACGGCCCAGGGCGGGGTGTCGAGCTTCGGCCCGATCTGGGCAAAGGCGATCTCGAGTTCGCTGATTGCGTCCATCCGCGCCTCGTCGATGCGCGGATGCTGGCTCATCGGGCCGATGAACAGGCCGCTGAACAGATACGAGAGGCTGGGGTGATTGTGCCAGAAGCCGAGCAGCGATTTCAGCAGGTCGGGGCGGCGCAGGAACGGGCTGTCGGCGGGGGTGGTCGCCCCCATCACCATGTGATTGCCGCCGCCGGAGCCGACATGGCGGCCGTCGAGCATGAACTTCTCCGCGCCCAGCCCGAGCCGGTGGGCGGCGTCGTAGAGCTGCGAGGTGCGGTCCACCCAGTCGCGCCAGGAGGCGGCGGGGTGGATGTTGATCTCCACCACGCCGGGATCGGGGGTGATGGAGAACGACGTCACGCGCGGATCGCGCGGCGGGGTGTAGCCTTCGAGGAACACCTTCAGCCCGGTCTCGGCGGCGACCGCCTCGATGCGGGCGACGAGGTCCAGCCAGTCCTCGATCTCGTAGAGGGGGGGCAGGAAGATATGGATGAAGCCCATGCGCGGCTCGACGGTGAGCGCGGTGCGCACCATCGTCGCCGGGTCCTCGCCGTCATCGTCCTGCGCGGGTGTCGGCAGACCAAGCGCCTCGCGTTCCGGCAGCGAGGCGCGCGGCGACAGCGGATCGGCCTCGAACAGCGCCTCGATCTCCTCCGGCGGCGCCCAGGGCAGCGATTGCAACGGCAGGCGCACGCCGATCGGGCTGTCGCCCTGCACCAGCAGCAGCACGTCGGAACGGAGCTGCCAGCGCCCGGTCTCCCACACGCGCTCGCCATCGATCAGCGAGCGCCGCAGCGGCAGCACGTCGCCGACCGGCGCACTCAACCCACGCCCGAACACACGGGCGAGGCGCGCCCGCTCGGCGGGATCGGCGAGCTTCGATTCCTCCACGAGCACGTTGGCCGGCAGCTTGTATTCACGCCAGAGCTGGTAGTGCGTGTCCTCATAGGCCGGCAGCACGCGGTTCGGATCGACGCCGAGCTTTTCCGCCAGCAGGACCGAGAAACGATGCGCATCCTCGTAGGTCGCCCCGGGCGTATCGTCGTCGGACGCCAGCAGGGAGGTGTCCTTCCAGACCGGCTCGCCATCGGTGCGGAAATGCGCATGAATCGCCCAGCGCGGGAGCTGCTCGCCCGGATAGTGCTTGCCGGTGGCATATTGCAGTGCCGCCCCCGGCGCCCAGTCCGGCAGCAGGGCACGGATCAGCCGACCGGCGTAATGCCGCTTCGCTCCACCCAGGGCCTCGGAATTCCAGATCGGCGCGTCCATCTCCGCCATGGCGATGAAGGTCGGCTCACCCCCCATGGTCAGCCGCACATCGCCCTCGGTGAGCAGCGTCTCCACCGCGTCGCCGGCGGCCAGCAGCCTGCCCCATTGCGCATCGTCGATCGGCCTGGTGGTGCGCGGCGTCTCATGCACGCGCGTCACCCCCATATGGAAGCCGAACTCCGTCTCGACCGGCTCCAGCAGGCCGCTGATCGCGGCCGCCGAGGCGGGTTCGGGGCTGGCGGCAAGCGGGATATGCCCTTCGCCGGTCAGCAGCCCGGAGGTCGCATCCAGCCCCACCCAGCCCGCGCCCGGCAGATACACCTCTGCCCAGGCGTGCAGATCGGTGAAGTCTTCCGTGGGTCCGGATGGACCGGTGAGTGATTCCTGATCCGCCTTGAGCTGGATCAGGTAGCCCGACACGAAGCGGGCGGCGAAGCCGAGATGGCGCAGCAACTGCACCAGCAGCCAGCCTGAATCGCGGCACGAGCCACGCATCTCGCCCAGCGTCTGCTCGGGCGTCCATACGCCCGGCTCCATGCGCACCACATAGGAGATGCGGTCGGCCAGCATCTGGTTGAACGCCACCAGCAGCGGCGTGGTGCGCGCACCGCCCTGTTCGTTGGCCTCCGCTGCGGTACGGCTGGCGATGATCCCGCGCGCCTCCTCGATCAGGGCGGCGAGCTTCGGCCCCGGCGCCTCGATCTTGCGGAACGGGGCGAGCTCCTCGGTCAGCACCGGATCGTAGGCGAACGGAAACGTCTCCGCCTCGGGTTCGAGGAAGAAGTCGAACGGGTTGATCGTCGCCATGTCGGCGGTCAGATCGACCGTCACCTCAAACGAACTCACCCGCTCCGGAAACACCACCCTGGCGAGGAAATTGCCCTGCGGATCCTGCTGCCAGTTCAGGAAATGCGGCTGCGGGCTGATCTTGAGCGCATAGGACAGGATCGGCGTGCGCGACTGCGGCGCGGGACGCAGCCGGATCGTCTGCGGACCCAGCGCGATCGGGCGGGCATATTTGTAGGACGTGCGGTGCGTAAGGGCGACGTGGAGCGGCACGCGGAACACTCTCCTCGGGGCAACGGCAGAGCCCCTAGCGTGTCAGCCTTCGTCCGATGCGACAATCATCATTTCGACGGCGATGCAGCCGAGACCGGGTGCGCCAGACGCGCCGCGTCGAGCAGTTGTGTCTTCATCCAGCCGAGAGTTGCAAACATCCCCAGCGCCACCACCAGCGCTACGATCGCCCGCCCCCGGCGCAGCAGCAGCACGACCGCCCCGCACCACAGTGCGAACACCAGCCACGGCACCCCGATCCTCAGCACCAGCGCCCCCGCGCCATGGCCGAGCCCGACGAACAGCAGGAACGGTGTGGCGATCAGCAGCGCCCCGCCCATCAATGCGACGACGATGATCGCCACCACCGCAGCCACATCGCGCCCGCGCCGCGGTCGCTTACGCTGCGGGGCACCGATCCGTCGTTCCAAGGTCCAACTCCGCCAAATGCACTGGCCGCCTGTCTGCGCCAGTAATGTCCGATGACCTGATCTCCAGGCGATCGGGTCGCCGGCGATCTCGTGGACGTCAGGCCGAACGGTTTTCGAACTGGTCACCACGGCCGAAAACGAAAACACTCCCGCAAGCCGGGCTCGCGGGAGTGTTTCAGAACACTCTGGACTTCAGGGACGCCGTTCAGGCCGCCTCGTGATCCTCGTGCTGCTCCGGGCGCGGGCCCGAATCGAGGCCCTTGGCATGGACGTCACGATCGACCAGCTCGATCACCGCCATGTCGGCCGCGTCGCCGTGACGCATGCCGGCACGAAGGACGCGGGTGTAGCCACCCGGGCGGCCCTTGTAGCGCTCGGCGATGGTCGAGAACAGCTTGGCCACGATCGTGTCGTCGCGGAGCTGCGCATAGGCCTGACGACGGGCATGCAGGTCGCCGCGCTTGCCGAGCGTGATCAGCTTCTCGGCCACCGGGCGAAGTTCCTTCGCCTTCGGCAGGGTGGTGGTGATCTGCTCATGCTTGATGAGAGCCACCGCCATGTTGCGGAACATCGCCAGGCGATGGGTTGAGGTGACGCCGAGCTTACGGCCGGCAATACCGTGACGCATGTGAAGTTTTCCTTGTTGTCTGCCAGCCGGCTCAGAACGGCTCGTCGAGCCGCTTGGCCAGGTCCTCGATGTTCTCGGGTGGCCAGGCCGGCACGTTCATGCCGAGCTGGAGCCCCATGGAAGTGAGCACTTCCTTGATCTCGTTGAGCGACTTGCGGCCGAAATTCGGCGTGCGCAGCATCTCCTGCTCGGTCTTCTGCACGAGATCGCCGATATAGACGATGTTGTCGTTCTTGAGGCAGTTCGCCGAACGCACCGACAGCTCGAGTTCGTCGACCTTGCGCAGCAGGTTGCGGTTGAACGGCAGGTCGTCCTGCACCTCTTCCGCCCGCGCCGCACGCGGCTCGTCAAAGTTGATGAACAGCTGCAGCTGGTCCTGCAGGATGCGGGCGGCGAGCGCCACCGCATCCTCCGGCGTGATCGCGCCGTTGGTCTCGACGTTCAGCAGCAGCTTGTCGTAGTCGGTCACCTGGCCCACGCGGGTCGGCTCGACCTTGTAGGACACGCGGCGCACCGGCGAGTAGATCGCATCGACCGGAATCAGCCCGATCGGCGCGTCCTCGGGACGGTTCTGTGCGGCCGGCACATAGCCCTTGTTGAGATCGACGGTGAACTCCATCGAGAACTTCACGCCGTCATCGAGCGTGCAGATCACCAGCTCGGGGTTCATGATCTCGATGTCGTGGCCGGCCGAGATCTGGCCCGCCTTGACCTCGCCCGGGCCGGTGGCGGTCAGCATCATGCGCTTCGGGCCGTCGCCATGCATGCGCAGCGCGAGCTGCTTGACGTTGAGCACGATGTCGGTGACGTCCTCGCGCACGCCGGCGATCGAGCTGAATTCATGCAGCACGCCGTCGATCTGGATCGCGGTCACCGCAGCACCCTGCAGCGAGGACAGCAGCACGCGACGGATCGCATTGCCGAGCGTCATGCCGAAACCGCGCTCCAGCGGCTCGGCGACCACGGTCGCGGTGCGCTGCGGCTCCGTGCCCGGCTCGACGTCCAGCTTCTCCGGCTTGATCAGCGCCTGCCAGTTTCTCTGGAGAACCAAGGTGGTGGCCCCTTCATTCATCGATGTGCCCCTCGCCGGGGCACCCATCGAACATGCCCGATCGTCTCAGGCACCGAAGCCCGCACCATCAAAACCGATGCGGGCACGCTCATTCCAACGAACCACCCCACCCGGTGGGGTGGGGCGGCGAACTCTCAGACGCGGCGACGCTTGCGCGGGCGGCAGCCATTGTGCGGGATCGGCGTCATGTCGCGGATCGCGGTGATCGAGAAGCCGACCGCCTGCAGGGCGCGCAGCGCGCTCTCGCGCCCCGAACCCGGGCCGCTGACCTCGATCTCCAGCGTCTCCATGCCGTGCTCGCGCGCCTTGCGGCCCGCATCCTCGGCCGCGACCTGCGCAGCATAGGGGGTCGACTTGCGCGAGCCCTTGAAGCCCTGCGCGCCGGCCGACGACCAGGCGATCGCGTTGCCCTGGGCATCGGCGATGGTGATCATCGTGTTGTTGAACGTGGACAGCACATGCGCCACGCCGGAGATGATGTTCTTGCGCTCTTTCTTCCGAACGCGCGCGGGGGCGGCCTTCGCCATGTCTTCGATCCTGCCTTCAACTCATCCGGGCCCAGCCAAAGCCCACAAACCGTAGCTGAGACCGGGCGGGCAGCAGCCTGCCACCCGCCAAGGTTCTTACTTCGTGACCTTCTTCTTACCGGCAATCGCCACCGCCTTGCCCTTGCGGGTGCGGGCATTGGTGTGCGTGCGCTGGCCGCGGACCGGAAGGCCGCGGCGATGACGCAGGCCGCGATAGCAGGCCAGGTCCATCAGACGCTTGATGTTCATCGCGACCTCGCGACGAAGATCGCCCTCGACCTGATACTCACGGTCGATCAGCTCGCGGATCTTCAGAACCTCGTCGTCGGACAGCTCGTTCACCCGACGCTCATCGGGAATGCCCAGCTGGGTGCAGATCGACTGCGCCTTGGACGGTCCGATGCCGTAGATGTAACGCAGGCCGATGGTGACCCGCTTGTTGGTCGGGATATTCACGCCGGCAATACGCGCCACGCCACTCACTCCTGTCGCACGGGTCGCACCCGGGCATGAAAGAACGCCCCCGACAAAAGGGAGCGGGTTGTCGTCACACGGGGCGGTGCCCCGGAATGATCGGATTTCGTCTGCCTGACGCCCGCTCGCGGCCCATGAAATGACCGCGCTCCGAGGCGCCCTGCTTGAGGGCGCGGACTATAGCGTCCAGCCCTCGTGAGTCAATCTTTTCTGATCAACTTCCCGTGATCCCAGCGAGATCAATGCAGGGTGTCGGGCCGCGCATCAGCGCTGCGTGAGCTTCTCGGGATGCAGGCGGTGCAGTACCGCGTCGATTGACGCGCTGACCGACTCGATCGAGGCCATGCCGTCGACCTCGTTGAGCACGCCGCGGCCGGCATAATAAGGCAGGATCGGCGCGGTCTGCCGGCGGTAGGCGTCGAGACGCGCGGTGACCGTCTCACGCTTGTCGTCGTCGCGACGGACGAATTCGGTGCTGCCGCAGACATCGCACACGCCCGCCACAGCCGGCTTCTTGAACAGGTCGTGATAGCCGGCGCCGCATTTCGCACAGGTGTAGCGACCGGCGATGCGCTCGACGAGTTCCGCCTCGTCCACGGTCAGCGCGACCACGGCATCCAGCGGGTGCCCCTGCTCGGCCAGCAGCCGGTCGAGCGACTCGGCCTGCGGCACGGTGCGGGGGAAGCCGTCGAGGATGAAGCCCCGTGCGCAGTCCGGCTCGGCAATGCGCCGGCCCAGCATGGCGACGATCATCTCGTCGGGCACCAGCTTGCCGGCATCCATCAGCGCCTTGGCCTCCAGCCCGGCCGGGGTGCCGGCCTTGACCTCGGCGCGCAGCATGTCGCCGGTGGAGATCTGCACCAGCCCGTACTCGGCCTCCAGACGCTTCGCCTGGGTGCCCTTGCCCGCGCCGGGCGGGCCGAGAAGGATGATGTTCATCGCCGCACCACCCGCGCACCGGCCGTGCGTCCGCGCGACTTCCGGATCAGACCCTCATACTGATGGGCGATCAGGTGCGACTGGATCTGGGTGACGGTATCCATCGTCACCGACACGATGATGATCAGGCTGGTGCCGCCGAAATAGAACGGCACGTTGTAGTGGCTGATGAGGATTTCCGGCAGCAGGCAGACCACCACCAGATAGGCAGCGCCGATCGTGGTCAGCCGGGCGAGGATACGGTCAAAATACTCCGCCGTGGCGCGTCCGGGCCGGATGCCGGGGATGAAGCCGCCGTTCTTCTTGAGATTGTCGGCCGTCTCCTGCGGGTTGAACACCACCGCGGTATAGAAATAGGCAAAGAAGATGATCATCGCCGCATACATCAGCATGTAGAGCGGCTGCCCGTGACCGAGCGCACGGCCGACGGTCCCCAGCCAGCCGCCGGTGCCGGCCGCACCCGCGAAGCCGGAGATGGTGGCCGGGATCAGCAGCACGGAGGAGGCGAAGATCGGCGGGATCACGCCCGAGGTGTTCACCTTGAGCGGCATATGGGTGGTGTCGCCGCCATACATGCGCATACCGACCTGGCGCTTGGGATACTGGATCGTCACCCGGCGCTGCGCCTGCTCCATGAACACGATGAAGGCGATGGTGGCGGCCGCCAGCACCAGGAACACCAGCACGAAGAACGGCGACAGCGCGCCGGTGTAGCCGAGCTCGAACAGCGAGGCGAGCGCGTGCGGCAGGTTGGCGACGATGCCGGCGAAGATGATCAGGCTGATGCCGTTGCCGACCCCGCGCGCGGTGATCTGCTCGCCCAGCCACATCAGGAACATCGTCCCGCCCACCAGCGTGACCACGCTCGACAGGCGGAAGAACACGCCCGGGTCGATCACCGCCGGCCCCGACGCACCGTGCATCGACTCGAGCCCGACCGAGATGCCGTAGGCCTGGAACAGCGCAATCACCAGCGTGAGATAGCGCGTGTACTGGTTGAGCTTCTTGCGCCCCGAATCGCCCTCCTTCTTGAGGGCCTCCAGGGTCGGGATCGCCGCGGTCATCAGCTGCACGATGATCGAGGCGCTGATGTAGGGCATGATGTTGAGGGCGAACACGGTCATGCGGCCGAGCGCACCGCCGGTGAACATGTTGAACATGCCCAGGATGCCGCTCTGGTGCTGGTTCATCAGCTCGCCCATCACCGCGGCATCGACGCCGGGGACCGGGATATAGGTGCCGATGCGATAGACGATCAGCGCGCCCAGCGTGAACCACAGGCGCTTCTTGAGCTCGGTCGCCTTGGACAGCGTGCTGAAATTGAGGTTGGCAGCGAGCTGCTCGGCCGCGGAGGCCATAGGCGCGTTTCCCCTGTTCACGACAACGGCGTCCCCTGGCGATCAGCCGGGGGACGCCGCGTCTTTTCTAGCCCTGACGTCCTGACCCGACAATCGGCATCGACCGATAAATCAGGCCAGGTGTCTCACTCTCAAGCCGAGACCGTCTCCGTCTCGCCACCCAGCAGCTTCAGCGAGCCGCCGGCCTTCTCCAGCGCGGCAACCGCGCTGGCCGAGGCACCGGACACATTGAGTGTCACCGCATGGCTGATCTCGCCGCGGCCGAGGACGCGCACGCCATCGACCTTGCCCGACACGAGCCCGGCGCGACGCAGCACCTCTTCCGTCACCGGCTGGCCGGCATCGATCTTGCCCGCGGCGATCGCCGCGTCGAGCGCGCCGAGGTTCACCGGCGCATAGACCTTGCGGAAGATGTTCTTGAAGCCGCGCTTCGGCAGACGCCGGTAGATCGGGAGCTGACCGCCCTCGAACCCGTTCAGCGACACGCCCTCACGCGCCTTCTGGCCCTTCACACCCTTGCCCGAGGTCTTGCCCTTGCCGGAGCCGATGCCACGGCCGAGGCGCTTCGAGGTCGGACGCGCGCCCTTGTTGTCGCGCAGTTCGTTGAGCTTCACCATGGTTCAGCCCTCCACCTTCACCAGATGGGCGACCTTGCGGATCATCCCGCGCACGGCGGGGGTGTCCTCGAGTTCACTCGTCCGGTTGATCTTGTTCAGACCGAGCCCGATCAGCGTCTGCTGCTGGCCCGGCTTGCGGCCGTTGCCGGACGCGATCTGCGTCACGGTGATCTTGTCAGACATGAGCGGCCTCCTCGGCGCCCTCTGCATGCGCCACGTCGCGCTTGCCGAGGATGTCGGTGACCTTCCTGCCACGGCGGGCGGCCACCGAACGGGGGCTCGCGCAGCGCTCGAGGGCGGCGAAGGTCGCCTTGACCATGTTGTGCGGGTTGCGGCTGCCGAGCGACTTGGCGACCACGTCATGGACGCCGAGGCTCTCGAACACCGCGCGCATCGGGCCGCCGGCGATGATGCCTGTGCCGGCCTCGGCCGAACGCAGCACCACGTTGCCGGCACCGAAATGCCCGTGCACGTCGTGATGCAGCGTGCGGCCTTCCTTCATCGGAACGCGGATCATGCTGCGCTTGGCGCGCTCGGTGGCCTTGCGGATCGCCTCGGGCACCTCACGGGCCTTGCCGGCGCCGTAGCCGACGCGGCCCTTCTGGTCCCCGACCACGACCAGGGCGGCGAAGGCGAAGCGACGGCCACCCTTCACCACCTTGGCGACGCGATTGATGGTCACCAGCTTGTCGATCAGGTCGTCGCCCTCGCGCTGCTCGCGAGGCTCACGATCGCGGCCGCGGCCGCCTTCCCTGGGTTCACGTGCCATTGTCTCGATCCCCTCAGAAGGCCAGGCCGCCGGCGCGGGCGGCATCGGCCAGCGCCTTGACGCGGCCGTGGTAGAGATAGGAGCCGCGATCGAACACCACCGCAGTGATGCCGGCCGCCACCGCGCGCTCGGCAACCAGCTTGCCGACCACTTCCGCCGCCGCCTTGTCCGCGCCGGTCTTGAGGCCCTCGCGGACCTCCTTCTCCAGCGTGGAGGCGGACGCGACCGTGCGGCCGGCCTGATCGTCGATCACCTGCGCGTAGATGTTCTTGCCCGAACGGAACACCGACAGGCGCGGACGCCCGCCGGCCTTGCGGCGAAGCTGGAAGCGAAGGCGCTCGCGCCGCCGCTCCCGCAGATCCTGCTGCGTGCTCATTACTTCTTCTTGCCTTCCTTGCGACGGATGACTTCCGTGTCGTAGCGCACGCCCTTGCCCTTGTAGGGCTCCGGCTTCCGGAAGTTGCGGATATCGAGCGCGACCTGCCCGACCCGCTGCTTGTCGATCCCCTCGACCACCACGGCCGTCGGACGCGGGGTGCTGATCTTGATCCCCTCGGGGATCGCATAGATCACGTCATGCGAGTAGCCGAGGTTGAGCACCAGGTTCTTGCCCTGCACCGCCGCACGATAACCCGTGCCGGTGATCTCGAGCGTCTTGCTGTAGCCCGTCGACACACCCTTCACCAGCGAGGCGACCAGCGCACGGGTCGTGCCCCACATCATGCGGGCCTGGGCGGCCTCGGTGCGCGGCGCGACGGACACCTTGTTGTCCTCGACCTTGGTCTCGACATGGGACGACAGCGGCATCGACAGCTCGCCGAGCTTGCCCTTGGCGGTCAGGATGCCGCCGGCGATCGCCACTTCGACGCCCGACGGGATCTCGACCGGATATTTACCAACGCGTGACATCGAAATCCCTCCTCAGAACACGCGGCAGAGGACCTCGCCGCCGACATTGGCAGCGCGGGCCTCGGCGTCGCTCAGGACGCCGCGCGGAGTGGACAGGATCGACACGCCGAGGCCGGCATACACGCGCGGCAGCTCCTTGATCTTGGAGTAGACGCGGCGGCCGGGCTTGGAGACGCGGTGGATCTCTTTGATCACCGGCTCGCCCTCGTTGTATTTCAGCTCGATGCGGATCTGGGCCACGCCGGGACGCAGCTCCTCGGCGGCGAAGCCACGGATGTAGCCCTCGCGCTTCAGCGCCTCGAGAACGCTCGCACGGAGCTTGGACGCAGGCGTCACGCACGCCGAATGACGGCTGCGCTGCGCATTGCGGATGCGGGTGAGCATATCACCCAAAGGATCGGACAAAGACATCGCGGATGGCCCTTACCAGCTCGACTTGACCATGCCGGGGATCTGGCCGGAGTTGGCGAGATCACGCAGCGCGATACGGCAGAGCTTGAACTTGCGGTAGTTGGCGTGGCTGCGCCCGGTGAGTGCGCAGCGCAGCTTCACGCGCACGCGGCTTCCGTTGCGGGGCAGCTCGGCCAGCTTCAGCGAGGCGTCGAAACGCTCCTCGACCGGAAGCGAGCGATCCATCACGATGGTCTTGAGCGCGGTGCGCTTGCTCTTGTCACGCGCCGCCATGCGTTCACGCTTGGCGTTGCGGTTGACCGCGGAGACTTTGGCCATAGGCTTTCTTCATCCTCCGGAACCTGTCGGGCCATCCCGACGGTTTTCCCAAAAACCCCACCCCTTTCGGGGAGGGGTCGTTCGTTTAGCTCAACGCCCCGTGGAAAGGCGAGAGAAAAATCAGTTCGCGAACGGCAGGTCGAACGCCTTGAGCAGCGCCTTCGCTTCCGCATCGGTCTTCGCCGAGGTCACGAACACGATGTCCATGCCGCGGATCTGGTCGACCTTGTCGTAATTGATCTCCGGGAACACGATCTGTTCCTTCAGACCCATCGCGAAATTGCCACGACCGTCGAAGCCCTTGCCGCTGATGCCGCGGAAGTCGCGCACCCGAGGCAGCGCGATCGTCACCAGCCGGTCGAGGAACTCGTACATGCGCTGGCGGCGCAGCGTGACCTTGCAGCCGATCGGCAGGCCGGCGCGGATCTTGAAGCCGGCGATCGCCTTCTTCGCCACCGTCTTGACCACCTTCTGGCCCGCGATCTGCGTCAGCTCGGCGACAGCGGCGTCGAGCTTCTTCTGGTCGCCGGCGGCCTCGCCGACGCCCATGTTGATCACGATCTTCTCGAGACGCGGCACCTGCATCTCGTTGGCGTAACCGAACTGCTCGCGCAGCTTGGCCCGCAGCTCGTCCCGATAGCGCGCCTGCATGCGCGGCGTGTAGCGGGCGGCTTCCTTCACTTCTGACATGACAGCCCCCTCAGCTCTCGATGATCTCGCCGGTCGCACGCGCGACGCGGACCTTGCGGCCATCCTCGAGCACGCGGAACCCGACCTTGGTCGGCTTGCCGCTCTTCGGATCGACGAGGGCCAGGTTCGACAGGTCGATCGCGGCCTCGCGCTCGACGATGCCGCCAGGCTCACCCATGCCGCGCGGCTTGGTGTGGCGCTTGGCGATCTTGACGCCGCGCACGACGGCGCGGTTGTCCTTCGGCGAGACGCTGAGCACCTCGCCCTGCTTGCCACGGTCCGAACCGGTGGTGACGACGACGGTGTCGCCCTTGCGAATACGAGCGGCCATCACAGCACCTCGGGCGCGAGAGAAATGATCTTCATGAACTTGCGCGCGCGCAGTTCACGAACGACCGGGCCGAAGATGCGGGTGCCGATCGGCTCCTGCTGCTTGTTGATCAGCACGGCCGCGTTGCGGTCGAAGCGGATCGCACTGCCATCGGCGCGGCGCACGGCGGCCGCGGTGCGGACGATGACGGCCTGATGGACGTCGCCCTTCTTCACCTTGCCGCGGGGGATCGCTTCCTTGACGGACACGACGATGACGTCGCCGACCGAGGCGGTCTTCCGCTTGGAGCCGCCCAGCACCTTGATGCACTGCACCCGACGCGCGCCGCTGTTGTCGGCGACGTCCAGGTTGGTCTCGGGATGAATCATCTCTTATCCCCTCAGACCGAGGCCGGAGCCGCGGCCGCACCGAGATCGCTCCCGTTGCGCGCGACGACCGTCCAGGTCTTGCGCTTGGAGATCGGCGGGCACTCGACGATGCGCACCGTGTCGCCAACCTTGCATTCGTTCAGCTCGTCATGCGCCGCATACTTCTTCGAGCGGCGGATGAACTTCTTGTACAGCGGATGAATGACCCGCCGATCGACAAGCACCGTCACGGTCTTGTCCATCTTGTCGGACGTCACCCGTCCGGTCAGGACGCGCTTCGGCATCGCCCCTACTCCTTCAGGACTTCGAGGCCGAGACACCCGTCTCGGCAATGATCGTCTTCACCCGCGCGATGTCGCGACGGACCTCGCGCGAACGGCTGGTGCCTTCAGCCTGGCCGGTGGCCCGCTGGAAGCGCAGGTTGAACTGCTCGCGCTTGAGGTCGAGCAGCATCGTCTTCAGCTCATCCGCGGACTTGGCGCGGATGTCGGCCGGCTTGGTCGCCTTCGCCATCTCAGGCCTCTCCCACTCGGGTGATGAACTTGGTCTTGATCGGCAGCTTCGCGGCACCGAGTTCCAAGGCTTCCTTGGCAACCTCGGGCGGCACGCCCTCGATCTCGAACATGATGCGGCCCGGCTTCACGCGCGCCACCCAGAACTCGGGCGAGCCCTTGCCGGAGCCCATGCGGACCTCGGCAGGCTTGGTGGAGACGGGAACGTCCGGAAAAATCCGGATCCACACACGACCAGCGCGCTTCATGGCACGCGTGATCGCGCGGCGGGCGGCCTCGATCTGGCGAGCGGTGACCCGCTCCGGCTCGAGTGCCTTGAGGCCGAACGCGCCGAAATTCAGCGTCGTGCCGCCCTTGGCCAATCCGTGGATCCGACCCTTGTGGGCCTTGCGGTACTTGGTCCGCTTAGGAGAGAGCATTTTCTTGTTCCTTAAGCGTCAGAGATCAGCGCTGCGGCGCCTGCTCTGCCGCACGGCGATCCTGCGCCAGCGGGTCGTGGGCCAGGATCTCGCCCTTGAAGATCCACACCTTGACACCGCAGGTGCCGTAGGTGGTCTTCGCGGTCGCAACCCCGTAATCGATATCGGCGCGCAGCGTGTGCAGCGGCACCCGCCCCTCGCGATACCACTCGATGCGGGCGATCTCGGCACCGCCGAGACGACCGCTGCAGTTGATCCGGATGCCCTGCGCGCCCAGACGCATCGCCGACTGCACCGCACGCTTCATCGCACGACGGAAGGCCACGCGACGCTCGAGCTGCTGGGCGATGTTCTCGGCGACCAGGGTCGCGTCGATCTCGGGCTTGCGGATCTCGACGATGTTCAGCGCCACCTCGGACTTCGCCATACGGGCGAGATCCTTCCGCAGCACCTCGATGTCGCCACCCTTCTTGCCGATCACCACGCCGGGACGCGCGGCATAGATCGTCACGCGCGGCTTCTTCGCCGGACGCTCGATCACCACGCGCGACACGCCCGCGCCACTGAGGCGACGGCGCAGATGCGCACGCAGCTTGATGTCCTCATGCAGCAGACGCGCATAGTCGGTATCGGCGAACCAGCGGCTGTCCCAGGTCCGGTTGATGCCGAGCCGGAGCCCGATCGGATTGACTTTGTGACCCATGGTTCAGGCCGCCTCTTGCTCGGATGAACGGGTACGCTTGGCCTTCGGCGCCTCTTCCTCGGGGGCGCGCTCGGCGACCACGATCTTGAGGTGGCTGAACCATTTCTCGACGCGCGACGCACGGCCGCGACCACGGGCATGGAAGCGACGCATCACGATCGACTTGCCGACCTCGGCCCGGGTGACGACCAGCTGGTCGACATCGAGCTGATGGTTGTTCTCGGCGTTCGCGATCGCGCTTTCGAGGGTCTTGCGGACCTGCTGGGCGATGCGGCGCTTCGAGAACGTCAGCGTGGCGACGGCGTCGGAGGCCGGCTTGTTGCGGATCAGACCCGCCACCAGGTTCAGCTTGCGCGGGCTGATGCGGATGTTCGACGCGATCGCCTGCGCCTCCGTCTCAGCGAGCGCGCGCGGATGTTTCGGCTTGCTCATGTCAGCCCCGCTTCGCCTTCTTGTCCGACGAATGACCGGTGAAGGTCCGCGTCGGGGAGAACTCGCCGAACTTGTGGCCGACCATGTTCTCGTTGACCTGAACGGGCAGGAACTTGTGCCCGTTATAGACACCGAACGTCAGGCCGACGAACTGCGGCAGGATCGTCGAGCGACGCGACCAGATCTTGATGATCTCGTTGCGGCCCGACGCCCGTGACGCCTCGGCCTTGTTCAGCAGATACCCGTCCACGAACGGGCCCTTCCAGACGGAACGTGCCATCTTGACTGCCCCTTCTTACTTGCCGCTCTTGCGGCGACGGATGATCAGCTTGTCGGTGCGCTTGTTGACGCGCGTCTTGTAGCCCTTGGTCGGCTTGCCCCAGGGCGTGACCGGATGACGGCCACCCGAGGTGCGGCCCTCGCCACCACCATGCGGGTGATCGACCGGGTTCATCACCACACCGCGGTTGTGCGGACGCCGACCCAGCCAGCGCGAACGCCCGGCCTTGCCGATGTGCTGGTTCATGTTGTCGGGGTTCGAGACCGCGCCAACCGTCGCCATGCACTCGCCGCGCACCACGCGGAGCTCACCGGACTGCAGCTTGACCTGCGCATAACCGGCATCCTTGCCGACCAGCTGGCAATACGTGCCCGCCGAACGTGCGACCTTGCCACCGGCACCGGCCTTGAGCTCGATGTTGTGCACGATGGTGCCGACCGGGATCGCCGAGAGCGGCATCGCGTTGCCCGGCTTGATGTCGACGCGCGCACCGGCCACCACCTGATCGCCGGCGCGAAGGCGCTGCGGGGCCAGGATGTAGGCGAGCTCGCCATCGGCATACTTCACCAGCGCGATGAACGCGGTGCGGTTCGGATCGTACTCCAGACGCTGCACGGTGCCGACGACGTCGAACTTGCGACGCTTGAAGTCGACATAGCGATAGGTCTGCTTGTGCCCGCCGCCCCGGAACCGCACCGTGGTGCGGCCGTGGTTGTTGCGGCCGCCCGAGTGGCTCTTGCCCTCGGTCAGCGTCTTGACGGGCTTGCCCTTCCACAGCTCGCTGCGGTCGATCAGGACGGTGCCGCGAAGGCTCGCCGTGACGGGCTTAAAGTGCTTCAATGCCATCTGTCGCGACCTCTCAGGACAGCTTCGCGGTCAGGTCGATGGACTGACCTTCCGCAAGCTGCACGAACGCCTTCTTGACGTCGGAACGCTGACCCGGACGGCCGCGGAACCGCTTCGTCTTGCCCTTCTGCACCAGCGTGTTGACGCCGACGACCTTCACCCCGAACAGCCCCTCGACGGCGGCCTTGATCTCGGGCTTGGAAGCATCGATCGCCACCTTGAAGACCACCTGGTTCTTCTCGGACAGCATCGTCGCCTTCTCGGTGATCACCGGCGCGCGCACGATGTCATACATCGCCTCGCGCGGCAGCTTTTCCGCCTTGCGGCGGATGGCGAGAATGTTGGTCATGCCAGGCGCTCCTTCAGGCCTTCGAGCCCCTCGCGGGTGATCGCCAGCACGTCGTGGTTGAGGATGTCATAGACATTCGCGCCCACGGTCGGCAGCACGTCGATGCGCGGCAGGTTGCGCGCCGCACGCAGGAAACCCTCATCGACCGCACGGTCGACGATCAGCGCCGAGTTCCAGCCCAGCACCTTGAGTTGCTTGGCGAGTGCTGCAGACTTCGTCGCACCCGACGCGGTCTCGAGCACCACCAGCTTGCCCTCGGCCGCCTTCTGGCTGAGCGCGCTGATCAGGCCGAGGCGGCGGATCTTCTTGGGCAGGTCATAGCCATGATCGCGGACGACCGGACCATGCACCACACCGCCGGTGCGGAACTGCGGCGCGCGCAGCGAGCCCTGGCGGGCATTGCCGGTGCCCTTCTGGCGATACGGCTTCTTGGTCGTGCCGGACACCTCGCCCATACCCTTGGTGCGGTGCGTGCCGGCGCGGCGACGCGCAAGCTGCCAGTGCACCACGCGCGCCATGATGTCGCTGCGCGGAGCGGCCCCGAAGATCGCCTCGGGCAGCTCGGCGGTGCCGGCGCTGCCATTGTCGAGGGTCTTGATTTCGACTTCCATTGCCATTGTCCTCACGCCCCGACCAAAGCTGCCGGGAACGGCGCATCGGCATGACGGGCGCGCTTGATCGCGTCGCGCACCTCGACCAGCTCACCCTTGGAGCCCGGCACCGCGCCGCGCACCATGATGAGACCCTTCTCCACGTCCACCGCCGCGACCTCGAGGTTCAGCGTGGTGATCCGCTCGCCACCGAGATGACCGGCCATCTTCTTGTTCTTGAAGGTCTTGCCCGGGTCCTGGCGGTTACCGGTCGAACCGAGCGAACGGTGCGAGATCGACACGCCGTGGCTCGCCTCGAGACCGGCGAAGTTCCAGCGCTTCATGCCGCCGGCAAAACCCTTGCCCTTGGAGGTGCCGGTGACGTCGATCTTCTGGCCGACCACGAAATGCGCCGCCGACAGCGTCGCACCCGGCTCGAGCAGCGCGTCTTCCGACACGCGGAACTCGCGCAGGTTCTTCTTCGGCTCCACCTTCACGCGGGCGAAATGGCCACGGTTCGGCTTGCTGACGTTCTTCACCTTGGCCTTGCCCGAGCCGAGCTGGACGGCGGTGTAGCCATCACGCTCGACGGTGCGGGTGTCGACCACCTGCAGCTCGTCGAGATGCAGGACGGTGACCGGCACGTGGGTGCCGTCGTCCTTGAACAGCCGGGTCATGCCCAGCTTCTTGGCAATCAATCCTGTGCGCATGATTCCCGGGCCTCAGATCTTGATCTCGACGTCCACGCCAGAGGCGAGGTCGAGCTTCATGAGAGCGTCCACGGTCTGCGGGGTCGGCTCAACGATGTCGAGCAGGCGGCGATGCGTCCGGATCTCGAACTGCTCGCGGCTCTTCTTGTCCACATGCGGAGAGCGGTTGACGGTGAAACGCTCGATATGCGTCGGCAGCGGGATCGGCCCGCGCACCCGCGCACCCGTACGCTTCGCGGTGTTGACGATCTCCTTCGTGCTGTTGTCGAGCACGCGGTGATCGTACGCCCTCAGGCGAATGCGGATGTTCTGGTTGTCCATTATCTCGAAAAAACCCAGGAACAGATTGGCGATCCAGAGGTCGGCGCGCCCTCATGACGCGCCGACATACGATGCCCGGTCCGGATCGGGACTGTTCGTCCCGGCCCGGACCTTCGAAGCGTCAGGCCTCGATCTTCGCCACCACGCCGGCGCCGACGGTGCGGCCACCCTCGCGGATCGCGAAACGCAGACCCTCATCCATGGCGATCGGCGCGATCAGCGTCACGTCCATGGAGATGTTGTCGCCCGGCATCACCATCTCGGTGCCTTCCGGCAGGGTCACGACGCCGGTGACGTCGGTCGTGCGGAAGTAGAACTGCGGGCGGTAGTTGGTGAAGAACGGCGTATGACGGCCACCCTCTTCCTTGGTGAGGATGTAGGCCTCGGCCTTGAACTTCGTGTGCGGGGTGATCGAGCCCGGCTTGGCCAGGACCTGGCCGCGCTCGACGTCCTCGCGCTTGGTGCCACGCAGCAGCGCGCCGATGTTGTCGCCGGCCTCGCCGCGGTCGAGCAGCTTGCGGAACATCTCGACACCGGTGACGGTGGTCTTCACGGTGGCCTTGAGGCCCACGATCTCGACTTCGTCACCGACGTTGACGGCGCCACGCTCGACGCGACCGGTCACCACCGTGCCACGGCCGGAAATCGAGAACACGTCCTCGATCGGCATCAGGAACGGACGGTCGATCGGACGCTCCGGCTGCGGGATGTAGGCATCCACGGCGGCCATCAGCTCGAGCACGGCCTTCTCGCCGATCTCCGCGTTGCTGTCCTCGAGGGTGGCGAGCGCCGAGCCCTTGACGATGGGGATGTCGTCGCCGGGGAACTGGTACGACGACAGCAGCTCGCGGACTTCCATCTCGACGAGCTCGAGCAGTTCGGGGTCATCGACCTGGTCGACCTTGTTGAGGAACACCACCAGCGCCGGCACGCCGACCTGACGGGCGAGCAGGATGTGCTCGCGGGTCTGCGGCATCGGGCCGTCAGCGGCCGACACGACCAGGATCGCGCCGTCCATCTGGGCGGCACCGGTGATCATGTTCTTCACGTAGTCGGCGTGGCCGGGGCAGTCCACGTGCGCGTAGTGACGGTTGGTGGTCTCGTACTCGACGTGGGCGGTCGAGATCGTGATGCCGCGCGCGCGCTCCTCGGGGGCCTTGTCGATCTGGTCGTAGGCCGTGAAGGTCGCGCCACCCGTCTTGGCGAGCGTCTTGGTGATCGCAGCCGTCAGCGACGTCTTGCCATGGTCGACGTGACCGATGGTGCCGATGTTGCAGTGCGGCTTGTTCCGCTCGAATTTCGCCTTAGCCATCGTTGTGCTCCGTTACCCGGTCTGTCGCCGGGGATCGCGGTTGAAGTTTCTCTAGTCTACCAAGCGCCCGCTGTTGCCAGCGGTGGCAAGCGCCCGCTGTTACCAGCGGTAGTGGCTGAAGGCCTTGTTGGCCTCAGCCATGCGGTGCGTGTCCTCGCGCTTCTTGACGGCGGTGCCACGGTTGTTCACCGCGTCCAGAAGCTCGTTCGACAGGCGGTCCTGCATCGTGTTCTCGCCACGCTTGCGCGAGGCGTCGATCAGCCAGCGGATCGCCAGCGCCTGACGGCGCTCGGTGCGAACCTCGACCGGCACCTGGTAGGTCGCGCCACCGACGCGGCGCGAACGCACCTCGACGGCCGGCTTCACGTTCTCCAGTGCCTCATGGAACATGCGCACCGGATCGGCCGTCGCCCCGCCGCGCTTGCGCAGCGTGTCGAGCGCACCGTAGACGATGCCTTCGGCCGTGGACTTCTTACCGTCATACATCAGCGCATTCATGAAGCGCGTGATGACGATGTCACCGAACTTGGCGTCCGGCAGGATCTCGCGCTTGACGGCGCGGCGGCGGCGACTCATGCCCTGGTCCTCTTCTTACTTCGGACGCTTCGCGCCGTAGAGCGAACGGCGCTTACGACGCTTGGCGATGCCCTGCGTGTCGAGCACGCCGCGCAGGATGTGGTAGCGAACGCCCGGAAGGTCCTTCACGCGACCGCCACGGATCAGCACCACGGAGTGCTCCTGGAGGTTGTGACCCTCGCCGGGGATGTAGCTGACCACCTCGTGACCGTTGGTCAGGCGCACCTTGGCGACCTTACGCAGGGCGGAGTTCGGCTTCTTCGGGGTGACGGTGTAGACGCGCGTGCACACGCCGCGCTTCTGGGGGCACCCCTGGAGGGCCGGAACCTTGTTGCGCTTGGCGGCAGGCTCGCGCCCGTTCGCGATCAGCTGGTTGATGGTCGGCATACGCCCCTGTCCCAATCCTAAAACGTTCCGCCTCGCCCGACCGCCGCGGCAAAGACCCACTCGATGCAGCAAAAACCCGCCCGAACCGGGACGACCGGCCCTTGCGGACATTCCAACTGCGCACGGCCTAGGCGGCGATTCGGAAACAAGCCCCGATTCTCCGCGGCGCCGCACGCTCCGGTGCTGCATCCAGCGGCCCCCGCGACGAAAATCGCCGAGGTCAGCTAAGGGCGCGGAACCTACGAGCGGACCAACGCAGAGTCAAGCATATTGACAGCGCAAACATGGCAGAGGCGCCGCCCCCGCACGCCGGCAAAGGGCTTGCCTTCTGCGAACCCGATTTTCACAGAAAAGGCGCCGGCGAGGGAGACCTCGCCGGCGCCTTTCCTGACTTGTTTGCAAAGGGCAAGCCCTTTGTCGGGGGTGCGGGGGCAGTGCCCCCGCCCTCACTCACTCCGCGGCACGATCCGGCAGTGCCGGCACCTTGCCTGCCACACGCTGCCCGTCCTGCCCGGCCGCGACCGCACGCAGGCGGTTCATCACCGAACCCGTGCCCGCCGGGATCAGGCGCCCGACGATCACGTTTTCCTTGAGCCCGTTGAGCGTATCCACCTTGCCGGCGGTCGCCGCCTCGGTGAGCACGCGCGTGGTCTCCTGGAACGACGCCGCAGAGATGAAGCTCTGCGTCTGCAGCGAGGCCTTGGTGATGCCCTGAAGCACCGGCATCGCCTGCGCCGGACGCTCGTTCTCCCGCAGCCGCTTCTCGTTCTCGCCCTCGAACTCGATCCGGTCGACCAGCTCGCCCACCAGATAGGTGGTGTCGCCGGGCTCGAGGATCTCGACCTTCTGCAGCATCTGGCGAACGATCACCTCGATGTGCTTGTCGTTGATCTTCACGCCCTGCAGTCGATAGACGTCCTGGATCTCGTTGACGAGGTAGTCCGACAACGCTTCCACCCCCAGCACCTTGAGGATGTCGTGCGGCACGCGCGGCCCGTCGACCAACGGGTCGCCACGACGCACGAAGTCGCCTTCCTGCACCGAGACGTGCTTGCCCTTCGGGATCAGATAGTCGCTCTCCTCGCCGGTCTCGTCGTTCTTGACGATGATGCGACGCTTGGCCTTGTAGTCCTTGCCGAACTCCACCCGACCGTCGATCTCGGCGATGATCGCGTGATCCTTCGGACGACGCGCCTCGAACAGCTCGGCCACCCGCGGCAGACCGCCGGTGATGTCGCGTGTCTTGCTGCCCTCGCGGGGAATACGGGCGAGCACGTCACCCGCATGCACCACCGCGCCGTTCTCGACCGAGAGGATCGAGTCGGGCGAGAGGAAGTAGCGCGCATCGTTGCCGTTCGGCAGCTTCACCACATCGCCGCGGTCGTCCTTGAGCTGCAGGCGCGGACGCAGGTCCACGCCCTTGGCCGCCTGCTTGTAGTCGACGACCACCTTCGACGTGAGCCCGGTGACCTCGTCCATCCGCTCGACCAAGGTGATCGAGTCGATCAGGTCGAGATATTCGACCTTGCCGGCGCGCTCGGTGATGATCGGCAGGGTGTACGGGTCCCACTCGGCCAGCTTCTGCTGGCGGGTGACCTCCGCGCCCTCCTCGACCAGCAGACGCGCACCGTAGGGCACGCGGTAGCGGGCGCGCTCGGAGCCCTTGTCGTCGGTCAGCACCATCTCGCAGTTCCGCGACATGATGACCGGAATCCCCTGGGAATTCTGCACCACGTTGCGGTTGCGGATGGTCACGCGGCCGTCATGCGACGCCTCCACGCTCGACTGCTCCGCGCCACGCTGCGCGGCACCGCCGATATGGAAGGTGCGCATGGTGAGCTGCGTGCCCGGCTCGCCGATCGACTGCGCGGCAATGACACCCACCGCCTCGCCGATATTGACCGGCGTGCCGCGGGCCAGATCGCGCCCGTAGCAATGCCCGCAGACGCCGACGCGGCTGTCGCAGGTCAGCACCGAGCGGATCAGCACCGACTCGACGCCCGCCCGCTCGACCCGCTCGGCTTCCGCCTCACCGATCAGCGTGTTGCGCGGCAGCACGATCGCGCCATCCGCCGGATCGACCACGTCGGCGGCCGTGGTGCGGCCGAGGATGCGCTCCGACAGCGAGGAGACCACTTCGCCGCCATCCATCACCGCACGCACGGTTAGGCCGCGCTCGGTGCCGCAATCGTCCTCGACGATGATGCAGTCCTGGGCGACGTCGACCAGACGACGGGTCAGATAGCCGGAGTTCGCGGTCTTCAGCGCGGTGTCCGCGAGGCCCTTGCGGGCGCCATGGGTCGAGTTGAAGTATTCGAGAACCGACAGGCCTTCCTTGAAGTTGGCGATGATCGGCTGCTCGATGATCTCGCCCGAAGGCTTGGCCATCAGGCCGCGCATGCCGGCGAGCTGACGCATCTGCGCCGGCGACCCGCGCGCACCGGAATGGCTCATCATCCACACCGAGTTGGTCGGCTTGCCGATCTCCTGCTTGGAGATCTCCTTCATCATCGCGCCCGCCACCGCATCGGTGCAGCGCGACCAGGCGTCGACCACCTTGTTGTAGCGCTCGCCGGCGGTGATCAGGCCGTCCTGATACTGCTGCTCGAACTCCTTCACCTCGGCGGTCGTCTCGTCGATCATCGCCTGCTTGGAAGCCGGGATGATCATGTCGTCCTTGCCGAAGGACAGGCCGGCCTTCGCCGCCTGGCCGAAGCCCAGACCCATCAGCCGGTCGGCGAAGATCACGCATTCCTTCTGACCGCAATGACGGTAGACGGCGTCGATCACGTCGGAGACGTTCTTCTTGGTGAGCTGCTTGTTGATCAGCGCGAACGGCACCGCCGGGTGCTTGGGCAGGATCTGCGCGATCAGCATCCGGCCCGGCGTGGTGACCACGGTCTGCCGGATCGGCTTGCCGTCCGCATCGACGGTGTCGAAGCGTGCACGGATCTTGTCGTGCAGATGGATCGCCTTGGCGGTCAGCGCATACTCGATCTCGCCGATCGAGGAGAACGCCGTCGCGCCGGTCTTCACCAGCTTGCCCTGCGCGTCATACTCGTTCTGGTCGGGGGTGACGCGGAACGCCGCCGTCTCGAGCGAGAGATAGTACAGGCCCAGCACGATGTCCTGGCTCGGCACGATGATCGGCTTGCCGTTCGCCGGGCTGAGGATGTTGTTGGTGCTCATCATCAGCACGCGCGCTTCCAGCTGCGCCTCGAGGCTCAGCGGGACATGCACGGCCATCTGGTCGCCGTCGAAATCGGCGTTGAACGCGGTGCAGACCAGCGGATGCAGCTGGATCGCCTTGCCCTCGATCAGCACCGGCTCGAAGGCCTGGATGCCGAGACGGTGCAGGGTCGGCGCACGGTTCAGCATCACCGGATGCTCGCGGATCACCTCCTCGAGGATGTCCCACACCTCGGGACGCTCCTTTTCCACCATCCGCTTGGCGGCCTTGATGGTGGTGGCGTGACCGTATTTCTCGAGCTTCGAGTAGATGAACGGCTTGAACAGCTCGAGCGCCATCTTCTTCGGCAGGCCGCACTGGTGCAGCTTGAGCTCGGGACCGACCACGATCACCGAACGGCCCGAATAGTCGACGCGCTTGCCGAGCAGGTTCTGCCGGAAGCGGCCCTGCTTGCCCTTGAGCATGTCGGACAGCGACTTCAGCGGACGCTTGTTGGCCCCCGTGATCGCGCGCCCGCGACGGCCGTTGTCAAACAGCGCATCCACGCTCTCCTGCAGCATGCGCTTCTCGTTGCGCACGATGATGTCGGGCGCGCGCAGGTCGATCAGCCGCTTGAGGCGGTTGTTGCGGTTGATGACGCGGCGATAGAGATCGTTGAGATCCGAGGTCGCGAAGCGGCCACCATCGAGCGGCACCAGCGGGCGCAGCTCGGGCGGGATCACCGGCACCACGTCGAGGATCATCCACTCGGGGCGCGAACCGGACTCGGCGAACGCCTCGATCAGCTTCAGACGCTTGACCAGCTTCTTGCGCTTGGCCTCGGAGGTGGTCTCCTTGAGGTCGGCGCGCAGCTGCACCTTCTCGGCATCGCAGTCGATGTCGCGGAGAATGGTCTTGATGGCCTCCGCGCCAATGCCGAACTGGAAATCGTCACCGAACTCGTCCTGCTTGGCGAGCAGCTGGTCCTCGTTGAGGAGCTGGTGGCGCTTGAGGTCGGTCGCGCCCGGATCGAGAACCACGTAGCTCTCGAAATACAGGATCTTCTCCAGCTCCTTGAGCGTGAGATCGACCATCAGCCCGATGCGCGACGGCAGCGACTTGAGGAACCAGATATGGGCGACGGGGCTGGCGAGCTCGATATGGCCCATGCGCTCACGGCGCACCTTCGCCAGCGTCACCTCGACGCCGCACTTCTCGCAGATGATGCCGCGGAACTTCATGCGCTTGTACTTGCCGCACAGGCACTCGTAGTCCTTGATCGGCCCGAAGATGCGGGCACAGAACAGCCCGTCCCGCTCCGGCTTGAAGGTGCGGTAGTTGATCGTCTCCGGCTTCTTGATCTCGCCATACGACCAGGAGCGGATCTGCTCCGACGACGCCATCTGGATCTTGATCTGGTCGAAGGTGACGGCCTGGCCAGTCTGGCCGAGGATCTTCATCAGTTCATTCATGCGTCGATACCCCCGCGGTCCCCACCACTTCGCCCAAAGCGGCGGAACACATAAAATTCGTCATTGCGAACCAAGGCTTCAACCCCCGCGCCCCAATCGGCGCGGGGGTGATTGCCGTCAGCCCTGACCCGTCTCCAGATCCACATTCAGGCCGAGCGACTTCAGCTCCTTGACCAAAACGTTGAAGCTCTCGGGAATGCCGGCCTCGAAATCGTCCTGCTCGCGCACGATCGCCTCGTAGACCTTGGTGCGGCCCGACACGTCGTCGGACTTCACCGTCAGCATTTCCTGCAGCGTATAGGCCGCGCCATACGCCTCCAGAGCCCAGACCTCCATCTCGCCGAAACGCTGGCCACCGAACTGCGCCTTGCCGCCCAGCGGCTGCTGGGTAACGAGCGAGTACGGCCCGATCGAACGCGCATGGATCTTGTCGTCGACCAGGTGGTGCAGCTTGAGCATGTAGATGTAGCCCACCGTCACCTTGCGCTCGAACGGCTCGCCCGTGCGCCCGTCGGTCAGCTGCATCTGGCCCGAGGTATCCAGACCCGCACGGGTCAGCATGCCCTCGATATCCGACATCCGTGCCCCGTCGAACACCGGGGTGGCGATGGGGATACCCTTGCGCAGGTTGTTGGCCAGCTCGACGAGCTGCTCATGCGGCAGGGTGGCGATGTCGTCCTCGTAGACGCGCTCGCCATACACTTCCTTGAGCGTGTCGAGCAGTTCCTGCTTGCGCGCACCGTCACGCTGGTAGGTGTCCACCAGCTCGCCGACCTGACGGCCGATATTGGCGCACGCCCAGCCCAGATGCGTCTCCAGGATCTGCCCCACGTTCATGCGCGACGGCACGCCCAGCGGGTTCAGCACCAGGTCGACCGAGGTGCCGTCCTCGAGGAACGGCATGTCCTCCACCGGCACCACGCGCGAGACCACGCCCTTGTTGCCGTGACGTCCGGCCATCTTGTCGCCCGGCTGCAGCTTGCGCTTCACCGCGACGAACACCTTGACCATCTTCATCACGCCGGGCGGCATCTCGTCGCCGCGCTGCAGCTTGTCGACCTTGCTCTCGAAGCGCGCCTGCAGACGTCCGACGGCAGCGTCGAACTCCCGCTTCAGCACCTCGATCTCGGCCATCACCGCATCGGACTGCACGGCGATGTTGCGCCATGCGCCGCGCGGATGCTCGGCCAGCACCTCGTCGGTGATGTCGGTGCCCGACTTGATGCCCTTGAAGCCAGCAGCGGCCTTCTGGCCGAGCAGCTTCTCGCGCATCCGGTTGAGGAACGAGCGCTCCTGGATCGCGCGCTCGTCGTCGCGGTCCTTGGCCAGACGCTCGATCTCGGCGCGCTCGATCGCCATCGCGCGCTCGTCCTTGTCGACGCCACGACGGTTGAACACGCGCACGTCGACGATCGTGCCCGAGGTGCCGGGCGGCAGACGCAGCGAGGTGTCGCGCACGTCGGACGCCTTCTCGCCGAAGATGGCGCGGAGCAGCTTCTCCTCCGGAGTCATCGGGCTCTCGCCCTTCGGCGTCACCTTGCCGACCAGGATGTCGCCGGGATTCACATCCGCGCCGACATAGACGATGCCCGCCTCGTCGAGGTTGCGCAGCGCCTCCTCACCCACATTGGGAATGTCGCGGGTGATCTCCTCCTGGCCCAGCTTGGTGTCGCGGGCCATGACCTCGAACTCCTCGATATGGATCGAGGTGAAGACGTCATCACGCGCGATGCGCTCGGAGATGAGGATCGAGTCCTCGAAGTTGTAGCCGTTCCAGGGCATGAACGCGCACAGCACGTTGCGGCCCAGTGCCAGCTCGCCCAGTTCGGTCGACGGCCCGTCGGCGATGATGTCGTTCGCCGCCACCTGGTCGCCCACGCGCACCAGCGGACGCTGGTTGATGCAGGTCGACTGGTTGGAGCGCATGTATTTGCGCAGCCGGTAGATATCGACGCCCAGCGTCGAACCATCCTCGTGCGTCGCCCGCACCACGATGCGCGCGCCGTCGATCTGGTCGATCACGCCGGCCCGGCGCGCGACGATCGTCGCGCCCGAATCGCGCGCCACCGCGGCTTCCATGCCGGTGCCGACCAGCGGCGCATCGGAGCGGATCAGCGGCACCGCCTGGCGCTGCATGTTCGAGCCCATCAGCGCGCGGTTGGCGTCGTCGTTCTCGAGGAACGGGATCAGCGCGGCCGCCACCGAAACCAGCTGCTTGGGCGACACGTCGCAGGCGGTCACGTCCTCCGGCTTGACCAGCCGGAAGTCGCCCGAACGACGCACCGACACCAGCTCGTCGGTCAGCTTGCCGTCCGCATCCTGCGCCGCATCGGCCTGGGCGACGATCAGCTTCTCCTCTTCCATCGCGGAGAGGTATTTCCAGCCGTCCTGCAGCACGCCGTCGCGCACCAGGCGATACGGCGTCTCGATGAAGCCGTACTTGTTGACCCGCGCATAGGTCGCAAGGCTGTTGATCAGACCGATGTTCGGGCCTTCCGGCGTCTCGATCGGGCAGATGCGGCCGTAATGCGTCGGATGCACGTCGCGCACCTCGAAGCCGGCGCGCTCGCGGGTCAGACCGCCCGGGCCGAGGGCGGAGAGACGGCGCTTGTGCGTCACTTCCGACAGCGGGTTGGTCTGGTCCATGAACTGGCTGAGCTGCGAGGAGCCGAAGAACTCGCGCACCGCGGCCGCCGCGGGCTTCGCGTTGATCAGGTCGTGCGGCATCACGGTATCGATGTCGACCGAGCCCATGCGCTCGCGGATCGCGCGCTCCATGCGCAGCAGGCCGACTCGATACTGGTTCTCCATCAGCTCGCCGACCGAGCGCACGCGGCGGTTGCCGAGATTGTCGATGTCGTCGATCGTGCCGCGACCGTCCTTGAGCTCGCAGAGGATCTTCACGGTGGCGAGGATGTCCTGCTTGCGCAGCACGCGAATCGTGTCCTCGAAATCGAGACCGAGGCGCATGTTCATCTTCACCCGGCCGACGGCCGAGAGGTCGTAGCGGTCGGCGTCGAAGAACAGGCCGTTGAACAGCGCTTCCGCCGTGTCCGGGGTCGGCGGCTCGCCCGGGCGCATCACCCGGTAGATGTCGATCAGCGCCTCGTCACGCGAGCTGTTCTTGTCGATCGCCAGCGTGTTGCGGATCCACGGCCCCTTGGCCTGGTCGATCGCCAGCATCGGCAGCTCGGCGATGCCCTGCTCCTCGAGAGCGGCCAGACGCGCCTCGGTCAGTTCCTCGCCGGCCTCGGCATGGATCTCGCCGGTGCTCTCGTTGACCAGATCGATCGCCATGAAGCGGCCGAGCAGGTCGGCGCGCCCGACCAGCACCTCGCGGGTCTTCTCGGCGATCTTGCGCACCATGCGCGAGGTCAGCTTGGCGTCGGCCTCGGCCACCACCTCGCCGGTCTCGGCATCGATCAGCGGCTCCAGCAGCTTCATGCCGCGGAACGCCTCGGCGTCGAACGGACGCGCCCAGCCCTTCTCGGTGCGGGTGAACACCACCTGCCCGTAGAAGGTCGACAGGATCTCCTCGGGATCCATGCCGCGGATCGGCATCGACTCCACATCGCCGCCCTCGGCCGCCTTGGCCGCGCGCGCCGCCTCGGAGTTGGCTCCCTCCAGCGCATAGAGCAGGGTCGAGACCGGCAGCTTCCGCTTGCGGTCGATGCGGACGTAGACGATGTCCTTGCTGTCGAACTCGAAATCGAGCCACGAGCCGCGATAGGGGATCACGCGGGCGGCAAACAGGAACTTGCCCGACGAGTGCGTCTTGCCCTTGTCGTGGTCGAAGAACACGCCCGGGCTGCGGTGCATCTGGCTGACGATGACGCGCTCGGTGCCGTTGATGATGAAGGTGCCGTTCTCGGTCATGAGCGGCATGTCGCCCATGTAGACCGGCTGCTCCTTGATGTCGCGGATCGAACGGGTGCCGGTATCCTCGTCGAGATCCCACACGATCAGCCGCAGCACCACCTTGAGCGGGGCGGCAAAGGTCATCCCGCGCTGGATGCACTCCTCGACGTCATACTTGGGCTCCTCGAGCTCGTATTCGACGAACTCCAGACGCCCGCGCCCGGCGAAATCGTTGATCGGGAACACCGAGCGGAACACTTCCTGCAGGCCCGTCGGGGTGCGGTTGTCCGGCGCGACGTTCATCTGCAGGAACGCCTCGTAGGAGGCGCGCTGCACGTCGATCAGATTGGGCATCGGCGCGATTTCGGGGATCCGTCCGAAGCTCTTGCGGATCCGCTTGCGCCCGGTGAACGACTTGGTGAACGATTTGGTGATCGCGTTCATCTATGCCCCCAATATCCCCGGCGCGGTCTCGCCCCCGCGCCCATCAGCCGCGACACTCGCCGCGGCGCAGCCGTCCCCGGCCGCCCTGCCCCGTCAGACAGAACAACCGCCCGATCCTCGGGGCGGCTCTTCCGTCAAACGGGCGAGAGGGTGGGAACCGGAACCCGATTCCCACCCTCGTCACCTCAGACCCCCGCGCCGCGCATCCTCATCGGACACGCGGCCCGGGCGGCAATCACTTCACCTCGACGGTGGCGCCCTGCTCTTCGAGCTGCTTCTTCAGCTTGGCGGCCTCGTCCTTGTTCACGCCTTCCTTGACGGTCTTCGGCGCGCCCTCGACCAGGTCCTTGGCTTCCTTCAGGCCAAGGCCGGTGATGGTGCGGATTTCCTTGATCACGTTGATCTTCTTCTCGCCGGCAGCGGCGAGGATCACGGTGAACTCGGTCTGCTCCTCGACGGGGGCGGCGGCGGCGCCACCACCGGCCGGGGCGGCGGCAACGGCCACCGGCGCGGCGGCGGAAACGCCCCACTTCTCCTCGAGCAGCTTCGACAGCTCGGCCGCCTCGAGGACGGTGAGGGTCGACAGTTCTTCAACAAGCCTGGACAGATCGGCCATGGGTCAGTTCCTAATGTAGCTTCTGAGTGGTTCCGTGCAAGTCCGATCACGAACTTGCGATTTTGGTGCGTGCGACAGCCTCAGGCCGCCTCCGCTTCGTCCTTCTTGGCGTAGGCCCCGAAGACCCGAGCGAGCTGCCCTGCCGGCGCCTGGAGCACACCCGCGATCCGCGTGGCCGGGGTGCTGATGAGCCCCACCAGCTGCGCGCGCAGCGTGTCCAGAGACGGCAGTTCGGCGAGTGCCCTGACCCCATCCGCATTGAGCGTCTGGGTGCCGAGCGCACCACCGATGATGACAAGCTTCTCGTTGGTCTTGGCGAACTCGACGATCACCTTCGCCACCGCCACCGGATCGTGCGCCCAGGAAAGCGCAGTCGGTCCTTTCAGCAGCGGTGAGATGCCCTCGAATCGGGTCCCATCCAGGGCGAGCGTGGCCAGCCGGTTCTTCGCGACCTTATAAGTCGCACCCGCCTTGCGCACACGCACCCGCAGATTCGTCACATCGGCCACGCTCAGCCCGTCATTGCGGGTGACCACGACCATCGACGTATCGGCGAACACGGCGGCCAGGGAGGATACGAACTCCCGCTTCTCCGTACGGTCCAAAGTCCCGTCTCCGTCGTGCCCCCTGCCCCGCTCGCGCGGGAAGACAGAGGGCGGGTTGCCCATGAGCCGCCTCATCCGATCGCTCGAATCGAGGTGGCCCGGTTCGCCTGTCCCTTTCTCAAGCCGGAAAACCACCAGAGGGAACCGAAATTCCCCGGTCGATCCCGTCTTCCCGTCGCCAGCCCCCTGGTGGGGGCCATTAAGGACCGCACACGGCCCACGTCAGGTCTTGGACAGGTTGTCGGAACGGGGCCGAAGCCCCACCCCTGTCCGCCGCCCACACCCCCGATCGGGGGTGCGGGCGGCGTATCTCTTCAGCCGGCCAGGGTGGCGACGTCGACTGTCACACCCGGACCCATCGACGAGCTCAGCGCGACCTTCTGCAGGTAGGTGCCCTTGGCCCCCGCCGGCTTGGCCTTCTGGATCGCGTCGACCAGCGCGCGGATGTTCTCCGCCAGAGCCGCCTCGTCGAAGCTCGCCTTGCCGATGCCGGCATGGATGATGCCGGCCTTCTCGGCGCGGAACTCGATCTGGCCCGACTTCGCCGCGATGACCGCGTCCTTGACGTTCATCGTCACCGTGCCGAGCTTCGGGTTCGGCATCAGCCCGCGCGGGCCGAGGATCTTGCCCAGACGACCCACCAGGGCCATCATGTCCGGCGTCGCGATGCAGCGGTCGAAGGCGATCTCGCCGGCCTGCACCTTCTCGGCCAGGTCGTCCGCACCCACCACATCGGCCCCGGCGGCCAGCGCCTCCTCGGCCTTCGCGCCACGGGCGAACACGCCCACGCGCACCGTCTTGCCGGTGCCCTTGGGCAGGCTGATCAGCCCGCGCACCATCTGGTCGGCATGACGCGGATCGATGCCGAGATTCATGGCGATCTCGACGGTCTCGTCGAACTTCGCGCGTGCATTACCCTTCACCAGGGCGATCGCCTCCGCGAGCGGATAGGCATGGCCCTTCTTCACACTCGCCACCGCAGCGGCATGACGCTTGTTGTGTGCCATGATCTCAGCCCTCCACCACGGTGATACCCATCGACTTCGCCGAGCCGGCGAGCATGCGCACGGCCCCGTCGATGTCGTTGGCGTTCATGTGCTGGATCTTGGTCTCGGCGATCTCGCGCAGCTGCGCGGTCGTGACCTTGCCCACCGGCGCCGACTTGCCGACCGTCGGGCTGCCCTTGGTGATCTTGGCGGCCTTGAGCAGGAAGAAGGTGTTCGGCGGCGTCTTGGTGATGAAGGTGAAGGTGCGGTCCGCGAACGCGGTGATCACCACCGGCGTCGGCGTACCGGGCTCGATGTTCTGCGTCGCCGCGTTGAATTCCTTGACGAACTGCATGATGTTCAGACCACGCTGACCCAGCGCGGGACCGACCGGCGGCGACGGATTCGCCTTGCCTGCCGGGATCTGCAGCTTGATGTAGCCGACGATTTTCTTGGCCATCCCAGGCTCCTTTCAGCCAACGGGACCGCGGTGCACACGAAACCCCGGCGCTGTCACCAGCACCGCGATCTCTCCCGCGTTCCTCAGAAGAGCGGCCAGATACGCCCGGCCGGAGGCGAAGTCAACGCCAAAGTCAACCGGGCGAGGGAACTTTTCCCCCGGGGCGCTCCCCCGGACCCCGGCAGGAGGCTTGCCTCCTGCACCTCGCTACTCCACCCCGACCCCCAGCGCCGCGATCGGCTCCTCGAACTCGATCCCCTCCGCCTCGACCGCCTCCACCTCGCGCAGCTTGCGGCCCATCACCCGCGTGCGCTGCCGCGCCTGCTCGATGGTGTTGCCCATCGCCTGCGCACTGCGCGCCAGCTTGTCCAGCACCTGGTCCATCTTGAGCATCTCGCCCTTGGTCGCGCCCAGCAGCCGGCCGATCGCCTCGGCCTTCTCCTCCATCGCCAGCGTCACGTAGCCCAGATGGATGGTGCGCAGCAGGGCGGGGATCAGGCTCGGCCCCATTACCAGCACCTTGTGCTCACGCCCCAGCGCGTCGATCAGTCCGGGGATACGCGCGGCTTCCGCATACAGCCCATCGGTGGGCAGATAGAGTACCGCGAACTCCACCGTCGCCGGCGGTACGATATACTTTGACGCGATCTTGCGCGCCTCCAGCCGCAGCTGGCTCTCCAGCCCGCGCCGCGCCGCGCGCTCGGCCTCCGCATCGACCGCGTCCACCGCGTCGATCAGGCGCTCATAGGCCTCGGTGGGGAATTTCGAATCGATCGCCAGCCATGCCCCGCCGGCCTGCCGCCCGGGCATCCGCACCGCAAACTCGACCAGCTCGCCGCTGCCCTCCGTCAGCCGCACATTCGCGGCATAGGCGCCCTCGGGCAGCACGTCGTCGAGGATCGCGCGCAGCTGCGCCTCGCCCCAGCCGCCGCGTGTCTTGACGTTGGAGAACAGCCGCTTGAGATCGCCGATCTGCGCGGTGACGGCGCCGACCTCGCCGACCGCCTTCTGGATGGCGGTGAACTGCTCGATCACGCGCGCGAAGCTCGACTGCATCTGCTTCTCGACCGCCTCGTGCAGCTGCTCGTTGACCGAGCGCTGGATGGCGGCCAGCCGGTCCGCATTCTGCTCGGCCATCGAGCGCAGCGCGGCCTGCATCGCCACCCGGCTCTCGCCCTGCTCGCGCGCCAGCGTGGTGGCGATCGCGCCCAGACGGTCGCCGGTCTCGACCCGTCCCTGCTCCAGCCGCGCGATCACCGCGCGCTCCAGCTCGACCAGCCGCCGGCCGGCCTGTTCCGCCTCCGTCCGGCGCGCCCCCTCACCCTGTTCGGCCATCAGCAGCAGCCGCGCCACCGCCGGATCACGCCGACGCAGCGCCAGAAGCGTACAGGCGAGGGCCAGCAGGCAAAGCGCAACCAGCCCCAACACGATGATATCGTTCGACTCGATCATCCCCTCATTAACCACTTGTTCCCGATTCGATCGAAAGAGATTCGCCTTATGTCCCAGAGCCTGTGCCATGTCGCCACCGAGGCCGACTGGTCCGCCGCCCAGGCGGGCGAGGTCTATGCCCCGGCAGCGCTCGCCCGCGACGGTTTCCTGCATTGCTGCACCGAGGCCCAGCTGGGCTTCGTGCTCGCCCGCCATTTCACCGGCGCCACCGGGCTGCTGGTGCTGCGCTTCGATCCCGACCGCGTCGGCGCCGCGATCGAGTGGGTCCGCAGCGAGCCGGACCAGGACCCGTTCCCGCATCTCTTCGGACCGCTGCCGACCGCCGCGATCGTCTCCGCAACCCCTGCCTGACGACAGCCCGGCCTGGCGTCTTTTCTTCCCCCGGGCCCAGGCTCCCGCACATGACCCGTCGACACAGGCGGGCCCGACAGCGGCAGGCCTCACACCGCGATCCAGATCAGCCACGCCCCGGCCAGACCCACCACCGACACGATCGTCTGCAGGACCGACCAGCTCAGCACCGTCTGCCGCAGGTCGAGACCGAAGAAGCCGCGCACCATCCAGAAGCCGGCATCGTTGACATGGCAGAAGAACACCGAACCAGCGCCGATCGCCAGCACCAGCAGCGAGGCATGCAGCGCCTCCTGCGGGTCGGGATGGGCGGGATGCAGCAGCAGCGGGGCGATCAGCCCGGCGGTGGTCACCGTCGCCACGGTCGCCGATCCGATCGCCTGACGCAGGCAGACGGCGATCCCCCAGGCCAGCAGCACCGGCGGCACTGCGGCCTGTGCGGCCAGCCGGCCGATCACCCCGGCCAGCCCGCCGGCGAGCAGCACGCCCTTCAGCCCGCCGCCGGCGCCGATCGTCATCAGCAGCCCGGCGATCGGCGCGAGCGCGTGCTCCATCGTCTCGCCGAGCCGCACTCCGCCGCGCCCTCGCGCCCAGAACAGCAGCACCACCGCCGCGATCACGGTGATCACCATCGCCAGCACCGGCTCGCCGACCGCCTCCAGCACGCCGGCCGCCGCACCGTCATGCGCAAGCCCGAGGCGGGCGAGCGTGCGGCCCAGCATCAGCACCACCGGCAGCAGCAGGATGGTCAGCGACGCCCACAGCGCCGGCACGGCATCGCCTGTGCCGGCGGCGGGTGCATGGACCGACGACGCGGCCGCCTCGGGCGGCGTCACCGCGCCGATCCGCGGGGCGACGAGCCGGGCATAGAGCGGCCCCGCCAGGGTGACCGCCGGCACCGCGACCACCCCGCCGAGCAGCATCGTCAGCCCGAGATCGGCATGCAACACCGAGACCCCGATCAGCGGCCCCGGATGCGGCGGCAGCAGCGCATGCAGCACCGTCATCCCGGCCAGTGCCGGCAGTGCGAGCGCCATCACCGGCCGGCCGCTCTGCCGCGACAGCGACAGGATGATCGGCAGCATCACCACCAGCCCGACCTCGAAGAACAGCGGCAGCCCGACCAGCATCGCGCAGCCGGCGATCGCCCAGGGCATCGCGCGGTCGCCGACCCGGCCGAGCATCGCCTGCACCACCCTGTCGGCCGCGCCGCTGGTCGTCATCAGCGCGCCGAGCATCGCGCCCAGTGCGATCACCAGACCGACATCGCCGAAGATCGTCCCGGCCCCGCTGGTGAACGCCTTGACCGATTTCTCGATGGCCATGCCATCGATGCCGACGAAGGCGCCGGCACCGAGCACGATCGCCAGGAACGGCGGCAGACGCCCGGCGACGATCGCCACCACGATCAGCCCGAGCGCAGCGGCGCATCCCGCCAGCGCCAGCCCGTCCGCGCCGCTCAAGACCGGTTCAGACCGGATCGCATCGCCTGCTCCCCCTCTCTGCCGCCGAGACGGCGCGGCCGCTTCGCGGCTCTTGGCCTGGCGTGTTAAGCATCCGGCCGGGGCGTCGGCAAGCAACCGCGCCCGCTGCGGAACGTTCCGCTCGGAGCTCAACCGATCCGCCATGGAGACAGGACGCGATGAATGCTGCCGTTCGTAGACGAGGAGCGGGCAGCGCCCTCTCCGTGTTGCTGGGAGTGCTCATCGCGCTCTTTGGACTGATCTTCATTGTCGGCGGCGCAGATCTCGCCTGGCTGGGCGGGTCCTGGTACTACCTGATCTGCGGTGTCGTCCTGCTCGCCTCCGGAGCGCTGATCGTCGCCGGACGTGTGGCCGGCGCCTGGCTGTTCCTGCTCGCCTGGGCCGCCACGCTGCTGTGGACGATGTGGGAGACCAGCGCCGATACCGACTGGTGGGGCTGGCTGCCGCGCCTGTTCGGCCCGACCCTGATCGCCATCGCCGTCCTGCTCGTCATGCCCGCCTTGCGCCGGCGCGATACCGTCCGTCCGCTGGGAGCCGCCTGACATGCGCAAGCTTCATCTGCTCGCCGCCACGCTGCTGTGCGGCACCCTGCCCGCGACCGGCCTGCATGCCCAGGTCGCCAGCCATTCGGAAAACATCCCCGGCACCGGCAATCCGACCAGCGACGGTACCGACAAGTACGATACCGCGACGCCGCAGAAGTTCCGCGCCCCAGCGCCGGGCGCGCCGCAGGCGCCGGGCGTGAATGCCGCCAACCTGCCGCCGATCGGCGAGATCGATCCAGCCACCCTGCCGGCAATGGTCCCGCAGCTCTCCGCCAACCCCGCCGCCGGCGACTGGGTGGCCTATGGCCGTGACGACAGCCAGAACCGCTATTCGCCGCTGACCCAGATCACGCCGGAGAATGTCGGCAAGCTCGAGCGCGCCTTCATCTACCACACCGGCAGCAAGCCGGCCCCCGGCCAGACCAACAAATGGGCCGCCGAGACCACGCCGATCAAGGTCGGCCGCAAGCTGTTCATGTGCTCGGCCACCAACGACATCATGGCGCTGGACGCCACCAACGGCCAGCAGCTCTGGCGCTTCGACGCCGGCGTCAAATACGCCTCGATCCCCTACACCGCCGCCTGCAAGGGTGTGGTCTACTACACCTCATCGACGGTGCCCGAGGGCCAGCACTGCCACACCCGCATCGTCGAATCGACGCTGGACATGCGGCTGATCTCGGTCGATTCCGAGGACGGCAAGCCCTGCGAGGGTTTCGGCTTCAACGGCCAGGTCAACCTGATGCAGGGCATGGGCGAGTCGGTGCCCGGCTTCGTGTCGATGACCAGCCCGCCGCCGATCGTCAACGGCGTCGTTGTCATCAATCAGGAGGTGCTCGACGGCCAGCGCCGCTGGGCCCCCTCGGGCGTGATCCGCGGCTACGACGCAGAGACCGGCAAGTTCGCCTGGGCCTGGGACGTCAACAACCCCGACGACCATCACCAGCCCGCCGACGGCAAGTTCTACAGTCGCGGCACGCCGAATTCCTGGGCGACGATGACCGGCGACAACGAGCTGGGCCTGGTCTACGTGCCGACCGGCAACTCGGCCGCCGACTATTACTCCGCGCTGCGCACCGACAAGGAGAACGCCGTCTCGTCCTCGATCGTCGCGATCGACGTCAAGACCGGCAGCCCGCGCTGGGTGTTCCAGACCGTCCACAAGGACGTCTGGGACTACGACATCGGCTCGCAGCCGACCAAGCTCGACTACAAGGGCAGCAACGGCGAGACCGTCCCCGCCCTGCTGGTGCCGACCAAGCGCGGCCAGACGTTCGTGCTCGACCGCCGCACCGGCCAGCCGGTGGCGGACTACCCGGTCGAGGAGAAGCCCGCGCCCTCGCCCGGAGTGGTGCCTGGCGATCCGCGCGCACCGACCCAGCCCTGGTCCACCGCCTTTCCGCGGCTCGGTTTCCCCGATCTGAAGGAAAGCGACATGTGGGGCATGTCGCCGATCGACCAGCTGTTCTGCCGCATCAAGTATCGTCGCGCGGCCTATGTCGGTGAGTTCACGCCGCCGCACATCGACAGGCCCTGGATCGAGTATCCGGGATATAATGGCGGTTCCGACTGGGGCTCGATGGCCTACGATCCGACCACCGGCGTCGTGATCGCCAACTGGAACAACACCCCGATGTACGACCAGCTTGTCACCCGCAAGCAGGCCGACAAGCTCGGGCTGATGCCGATCGACGATCCGAACTTCAAGCCCGGCGGCGGCGGTGCCGAGGGTGCCGGCGCGATGGCCGACACCCCCTATGGCATCGTGGTGACCCCGTTCTGGGATCAGTTCACCAACATGATGTGCAACAAGCCGCCCTATGGCATGATCGAGGCGATCGACATCCATACGAAGAAGGTGCTGTGGCAGCACCCGATCGGCACCGCGCGCGCCAACGGGCCCTGGGGCCTGCCGACCTTCCTGCCGATCCAGATCGGCACACCCAACAATGGCGGCCCGATCATCACCGCCGGCGGGCTGGTCTTCGTCGCGGCAGCGACCGACAACCAGATCCGCGCCATCGACATCAAGACCGGCAAGGTCGTCTGGAGCGACGTGCTGCCCGGCGGCGGCCAGGCGACGCCGATGACCTACGAGGTCGACGGCAAGCAGTATCTGGCCATCATGGCCGGCGGCCACCACTTCATGATGACGCCGGTCTCCGACCAGCTCGTGGTCTACAAGCTGCCGGGCTGATCGACGTCGGCTCCGACCACAGAAGGGGCCGTGCGCCACCGCGCACGGCCCCTTCTGTCGTCTTACGCCGGATAGGGGCGACGCCGGCGAACGCCGCGACATCCGTTGGCTGCTCCGCCCGGATAAGCATCTCTCCGCCCACCGTTCACGCCGCCGCTCGTCGGAACGTCAGGTTGATCCGCTCGCCCGCGTGCAGCGGCGCGACGCCATGAAACACCATCCGCGACGCCCCGCCCCAGACCACCACATCGCCCTCGCCGAGCCTGATGCGACGCACCCGCTCTCCACGCGCCACCCCGCCCCACAGGAACGTCGCCGGCGCACCGAGCGAGACCGACACGATCGGCGCCTCCGGCGAGGCCTCGTCGCGGTCCTGGTGCAGGCTCAACCGCGCGCCGGCGACATAACGATTGATCAGGCACGCATCCGGGGCAAACCCGTCGAACCCGAGCTCCGCCGCCGCCTGCCGCGCCAGAGACGCGAACAGCTCCGGCATCGCCGGCCAGTCCCGCCCGGTCAGCGGATCGACGCGCTCGTAACGATAGCCGCGCCGGTCGCTGACCCAGCCCTGCCGGCCGCAATTGGTCATCGCCACCGACATGACAAACCCGCCCGGCGTGACCAGATGCCGGAAGGGTGACGCTTCGGCGATCGTCGCCACCGTTTCCAGCAACGCCTCGACCCGATCGCCGGCATACCCCGCCAGCACCGCTGCCCCCTCGCCGAGGACGACCGTCCGGCGCTCGCCGGTGAAAAGATCGCTCATCCGGCGAGTGCGGCGCGCAGGTCGCCGCCCACCGTCTGCAGCCGCGACTGCGCCGCCGTCCCGTCCAGACCCGCCAGCACCACCAGCAGCGCCGGCTTCACCCGGCCACCGGTCTGCGCCAGTGCCGCCTCCGCCACCTCGGCCGTGCAGTCGGCCAGTTCGCAGACCATCCGGACCGCGCGCCGGCGCAGCTTGGCATTGGTCGCCTGCATGTCCACCATCCGGCCGCGCCAGGTGCGCCCCAGCCCCACCATCAGCGCCGTCGAGATCAGGTTCAGCACGACCTTCTGCGCCGTCCCCGCCTTCATCCGCGTCGATCCGGCCGGCGTTTCCGGCCCGGTCACCGCCACGATGGCGAACTCCGCCTCCGCCAGCAGGGGGGCTGCCGGATCGCAGGCAATGCCCACCGTCAGCGCGCCTGCCGCCCGCGTCGCCGCCACACAGGCCCGAGTGAACGGCGTCGTCCCCGAGGCGGCGAGCGCGAACAGCACGTCATCCGATCCGATTTCCGCCTCGCCGACCATCCGCGCCGCCGATTCCGTATCGTCCTCCGCGCCTTCCACCGCCCGGGTCAACGCCGTCTCGCCGCCGGCCATGAAGAACGCCAGCCGGTCGCGCGGCCAGTCGAAGGTCGGCGTCAGCTCCGCCCCGTCCTGGAACGCGATCCGCCCCGAGGTGCCGGCGCCCGCATAAGCGATCCGCCCGCCCGCGCGCAGCCGCGGCAGCGCCGCGTCCACCACTGCTGCCAGTTGCGGCAAGGCAGGTGCGACCGATGCGACGGCAGCAAGCTGGCCTTCCAGCAGCGCCGACAGCACCGCCGGCATCGGCCACCGATCGAGCGTTTCGCTGCGCGGGTCAGGGCGTTCGGTCGCGGGCAGGGCCATAGGCGCCTCTCCTTCTTTTTCTGAAGAAAAAGAAGCAAAAAGACTTTCGTCCGTTGGGGGGCGACGCGCCGCCTGAGCCCTCCGACGGATGAAGGTTCTTTGGTTCTTTCCTTCAAGAAAGAACGCTTTTTGCCATGCGGAGCAAGCCGTTGGACCTCGAGACGCTCGCCACCGGCGCCTTTGCCCACGCCCTCGACGCCCCGATCGACGCCATCGCCTTCGGGATCGTCACCCGCGACGGCACCCGCGCCACGCGCTACGCCGGCACCGCCCGGCCGGAGCTGTGGTTCGACCTCGCCTCGCTGACCAAGCCGCTGGTCACCGCCCGCGAGATCCTCGTCCGCGCCGCCGACGGTGCGCTCGATCTCGATGCGCCCCTGTCCGTCCTGATCCCCGACCTGCGCCAGTACGACATCGCCCACGCCTGGGAGCGCCGGCTCACCCCGCGCGCGCTGCTCGCCCACGACACGCCGCTGCCCCCCGTCGTGCCGATCTATACCTATGGCACCGACCCCCGCACCCTGCGCGCCTGGGTGCTGCAGCACGAATGGCCGCACCGCGATACCGCGGCCTATTCCGACATCAACTACATCCTGCTCGGCCTCGCCCTCGAACGCCTCACCGGCCGCCCGTTCGCCGACCTGCCCACCCCGGACGCAATCGCCCTCGCCGGGCCGCGCGGCCCCTGCGCACTCACCGAATACTGCCACTGGCGCGAACGCATGCTCTGCGGCGAGGTGCATGACGAGAACGCCGCCGCCCTGGGCGGCGCTGCAGGGCATGCCGGTGCCTTCGGCACGCTGGACGGCGTGCTCGACGCGGCCGGCGCGATCCTGACCGGCGAGTTCGCCCCTGCACGCGCCATCGCCTGGATGAGAGAGATCGTCCGCCCCGGCCGTACGCTGGGCTGGGAGGCGCCGAGCCCGGGCTGGTCCGGCAGCGAGCTGTGCTCGCCAGCCACCATCGGTCATCTCGGCTTCACCGGCACGGGGTTGTGGGTCGATTTCGACCGCGGCCTCGCCTGGACCCTGCTCACCAACCGCGTCCACCCCACCCGTCACCGCGAAACCGGCATCGCCCTGTTGCGACGCGCGATCAGCGCGGAAATCTGCCGCGCCACCGGTACGTGATGATCCGGCTCAACGCTTGCGGACGAACTCCGTCCGCAGCACCAGGCCCTTGATGGTGTCGGTCCGGCAGTCGATCTCGTCGGGATTGCCGGTCAGCCGGATCGAGCGAATCACCGTGCCCTGCTTGAGGGTCTGGCCGGCGCCCTTGACCTTGAGGTCCTTGATCAGCACCACCGAATCGCCGTCGGCCAGCACGTTGCCGGCGCTGTCACGCACCGCATCCCGCGCCGCCGCTTCCGCCACCAGTTCGGACGCCGGCCGCCATTCACCGGTCGCCTCGTCGAACACGTAATCGTCATCGTTGCTCATGGGGATCGTTATCGCGCCGGAGCATCGCCCTGCCAATCGCCGCCGGTGAGGACCTGCACTGCGCCGGGCGACAGGGTGAAGGGCGCATCCGCCGTCTCCGAGCCCAGCGCCAGCTCCCAGCCGGTCGGTTCGATCGCGAAGGAGACCTCCGATCCACCTGCATTGAACAGCACCAGCACGCGGTCGCGCTCGCGCTCGACGCGCAGCGCGAAGGCGCGCAGCCCTTCATCCTGCCAGTCCCCCGTCCCCATCACCCGCCCTGACGGGTGCAGCCAGGCCGCCTCCGCATCGGACAGGAACGCTGCCGCACGCAGCGCCGGATGCGCCGATCGCAGCGCGATCGCCTGCGTGGTGAACGCCGCCAGTGCGGTGTCCGCCGTGGCCCAGTCGGTCCAGCCGATCGGACTGTCCTGGCAATAGGCGTTGTTGTTGCCGTGCTGGCTGCGCCCGATCTCGTCGCCGGCGAGCAGCATCGGCACGCCCCGGCTCATCAGCAGGGTAAGCAGAAAGCTGCGCTGCAACCGCGCCCGCATTGCACGGATGGCCGGGTCGTCGGTCGGCCCCTCGACGCCGCAGTTCCAGCTGTGGCTGTTGTCGCTGCCGTCGCGATTGCCCTCGCCATTGGCCTCGTTGTGCTTGTCGGCGTAGCTGACCAGATCGGCCAGGGTGAAGCCGTCATGCGCGGTGACGAAGTTCACGCTCGCCCACGCCGCCCGCCCGTCATGGGCGAAGGTCTCCGCCGACCCGGCCAGCGCGCCGGCCAGCGCGGCCGGACCCAGCTCGCCCTTCCAGAACCGCCGCACCGTGTCGCGATAGGCGTCGTTCCACTCCGCCCAGCCGGCCGGAAACCGGCCCGTCGCCCAGGCCCCGAGATCCCAGGGCTCGGCGATCAGCCGCCGCTCGGCGAGGATCGGATCCTGCTGCGCGCAGGCGAGGAACGGCGCCTGTCTCGTATAGCCCGCCTCGCCGCGGGCGAGGATCGGCGCGAGATCGAAGCGGAATCCGTCCACGTCCATCTCACCGGCCCAGAAGCGCAGGCTGTCCATCACCATCTGCAACACCCGCGGATGGCGCAGGTCGAGCATGTTGCCGCAGCCGGTATCGTTGGCATAAAGCCGCCGGTCATCGTCGCGCAGCCGGTAGTAGCTGGCATTGTCGATGCCGCGGAAACACAGCGTCGGGCCGAACTCGTCATTCTCGGCGGTGTGGTTGTAGACCACGTCGAGCAGCACCTCGAGCCCGGCCGCATGCAGGGCGTCGACCATCCCGGCGAATTCCGCCTCGGGCCGCGTTCCGGCGGCATAACGCGCCGCCGGGGCGAAGTAACCGATGCTGTTGTAGCCCCAGTAGTTGACCAGTCCGCGGCGCGTCAGCGCCACCTCGTCGTAGAACTCATGCACCGGCAGCAATTCCACCGCGGTGACGCCGAGGGCGCTGAAATGCGCGACCGCGGCCGGATCGCAGAGCCCGCCATAGCGCCCGCGCAGCGCCTCGGGGACCGCCTCGTTGAGCCGGGTGAAGCCCTTCAGGTGTGTCTCGGCGATCACCAGCCGCGACCAGGGATGACGCGGCCGCGTCGAGGCGCGCCTTTCCCTGGGGGCCACCACACGGCAGCGCGGCATGAACGGCGCGCTGTCGCGTGTGTCGAACGACTCCGTCCCCTGCCCCTCGACATAGCCGAACAGCGCCGAATCGAGGCGGATCGCGCCCGCGAATCCCCGCGCATACGGATCGATCAGCAGCTTGTGCGCATTGAACCGGTGCCCCTGCTCCGGCGCATACGGCCCCTCCACCCGGTAGCCGTACAGCACCGTCTCCGGCCGCTCATGCGCCAGAAACCCGTGCCACACCCCGTCCACCCGCCCCGGCAACGCCAGCCGGGCGGTCTCGCGCATCGGATCGCCGGCGTCGAACAGGCACAGCAGCACCGCGGTCGCGTTGGCCGAGAACAGGGCGAAATTCACCCCGCCCGGCACGATCGTCGCGCCCAGCGGATACGGCGCGCCGGGCTCCAGCGTCATCGCGCTCACTTGAACAGCGTGCGCAGCGCGCCAGGGACGAGCAGCGACAGCGGATTGACCGCCACCGACGGGTCGTCGAGCGGACCGGTGATACGCATCGTCATCGCAATGACCCCTCCTCCGGTCTCCGGGCTGAACAGCTTGCCGACCACCGGCAGCCGCCCCGGCAGATGATTGAGCGCCCAGGCCGGCACCACCGTACCGCGCAGGTCGGCCGTGCTGCGACGCAGGTCGAGCCCGCCGCGCAAGGTCACCCCGATCGCCGGATTATGCGCCAGCGCATCATGGACCTGCACCTGCCCGTGCAGGAAGCGGAACGGCACCACGGCACGGTCCATCACCAGCGCGTCGCCGGTCTTCGCCTGCCCCAGCAGCCCGCCCAGCGACAGCGCCGCCGCCGCCCGCGCAAGCTGCGGCACACCGGCGACCAGAGCGTTCTCCACCGTCACTCCGCCCTCGGCGCCGCCGGCGAAATGCCGGTCGGGCAGGGTCGCATCGAGGCGCAGCAGGCCGTTATGGATGGTCTGCCCGAGATCGAGCCCGGTCAGCAGCGCGCCCAGATCGTCGACCCGGCCGGTCGCGCGCAATCCGCGCCCGGCGGGTGCCAGCCGCATGTCGACCGCGCTCGGACGCTGCACCGTCAGATGTCCGCGATCGACGTCGGTGCCTCTCCCGGCCATCGACAGCCGCACCTCGCCCAGGCCCGAACGCTCGCCGACCAGCAGCCGGCCGATCCGCGCCTCCACCGACCAGGGCTTGCCGGTCTGCGTGCCCTTGCGCGGCGGGCTCGACGGCACCGCGTCGAGCGCGCGCCGCGTCGCCCCGCTCTGGTCCAGCACAGGCACGAGATCGACCACCGGCGCGTCGATCCGCGCCACGGCCGGCCGCGCCGGTCCCGACGGCAGCATCGCCTCGCCGCTCATCCGCGTGCGCCCCAGTTCCAGCCGCGAGGTGACGATGCTCACTCCCGGCTCGTCCGCCAGCCGGCTGCCCGAGGCCCGCACCACGAAGCCGGGCGCGTCGATCCGCAGATCGTCCACCCCGGCGATATGGTCGTGATCCAGCAGCAGCCGGCCCGACGCCTCCGCCATCGCACCGCTCGGTTTCGACCACCCCACCGGCAGCCGCAGCGACAGCGAGGTGAGATCGGCCCGCGCCGACACACTCGCCTCGCCCGAGCGATGCGCCACGTAGGCGACCGAGACCTTCGCCGCCGAATCATCCTGTCCCGCGACCAGCCAGCCGAGCCCCTGCGCACGCACCGCATCGAGCACATGCGCGCGATCCGCCTCCACATCCACGCCGGCCTGCATCACTGTCTGCGACGGCGGTCCGTCGCGGAAATCCATCGCCAGATCCAGCGCCGACGGCAGTTGCGCCACCAGCCCGCGCCCCGACAGCGTCATTCCGTCCTGGGTCGCATGCAGGTCGAGCACCGCATCGTCGAGCGCCTGCCCGGCAATCGCATGTGCCAGCCGCGCACCCGTGATGTGCGCATCCGCCACCACGTCGAGCTGCTCGACGCGCACGTCGTCGTCGAGCGGCAGGCCGAGACGGAACTTCAGCTCGCTCGCCCCGGCCGCCCCGCTGAGATCGAGGCTGGTGTTCGACAGCAGATGAAGCCGGGGATGCGACAGCAGGTGCAGGATCGCGCCCAGGTCGCCGGCGAGGTCGATGCTCACCACGCCGTACTGGTCGGGCTTCGTCAGTCCGCTGATCGTCATCCCGGCCGAGCGCAGGAGGATGGTGTGTCCCGCGCCGTCATCCTGCCGCCCCTGGCTGACAGCGATGTCGAGCCGGTCGGGATCATGGATGCCGACATGCCCGGCGACCGCGGTCAGCGGCGGCATCGGCCGCAGCCAGTGCACCTCCGCACCGGTCACATCAAGCCCGCCATCGATCCGCCCGATCGACAGCGAACCGAAATCCTCCCCCGCCAGCGACACCGTCAGCGCGACATGGCGGATCTCGCCCACCGGCATGTTGCCGGTCACCCAGTCGCGCCCGCCCTTCGCCACGCCCGGCGGCCACAGCACCGCGAGCTGCGCGAGCGACAGTGCCGCCTCCGAGCCGGGCTGGAACCCCGCCCAGGCCTCGACCCGCGGCGTCCGCCCCTGCCGGTCCATCGACAGCGTGCCGTGCGCCAGCAGCGGCACCATGCCCTGCGGCCGCAGCTCTGCCCGGGTCAGCTCGACCGCCTCGCGCCCGCCCGCCCGCCGCAGCACGGCCTCCGCCGAGGCGCCCGCGACATCGAGCCCGCCCAGCCTGCCCGACCCTGCCGCCACCGACAGCGTCGCCGTCTCCGGCAGCCAGCCCGACGCGGCCGCCGCCCCGAAGCGAAGCTGCGCATCTGCCCCGACCGGCAGCGCCGCCGCGCGCACCGCATCGGGCATCACCACGCCGAACGGCAGCGGACGCACCCAGAGGGATGGAGTCAGCGGATCGACATGCAGATGCCACAGCAGCGGCGCCGGGCTGTCGGCGGACACCGACAGGCTCCGCCCGCCGCCATCGGACAGCACCGCCCGCATCCTGCCCCGCCACCCGTCCAGGCCGACCGCCGCCTCCGTCAGCGGTGCCTCCAGCCTCCAGCTTTGGCCACCGGTCAGCTCGACCCGCGCGTCCGTCACCCGCAGCGCGCGCAGATGCGACAGAAGCGGCCGCAACGCCTCTGGCGCCGATCTCTGACCCTGCAGCCAGCCGGGCGCCCCGGCCGGCCGGGGCGCGACGGGTCGCCGCCTGCCGGCGCCCAGCGGCTTCGGATACCCGGCCGCATCGACGCCGAGCACGCCATGCACCTGCGCGGCCTCGATCCGGATCGGTCGCACCCGCGTCAGCAGCAGCGGCAGCGCGGCCAGCTCGACATCGAGGTGGCCGATCTCCACCCGGTCGGTCGGCGCGGCCAGACGCTGGGCGGACAAACCCTTCGCCCGCACCTCGAACGGCGCGCCGTTCCGGCGGAACACCATCCATTGCACCGTCGCATGCCGCACCGACACCCGTACCGGATCGCCGGTCTGCATTTCCACCAGCGGCGGCAGCGCGCGCTCCAGCAGCAGGTCCAGCGACATCGGCGCCGCCGCCAGCCTCACCACCACCAGCCCGGCGAGCAGCGCGGTACCGCCCACCACGACCGCCACGCCCCGGCCGAGCCAGCGCCATCGTCCCGCGCCGGACGCCGTCCCTTGACCCGGACCGCTCACCGTGACGAGCCTGTCACGGCATGCAGCGTCCCCGCCCCCCGACCGGTCGCGATCCACAGTGGAGCTGGCCCGGCTTCGGCTCCGATCCGGTCGTGCGGGCGCGCGCCCTGATCGAGACCCACAGCCCCTATCTGACCGCTCTCGCCCGGCGCGAGCCGGAGATCTTCGACGACATCCTCGCCCATGGTCCGCGCCGGGTGGTCGAACGTGCCCTGCGCCGCCTGCGCGCCCTGCCGCCCGCCACCCCGCGCGCGGTGCTGGCCGCCGCGCTGCGCGGCGCCAAGCGGCATGTGGCGCTGGCCACCGCACTCGCCGATCTTGGCGGAGTCTGGCCGCTGGAGACGGTCTGCCGCGTGCTCTCGCGCCTGGCCGAGACGGCCCTCGACCGTGCCCTCGCCCAGGCGCTGGCCGCGGCCCGCGCCAGCGGCGAGCTGCCCGGCATCGATGCCACCGACCCCTGCCCCGACAGCGGCTTCATCGTGCTGGGCATGGGCAAGCTCGGCGCGCATGAGCTGAATTATTCGAGCGATATCGACCTCATCCTGCTCTACGACCCCGACCGGCACGGCGCCGGCGACACCCTTCAACGCAGCTTCAACCGGATCGCTGCCGATCTGGTCGCGCTGATGTCGGCACGCGATGCCGATGGTTACGTGTTTCGCGTCGATCTGCGGCTGCGTCCAGACCCCTCGGCGACCCCGCCGGCCATGCGCCTGCCGGCGGCGATCGCCTATTACGAGAGCCTCGGCCGCGACTGGGAGCGCGCGGCGATGATCAAGGCGCGGCCCGTTGCCGGCGACCTCGCGGCCGGCGCGCGCTTCCTCGCCCAGATCCGCCCCTTCGTGTGGCGCCGGCATCTCGATTTCGCCGCCATCGACGCGATGCGCACCATGAAGCGCCGCATCGACGCCCGCCACCGCGACGACGCCACCCTGCTGCGCAGCACCGCCACCGACACCTCCGCCGCCACCGCGCTGCGCGTGCTGTCGGGGCGCGACCTCAAGCTCGCCCCGGGCGGCATCCGCGAGATCGAGTTCCTCGCCCAGACGCTGCAGCTCGTCTGGGGCGGCCGTGCGCCGCAGCTCCGCACCCCCGCGACGCTCGCGGCGCTCGCCGCGCTGCGCCGCGCCGGCCATCTGGGGGCCGCCGAAACCCGGGACCTCGCCCGATGCTACCGGCTCCTGCGCACCGCCGAGCACCGCCTCCAGATGCAGCAGGACCGCCAGACCCACGCCCTGCCGGCCAGCGAGGCGGGGCTCGACGCCTTCGCACGCTTCATGGCGTTGCCCGATCGCGCGGCCCTGGCCGCCGCCCTGCTGCCGGAACTGCGGCGCACGCGGATCGCGTTCGAGGGCCTGCTCGCCGCTCCCGACGAACAGCCCGACGGCGACGACGGCCTCGACACGCTTCCCGAGCTCGACGATCCCGAGCTGGTCGAGGACCTCGCCGCGCGCGGCTTCGCCGATCCCGCCCACGCGGCGGAGATCCTGCGGCTGTGGCGGGGTGCGCGCCCGCGTGCCCTGCGTGCACCGCAGGCGCAGGCGCTGCTCGCCGCCCTGCTGCCGCGACTGGTCGCGACTCTCGCCGCGCAACCCGATCCCGACCGTGCCCTGCAACGCTTCGACCGGCTGATCTTCGGCCTGCCCGCCGGCATCCCGCTGCTGTCGCTGCTGCGGCACAACCCGGCCTTGATCGACCGCATCGGCGGCATCCTCGGCTCCGCCCCCTGGCTCGCCGAGCACCTCGCCGCCACCCCCTCGGCACTCGAAGGCCTGCTGCTGCCGTCGGAAGGTGGCGAGACTCTGCGCGCCGGCCAGCACACGCGCGAGATCTGCGCCCTGCTGCGCCGTCGCATGGATGCCGCCGCCGATACCGCGCTCGCTATCGAGATTGCCCAACGCCTGGTGCGCGGCGAGGAGTTCCGCCTCGCCACCGCGCTGCTGGAAACCACGCTCGACATCGATCAGGTCGCCCGCGCCGCCACCGCGCTCGCCGACACCACCCTGCAACGCCTGCTGGTCCGCATCGTCGCCGATCATGCCGCCCGCCACGGCCCGCCGCCGGGCGCGGGCGTGGTCATCGTGGCCCTCGGCAAGGCCGGCTCGCGCGAGATGATGGCCGGCTCGGATCTCGATCTGATGCTGGTCTATGATCCGGGCGAGGCAGGCCCGGGTGCGGCGGGCTATTACTCACGCCTGGTGCACGGGCTGATCGGCGCGCTGACCGCACCCGGGCGCGACGGGCCGCTCTATGCGGTGGACATGCGCCTGCGCCCCTCCGGCAGCCAGGGCCCGGTCGCGGTCTCGCTCGACGCCTTCATCCGCTATCATGCCGAGAGTGCCTGGGTATGGGAGCGCATGGCACTGACCCGTGCGCGCGTCGTCACCGGGCCGGCGCCGCTGCGCGCCCGCGTCACCGCCGCGATCGACGCCGCCCTGCACCAGCATGTGCCTTCGTGGCCGATCATCCGACGCGAGGCGGCGTCGATGCGCGCCCGGCTGGGCGAGGGGCCGCCCACCGACATCAGGCTGCGCCGCGGCGGGCTGATGGAGGTGGAGTTCATCGCCCAGGCGCTCCAGCTCGGCCTGCCGGCCGCCGACCGCGCCCAGGGCACCCGCGCTGCCTTCTCCCGCCTCGCCCGCGCCGGCCGGCTGGACCCTGCCATCGCGCGGCGCCTGTCACAGGCCGATCATGCCTGGCGCGCCACCCAGGGGGCGCTGCGCATCCTGATCGGCCCCAGGCCACCGGCGAACTTTGCCGCGCTGTCGCCGCCGACCGCGGCCGCCCTGCTGCGCTGCGCGGTGCCGGACCTGCCGGCCTTTGCGCTGCCACCCGGCCGCACGATCGCGACCATGGCCGCCTTCGAGGCCACGCTCGATCATCTGGCAGCCACGGTCAGGACCGATTTCATTGCCACCATCGGCCGGCCCAGACGCACGCCGGCACCAACCGGACCTCAGAAAAGGAAACACGGACCATGACCGAGAGCCTGCAGACCGGAGACATCGCGCCGGCCTTCCGCCTGCCTGCCGTCAACGTGCCCGAAGGCGAGGTCGACAGCGCCCGCCTGCTCGGCCGGCCGCATGTCCTGTTCTTCTACCCCAAGGCCGACACGCCCGGCTGCACGCGCGAGGCCTGCGACTTCCAGTCCGCGCTGGGGGAGATCGGACGCGGCATCGGCGCCAGCCTGGAGGTGATCGGCATCTCGAGGGACAAGCCGTCCGCGCTGGCGAAATTCGCCGGCAAATACGGCCTCACCTTCCCGCTCGCCTCCGACGAGAGCACGGCGACGATCGCCGCCTATGGCGCGTGGGTGGAGAAAACCATGTATGGCCGCAGCTCGATGGGCATCGAGCGCACGACGGTGCTGGTCGGCGCCGATGGCCGCATCGCGCGCCTGTGGCGCAAGGTGAAGGTCGAGGGTCATGTCGCGGCGGTGCTCGAAGCCGCCGCCGCGCTGGCCTGACCGGTCGCGCTCAGTACGGGTAGTAGCCCGGCGCCTGGTAAACGACCGTCGGCGGCGCCTGATAGATCACCGGCGGCGGGGGCGGCGCGGCATAGACCACCGGCGGGGGCGGTGCCGCATAGGCGCCGGCGGCGAGCGCCCCGCCGACCGCAAGCCCGGCCAGCGCACCGACCGCGAGACCCGCGCCCGGACCCCAGCCGCGATGGTGCCAGCCGCCATAGCCGCCGTGCCAGCCACCGTAGCCACCATGCCAGCCGCCAGGGCCACCATGCCAGCCACCGCGCCACTGCGCATGCGCCGCCTGCGGCGCGAATGCCATGCCGGCAGCCAGCAACGGCACGGCGATCAGGAAACGCTTCATCATGGCTCTTGTGCCTTTCTCTCCGGAGGCCCGTCCCGTCCTGTCTCCTGGCGGAGCGACCGGACCGGCCTCTTACGATAAGAGATAAGACGCCGGTTCGGGCATTTTCGAGGCAAACGCGCGGCTGAACCGCGACGATTGCTCACTTCAGCGTGAGCGCCGCAGCCTCACCAACGCGCCGAACACCACCACTGCAAGTGCCGCGAGCGCCACCTGCGCGCCCGGACGCGGAGCCAGGGCCGGATTGAACTCGGTGGCCACGATCCGCCCTGCATCGGCATGGGTGGCGATCGCATACCACAGATATTCGATCGCCCCGGCCGCCAGCACCCCGGCCAGCCCGGTCAGCGCAAGGATGCGCACCTCGCCCGCCTTGCGGCGCGGCCACAGCCGCCAGATCAGCAGCCAGGCCAGCAGACCGGCATAGAAGACCGGCTCGCTGACATCGAACTTCTTTTGCATGAAGAAATGCAGCGAGGCGAGCACGGCGATCACGAACACCGCCCGGTGCAGGCTCACCCAACGCCGCCCGAGCCGTCGCAGCCAGCCATCGGTGGAGGTGATGCCGAGCACCGCCAGCCCCAGCAGCGCGATCGCGCCCACGGTCAGATAGCGACGGTGGATCAGTTCGCTGCCGACCCGGGCCAGATCGAAATTGCGGTCCACCACGTACAGCACCAGATGCAGCCCGCCATACAGGGCCGTCGCGACACCGAAGATGCGCCGCGTGACGGTGATCCGGTTCCAGCCCGTGATGGCGCGCAGCGGCGTGATCGCCAGCGTGACCAGCAGCAGCCGCAGCGTCCACATCCCGGCCAGGTGCATTTCACGATGCACCGCGCGCGGCCCGATCGGCACGCCGAGCCGGTCGCCCCAGATCCAGCGCACCGCCATCCAGACCGCCGGCAGCAGGCACAGCACCGTCGCCGCACGTTTCAGCCGGCGATTGGCGAGGGCCGTGCGGGTGGTGGCACTCATGGCGCGGCCGCCGTCTTCGGAATAACGAACAGCGCCTCGGGCTGCGTCGCCTCGCTGACACTGCGCGCCAGCAGCAGCACCCGGCCGCCCTGCCGCACCCGCAGCATCACCCCGTCATCGGTCAGGCACAGCACCGTCGACTGCCCGCTGGCGTCATTGACCTGCCATTCGCTGCACGACCGTCCGGCGATGTCCTGCGCCGGGCCGGCGAGGCGCGTGTAGCCGCCGCTGGCCGCCTGCCCCGGCGCCGGCACCGCCTCGGGAGCGGCCTGCTCGATCACCCCGCGCCCGTCGAGCCGGATCGCGGCCGTCAGATGCTCGCGATGCCGCGTGACCACATAGGTCGGCGCCCCCGGCACGTCGATCCGCTGTGCCTGCAGGGCCACCGACCAGCGCAGGCGCTGCGTCGCGTCCGCACCACCGCCAGCTTCGTCCGGCAGCATCGCATAGACCACATCGACATCATGCTGCGGGGTGACGAAGGGCTGTGTCACCATCGGCGCACCCCGTGCGCCCGCTGACAGACCGGACAGGACGAGGATCGCGGCGCCGACGCCGCGGGCCGAGCGCATTGTCGCGCCGCCTCAGTGGGCGGTGGCCCCGGTGTTGAGCGGCGGCAGTCCGGACGGCGTGGCACCGGCCGGCGCATCCGGCGCAGTATGTGCCACCCTCGTATAGCCGGCGGGCGGCACGAAGTCGGACGCCGGCACGGGCGCGAACGACACCGCGGTCGCCTCCAGCCGTCCGTGCTGGCCATGGCTGTCGACGCCCTCCTCGCTGAGCACGATGCCGCTGGTGGTGATGCAGGCGGTGCTGCTGGACTGGCCGCCCGAGCTGATCGCCCAGGTCGTGCAGGGCTGGCCGGCCACCGCCGAGGTGCCGGTATGGGTGAACTGCATCGTCGCATCCAGCAGGAACGGGTTGTGCATGTCGTCGCGCGCCCCGAGCTCGAGATAGGCGTGCTGCGGATTCATCACCGCGATCACGCTGCGCCGCACCCGGTCGATCACCGCATAGCCCTGCCCGGCCTGCGGGCCGGCGGCCGGGTCGATCCGCATCAGGCTGCCGCCGCCGCCGAACCGCACCGTCACCAGCCGCGCCGGCTGCCCCTGGGGCTGGACGGTATAGGTGACCGTGGCATCCTGGGTCGGCATCAGTGGCGGATGCTGCTCGGCCGCGATGGCGGGGCGGCACGCCGAGGCGGAAAGCAGCGCCACGATCATGCCGGCCAGGGTGGCTGCCGCGCCCGGGCGCATGCAGGATGTGGAAGCGTGCATCGGATATCCTCTCCAGCCTGTAACGGTCCGTCCGGCCGGGATCTTCAGGGATCCCGCGCGACTCGCATCGCGGCAATCTCGCGCCGGATGGCGGCGGCGTCCAGAGAGGCGAAGCAACGATGCGTGACATCCGCCGCCGCGCGGTCCAGCCGGGCCATATAGGCCGCGCGTTCGATCTCGACCGCGCCGAACCGCGCGAGGTGCGCGGTGAGGAACTGCGTGTCCAGCAGGGTGAAGCCGCACAGCCGCAGATGCGCAACCAGAGCGGCCAGCGCCACCTTGGAGGCATCGGTCACATGGCTGAACATGCTCTCGCCAAAGAAGGCGCGCCCCATCGCCACCCCGTACAGCCCGCCCGCCAGCCTGCCGTCGACACGGCATTCGACGCTGTGCGCCCAGCCGGCCCGGTGCAGCGACACCATCGCGGTCTCGATCGCCGGGTTGATCCAGGTGTCATCAGCATCCCGCCGCGCCCCGGCGCAGGCGGCGATCACGGCGGCGAAATCGACGTCCGCGGCAATCTCGAAGCGCCCCGACAGCACGGTGCGCCGCAGCCGGCGCGGCAGATGGAACCCGTCGAGCGGCAGGATGCCGCGCAATGGCGGCGCGAACCACGACACCTCGCTGTCATGACGGCTGGCCGCCATCGGGAAGATCCCCCGCCGGTAGCCCGTCAGCAGCAGCGCCGGGTCGAGCGATCCGCGTTGCTCCGCCATCGTCCGCTCCCCGTTCCGCCGATTGACGGCGCGCGCCGCCCGCGTGAAGACCACCTACGGTTCCCGGCCGAGGAGAGCAACATGACCGCACGACAGGCCATCACCGTAGCGACCCCGGTGCTGCCGGAGAAGATGATCGACAGGCTCGCGGCACAATTCGCTCTCAACGCGCCGCCAACGGCGCCGATGCCGGCGGCGGAGGCCGTCGCCGATGCCCGCCGTCGCGGCGCGCAGGCGCTGCTGGTCAGCGTGCAGAACCGCCTCGATGCCGCCGCGATCGACGCGCTTCCCGACACGCTGCGCATCATCGCCACTGTCAGCGTCGGCACCGACCATATCGATCTCGCGGCCGCCGCCAGGCGCGGGATCGTGGTCAGCAACACGCCCGGCGTGCTCGATGCCTGCAATGCCGATCTCACCTGGCTGCTGATCCTCGGCGCCGCCCGGCGCGCGGCCGAGGCGATGGACTATATCCGCCGCGGCACCGCCCTGTGTCCGCTGCTCGGCACGCGGGTGAGCGGTCGCAGCCTCGGCATCTGGGGGATGGGCCGCATCGGCCGCGAGGTCGCCCGCCGCGCCACCGGTTTCGGCATGCAGGTGCTGTATCACAACCGCAACCGCCTGCCCCCGCAGGGCGAGCAGGGCGCGCTCTTCTGTCCCGACCGCGCCGATTTCCTCGCCCGCAGCCAGATCCTGACCCTGCATATGCCAGCCAGTGCGGCCACCGACGGCATCATCGATGCCGGCGTGTTCGCCGCCCTGCCGCCTGGCGCGATCTTCATCAATGCCGCGCGCGGCTCGCTCGTCGACGAGGACGCCCTGCTGGCAGCACTCGGCTCGGGCCATCTCGCCGGAGCCGGGCTCGACGTGTTCCGCAACGAACCCGACCTCGACCCGCGCTTGAGCAACCATCCGCGCATCTTCGCACTGCCGCATATCGGCAGTGCGACGGTGGAGACTCGCGGTGCGATGGCGGCGATGGCGATCGACAATGTCGAGGCGGTCCTGTCCGGCGCCCCTGCACCCACTGCGGTCACATAGCCGAAAGCACACGCGGCTTCTGTTCGCCGCAAAAAGAACGCACAAGGATACCCGCGCATCGCCGCAACGGGTATGCCGATCGGAGAGGGAGACGGATCCGGATGTGGAAGGTGTTTTCGGGCTTCGCGCTGTTCACGCTGCTGTGCCGGATCGTGCTGCCGACTTCGCTCGCCAACCTGTGCAACACGATGATGCTGATCTATCTCGCGATGGCTGTGATCGCAGCCGCCTATGCGCTGATCGACCTGCATCGGGCCGGCCGCACCGGCCTGGCACGACGCTGAGCGTCTGACCTGCGTGTCGGCTCAGGCCGGCGCGCCGTTCAGGGCGTGGCGCAGGATCGCATCCGCAACCCCGCCGACATCGCGCACACCTTCCAGCGCCTCCGGCGGCACCGAGATGCCCAGACGCCGCTCGATCCCGATCATCACCGTCAGCAGGTTGAGCGAATCCCAGCGTGGGATCTCGTCCGGCGTGGTGTCCGCCCCGATCCGCTCGACGGCGACACCGAAAACCTTCGCCATCAGCCCGCGCAACTGCTCGAGCATGGCGTCGCGGCCAAGACGTTCGTCAGACATGTGCCAGCTCCCCGATCACGCCGGACAGGGCGTCGGCATCTTCCCGTCCGGTGAGTTCAAGACCCAGATAGTCCCTGATCGCCGCCGGCCAGCCCGCGAGCTCGGTCCCGTGGGCGCAGAACAGCGCCAGCGTCAGGCGCTCCAGTCCGAAGCCGACGCAGGCGGTATGCGCCACCTCGCCATCGTGCCGGCGGATGTCCCAGATCGCACCGAAATGGTCGCGGTGCGCATTGAAGCTCATGCAGGCCCGCGGCGCGCCCTCGGGGCCGGCCGGCAACAGCATCTCGAACTTGAGCGCATCGTGACGCTGACGCTCGCCGAGGTCGCGCCCCGCCTCGCCGAAGAAAGGATCGTTCGCCACTTCCACCCGACCCGGCAACGCCAGCATCGCGCACAGACGCTCGGCTCGCCGCATCCACAGGTCGCGGAACGCCATCGTCTCCTCCGGGCTGCCGACACGGATGAATTCCTGCATCCTGAAGGATTGCTGCCGGGCGAGATCAGTCGACGGTTCGTGCCGGAAGCAGTAGGAGGCTACCTCGATCAACGCCCCTTCCGGTGGCAGCGCCCCGCGCGCGCTCAGCGTCGGATAGACCGGATAACAGGCCGCCGGCACCAGCACGACCTTGCTCGGACGGAACTCGTCGGCGACATCCTCCTCGCAGACCAGCTTGCCGACCAGCCGCCGGTGATCCTCCGGGCCGCCCATGAAGCAATGCACACAGCCGGCCAGGTTGGGAAAGGCGGAGAAATAGCCGTTGCGTTCGAGATGAGCCCGGCTCATCACCGGCGGAAAGGCAAGGCGCTCCGCACCATCCGCCGCCGCGATCCGTCGGGTGAGCGCGATCAGCCCGCTCACCACGCGCTCGAACGCATCCCCCCGCCCACACAGCCCGGGCACGGTCTGCGCAACCAACACCCCGCGATCGAGCAGGCTCGCCTGGAAATCATCGACGCGCCCGTCGCCCTTGCTGTCGGCAGCCTTGGCCAAGATCCCATCTCCCTTTCGTCGCGCAGCCCTGTCGCCACGGCCATATCGAATACTGGCCACAAAACATAAACGAACCGTTAAGAGCCTCCGGATTGTCAAGTTCGAGTATCCTTGCTTGATTCGACCAGACACACTGATCGCTATCCGGATACGGACAATCAATTCTTTGTTAATATCTTTCACGGATATTGCCGATAACGGTCCGCAGGCACGCGGATACGCTGAGGGCGGACTGAGACAGGATGCAGGTCAAGGACGAGATCGCCGTCGGATCGGACGGAATGTTATTTCACCGTTTCGACTGGGCCTTCGAGCAGGTGTGCGGCGACATGCCCTTCCCCGCCTCCCAGCAGGCGCGCTGGATCTCGCTGCTGAACGCCCGCCAGACCTTCTGCGCCGCCCTCGGCGCGCGTTTCCTCACGCTGGTCGTGCCTGAACGCCACGCCGTCTATCCGGAACGCCTGCCCGGTGAACGGCGGCCCAACCCCGGGCGACCGGTCCTGCGGCTGGCCAGGGCATCCTGCGGCGAGGGCGGGTCCGGGCTCATCTATCCTCTCGAGGCCCTGCGCGCGACGAGCCGCTTCGAGCAGACCTTCCACCTCACCGACCAGCACATGACCGATGCAGGCGCCTATGCCTGCTACCGCGCCCTGATCGACCACTGCCCGGAGGCCTTTCACGGTGCGCCGCTGTCACCATCGGCCCTGACCCGATCGGAAAGTCGCTTGGTCGGCGATCTCGGCATCCGCCTCGACGACGAGACCGACGAACCCGTCGACCATCTGCGAATCACCCGCCCGCAGGCGGCCAAGATTGCTGGCGCACGTCTGCAGGCGGGCCGGATCGACGTCTATGAGCAGGCCGATACAGGCCTGCCGAAGGCGGTCTGGTTCGGCGATTCCCACAGCTTCTCCCTGCTGCCCTTCATCGCCGAGCACTTCTCCAGGCTGGTGGCGGTGCAGAGCAGCCGGCTGCTGACCGACCTCGTCGAATTCGAGACACCCGATCTGGTCGTCTGCCAGACCTCGGAAACACAGATCGCCTATCCGGCCGCACCCGACCGCCTCGACATCGTCCGCCTGCCACAGGATGGCGGCACCGATGGTCTCGCCGAACTCTACGCCGCGGGCGGGCTGAGTCGCCCGGCAAGCTATGCCATCAAGGTCGAGTTCGGCATCGAGGGCAACGCGCATCATTTCTGCATCGACGGCTGGAGCGCGCCGGAGCCCACGCAGCGCTGGAGTATGGGCGCGCGCAGTACGTTACGCCTGCCGGTGCCGCCGGCAGGACGCAACTGGTCCCTGCGTATCCAGGCCCACCCTTTTCTCGTCGCCACGCGTCACGAGCGGCAACGGCTGGCTGTGGTCTGCCATCAGCGCACGCTGGCCGCATTCGATCTTACCGGCGAGCTGAGCGCCAGCATCGACCTTCCTGGCGAGACACTCGCCGCCGCAGCGAGGGACGGTCACGTGCTGATCGAGTTCCTGCACCCCGATGCCGCTTCGCCGTCACAGTTCGGAGGCCAGGACCCGCGTTGTCTCGCCCTATGTTTCCGCAGCCTGACCGTGCAGGGATAGCCTGATCCGCTCTGCCGCCATGCGGACCTCCGGCCCATAGCGCCGCTCGAGTCGCCGGATGGTGAAATGCGCCCGCGCCAGCGACTGATAATGCGCAAGAAAGGCCGCATTGAGCGAGGCGCCGCAGATCGCACCGGCCACCGGCACCATCTGCGTTGCGACCTTCTGCGACACCGCCAGGCCGTAGCGCGACGCCACCTCCGACATCAGCAGCACGATCGGCCGTCCCCGCATCAGCAGCCTCGCAGAGAAATAGCCGATCTCGCTTTCGTCGGAACGCGGGTGGAAACTGCGTAGCGCGAAGACCTCGAGGCAGGCGCGACGCGCATCCTCCGTCGAGAGATCCTCCCCCTGCTCGATCGCGATACGACCGATCTCACGCATGATGGTCAGGGTGGTGAAGCCCAGATCGGGCGCGATGCCGGAGAATCCGGCAAAACCGCCGATCGCGCCGGAGGCGATCACCCCCGCCCGGATCGCCCGCCCGTTCGACGCCCCGCCACCGCGCAGGCCGAGAATGGCGATATCGAATGCCCGTGCCAGCGCGCTTTCCGACAGGCCACGGATCTTGTCCTGGAGACCGGCCGGCAGTCCGAGCCGACGCAGACCCAGCCGGGTCGCCTGCCCGACCGCGCCGCCCATCAGATCGGCCACCCGCACCAACACACCCTTGCCGCTCTCGAGAGCGCTCATCGCGGATTCGAGCTCACCGAGTGCCGCAGGTCCGAGATGCAGCTCGGCAAGCTGCGTGCCGCTCGATGTCGCGGTGCCCGTCATCAGCCATTCTCTCCCGCCAGGATTCGCACACTCAACGCGCGACGCGGTGGCGGGATGCGCGATTCAGACAATCGGTCGGCAGTCGACCTCGATCGGGCTGCCGAGCGGCAGGCCATTGCCAATCTGCGTGCGGTGACCACTCGCCGGAGCGACGATCAGGCCGAGCTGGGCCAGGGCAATCTCCGGCCGCACCCCGGTCAACGTCCGCGCGACCGTCATCAGGCAGTCCTTCTGCTGGTCCGAGCAATGCCGGAACATCGACAGCAGGCTGCGTTCGTCGTCACCGAGCTGCGGATCGTTGACCAGCCGTCCGCCATAGCGCAGCGTGTCGATGCTGACCGACAGCGCATCGGCGAGCGCTGCGAGATTGTGCGCCTGCTGGCCGGCACGCCCCGATTCCCATTGCGCGATCGCACTGCGGGTCACACCGCAGATTTCCGCCAGACGTTCCTGCGTCCAGCCGCGCGCGCGGCGCAGCGTGCGGATACGCATGCCGATATCGGCCTCGCGATCACTGCTCTGGCGACCATCGCCACCGCAACGGGCGTCCATGCGCGGACCAGCGAGCAAAATCTCCGAACGGCCCGCCATTGCCGAAGCATGCGATTCACCCGGCTCGGTCGCTTCCGGTGACAACCCGGCAGTACGCTTTCGTCGCATCGCTCACGCTCTCAGGCCTGGGCGGCTCCGGCTCACACCGTTCCGCACCACGGATCATGTGTCGTCTCAAATTTTGTCCGAGTTTGCACATATCCATTCGGAAACGCAATCATAACACCTCGTCTGACGAAAACATCATTTTTCGGTGCCGGTCGGTGGCTCGTCGCGCGAGAGAGTGGCCACTGCGAGCGGCGTCGAGGCCGCCGCTGCGGCGCGTCCCATCACGATCATCCGCCGCGCCGCGATCCCCGCCCCCGCCATCTCGCCGGCCAGCCGCCCGAGCAGCGGATTGCTCAGCAAGGCATGCGCAGCGGCGTTGGCGACCGCCTCGCCGGCCGCCACCGCCCCTGCGGCGAACACCGTGCGCCGGATCAGCCCCATCGTCGCCAGCAGGCCCGGCCGCAGGCCGTGCAGGGCCGCGATCTGGCGCAACAGCCTGATACCGCGCCAGGCGATGACCAGCCCGGCCAGGCCGGCCGATGGCGTTGCCGCCAGGGTCGCCGCGACCTGAAGCGCGGCGCGGCGCGACAGCGCGTCAACCTCCACCCGCAGCCGCCGCCCCGGCCCCTGCACCAGCAGCGCCAGCAGCGCATCGGGATCATTGACGGCGTCCAGCGCCGGCAGCAGCGCCTGTCGCTCGCCCACCGCCGCCGGCAGCATCGACACCCAGCGCCGCGCCGCACGATGGCGCGCGACCGCATCCTTGCCATTGAGCTCGGCCCGCAGCCTATCGACCGCCTCCAGCGAGGCCAGCCCGCGCAGTTCATGGCCGATCGCCGCCAGGATCAGCCCGAAGCCCGATACCGCAATCACCAACGTCAGCCAGCCGAGCCAGACGGCGCGACGGAACTCGTCGGCAACGAAGTTACCCACCTCCAGCGCACCGAGCCCGAGGATCAGCACAGCCACACCGCCGATCGCCAGCCCCAGCGTCGTCACCCGCCCGCCCGGGCGCAAGACCTCCGTCGGCAGCGCTTCGAGCTCGGCATCGACCGCTGCCGACGCCACGAGACGGTCGGCGCGCCGCGACTCGGTCTCGATCCGGGGCGCGATCCGCGAGGACGAGTCACTCACAGCAGGTCCTCCAGCAGGAATGCGAGCAGTCCGTCGAGCCCGATCTGCGGCACCCCGTCGCGGCCGCCGCCGGGCGGCCGGATCGGCTCGAAATGTGGGATGCTGAGGAATGGATGGGTGAAGAACGCCGCATCCGGCGGCATGTCGGGCACCTCGCCCGGGTAGGACCGGGTCAGGGTGTCTTCGCCCAGCAGGCGCCCGCGCACCGCCGAGACCGGCCGCCCGTCGAGCGACCAGACGAAATCCTCGGTGCAGCGGATCGAGGCGATGGCGAAATGCGCCTCGGTGATGCGTGCGCCGGTCGAATGTCCCGACTCGGTCAGCCGGCCGATGAGGGCGGCGAGATTGCCACGCTGCGCGCGGGCGACATGGTCGGCCTTCGTCGCCGCCCAGGCCACCCGGCCGATCCCGCCCGCCGGCCCCGCGCCCGACGCCAGGGCGGAAAGATTGCGCCCTGCGAACGCTTCCGACAGCGCCGGCCCCAGACCAGCCGCCAGCCGCGCCCAGCCCTCGGCGCCCAGAAGGCTCGACCAGCCCTGTCGCCAGCGCAGCGCCCGCGTCGCCGCCGCCAGCGCGCCCTGCGCATCGGCGAACGAGGCCGCTCCCAGGTGCAGCGGCGTGAGCAGATCGGCCAGCACCACCAGCCGGTCGATCGACGCGAACAGCGGCCGGGTGAGATCGGCGGCGATCGCGCCGCGATAGGCGTCGAACCGCTCGCCGAGCAGCCGCGCCAGCCCGCCGCGCCCCACCATCGGGAAGAACACCATCCACGGCGGCAATGCCCCTGGCGGCGGCATCAGGAACCGCCCAGGTTGCAGCAAGCTCAGCCCCAGCCGGTCGCGCATCGCCTTCAGCAGGGTGACGTAGAGCTCATGCCCGGCCCGGGCGAGGGTCTCGTCCGCGGCCGCCTTCGCATCCATCGCGTCGCAGAAAGCGAGAAACGGCGTCGCCAGCCCGGCCAGCGCCGGATCGCGCAGCCGCGCCAGCACGCCTGCCGACCAGACGCCGAACTCCACCCCCAACAGCGGCAGGTCGAGCAGCCACTCACCCGGATAGTCGAGGAATTCCAGCCGCAACCGGCGCGGCGGCAGCCCGGACACGCGCGCCGGCAGATCGACGTCGAGCGCAAGCAACGCCGTGGTGTCGGTGCGCGGCGGCCAATGCGGCGGATCGGCAGCGAGCGCCGCCAGATGGGTGGCGAGGTCGAAGCGCGGCAGGCTCTCCGCCCCCGCATCGCTCGGCCGGATCAGTGGCACCCCGCCGAGCCGCGCGGACAGCGCCGGCAACGCCTCGCCGCGTCCGCGGGACAGCGCCAACAGGTTCGCCGCCACCGACGTCAGGAACGCGGTCTTGCCGGCCCGTGCGAGGCCCGTCAGCCCGATCCGCACCCGCCGCCGCCCGAGGCTGTCGCCCAGCACCGAGCCCAGCGCACCGCCGGGAAGCAGGTCCCCCAGCCGCCAGCGCGGGCGCGGTGCCTCGGCCATCGCTCAGCCGCGCTCGATCAGCTCGATCTTGTAGCCGTCCGGGTCCTCGACGAAGGCGATCACCGTGGTGCCGAACTTCACGGGTCCGGCCTCGCGGGTCACCTTGCCGCCGCCTGCGCGCACCCGCTCCACGGCGGATGCGATATCCGGCATGCCGACGGCGAAATGCCCGAACCCGGTGCCGACCTCGTAATTGTCGTCATGGCCCCAGTTGTAGGTCAGCTCGATCTCCGCCTGCCCCTCGGCATTGCTGCCGTAGCCGATGAAGACGAGCGTGTATTTGCCGTCCGGCACCTCGCGCCGGCGCAGCTCCTTCATGCCGAGCAGGCTGTAGAACGCCAGGCTGCGCTCGAGATTGGCGACCCGGACCATGGTGTGCAGATAGCTCGCCACGCGGCTTGCTCCTCTTGGGTTGTTCTTCTGCCCCTGCAACGCCCGACCATGGGCATCAGCTTCCGGACGGTGGACCGATTCCGTACAGAAACAACCCCGCCCGGTCGGCCTCGTCCACCATCGCCGCCGGATCGGTGAACAGCGTCCCGCCCGCCTCGTAGGCGATGCCCCGCAGTCCCGCCCCGGACGCATGCACCACGCTGCGCGGCCCGAGCGTCGGCATGTCGGCGCGTCGCTCCTGACCGGGCTTGCACAGTTTCACCAGCACCCCGCCCGGGCCGGGCTGGCGCAGCGAGGCGGCGCGTTCCAGCATCCGGTCGGTCCCCTCCAGCGCCTCGACCGCCAGCACGATGCCGGACTGCACCACGCAGCCCTGGCCGATATCGAGCTCGCCCAGCGCGCGCACCACCCGCGCGCCGTATGTGATGTCGTCCAGCGCCAGCGCATCCGGCGTCACCCGCCCCTGCGCGCCGATCCCGCCCAGCCGGTCGCGGAGGAACGCGTCGGCGCCACGCACCACGAAGCCCTCCTCGCCAAACACCCGGACCAGGGCGGCCAACAGCCCGTCATCGCCCGAGAACAACGCCCGCCCGATCCGGGCGAGAATCCGCGCGCCTTCCGCATCAGGACGCAGGTCGCGCAGGGAGGGGCGCCGCACCGGCCCGATCAGCACGATCTCGCGGCAGCCCTGGGCGCGCAGTTCGGACAGGATCGCGCCGGCCGCGGCCAGCCGGATGAAGCGGTGCGGGTAGCAGCCGATCACCGCCGCTTCGGCAAAATCCTCGAAACCGACGATGAACACCGACCGGCCCTGCGCGATCGCGGCCTCCGCCACCCGTCCCGGCAACGGCCCGCCGCCGGCGAGGATTCCCAGCGGTCCGGCGTCCGACACCTCAGACCCCGTCGGCCTCGTCCTCGGCATGCACCTGCGCCGGACGCACCAGGCCGCGCCTCGACGGCGCATCGATGAAGGCCAGGATCTCCGCCACCCGCGGATCGGCACCATATTCGGCCCGCATCGCGGCCAGCCGTTCGGTGAACACGCCGCCCTCTTCGGAGCCGCGCGGATACAGCGTACGGAACGCCTGGCGCAGCCGCCGGATCTCGGGGGCGGAAACGCCGTTGCGACGCAGCCAGATCCAGTGCAGCCCGACCAGCCGAGCGCGGTTGCCGATCACGCTGCCATAGGGGATCACGTCCGCCTCGACGCCGCACACCCCGCCGACCATCGCCGCCCGGCCGATGCGCACGAACTGATGCACCGCCGACGAGCCCATGATCCGGGCATGGTCGCCGATCTGCACATGGCCACCGAGCACCACGTTGTTGACGATGATGACCCGATCCCCGATCAGGCAGTCATGCGCGACATGGGCGACGGCCATCAGCAGGCAGTCGTCGCCGATCCGCGTCAGCCCGCCGCCGCCCACCGTGCCGCGATGGATGGTGACGTTCTCGCGGATCGTGCAGCGCGCGCCGATCTCGCAGGCGGTCGGTTCGCCGGCATATTTGAGGTCCTGAGGCGCCAGCCCGATGGTGGTGAACGGCCAGACCACCGTGCCCGCACCGATCGTGGTCCGGCCATCGACCACCACATGGCTGACCAGCCGCACCCCGTCGCCGAGTGTCACGTCCGGCCCGACCTGACACCACGGCCCGACCTGCACGCCTGCGCCCAGACGCGCGCGCGGATCGACGATGGCGGATGGGTGGATGACCACCGCCTGCGTCACGACCGGACTGATCGTCTGGCTCATCATCGATACGCGCCTTCGCGTCAGCTCATGATCATCGCGGAGAACGTCGCCTCCGCGACCGACACGCCATCGACGCGCGCCACGCCGCGGAACTTCCACACCGTGTTGCGCTGCCGCTGCTTGTCGACATGGATGCGGAGCTGGTCGCCCGGGCCGACGGGTCGGCGGAACTTCGCGTCCTCGATGGTCATGAAGTAGACCAGCTTGCCGCGTGCCGACTCGCCGAGCGTGAGCACAACCAGCGTCGCTGCGGTCTGCGCCATCGCCTCGATGATCAGCACGCCGGGCATCACCGGCCGCTGCGGAAAATGGCCCTGGAAGAACGGCTCGTTGACGGTGACGTTCTTGATCCCCGTCGCCTGCTGGCCGAGCTCGATCTCGACCATGCGGTCGATCATCAGCATCGGAAAACGATGCGGGATCGCGGCCATGATCTCGTTGACGTCGATCTGGTCGATCCGCGTGGCCGTCTGCTGATCCGCCGCCACTTCCGCCACCGTCACCGCCTCGTCCCTCATCCTGCTGACCCGAATTCGATCTTCACTGCGCGCGCCTAGTCCGCGGGCCCGTCGGCTGACGCCTCCGGGCGCCGGGCGAGCCGCCTGAGCACCGCGACATTGCGGAAGAATTCGCGAAACGGCATCGCCGGGCTGCCGATCACGTCCGCACCGGACGCGACATCCGACATCACCCCTGCCTGCGCCCCGATCCGGGCCTTCGCACCGATCCGGATATGGCCGATCAGACCCGCCTGGGCGGCGACCGTCACGAAATCCTCCAGCTCCGTCGAGCCGGAAATGCCGGCCTGCGCAACCACGATGCAGCACCTGCCAAGGCGCACGTTGTGCCCGATCTGCACCAGATTGTCGAGCCGCGACCCCGCGCCGATCACCGTGTCCGTGGCGGACCCCCGATCGATGGTGCTGTTGGCGCCGATCTCGACATCATCGCCGATCACCACCTGCCCGAGCTGCGGCACGGTGAGGAATCCGCTTTCCGTCAGCGCGAAGCCGAAGCCCTCCTGGCCGATCCGCGCCCCGGGATGCAGCGTCACCCGATCCCCCAGCCGCGCATGGCTGAGCGAGACATGCTGGCCGATCCGGCAGCACGCACCGATCACCACCCCCGGCCCGATCGCCGCATGCGAGGCGATCCGCGTCCCGGCGCCGATCACCGCACCCGCGCCGACCTGCACGAACGCGCCGATCTCCGCCTGCGGATCGACCTGGGCGCCCTCGTCGATCACCGCGCTGGGGTGTACGCCGGGCCGCACGGCAGGCGCGGGATGGAAATGGGCCGCGATCCTCGCCCAGGCCACATAGGGCGCGCGCGTCACCAGCGCCGCACATCCCTGCGGCACCCGGCCGGCGAAGGCCGGCGCGCAGATCACCGCGCCGGCCCGGGTGGCGTCGAGCACCGGCAGGTAGCGGCGGTTGTCGAGGAAGCTCAGCTCCTGCGCGCCCGCCGCCTGCAACGGGGCGACGCCGCTGAACATACGCTCGCCCGCCCCCTGAGGCGCGCGCAGCTCGCACCCGGCCAGCTCCGCGAGTTCGCTCAACCGGAACGGACCGGCGCGGCGGAAGAACCGCGCTGCCCCCAGCCCCTGGCCGGACATGGCGCCCTACTTCGGCGCGGAGACCGCCTGCGGCGCAGGCGTCGCATTGGCCGGCGCATCGGCGGTGGTCGGGAACTTGCCCGACTTGGCGAGCTTCTCGGGGTCCTCGCCATCGGCCGGGATGAACACGCGCGGCAGCGACTTGTTCAGCACGTCGGCCACGCTCTGCGTGACATCGAGGGCCGGCATGCTGAGCGCGACCTGCTCACGATGCAGCACCAGGTTCATGCCGTGCGCCGCCGCCACCTGCTTGATGACCTGCACCAGCGTGCGCTCGACCTGGCCGAGGGCGACCTGGGCCGCTTCCTGGATGATGCGGTTGCGCTCGCGGAAGTCGCGCTGCGCGCGTGCCACCCGCTCCTGCAGCGCGCGCAGCTTGGCCTGCGCCTGCTCCTGGGTGAGCCCCTTGCCGGACTGGATCTGCTGCTGGACCTCGCGCCAGCTCGCCTGCTCCTTCTGGGCATCGGCCTGGAGCGCGTCGCGGCGTGCGCCCAGCGTCTTCTCGATTTCCTGCGCGGCGGTCGAATTCGCCATCACGTCGGGCACCGAGAGCACGCCGATCACCGCCGAGGGCGGGGCCGAGGCTTTGGGCTGCTCGGGCACGCTCGGCACGGGGGGCAGCGGCAGCACGGGCGGCGCGCCATTGCTCGCCGCCTGCTGGTCGTCATCGGCGGGCTGCTGCACCGGGGCGGGACGCGGCGCGGGGGCAGCGCGGCGCACCACCGAATGCGGCGCGTCACCCTGCGGGGCTGCGGCCTGCGGCACGAACCAGCCCTTGCCGGACTGCGCCTGGGCGTGGGCCGCCAGCGGCTGCAACGACAGGGCTGCGGCGAGCACGCCGGCAGCGGAGACGAGACGGGACATCATGACCTCAACACTGGACGTAGGCGGGAGGATCCGATGTCCTGCCCGCCGATTTTGGCGATTTGAGGACCGGCGGGGCGGCCCATTTCAGGTCGTGGCCTGCTTGTCCCGGGACGTCGCGAGCGAATTCCCGGGGCAGGACACTAGTTGAAGCTCGATCCGAAGCCGAACCGGAACACGCGGGTCTGATCCTGGCGCTGCTTGACGATCGGGATACCGAGGTCGACGTTGATCAGGCCGAACGGGCTGTCCCACGAGATGCCCACGCCCGTGGAGACGCGCGGCTTGAGGTTGTCGCCCAGGATCGGCTGGTAGGTCGCCGGGTTGGACGGATCGGCGGTGTGGTTCTTCGAGTAGCGCGGATCGCCCAGACCACCGACATCGACGAAATACCGGCCCGACAGCCCGACATCCGGCCCCACCGGCAGCGGGAACTGCAGCTGTGTGGACTGGGTGTAGATGAACCGGCCGCCTAGCGCGTCGGCGTAGTTGTTGTAGGGCGACTGCATCGCCTGCGAGTGCGGGCCGACGCCGCCGTCGAGGAAGCCGCGCAGGTTGTCGCCGCCGAGATAGAAATTGTCGATCACGTCGCGGCGTCCGCCACCCCAGTCCTGGAGATAGCCCACGCCGGCCGACAGCTTGATCGTCCAGGCGTGATCGCCGGTGAACTTGTCGAGCGGGATGAAATACTGCGCATCGAGCTTGTAGCGCAGGTATTTCTCGTTGCCGCCGATGCCGGCGAAGTCGATCGCCGGGCGCACGATATAGCCCTTGTGGGGGGCCAGCGCGCTGTCGCGATGGTCCCAGGCCAGCGTGGTGCCGATCTGCGACAGCAGCGAGTGGCCGGTCTGGTCCTGGATGTAGAGCGAGGTGTAGGTGCCGATGCCGCTCACCGAGCGGTTGACCAGCGAGTAGTTCCAGCTCTGCGACAGGTAGCGGTTGAACGAATAGCCCCAGCGCAGCGTGCCGCCATACTTGGTCTCGTAATAGCTGGCGATCTGGTTGTTGTTGTCGTCCATGTAGTACAGGTCGAAGCCCGCGACCATGTTGCGGCCGAGGAAATACGGGTCGGTGACCGAGAAATTCACCTGCTTCTGGTAGTAGGCGACCTGCCCCTGGAGGTTGGCGTCGATGCCGGTGCCGAGCAGGTTGCGCTGGCGCACGCCGGCATTGCCGAGCACGCCGACGTCGGTGGAGTAACCGCCGCCGAGCGACAGTTCGCCGGTCGCCTTCTCCGCCACCGTGGTGTTGACCACCACACGGTCGGGTGCGGAACCGGGCTGGGTGTCGACATTGACCGACGAGAAATAGCCCATGTCCTGGAGCAGCTGCTTCGAGCGGCGCTGCGCCACCGGCGTGAACGGATCGCCCTCGGCGAAGTCGAACATCCGCCGGATCACGTGATCCTCGGTGCGGGTGTTGCCGCTGATCTCGAGGCGCTCGACATAGACGCGCGGGCCTTCGGAGACGTCGAACACCAGATCGACGGTGTGTTTGGTCTGGTTGCGGGCGATCTCGGGGCGCACCACGGCGAACGGATAGCCGGTCGATTGCAGGTAGTTCTGCAGGTTGTCGGCGTTGCGCTGGATGTCGTCGCCGTCGTACCAGGTATGGGCCAGCACGTCGATCCGCCCCTTGAGGCTGTCGGGCGTGACATGGTTGAGCGAGGACTGCACCTCGACCTTGGCGATCTTGTAACGCTCGCCTTCCGACAATGTATAGGTGATGTAGAACGACTTGCGATCCGGCGACATCTCGCCGGTGGCGTCGATCACGTTGAAGTCGATATAGCCGTTGCGCAGGTAGAACCGGCGCAGCAGTTCGCGGTCATACTGGACGCGATCGGGGTTGTATTCGTCCGAGCTGGAGAAGAACCGCCACCAGGCGGTCTGCCGCGAGCTGACCACGCCGCGCAGGCGGCTCTCGGAGAAGGCATGGTTGCCGACGAAGGCGATCTTCTGGATCAGCGTGATCGAGCCTTCGTTGATCTTGAACACCACGTCGACGCGGTTATGGGCGAGGCGGATGATCTGCGGCGTCACCGTCACCGCGTAGCGGCCCTTCTCGGCGTATTGCGAGATGATCTTCTGCCGGTCGGCCTGCGCCATGTCGGGCGTGTAGACCGCGCGCGAGCGCAGGGTGAGAACCTTGACCAGATCCTCGTCCTTGATCGCCGAATTGCCCTCGAACACGATGCGGTTGACGATCGGGTTCTCGGTCACCTGCACGATCAGCGTGTCGCCCTCGCGGCCGAGCTTCACGTCATGGAACAGGCCGGTCGCATAGAGCGTCTTGAGGCTGCGATCGAGTTGCGCGCGGTCGAACGGATCGCCCGGCTGCACCAGCAGATAGGACAGGATGGTGGAGTTCTCGATGCGCTCGTTGCCGCGCACCTCGATCGCCGAGATCCGGCCCTCCGACGAGATCGCCGCCGCGTTCGCCGCATGGGCGGCGGCATGGGCATGGCGGGTGGCGGAACGAGCCTCCGGCGTGAAGCCCTGCGCCAGCGGCACGAGGCAGACCGAGGCCAGCAATGCGAAGCGTTTACCGAACAAGCAGCCGATCCCCCCGTAGACACGCCGCCGGCCCCGACCCTGCGGTTCGTGAGCGGCTTGGCGGAACCGGACCACACTTGCCCGAAACCGCCCTCGTGCGGGCACTAGCCGATAATCCCCGACCAAGGCAAGGCGACCCTCGCGGGGCGCGCGGCCCTGCTCTCAGCCCGCGCTGTGCGCCAGCCAGCGGAACAACCCGATATTGGTCAGGTCGTTGACCGTCGAGAACACGAACAGCGCTCCGATCAGCAGCATGCCGACCCCCAGCGACGCCTCGCGCGCCGCCCGCGGCAGGGCCCGCCCGCGCACCGCCTCGATGGCATAGAACACCAGTCGCCCGCCATCGAGAACCGGCACCGGAAACAGGTTGATCAGTCCCAGATTGATCGACAGCAGCGCCATGAACGACAGCACCGAGGCCACACCGAGCTTCGCCACCTGCCCCGACAGCCGCGCGATGCCCAGCGGTCCCTGCAACGCCCTCGGGCTCGCATAGCCGGTCACCATCTGCCACAGCGCCCGCAGCGTCTGCACCGACACCGTCCAGGTCTCGCCGCAGGCAGCACTCACCGCCGCCAGCGGCCCCAGACGCGGACCCGGCTCGACCACCCCGCCGATGCCCAGCCGACCGATCGGCGTGCCGTCGCTCACCGCCCGACCGATCGTCACCGGCACGCTCAGCGTGTGCCCGTCGCGCTCCAGCACCACCTGCGTATGCCGCCCCGGCGCGGGCGCGACCTGCGCCATGATGTCGTCGAAATCGTCCACCCGCACGCCGCCGATGCTGCGCAGCCGGTCGCCGGGCAGGATCCCGGCCGACGCCGCGGCGCTGTCGGCGGTGACACTCTCGACCCGCGTCGACGACACCGGCTTGCCGGCCGCCATGTAAAGCGCCGAGAACAGCAACACAGCGAAAGCAAAATTGAACGCCGGACCGGCCAGGATCACCACCGCACGAGCCCAGACCGGCTTGTCGTGGAACGTCTGGCCGGGTCGCAGCCCGGCCCGGGACTCGACATCGGATTCGTCGGGCTCCTCGAACCCGTGCGGCTTGACGTAGCCGCCCAGCGGCAGCGCGCATAGCCGCCACTCGGTGCCGACCCGGTCATGCCAGCGCCGCAGCACCGGCCCGAACCCGATCGAGAACACATCGACATGCACGCCGACCAGGCGGGCGGCGAGGTAGTGGCCCATCTCGTGGATGAACACCAGCACGCCGAGCACGACCACGAAGGCCAGCGGCGTGCGCAGGGTCTCGACGAGATGGTCGATCATGATGCCACCGCCACACCCGCGCGCCGGGTCTCGCGACGGTCGCGCTCCTCGCCCGCGACGCGACGCGCCTCGGTATCCCAGTGATTGACCGCCTCGAGCGTGTCCGCGGGCGGCGCGCCGAGCCGTTCCATGGCCGCCTCGACGATCTCGGCGATGTCGAGAAAGCCGATCCGGCGCTCCAGGAACGCCTCCACCGCCACCTCGTTGGCCGCGCTCAGGATCGCCGAGGCAGCCCCCCCGGCACGCAGCGATTCGCGCGCCAGCCGCAGTGCGGGGAAGCGCAGGTCGTCGGGCGATTCGAACTCGAGCCGGCCGATCTCGGCCAGGTCCAGCCGCCGGCTGGACGTCGCGATGCGTCCCGGCCAGGCCATGCAGTGCGCGATCGGGATGCGCATGTCGGGCGCACCCATCTGCGCGATCACCGAGCCATCGGCATACTGCACGAAGCCATGCACCACCGATTGCGGATGCACCACCACGCCGATGCGGCTCTCGTCCATGCCGAACAGCCGCGCCGCCTCGATCACCTCCAGCCCCTTGTTGAACAGGGTGGCGGAATCGATGGTGATCTTGGCCCCCATCGTCCAGGTCGGGTGCTTGAGCGCATCCTCCACCCGCGCGCGCGCCATCGTCTCGCGCGAGGCGGTGCGGAACGGGCCGCCCGAGGCGGTCAGCACGATCTTCTCCACCGGATTGCCGTCCGCCATCGACTGGAAGATCGCGTTGTGCTCGGAATCGACCGGCAGCAGCGTCGCGCGCGCCTCGTCGACCGCACGCAGCATCACGTCACCGGCACAGACCAGCGCCTCCTTGTTGGCGAGTGCGACCGACTGGCCGCGCCGGATCGCCGCCAGCGTGGGCGCGAGCCCGACCGCGCCGGTGATCGCCGCCATCGTCCAGTCCGCCGGCTCCGCCGCTGCCTCGATCACCGCCCGCGCCCCGCACGCGGTCTCGATCCCGGTGCCGGTGAGCCGCTCGCGCAGCAGGTCGTGCGCATCGGTGTCGGCGATCACCGCCAGCCGCGCACCGAGCGCGATCGCCTGCTCGGCCAGCCGCTCGGCATTGCGCCCGCCGACCAGCGTGCGCACCTGCCACGCCTCGCGCTGCGCCAACATCAGATCGACCGTGGAACAGCCAATACTGCCGGTGCTGCCGAGGATACAGGCGGTGCGGGGGGTGCTCATGCAGGGGAGTCCGTCACGGTGCCACCCGTTGACGCGGGGGCGGCCAGGGGGAGGGGATGAAGGTGATGATTGATCGCCGCCAGCAGGAAAATGGCTACCACCGCCACCGGCAGCGCCGCCAGCAGCCCGTCGAGCCGGTCGAGCAGACCGCCATGGCCGGGCAGCAGGGTGCCCGAATCCTTGACCCCGGAACGACGCTTGAACCAGCTCTCGGCCAGGTCGCCGAGCTGCGCGCTGATCCCGAGCAGCCCGCCCAGCAACACGCCGATCACCAGGCGCGTCACCGCATGCAGCCCGGGCGTGAGCGGCGTCGGATGCAGCCAGGCGGCGGCCAGCGCGCAGACCGCCATCGCACAGACCAGCCCGCCCATGGCGCCGCTGCGCGTCTTGCCCGGTGAGATCGACGGCGCCAGCTTCGGGCCGCCGAGCTTGCGCCCGACCAGATAGGCGCCACTGTCCGACGCCCACACGGTCAGCAACACCACCAGCACGGGCGCGGCATCGCCCCGACGCAGCCACACCAGACACAAGGCGGCCAGCGGGATGACGAGGCATCCCGCCGCAAGGGCCACACCGCTGCGCGTGCGATAGAGCGCGACCAGCAGGGACGCGGCCAGCACGGCCGGCACCATCGCCGCGCCGAGCCCGTCATCGAGCACCAGATAATCGCCGATCGCCACCGCGATCCCGGCGCCAAACAGCACCGAAGGCGGCTCGCGCAGCTCCAGTCCGCACAGCCCGACCCATTCCCAGGCCAGCCCCGCCGCGACACCGATCACCAGCAGCAGCCACATCGGGCCGCCGAGCCACAGGCAGCCGAGCCCGACCAAGCCCGCCACCGCCGCCGAAACCAGTCGCAGCCTGAGGTCGCGCCAGCTTCCCGAGGCCGTCGCACCCGATGCTGTCAGGGCCGGCTCAGCCAGGGCGCCCACCGAACCGGCGTTCGCGCCGGCCGAACTCGGCCAGCGCCGCCTCGAATTCGGCCGTGCCGAAATCCGGCCACAGCGTGTCGACGAACAGCAGTTCGGCATAGGCCGACTGCCACAGCAGGAAGTTCGACAGCCGCCGCTCGCCGCTGGTGCGGATCAGCAGGTCGGGGTCGGGCATGTCGGCCGTGGTCAATCTCGCAGCAAACTCCGCCTCGCCCAGGCTGGCCGGATCGACCCCGCCCGCGGCCGCCTCGGCCGCCAGCCGGCGCGCGGCGGCCAGGATCTCCGCCCGCGCCCCGTAGGACAGGGCCACTACCAGGTTGAGCCGCGTGTTGGCCCCGGTCAGCCGCTCCGCGCGGGCCGCCTCGGCGGTGATGTCCGGGCCGAAACGGTCGCGATCGCCGATGATGCGCAGCCGCACCCCCTCGCGATGCAGTTCCGCGGTCTCATGACGCAGATAGTGTTTCAGCAGCGCGGTGAGATCGGCCACCTCCTCGGCGGGCCGACCCCAGTTCTCCGACGAGAACGCATACAGCGTCAGCCACTCCACCCCCGAGGTGATCGCCGCCTCGATGGTCCGGCGCACCGCCTTCACCCCGGCCCGGTGGCCTGCCGCACGCGGCAGCCGGCGCGCGCTCGCCCAGCGCCCGTTGCCGTCCATGATGATCGCGACATGACGCGGGCGCCCGGCCGCGGCCGCGCCGGCCCGCGCCGCCTCCACAGGAGCGACGCCGTCGGGCATTTCCCTGGGTGGGAGCAGCCCCGCTGAGGTGCCGAGCGTCGCGCGAATCCCGCCTTCCATCGACCGCTGACCGCTCCTCAGACCTGCCAAAAGACCCGTCAAACCCGCGGTCCGTCAGACCTGCTTGATTTCCTTATCCTTCTCCGCGAGCGCGTCGTCCACCCGCTTCACATAAGCATCGGTCAGTTTCTGCACTTCGTCGGACCAGTCCTTGACCACGTCCTCGCCGATCTCGCTCTTGCGGATCTGGTCCATCCCGTCGCGGCGCACGCCGCGCACGGCGATCTTGGCCCCTTCCGCATAGCGCCCGGCCGCCTTCGACAGCTCGACGCGGCGCTCGCCGGTCAGGGCGGGGATCGGCACGCGCACGATCTGCCCGTCCGCGGCCGGGTTGAGACCGAGTCCCGAATCGCGGATCGCGCGCTCGACCGCCCCCACCAGCGTGCGGTCCCAGACCTGCACGGTCAGCATCCGGCTCTCGGGCACCGCGACGGTGCCGACCTGGGCGAGCGGCACTTCCGAGCCGTAGGCCTCGACGCGCACCGGCTCCAGCAGCGCAGGGCTCGCCCGGCCGGAACGCAGGCCCGCGAACTCGCGCTTCAGCGTCTCCAGCGCGCCGTCCATGCGGCGGGTGAGATCCTGCTTGAGGCTTTCGAGGTCGGTGGACACCTGAACGAATACTCCCAGAAGATAGCCGCCGCCCTAGCGCCAGCCCCTGCCGAGGTCAAGGGGCGGACGGCCGGGTCACGACCGCTCGACGATCCGGGTGAACCGGCCGGTGCCGCGCAGCACATCGGCGAAATTGCCCGCCTCGTGGATGTTGAACACCAGGATCGGCAGCTTGTTCTCGCGCGCCAGCGAGATCGCCGAGGCATCCATCACCGCCAGATCACGCGACAGCACATCCATATAGGTGAGCTCGTCATAGCGCGCGGCACCCGGGTCCTTGCGCGGATCGGCCGAATACACGCCATCGACCTGCGTGCCCTTGAGCAGGGCATCGCATTCCATCTCGGCGGCGCGCAGGGCGGCGGCGGTATCGGTGGTGAAGAACGGGTTGCCGGTGCCGGCGGCGAAGATCACCACGCGGCCCTTCTCCATGTGCCGGATCGCCCGGCGCCGGATATAGGGCTCGCAGATGCTCGACATCGCGATCGCCGACATCACCCGCGTCGCCAGCCCCGCCTTCTCCAGCGCGTTCTGCATCATCAGCGCATTGATCACGGTGGCCAGCATGCCGGCGTAATCGCCCTGGGCGCGGTCCATGCCGCGGGCTGCGGCCGAGATGCCGCGGAAGATGTTGCCGCCGCCGATCACCAGCGACACCTGCACCCCGGCCCGTGCCACCGCGACCACGTCGTCGGCCACCTGCTGCACCATCTGCGGATCGAGCCCGTAGCCCTGATTGCCCATCAGCGCCTCGCCCGACACCTTGAGCAGGACGCGCTTGTAGATCGGCTTCTCGCTCATCGGGTGCTCGCTGCCTGAGGATGGGGATGGTCGGGCGCGTGTCTATCGCCTGCACGCGCACGCGACAAGCGCGGGCCTGTCCTGATCCATCAGGGCGGGCAGCCGTCCAGCAGACGCCTCGGCTCCAGCGGGGTGTCGAAATAGGCCTGGGGAGTGCGGGGGGCGGCGCCCTGCGGCTCAAACTGGACCGACAGCAGCCTCGGCCCCTCCCGTTCGATCAGGTCGAGCACGATCCTGTTTGACAGTCGCTGCGCCATCACGTGCGAATCGGGCTCTCCGGCCGGCGGCTCGGGCGTGCCGTGCGAGGCCGACGGGAAGGCGAAGATGCTGTTCGATATGACGGACACCTCGAGAAACGGCACCTTCATCAGGTTTGCCGCCAGGTTCGAGTACCAGTCTCCGTCCTCGTCGATCTCGTGAAAGACGCGCATCGTCGCGTTCGTGTAGTCGGAGTTGTCCGACCAGATTTCGGAGGTTCCCTGGATGCCGTAATAAAACACCTGCGGATGCCTGTCGGCGCGCACCGGCGCCACGAACTCCGGCAGCCGCGTCCGCGACGCCACCCGCGAGGCCGAACACGCCAGCAGCGGCAGCAGCGCCGGGTCCGCGTCGAAGGCGCCCGTGTAGGATCGTCCCGAACTGGGGTCCTTGAACGTGCCGGCCTCCATTCGCCCGTCGGGGGCCAGGTAGTAATTGCCGTGATTGACGTTCCGGGCCCCCAGCACGATGTCGCCGGGCGCCATCTGCCCGGCGGGGAGGTGGCCACCCGACGTGCCCGGGTAGAGGAGAAGCCGGATGTTGAAATCGTGCATCATCGCGGTCGCCTCGATGGAACGAAGCACCTCGCCCGGCCCAGGCTGCACGATCAGCACCACCGCGATCCCGGAGATATCGCCGGTGCGAAAGTCGAACGCGCCGTCCGACACCGTCGCGGAACGCCGCAGCGCGTCGAACAGCAGGCCATAATCTGCGGGAAGCCGCGGCACCAGGATGCCGATCCGCGGCGTCGGATCATAGCGCGCCGCCGGCGCAGCACGCGCAGTACAGAGGCCGAGCACGAGGGCGAGACAGGCCAGCGAGACCGTTTTCATTCAGAAACGGTAACCGCCCTCACCCCGGATCGTCGAGCCCCAGCGCACGCAGATGCGCGCCCTTCTCGTCCCAGCCGGCGCGTTCCTTCACATTGAGGAACAGATGCACCGGCCGCTCCAGCAGGCCACCCAGCACCAGGCGCGCCTTCTGGCCGATGCTGCGGATGCGCGCCCCCCCCTCGCCGATCAGGATCGCCTTGTGGCTGGGGCGCGAGACATAGATCGTCGCGTCGATCCTTACCGAGCCGTCGGGACGCTCGGCGAAGCTCTCGGTCTCCACATGGGCGGCGTAGGGCACTTCCTCATGGGTCTGGAGGAAGATCTGCTCGCGCACGATCTCGGCAGCGAGCAGCCGGTCGGGCAGGTCGGTGAGATCGTCCTCGGGGTAGAGGTACGGGCCCGGCGGGATCGCGGCGGCGAGCGCGTCGAGCAGTTGCGGCAGACCGTCGCCGGTCCTGGCCGAGACCATGAACACCTCGGCGAAATCGGCCAGCGACGAGATCGTCTCGATCAGCGGCAGCAGCAGCGGGCCCGCCACCAGGTCGGTCTTGTTGAGCACCATCCAGCAGCGGCGTTTCGTCTGCGCCAGCGTGGCGACGATCTCGCGCACGCGGTCGTTCAGCCCCGCCTTGGCATCGACCAGCAGCACGGTGAGGTCGGAATCCTCCGCTCCCGTCCAGGCCGCCTGCACCATCGCGCGGTCCAGCCGGCGCTTGGGCGCGAAGATGCCGGGCGTGTCGACCATCAGGATCTGCGCGCGCTCCGTGTGATCGCCGATCGCCACGTCGTGCATCAGGATGCCCATCACCCGGAACCGCGTCGTCTGCGCCTTGGGGCTGACGATCGACAGCTTCGCCCCCGCGAGCGCGTTCATCAGCGTGGACTTGCCGGCATTCGGCGCGCCGAGCACGGCGACGAAGCCGCAGCGCGTGGGCAGGGAGGGCTCGTCGGTCATCGGGCTTCCAGCAGGGCGAGCAGGTTGGTTGCGGCCTGGGTCTCGGCGGCGCGCTTGGTGCGACCCTCGCCGGTCGCCTCCTTGCCGCCACCCCGGGCGGTGATCAGGAAATGCGGCGCGTGCGACGGCCCGTCGGCCGAGACCAGCGTATAGCTCGGCAGCTTCTGCCCCCGGCCGAGCAGGAACTCCTGCAGGCCGGTCTTGGGGTCCTTGGGCGGGCGCGCCTGCGCCTCCATCGCCCCCTCCCAGGCCCGCCGCACGAAGGCGCGCGCCGGATCGAGCCCGGCATCGAAGAACATCGCCCCCAGCAGCGCCTCCAGCGCATCGGCCAGCACGTTGTCGGTGCGATGCACGCCCGAGCGCGCCTCGGGCGCGGCGATCGCGATCAGCTCCGGCAGGCCGAGTGAGGTCGCGATCCCCGCCAGCACCGGGCGCGAGACGAGCTGCGCATGGCGCGGCCCCAGCTTGCCCTCCTGCTCGTCCGGATAGCGTTCCGCCAGCCATTCCGCGACCAGCAGCCCCAGCACCCGGTCGCCCACGAACTCCAGCCGCTCGTTCGACCCCGCGCCGCGCACCGGCCGCGGTGCACGGCCATGCGTGCGCCGCGGGGTAGCGACGGAGCGGTGCGTCAGCGCCTCCAGGGCGAGTTCCGGGCGGGCGAACTCATGCCCGAGCACCTCGCGCAATGTCGCGATGCGCTGCTCGGGCGATGGCAGGGGGGCGACGTCGGCCAATCGCGCGCTCAATGCACCATGTGCAGCAGACGCGACCAGCGCACCTCGACCGGCCAGTACCAGAACTCGTACCACGGATGCGCCGCATCCCAGGAGAAGAACAGGATCGTCGCCCGCCCGACCAGGTTCTGCATCGGCACATAGCCGAGATCTTCCGGCGCATCGCCCTGGAAACGCGAATCCGCGCTGTCGTCGCGGTCGTCGCCCATGGCGAAGAAATAGCCCTGCGGCACGGTATAGACCGGCGTGTTGTTGGCATCGCCCAGATCGGTCAGCTTGAGGATCCGGTGCGTCACCGTATGGTCCGGTGCGCCCGCGCGCGGGCTCGGCAGCGTCTCGTCGTACAGCTTGCCCGGGAGCTGGTTGCGGTTCTCGTCGATGCCGGTGTAGTCGCCGATCGGCTTGCGCGGCACCAGCTTGCCGTTGAGATAGAGCTCGCCCTCGCGCACCTGAATGGTGTCGCCCGGCAGGCCGACGATGCGCTTGATGTAGTCGATCGAAGTGTCCTTGGTAAAACGGAACACCGCGACATCGCCGCGATGCGGCGCAGAGAAGAAGATGCGCCCGTCGAACAGGTCCGGCGAGAACGGCAGCGAGAAGCGCGAATAGCCGTAGGCGAACTTGTTGACAAACAGGTAATCCCCCACCTGGAGCGTCGGCACCATCGAGGCGGACGGGATATTGTACGGCTCGAACAGGAAGGTCCGGATGCCGAGAAAGCACAGCACGTAGATCAGCAGCACGCGCAGCGATTCAGACCAGCTCTCCTTGCGCTTGCCGGCGGCGGGAGCGTCGGCAGGACTGCCTGTCGGGGTCGCGGGATTGGCCACTGTCATCTCTTTCGCGTCATCTCGCCGGTCGGGAAGCGGATGAAGCCGATCGCGCACCGCACTGTCAATGAAATGGGGACGTCTCCGCACATGCTCGCCGCCACGGCACTGATCTTCATCGCTCTCGGTCTGGGCTTCGGCGCCTGGGCCGGCTCTGTGCCTCTGGTCAAGACGGCGTTCGGGCTCGATGCGCTGCATCTGGGCGGGGTTCTGCTGGCGGTGGCCACCGGCTCGATCGTGTCGATGAGCCGGATGGGCCGCGTGGTCGCCCACCATGGCGCGTGCGCTTGCGCGATCGCCGCCGGAGCCGGCTTCGCGCTCGCCTTCCTGCCGCTGCTGCTGGCATCGGGATGGCGTTTCGGCGCCTTCCTCGCCTGCGCCGCCCTGCTCGGCGCGGCGATGGGCGCGATGGATGTGGCGATGAACGCGATGGCGAGCGGGATCGAGCGCAGCACCGGACGATCGGTGATGTCGCGCCTGCATGCCGGCTTCAGCCTCGGTGGTTTCGGCGGCGCGCTGGTCGCAAGCACGCTGCTCGCCCGCGGTGTCCATCTCGCCGGGCTGTATGCGGCGGCGGCCGTCCTGGTCGCCCTGCCGATGACCCTCGCCGCCTGGCGCGCCCGGCGCGCCGATGCGCCAAACCCCGCCCCCACGCCCGCCGCCTCGACACCGCCCCCCGACCGGGTCGCGCTGCCCGGCGCCGCGCTGGGCGTGGTCGGCGCGCTGACCGCGCTGGCGATGATCTGCGAGGGTGCGGTCGGCGACTGGGGCGGGATCTTCACCACCGAGGCGCTCGGCGCGCCACCGGATGACGGCCCGCTCGGCTACGCGGCCTTCAGCGCCACGATGGTGGCGATGCGCCTCGCCGGCGACCGCGTGCGCGAACGCTTCGGCGCCACACCGCTGATGGCCGGCGGCGCGCTGGTCGCCATGGTCGGCCTGCTCGCCGTCGCCGCCGCCCCGACGCCGGTCTGGGCGCTGGCCGGCTTCGCGCTCACCGGCATCGGCCTCGCCACCCTGGTGCCGCTCGCCTACAGCCTCGCCGGCCAGCTCGGCGAACGTGCCGCGGGCGAGGCCGGAGCCGCCCGCGCGCTGGCGCGCGCCGCAAGCTGGGGCTATGGCGGCTTCCTGCTCGGACCGCCGCTGGTCTCGGCCGTGATCGCCGCCACATCGCTGCGCGGCGGTTTCGCATCGCTCGCGGCCACCGCGCTGGCCATGGCCGGGCTGGTGGCCTGGCTCGCCGCCGGCCGCAGCCGCTCGGCGAGATAGCGCGCCGGCGACAGCCCGGTCGCGCGGGTGAACATGGTGGTGAAGGCCGCCGGGCCGCCATAGCCGAGATCGAACGCGATCGACGTGACACTCTCGCCCTCTGCGAGGCGCTCGATCGCCACCAGCACCCGAAGCCGCGCCCGCCAGCGCCCGAAGCTCAGCCCGGTCTGATCGACGAACAGCCTGTTCAGCGTGCGCGCCGAGGTCCCCGCCATCGCCGCCAGCGCGGCCAGCCCCACCTCCCGGCCCGGCTCCGCGACCAGCAGCGCCGTGGCCCGCACCAGGCGCGGGTCGCTGCCATGACGGATCGCCGCATGCAGGTCCGGCGTCTGCCGCGACAGCAGATGCCCCAGCAGCTGCAGGCTCAGCCGCCGCGTCGCCGCATCCGCCTCGAGCCCGGCGCAGGCCAGTTCGCGGATCAGCGCCGTCGTGTCGATGCAACAGCAGCCGACGGCGCTCAGCTCGGCGATGTCGTCGAGCTCCAGCACCACGATCTCGCTCGTCTCGCTGTAGCGCGCCTCGTGCGCAAGCCCCGGAGGCACCCAGATCGCCCGGTCGCGCGCCGCCAGCCACCAGCCCTGCCCGTCCGAGATACGCGAGATGCCGGACAGCACCAGCGTGAGTTGCGCGCGGTCATGGGCATGACGATCGATCCGCACTCCGGCCGGATGGAGGCGACGGCCGACCGGATTGGGGACGGGGCGAGGTTTGGCCATTTCGCGAAAGAGTTTGACCGAACCTCGCAAGCACGGCCAGAGCGAGCGCCCTACCTTGCCGGCACCATAGCTGGAAAGGACCGCCCGATGTCGTCCACCCTCCATGTCGCCGGTATCGCCGGCAGCCTGCGCCAGGGCTCGCACTCGCGCGCCGTGCTCGCAGCGATCCGACAGATGCTTCCCGCCGGCGCCCGCTTCACCGAGATCGATCCCGGCGCGCTTCCGCACTACGATGTCGATCTCGACACCGCGGCTCCGCCCGAGCCCGTCGCCACCGCGCGCGGCATCGTCGCCGATGCCGACCTGCTGCTGCTGGTGGTGCCCGAATACAATCACGGCATTCCGGGCGTGCTGAAGAACACGCTCGACTGGCTGTCGCGCCCCGCCTTCCGTTCCTGCGCGATCGGCCGCACGGTGATGTTCGTCACCCTCTCCGAGGGTGCGCTCGGCGGCGTGCGCGCGCAGTACCAGCTCCGCGAGACGCTGTCGTCGATGCTGTGCGTGCTGCCGCCGATGCGCGAGATCGCCATCACCGGGGTGCAGCACAAGCTCGACGGCACGCGCATCACCGACGCCGCCACCCACGACCTCATCGCCACCACCCTGACCGGGGTGCTGGCCGGCCTGGCCCCGGGTGCCGCCCGTGCGGCCTGAGCGCGGCTTCCTCGTCCTGAGCGCCGCACTCTGCGCGCTGGCACCGCTGTCGATCGATCTCGGCCTGCCGGCGCTCGGCCCGCTGACCCGCGCGCTGGGCGTCGCCCCCGCGCGTGGCGGACTGACGCTGGCGGTGTTCATGGCCGGTTTCGCGCTCACGCCGCTGGTGTTCGGCACGCTGTCCGACCGGCGCGGGCGGCGCGGCCCGCTGCTGGCCGGGCTGGTGCTCTACAGCCTCGGCGGCCTGGTCTGCACGCTGGCCGGCTCGTTCGACGCCCTGCTGGTCGGCCGCCTGCTTCAGGGCATGGGCGCGGGCGCGGGTCCCACGCTGGCGATGGCCGCGACCCGCGACCGTCTGCATGACGCCGCCCTCAAGCGGCGACTGTCGGCGCTCACCGCCTGCCTCAACCTCGCCCCCGTCATCGCCCCCAGTCTCGGCACCGCCCTGCTGGCCCTCGGCGGCTGGCGTGCCCCCTATGCGACGCTGGCCGCGGCCGGGCTGCTGCTGCTCGCCGCCTGCATGGCGGGATTCGCCGAGACCCACCGGGTGGCGGACCGCCCGCATCTGCGCACGGATCTCGCCGAACTCATCCGCGCGCCGCGCTCGCTGGCGATGATCGGCGTCTATGCCGCCAGTGCCGCCTCGATGTTCGCCTGGGTCACGCTGTCGCCGCTGGTGCTGATGGAGCGCCTGCATGTCGCGCCGCCGCTCTATGCCGCGCTGTTCGCCCTCGCCGCCTGCGGCATCGTCACCGGCGCGGTGCTGTCGCCGCGCCTGGCCGCCCGGATCGGCACACACCGCCTGCTGGCCGCCGCCCTCGCCCTGTCGATCGCCGCACCGCTGCTCGCCGCCGCCCTGCTCGTCCTCGCCCCCGACTGGCGCACGCTGATGCCGACGATGATCGCCGCCACCTTCGCCTACGGGCTGATCGCACCCACCGCGGCCCATGCCGCGCTCGATCCGCTGCCACGCATCGCCGGCACGGCGTCCGCGGTGATGAACGCCGCCCAGGTCGCCACCATGGCGGCCGCCAGCGCGCTCGCCTCGTGGGCGTTCACCCTGGCCGACCTGTTCGCCCTGCCGGTCGCGATGATTGTGTTCGCGCTGCTGTCGGCGGCGATCGTGCTGTTTCAGCCGGCCGGTGGACGCGCCGACTGAGTCGCCGGGTGGAACAGCAGCTCGTCCATGCGCCAGTACTGACTGGCATAGCGCGGATCGCCGGCCCATTCACCCCAGCCCGAGTCGCGTCGCAACTCGCCCACCCGCCCTTCCGCGACCGCAAGACGGGCGGCGTCGGGATCGCGTCGGTCCCGGTCCGGACCGACATAGAGCGCGTCCTCGGGGCAGTACAGCTCGCACAGCAGGCAGGTCTGGCACGCCTCCGGCCGTGCGATCACCGGGCGGCCCGCCTCATCTGCGTCGAACACCGCCGTCGGGCAGGCGTCGACGCAGATGAGGCAGCCCGTGCAGCGTTCCGCCAGAACCAGCTCGATCATGCCACCGCCTCCAGGTCGCGAGCGCGCCCGGCATCGGGCGTCGAGCCGTCGAATGCGGAGCCGATCGACCGCGTTCCCCAGACCAGCAGCCGTCGCGCCTGTGCCGGATCAGTCGCGGGCGCGTCGGCCCGTCTGTGCATGCCGCGCGTCTCGGTTCGCGCCAGTGCGGCATGGGTCGCCCAGCGCGCCGTGGCCAGCAGCGACCGCGCCTCCCGCGCAGCGATCCGGGCATGCGGATCGGGTCCGGACGGTGGCGCCAGCCCCTCCTGCGCCGACTCGAACCCGTCGCGTGCCGCAAGCAGACTCGCCTTGCTGCGGATCAGGTTCAGCCCGGTCGGCAACATGTGATGCTGCACCAGACGCACCACCTCCGCGGCACTCGCCCCGTCCCTGACCGGCGCGGTCTCGCAGGCCGCCGGGCGCACCGGGTCGCGCGTCCGCCGACCCGTGCGCCGGGCACGATCGGCCGCGCCGGCGCCGGCACGAAGGCCTGAGGTGACGGCCCAGGCCGAGTTCTGCGCCCCGCCGCCGCTGGTCGCGCCGGCAATCAGCTCGCGCGTCGCCGCGTCGCCGGCCGCATACAGCCCGACGACATCGGTGCGGCAGGCGGCATCGGCGATACGCAGGCCGCCGGTGCCGCGAATGGTGCCCTCGCCGAACAGCGCGACCTCGAAGCGGTCGTTGAACGGGTCGATGCCGCGCCGGCGAAACGGCAGCAGCGAGGCCGGCTGCACCTGCGGCACGGCCGCGCGCACCTCCGGTGGCATGCGGTCGAGCTGTGCCAGCACCGGCCCGCGGGCGAGTTCGGCGGCCAGCGCGCCGATGAAATCGCCGCCCGAGAGCATCGGCGGCAGGTTCAGTTCGCGGCCGTGCGCATCGAAATAGCGGGCGAACGCGAACAGCAGCACACGGGTCGAGTGCCAGGCCGGCGACACCGAATAGGAGACCGAGAACTCCATCCCCGACAGCCGCGCCCCCGCCTCCGCGGCCATCAGATACCCGTCGCCGGTATTGGTGGCGCTGCCGATCAGTCCGGACAGCCAGGCACAGCCGCCGGTGGCGAGCACAACGGCGCCGCTGCGCGCCCGCCAGTCACGCCCCGAGACCCGCCCGGGGCGGCTGATGCGCTGGACCCCCTGCGCGCCCGCCACCGAGCCGTCGCGATGCAGCAGCAGACCGAGTGCGGGGCTGTGGTCAAGGATGCGCACGCCGAGCCCTTCGGCCATGCGGCGCAGGGCGCGGATGTATTCGGGCCCGCGCAGGCTGCGCAGTGCCGCGCGGCCCGGCTGCTCGTCGCCGAACGGGTAGAATCCGACCAGTTCGGGCAGGGCGCGCCAGGTGGTGTCGAGACTCGCCGCCATCCAGCCGCGATCGGCGAGGCCGAAACTGCGCGCGTGCCGACGCTCGACCGCCTCCTCGCGCGCGGCGGGGTCCGGCGGCACCCACCAATGGCCCGGTCCGCCAGCCGCGGTCACGCCGCTGGTGCCGGCGAAACCCTTGTCCACCAGTACGGTGGCCGCCCCTGACCGCGCCGACGCCACCGCCGCCCACAGCGCGGCCATGCCGCCGCCGACGACCACAACGTCGGTCTCGATATCGAGGATGTCTGCCATGCCCGGCACGGTATCGGGCGGTTCACGACACGACCAATGAGGATTGATCGGATGTCGGTTGAGCGTTCAGGCGGCGATCGGCAACGCCGAGATCATCACCTGCGCGAACGCGTAGGGCGGCTCGTCGGTGATGGTCAGCAGGATCTGCGGCCGTGTGCCCGGCGGCAGCAGTTCTGCCAGCCGTACCGCGGCACCATCGGTGAGTTCCATGGTCGGCTGCCCCGATGGCAGGTTGCGCACGCCCATCGAGGAATGGAACACACCGCGCGCGAAACCGGTGCCGAGCGCCTTCGCGCACGCCTCCTTCGCCGCCCAGCGCTTGGCGAAGGTGGCTGCGCGCAGCGCTTCGGTGCGCGCCATCGCGCGGCGCTGCTCGGCTTCGGTGAAGGATCGGGTGATGAAGCGCTCGCCGAAGCGGTCCAGCGCGGACTGGATGCGGCGGATGTCACACAGGTCGGAGCCGATGCCGATCAGCATGGCGGAGTCTGCACGCCAGGCACACGGCTCCAACGGACAAAGGTTTTTTGGTTCTTTTCTTTAAGAAAGAACACTCTGTTCACGCCTTCGCCCGCTCCACCTGCGTCACCCCGGCGGCGCCGCGCAGGCCGGCGATCACCGTCGACAGATGCCGCAGGTCGCGCACCTCGACATCGATCAGGATCTCCATGAAATCCGCCTGCCGATTGGTGATCTTGAGGTTCACCACCGAGCCGTCATGCTTCGATACCGCATTGGTCAGCGTGGCCAGCATGCCGGGCTCGTTGGCGCCGATCACGCTGATGCGCCCCACATGAGGTTCGGCGCTGCGCTCTCGCACGGCATCGTAGTCCCAGTCGATATCCATGAACCGCTCTGGCGTGTCGGCGAAGCTCGCCAGCGTTGCACACTCGCGCGTATGCACGGTGACGCCCTTGCCGGTGGCGACGATGCCGACGATCTTGTCGCCGGGCAGCGGATGACAGCAGCCGGCGAAATGCACCGCGACCCCGGCACCGAGCCCGGTAAGTGCGAGCCCGTTGCCCGCGCCCGGCAGTTTCGGCCGCATCCGGCTCGGGAACGACGGCACCATGCGCGGTGCGCGGGCCGAACGCTTCAGTTCCGGATAGGCGGCGTGCACCACATCCTTCGCGCCGACATGGCCGGCGCCGACCGCCACATAGAGATCGGCGAGCGAGGCCGCCTTGAACGCACCGAGAACCGTCTCCAGCACTTTCTCCGAGCCGTCGACCCCATCCTGGCGGAAGGCGCGGGTCAGTGCGACGCGGCCGGCATCGAGATGCGTCTCGCGCTGGGCCTGGGCGATATAGCGGCGGATGCGGGCGCGCGCCTTGCCGGTGACGACGAAGCGTTCCCAGGCCGGCGAGGGCGAGCCGCCGCGGGCGGTCATGATCTCGACCTGGTCGCCGTTCTGCAGTTCGTGGCGCAGCGGCATCAGCCGGCCGTTCACCTTTGCACCCACGCAGGTATCGCCGACCTGGGAATGCACCGCATAGGCGAAGTCGACCGGGGTGGCGCCGCGCGGAAGCTGGATGAGCTGCCCCTTCGGGGTGAAGCAGAACACCTGGTCCTGGTACAGCTCGAGCTTGGTGTTCTCGAGGAATTCGTCGGGGGCCGCGGAATTCTCGAGAATTTCGAGCAGGTCCTGCACCCAGCGCAGCTTGCGCAGCTGCGGCACCGGCATCGCGCCGGCCTCCTTCGATTTCGGCTGCGCTTCCGGCTGCTTGTAGAGCCAGTGGCTGGCGACGCCGTTCTCGGCGACGTCGTGCATCTCGGGGGTGCGGATCTGCACCTCGATCTTCTGGTTGCGCGGCGAGCGCAGCGTCACCCCGGTATGCAGGCTCTGGTAGCCGTTCGGCTTGGGGGTGGAGATGTAGTCCTTGAAGCGACCGGCGATCACCGGATAGGCGCCGTGCAGCGCGCCGAGTGCCACGTAACAGCTCTCGCGCGAGGGCACGAGAACGCGGAACGCCATGATGTCGGAGAGCTGCTCGAAGGCGACGTTGTGCCGCTGCATCTTTTCCCAGATCGAATAGGGCGTCTTCTCGCGCCCGGTCACGTCGATGACCTGTGCGCCGGCCTCGTTGCAGACACGGGCGATCTCGGCCCGCATCTCATCGATGATGTCGGCCCCCTGCCCGCGCAGATAGTTCAGCCGCGCGCGGATGGTGGCGTTGGCCTCGGGCTCGAGCTCGGCGAAGGACAGGTTCTGCAGCTCGGTCTTGACCCGATCCATGCCGATGCGCTCGGCCAGCGGCGCATAGATGTCCATCGTCTCGCGGGCGATGCGCTGGCGGCGGTCGAGACGCTCGACGTAATGCAGCGTGCGCATGTTGTGCAGCCGGTCGGCGAGCTTGACCATCAGCACGCGGATGTCGCGGCTCATGGCGAGGACAAGCTTGCGGAAATTCTCCGCCTGCTTGGTGCGGTCGGATTGCAGCTCGAGACGGGTGAGCTTGGTCACGCCGTCCACCAGCCCGGCGACGGTGGGTCCGAAGCGGGATTCGAGCTCGGCCAAGGTGAGGCCGGTATCCTCGATCGTGTCGTGCAGCAGCCCGGTGACGATGGAGGCGGTATCCAGCTTCATCTGCGCGAGGATGGTCGCGACGGCGAGCGGATGGGTGATGTAGGGATCGCCATTGTCACGCAACTGCCCGGCATGGGCGCGGCGTGCGGCTTCGAAGGCCGCTTCGATGGTGGCGATATCGGCGCCGGGATCGTAGGCCCGGACGCGACGGATCAGATTGTGCGCCGAGACCCCAGCCTCGGCCTGCGCCTCGCTCTGGCCGGTCTTGCCGACCTTGGCCGGGGCGCCGACATATCGCGGGGGCGGGGCGGTCTCCACCCCGTCGGGCTGCATCATGCCGCGACCCGCGAGCGGGCCGGGGCGAGCGGGAGTGACGTGGTTCCCGTCTCCCGCCATCCGGTCAGCCCTGCCCGGTCAACGGCGGCCGCGACCGCCCAGCTCGGCCTCGATCGCAGCCTCGAATTCCTCGGGCGTCATGTCGGCGGCGAGATTGGCAGCCTCTTCGTCGGCGGACACGTCCTGGAGGCCGAAGATGTTCTGGTCGGTCGGGATCAGGTCCAGAACCTCCTCGTCGGCCGGCTCGGGTTCGGGCGCACGCGCCAGAGACTTGACCAGATCGCCGTGCAGCGACGCCAGCGAGACGGTCTCGTCGGCGATCTCGCGCAGGGCGACGACCGGGTTCTTGTCGTTGTCGCGGTCGATGGTGAGTTCCTCGCCGCGGCTGAGATTGCGCGCCCGCTGGGCGGCCAGCAGCACGAGTTCAAAGCGGTTCGGGACTTTCTCGACGCAGTCCTCGACGGTGACGCGCGCCATGCGGCCAGCCTCCGGTCAATCAATGAGTGAATTGCACTGTATAAGGCCGGCGATTGTGCAGCGCAACCTTACAGACGCCGCGGCACACCCCCCTTCAGTGCTGCGAGCAGGTCGGCCGCGGTCCGGCCCAGGCGCGGATGGCGCCAGTGCGGTGCGATCTCGGCCAGCGGCGCCAGCACGAAACCACGCAGATGCGCGCGCGGATGCGGCAGCACGGGGTCGGGCACATCGCGGACGACATCGTCAATCGCGACGATGTCGAGATCGAGCGTGCGGGCGGCGTTGGGCACGCTGCGCACGCGGCCGAACGCCGTCTCGATCCGCTGCAGGGCGGCGAGCAGGCCGGCCGGATCGACCGCGTCGAACCCGGTCGGCACGAACGCGACGACACCGTTGACATAGTCCGGCTGGCCGGAGGGCGGCTCGGCCGCGCTGGCATACCAGCTCGATGCGGCCACGCGCCGCAGCCCGGGCACAAGGTCGAGGGCAGCGACGGCGTCGATGCAGGTCTGGAGCGCGTCACGTCCATCCGGATGAGGCAGATTCGCCCCGAGAGCGATAAAAATCATCTTTGTCTAATGCTATGAAACACGTCGCAATTGGTTTACGAGACGATCCCGGTTATTTTAGCGAGATCACGAGGAGTTGAGCATGGAAATCCGTCCGGACGAGCGCACCTGCCTGTTCATCGACGGCGCCAATCTCTATGCCGCCTCGCGCAGCCTCGGGTTCGACGTGGATTATCGCAACCTGCTGAGGTTCTTCCGCGGCAAGTCGCGGCTGGTGCGGGCCTATTATTATGCCGCCCTGCTGGAGAGCGAGGAATATTCCCCCCTGCGGCCATTGACCGACTGGCTGGCCTATAACGGCTACACGCTGGTCACCAAGGCGGCGCGCGAGTTCACCGACGCGCAGGGCCGGCGCCGGGTCAGGGGCAACATGGAAATCGAGATCGCCGTCGACATGATCGAGATGGCGAGCCGGCTCGACCACCTGATCCTGTTCAGCGGCGACGCCGACTTCCGCCGCGTGGTGGAGGCGGTGCAGCGGCAGGGTGTGCGGGTGAGCGTGGTGTCCTCCGTGCGCAGTTCACCGCCGATGATCGGCGACGAACTGCGCCGGCAGGCGGATCAGTTCGTCGAACTCGCCGAGATTGCCGGCGAGTTCACCCGCCGGCAGACCGAACCCCGGCAGCGCAGCTACAGCCGGGCGAACACCACCGAAACCAACGAGAACGAGACCACCGACCTGCTCTAGCAGGCTGCTGAAAAACTGGCGGCTGAGGATGAGCGAGCGAATTTGTGTGCGGGAAAGGCCAGACCGCTGCCACGATGTTATGACATCGTGGCAAGGACTGAACGAATCCTGCGTGCAAAGGCGCCGCTCAGCCGACCCGTCCAGGTCTTCAGCAGCCTGCCAGGACGGAAGCTGACATGAAAAACCCGGCCGGAACCGGGTTTTCGGGAGAAAGGCGAACCGTCTGGCCGCCCGTCAGCCGCGGCGGTGGGTGCCGTGGGCGCGCTTGGTGTTGACCACGTGCTTCGCACTGACGAAATGCACCATCGAGCTGTCGCGGGCCGCGCTGCGGGCATGGTGCGTGCCATGCGACACCTTGCCATGCGAATGGCGAGTGGCGCGGTAGCTGACCTGCCGGACGACGGGCGCGTGATAGGCCGGCGCCGCGGTCAGCGAGTCGAAATTCAGCTTCGCGGCCTCGTCCTCGGTAACCACATGCTGGGCGAGGGCGGGATGCGCGGCCAGCGCGGGCGCGGCGAGCATGGCGCTGAGGCAGAGACGGCGCAGCGTGGCGGAGAATGCGGTCACGTGAACTCCCGGGTGATCACGGCTGGATGATAAGCCGAATCAGTAAACGATCCGTGAACCCGGCGACAAGCAGACAATTGCGCCCTTCCGGGGAGTTGGAGGACGATCCTCAACTCCCCTCTCGCTTTGCCTCTCAGGCGTGGCCGGTTTTCAACACTCCGGCCTCGCCCAGCAGGGTCTCGAGCTCGCCGGAAGCGAACATCTCGGAAACGATGTCGCAGCCGCCGACGAACTCGCCGTTGACGTAGAGCTGCGGGATGGTCGGCCAGTTGGTGAAGGCCTTGATGCCCTCGCGCAGCTCCGCGCTCTCCAGGACGTTGGCGGTGCCGAACGGCACGTCGAGGTGCTGGAGGATCTGCACCACCCGCGCCGAGAAACCGCATTGCGGGAACAGCGCATTGCCTTTCATGAACAGCATCACCGGGTTGGCGGCAATCTCGCCCTTGATGCGGTCGAAAACGGTGGCCTGTGTGTCGCTCATCGTCGCGCCCTTTCGGCTGCGGGGAAGTTCAGGGGGTCGAGGTCCGGACGGCGAGGGCATGCAGCACCCCGCCCATCTGGCCGCCGAGGGCATCATAGACCATGCGATGCTGCTGGATGCGCGAGCGTCCGGCGAACGCGGCACTCACCACCTGACAGGCATAGTGGTCGCCGTCGCCGGCCAGATCCTCGATCGTCACCACCGCATCCGGCAGCGCCTGGCGGATCAGGGCCTCGATCTCGTTGGCCGGCATCGGCATCGTCGCATGGTCTCCTCAGGCGTCCATCAGCGCGGGAAAGAAACGGTCATGGGCCGCGCGCAGACGTGCAAGCGATATCGTGACGCCCTCGGGCAATGTCAAACCGTCCGAACCATCGGCATGACCGATGATGCGCGCCGGAACGCCGGCCGACGCCGCGGCGGCGAGCAGGGCATCGGGTTCGGCGGTGCCGAGCAGATACCGCGCCTGGTCCTCGCCGAACCACCAGCCATAGGGCGGCAGGCCCGAGGGCGGGGTGTCGAGCGCCACGCCGGTGCGCCCGGCCATCGCCATCTCGGCGATCGCCACCAGCAGCCCGCCATCGGCGAGATCGTGGCTGGCGGCGATCCGCCCGGCGGCGATCTGGTCGCGCACGAACGCGCCGTGCCGGCGCTCCGCCGCCAGATCGAGCGGCGGTGGCGCACCCTCCTCCTGCCCCAGCACCTCACGCAGCCACAGCGACTGCCCGAGCGCACCCGCCGTCTCGCCGATCAGCACCAGCGAAAGCCCCGGCGCGAGCGACAGGCCGACGGCACGGTTGGCATCCTCCAGCACGCCGAGCCCGCCGATCGCCGGGGTGGGCAGGATGGCGGTGGTGGTGCCGTCGGGGTTCTTGGTCTCGTTGTAGAGCGACACGTTGCCGCTCACGACCGGGAAATCCAGTGCGCGGCAGGCCACGCCCATGCCCTCGATCGCATCCGCGAACTGCCGCATGATCTCCGGACGCTCGGGGTTGCCGAAATTGAGGTTGTCGGTCACCGCCAGCGGCGTCGCCCCCACCGCGCAGAGATTGCGATAGGCTTCCGCCACCGCCTGAGCGCCACCGGTGCGCGCGCAGGCCTGCACGTAACGCGGCGTGCAGTCGGTGGTCAGGGCCAGGGCCAGCGTCGAGTCGAAGCCGGCATCGTCCTCGCTGACCACGACCACCGCGGCATCGGCCGCACCGGGTCGGCGCACCGTGCGGCCGCCGACGGTGCTGTCATACTGGTTCCACACCCAGGCGCGCGAGGCGATGTCGGGGCTCCCGATCAGACGCAGCAGCGCCGCCTCGGTGCCGATCGGATCGTGCACGCGGCCCAGCGGTTCGGGCACCACGCGATCACCCAGCGGACGGCGATACAGCGGCGCCTGCTCGGCCAGCGGATCGAGCGGAATATCGGCCTCCACCACGCCGCGATGCTTCACCACGATATGGCCGGTCTCGGTGATGTGGCCGATGACGGCGAAATCGAGTTCCCACTTGTCGAAGATCGCGCGGGCGACATCCTCGCGGTCGGGACGGATGACGATCAGCATCCGCTCCTGGCTCTCCGACAGCATCATCTCGTAGGCGGTCATGCCACGCTCGCGCTGCGGCACATGGTCGAGATCGAGCTCGATGCCGACCCCGCCCTTTCCCGCCATCTCCACCGAGGACGAGGTCAGCCCCGCCGCTCCCATGTCCTGGATGGCGACGATCGCGTCGGTCGCCATCAGCTCCAGGCAGGCCTCGATCAGCAGCTTCTCGACGAACGGGTCGCCGACCTGCACGGTCGGGCGCTTGGCCTCGGCGTCCGCCCCGAACTCGGCCGAGGCCATGGTGGCGCCATGGATGCCGTCGCGCCCGGTCCTGGAGCCGACATAGACCACCGGATTGCCGATCCCGGCGGCGGCCGAGAGAAAGATGCGGTCGGTGCGCGCGATGCCCACCGTCATCGCATTGACCAGCGGATTGCCGTCGAAGCTGGGATGGAAATTGATCTCGCCGCCCACCGTCGGCACGCCGACGCAGTTGCCGTAGCCGCCGATGCCGCGCACCACCCCATCCACGATCCGGCGGGTGACGGGGTTTTCCGGACTGCCGAAGCGCAGCGCGTTGAGGTTGGCGACGGGGCGCGCGCCCATGGTGAACACGTCGCGCAGGATGCCGCCGACCCCGGTCGCCGCCCCCTGATAAGGCTCGATGAAGCTGGGGTGGTTGTGGCTCTCCATCTTGAAGATCGCCGCGAGGCCCCGGCCGATATCGACCACGCCGGCATTCTCGCCCGGCCCGTGGATCACCCACGGTGCGGTGGTCGGCAGCGTCTTGAGCCACACGCGCGACGATTTGTAGGAGCAGTGCTCCGACCACATCACCGAGAAGATGCCCAGCTCGGTCAGGCTCGGCGTGCGGCCCATGATGGCCAGCACGCGCTCGTATTCCTCGTTCGACAGGCCGAACTCGCGGGCAAGGGCCGCATCCACGGTCCGGGCAGTCATGAAACGAGGCTCTCCAGCAGGCTCTTGAACAGGGGCAGCCCATCGGTGCCGCCCATCAGCGGGTCGACCAGATCCTCCGGATGCGGCATCAGCCCGAGGATGCGCCGCGACCGGTCGAACACCCCGGCGATGGAGCGTGCACTGCCGTTCGGGCTGGTCTCGGGCGACACGCGCCCCTCGGCATCGCAGTAGCGAAACGCCACCTGGCCCTCATCCTCGATGCGGTCGAGCGTGTCGGCATCGGCAATGTAGTTGCCGTCGCCATGCGCGAGCGGAACGCGAAAGATGTCCCCCTGCCGCCAGGCGGAGGTGAAGATGGTGTCCGCGCGCTCGACGCGCAGATGCCAGTCCTGCGAGAGGAAGCGCAGGCCCGCATTGCGCAGCAGCGCGCCGGGCAGCAACTGTGCCTCGGTCAGGATCTGAAAGCCGTTGCACACGCCCAGCACGGCGCCGCCTGTGGCGGCATGCGCCCGGACCGCGCTCATCACCGGCGAATGCGCCGCCATCGCCCCGCAGCGCAGGTAGTCGCCATGACTGAATCCACCCGGCAGCACCACGAGATCCAGCTTCGGCAGTTTGGTGTCGCGATGCCACAGCATCATCGGACGAATCCCGGTCACCCGATGCAGCGCGATCGCCATGTCACGCTCGCGATTGGTGCCCGGAAAGACGACGATGCCCGCACGCATGTCCGAAATAACCCTCAGCCCTTGCAGGGATAGGCGGCCTTGAGCGCCTCGTAGACCTGACGCGCCGCCCGCTCGCCGGAGAGATCCTTGTGGCCTTCCAGCCAGTCGGCGGCGGTCTGGCGGAGCTGCCCGCCGGTGATCGCGTCGGGGATGCAGACCGGCGGCGCCTTGTCGGGGCTGGACGCCTTCTCATAGCCGATCATGTCGGCGATGCCGCTGACATAGGCCTCGCACATCTTCTGCCCGGGCAGGGCATGCGAGCTGCACATCGCCAGCAGGTTGCGCCCGTTGACCGGCGATATCCGCTGCGCGAGGGCCGGAGTGGCACAGAGGCTGGCGGCGGCCAGCAGCACGGCGAGGCGACGCATCAGACGATCTCCACCTTGAAACTCTCGATGACCTGGTTGGCCAGCAGCTTGCGGGCCATCTCGTCGACCCGTGCGGCGGCAGCTTCACGGTCGCGGGCGTCGATATCGAGCTCGATCACCCTCCCCGCCCGGACCTCCTGCACCTCGCCGAAGCCCTGCACATGCAGCGCATGGCCGATCGCCTTGCCCTGCGGATCGAGCACGCCATCCTTGAGCATCACGGTCACGATGGCCTTCACTGCCCAACCCTCACTGCCCAACCCTCACTGCATCGTCTCCGGACCCTTCATGTCGTTGTTTCCGGCTTCGGGAAGGATACCGAGCCGCTTGGCGACTTCCTGATACGCTTCCTCGACCCGGCCGAGATCGCGACGGAAGCGGTCCTTGTCGAGCTTCTCGGACGTCTTGGCGTCCCAGAGCCGGCAATTGTCGGGGCTGATCTCGTCGGCGAGCACGATGCGCATGTCATCGTTCTCCCAGAGCCGGCCGAACTCCAGCTTGAAGTCCACCAGCGTGATGCCCACGCCCAGGAACAGCCCGGAGAGGAAATCGTTCACCCGCAGCGTCAGCGAGACGATGTCGTCCATATCCGCCGTGCCGGCCCAGCCGAACGCGGTGATGTGCTCCTCGGCGACCATCGGGTCGTTGAGCGAGTCGTTCTTGTAGTAATATTCGATGATGCTGCGCGGCAGCCGCGTGCCTTCCGGAATCCCCAGCCGGGTCGCCAGCGAGCCGGCCGAGACGTTGCGCACCACCACCTCGAGCGGGATGATCTCGACCTCGCGGATCAGCTGCTCGCGCATGTTGAGCCGGCGGACGAAATGCGTCGGGATACCGATCTCGTGCAGCCGCAGCATCAGGTGCTCGCTGATGCGGTTGTTGAGCACGCCCTTGCCAGTAATGACGCCCTTCTTGGCACCATTGCCGGCGGTGGCATCGTCCTTGAAATATTGCACGAGCGTGCCGGGCTCAGGACCCTCGAACAGGATCTTGGCTTTGCCCTCGTAGAGCTGTCGGCGGCGGGCCATCGTGTTCCTTCTTGCTCAGCGCACCGATGCGTGCGCGGCTGGGCGTCCCGACCGGCTTCGCGGCCGGACCGACGCGGTGCGATATAGCAGCGCGGGGCCGATTGGCCAACCGGACCACAGTGTCGTCAGAACCTCAGCCGGCGTACTGTCCGGCCGATGGCGCACCCGACGCGATCGCCACAGCAGGCTCGAATTCGACCTCGCGGAAGCCGACCCTGTCAGGCGCCCCGCCAGAGAACAGCCAGCGCGCCAGACGGTCGGTCTCCGCCGGCACGGCGATGATCGACGAGTTGGTGGTGCCGAAGCCCGAGCGCGGCGGGATGTTGAGCTCGCTGCCCGCCGGCAGGCTGCGATCGGCCAGCAGCGCCGACCAGCCCGACCAGCCGATCTGCGGATCGGGCGGCTCGATGGCGCGGAAGCGCGGCAGATGGCGCGCGATCCGCGGCGTGGTGATCTCGTCCGGCTCGCCGGAGGCGATCATGTGCACGCCCGGCTCCAGACGCATGATCTGCGGCTGCCCGTAGCCGAGACCGCGCAGGAAGAATGCCTCCTCGCGATCGGCCACTACCATGTTGAAGCTGCGGAACGTGCCGGCGTCGAGCTCCGAGATCGCCCGCGCCGCATCGGCCGCATGCGCGAACTGCGCGGCCAGCAGCGGCAGGTCGCCGCGCGAACGCTTGCCGGGGGCCGGACCCAGGCTGCCGGAGCGGTTCATCACCGCGCCGACCACCCCGGCCTCGTTCACCGTCAGCCAGGACCCGCCGACCAGATCGTCGCGCGGTCCGAACGCATCCGGCTGCACCGGCCAGTGGCGACCGGGCGGTGTCCAGGGACGATCAAGGCGCTCATCACGGTTGGCGGCGACATGCAGGGGCCAGGCCGCACCGGGGCGAAGGGAGACGATGACAGTGCACACTCGACCCTCATGACATCGATGTGAAATCTTCGCCAGTCGAATTGCTGCATTGCGGCCCTGCCGCCCGTGCGCGTCGGTTCGTGGACGCTCAGCCCCCGGCAGGGCCGAACACCCGGGCGAAGACGTGATCGACCGATCTCAGATGCGCCGTGCTGTCCATCGCCGCGTCCAGCACGGCCGGATCGACCCGCCCCGACACGTCCGGATCCTCGGCCAGATTGTCGCGGAACGGTCGACCCTCCGCCGTGCCCAGCTTCGTCCAGGTCGCCATCGCATTGCGCTGCACGATCCGGTAGGCGTCCTCGCGCGAGATCCCCGAGCGCGCGAGTGCCAGCAGCACCTCGCCGCTATGCACCACCCCGCCGAGGCTCTCGAGATTGGCCGCCATCCGCTCCGGATAGACCACCAGCTTCTCCATCATCCCGGCCGCACGGACCAGCGCGAAGTCGAGTGCGAGTGTCGCATCCGGGCCGATCACCCGCTCGACCGAGGAATGCGAGATGTCGCGCTCGTGCCACAGCGCGACGTTCTCCAATGCGGGCACCACCGCCGCGCGCACCAGCCGGGCCAGCCCGGTGAGGTTCTCGCTGAGCACCGGGTTGCGCTTGTGCGGCATCGCCGAGCTGCCCTTCTGCCCGGGATGGAAGAACTCCTCCGCCTCGCGCACCTCGCTGCGCTGGAGATGCCGCACCTCGGTCGCCAGCCGCTCCACCGAACTCGCGATCACGCCCAGGGTCGCGAAGAACGCCGCATGGCGATCGCGCGGGATCACCTGGGTGGAGACCGGCTCGGCGGCGAGACCCAGTTTCGCCGCCACATACTCCTCGATGCGCGGATCGACATGCGCATAGGTGCCGACCGCGCCGCTGATCGCGCAGGTGGCGATCTCGGCGCGCGCCGCCACCAGCCGGGCGCGGTTGCGCTCGAACTCGACATAGTGCCCGGCGAGCTTGAGGCCGAAACTGGTCGGCTCGGCATGGATGCCGTGGCTGCGGCCGATGGTCAGCGTGTGCTTGTGCTCGATCGCGCGCGTCCTGAGCGCCGCCAGCAGCCGGTCGAGATCGGCCAGCAGCAGATCCGTGGCCTGGGTGAGCTGCACCGACAGGCAGGTGTCGAGCACGTCGGAGCTGGTCATGCCGAGATGCACGAAGCGGCTGTCGGGGCCGACCTTCTCCGCCAGCCAGGTCAGGAACGCGATCACGTCGTGCCGGGTCTCGGCCTCGATCTCGTCGATGCGTGCGAGATCGGCATCGGTGAACGCCGCCATCGCGGCATCGCCGTTGACGCGGATGGTAGCGGCGGCCCCGCGCGGCACGTCGCCATATTCTGCCATCGCTTCCGCCGCCAGCGCCTCGATCTCGAACCAGATGCGGTAGCGGTTCGCGGGCGCCCAGATGGCAGCCATCTCGGGACGGGTGTAGCGCGGGACCATCGGTGCTCCTGTCAGTCGGGGGTGCCGCCCCCGAACCCCCGCCAGGAGGCTCGCCTCCTGGACCTCTCGATTTTGCGGTGAAATAGTCTGTTTCGGGTCGTGCGCCAATCGTACAGAGAGACGCAACATGCCTCTGACCGCAGGTGCAGGAGGCCGCGCCTCCTGCCGGGGTGCAGGGGCAGCGCCCCTGCGATGCTACTCGCCGACCGCAGCCCCACCCGGCCGACGATCATCCGCACTCCCCCACAGCGCCACCTTTGGCGTCGGCCGCCCGCCGAGATGCTTCGCCCCCACCAGCACGCCGGCACCCACACCCCAGGGGGCGTGCGGCTTGAAGGTGTAGCCCATCGCCTCGAGCTGCTTCTGCACCGCAGGCGTGAGCGCGCCGGGCTCGATCTCGACCGGTTCGGGCATCCATTGCTGATGGATTCGCGGCTCGTCGATGGCGGTGCGGATGTCCATGCCGTAATCGATCACGTTCATGATCACCTCCAGCGTGATGGTCGGGATGCGCGACCCGCCGGGGCTGCCGATCGACATCACCACGTGACCGTCCTTCGACAGGATCGTCGGCGACATCGACGAGACGGGCGTCTTGCCGGGCGCAATGGCATTCGCCTCGCCCTGCACCAGGCCGAACATGTTGGGCGTGCCGGGACGGGCGGTGAAATCGTCCATCTCATCGTTCATCACAATGCCGGTCGAGCCCGCCACCACGCCGGCGCCGAACCAGTTGTTGAGCGTGTAGGTCATCGCCACCGCGTTGCCGTGGCCGTCGATGATCGAGAAATGGGTGGTGTTGTGCCCCTCGCCGCCGCCGCCGAGATCGACCTTGATCTCGGAGGATTTCATTGCCCGGTCGGCGGGAATCGCCGCGCGTGCGGCGGCGATGTGCTCGGGCGAGAGGATGCGGTCGATCGGGTCGTGGACGAAATCCGGATCGCCGAGTGCGACACGATCGGCATAGGTGCGCCGCATCGCCTCGACCATCAGATGCACCGACGCGGCACTGTGAAAGCCGAGCGCGTGCATGTCGTAGCCCTGCAGGATCGACAGGATCTCGCACACCGCGATCCCGCCCGCGCTCGGCGGTGGCGCGGTGTCGATGTGGTAGCCGCGATACGAGCAGCTCAGCGGCGGCAGTTCGCGAACCTTGTAGTGATCGAGATCGCCCTGGGTGATGATCCCGCCGCCGCGCCTGCTGGCGGCGACCAGTTCGGCGCCGACCGGGCCATGATAGAAGGCGGCCGGCCCGTCCTTCGAGATCGCTTCCAGCGTACGGGCGAGATCAGCCTGCACCAGATTCGTGCCCGTCTCCGGCACCTCGCCGTCATCGAGGAAGATCGCCGCGGCATCGTGGTCGGTCTTGAGGTTGTCGGCCACCGCCGCGATCAGCGACACGTCGCCCTCGCCCAGCACATAGCCCTTCGCCGCCAGCCGGATCGCCGGCGCCATCAGCACCTGGCGCGACAGCGTGCCGAATTTCGTGCGCGCGACCTCCATGCCGGCCACCGTGCCGGGCACCGCGACGGCGAGCCAGCCATCAACCGACTTGCCGGGGATCACCTGGCCATTGGCGTCCTGATACATGGTCCGCGTCGCGGCGAGCGGCGCCTTCTCGCGGAAATCGAGGAAATCGGTCCGGCCGTCGGCCATGCGCACGGTCATGAAGCCGCCGCCGCCGAGATTGCCGGCCGCCGGATAGACCACGGCCAGCGCATAGGCCACCGCCACTGCGGCATCAACCGCGTTGCCCCCGCGCGCGAGGACGTCGGCACCAACCTGCGAGGCGAGGTGCTGGGCGGTGGCGACCATGCCGTGCCCGGCGCCGACCGGCGGCGGAATATCGAGCGGAAGCGTATTTTCCTGCGCCGCGGCGAGAGGGTCGCCGGACGGTGCGGGAGCGGCGAAAACCGGATGGGCCAAGGCGAGGGCCGCGGCGGCTGCAAGCCACCGCCAGCGGCGGCCAATCCATTCGGTCACATGCGGTCTCCTCGGGACAGCCGGTCCAACGACAATTGCCGGACCGTCGGCATGATGAGTGAGCCGCATCGGGGCGACAAGGGCCCGGTTCGCTCCTACCTTGCGCGAGATCGCTGCTCGTCTGTCTCATCACACATGACGTAGTCCGCCGTTTCGTCGCAATCCATTGACCGCCGTCACCGTAATTACACAAAGAAGCCGGAATCGCCGGCTCCAATCGGCCGGACACAGATCCGGCGTCCACTGGGAGACGCCATCGAATGGCTATCGTTGTCGAGGATGCAGATATCCGCGTCCTGCGCGCCGCCTTGGAAACAGCGCTGCACTGCTACCGTCGCTACAGGAATCCCGTCCTGAGAGTTTCTGACCAGGATATTGCCGGGAGGGAATGGACCTACGAAGTGGACTGTCTCGAAGCACTGCTGCTTCGCCTGCCGCCGACGTCTGCTGCGATCGGCACGAACGAACTGGAGCACCAGCGACGACAGCCCTGAAGACCATCACCGGTCAGATCTGACGTCGTTGCGGCCGATCAGGCCGCGACGGGGTTCGCCGGCTGGATACCGAAGGCCTCGCCGAACTGGTCGACCACGTACTGCGCGATCGGCATCGACGAGGTCGCCGCCGGAGACGGTGCGTTGCAGACATGCAGGCTGGCCCGGGATCGGCGCACCAGGAAATCATGCAGCAGCGTTCCGTCACGGCCCACCGCCTGGGCGCGCACGCCGGCGGGATAGGGGGTGAGGTTTTCGAGCCTGAGCGAGGGGCAGTATTTGCGGCAGGCCTGGAGATAGCCACGTCGCCAGATCGAGTTCCGCATCTCGCCCAGACCCGAGCGGGCATTGGCGCGCAGCGTGCGCCAGAAGCCGCCGAACCGGGCCAGCTCACCCAGATCGCGCAGATTGACATCGCGCCAGCGATAGCCCTCGCGCGCCAGCGCCAGCACGGCGTTCGGCCCGACGGTAATGTAGCCGCCGACCATGCGGGTGAGATGCACGCCCAGGAATGGCAGGTCGGGATCGGGAACCGGATAGATCAGGTGCCGGACGATGTCGCGACAGCGCTCCGGCAGTCGGTAGTACTCGCCCCGGAACGGCACGACGCGGAAATCGAGGTCGAGATCGCACATCCCGGCCAGCCGGTCGGCCATCAGACCGGCGCAGACGATGGCGTATCCCGCGGCGATGCGGCCGCGATCGGTGGTCACCGATACCCCCGACATGGTTTCGCTCATCGCGATCACCTCCTCGCCGAGACGGATGGTCACGCCCCGGCCGGTGGCGATGTCTGCCATCGCGCGGGTGATCGCCGGGTAGTCGACGATGCCGCTGGAGGCAACCCGGATCGCTTCCAGGCCGCTGATGTTGGGCTCGAGCTCGCGCAGCCGTGCGGCGTCGATCGGCTCGGGATCGAGACCGTTGGCCTCGCAGCGTGCCTTGAGCGCCTGCAGGCGCTCGACCTCCAGCTCGGTGGTCGCCACGATCAGCTTGCCGCAGCGCTCATGGGCGATGCCGTGCTCGGCGGCGAACTCGTAGATCGCCTGCGAGCCGCGCCGGCAGAACTCCGCCTTGAGGCTGCCGGGGGCGTAGTAGACCCCGGCGTGGATGACGCCGCTGTTGTGGCCGGTCTGATGGGCGGCGAGGCTCGCCTCCTTCTCCACCAGGGTCACGCTGATGCCCGGCCAGCGCCGGGTCAGCTCCAGGGCGGTGGCGACGCCGATGATGCCGCCACCGACGACGACGACATCGCTCGTCGCCTCGGGTTGCCCGCTCAGCATGAGATCATGCCGCGCTGGCGCATCAGCTCGCGATGCAGGCCGGCATTCTTCTGGAACGGTGCGCGGCCATGCAGCCAGAACAGGTTGTTGAGCACCACCAGGTCGCCGACCGGCAGTCCCACCTCGGTGGTGGCCGGCGAGGCCTCCATCGACGCCGACAACCGGCGCAGATAGTCGGCTTCCTCGCCGTTGCGGGGCTGCACGAACTGGTCGATGAAGCTGAGTGCGAGGCCGAAGCGACTCTGGAAGAACACCGGACGCTCGATCGACTGGGCGACGTTCTTCGAACCCGGCGCCTTGTGGAGCATCGGCCGCGTCGCCAGCGGATCGTGCAGGAAGATGTCACGCTCGGACCAGTCGTCGATATGCAGGAAGCGCGACTCGCCGCCGACCGCGTTGGCCTCGGCGAACTTCATCATCAGCAGCCAGTCGGTCGCCTCGTCGACGAAGGTGCCGTCGGTGTGCAGCGTGAACAGCCGATAGGCCTGACGCAGGTAGGAATCGCTGGCATCGGTGTCGCGAACCTCGAAGCGGGCGTAATAGGTGCCCGACATCGCATCGTGGTTGCAGGGACCGATCAGATGGCCGATGGCGGTGCCGAGCTTCACGTAATCCTGCGGGTTCGACGTCACCGACTGCACGCCGAGGGTGAAGCCGCCGGTGTTGCGGTCGGTGACGATGGCGCGCACCGTGTCCGCGAGGTCCTCGCCTACCGCCTCGGCGAGCTTGCGGGCGACATGAAAGCGCATGAACGGCACATACTCGAGGTTCTGCACCTCGATATCGGCGACCTCGTCGAAGAAGCGGCGCAGCGCGGCGGTCTCGAAGGCGAGATGACGCAGCCGCGCGTGCCGGGGGTGCGGGGCGATCCTCACCTTGCCCGAGGCGGTCGAGAGCGGGATGGAACGGTCGATGACGGTGGGGGTCTGGGCGCCCATGGCGTCCTCCTGCTGCGGGTTGACATCGATGATATGCGCCCGTCGCCCATCGCCGGCCCAATAGCGGTTCGCGATGTTTTAATCGCGCAGACAGATCAGAGATCGTAGGCTGCCCCGGTGATCGATTACCGTCAGCTGCGCTGCTTTCTGACCACCGCGGAGGAACTGCATTTCGCCGGTGCGGCGGACCGGCTGCATCTCGCACAGTCCGCACTCAGCCTGCACATCCGTCATCTCGAGGAACGGCTCGGCGCGCGGCTGTTTCACCGCAGCAAGCGCTCTGCGGTGACATTGACCGAGGCCGGACGGCTGTTCCTGCCCGAGGCGGTCGCGGCCCTGCGCCAGATCGAGCGTGCCGAGCAGGTCGGGCGCGCCGCCGGACGTGGCGAGAGCGGCCGCGTGACGCTCGGCTATGTCGGCTCGGCGGTCACCTCGGGGCTGCTCGCCGAGCTGTTGCGACGCTTCCGCCACCACCACCCGGCGGTGCGCATGGAGGTGATCGCGCTCGACACGCCGACGCAGATCGAGGCTCTCGGCGAGGGCCGCATCGACATCGCGCTGATCCGCCCGCGACCGCAATACGGCGCCGGCAATACAGGTTTCGTGATCCAGCGCGAGCCGATCAGGATCGCCCTGGCCGTGGATCATCCGCTCGCCGCCACGCCCCGCCTGCGCGCCGCCGATCTTGCGCAGGAAGTGTTCCTGATCCCGCATTTCCACGAGACGGCCGGGTTTTCCGACAAGCTGCACGCGCTGGCCGAGATCGGCCGCTTCGAGGTCAGGCCGACCGACCAGGTGGGCGATTTCCTGGCCGCGATCAGCCTGGCCGCCGCCGGCTACGGCGTCGTGCTCGGACCGCGTTCGCTGTCCTCGCTGCGGGTGGACAACATCGTCTTCCGGGAGATCGAGGATTTCGACGCCGAGATCGAGCTTGCCCTCGCCCATCGCAGCCGCGGCATGTCGCCATGCGTCGCACAGTTCGTCGACTCGGCGAGGACGTTCCTGGCCGCGTCGGCTCAGCCGTAGGGCGGCTTGTGCAGCCCCGCCGGCGAGAGGGTGAAGATCTCGCAGCCGGTCTCGGTCACGCCGATCATGTGCTCGAACTGCGCCGAGAGCGAGCGGTCGCGGGTCACCGCGGTCCAGCCGTCGTCGAGCACCTTCACCTCCGGCTTGCCGGCATTGATCATCGGCTCGACGGTGAAGAACATACCGGGCTTGAGGGTCAGGCCCTCGCCGGGGCGGCCGAAATGCACCACGTTGGGCGCGGCGTGGAAGGTGCGGCCGATGCCATGGCCGCAGAAATCGCGCACCACCGAGAAGCGCTTGGGTTCGACATAACTCTGGATGGCATGGCCGATATCGCCCAGCGTCGCCCCCGGGCGGATCACCGCGAGACCACGCATCAGCGACTCGTAGGTCACGTCGATCAGCATTTCCGCCCGGCGCGAGATCGGACCGACCGTGTACATGCGGGAGGTGTCGCCATACCAGCCATCGAGGATGCAGGTGACGTCGATGTTGAGGATGTCGCCGTCGACCAGCCTGCGGTCGCCGGGAATGCCATGACAGACGACATGGTTGAGCGAGATGCAGGAGGATTTCGGGTAGCCGCGATAGCCCAGCGTTGCCGAGATCGCGCCATTGGCGACCATGAAGGCGTCGATGATGTCGTCGAGTTCGCCGGTGGTGACTCCGGCGACGACATGCGGCGTGATCATGTCGAGCGTTCGCGCGGCGAGCTCGCCGGCGGCGCGCATCGGCGCGAAATCGGACGGATCGTGCAGGAGGATACGCCGGCTCTCGCCACCACCATCCATCACGCGCGCCCCCTGGCCAGAATGTCGCTCTGAATATCGGTCATGCGAGCGTCATATCATGAGGCGACGGGGTCAGGCCAAGCATCGACGCGACCGGCCCGCAGGCGCGTCGATGCTCAGGCGCGATGACGGGGGGATTTGGCGTGTTTAGCGTGGCTGGTGGCATGCGCGGCGGCCGGCTTGGCCACCACCAGATGCACGCTTGCCCCGCGCAACTTCGAGCCACGGCGATTGGCGCCATGGGCCGAGGCGAGGGCGACGCCGGCAGCCGGCGAATGGCTCTTGCGGCCGGCATGCCGCGCGGCATAGCTCGAACGGTGATGCGAAGCGGCGGCGGCGGCCAGCAACTCGTCGGAATCGTCGGGCGTATCGATGCGCGGCGCCGCATCGACCGGCACGCCTTCCTGGCGGAAACCGTCATCGAGCAGCGAGGCCATCACGTTGCTGCGCTGCGTGTTGCTCCAGGCGCCGAGCACGACGCCGACCAGGCGCACATTGCCGCGCACCGCCGAGGTGACGAGATTGCGGCCGGCTTCCAGGGTGTACCCCGTCTTGAGCCCGTCGGCGCCCGGGTAGATGCGCAGCATCGGATCGTGGTTCATCACCATGCGGCCGCGGAACACGAAGGACGGCACCGAGAACCAGTGGTACTGGTCGGGGAAGTCGATCAGCAGGTGTCGGGTCAGCAGGGCGAGGTCGCGCGCGGTGGTAACCTGTTCCGGGTCGGGCAGGCCGGAGGCGTTGCGGAAGGTGGTGGCATTCATGCCGAGCGCATGCGCCTGCCGGGTCATCAGATCGGCGAAGGCATCCTCGTCGCCCCCGCCAAGCAGCTCGCCCAGCGCACAGGCGGCATCATTGGCGGATTTTGTCACCAGCCCGAGCACGGCCTGCTGCACGGTGAAATAGGAGCCGGGCACCAGTCCGAGCTTGGAGGGCTCCATCGAGGCGGCATGGATGGAGACCGGCACGGCGGTGTCGAGGCTGATCTGCCCGGCCTTGAGCGCCTTGAAGGTCAGATACAGCGTCATCAGCTTGGTCAGGCTGGCCGGATAGCGCTGCAGGTCGGGATTGTCCTGGCTCAGCACGTTGCCGGTGGAGGCATCAAGGGTGATGGTGCTGAGCATGTGATGATACTGGGCGTGTGCGGCGACCGGCGCGAGCGGCAGGCAAGCCGCGAGCAGCGCGGACAGCGCGCCGAGACGGCCGAGCCTGCGACGCCTGCCGCCGGCGATCGGCGCGCACGCGCCCGCAACACCCGCACCGCACCCGTCCGTCATCGCCATTCCTTCACTGTCAACTTCCGGTCGCCGCGATCCCACCGCAATCGGCCGCGACCCGCTGATGTGACTACCCTGTCACAATGCGGAAAACCATAACCTCCGTCTACCAAAAAAAGGTTAACCATGAGGATGTTGGAGGATGTTTTGTATCTTTAATGAGCCGAACGGGCGATAACTCCGCATACTGCCGGTTGCACGGCGGTTCCCGGACCGTCACGCCACCGGCGGCGAACCCTCTGCCCGCGAACACCTTTCATCGGACCATGGACATCACATATGATGGGGCGATGCCTCAGATCGACACAGTGATGACACCGGCGCGGACGGGGCCTGCGGCCACGGACAGGCTGGCGCGTGCCGCGATCGGCCCGCGCAAGCCCGACAGCACCACCCCCGACCAGGACGCCGACAAGGGTCCGAACACCGCGGTCGTGGTCAAGGCGCGGCCGCGCACGCGCAAGCCGGCGATGTTCAAGGTGCTGATGCTCAACGACGACTATACGCCGATGGAGTTCGTCGTTCACGTGCTGGAGCGGTTCTTCCAGAAGACCCGCGACGAGGCCACGCGCATCATGCTCAATGTCCACAAGCGTGGCGTTGGGGTGTGTGGCGTGTACACCTACGAGGTCGCCGAGACCAAGGTGACGCAGGTGATGGACCTCGCCCGGCAGAACCAGCATCCGCTGCAATGCACGATCGAGAAGGACTGAAACTGTCCCGATCGACGCTGCCGCCTGACCGTTCCTTCCGCCGCCCGTCGTCGCCACGGCGTTTCATTACGCAGATGGTGATTTTCAAGTCCTTGCGGCAGCGGACCTGCGGCGCGATCTCCTCAGATGCCCGGCAAATCTCCCGCCAAAGGAGAATCTGCTTTGCCAAACCGGCGCAACCGCCGGAAGATGATACCCGCGCGGGTGGCCCGAACCGATCCGGACCCTCCGCAGCCGCATAGAAAGGAGCGTCGGACCATGTTGTCTCGCACCCTCGAACAGACGCTCCACCGCGCCCTGTCGCTGGCGGGCGAACGGCGCCACGAATATGCCACCCTCGAACACCTGCTGCTCGGGCTCGTCGACGACAACGACGCGGTGACGGTGCTGCGCGCCTGCGGCGTCGATATCGACAAGCTGCGCACCGATCTGACCGAGTTCCTCGACAAGGACCTCGCCGGCCTCGCCACCGACCGCAGCGCCGAGCCCAAACCCACCGCCGGGTTCCAGCGCGTGGTCCAGCGTGCGGCGATCCACGTGCAGTCCTCCGGCCGCGACGAGGTCACCGGGGCCAACGTGCTGGTCGCGCTGTTCTCCGAGCGCGAGAGCCATGCGGTGTATTTCCTCCAGCTCCAGGACATGACCCGGCTGGATGCGGTCAATTTCATCAGCCACGGCATCGCCAAGGCGCCGGGCCGCGTCGCCCCGCGCTCGGAACGTGGGGAGAGCGCCGAAGGCGGCGAGCGCGAGGACAGCGGCAGCGGTTCACGCTCGGCCAAGAAGGCCGAAGCGCTGGCGACGTACTGCGTCAATCTCAACAAGAAGGCTCAGGCGGGTCGGATCGATCCGCTGATCGGCCGTGACCAGGAAATCGACCGCACGGTGCAGATCCTGTGCCGCCGGACCAAGAACAATCCGCTCTATGTGGGCGATCCGGGCGTGGGCAAGACGGCCATCGCCGAGGGGCTGGCCAAGCGCATCGTCGATGGCGAGGTGCCGGAGGTGCTGGCCAACGCGACGATCTACGCGCTCGACATGGGCGCGCTGCTCGCCGGCACGCGCTATCGGGGCGATTTCGAGGAGCGGCTCAAGGCGGTGGTCACCGATCTCGAGAACAATCCCGGCGGGGTGCTGTTCATCGACGAGATCCATACCGTGATCGGCGCGGGCGCGACCTCGGGCGGCGCGATGGATGCCTCCAACCTGCTCAAGCCAGCGCTCGCCGCCGGCACGCTGCGCTGCATCGGCTCGACCACTTACAAGGAATTCCGCACCTATTTCGAGAAGGACCGCGCCTTGGTGCGGCGCTTCCAGAAGATCGACGTGCCCGAGCCCTCGGTCGAGGACGCGGTGAAGATCCTGCGCGGACTGAAGGCGAACTACGAGAAGCACCACAAGGTCCGCTACACCGACGAGGCGATCCGGGCCGCGGTCGAGATGTCGGCCAAGTACATCCACGACCGCAAGCTGCCGGACAAGGCGATCGACGTGATCGACGAGGTCGGTGCGAGCCGGATGCTGCTGCCCGAGGCCAAGCGCCGCAAGACCGTCACGCTGCGCGACGTCGAGGAGGTGGTGGCCAAGATCGCCCGCATCCCGCCCAAGAGCGTGTCGGCCGACGACAAAGAGGTGCTGCGTTCGCTGGAGCGCGACCTCAAGTCGATGGTGTTCGGACAGGAAAAGGCGATCGAGACGCTGGCCGCGGCGATGAAGCTCTCGCGCGCCGGCCTGCGCGACCCGGAGAAGCCGATCGGCAACTACCTTTTCTCCGGCCCGACCGGGGTGGGCAAGACCGAGGTCGCGCGCCAGCTCGCCTCCACGCTGGGCATCGAGCTGATCCGCTTCGACATGTCGGAATACATGGAGCGGCACTCGATCTCGCGGCTGATCGGCGCCCCGCCGGGCTATGTCGGCTTCGACCAGGGCGGCATGCTGACCGACGCGATCGACCAGCACCCGCATTGCGTGCTGCTGCTCGACGAGATCGAGAAGGCACATCTGGATCTCTACAACATCCTGCTGCAGGTGATGGACCACGGCAAGCTGACCGACCACAACGGCAAGACGGTCGATTTCCGCAACGTGATCCTGATCATGACCACCAACGCAGGGGCGGCGGATCTGGCGCGCGAGGCGATCGGCTTCGGCCGCGAGGTGCGCGTCGGCGAGGACGAGGAGGCGATCAAGCGCCTGTTCACCCCCGAGTTCCGCAACCGTCTCGATGCGATCATCCCGTTTGCGGGGCTGACGCCGGAGATCGTCGGCCGTGTAGTGGAGAAGTTCGTCCTGCAGCTCGAGGCCCAGCTCGCCGACCGCAACGTCACCATCGAGCTGTCCTCGGCGGCGAAGGAATGGCTGGCCGAGCGCGGCTACGAGCGACTGTATGGGGCGCGGCCGCTGGCCCGCGTCATCCAGGAGCACATCAAGAAGCCACTGGCCGAGGAACTGCTGTTCGGCAAGCTGACCAAGGGCGGCTCGGTGAAGGTGTCGCTCAAGGACGGCGCACTCGATTTCGAGTTCCTGCCGCCGGCGGGCTCGAGCAGCGACCCCGACGAGGGCAGCAGCGAGCGCGAGGCTGAAACCGCCAACTGATCCGGAACGAGGCGTTCCGAAGCATCGGGCCTGCCGGGACATCCCCGGCAGGCCCTTTTCATTGTGCCACACTGCGTTACCGACCGTCGCAGAGGCACCACCATTGCCGCCCCAATTGCCCGGCGATGCTGCGCCGATAAACAGTGCAGGACGCCATGCGATGACCCCCCGCCACCTCCGGCTGCCGGCGGCCGCCTCCATCCTGGCCGGCATGATCCTGTCGGGCTGCGTCTACGAGCCGCCGCCGCACCGTGTCATCGTGGCCGAGCGCCCGGCCCCCCCGCCGGTGATCGTCGAACCGCCCCCGCCTCCACCGCCTGCGCTGCATCCCTACTGGGTCTGGCGCCCGGGCCGCTGGGTGTGGGAGGGCCGCTGGGTCTGGCATCGAGGCCACTACGCCGAACGGCTGGGCTGACCCGGCAGGCGATTGCTTACGGCGGGGCGATCTGCTTCAAGCCCCGCCCATGCAGACGATCGGGATCGATTTCGGCACCACCAACACCGTGGTGGCCGTTGTGCAGCCGGATGGCAGCGTGCGCAGCACGCGCTTCGGCACCGACGACGGGTTCCGCTCCGTGCTGTGCTTCTGGAGCGAGCAGGGACGTGCCGGCGAGGCGCTGCATCACGCCGCAGGGCCCGCCGGTGTCGGCGCCTATCTCGACGATCCGCTCGACAGCCGGCTGATCCTGTCGATGAAGTCCTACCTCGCACAGCGCAGCTTCACCGAGACGCGCATCTTCGGCCGGCGCTTCACCCTCCAGACGTTGATCGCCACCTTCCTGCGTGCCATGGCGCAGGCCGCCGGCTTCTCGCCCGGCGAGGTGCACGCGACGATCGGCCGGCCGGTCCGCTTCGCGGGCGAACTGGCGGACGACGCGTTCGGGGTCGAACGGCTGCGCAAGGCTTTCGCCGAGGCAGGGTTCGCGGAGGTGTCGGTGGTGCTGGAGCCGGAAGGCGCGGGCTGGCGGTTCTCGCGCCGGCTGACCCGGCCCACCACGGTGCTGGTCGGCGATTTCGGCGGCGGCACAAGCGATTTCTCGGTGCTGCGCTTCACGCCCGGCGAGACCGTGCGTCCGCTCGGCCATGCCGGCGTCGGGCTGGCGGGCGATGCGTTCGACCAGCGCATCATCGAGCGGGTGATCTGCCCGCATCTCGGCCGCGACGACATCTATCGGCCGATGGGCAACGACCTGCCGATGCCGGCCGAGTACTACTCAGCCTTCGCGCGCTGGCACCGGCTGTCGATGATGCGCAACCCGAAGACCCTGCGCGAGATCGCCGAGACGGCGCGTCATGCCAGCCGGCCGGACCGCCTCGAGGCGCTCGCCGAACTGATCGAGGACGAGCAGGGGTTCGCGATGTACCAAGCCGTGTCGGCGGCGAAGACGGCGCTGTCGCAACGGGACTCCGCCACCCTGCGCTTCAGCCACGGCCGGCTCGACATCGCCGAACCGATCCAGCGCAGCGATTTCGAGGCCTGGATCGCGCCCGATCTGGCGCGGATGTCGGCTGCTGTCGATGCAGCGCTGGCCGATGCCGGACTCGAGGCCGGGCAGGTCGACCAAGTGTTTCTGACCGGCGGCACCTCGTTCGTGCCTGCGGTGCAGCGGCTGTTTACAGACCGCTTCGGCGCCGGGCGGGTGACCGGCGGTGGCGAATTGGTCAGTGTTGCCGAGGGACTCGCCCTGATCGGAGCCGGCTGACCGGCCCCGACCGGTGACGCGTCAGGCGGGTTCGTGGATCAGCTTGTGGTTGAGGAACTCCTCGATGCCGAGCTCCGACAATTCGCGCCCGTAGCCGGAATTGCGCACCCCGCCGAACGGAACGTCGGGCGCGGTGCCGGTGATGCCGTTCAGATAGACCATGCCGGTCTCGATCCGCTCGGCGATGGCGCGGCCGCGGGCCAGATCGGCGGTGTGCACCGAACCGCCGAGCCCGTAGGGCGAGTCGTTGGCCAGTGCCACCGCCTCGTCATCACTGTCGACCGGGGTGACGATGGCGACCGGGCCGAAGATCTCCTGATAATAGACCGGATTGTCCTTCGCGAGATCGGTCAGGATGCCGGCCTGCATGAAGAACCCGTCGCGGTCGAGACGCTCGGCGCCGATCCGCCGGGTCGCACCATGCGAGACCGCCTCCTCGACCTGCGACAGCGCGCGCTTCATCGCGTCCTCGCTGCTCATCGGGCCATGGGTGACACCCTGCTCGAGCGGATCGCCATAGGTGAAGCCGGCAATCGCGGTGGCGAGGCGCTCGGTGAATTCCTCATACAGCGAGGAATGCACGATCATCCGCTTCGACGCGGTGCAGACCTGGCCGTTGTTCGACATCCGCCCGGCCACCGCCAGCTTCACCGTGGTGTCGAGATCGGCATCGTCGAGCACGATGAACGGGTCGGAGCCGCCGAGTTCGAGCGTGGTCTTCTTCAGCGCCTTGCCCGCCTGCGCGGCGACCGTGCCGCCGGCGCGTTCGCTGCCGGTGAGTGCGACACCCCGGATCTCGGGCCGACCGATCAGTTGCTCGGACTGGTCGTTGGTGATGAACAGGTTGGTGTAGATGCCTTCCGGCGCACCGGCCTTGATGAACAGCTCGGCGAACGCCTCCGCGCATTGCGGCACGCCCGGCGCGTGCTTGACCATCACCACATTGCCGGCCATCAGGTTCGGCCCCGCCACCCGGGCGAGCTGGTAATAGGGGAAGTTCCACGGCTCGATGCAGTAGATGATGCCGAGCGGCTGACGCAGGATCGTCGCCTTGCCGGTGGAGGCCTCATACTGGCGCGGAGCGAGGAAGCGCTCGGCGTTCTTCGCATAGTAGGACAGGATGTCGGCGGCGAGCGCGGTTTCGCCGACCGCCTCCTTCAGCACCTTGCCCATCTCGATGCTGATCAGCCGCGCATAGCGCTCGCGCCCGTCACGCAGCAGGCCGGCAGCCCGCTCGACGACGGCGGCGCGGTCGGCGATCGTCCGGCGGCGCCAGTCCTGTGACCAGACGGCCTGGGCGGTGTCCACCTTCTCTGCCAGCGTGGCGTCGCTGAAGGTCTCGAAGCTCTTCTCGATCTTGCCGGTGGCGGGATTGAGGGTCCGGTAGGCGCTCATCGCGTCTCTGTCTCCGATCGTGTGGTCAACCTCCGCGCTAACGACACCGCCCGCCGCATGGTCGCAGCACGAATGCCTCCCTCACACAGGCGTGAGACTAATCCTCGTGCTGAAGCGCCTCCCGCGCCTTGGCCAGGGTCTGCGCATCGTGCCCGCTTTCCGGCGGCTGTGGATCGAGACTCTCGAGAAGATCGATCAGCGCCTCGACGACGACGATCCGTGCATACCATTTGCGATCGGCGGGCACCACGAACCAGGGCGCGCGCTTGTGGGCCGTCGCTGCGATCGCCGCCTCGTAGGCGTGCTGATACTGGTCCCAGTAGTCACGCTCCTTCACGTCGGAGGGCGAGAACTTCCACAGCTTTTCCTCGTCGTCGAGCCGGGCCAACAGCCGCTTTCGCTGCTCCTCCTTCGAGACGTGCAGGAAGAACTTGATGACATGGATGTTCTGATGCGTGAGATAGCGCTCGAAATGGGCGATGTCCTTCAGTCGCCGGTCCCAGAACTTCTCGCTGGCCGGACGCCCGTCGAGGGTCGGGCCATGGGGCAATCCCTGGTCGGCGATGATTTCCGGATGGACCCGACTGACCAGCACGTCCTCGTAATGCGATCGGTTGAAGATGCCGATGCGGCCATTCGCCGGCAGGGCCATGTGGATGCGCCACAGGAAGTCATGCGCCAGCTCGACCGGCCCGGGCTGCTTGAAGGAGGTCACCGACACGCCGGCCGGATTGACCCCCGACATCACATGCTTGATGGTCCCGTCCTTGCCGGCCGCATCCATCGCCTGGAACACCACCAGCAGGGCAAACCGCCCGTCCGCATACAACCGCTCCTGCAACGCGGCCAGATGCGCGACCCCGCGGGCAAGCTGCTCGGCGCCTTCGTCCTTGTCGAAATCGGACAGGATGCCCTTGTCGGCCGGGTCGCGATCGGCAAGCCGGAAATCTGCGCCGTCAATGATACGGTAGCGGTCGACCAGCGCTCGCCTGGCCTTGGGGGACAGGCTCACGTGCGGTGCACGGCAAGTGCCGCCGAGGCCTGACACACCGGCATCATCTCGATGCGGTTGATGTTGACGCGGCCAGGCTGCGACACCGCCCAGAGCACGGCCTCGGCGATATCGGCCGGGGTCAGCGGATCGGTGCCCTCATAGACCGCCTTCGCCTTCGCCTCGTCTCCGAAGCGCACCTGGGAGAACTCGCTGCCGCCCGACAGGCCGGGCTCGATATCCGTCACCCGCAGCTTCGTGCCGATCAGATCGGCGCGCAGGTTGAGGCTGAACTGGCGCACGAATGCCTTGGTCGCGCCGTAGACGTTGCCGCCCGGATAGGGGTAGGTGCCGGCGATCGAGCCGAGATTGACCACATGACCGCGATTGCGGGCCACCATCCCGGGCAGGATCGCACGGGTGAGGTGGATCAGCCCGGTGACGTTGGTCGCCACCATCAGATCCCAGTCGGCCAGATCGACCTCGTGGGCCGGGCCGAGCCCACGTGCCAGCCCGGCATTGTTGACCAACACGTCGATCTCCCGCCAGCCCTCGGGCAGGCTGTCCGGCAGTGCGGCGACAGCCCCGGCGTCCGACACGTCCAGCACCAGCGGCAGCACTGCCTCGCCCAGCCGCCCGGCGAGCGCATGCAGGCGGTCCTCCCGCCGGCCGGCGGCAATGACCCGATGCCCCGCCGCGATCGCCGCTTCCGTGATCGCCTCACCAAATCCGGCCGTCGCGCCGGTGACCAGGAACAGCGCCATCAGACGATCTCGAGCTCCACCTTGATGTTGTTGCGCGTCGCCTTCGAATACGGGCAGACCTCATGCGCCTTGTGCACGATCCGCTCGGCCTCGGAGGCTTCCAGACCTTCGATATGCGCCTTGAGCACCACGGCGAGGCGGAAATCGTTGTTCTCGGTCAGCAGCGTGACATCGGCGGTGATCGACACCTGCTCGGGACGGAGTTTCTCGGCTCCGGCGACCGCGATCACCGCCGAGCCGAAACAGGCCGAGTAGCCCGAGGCGAACAGCTCCTCCGGATTGGTCGCGCCCGGTTTGCCCGGCGATCCGTCGGGCTTCGGCATCGCCAGATCGAGATCGACGACCCCGGTCTCGCTCTTCACATGGCCGTTGCGGCCGGCAAGCGTGGTGGCGGAAGCTGTGAACGACATCGGCATGTCCCCTGTAGATCGGAAGCGAAAACGTCTCAGCCCCGGCGCGGTTCGGCCTCCAGCCGGGCGAGGATCGCAGCATGGTCGGCGATCAGCGCGCCATCCGGCCCGAACAGGCGCAGCCGGCGCCAGGCCGGCACCGGCATCATCGCTGCCGCCCGGCGCAATGCCGCCTCCGGGGTGCCGAAATGCTCGCGCCGGTCGCTCGGCGCCGGCGGCCGCGCCGCCCCGCGCGGCGGGATCGACGGGACCGGGCTGTCGACGAAGGCGAGTGTATAGACCATGCGCCACAGCACAGCCTCCGCCGGTCACGCTGACAAGAGCCTGCTTGCATCCCTGCCGGATTTCGCCGCTAACTCAGCCCCGATGACCGACCAGACCTGTCAGCACCCCGGCCTCACGCCGCACCATGCGCGTCCGGCGCCCGCAGAGGAGCCGATGGCGGATCTGTCGGGCCGGCTGCTGGTGGCGATGCCGGCGCTGACCACCCCGCCCTTCGCCCACAGCGTGATCTATCTGTGCGCCCATTCGCCTCAGGACGGGGCGATGGGGCTGGTGATCAACCGGCGCCTGTCGCAGCCGGATTTCGTCGGGTTGATGGAGCAACTCGGCGTCGAGCCTGTCCCGCCGCAGCGCCAGATCGGTCTGTGCGCCGGCGGCCCGGTGGCCAGCGAGCGGGGATTCGTGCTGCACAGCGCCGACTGGAGCGGCGATGGGAGCCTCGCCGTCGACGAGGCGACCACGCTGACCGCCAGCCTCGATGTCCTGCGCGCCATCGCCGCCGGCGAGGGGCCCCGCCGTGCCATGCTGGCCCTCGGTCACGCCGCCTGGTCGCCGGGCCAGCTCGAAGACGAGATCGCCGCCAATGTCTGGCTGTCGGTGCCGGCCGAGGAGGCGATCCTGTTCGACCGCGATTTCGACACCAAATGGCGCCGCGCCCTGCACCGTGTCGGTGTCGATCCGGGGCAGCTCGTCTCCGGCATCGGCCACGCCTGAGGCCGACGGGTCGACGTCACCAGAGGAAGGCGGGCACCGTGGCGATCGGGGTGACGGAAGCGGCACGGGCCGCCGCGGCGGCCGCTTCGGGGCTGGCAGCTTCCTCGGCGTGGATGCCGCCCAGCACCCACAGCCCGTCGAGACCGGCATTGCGGGCGCCCGACATGTCCGTGCGCAGTGAATCTCCCACCGCCAGCACCCGGGCGGGCGCAACGCCGAGTATGTCCAGAACGGTCGCATAGACCGCCGGATCTGGCTTGCCGACCATCCGCATCACCCCGCCCTGGCCCGCGTAGTGCTCGGCCAGCAGCCCCGCGCAGACCAGGCGCTGTCCGTCGCGGACGATTTCCAGATCGGGATTGGCACACAGCATCGGCAGCCCGGCCGCACGTGCCGCGTCGAGGGCCGGCAGATAGGGCTCGATGTCGTGCGCACCGGAGAGATCGTCGGGGCCGGTGTTGAGCAGGAAATCCGCCGTCCCGATGGGCGCCTCGATGTAGTCGAGGCCCTCGAACACGTTGCGGTCGCGCTCCGGCCCCAGATGGAACAGCCGCCGCCCCGCCCCGAAGGGTGGCGCCTCGGCGAGAAGGCGATAGGTCGCCTCGCCGCTGGTCAGCACGCCGTCATAGAGCGAATCGTCGAAGCCCATCGCGCGCAGCCCGTCGATCGCCCGCGCCGCCCGGCGCGGCGCGTTCGACAGCAGCACGACGCGCTTCCGCGCGTCACGCAGGCGGGAGAGCGTGTCGATCGCGCCGGGATAGGGGCGCACGCCGTCATGCAGCACCCCCCACAGGTCGAGGATGAAGCCATCATAGCCATCCACGACCTCGCGCAGCCCGGCCAGCCTCCGCATCACCGGGCTCACCAGATGCGCACGCGGTCCTGCGGCGCGAGATAGAGCTTGTCGCCGGGCTTGACGTCGAAGGCACTGTACCAGGCATCGGTGTTGTGCATCGGGCCGTTGACGCGTGCATAGGGCGGCGAATGCGGGTCGGTGACCAGCAGCTGCTTCGCCGTGTCGTCGCGCAGCTTCTCGCGCCAGACCTGCGCCCAGCCGAGGAACACCCGCTGGTCGCCGGTGAAGCCACCCACCACGGGTGCCGGCTTGCCGCCGAGCGAGGCGTGATAGGCATCGAGTGCAAGTGTCAGCCCGCCGAGATCGGCGATGTTCTCGCCCATGGTCAGCCCGCCATTGATGTGCATGCCGGGGAACGGCGTCGTCATCGCCTCGAACTGCGCGCCGAGCTTCGCCGCCAGTGCCTCGAAGCGCTTGCCGTCTTCCTTGGTCCACCAGTCGCGGAGCTGGCCACGGGCGTCGAACTTGCGGCCCTCGTCGTCGAAGCCATGCGTCATCTCATGGCCGATCACACCGCCGATCGCGCCGTAGTTGATCGCCGGATCGGCCTTGGGATCGAAGAACGGTGCCTGCAGGATCGCGGCCGGGAACACCACCTCGTTGAACAGCGGCTCGTTGTAGGCATTCACCGTCTGCGGGGTCATGTCCCACACATCGCGATCAACCGGCTTGCCGAGATGGCCGAGCCAGTACTGCCACTCGAAGGCGCCGGCACGCTCGGCATTGCCGTAGAGATCGTCGGCCTTGATCTCGAGCCCGGCATAGTCGCGCCAGTGCTTCGGATAGCCGACCTGGATGGTGAAGCTGTCGAGCTTCCTGATCGCCGCTTCACGGGTCGGCGCCGACATCCACGTGTTGTGTTCGAGACGTTTGCGGAATGCAGCCTTGAGGTTCTGGGTCAACACTTCCATCTGCGCCTTCGACGAGGCCGGGAAGTAGGTCTCGACATAGAGCTTGCCGACCGCCTCGCCGAGTGCCCCGTTGACCGAGGCCACGGCGCGCTTCCAGCGCGGCTGCTGCTGTTGCTGGCCGGACAGGGTCTTGCCGCGGAACTCGAAGCGCAGCGTGTCGAGCTTGTCGTCGAGCACGCTGGCGGCGGCATCGGCGATACGGAACGCCGCCCAGTCGCGCAGGGTCTGCGCGTCGGTCTTGCCGACCAGGGCGGCGACCGAGACGATCGCGCTCTTCTCGGCGAGCACGATTGGCGCCGTCTTCGGCAGCCCGGCGGCGGCGAAATAGGCCGACCAGTCGAAGCCCGGCGCGATCTTCACCAACTCGGCGAAGCTGACCGGGTTGTAGGTCTTGTCGGGGTCGCGGCGATCCTTGCGGTCCCAGTTGGCGGCGGCGAGCTTGTCCTCGAAGGCGAGGATGCGATCGGCGCTCGCGGCCGCGTCGGGCCAGTCGGTGGCCTTGAGGATCGCCTCCACATAGGCGCGATAGGCCGTCTTCTTCGCGGCGAAGTTCGCCCCCGTGTAGAAGCTCTTGTCGGGCAGGCCGAGGCCCGGCTGCGAAATGCCGATCGCATAGCGCTCGGGGTGCTTGGCATCGGGATCGATGCTGAGGCCGAACAGGCTGCTGCCGAAATGCGTCATCCCGTCGCCGAACAGGGCGGCGATCTGTGCCGGTGTCGTGGCCGCCTTCACCCGGGCGAAGTCGGGCGCCAGCGGCGCGATGCCACGCGCATCGACAGCTTTCTCATCCATGAACGCGGCATAGAAGACCGCCGCACGCTTCATGTCGGGGCTGAGCTTCGCATTATCCGCACCCGGCTTGGCTGCTGCCTCCAGCAGTCCATGCACCTGGCGCTGCGACAGGTCGGCGAGGATCGGAAACGCGCCCCAGGCGGTCCGGTCGGCCGGGATCACCATCTCGCGCACGGCGGTGCCGTCGGCGAAATCGAAGAAGCTGTTGCCCGGCACAACCGAGCGGTCCATGCCGGCGGCATCGAAGCCCCATTCGCCGTAATGCGGCGCGGCCGGAATGGTGGAACCGTCATCGACGGCGGCCGGCGACGCGGGTGCGGCCTTGACCGGAGCAGGAGGCTTGTCCTGCGCAAGAGCAGGCACGACACAGGAGGCGAGGAGCAGCGCGGCGAGGCCGGCGCGACGGGTCGGTATCATGTCGTTATCGAGACACCAGCGACGCGCCGGCGTCAACGGGGGCGAGTGCTCCGGACCGGGCGGCCCGCCCCCTCCGCGCGCCGGGGGCTTACTGCGACGGGGTCGGCTCCGCCTGGGGCTGCGCCGGCAGCGCCTCGTCGGCCATCGGCTGGCCACCGGTACGGCCATTCGCGACCCCGGTGCCGTTCGGATTGGCGGCGACCGTGGATTTGTGGTGATGCACCTTGTGATGCGCCTTCGGCGTCACGGCCGGCGGCGTCGAATCGGCGGCCGCCGTCGTCTGGGCCCCGGCGGCGACCGGCAGCCCCAGGGCCGCCAGCAATCCGGCCGCGGCCAGAGCGTGGCAAGTCGGGTGATGTCTCATCTGTGCTGTTCCTCTCCCTGACCGATCTGTTCGGCCGCCGCAACCTGCCAGCCGACCATGCTTGATCGACCTTGTCCGCGGTGCGGTTGCATCGACCTTACAACAAAACGTTGGCGAAACAAGCGGGTATGTGAGGGTTTGCCGACCCGGCCGGGGCCGGTAGAGCATAAGGATCGCCAGATCAGGAGCGCCGATGACACACTCCCCTCCCGACCTCACCACCGCCCCCTCGTGCGCGATCCGGCCGCGTCTCGCCGTGCTGCTGCCGCTGCTGCTGGCCGGCTGCGGCTACTCGCAGTCGAAGATGGCCCACCAGGCCCAGTACAACATGATCGGAATGACCGCGAACGACCTCGAGGCCTGCGCGGGGCCGCCGGACAAGACCACCAGGCTCAATGCCCGCACCGAGCTGCTGACCTACATCAACAAGCCGTCGGCCACCGGCGGGCTGACGGTCCAGCTCCCGCTCAGCCTCGGCGGCGTGTCGCTGGGCGGCTCGGGCACCTATTGCTCGGCCTCGCTGCGGCTGGTCGACGGGCGCGTGAGCGAACTGCACTACACCGGCGACGACGACATGGCGGTCGGCACCGACGGCGTCTGCGCCGCCCTGGTGCGCGGCTGCATGCGGCAGACCGAGCCGACCATGCATCCCGCCACCGGGCCGTCGAAAACGCCGACCGCCTCGGCCTTCCACAGCCCCGACGTTCCGGCGCAGCCGCCCGTGGCCGAGCTCATCGAGCCCGCGGCCCCGGCCAAATAGGGTTCAGGCGGCCCGTGCGAGCGGCGTGAGGCCCATCGCCTCCGCGGCGATGGCGAACGAGCGCCTCCGGGCCGCATGATCGTGGATCTGGGCGGTCAGGATCAGCTCGTCCGCGCCGGTCCGCGCCACGATCGCGCGCAGCGCCTCGCCGACCTGCGCCGGATCGCCGATCGCCGACACCGACAGCGCCGATCCGGCTCCGGTGCGTCGCAACAGCTCCTCGTCGAACGGCAGCCGCTCGACCGGAGCGGGCAGCAGTCCCGGCTGGCCGGTGCGCAGGTTGACGAAAGCCTGCTGCAGCGAGGTAAACAGGAACCGCGCCTCCGCCTCGGTGGGTGCGGCGATGACGTTGGCTGCCACCATCAAATACGGTTTCGGCCAGGCCGGCGAGGGCTGGAAGCGCTGACGATACACCGCAACCGCCTCGTCGAGGGCGGCAGGCGCGAAATGCGAGGCGAACGCATAGGGCAGGCCGAGGGCGGCGGCGAGCTGGGCACCATACAGGCTGGAGCCGAGGATCCAGATCGGCACCTCCAGCCCGCGCCCCGGGGTCGCCAGCACCGGTGCGGTGCCGGCGAAATAGGCCTGCAGCTCCATGACGTCGTGGACGAAATCCTCCTCGCGGACCAGCGAGCGGCGGATCGCCTGCGCGGTGCGCTGGTCGGTGCCGGGCGCGCGGCCGAGGCCGAGATCGATCCGGCCCGGATGCAGGGCCGCCAGCGTGCCGAACTGCTCGGCGATCAGCAGCGGCGCGTGATTGGGCAGCATCACCCCGCCCGAACCGACACGGATCGTCGAGGTGGCGGCGGCGATGTCGGCGATCACCACCGAGGTCGCCGCACTGGCGATGCCTGGCATGCCGTGATGCTCGGCCAGCCAGTAGCGGTGATAGCCCAACGCTTCCGCGTGCCGGGCGAGATCGCGCGAGTTGGCGAGCGAGGCGGAGGCGTCGGAACCGGCACAGACCGGGGCGAGATCGAGGACCGAGAGCGGGATCATGCCCTCGATGTGGGGAGTATCCCGCCTCGCCTCAAGCGCGCCCGCGCCGGATCACGCTGAATGCGAACCACAGCGTCACCGCGCAGAACACCGCCGCCCCGAGCACCGTCGCGCCGGGTGCAAAGCCCGGGCCGACCAAAGCGAGCAGATCATCGCGCCCCGAACCACCGACGATGCCGGCCAGCACCACCCCCATCAGGCTCTCGCCGACGATCAGCCCCGAGGCCAGCATCACCGCGCGGTTCTCGGCCGCGTTGCGGGCCGCCTCCGGGCGGTGGCGCAGGCTATGGGCGATCACCGCGGACGCGATCGCGCCGACCACCAGCGCCACCGTCACCTCCGGCGGCAGATACAGCCCGATGCCGACCGCGAGCGGCGGCAGCCGCAGATGGCGGCGCGCCCCGGCGCGGCGCAGGATCAGGTCGACGGCGATCAGCAGCGCGCCGAGCCCGACGCCCTGCACGATCGGCGTCCAGTCCTGGCTGCCCAGCACCACGCCGCTGGCGAGCGAGGCCATCAGGGTGGCTTGCGGGGCAGCCAGCGCATGTTCGGGGTCCATGCCCGGATGCGGCATCGCGCCGGCGAAGCCATAGGCGTTGTAGAGCAGGTTGAGCACCGGCGGAATCACCACCGCACCGGAGACGCAGCCGATCATCAGCGCGACCTGCTGCTTCCACGGGCTCGCACCGACGAGCTGGCCGGTCTTGAGATCCTGGAGGTTGTCGTTGGAGATGGTGGCCGCCGCCAGCACCGCGGTGGCGACGAAGATCACCAGCCCGACCGCCAGCGGCCGCGTGACCTGCGCCGGACCGGGCAGCCAGCCGAGGTCGAGCAGTCCCGAGACCAGCAGCGACAGGCTCAGCACGGCGAGGATGGCGATGCCGGAGATCGGCGACGAGGACGACCCGACGATGCCGGCCATGTAGCCGCAGGCCGCGGCGATCACGAAGCCGAAGACGGCGCAGAACAGCGCGGCCAGCAGCGCCACGCCGATCGGTCCGGCCGTGTACGGGGCGGGCAGGAAGGCGAGAAAGGCCGCGAACAGCACCGCCACCAGCACCAGCGCCAGCGGGCCGATCAGCTTCGGCGAGAGGTCGCGGTCGGCATCCGGATTGGCAGGCTCCGGATGACGGGGCGGCAGGATCGGTACCGTCGCCCCGCCGCGCAGGGCGTCGCGCAGCCCGGCGGCGACCGGGCCGGCCAGCGTGCCCAGCGTCCAGAGTGCGGCGATGCCGATGGTGCCCGCACCGATGAAGCGCACGCGATGTTTCCAGACATCCAGGGCGAACGCCGCCGGCGCGACCCCTGCCGGGTGCGGCAGCAGCGCCGTCAGATACGGGGTCAGCACGCCCCAGGCGATCACCAGCCCGACCAGCATGGCGATGCCACCGGCGAGCCCGACGAGATAGCCCGCGCCAAGCAGGGCGAGCGAGAAGCCGCTGGTGAGGCGGAACACCGGGCCGGTGCTGCCCATCGCCAGCGTCAGACCGTCGGCGAGCAGGCGGAAGCCTCCGGTCGCCAGCGCCACCACCGCCGACAGCACCGTGCCGATCACCAGCGAGACCGCGCTCTCGCGCTGGGTGGCGCGGTCGGCGGCATCGGTGCCCGCGCCCACCCGCAGCACCTCGGCCGCCGCCACCCCTTCCGGGTAGGGCAGGTCGGAGCCGGTGACCAGCGCGCGACGCAGCGGGATGGTGAACAGCACGCCGAGCATGCCGCCGGCCACGCACACGATCGCCACCGGCCAGAAGGCGAAGCCCTGCCAGATGCCGGCCATCACCAGGGCGGGCAGCACGAAGATGATCGAGCTCAGCGTGCCGGCCGCCGAAGCCTGGGTCTGGACCATGTTGTTTTCGAGCACGCCGGCGCCGCCGGCGGCGCGCAGCACGGCCATGGAGATGACGGCCGCCGGGATCGATGAGGCGAAGGTCAGACCGATCTTGAGGCCGAGATAGACGTTCGATGCGGTGAAGATCGCGGTGATCAATGCGCCGAGGATGATCCCCCGTACGGTGAGCTCACGCACCGTCCCTGCCCGTCCAGCCTGCATCGCCCCGTCTCGCTCCCCGATCGCGCCGGCCTGTCTTGTCGCCCGCGCCATGGCGGGCGGCAAGCGGCCGGATCAGGGGCCCCGGGCCGGCGCCTGCACGACCGCGAGCAGGATCGAGAATCGGCCGGCCGGATCGGTCCAGTCGGCCAGCACCGTCCAGCCGCCGGCCGCCAGCAGCAGGCGCTTGCCGCGCGGGCCGTATTTGTGGCTGTTCTCGGTGTGGATGGTCTCCCCGGCGCGTATTGCGAAGCGCTCCCCGGCCACTGCGAAGCCGACGTCGCGCAGCGCCTCGAGATGCATCTCGATGCGGCTCTCGTCGTCGTTCCAGCGGGCGACATGGCGGAAGGCGTCGAGCGGGATGTCGGCACCGAGTTCGGTATTGATCCGTGCCAGCAGGTTGAGGTTGAACGCCGCCGTCACACCCTGCGCGTCGTCATAGGCGGCGATCAGCTCGTCGACCGGCTTGGCGCGGTCCATGCCGATCAGCAGCATCGCGCCCTCGCCGAGAGTCGCGGCCATGCTGCGCAGCAGGTCGACGGCGGCAGGAGCGGCGAGGTTGCCGATCGTCGAGCCGGGAAAGAAGCCCAGCCTCGGCATGCCCATCACCTCCGGAGGCAGGTGCAGCGGGCGGGTGAAATCCGCCTCGACCGGGTGGATCGGCAGGTCGGGGAAGGCCCGGGCCAGCGCCGCCGACGAATCGCGCAGGAAAGGGCCCGAGATATCGATCGGCACATAGGCCGAGGGCGCCACCGCATCGAGCAGCAGCGGCGTCTTGGCCGAGGAGCCGGAGCCGAACTCGACCACCACCCGGCCCGCGCCCACGATTTGAGCGATCTCACTGGCCTTTGCCGCCAGCAGGGCGCGTTCGGTGCGTGTGGGATAGTATTCCGGCAGACGGGTGATCTGTTCGAACAGCTCCGAGCCACGGCGGTCATAGAACCAGCGCGCGGGGATCGCCCGCGGACGCGCGGCCAGCCCGGCCAGCACATCGGCGCGGAACGCCGGATCGGCGGCAAAGGTCGCGGTGGCGGCGTCGGCCGGCTCGTTCAGCATCACAGGTCCCTCGCGAGCCGCAGGCCGGAGAACTGCCAGCGCTGGTGCGGCTGGAAGAAGTTGCGATAGGTCGCCCGGCTGTGCCCGCGCGGCGTCGCGCAGCTTGAGCCGCGCAACACGAATTGGCCGTTCATGAACTTGCCGTTGTATTCGCCGATCGCGCCTGTCGCCGGGCGGAAGCCGGGATAGGCGAGATAGGCCGACGCGGTCCACTGCCAGACCTCGCCAAACATCTGCCGCAACCCCTCCCCCCGCCCGGCCGCACGCGGGCGCACCGCATGGGCGGTGTCGAGTCCGGCAGCGGCCGACATCCCGCTGGCCGCGCTCTCCCACTCCGCCTCGGTCGGCAGCCGCGCGCCGGCCCAGTGCGCAAAGGCGTCGGCCTCGAAATAGCTGATGTGGCTGACCGGGGCGGCGTCATCGAGCGGCCGCAGCCCGTCCAGCCCGAACGCGCCCTCCCCGCGCCAGTAGAGCGGTGCGGTAATGGCGTTCGTGCGCGCCCAGGCCCAGCCGTCCGACAGCCAAAGCGAGGCGGTCCGGTAGCCGCCATCGGCGATGAATTCGCGCCATTCGCCGTTGGTCACCAGCCGGTCGGCCAGCGCGTGCGGCGCCAGCCAGACAGTGTGCCGCGGGGTCTCGCAGTCGAAGGCGAAGCCGTCCGCGTCATGTCCGATCGTGACCGCACCCTGCGCGCCCTCGATCCAGCGCAGCGGGGTCGCTGCCTCGGCCGGGACGGGCATGTCCGCCTCGAACAGCGCGGGCGCGAGCGGGTTGAGGGAGAACAGGTGCAGGATGTCGGTCATCAGCAGTTCCTGATGCTGCTCCTCGTGGTGGCAGCCGAGTTCGACCAGAGCCAGCACCTCGTCGGACAGCCCGGCCCAGGCCGCCTCGATCGCGGCATCGACATGGGCGCGCCAGGCGCGGATCTCGTCGAGTGAGGGGCGCGTCAGCAGTCCGCGCGCGGGGCGGGCCAGCCTGTCGCCCTCCGCCTCGTAGTAGGAGTTGAACAGGAACGCATAGCGCCGGTCGAACGGCACATGGCCGGCAACGTGGTCGCGCAGGATGAAGGTCTCGAGGAACCAGGTGGTGTGGGCCAGATGCCATTTGGCCGGCGAGGCGTCGGGCATCGACTGCGCGGAGGCATCCGCATCCGACATCCGCGCCACCAGGGCCAGGCTCAGGGCACGCACGCGGCGGAAGCGCTCGAGGAGAGGGGTCGGCCTGCGGCCGGTGATGTCGAGCGGCATGGGTCGGCCTGACAGTCAGGGGATGACGTCGATCGCGTCTGTGAGCGCTATACGTGGCATCGGTCGATCCGGTTTCACGTCCCGCCGCATCCATCGGCCCCGATCGTCGTTGCCGGTGGCATGACCAGATCCGTCCGCCTGCACCGCCCCGCGCCATTGCCCGCGCCATTGATCGCCACCGTTGCCGTCGCCGCGACGGCGCTGGCACTGGGAGGCTGCGCGCTGCTGATGCGCCATCCGGTCGGCAATCCCGACGTGCCGCAGCCGCGCGGCGCGGTGGATCTGGCACGCTATCTCGGTCGCTGGTACGAGATCGCCCGCTACGAGCAGGTCTTCGAGCGTGGCTGCGACCATGTCACCGCCGACTACACCCTGGGCACGGACGGGCGCATCGGGATCGTCAACGGCTGCATCGAGGCGAACGGCCGCGCGAGTCAGGCCCGCGGCCGTGCGTATGTGGTGGACGGCTCGGGGGGCGCGAAGCTCAAGGTGAGTTTCTTCGGGCCGTTCTATGTCGCGGATTACTGGATCCTCGACCATGACGACGCGGCGGGCTGGTCGGTGGTGGGCGATCCGTCGGGGCGGTATCTGTGGCTGCTGAGCCGGCGCGCGGTGCTCACGCCCGAGGAGGCGAAGGCGCTGGCCGGGCGGGCGGCGGCCCTGGGCTACGACATCTCGATGCTGCGCTGGACCCGTCAGGACTGACGGCGCGCCGCCATCGTCGCCGCCAGCCGCAGGGCCGCGATCAGGCTCGACGGATCGGCGATGCCCCGGCCGGCGATGTCGAAGGCGGTGCCGTGATCGGGGGAGGTGCGCACGATCGGCAGGCCGAGGGTGACGTTGACGCTGTTGGCGACGTCCAGCGTCTTGAGCGGGATCAGGCCCTGGTCGTGATAGAGGCACAGGGCGGCGTCGTAGCGCGCCCGGGCGGTGGCGGTGAACAGGGTGTCGGGCGGATGCGGGCCGGTGGCGTCGATCCCCTCCGCACGCAGGGCGGCGATGGCGGGGGCGACGATGTCGGCTTCCTCCGAGCCGAGATGGCCCGCCTCGCCGGCATGCGGGTTGAGGCCGGCCACCGCGATGCGGGGGGAAGCGATGGCGAAATCGCGCGCAAGAGCGGCGGCGGTGATGCGGCCGGTGCGGATGATGGTGTCGGTGTCGAGGGTCTCGATGGCGCGGCGGAGCGGCAGGTGCACGGTGGCGAGCACGACGCGCAGGTCGGGGCCGGCGAGCATCATCACCTCGCCTCCCGAGGTGCCGGTGAGTGCGGCGAGGAACTCGGTGTGGCCGGGATGGGGGAAGCCGGCGGCCTTGAGCACCGCCTTGCTGATCGGGCTGGTGACGATGGCGGAGACGGCGCCGGACTGCGCGAGGCGGACGGCGGTCTCGATGGCGGCGATCACCGCCGGGGCGTTGGCCGGGTCGGGGTGGCCGGGGATGGCGGGGGCGGCGAGGCGGAGGCCGGACAGGACCGGGAGGGCGCGGGTGTACACGTCGTGTACACACGAAAGACCGGTATCGGCGTCGATTTCGATCATTGGCGCGTCCAGCAAGCAAGGATCGCAAATCGCGATGAACGGCGGGGCACCGTTTCGCCAGGCGCGGACGATGAGTTCGGGGCCGATGCCGGCCGGGTCGCCCATGGTGAGCGCGAGCGGTGCTGCGGTCGAGGATAGCCGACCCCGGGCAGGAGCGGTCATGGCGCGCCGACCACGGCGGCAAGATCGTCCATACGCCGGACGAAGCGGATCGGGGTGCCGGGCAGGCGGATGAAACCCTCGCGGGCGCAGAACGACGCGGCAGACTCGTCCTTGGCGTCCAGCACCATGGTGAAGGAGGCGATCTCGCTGCGAACCGCGCGGGTGATCGCATCCACCAGCAATACCCGGCCCAGCCCGGTGCCGCGGACGGACAGGTCGGTGGCGAGACGGCCGAGAAGGGTGGCCGGCAGGCGGGGATAGCGCGGCAGCTTCCTCGCCTGTGCGGGGGGAATGTCGGACAGTTCGATCGACGTGGCGGACAGGGTGTAGAAACCGATCACCCTGACGCCGTCGGTCGTCGCCACGAACGGGGCCGCCACGCGCCGACGAGCATCCTGACCCGCCTGCTCGCGCAGATAGCGGTCGAGCGCCGGCACGCCGCAGGAAAAGCCGAGGCGATCGTGGGTCGTGGCCAGAGGCTGGATACGAAGGATGCCGCGGTCCAAGGACGGGTCAGCCGCCAGTGGCATCCCGATGCCGCCGGACACTGTCGGCCAGGCGGTCGCCGAGCGGCGGCGGATCGAGCAGGGCATCGACGAAGGCCCGGCTCTGGGCGGCGCCCAGCACCATCACCTCGTGCGCCTCCACGGTCCGCCTGGCCGCGTCCTGCACGCTGCTGACCACGTAATCGGTGACGCTGCGGCCCTCGAGCTCGGCAGCGCGCTGGATCAGGGCCTTTTGGGCAGACGTGATGCGAGCTTCCAGTCGCTCGCCGCGTGCACGATCGACCATCACCCGTGCGCTTTTTCCCATGGCGGACCTCCATGGGAAATGTACGGCCAAATGCCGGCTGGATCAAGGTGGGGGGCTCGCCTTCTAACAATCACGTGCTGGGGCTTGCTGTGGGCGATCAGATACAGGCGCATGATCCCTTCGGAAACCGCATCAGGTTTCGCGAGCGACACAAATAGCGTCGTGGCGGCCGGGGTTCGATCGCACCGGCCGCTGTAGCCGGCACCCAGCCATTCCCGATCAACGATCCCATGGGGGACGGGACCGCGAAACCTTTGGGTGTCATTCCGCCCCCAACTGCACCGGCCACCAGTGGCGCATTTCAACAGCCCCAGGTGTTTTCCGGATGGCTGGTTTTGGGAGGGTGCCTTCGGACGCTGAGCGACCAACAAGGGCGCCCAGTTCTCGTGAACGTTAACCGCAAGAATTAAGCGCTTGTCTGATTTTTTTGCCGGGCAACCGACCTTGCGTTCATTCCCCACGATCTTGCCTGCCCACTTAACAAAATCGCAACGGGTGGATCACGAAACAGTTGGCGAACCACTGACGGAGGGAAGCAATCCGCTACGTCCATCCGCCAAATCCCCCGTGAAGGTCTGCACCGAAAGTCGGTCCACGAGATCGCTAGGCGGATCGCTGTTCTCAAGGATAATGAACTGCGCGCGCCCACTGAGGCTGGCCAGATGAAGGTAGAAATGCTCGTATAGCGTGGTCGCGGCCAGCTCTTTCTCATCGGTAGCCAACGCGCCGTGGCGTGGCACCCGGATCGGCTCTCGGTAGGTGAGAAGCGGCGTGTCGAGCGCCAACACGCCAGGATGAGATAGGCCTTTGTCCTGACAGTAGAGCAAAACCGCGACCTTGAACGCTGAGTGGAGGATAGCGCGGACGCCCTTTCCGTTTGCACCGCGCTCCTTGCCGTCCAGACGTATATCCTGCGTCTGACTGTCGAACGACACGGTCGGATTCCCTGGAAACTTCCAAGCTTGGAGCACCTCAGACACCTTGCTGGCAAATTCATGGCCAGTCGGCCCGTCGATGCCGACGGTGAGTTTCGGCTTGGCCGCAGTTGGGGCCGTCGTGACCTGAGACAATTGCACGGCGAGGCGATCCCGCTCTTCAAACAACTTTAGGCGTTCGCGAACGGTGTCCCGCGCTTCGATCCTCTGTTCGTATTTATCGCGTAATCCCGATTCCTCCGGACGAAGGGCGCCGAGAATCCGCTCCGCCGCTGCCATTCGCCGTTGCAGCCGTTCCGACGTCACGAGATTGGTGGCGAAATCTGCCTCAAGCCCGTTCATCGTGGCGACCAGATCCCGGCGTTCCCGATCGATCCGTGCAATCTCGACGCGGGCCGCTACCGGTGAACGCTCGACATCCTGCCGCCCACGATGGTGCTGATGATCAACCTCGGCACCACATAAGGGGCAAGGGCGGTCGAGCCGCGCAAGAAGGAGATGGCCACCCTGCTCCAGGGCCTCAAGGCGCTCGACGTCGGATTCATAGACCTCCATCAGCCGCGCGAACCGGGCCAGGGTCAGCTCGATCTCGCGGGCCTGGGCGGTCACACGATCCGCTTCGTCGACCATGCGCCGCCGCTCGCGTGTGACCTCGTCGATCCGGCGCTGACGCGTGGCGAGATCACCTTTGATGGCAATCAGCGAGGCGTCGATCCGCTTGCTTTGATCGTCGAGCTGGTGACGAGGGATGCCGATCGCGTCGATCTGCGCGTCCAGCGACGCGATCCATTCCTCCAGCAGTTCCTTCTGGCCTTCCTGGCGGGCCTTTCGGATCTTGGGTGGGACCACCGCCACGATCGCGGAATCGTCCCGCCCGGTCAAAAGCAGGCGGAAGAAATTCTTTTCCGCCGTTGCGCTCGTGTATTGGCCGGACAGGATCGGGCTGCGCGCATCGATGATCGAGCCCTCGTCCACGAAGATGAAGGGGTCGAGGGATCGGAGCGTGACACTGTTCTTCTCGCCATTCTCGTTCTTGACGACGAACTTCCCGCCCAGTCCCAGCGCGCCAAGGAGGACGCTGGTGATGTTCTCCGTGCGGGCGTCATATTCCGCATCCAGCACCCGAAAGGGAAGGCCCGGCGGCGGTTCGTGATGCAGTCCTTCGTAAAGCCGGAACCCGGCGCCCTGAATACCGCGATAAAGGGTGATCGGCCCGAGCGAAGGGACGTCGAGACCCAGCAGGACCGCTTCATAGCCGTCGAGCTGTTCGATCACAGGAAGCGGCGTCGACTTCCCCAGCATGAATTGCAGGGCGGCGAGCGTGAACGACTTGCCGGTGTTCGAGGCGCCATAGATGACGTTGGGGCCATCGGCGAACGGGAGCGTGCTCACCGGCTTCGCGGCGCCGATGAACGACAGATGCCGGAATACCAGGCGCGCGATCATGCAGACGGCTCGTAGAGTGTGCCTTCCCCCTGGAACTCAAGCGTCCACCGCCCGAGCCGCTGGTGCACGACGGTTCGTAACTCCTCTTCCGGGAGCGCGCCGAACCGATCCGCGAGCCATTCCGCACACGATTTCAAGCGCGCGCTATAGGTCGCTTCCATGAGCTCGATGAATGACGGAGCCTCCTCCCCGGCCACGTATCGTACCCCGTCCGCTCCATCGACGAGGGCAATAAGACCGGCGTTCAGCAGCAAATGAACGCCCTCGTCGATCAGCTGCCGGCGCACGAGCAGTTCACCCCCGCGTGACGGCAGGTCGGGGTGCAGGCTGCTGGGGCCTTCCACGTCGGCTGTATGCACGACGAGGTGGTCGAACCACGTCAGCTCGCTGATGGTGCAGGGCCGAGGATAAAAAGCATCGAGCACGACCAAGGCACGCAGGCCCGTCTCCAACGGACTGTTGAACAGAGGCACATCGCCCAGCGCTGCCATCATCACTTCACCCACGGGAGCACTCCGTCGTTGGCGAAGTGGTGGCAGACGCCTTGCTTCACGGGAACCCGCGCATATTTACCGAGGACACCCGAGACCGACACGCTCTTGGCTTCATTCATGACGGCTGCGATCTTCGCCATTATGTCGGCGTGCGAGAGACCATGGGTGTCGAACACGCCGTGGAAGATGTCCTTCTCGAATGTGGCGAGCACGGCTGGTTCTGTGCTGTCCCTGTAATAGCGCTTAAAGGAAGCGGCATCGAAGAACCGCTCCCGTTGAACGCGGAAATGAGCGCCGAACTTGGCATCACCAAGAGCTTTGTCACCCGTGGTGTAAGACGGTGCGCCCTGTTCCTGATAGGCGGCGAGAAGCTGCGCGACGTAGGCAGCCTCTTCCGGCTGCATCGTGTCGGGGACGCTCCCGACCGGAGCTTCACCGGGATCCGCGTCAAACCATTTGACTAGTACGGGTTTCATCTCGTCTGTACGGACGAGCTTGCCGGCCTCAAGCAGCGACACGTTCTGGAAGTCAAAGGCGTCGATGAGCGCGCGTACCTCGTCCGATAGCGGATGACGTTCACCCTCCACCAGATCGTCGGCACACCAGGTGCCCCATTGGTCGATCAAGCGCGGCCCTATCTTGCTGGGATGACCTATGAGGTCTCGAACGGCCCGGACCGCTCCCCTCGGAGCGACGTAATAGAAATGCGCGGGGACGCCGAAATGCCCGGCAGCACTATGGAAAAATATCTTACCCAGCTCACGGATGAATTCCGGTTCGCCCAGTGCTTTCCTGAGCTGCTTGCACTGATAATTGTCCCACGGACCATCGAAACGAGCGGCCGTGCGATAGCCCACGACATCGCGCCCCATGTCTCCTGCACCGGAGAAACGGTCGCTGTCGGGATAGCGCGACCGCATCGACGCGACCCATTCGTCAGTCAGCCGCTCCAAATCCGCGTCATTCAGCGCATATATTCGCGCTGCATAATCCGTCGCACCTGGCCCCAAGGATCGCACTCCCCCGAGAGAACGATTGCCCGCTACCGCACAGATTTTCAATCCTTACTATGCGGTTCTTCTCCGCGGTCAGGGGGAAACTGTATGATCCCACGGTGTGGTGGTACACGAGATCACCACACTTTGAGGGATGAATTGTGGGGCAGTTTCTTAATGGGAGCGCCCGCACGAAACTCAGCGCCGACAAAACCCGTCACGCAATGCTCCTCTCCAAGCGAAAAGAGCATCGCCAACACTGACGTGCACTCAAAATCCATCCCACGGATTTAGCATGACTCAACGCATCAGATGTGCAGCGCGCGGCCCTCGACGGCGAGGGCGGCTTCCTTGACGGCTTCGCTCAGGGTGGGGTGGGCGTGGCAGATGCGGGCGACGTCTTCGGCGCTTGCGCCGAATTCCAGCGCGGTGACCAGTTCGGCGATCAGGGCGCCGGCGTCGGGGCCGACGATGTGCGCGCCCAGCAGGCGGTCGGTGGCCTTGTCGGCGAGGATCTTGACGAAGCCGTCCGTCGCCTCCATCGCCCGGGCCCGGCCGTTGGCGGTGAAGGGGAACTTGCCGACCTTGTAGGCGATGCCCTGCGACTTGAGATTTTCCTCGGTCGCACCCACCGTCGCCACCTCGGGCCAGGTGTAGATCACGCCGGGGATCGCCTCGTAGTTCACATGGCCGGACTGGCCGGCGAGCAGTTCGGCGACCGCGACACCCTCCTCTTCCGCCTTGTGCGCCAGCATCGGGCCCTCGATCACGTCGCCGATGGCGTAGATGCCGGGCACGCTGGTCGCGTAGTGCGAATCCACCGTGATGCGGCCGCGGGAGTCGAGCGCCACTCCGGCCTCCTTCGCGCCGAGACCGTCGGTCACGGCACGGCGGCCGATGGCGACCAGCACGATGTCGGCCTCGATCGTGGTGGGCTCGCCGCCCTTGGCGGGCTCAAGCGTCAGTGTCACGCCGGCGTCGGTGGTCTCGGCTTTCGTCACCTTCTGGCCGAGGCGGAACTTGAGCCCCTGCTTGCCCAGGATGCGCTGGAAGGCGGTGGCGATCTCGTCGTCGGTGCCGGGCAGGATGCGGTCGAGGAACTCGACCACGGTGACCTCCGCGCCCAGCCGGTGCCACACCGAGCCGAGCTCGAGGCCGATCACGCCGGCACCGACCACCACGAGGTGTCTGGGCACCGCGTCCAGTTCCAGCGCGCCGGTGGAGCTGACGATGCGGCGCTCGTCGATGGCGATGCCGGGCAGCGGGATGGAGTCGCTGCCCGTCGCGATGACGATGCTTTTCGCACCGTAGGTGGTGCCGTCCACCTCGACGGCGGGACTGTCGCCGGGGACGAGGCGGCCGGTGCCCTTGAGCCAGGTGACCTTGTTCTTGCGGAACAGGAACTCCACGCCCTTGACGTTGGCCTCGACGACCTCCGCCTTGCGGGCCTGCATGCGGGCGAGGTCGAGACCGACCTTGTCGATGACGATGCCGTGTTTGGCGAAGCTGCCGGTGGCCTCGTGGTAGTTCTCGCTCGACTGCAGCAGCGCCTTGGACGGGATGCAGCCGATGTTGAGGCAGGTGCCGCCGAGGGTGTCGCGCTTCTCGACGCAGGCGACCTTGAGGCCCAGCTGGGCGGCGCGGATCGCGCAGACATAGCCGCCGGGGCCGGCGCCGATGACGATCAGGTCGAAGCTCTCGCCGGGCGCAGGTGCGGGTGCGGCCTTCGGCGCGGCCGCGGCGGTGGGTTTCGCCTCGGGCGCCTTGGCCGCCGGCGCCTCGGCCACGGGCGCCGGAGCGGCCGCGCGGCCTTCACCGTCCTCGATGGTGGCGATCACCGCGCCGACCTCGACCTCGTCACCCTCGCCGGCCTGATGCGCGCCGAGCCTGCCCGCCGCCGGGGCGGGAACGTCGACATTGACCTTGTCGGTCTCGAGCGAGGCGACCGGCTCGTCGGCGGCGACCGAATCGCCGGGCTGTTTCAGCCAGCGCGCGATGGTGGCCGACGTGACACTCTCGCCGAGCGTCGGCACCTTGATTTCGATCGCCATGACGGGGCCTCTTTATGCGTGAGTCTTCTTCTTTTTCTGAAGAAAAAGAAGCAAAAAGACTTTCATCCGTTAAATACCGAGCCAACGGATGAAAGTTCTTTGGTTCTTTCTTTCAAGAAAGAACATCCTTCCTACAGGTCCAGCAGCAGTCCGCGCGGATCCTCGACCAGTTCCTTGACACGGACCAGGAAGCCGACGGCACCGCGGCCATCGACGATGCGATGGTCGTAGGACAGTGCGAGATACATCATCGGGCGGATCTCGACGCGGCCGTCGATCGCGACCGGGCGGTCGACGATCTTGTGCATGCCGAGAATGCCCGATTGCGGGGCGTTGAGGATCGGCGTGCTCATCAGCGAGCCGAAGATGCCGCCATTGGTGATCGAGAACGTCCCGCCGGTGAGGTCGTCGAGGCCGAGCTTGCCGTCACGCGCGCGGCGGCCCAGTTCGGCGACGCGCTTCTCGATGTCGGCGAAGCCCAGATCCTGCGCGTCGCGCAGCACGGGGACCACCAGGCCCTGCTCGGCGCCGACGGCGATGCCGAGATTGACGTAGGAGCGATAGACGATCTCGTCGCCGTCGAGCTCGGCGTTGAGCGCGGGGAACTCGCGCAGGGCGGCGATCACCGCGCGGGCGAAGATCGACATGTAGCCGAGCTTCACGCCGTGGCGCTTCTCGAAGCGCTCGCGGAACTCGGCCCGCAGCGCCTGCGCGGCACTCATGTCCACCTCGTTGAAGGTGGTCAGGATCGCGGCGGTGGCCTGCGCCTCCTTCAGCCGCGCGGCGATGGTCGAGCGCAGGCGGGTCATCTTGACGCGCTCGTCGCGCGGGTCGTCGGCGCGGGGGGTCTTCGGCGCGGACGCGGCGGCCGGGCGGGGGGCCGTCCCCTGGCCGAGGAACGAGAGCACGTCGCCCTTGGTCACACGGCCGCCCTTGCCGGAACCGGCGCCGATCGCATCCGCGCCGACATCGTTCTCGCGCATCAGCTTGGCGGCCGACGGGAAGGCCGGCGGCGAGCCGAGCGAGCTGGGCGAGGCACCGCCGTCGCGGGCCTGGTCGGCGGGCGGGGTCGCCGGGCGCGAGACCGGGCCGGAGGCGCGCGGCGGCGCGTTGATGCCGGGGGCGGGCTTGGCCGCCTCGCGCGCAGGGGTGACCGGGGCGGGGGCGCCGGAGCCGGTGACGGGGGTTTCGGTCACCGGTAGGTCGGTGCCGGGGGTCTCCGCCTTCGCCTCCGCTTTCGGGGCGGGTTTCGGGGCGGGTTTTGCCGCGGACTTTGCCTGGGGCTTGGGGGCCGGCTTGCCCCCGCCTTCCTCGCCCGCGCCTTCCTCGACGGTGGCGAGCAGCGCGCCGACGGCGACGTCGTCGCCCTCGGAGGCGGCGTGGTCGCCGAGCACGCCGGCCGACGGGGCGGCGACCTCGACCGAGGCCTTGTCGGTTTCCAGCTCGACGACCGGCTCGTCCACCGAGACCGACTCACCGGGCTGTTTCAGCCAGCGGGCGATGGTGGCGGAGGTGACGGATTCGCCCAGCGTGGGCACCTTGATTTCGGCAGACATCTTCGTTTCCCCCGGCCCTTTCAGGAGACCAGCCCCAAGGCTTCGGCCACCAATGCTGTCTGCTCGGCGGCATGCGTCTTGGCAAGACCCGTCGCCGGGCTCGCCGCCGCCTTGCGACCGGCATAGACCGGGCGGGCGTGGCCGTGGCCGATCGCGCCCAGCACCGCCTCGATGCGGCGGTCGACGAAGCTCCATGCACCCATGTTCTCGGGCTCTTCCTGACACCAGACGATCTCGGCGTTGACATAGGAGCGCAAAGCGGCGCCGAGCGCACCTGCATCGAAGGGATAAATCTGCTCGAGGCGAAGGATCGCCACGTCGTCGATCCCCTTGTCGCGGCGGGCGGCGAGCAGGTCGTAATAGACCTTGCCCGAGCAGATCACCACGCGACGGACGCGCTCGGCCTCGGCGATGGCGTCGATCTCGCCGATCACCGGCTGGAAGAAGCTGCCCGGCCCCATCTCGTCGAGGGAGCTGACCGCGAGCTTGTGTCGCAGCAGCGATTTCGGCGTCATGATGACCAGCGGCTTGCGGTACTCGCGCTTGAGCTGGCGGCGCAGGGCGTGGAAGTAGTTCGCGGGCGTGGTGAAGTTCGCGACCACCATGTTGTTCTCGGCGCAGAGCTGCAGGAAGCGCTCCAGGCGCGCCGAGGAGTGCTCAGGCCCCTGCCCCTCGTAGCCGTGCGGCAGCAGCAGCACGAGGCCGGACATGCGCAGCCACTTGGTCTCGCCCGAGGCGATGAACTGGTCGATGATGACCTGGGCACCGTTGGCGAAGTCGCCGAACTGGCCCTCCCACAGCACCAGCGACTGCGGATCGGCCAGCGAATAGCCGTATTCGAAGCCGAGCACGCCGAATTCCGACAGCAGCGAGTTGTAGACCTCGATGCGGGCCTGCCGGTCGTCGATGTTGTTGAGCGGGACGTATTCGTTCTGGTTGGACTGGTCGATCAGCACCGCGTGGCGGTGGCTGAAGGTGCCGCGCTGGACGTCCTCGCCGGAGAGGCGCACGCGGTGACCCTCGATCAGCAGCGTGCCGAAGGCGAGCGCCTCGCCGGTCGCCCAGTCGATGCCCTGGCCGGACTCGAACATCTCGGCCTTGGCCTCGAGCTGGCGGGCGATCTTGGGGTTGATGGCGAAGTTCTTCGGCACGGTGGCCAGTGCGGTGCCGACATGGCGCAGCGTGTCGAGCGCGACCGAGGTGACGGGCGCGTCGTCGCAGTCGGTGGCGGCGCGCAGGCCGGACCAGCGGCCTTCCAGCCAGTCGGCCTTGTTGGGGCGATAGGATTTCGCGGCGTCGAACGCCTCGCCGAGCTGCGACTGGAAACCGTCCCAGCCCTCCTTCGCCTGCGCCTCGCTGACCACGCCCTCGCGGGCCAGACGCTCGGCATAGAGCGTGCGGGTGGTGGGACGCGCGCGGATCGCCTTGTACATGGTGGGCTGGGTGAAGGCCGGCTCGTCGCTCTCGTTGTGGCCGTGGCGGCGGTAGCAGACGATGTCGAGCACCACGTCGGCGCCGAAGCGCTGGCGGTAGTCGGCGGCGAGCTGCGCGCAGTAGACCACGGCCTCCGGCTCGTCGCCGTTGACGTGCAGGATCGGCGCCTGCACCGACTTGGCCACATCGGTGCAGTACAGGCCCGAATAGGCATGGGCGGAGACGGTGGTGAAGCCGATCTGGTTGTTGACCACCACATGGATGGTCCCGCCGGTGCGGTAGCCGATGAGCTGGCTCATCGCCAGCACCTCGTAGACCAGCCCCTGGCCGGCGAAGGCGGCGTCGCCATGCATCAGGATGCCCATCACCGCGCGGCGGGTGGCGCTGTCGTCGGTCATGTCCTGACGCGCGCGCACCTTGCCGACCACCACCGGGTCGACGGCCTCGAGATGCGAGGGGTTGGGCTGCAGCGAGATATGCACGCTGTGGCCGGCCAGCTCGACATCGGTCGAGGTGCCGAGATGGTATTTCACGTCGCCCGAGCCCTGCACGTCGTCGGGCTTGAAGCTCGCACCGCCGAACTCGGAGAAGATCGCGGTGTAGGGCTTGCGCACCACGTTGACCAGCGTGTTGAGCCGGCCGCGATGCGGCATGCCGATCGCCACCTCGCGCACGCCGGCCCCGGCCGCGCGAGCGATGATGGCGTGCAGCGCGGGGATGGTGACCTCGCCGCCCTCCAGGCCGAAGCGCTTGGTGCCGACATAGCGCTTCTGGCAGAACGCCTCGAAGCCTTCCGCCTCGGTGAGCTGCGACAGGATGGTGCGCTTCTCGTCGCGCGTCGCCCAGTTGCGCCACGGCGCGCCCTCGACGCGGGCCTGCAGCCAGTCCTTCTGCTCGGGGTCCTGGATGTGGGTGAACTCGATGCCGACCGGGCCGCAATAGGTCTCGCGCAGGGCGGCGACGATCTCGTTGATGGTGGCGGTGTCGCGCTCGAGCAGGTCGGCGAGCGCGCGGCCGATATAGACCGGGCGGTCGCAGTCGGCGGGGCCGAAGCCGTAGCTGGCCGGGTCGAGCTCGGGGTGGGGCTTGGGCACCTGCAGGCCGAGCGGGTCGAGGCGGGCCTCGAGATGGCCGCGCACGCGATAGGCGCGCACCATGGCCAGCGCGCGCAGGCTGTCATCGGCGGCAGCATGGGCGACGGCGAGCGATACGCCGCCCGGCACCCCGCCCGGCTGCGCGGCGCCGGAGACGGGCGATACCGCCGGCGCCGGGTCGGAGCCGATTAGCGAGGCATGACTGCCCCAGGACGCACCCGCCACATCGGCGATCGCCGCGCGGCCCTCGTCGTCGAGCGCCTCGAACAGCGGGATAAAGCTCGCGTCCACGCTGCCGGGATCGGCCGCCCAGCGCGCATAGAGATCGGCGACATATGCCGCATTCGCCCCGCTCAGGGCCCCCGCCAGAACGTCGACGCCTGCCATTTCGGCCTCCAGTAACCCCTCGCAGCCCCGCCCTGGACCGTTCCGCGTTGCGCACGACGCGCAACCGCTGGTCTCTGTCAGCGGTCAACTGACCTAACCATACAGAGATACGCTTCCGACCGACTGCTTGCCAACGCGGCAAATCCCTATCAGCCATGCTGATTACGCATGAACACCTTGACGAAATGTTCATTTTTCGCAGGGCATGCTCATTTTGCAGGCAATCGTGCCCGGGGAGCGCTGACATGGACCCGAACGGCACCCAGGCGTGGCGACGTGCGCGCGTCTCTCCGACCGGGCCGACCGCGCGTCCGCGTGCGCCGCATCGCCAGTATCACCAGCGCGCGGGGCGCTGCCTGTCCAGTCCTCGGCTGTGTCGGCCATGTAACAGAGACGGGAGTTTCCGTCCGCGAGAGACTGGACGGGTCGGCGGATTATCCGGCATCTACGCGGCGAAATGATCTGTCAGCCGCCTTGCCGCCGATCGGGGCGATTGCTGCTCGCCGCGTGCCTGCCGGGCCTGCTGTCAATCGCCGCACAGGCGCAGACGGCCGAAACCCCGCCCCCGGCGCTCAGCTTCGAGCAGGCCGCCACGCTCCAGTCACAGGCCTCGGCCCGGCAGCGGGGCGCGGCCGCCGGGGTGGCGGCGGCCAAGGCGGATCGCGATGCGGTGTCCACCCTGCATCGCCCGCAGGTCAGCCTCGACGTGCAGGAGCTGCGCTACCAGAAGACCATCACCGTGCCGCTCAACGGCGTCAAGCAGGGGGTGCAGAACAACGTCAATTCGGCGCTGACCCAGGCCGCCGGGCAGGTGCGCGACCAGTATGGCGAGGCGGCCGGGAGCGTCGCCGACCAGGTCGCCGCGCAGGTCTCGTCGCTGCTGCCCGGAATCGTCGCCCCGATCCCGGATTCGCTGTCGGGCAGCTTCCGGCAGAACAATTTCCGCCCCACCGTGAGCGCGGTGCTGCCGATCTACATGGGGGGCGCGATCAGCGCCGCGCAGGGGGCGGCGGCGGCGAAGCTGCGCGAGGCCACCGCCGCCGAGGGGATCGCCACCGACGCCGACCGCGTCAGCCTGGTGCAGGCCTATTTCGGCCAGGCGCTGGCCGCGCAGGTGCTCGCCACCCGCCGCGACACGCTGGCCGGCATGGACCGGCACCTGCGCGACGCCACCCTGCTGGAAGCGCACGGCGTCTTGCCCCGGGCACGGCGGCTGGAGGTGCAGGTGGCGCGGGATGCGGCCGAGCGCGCCGTGCTGCGCGCCGAGGGCGACTACCGCACCGCGCAGCTCTCGCTCGCCAGCCAGCTGCAGAGCGGCGCGGTGCGCACCGCGACACCGCTGTTCGTCAACCAGGCCCCGGTCGGGCCCGAGGACGGCTTCGTGCTCGCCTCGGCCGCCAACCCGCAGATCCGCGCCGCCTCCGGCGCGCAGGACGCGGCCGGCTCGGCCACGAAACTCGTCCGCGCCCAGTACCTGCCCAAGATCTACGCCTTCGGCACCTACAATCTCGCCCGGCACGACGAGGTTCCGACGCTGCCGGACTGGGCGGTCGGCGTCGGCGTGCACATGACGCTGCTGTCGGGCACCGACCGTGCCGCGGAGATGCGCGCCGCCCATGCCCGCGAGGCGCAGAGTGCCGCCGCCCGCGACCAGGCCGAACGCGACGTGAAGCTCACCGTCGAGCGCGCCTGGACACTGACCGACACCACACGGCGCGAATATCTGTCCGAAGCCTCGTCGCTGACCGCGGCGCGCGAGAACCTGCGCACCCAGGAAGCCGCGTTCCGCGAGGGCGAAGGCACCACGGCTTCGGTGATCGACGCGCAGAACCTGCTCGGCGACGCGCTCGTGCAGCGTGCCGCCACCGCCTATGAGTACGATCTCGCGCTGATCGCGCTGCTGACCACCTCCGGCCAGGCCGAGCGCTTCGAGAGCTTGCGCACCCGCGCCGATGCGCTCGACGCCCCCACCGACGACGACGAGACCCCATGACGGACGAGACGAAGCCGGAAGGCGAACACGAGCCCGATGGCGGTCGCCCGCCACCGCGGCGCGGCGCGATCATCGTCGCGGTCGTGCTGGTGGTGGTGCTGATCCTCGTCGCGATCGGGCTGTATCTCGCCTCGCGCCCGCCACCGCAGCAGGTGCAGGGGATGATCGATACCGACACGATCTCGATCTCGTCGAAGGTGCCGGCCAGGGTGAAGACCCTTCTCGCCCATGAGGGCGATGCGGTGCGCGCCGGACAGGCGGTCGCGATCCTCGAAAGCCCCGAACTCGTCGCGTCCAACCATCAGGCCAGCGGCGCGCTGGTCTCGGCCAGTGCCGCGCAGGCCCGCGCCGACAACGGCGACAGGCCGGAGACCATCGCCTCGATCGCCTCGCTGTGGCACAGCGCCCTCGCGCAGGCCGATCTTGCCGCCGTCTCCGCCCGCCGCGCGGAGGCGCTGTTCGCCGAAGGGGTGATCGCGCGGCAGCGCCGCGACGAGGCCGTCGCCGCCCGCGCCTCGTCGGCCGCCAATGCCGAGGCCGCCCACCAGCAATATCTCAAGGCCCTCGCCGGCAGCCGCCCCGAGGACAAGGTCGCCGCCGCCGGCCAGGTGCAGGTCGCGCAGGGCGGCCTGGGCGTGTCCGACGCGCTGCTGGCCGATCTCACCCTGGTCGCGCCGATCGACGGCGAGATCTCGCAGCGCTTCGCCAATCCCGGAGAGGTGGTGATCCCCGCCGCCCCGCTGTTCTCGCTGATCGACCTGCACGATCTGTGGGTGACGATGAATCTGCGCGAGGACCAGTATGGCGGCATCGCCATGGGCCACGTCCTGCACGGGCACATTCCGGCGCTGGACGATCGCGCCGCCGATTTCCGCGTCAGCTTCATCCGCCCGCAGGGCGATTTCGCCACCGAGCGCACCACCCGGCAGTCACGCGGCTACGATGTCCGCTCCTTCGAGGTTCGCGCCCGCCCGGTCGGCGACATTCCCCGTCTGCGACCCGGCATGAGCGTGCTGTTCGACTGGCCGCAGTGAGCGTGATGTCGCGCGGGGTCCTGCCCCGGACCTCGGCAGGGGGCGGCGCACCCGCATGATCCGCGCCCTGTGCGACGAGGTCGCCACGATTCTTCGCCGGCCCTGGGAGCTGGTGCTGATGCTGGTGCTGCCGCCGCTGGCGATGGTGACGATGGGGGCGATGCTGATCGGCGGCACCATCCGGCATACGCCGGTGGGTCTGGTCGATGACAGCCATTCGGCGCTGGGCCGGTCGGTGCTGAGGGCGCTTGCGGCGAGCAGCGATCTGTCGGTCGAGATGAGTTCCGGCAATCTGGAACAGGCCTGGGCGCGGCTGCGGCGGGCGGATCTGTATGCCGTGGTGTATCTGCCGCCGGATTTCGAGCGGCGGGCGCGGGCACGGACGCCCGACGCCGTGCTGATCTACGAGAACGCGAGCTTCTACACGGCGGCCAGCCTGGCGGGGCGCAAGATCACGGCGGCGCTTGGCGACAGGCTCAAGGCGTTCGCGCCGCGGCTGCTCGGGCTGCCCGAGGAGGTGGGGGCGGCGCTGTCGGGGCATCGGCCGGCGGCGCCGCAGGTGCAGGTCAGTTTTGTCGGCAATCCGCAGCTCAGCCTGGAGCTGTTTCTCGGCAGCCTGATCGTGCCGGGGGTGCTGCTGCTGCTGGCGAGCTGTGCGGCGATCGGAGCGGTGTCGCGCGAAATGCTGGAGAAGCGGCCCCAACCCTGGGGGATGGCCAGTCCCTGGGCGCTGCTGGTGGCGCGCCTCGCACCGACGGTGGTGATCTTCACGCTGTGGCTGATGGTGTGGACGGTCTGGCTGGGGGCGGTGCGGGGGTTTCATCCGGTCGGCAGCGTGATCGAGATCGTGGCGGCGGAGGCGCTGCTGATGGTCGCGACATGTTCGATCGCGGCGTTGCTGGTGGGTGCGGCCGGCGATCCGGATTCGGCGTATTCGGCGTCCACCGTCTATGCCGGGTCGTCGATCGCGTTCTCGAATGCCACGCTGCCGCTGGTGCATGGTCCGCTGTTCGCGCAGTGGGTGAGCAGCGCGATACCGCTGAGCCACTACATCCGCATCCAGAACGGACAATGGACGCTCGGGATGCCGCTTGCAGCGAACCTGGGCGATTTCGCCCTGCTGGCGGGCTACGCGGTGATCCCGCTGCTGGTGGCCGCCCCGCTGCTGCGGTGGCGGTCGCGCAAGCCCGGCAAGGAAGAGAAGGTGCCGCCGGCGGCCCTCAACGATACCGGGTTCTGGCGGAGCTATGTCGATACGGTGGCGTCGATGGTGCGCTCGAAGCCGCTGTTCTCGCTGTTCCTGCTGTCGGTCGCGCTCTACGCGTTCTATTACCCGTCGGCCTATGTCGGGCAGACGGCGCACGACCTGCCGGTCGGCGTGCTGGACCAGGAGCATGACCGTTTCTCGCGCGAGCTGATCCGGCATCTGGACGCGACCGAGGCGGTGGCGGTGACGCGGATCAGCGGCGATCCGGTGGAGGCTACGCGCTGGCTGGCGGCGGGCCGGGTCATGGCGCTGCTGGACATTCCGCCGGATTTCAGCCGCCGGCTGGGGCGGCTCGACGCGCCGGGCCTGGCGCTGTCGACCGATGGCGGCTACCCGACGCGGGCGTCGTTCGTCGGTGGGGCGGTCACGAGCGCGCTGCCGCCGGCGATCCGGCAGACGGCACAGGACGTTCTGGGCATGACGCTGCCGCGCGCGGATGGGACGACGGGACAGGCCTTCGCCGTCACTACGCTGCCGATGTTCAACACCACCAACGGCTATGGCAGCTACGCCGTACCGGGGGTGATGTCGATCATCCTGCAGCAGACGCTGCTGTTCGGCACCGCGACGCTGGCCGGGTTCCGGCGCGAGGCCTGGGCGGGACGCCGGCGTCGGGGGCGACCGGGCTGGAAGATGAGCTGGCCGCATTTCCTCGGGCTGTGGACGGCCCTGACCGTGGTGGGGTTCTGCACCAACGCGTTCTACTGGGGCTTCGTGCTGTGGTTCCAGGATTTCCCGCGCGGCGGCAACATCGCAGGTGCTGCGTTTCTCGGTGGCTGGTTCGCGGCCGCGGTCTCGGGGCTCGGCCTGCTGGTCGGCAGCCTGTTCGACCGGCATGACCGGGCGGTCTACATCCTGGCCGGGACCTCGGTGCCGCTGTTCTTTCTCGGCGGGCTGGCGATCCCGCATTTCGCCATGCCCGGCTGGCTGGTCGCACTGGCCTGGCCGATCCCGTCGACGGTGGCGATACCGGCCTTCGTCGAGATCAACGGGGCGGGGGCGAGCCTGGCCGAGATCGCCCCCTACACGCTGACGATGATCGTGCTCGCCCTGATCTATGGCGCGCTGGCCGGCTGGCGCTGGTGCGGGCCTTCATGGAGGGCGACGCCGCGTTCGAGGTAGTCGGGGCTCTGCATTTCCTGAAGCCGGGAGGCGGTGCGCTCGAAGGCCTTGGCACCGCGTCCCGCGACGAACAGCCGGTCCGGCTCGGCGGAGGCGGAGGCGACGAGCATGGTCCTGGCCTCGTAGAGCGCGTCGATCAGGGTGATGAAGCGGCGCGCGACGTCGTGGCTGTCGGCATCGAGCGGGGGGATGTGGTCGATCAGCACGCTGTCGTAAGCGCGCGCGATGGCGAGGTAGTCGCCGGGGCCGAGATTGGCGGCACACAGGGCCTTGAAGTCGAAGCGGGCGGTGCGGCCCGCGGCGGCGGGGATCGGCAGCGCGCGGCCGTTGACGCTCAGGCTGTCGGGATGGGGGGCGGCACCGCCGGTCAGCCGGGCGAAGGCGGCGTCGAGGGCGGCGGTGGCCTGAGCGTCGTCGGGGGTGAGCCAGACCTTCGCGGTGCGGGCGAAGGCGCGCCGGTAGTCGATGGCGCCGCCGAGGGTGATGGTGTCGGCATGGGCGCGAATGATGGCGATGAAGGGGCGGAACGCCTCGCCGCCGGGCTGGTCCTGGAAGAGATTCTCGGGGCGGGTGTTGGAAGTGGCGACCATCACCACGCCGCGGGCGAACAGGGCCTCGAACAGCCGGCCGAGCAGCATCGCGTCGGCGATATCGTTGATCTGGAACTCGTCGAAGCACAGCAGCCGGGCCTGTCCGGCGACGTGGTCGGCGAGCGGGGGGATCGGGTCGGCGAGGTCGGGGTTCGCGCGCTTGGCGGCGTGCAGGCGGGCGTGCATGTCCTGCATGAAGGCGTGGAAATGCAGGCGTTGGCGGGGTGCGACGGGGGCGTGCTCGAAGAACAGGTCCATCAGCATCGACTTGCCGCGTCCGACCTCGCCGACCAGGTAGACGCCCTTCGGCGGTGGCGGGGCGCGGCGCAGAAGGCGGCTGAGCCGGCCGGCGCGGGCGGCGACGGCATGGGCGGCAAGCTCGTGCCAGAGCCGGTCGAGCCGGGTGATGGCGGCGAGCTGTCCGTCATCGGGGCTGAGCGCGCCGGAGGCGACACGGGCCTGATAGACCGCGAGCGGGGAGAGATCGGGCTGGGACACGTGCTGAGCACTACCGGTGCCGGCGCGGCACGGCAACACCGCAAGATGTGGCGCCCGGCGAGGGCCGGCGGGCGGCGGCGATCAACCATTTGCGAGCGTGCAGCCTTTGCCGTCCGTCATTCGTTCGCAGGACATGATGGCTCATTTTCGCCACATGATCGTCATAATCCTGCAGGCCGCCTTGCTGGCCGGCGTGGGCACGCTCGCGCTCGAGGTGGCGCCGAGGGTGGCTGCCGGCGCGACGATCGGACAGACGGGCGGACAGACGGCTCCGGTGCAGGCCGAGCCGGAAGCCAGGGCTGACGGGACCGGGCACCATGCGCTGTTCGACAGCCGGCACTGTTCGGCGATGCCGCAGCAGCTCAAGGCTGCCTGGGCGCCGGATCGGGCCAATCCGCAGCGCGATCGGCTCGGGATGGCCGCGGTGAGTGCGTGCCCGCATTTCCTGTCGACGATGAGCCTGGTCAAGCCGCATCACGTCTGGCGGGGCTGAGCCGCTGTCATAGGCAGCGGTCTGGCGCGATTGATCCAGCGCAAACCATTCCGATCATTGGGGTTTTGACCAGCTCGGGTGGCGGATCGGCCATGCGGAGAGCGGGCTTGCGGAGCGTGACGGCGGGGGCCTAGATCGCAATCCGCATCGTTTGTGAAGGCCATTGCCGCATGCCCCCGGTTCTCGATTATGCCGCGCTGGAAGCAGCCCCCGTCGCCAGCGAACCGTTCCGCCATGTGGTGATCGAGCGCTTCGTCGCCCCCGAATCACTGCCGGAGGTGACGCGGGATCTGCCGCCGATGTCGTCGGGTGGATCGTTTCCGCCCGGATCGCTGCGTCTCGGGCCGAGCGCGAAGGCGCTGGTCGAGGCGCTGCAGGGTCCGCGGCTGAAGGCGATCGTGTCGGAGAAGTTCGGCCTCGATCTGGGCGACGCGCCGACCATGCTGACGCTGCGCGGCCGCACGCGCGAGCAGGACGGCAAGATCCACACCGATTCGGTGGCCAAGCTGGTGACGATCCTGCTGTATCTGAACCCGCTGACGGAGGCGTGGAGCCGGCAGGAGGGCTGTCTGCGGCTGCTGCGCGGCCCTGACGATCTGGAGGACTACGCCGTCGAGGTGCCGCCGGTGAACGGCACGCTGCTGATCTTCCCGAACGGGCCGGACACCTGGCATGGACACCGCCAGTTCGTCGGCCAGCGCTACACGATCCAGCTCAACTACATGGCCGACAGTGCGAAGGCACGCCACGAGATGCGGCGGCATCACCTGTCGGCGTTCGTCAAGAAGTTCGTCTCGGCGGCCTGAACTCACCCCCTCCCCGCCACCTTCCCCAGCATCGCGAACACGTCATCGAAGGAGCCGTTCGCCTCGGCGAAGCGCAGGGGCCTGACGCGTTCGACCAGGATCTCGGCGGGCGTCGGGGTCTGGGCGAACAGGGCGATCGTCTCGGAGATGAAGTCGGGCAGTGGCATGTAGCCTGCACGGGTGGACTGGCCGGGGGTGAGGTCGGTCTGCACGCCGGGGGGCGCGAGCTCGATCACCTCGACGCGGCCGCGGAGCTGTTCGCGCAGCACCACCGTGTAGGAATGCAGCGCCGCCTTGGTGGCGCTGTAGGTGGGTGCGGTGGGGAACGGCACGAAGGCGAGGCCGGAAGTGACGTTGACGATGGCGGCGTCGGGCCGGGTGGCCAGATGGCCGATCAGGACGTCGGTCAGACGGATCGGGCCGAGCAGGTTGGTGGTGATGGTGGCTTCCGCGTCGGAGAGATCGCGCGGGCGGTCGATCGCCTCGCTGCGCATAATGCCGGCATTGTTGACCAGCACGTTGAGGGTGGGATGCTCGGCGGTCACGCGGGCGGCGAAGGCGCGGATGGAGGCCGGGTCGTCGATGTCGAAGGCGATGGCCGACATGTTCGGCCGGCCCTCGATGACCGCATCCAGCGCGGCCTGCCGGCGGCCGGCGACGATGACGTGGTTGCCGGCGTCGGCGAAGGCCTGCGCGAGGGCGGCGCCGATGCCGGAGCCGCCGCCGGTGATCAGGATGGTGTTGCCGTCGGGTCGCATGGGTGATCCTCGAAGGGTTGGTCCTGGCGTGGAGATACGCCGTCGCATCCAGCTCGAAAGAAGGCACCGGAAAGATTTATACTTACCCGCGGGAGAGTGTGGAGCCGACGATGGTCATCAGGATGAGCGAGGCCGATCTCGAGCGGGCGAGGCGCCATGTGCGCGCGTCGTCGGCGAAGGATGCCGACCCGAGGGTCGAGGCGATGGTCAACGAGCTGATCGGCCGGGTGGCGGACAAGTGGACGATGCTGGTGCTGGAGGCGCTCGACGCGCACGAGGTGCTGCGCTTCACGCAGCTCGCACGGGCAGTGCCGGGGATCAGCCAGAAGATGCTCACCCAGACGCTGCGGCAGATGGAGCGCGACGGGATGCTGGAGCGCACCGTCCATGCGGTGGTGCCGCCGAAGGTGGAATATCGGCTGACCGCGCTGGGGCACGGGCTGGGGGCGGCGTTCTGCGGGGTGTGGATCTGGGTCGAGGACAATCTCGCCCGGGTGGAGGCGGCGCGGGCGGCGTATGATGCTCGCGCCCGCGCCTGAGGCTCAGCCGACCTTGTCGGGGGTGCGGTTGACGAGCGGCGCCCAGGCGCGGCCGTCGGCCGCGAGCAGGCGGTCGGCGCCGGCGGGGCCGGCGGAGCCGGCCTCGTAGAGTTCGGGGCCGGAGGGGTCGGCTTCCCAGGCCTTGAGCACCGGGTCGACCACCGCCCAGGCGGCGTCGATGTTGTCGGCGCGCTGGAACAGCGTCGCGTCGCCGATCAGGCAGTCGTAGATCAGCGTCTCGTAGCCGACATTGGGGGTGAGGTTGAAGGCGTCCTCGTAGCGGAACTTCATCTCGACGGGGGCGAGGTCCATCGCCGCACCGGGGATCTTGGCGTTCAGCCGCATCGTCATGCCCTGTTCGGGCTGGATGTTGAGGATGAGCTGGTTGGGCGGCAGCTCGTCGACCGGCTCGTCGCGGAAGATCGAGATCGGGGCGCGCTTGAACTGCACCACCACCTCGGTGAGGCGGTCGGTCATGCACTTGCCGGTGCGCAGGTAGAACGGCACCCCCGACCAGCGCCAGTTGTCGATGTGCAGGCGCAGCGCGACATAGGTCTCGGTGTTGGAGGTGGGGGCGACGCCGTTGGACTGGCGATAGCCGGTGACGTCCCTGTCATGCACACGGCCGGCCGTGTACTGGCCGCGCACCGCGTCGTCCTTGGTGCAGGGGCGGATGGATTCGTAGAGCGCTTCCTTGGCGGAACGCACCGCTTCGGCCGAGAACGAGCTCGGTGGTTCCATCGCCACCATCGCCAGCAGCTGGAACAGATGGTTGGGCACCATGTCGCGTAGCGCGCCGGTGGGCTCGTAGAAGGCGCCACGCTGTTCGACACCGACCGTCTCGGCGGCGGTGATCTCGACATGGTCGATGTAGAAGCGGTTCCACAGCGGCTCGACGGTGATGTTGGAGAAGCGCGATGCGAGGATGTTCTGCACCGTTTCCTTGCCGAGGAAATGGTCGATCCGGTAGATCTGGCTCTCGTCGAGCACGCTCAGCAACTGGGCGTTGAGCTTCTTGGAGCTGTCGAGATCGGCGCCGAAGGGCTTCTCGACCACGAGGCGGCGGTACTTGCCCTCGGGCGCCCTGGTCAGGCCGGCCTTGGAGAGATTCTCGGCCACGGTGGCGAAGAAGCGGGCGGCGACGGCGAGATAGAACACCGCGTTGCCGTCACCGATCTTTTCGCCCAGTGCCTTGAGCTGCTCGACATCGGTGAAATCGGCCTTGAAATAGCTCATCCGGTTGGACAGCGAGCCCCACCACTCCTCGTTGATCTTCGGGGTGTAGAACTCGGCATGCGGGTCCTTGGTGAACTCCTGCATGGTGTCGGACAATTCCTTGCGCCATGCAGCGTCGTCGGCGTCGACGCGGTCGACGCCGATCACCTTGAAATCAGGATCGAGCAGGCCGGCGCCGGTCAGGTTGTAAAGCGAGGGGGTGAGCAGGCGCTTGGTGAGGTCGCCATGGGCGCCGAAGATGACCAGCGTGCCGGGGGGCGCGGGCGTCTTGCCGGCCGGCTGGGCGGTATGCTGCCCATGGTCCTGGGTCGCGACCGCGCCGTCGCTGGTGGCAGCCGGTTTGACGTCGTCGGCCATGAAGGAGAACTCCCTGCTCATTTCTGTCGCGTGAGAGAACGCATGACTCCCCTGCGGGATTGGCGAGCGTGTCCGCTTGTCGGGCGGGGCAGCATGGATTAGCAACTTTGTTCCCCTGCGGCGGGGATCAGCTTTCGGGATCAGGATCGATGACGGGTTACAACGTGGCTGTGGTGGGTGCGACCGGGGCGGTCGGGCGCGAGATGCTGCGCACGCTGGTGCAGCGCGACTTTCCCATCCGCGAGATCACCGCGCTGGCCTCGCCGCGCTCGGCCGGCCAGGAGGTGAGTTTCGGCGAGCGGGTGCTCAAGGTGCGCAACCTCGAGACGTTCGACTTCGCCGGCACCGACATCGCGCTGTTCAGCCCCGGGGCGTCGGTCTCGGCGGTCCATGCGCCGCGCGCGGGGGCGGCGGGCGCGATCGTGATCGACAATACCTCGCAGTTCCGCATGGACCCCGACGTGCCGCTGGTGGTGCCGGAGGTCAATCCGGGCGCGCTGGGCAAGATCGGCCGGAGGCGGATCATCGCCAACCCGAACTGCTCGACGATCCAGATGGTGGTGGCCCTCAAGCCGCTGCACGAGGCGTTCGGGCTCAAGCGCGTGGTGGTGTCGACCTATCAGGCGACGTCGGGCGCGGGCAAGGAGGGCATGGACGAGCTCTATGCCCAGACCAAGGCGAGCTTCGTCAACGATCCGGTGACGCCGCAGCAGTTCACCAAGCCGATCGCCTTCAACTGCATCCCGCATATCGACATGTTCATGAACGACGGCGCGACCAAGGAGGAGTGGAAGATGGCGGTGGAGACCCGCAAGATCCTCGACCCCGATGTGGCGGTGATCGCCACCTGCGTGCGGGTGCCGGTGTTCGTGGGCCATGCGGAGGCGGTGGTGGCGGAGTTCGAGCGCGAGGTGGATCTGGAGACGGCGCGCAAGCGGCTGCGTTCGGCGCCGGGCGTGGTGCTGCACGACAGCCGCGAGGATGGCGGCTACATCACCAATATCGACTGCGTGGGCGAGGATGCGAGCTTCGTGTCTCGGCTGCGCATCGATCCCACCGTGCCGAACGGGCTGGCGTTCTGGTGCGTGTCGGACAATCTGCGCAAGGGGGCGGCACTCAACGCGGTGCAGATCGCCGAGACGCTGGTGGCGCGCAAGCTGCTCGCCGCCGCCTGAGGCGGCGGCTGTGTGAGACATCCGGCACCGGCCCGCACCCCCACCCGGCCCCCCACGACAGTCTGCTGAAATGGGTGGCCGGGTGGGAGTGCGGGCCGATGCCGGATGTCAGGACTCGGGGATCGCCGCCAGCTCCGCCCGCCACAGCGCGGCGTTGCCGTCGGAGGGGGCGCGCCAGTCGCCGCGGGGCGAGAGCGACCCGCCATGGCTCACCTTGGGGCCGTTGGGCATCGCCGAGCGCTTGAACTGGCTGAAACCGAAATAGCGCTCGACGAACACGCCCAGCCAGTGGCGGATCTCGGCGAGGTCGTAGCCGCGCCGCGCGTCGGGCGCGATGCCCTGTGGCCAGCGTCCGGCCGCGGGGTCGGACCAGGCGTGTTCGGCGAGGAAGGCGATGCGCGCCGGGCCGAAGCCGTGGCGCAGCACGTGGAACAGGGTGAAGTCCTGCAAGGCGTAGGGGCCGATCTTCGCCTCGGTGCTCTGCACGGCACCGTCCGCGCCGGCCGGCACCAGCTCGGGGCTGATCTCGGTGGCGAGGATCCGGCGCAGGATGTCGCCCACCTCCGGGCTGTAGAGGTCGCCCTCCGCCACCCAGCGGATCAGATGCTGGATGAGTGTCTTGGGCACGCCGGAATTGACGTTGTAGTGCGACATGTGGTCGCCGACGCCGTAGGTGGACCAGCCGAGCGCGATCTCGGAGAGGTCGCCGGTGCCGAGCACCAGCGCCTGGTGGTGGTTGGCGAGGCGGAACAGGTAGTCGGTGCGCAGGCCGGCCTGCACGTTCTCGAAGGTGGTGTCGTAGACCGGGGCACCGCTGCCGGCCGGGTGGTCGATCATGCGCAGCATCAGCTCGGCACTCGGGCGGATGTCGAGCTCGGCCGCGCGCACGCCGAGGGCGTCCATCAGCGCCCAGGCATTGGCCTTCGTCTCGCCCGAGGTGGCGAAGCCGGGCATGGTCCAGGCGAGGATGTCCGAGCGCGGCAGGCCGAGCCGGTCGAAGGCGCGGGCGGCGACGATCAGCGCCTGGGTGGAATCAAGGCCGCCGGAGATGCCGATCACCACCCGTTTCGTGGCCGTCGCACGCAGGCGCTGCACCAGGCCGCTGACCTGGATGGCGTAGGCCTCGTAGCAGTCGGACGCGAGGCGTGCGGGGTCGGACGGCACGAATGGGAAGCGCTCGAGCGGGCGGCGCAGGCCGAGATCGGCGATCGGCGGGTCGAGGGTGAAGCCGATGCGCCGGAAGGGGGCGGCCGGCGGGGTGGCGCGCGCGTTCTCGATGAAGGTGGTCATGCGCAAGCGTTCCTGGGCCAGGCGCATCAGGTCGATATCGGCGGTGGCGCGCGAGGGGCCGGTGGGGAAGCGCCCGCTCTCGGCGAGGATGTCGCCGGCCTCGTAGATGCCGACCTGCCCGTCCCAGGCGAGGTCGGTGGTGGATTCGCCCTCGCCGGCGGCGGCGTAGACATAGGCCGCGAGGCAGCGCGAGGACTGCGCGCGGCACAGCAGGGTGCGGGTGTCGGCGCGGCCGATGGTGATCGGGCTGGCGGAGGGGTTGGCCAGCACCGTCGCGCCGGCGAGCGCGCCGGCACCCGAGGGCGGCTGTGCCACCCACAGATCCTCGCAGATCTCCACATGCAGGACGAAGTCGCGCAGGTCGGTGGCGGCGAATAGCAGGTCGGTGCCGAACGGCACGGTGTCGCCGGCAATGGCGATGGTCTGGCCGGCGAGGCCGATGCCTGAGGCGGAGGTCCGGGCCTCGTAGAACTCGCGGTAGTTCGGCCGGTAGGATTTCGGCACCGCGCCGAGGATGCGGCCGCGATGGATCACCACCGCGCAGTTGTAGAGCGCGCCGCCCTGACGCAGCGGGGCGCCGACCACGAGCACCGGCAGCAGCGAGGCGCTGGCGGCGGCGAGATCGGCCAGCGCCTGCTCGGTGGTGTCGAGCAGGCTCTGCTGCAGCAGCAGGTCGGAAATGGTGTAGCCGACCAGGCCGAGTTCGGGGAACACCGCGAGGCCCACCCCGTCGGCGGCACACTCGGTGGCCTGTTCGATCACCGCGCGGGCGTTGGCGTGCGGATCGGCGAGCACGACCGGCGCGGTGCAGGCGGCGACGCGCAGGAAGCCCTGCGCGTAGAGGTCGTGGAAGCGGGTCGGGTCGGGCACGGGTGTCACGGTGACGCCGCCCCGCTTCGCGGTCCGTCGCGGAATGTGCGTGGGAGGGTCAGATGACGTGTGTCCGCGAGCATCGCAGCGGAGCGACCTGACGGGTCGTGAGCAGCGAAGCGCAGTGGACGCGCGCCAGATGGCCGTTCCACGTGCATTCCGCGATGGACCGTCACGGGTTGCAGATCATGCCGTCCTGGCCGGGGCTGCCCTGGATGTTCTTCGGGCCGCCGGAGCACAGGTCGTACTCGTGGTTGGGGCGCGTGGAGGGGTTGGCGTAGAGATAGGGGTGATTCCACGGATCGAGCGGGACGCGGCTGTCCTTGGTGTAGGGGCCGGCCCAGCCTTCGGCGTCGCCGGGCTTCTCGACCAGCGCCTTCAGACCGTCCTCGCTCGAGGGGTAGGAGCCGACATCGAGCTTGTAGAGGTCGAGCACGGTGCCGAGCTGGGCCACCGACTGTTTCGCCACCGACACCCGCGCGCCGCCGAGCTGGCGCAGGGCGGCGGGGGCGACGAGGGCGACCAGCAGGCCGAGAATGGCGATCACCACCAGCAGCTCGAGCAGGGTGAAGCCGCGCTCGTCGCGGTGAAGCGGGGTGTCGGGGGGCGTGCGAGGCGGGGCGGGCGATTGGCGCAGCGTCATGGCGATGTGGTAGACAGCCCCGCCGGGCTTGTCGAGCGCCCGGCGATGCAGGCTTGGAGGAGAGCGTTCGCGTGCCGGTGCCGCCGACCATACCTTATATGGAGTGCATGGTGCGCACGGCCGCGTTCTACCGCCTGCCGCCGCGTGTGCTGCCGGCGATCCACAGCGTCGAGGGCGGCGCGGTGGGCGATGCGATCGCCGACCCGGACGGCACGCGCGATCTCGGCGTGATGCAGATCAACACCCGCTGGGTGCAGCCGATCGCGCGGCGCACGGCGATGAGCGAAGCGGAGACCTATCGGCGCCTGCGCGACGATGCGTGCTTCAACATCGCCGCCTCGGGGCTGATCATGCGTACCTATCTCGACGAGACCAGCGGCGACCTGATGCGCGCGATCGGGAACTATCATTCCCATACGCCGTGGCTGAACAGCTCGTACCGGCTGCTGGTGCTCAACGCGGCGATGGTGATGTTCAATCCCGGGGCGGCGCGGCCGCGCGCGGCCGGGGCGGGTGCGCGACAGATGACGCCGACGCAGCGGATTGCCGCGAAAACAGGCGCACGTGCCGTGCCCGGGGATGTGGTCCGCCGACATTCGAGGCAACCTGCGGTCTCCACGGGCTCCGATTCGTCCGCAGGGCGCGACGGATGAGTTTTTTTTCATCCGGACACCCGTTTCGGGATTTTACTCATTCCGGTCTTGAGACAAACTCCCGCGCCTGAGGCACGAGGAGCGTGTCCCAAGACGGAGTTAGAGCATGCGTAAAGGTTGTCTCGTCACCACGGCCCTCGCTGCCATCGGCGTCGCGGCGCTTGCCGCCGCCCCCGCCCATGCCATCCCGACCATCAAGGCCCAGCTCGCCGCCAACATGGCGCCGGCGGTGGCCGACACCTCGAAGGTGTCGTTCGACGTGTTCCTGCCGCTGCGCAACAAGGCCGATCTGAGCGCGCTGCTCGCCGCCCAGCAGAATCCCGGCTCGCCGCAGTTCCACAAATGGCTGACCCCGGCGCAGTTCGCCGAACGCTTCGGCCCGAGCAAGCTCCAGATGCTGCGCATCGCGACGGAACTGCGCGCCCGCGGCCTGAGCGTCGACCTGCACACCCGCGCGCTGCATGTCAGCGGCTCGGCCGCCGACGTCAACAAGGTGCTGGCGACCAAGCTGGTCACCGCGCAGCTGCCGAGCGGCATGCGTCACACCGTCGCCGCCCGCGCCATCACCCTGCCCGCCTCGATCACCGCCGCCGGCGGCATGGTGGTCTCGTTCAGCCAGCATCCGCATGAAGCGCACACCATGGCGCGCAATGTCGGCGAGATCGACCCGACCAACCGCAACAGCGCCACCGGCACCTATTGGTACAACGACCTCAAGCAGGCGTACCAGTATCCGGCCTATGGCACCACGGTCACCACGCCCAGCGGCGCGACCCAGCTTCTCGACGGCACCGGCACCACCATCGCGCTGCTGATGTCGAGCGATGCGCTCGATTCCGACGTCGCGGCGATGTTCAACCACGAGGGCTGGTCGACCGTGACCGGCAAGCCGAACCCGACGCTCTACAAGCACATCGCCGTCAATGGCGGCTGTGCGGTGACCGGCGCGCCGCAGGCCTGTGGCGCGTTCGACGAATCCTCGCTCGACGTGCAGATGGCGATCACCGGCGCGCCGGGCGCGCATGTCGAGCTGTACAACATCCCCGACCTGTCGGATGACAGCATCATCGCCGGCTACCAGCAGATCGTCGACGACAACGAGGCCGACGTGATCAGCTCGTCCTTCGGCGGCTGCGAGCTGTATTATACCGCCGATTACAATTCCGGCACCGACTACACCTACCTGCTGCAGATCGAGGACGAGCTGTACATGCAGGGCAATGCCCAGGGCCAGACCTTCATGGCCTCGTCGGGCGACAATGCCGGGCTCGAATGCCCGTCCAAGAGCTATGTGCTCAACGGCCAGGCCGGCACCTTCCAGGCCGGCGTGTCGGTCCCGGCCGCCGATCCGAACGTGACCGCGGTGGGCGGCACCAACCTGGTGACCTCCTACACCAAGGGGTCGTACGACAGCACCTATGTCGGCGAGAACGCCTGGAGCGATCCGCTCAAGCCGTATGACGTGTATGGCCTCGGCGCGACCGTGTCGGGCGGCTACTGGGGCGCAGGCGGCGGCGTCAGCACCATCTTTCCGCGCCCTGTCTACCAGACCGTGGCCTACTCCGGCAGCGAGACCTTCCGCGCCGTGCCGGATATCGGCATGATGGTCGGCGGCTGCCCGGGCAGCATCTCGGTGACGCCGTGCAATGGCGGCAACCAGCCGATCAACGGCAATGGCAACACGCAGCGCAGCGCCGTCGCGGTGGCGATCGGCGGCAAGTTCTACGGCCTGATCGGCACCTCCGTCGCCTCGCCGGAAGGCGCGTCGGCGATCGCCCTGGGCATCGAGCATTACGGCCGCCTGGGCAACATCAACGCCTGGCTCTACACCTTCAGCGCCATGCAGCAGTACACGCCGGGCGGCGAGAGCGCGGCGGTGGCGTTCCTGCATCATGGGATCCAGGGCTATAACGGCGTGGAGGCGAACAGCAGCTACTCGGTGGGCTACAATCACACCACCGGGATCGGCACCCCGATCGTCTACCGCCTGGTGGGCGTGCCCAACGCGCAGGTAGCCGGCACGCCGCGCACCGCGACCAATCCGTAACTCCGGGCGGGACAGGCTGAGACAGGCGGGGCGGCATCCATCCGGGTGCCGCCCCGTTTCACATGCGGCGGACGGGTTGCGGGGCGGGCTCAATGCTCTATGTCTGTGCGGCCGTGTTGCGCTGCAACATCTGCTGGTTCCGGGAGCTTGAGATGCCGTCCCTCACCCCCCGCTTGCGCATGTTCGCGCGCGATGAGTGGTTCACCGACCTGTCCGGACTCCGTCGCGACATTCTCGCCGGCATGGTCGGCACGTTCGCGCTGATCCCCGAGGTGATCGCGTTTTCCTATGTCGCCGGGGTGGACCCGGCGGTGGGGCTGTATGCGTCGTTCCTGATCGGGCTGGTGATCGCGTTCGCCGGCGGGCGGCCGGCGATGATCTCTGGCGCGGCCGGCTCGGTGGCCCTCGTCGCCGCTCCGCTGGTACGCGCGCACGGCATCGAGTACCTGCTCGCCGCGACGCTGCTGTGCGGTCTGCTGCAGGTGCTGTTCGGGCTGCTGCATCTGGACGTGCTGATGCGCTTCGTGTCGCGCTCGGTGCGGACCGGCTTCGTCAACGCGCTCGCCATCCTGATCTTCTCGGCGCAGCTGCCGCAGATCCTCGGCCATGGCCCGCAGTTCGGGCTGGCCAACGACCTGATGATCGGGCTCGGGCTGGTCATCGTGTATCTGCTGCCGCGGCTGACGCGCGCGATCCCCTCGCCGCTGATCGCCATCGTGGTGCTCGGCGCAATCGCCGCGGTGGTGCCGATGCCGCTGCACACCGTGGGCGATCTCGGCCGGCTGCCCGACAGCCTGCCCGCGCTGCACATCCCCGCCGTGCCGTTCGATCTGGCAACGCTCGGCATCGTGTTTCCCTATGCGCTGGCGATGGCCACGGTCGGCATGCTGGAATCGCTGATGACGGCCGGGGTGGTCGACGACGAGACAGACACCGATTCCGACAAGCGCCGCGAGACCGCCGGGCTGGGACTGGCCAATCTCGCCGCCGGCGCGTTCGGGGGCATCGCCGGCTGCGGCATGATCGGCCAGACGGTGGGCAACCTGCGCTATGGCGGGCGCTCGCGCGTCTCCACCCTGACCGCCGGCGTGTTCCTGCTGATCTGCATGGTGGTGCTGCGGCCATGGGTGGCCCGCGTGCCGGTCGCTGCCCTGGTGGCAATCATGCTGATGGTGTCGGTCTCCACCTTCCAGTGGAGCAGCCTGCGCGACCTCACCCGCCATCCGCAGCTCTCCAGTTTCGTGATGCTGGCCACCGTCGCGGTGGTGGTGGCGACGTCCGATCTCGCGATCGGGGTGGGGGTCGGCGTGCTGCTCAGCGGGCTGAATTTCGCCTTCCGCGCCGCGCGGCTGATGCGGGTGGAGGAACGCGACGAAGGCGATGCGCGCGTGTTCGCCGTGCACGGGCCGGTCCTGTTCGCCTCGTCGGACCTGTTCGCCGAGAAGTTCCGCGCCGCAGCACTCGAACGCGCGGGCGGGCGGGTGATCATCGACCTCACCGACGCCCATGTCTGGGACATCACCGCCGCCGGCACGCTGAATTCGGTGATCGAGCGGCTGCGCCGGCATGGCGTCGCGGTGGAACTGCGCAATCTCAACGAACCCTCCGGCGCGCTGGTCCGGCAGACCGTCGGCGGCTGAGCACGCCCGTCTGCGTCACATCGGATATTGATCCGGGAGCGTTTCGACCTCACGCTGTCATCACGGTGGCCGGGGAGGTATTTGCGGTGCGTGGCTGGATCAGACTGCTGCTGGGGCTGGCAGGACTCCTGGTCGCGGACGGCGAGGCCGCAGCCGCATCCTGCCGCTACCGTCCCGGAGCGCCCGAGGCCGGGCTGCTGGTGCGCGCGACGGTGCTGGCGCCCGACAAGGTCCTGGAGCACGGCGAGGTGCGCGTCGATGCGGGCGGGACGATCACCTGCGTCGGGCATTGCCGCGCACCGGGGGCGGCGGTGCTGGACTGCGACGGCGCCGTGCTCTCGCCGGGCTTCATCAACCCGCACGACCATATCGCCTATGCCCATGTCCCGCCCCTGCCCGATCGCGGCGAGCGCTACGCGCACCGGCATGAGTGGCGTTTCGGGACGCACGGGCACACGCGGCTGGAGACGTTCGGCCCCACGCACGATCCGCGCGTCGTCGGCTGGGGGGAGCTGCGCTTCCTCGCCGGTGGCACCACCGCGATCGTGGGTGGTGCGATGGCGCCGGGGCTGACGCGCAATCTGGACTTCGCCGACGGGCTCGAGGGGCTGCCGATCCGGCCCGTCACCTACACGATCTTTCCGCTCGACGATCTGGGCGGCATCGAGCGGGTCGGCGACTGCGATTACGGGCCGCACCCGACCTCGCGCGCCGAGGTCGCCGCGAGCAGCGCCTTCCTCGCCCATGTCGCCGAGGGGCGCGATGCGGCGGCGGAGAACGAGTTCCGCTGCGAAAGCTCGACGCGCTTCGACCCCGTCCGCCATCCCGATGGCGGCGGCCCGAGCCAGGACTGGCTGCTGCCACAGGCGACGCTGATCCATGCGGTCGGCCTCAGCCCGGCGGACCTCGCGCTGGTGGCAGAGCGGCACGCCTCGCTGGTGTGGTCGCCGCGCAGCAATCTCGCGCTGTATGGCGCGACGATCGACATCGCCACCGCCCTGCGGCTGGGTATCAACGTGGCCCTCGGCGCCGACTGGCTGCCGACCGGCTCGATGGACATGAACCGGGAGCTGGCCTGTGCGCGCAGCTACAGCCGCGCGCAGCTCGGCGGGCAGATCTCCGACCGGATGCTGTGGCTGATGGCGACGCGCAATGCGGCCCGCGCGACGCGGACCGAGGCCTGGCTCGGCAGCATCGCTCCCGGCCATCTCGCCGATCTGGTGCTGTTCGACCGGCCGGCGGGCCAGGCGGCGGTCACCGCGGCGGTGCTGTCGACACCCCGCTCGACGCTGCTGGTGCTGCGCGGCGGGCGGCCGCTTTATGGCGATGCGGCGTTGCTGCGGCAGATGCGGACGGGCTGCGCCGCCGTGCCGGTGGCGGGCGCGGACAAGGCGCTGTGCAGCGAGCCCGGCGCCGAGCCGCCGGCAGCGCTGGTCGCCTTCGCGCAGGAGGCGGGGCTCTACCCGCTGGCGTTCAACGGGGTGCCGCGCGACGAGCCGAGCTGCCGCGTGGTCGGGGGCAGGTGAGAAAAATCCGGTCGCGTTACGATTGACGATGAAAATAATCCCGGATAGGTGGAGTTTCTGTTAATACACACTCCGGGGTGTTGAATTGTTTTTCCACCAACGCTCCGCGCTCGTTCTTGCCGGTCTCGTCGCGCTGGCCGCCGGCCCGCAGGCCCGCGCCCAGCGTGCCTCGCCGACCTTGCAGACCCTCGGCCCGTTCTCGGCCCTGCCGCAGACCCGCACCACGCCGCAGAAACCGGTGCTGTCGAACCATGCCGGGCCTTGGGGGGTGTTCGACCAGCTCGACGGCTCGCCGGCCGGGTTCGGGCCGGTCTCGCGCTGGGGCACCTCGCGCTGGGCGGAAGACTGGTCGGCGCTGCGCGATCGCAGGCGGCGCGACGATCCGCTCGATGCGCTGAAATTCATCCCGCTGGACCGCGACGGCGACATCTATCTGACGCTGAACGGCGAGAGCCGGCTGCGCAACTGGTACGAGAGCCGACCGTTCCTCGGCCGCCAGGCGCCGCATCACTCCGGCCGGATGGCGCTGCGCAACCTGTTGGGTGCGGATCTGCATCTCGGGGAGCATCTGCGGGTCTACGGCGAGCTGATCAACGGCGATGCGTTCGGCTGGAACTATTACGGCTATAATGCGACGTATCGCACCCGCCTCGACGTGCAGCAGCTGTTTGCCGAGTTCCGTGCGAGGCTGGCCGGGGCGCGGACCGGGCTGATGGTCGGCCGCCAGCAGTTTCTCGATGCGCCGAACTATGTCCTGTTCGCCCGCGAGACGCCGAACGTGCCGCTGTCGTGGAACGGCGTGCGGGCCTACGCGATCTGGCCGCGGTTCCGCATCGACGGGTTCGATTTCGTGCAGACCAACATCAACCCGCCGGCGATGTTCCACGACACCGAGAACTGGACCAACCGGCTGTTCGGCGCGGTCACCTCCTATGCGCTCCCGAAATTCAGGTTTCTCGGTGCGCCGGGGCAGGTGTTTTTCGACAGTTTCTGGCTCGGCTATGTGGTGGGCGGGGCGAATGCCACGGTGGCGAGTGCGTCGGGCACGCGCACCAACACCACCCATCGCGACAATCTCGGCGGGCGGCTGTGGGGCCGCGCCGGGCTGGTCGAGTTCTCGCTCGGCGGGCTGTTCCAGGGCGGGCAGATCAACATCCCGGCCTCGTCGATCTCGCGCCGGGTGCATGCCTATGCCGCCAACGGCTTCGTCGGCTACCGCTTCGCCGGCATCTATGGACGGCCGCTGCTGGGCGTGCAGTCCGACCTCTATTCCGGCGGCAACGCGCATGACCGGTATGGCTCCACCGGCACCTATCTCGCGCCCTACAACCCGCAGACCAACTATCTCGATACCACCACCTATCTCGCACCGCAGAACCTGGTCGACGTCACGCCCACCTTCGAGGTCACACCGCTGTCGAACACGCTGCTGCGGCTGCGGCTGCCGTTCTTCTGGCGCGCCTCGACCGACGACGCGGTCTATGGCCCGGGCCGGGTCTACAGCTTCCCGCGCCCGTTCAGCGGCGGCTATGTCGGCACCATCCCGCAGGCCAACTTCGCCATCCGCTTCTCACGGCATCTGACCTGGACGCACGACATCGCCGGCGTGCTGCTGTCGAGCTCATTGCGCCGCGCCGGCGCTCAGGACGGGTTCTATTATCAGTCCACGCTGGGGCTGCGCTTCTGAGCGCTGCGGACTGCGCCCGGAACGGCCATCTGACGCGCGTTTGCTGTGCTTCGCTGCTCACGGCCCAAACGGCCGCTCCGCTGCGATGCTCGCAGACGCACGCCATCTGACCATTCCGGACACAGTCCGAGACAGGCTCCGAGGCTGTCACGGACGTCAGCAGCGGCTGTGGTCGCCGAGCTGGCAGGCGATGTTGCCGGCGGCGTGATGCGGCAGCACGTACTGCACCACCACCAGCACCACGACGAGCCCCGCGCAGACCCACAGCCACGGGATCAGGCTCGGCTGGTGACCGGGCGGGCGCGGCGCGCGGCTCATTGCGGCCGCGTCATCTCGAAGCGCACGCGCGCGTCGGGCGCGTAGTAGGCGGCCGGGCCGCCGCCGCGCAGCACCGGTTCGCGGCCCGGCGGCAGCACGAAGCCGCCCTCGACCAAGCAGGCCGGGTCGATATGCACCCGCACCACCTCGCCCAGCGTCAGCCAGCCGTCGAGCGGGCGGCCGCTCGCGTCGTGCAGGCGCTGCACCGAGATCATGCGGCATTCCATCGCCACCGCGGCGTCCGCCACGCAATCCGCCGCCACCACCTCGCCGGGGCGGGCCGCGAGGCCGGCGAGCTCGAACTCGTCGATCGCGGCCGGCACGGGTGCGGAGGTGGCGTTCATCGCCACGGCGAGATCGCGGGTGACGAGGCTCCAGGTGAAACAGCCGGTCGCCTCGATATTGGCGACGCTGTCCTTGTAGCCCGACGAGCAGAACATCAGCACCGGCGGGGTGTCGTTGACCACGTTGAAGAAGCTGTAGGGGGCGAGATTGCGCACGCCCTGGGCCGAGCGCGTGCCGATCCAGCCGATCGGCCGCGGCCCGATGATGGTCTTGAGCGGGTCATGCGCCAGCCCGTGGCCGGCGCCGGGGTCGTAGCTGTACACGGTCAGGCCCAGCCCAGCGTGGTCATCAGTTCGGCGAACTCGCGCTTCGACAGCCCGCTCGCCGCCTGCTCGACGGTCTCGCCGGCCAGCATCCGGCGCACCACCGACAGCATCGTCGCCGACAGGGTGAAGGCGCCGACGCGGTAGTCCTCGAAGGCCGCGCAGGCCGCCGGCACCCAGGCGCGCACGGTCTGAAGCATCGCCTCGGCGTAGACGCGGATCTCGTACTGGGCGTGCGGATCGATGCGCAGGGCGAGGAAGTGCAGCAGGTTGTGCAGGTCCGCCTTCCAGTACCACTGGGTGTAGGTGTTGAGCGTGAGGTTCATCCGCGCCAGCTCGCGCGCCAGACCCGGACGGGAGGGGTCGGCGCCCTCGCCCTCGTTGATCATCTCGGCGTAGTGGTCGTAGCAGCGCACCGCGTCCTGGCGCAGCAGGTCGAGCACGGCCTCGGCCTGGTCGCCCTCCAGCACCTCGCCCCGCCCCTGCCGGTTGGAGCTCGACTGCGCGGCGAGGTGCTGGGGGGCAGGCAGGTAGAACTCGCGGTCGAGGATCGAGTAGCGGGCGGAGTATTCGTTGACGTTGGCGGTGCGGTGGCGGATCCACTGGCGGGCGACGAAGATCGGCAGCTTGATGTGATACTTGATCTCGCACATCTCGAACGGCGTGGAGTGCCGGTGCCGCATCAGGTAGCGGATCAGCCCGGTATCCTCGCTCACCTTGCGGGTGCCGCGCCCGTAGGAGACCCGCGCCGCCTGCACGATGGCGGCGTCGTCGCCCATGTAGTCGATCACCCGCACGAAACCGTGATCGAGCACCGGCAGGGCGGTGTGCAGCATCGCCTCGAGAGCCGGCACGGTGGCGCGCAGGGTGGGCCGGCTCTCGGCGCGCAGCGACTCGATCTCGGCGGTCTGTTCGGGGCTCAACGTCATGTCTTGAGCCACTAGCACCGGCACCGCTTGGCGTCAGCCCCGCGAAAGCCTATATGGAAAGGGTCGAGGGCAACCGAGACTATGGTGATAAGCGGCAGTTGGAATAAGCGTTGTGGACCCGGGGGCAGTGCCCGGCGCCTCCACCATTTCTCCCGGAGTTGACCGGGCGATGGGGGCGAAACAGTTTCGACACGCGTGGTAAAGACCTGCCTTTTGCCCGGCATGATACCGCCGTCATCGGGTCAAATCACAAGTGCCAACGACAACAACGCTATGGCGCTCGCTGCCTAATTGACTTAGGCAAGCGCGGTTCGGGGGGCACCGGGCAACAGAAGCCCCCCACTTTGACGCCCCTTCCGTTCGCCGCCGTTCCGCCCGATGATGATCGCCGCCGGGACGGAGACGATCGGGGGCACGCAGGCCGGAGGACCGATGGAAGACGACACGCCGCACAACGAGGCCCAGGGGACGTTCGCCAACTCCCTGCTGCCCTATGGCGGGTGGATCGAGGACGCGTATCGCGTCGCCAATCGGGAGATCATGCTGCGCGCGCTCGAACATGCCGCCACTGGCGGGCTGCCGGGCGGGCACCATTTCTATCTGACGTTCCGCACCGATCACCCCGGCGTGGCGATGCCGCAGCGGCTGCGGGCGCAATACCCCGCCGAGATGACGATCGTGCTCCAGCACCAGTTCTGGGACCTGTCCGTCGACCGCGAGGCGAGGCTGGTCAGCGTGGGGCTGTCGTTCGGTGGCGTGCCGACCACGCTGGTGATCCCGTTCGCCGCCATCACCGCGTTTGCCGATCCCGAGGTGCAGTTCGGACTGCGCATCGAGCCCGCGGCCGATGCGGCACCCGAGCCCGTGGCGGAGCCTGCCGCGCCCGAGGCCCCGGCCGAGACGCCGGATGCGCCGGACACCACCCCGCAGGTCATCAGTCTCGACGCCTTCCGGCGCCGCGACCAGTAAGGAGCGTGCCCGCGATGAACGTCCTCACCCGCCCCGCCCCGGCCGCCTCGCCTGCGCCGAAGCCGTTCGTCTACAGTCCGCTGCTGCCGCTCGGCGAGGACGACACGCCCTGGCGCAAGCTCGCGATCGACGGTATCCGCACCATCGAGGTCGAGGGCCGGACGGTGCTGAGCATCCGGCCGGAGGCGCTGAGCGAGCTGGCGGCGCAGGCATTCCATGACGTCGCCCATCTGCTGCGGCCGGGTCATCTCGCCCAGCTCCGCCGCATCCTCGAGGACCCGGAGGCGAGCTCGAACGACCGCTTCGTCGCACTGGATCTGCTCAAGAACGCCTGCATCGCCGCCGGCGGCAAGCTGCCGATGTGCCAGGACACCGGGACCGCGATCGTGTTCGGCAAGAAGGGCCAGCGGGTCTGGGTCGAGGGCGACGAGGAGGAGGCGCTGTCCTACGGGGTGTATCGCACCTACACCGAGACCAATCTGCGCTACTCGCAGATGGCGCCGCTGAACATGTTCGACGAGGTCAATACCGGCACCAACCTGCCGGTGCAGTTCGACATCATGGCCAGCCCCGGCGATGACGGGCATGCCGACGAGTTCAAGCTGATGTTCGTCGCCAAGGGCGGCGGTTCGGCCAACAAGACCTTCCTGTATCAGGAAACCCGCGCGCTGCTCGCCTCGGAGGAGAAGCTGCTCGACTGGCTGGCGGGCAAGATCCGCACGCTCGGCACCTCCGCCTGCCCGCCCTATCACCTGGCCATCGTCATCGGCGGCACCTCGGCCGAGACCACGCTCAAGACGGTCAAGCTCGCCTCCACGCGCTGGCTCGACAGCCTGCCGACCCAGGGCTCGCCCACCGGCCACGCGTTCCGCGACGTCGATCTCGAGGCCAAGGTCCACAGGCTGACGCAGAATCTCGGCATCGGCGCCCAATTCGGCGGCAAGTATTTCTGCCACGACGTGCGCATCGTGCGTCTGCCGCGCCATGGCGCGAGCCTGCCCGTGGGGCTGGGCGTGTCGTGCAGCGCGGACCGGCAGATCAAGGCGAAGATCACCCCCGAGGGCGTCTTTCTCGAGGAGCTCGAACACGATCCGGCCCGCTTCCTGCCGGAGACCTTCGACGAGAGCCTCGGCGGGCAGACGATCGCCGTCGATCTCAACCGGCCGATGGACGAAATCCGCGCCCAGCTCTCGCAATATGGCGTCGGCACCCGGCTGGCGCTGACCGGCACCATGGTGGTCGCGCGCGACATCGCGCATGCCAGGTTCAAGCAGCGGCTCGACGCGGGCGAGGGTGTGCCGGACTATCTGCGCAATCATCCGGTCTATTACGCCGGCCCCGCGAAGACCCCCGAAGGCATGCCGACCGGGAGTTTCGGCCCCACCACGGCGGGGCGGATGGACTCCTATGTCGCCGAGCTGCAGGCCCATGGCGGCTCGTTCGTGATGCTCGCCAAGGGCAACCGCGCGCGCGCGGTGAAGGATGCGTGCAAGACCTATGGCGGCTTCTATCTCGGCTCGGTCGGCGGCCCGGCCGCGCGCCTCGCCCAGGACTGCATCCGCGAGGTCTCCGTGCTCGAATATCCCGAGCTCGGCATGGAGGCGGTATGGAAGATCGAGGTCGAGAATTTCCCTGCCTTCATCGTCATCGACGACAAGGGCAATGATTTCTACGACGGACTGACCTGAGGGACTGCGAGCACAGATGCGCTTCACCGTCGATCGTCTCGACCATATCGTCATCACCTGCCGTGACGTCGAGGTCACCTCCTCGTGGTACCAGCGCGTGCTCGGCATGGAGCGCGAGGAATACGGGCGCAACAATCGCGGCGCGCTGCGCTTCGGCGGCCAGAAGATCAATGTCCGTCCGTATGGCGCGGAGGGCTGGGGCACGTCCGATGTCGAGATGACCGGGGTGCAGGATCTGTGCTTCATCGCAGCGCTCGCGCCCGCCGACGTCATCGAGCATCTCAATCAGTGCGGCGTTGCGATCATCGAAGGCCCGGTCGAGCGAATCGGCGCGCTGGGCCCGATGCGTTCGGTGTACTGCCGCGACCCGGATGGCAATCTCATCGAGATCGGCTCCTACGCTTTCTGAGTGTTTTGGAGAACGGGTTCTGGTGGCCATCCGACGGCGATCGGCTGTGCTTCGGTGCTCACGGCCATCAAGGCCGCTCCGCTCCGATGCGCGCCGATCACCGCCGGGCGGCGCCCGAAGGGCGCCTCTGACTCACCATAACCCGTTCTCCCTTGTTTCGACGTGAAGATGATTATCTCCCTTGTTTCGACGTGAAGATGATTAGCGGACAAACTCCGGCGCTCCCGGCTTCCCGACGGCGATCGGCTGTGCTTCGGTGCTCACGGCCATCAAGGCCGCTCCACTCCGATGCGCGCCGATCACCGCCGGGCGGCGCCCGAAGGGCGCCTCCGACTCACCATAACCCGTTCTCCCTTGTTTCGACGTTCAAATGATGACCGCTGATCTCTGCCGATTTACGACAGCCCGAAAAAATATCGGGGTCCAGACGCACAGCGTCTGGCGGGGTGCGGGGCAGGGCCCCGCATGAGCCTGCTCGCCTCCGACTACGATTTCGAGCTTCCCGAGGATCGGATTGCGCATGCGCCGGCGCGGCCGCGGGATTCGGCGCGGCTGCTCGAGGTTGCCGGTGCGGCCCTGCACGATCGCGTCGTGCGCGATCTGCCCGCGCTGCTGCGCGAGGGCGATCTGCTGGTTGCCAACGACACCTCCGTGATCCCCGCACAGCTTTCGGCGATGCGCGGTGCGGCGAGGATCGGCATCACGCTCGATCGTCCGGCGGCGGATGGAAGCTGGCATGCGCTGGCACGCACCGCGCGTCGGCTGCGGGTCGGCGACCGGCTGAGCTTTGCGGATGACATGCTGGGTGCGAGCGTGACCGCGCTCGATGAGGCGGGGGCGATCAGGCTGCGCTTCGACCAGGAGGGCGAGGCGTTCGATGCCGCGCTGCGCCGCGTCGGCGCGCTGGCGCTGCCGCCCTACATCGCGCGCCCGTCCGGCCCGACCGAGGCCGATCAGGCCGATTACCAGACGATGTTCGCCGCCCATGACGGTGCAGTCGCGGCACCCACGGCGGGGCTGCATTTCACGCCCGGTCTGCTGGCCGCCCTGGCCGATCGCGGCGTCGGCCATGCGACGGTGACGCTGCATGTGGGCGCGGGCACGTTCCTGCCGATGCGCGACGATGACGTCTCGGCGCATCGCATCCATGCCGAGCGCGGCAGCATCGATGCCGAAACCGTCGAGACGATCGCGCGCACGAAGGCGGCCGGCGGTCGTGTGGTCGCGGTCGGCACCACCACGCTGCGGCTGCTGGAAAGTGCTGCCGCGGACGGCACGCTGCGGGCGTTCTCGGGCGAGACGTCGCTGTTCATCCTTCCTGGCCACCGCTTCCATGTCGCCGATCTGCTGATGACGAATTTTCACCTGCCGCGCTCGACGCTGTTCATGCTGACCTGCGCGTTCGCCGGCGAGGACGCGATGCGCGTGGCCTATGCACACGCCATCGGCGCAAAGTATCGTTTCTATTCCTACGGCGATGCCTGCCTGCTGCATCGGAGTGCCGCCGCATGAGCGCGTTTCATTGGCAGCAGCAGGGCACCGATGGTGCGGCGCGCGCCGGCACCCTGCACACCGCCCATGGCGACGTCTCGACCCCGACCTTCATGCCGGTCGGCACCGTCGGCACCGTCAAGGCGATGACGATGGATGCGGTGCGCAGCACGGGGGCGGGCATCGTGCTCGGCAATACCTATCATCTCATGCTGCGTCCGGGGGCCGAGCGCGTCGCCGCCCTGGGCGGGCTGCACCGGTTCATGGACTGGCCGGGTCCGATCCTGACCGATTCCGGCGGGTTCCAGGTGATGTCGCTCGGTGCCTTGCGCAAGCTCGATGCCGACGGGGTGACATTCCGGTCGCATATCGACGGCAGCAAGCACCGGCTCACGCCGGAAAGCTCCACGCGGATCCAGCATCTTCTCGATGCGACGATCACCATGTGTTTCGACGAGTGCCCTGCCCTGCCGGCCGAGGACGAGGTGATCGCGAAGTCGATGCGTCTGTCGATGGCCTGGGCGGCGCGCTCGCGCGAGGCGTTCGTCGCCCGCCAGGGCTATGCGCAGTTCGGGATCGTGCAGGGGGGCACTTCGACCCAGTTGCGCGCCGAGAGTGTCGCGGCCCTGCGCGGGATCGGTTTCGAGGGCTACGCGATCGGCGGGCTCGCGGTCGGCGAGGGGCAGGCGCTGATGTTCAGCACGCTGGAGGCGACGGTGCCGCTGCTGCCCGCCGACCGGCCGCGCTATCTGATGGGTGTCGGCACGCCGGACGATCTGGTCGGCGGCGTGCAGCGCGGCATCGACATGTTCGACTGCGTGATGCCGACGCGCGCCGGACGCACCGCGCGCGCCTACACCGCGCAGGGGCAGATGAACCTGCGCAATGCGCGGTTCGCCGACGATGCAGCCCCGCTCGAGCAGGATTGCGACTGTCTGGCCTGCACGCGCCACAGCCGCGCCTATCTGCACCATCTGTTCCGCGCCGGCGAGATGCTCGGCCCGATGCTGCTGACCTGGCACAACATCGCCTATTACCAGCGGCTGATGCGCGGGCTGCGCTCGGCGATCGTCGAGGGCCGGCTCGATGCGCATGCGGCCGCGCTGCGCGCGGGGTGGCAGTCGGGACCGCCCGCCCCCGCACCGGCCTGACCATGCCGGCCGCACATCTGGTCAAACGCAGCCTGACGGTCGCCGGCCACGCCACCTCGATCGCCCTCGAAGCGCCGTTCTGGGCCGTGCTGGACCGCATGGCGGCCTCGCGCCGGACCAGCCTCGCCGCACTGGTGGCGGTGATCGATGCCGGCCGCGGCGCGGCCCCGCTGACCTCGAGCCTGCGTCTGGCCGCCCTCGCGCATGCGCTGCATGATCGCGACCTGCCCGGAGAGACGCCATGACGCCACCAGCCGACCGCATCACCTGCCCCGCCTGCGCCGGACGCGGCGGCGAGGCCGACATGTATGAGGAATTCGACGACTGCCCGCTGTGCGACGGTGCGGGCCAGGTGTCGCGACAGCGCGCCGAGGAGTGGCTGGCCGAGGACGCCGCCACCGCCCGCGCGCTCGCCGCCTGGACGTCCGGAGAGAGCGAAAAAAAGAATCTCAGTTAACGGTGTCGTAACAAATGACAGGCAGGGTTGAGACAGGACAAAACGAAGCACCCGCGGTTACGGCTTCTGCATCTTCACCGCCGTCGCCAGGGTCGATCCAGAATGGAGCACCCCATGCTTGAGACCAGCGCGCCATTGCCCGTCATCAGCCCGCTGATGCTGACCGACCAGCTCCTCACCATGGCGCAGGCCGCCGATCGTGCCGGCATGCGCCGCCAGGCGCGCTCGCTGGTGCGTCTCGCGCTCGATGTCTGCGGCAACGTTCCCGCCGGCAAGCCAAACTGAGGGCCGCACGAGCCACGGCGCCGCGCCGGCGACGGTCGGGACGAGGCGCCGGCCGCACAACCTGCCGGGCCCGGATCGGCGCCTTGCCGCGCCCCTGCCGCGGCCCGGCACCACGGCCCTTGAACTCGACGCCGTTCGCAGCCGTTATACAGGCGGGGCCCCGGCCGGCCCCGTGATCGGGGCACGGCGCGAGAACATCTGTCGATGAGCATCTGGGGCAAGGTCTTGGGCGGCGCGGCCGGCATGGTGATGGGCGGACCGGTGGGCGGTCTGCTCGGTGCCGCGCTCGGCCATGCCGCGGACCGCAACGCGCTGTTCGACAACGGCACGCCGCGCATGGGGGGCGGACCGGGTTTCGCCGGTCCGGATCCGGGCGGGGCGGCGGCGCGGATCGCGGTGCGCATCGCCGCCGTGACCGGCCGGCACGACCAGGTGCTGGCGATGGTGACGGTGATGCTGGCCGCCAAGCTCGCCAAATGCGACGGGGCGGTGAACCGCACCGAGATCGACGCCTTCAAGACCGCCTTCCGCATCCCTGCGGAGTCCGCGCGCGATGTCGGCCGGCTGTTCGACCAGGCCCGCCATCGCAGCGACGATTTCGAGCCGTTCGCGCGCGAGCTCGGCCGCGCGTTTGCCGACCGGCGCAGCGCGCTGGAGGATCTGCTCGCCGCACTGTTCGCCATTGCCCGCGCCGACGGGCCGGTCAATGCGCGGGAGGAGGCGTTCCTGCGCCGCGTGCACGTGGCCTTCGGCCTCGCGCCGCAGGCCTGGGAGCGCGCCCGTTCGGGCCGCGCCTCCGCCCCCGCCTCGAACGAGCCGGATGCCTATGCGATCCTCGGCATCCGGGCCGGGGCGAGCAACGAGGACATCAGAAAGGTGTGGCGCCAGCTCATGCAGCAAAATCACCCCGACCGTCTGGCCGCCAGCGGCGCCGACCCCCAGCAGCTCGCCCGCGCCGCCGAGCGGGTGGGACGCATCAATGCCGCCTGGGACCGTATCAAGCGCGAACGCGGGCTGCGCTGAGCATGGAGCGCGAGCCTCCCGCCCTGTTCGACACCGAGGAAGGCCGCCGCCTCGCCGCGGATCGCGACAGTGGCGAATGGCGACGCTGGGGGCCCTATCTGTCCGACCGGCAATGGGGCACCGTGCGCGAGGATTACAGCGCCGACGGCGATGCCTGGGATTACCTGCCCTATGACCAGGCCCGCTCGCGCGCCTATCGCTGGGGCGAGGACGCGATCGGCGGCTTCGGCCAGCAGCGCCTGCATCTCAATCTGGGCGTGGCCCTGTGGAACGGGCAGGATCCGCACCTCAAGGAGCGGCTGTTCGGTCTGACCAACGCGCAGGGCAATCACGGCGAGGACGTCAAGGAACTCTACTACTACCTCGATGCGACGCCGACGCACTCCTACAACCGGATGCTCTACAAATATCCGGCCCGCGCGTTTCCCTATCGCGACCTGATCGACGAGAACGCCCGCCGTGGCGCGGGCGCGCCCGAATACGAGCTGCTCGATACCGGCATCTTCGACGAGGACCGTTATTTCGACGTCGAGATCGAATACGCCAAGGCCGCGCCGGACGACATCCTGATGCGGGTGACGATCACCCATCGCGGCGCCGAGCCGGCGCGGCTGCATGTGCTGCCGCAACTCTGGGCGCGCAACATCTGGTCGTGGAAGGACGGTGTCGAACGGCCCGTGCTGGCGGCGGATGCCCATGCGATCACCGTGCACAGCAGGCTGCTGGCGCCGATGCGCCTCGATATCGGCCAGGAAGCGCAGCTGCTGTTCTGCGACAACGATACCAACGTCAACCTGCTCTATGGCGAGACACAGGCCGGCTGGTTCAAGGACGGCATCAACCGTCACGTCGTCGAAGGTGTCGCCGATGCGGTCAATCCGGCGCGCACCGGCACCAAGGCGGCCGCCTGGCATGTGCTCGAATGCGCCCCCGGCGTGCCGATCGTGCTGCGGCTGCGGCTGCATCCGCAATCGCCCCGCCTTCGCGATCCGTTCGCCGATTTCGACGCCGTGTTCGACCGCCGCATCGCCGAGGCGGATGCCTTCTACGCCACCATCGGCCGTGACGTCGCCGATGCCGACCGGCGTGCGGTGCAGCGACAGGCGCTGGCCGGCATGCTGTGGTCGAAGCAGTTCTACTGCTACGATGTCCGACTGTGGCTGTCGGGAGATCCGACCGAACCGCCTCCGCCCGCCGGGCGTGGCGAGATCCGCAACGGTGCATGGACGCATGTGCGCGCCGCCGACATCATCTCGATGCCCGACAAATGGGAATATCCGTGGTTCGCGTCGTGGGATCTGGCCTTGCAATGTCCGGTGCTGGCCAGTGTGGACCCGGAGTTTGCCAAGCAGCAGCTCCTGCTGCTGACCCGCGACTGGTACATGCATCCCGACGGCGCGCTGCCGGCCTATGAGTGGTCGTTCTCGGACGCCAATCCGCCGGTCTTCGCCTGGGCCACCTGGCGGGTGTTCGAGATCGACCGGATGCTCACCGGGCGCGGCGATCTCGATTTCGTCAAGCGCGCGTTCAACAAGCTGATCCTCAATTTCACCTGGTGGCTGAACCGCAAGGACGCCCAGGGGCGCAACCTGTTCGAGGGCGGCTTCCTGGGGCTCGACAACATCTCGATCTTCGACCGCTCCTCGCCGCTGCCCACCGGCGGATCGCTGAGCCAGTCCGACGGCACCGCCTGGATGGCGGTCTGCGCGATCTCGCTGATGCATCTGGCGATCGAACTCGCGCAGGAAGATGCGGCCTACGAGGAAATGGCGTCGAAGTTCTTCGAGCATTTCCTCGCCATTGCCGCCGCGGACGGCAATGCGCTGTGGGACGAGGAGGACGGGTTCTTCTACGACGTGCTGGCCACGCCGGACGGCCAGCGCATCCCGCTGCGCGCCCGCACGATGGTGGGGCTGATCCCGCTGCTGGCAGTGGCGGTGCTGCCGTTCGAGCAGATCGAGAAGCTGCCGACGTTCCGCGCCAACCTGTCGTGGTTCCTCAGCCACCGCCCCGATCTCGCCACCCTGGTGTCGCACTGGGAGCAGCTCGGCACCGGCGAGCGGATGAAGCTGTCGCTGCTGCGCGAGCACCGCCTGACCCGCGTGCTCGAGCGCATGCTCGACGAGCGGGAATTTCTCTCCGATTACGGCATCCGCTCGGTATCGCGCACGCATCTCGACCATCCCTACCGGTTCGAATGGGCGGGCAAGACCTACGAGCTGCCCTACTGGCCGGGCGAATCGGAAAACCGGCTGTTCGGCGGCAACTCGAATTGGCGCGGGCCGGTCTGGATGCCGCTGAACTACCTCCTGATCGATTCGATGCGGCGGCTGGGCGAGTTCTATGGCGACAGCTTCACGATCGCGTTCCCGACCGGCAGCGATCGCAGGCTGAGCCTCGGCGAGGTCGCCCTCGAACTGGCCGGCCGGCTGACCTCGATCTTCACCCGCGGCCCGGACGGAAGGCGGCCGGTGCACGGCACCGACCTGCGCGCGCAGACCGATCCGCAATTCCGCGATCTGGTGCTGTTCTACGAGTATTTCCACGGCGATACCGGCCGGGGCGTCGGCGCATCGCACCAGACCGGCTGGACGGGGCTGATCGCGCTGCTGATCCACCAGCTCGGTGGACGCTGATCCGGCCGACAGGCGGCAATTTTGCAACCAAACCCGTGGCCGATCGGTTATGATCGATGGAGACAACCCGCAGGAGCGTTGCGATGACCTGGAAGACCCCCCGTATCGTCGAGATCTGCCTCGGCGCCGAGATCAACAGCTACGTGTCGGCCACCCTGCGCGGCTGAACGACGCTGCTCGCCTACCCGGACCGCTGCCGGAGGCTCCGGCAGCGGTCTTTTCTTGTCCGGGGACCAGTGACTGCCAGTGACTGACAGATGCGCGTGATCGTTCTGGGCAGCGGCGCCGGTGGCGGCGTGCCGCAATGGAATTCCGGTGCGCCCGCCTGTCGCCTTGCCCGCGCCGGCGATCCGACCTCGCCGCCGCGCACCCAGACCGGGCTCGCCGTGAGCGACGGCACGCACTGGTTCCTGCTCAATACCAGCCCCGATCTGCGCCAGCAGCTTGCCGCCCAGCCTGCCCTGCACCCGCCCGAAGGCGTGCTGCGCGGCTCGCCGATCGCCGGCGTGGTGCTGACGGGTGGCGAGATCGACGCCATTGCCGGGCTGCTGACCCTGCGCGAGGGGCATGCGTTCGGCATCCGCGCCACTGCCACGGTCTGCGCGACGCTCGCCGCCAACCCGATCTTCCAGGCGCTGCCGGCGGATCGCGTGCCGCGGCTGATGACCCTGCCCGACCAGCCCTTCCCGCTCGGTGGGCTGACCGCGACGCTGTTCCGCGTGCCGGGCAAACGGCCGCTGCATGCCGAAGCGGCGGGGCACGAGATCGCCGAGACCGACGACACGGTCGGCGTGGAGATCGTCGATGGCGGGCGGCGGATGATCTTCATCCCGGGCTGTGCGGCGATCACCGAGGCGATGGTCGAGCGCATCGACGGGGCGGATCTGCTGTTCATCGACGCGACCCTGTGGCGCGACGACGAGATGGTGGCCGGCGGCTACAGCGCGAAGACGGGGCAGCGCATGGGCCATGTCTCGATCAGCGGCGAGAATGGCGTGCTCGACCGGCTGGCCGGCTGCCGGATCGAGCACAAGGTGCTGATCCATATCAACAACACCAACCCGGTGCTGCTGGCCAAGAGCCTCCAGCGCGCCCGCGTGCTGCGGCTGGGCTGGCGGGTCGCGCATGACGGGCTGGAGTTCAATCTGTGAGCGTGCTGTCACCTGACGACCTGGAAGACGCGCTGCGCGCCATCGGCGCCGAGCGCTACCACAACCGACATCCGTTCCACCGCGCCCTGCACGAGGGCCGGCTCGATCGCGGGCAGGTGCAGGCCTGGGCGCTGAACCGGTTCTATTACCAGAGCCGGATTCCGGCCAAGGACGCCACCCTGATCGCGCGGCTGCCGACCGCGGAGCTTCGCCGCGCGTGGCGTTCGCGGCTGATCGACCATGACGGCGACGCGCCCGGCACCGGCGGGGTGGCGCGCTGGCTGCGGCTGGCGAGCGGTGTCGGGCTCGATCCGGATTATGTCGAATCGCTCGACGGGCTGCTGCCGGGGACGCGTTTCGCGGTCGATGCGTATGTGCATTTCGTCGCCGGGCGCAGCATCCTCGAGGCCATCGCCTCGTCGCTGACCGAGCTGTTCTCGCCGACCATCATCGCCGAACGGGTGAGCGGGATGCTGGCGCATTATGATTTCGTCGATCGCGACACGCTCGCCTATTTCACGCCGCGCCTCGAACAGGCACCGAAGGACTCCGCCTTCGCACTCGACTATGTCCGCGCCCATGCCACCACCGAGGAGACGCAGGCCGCGGTGCTGGCGGCGCTGAGGTTCAAGTGCGGCGTGCTGTGGTCGATGCTGGATGCGCTGGACTATGCCTATGTCAGCCCCGGACATGTTCCGCCGGGCGCGTTCGTGCCGGCCGGATGAGCGCGCGCATTCCCCGTCTCGCCCCCGGGGTGAGGTTCCGCCACGATGCCACGCGGGATGCCTGGGTGCTGCTGGCGCCGGAGCGGCTGCTGCTGCCCGACGAGATCGCCTGCGCGGTGCTGCACGAGATCGACGGCGTGCGTGACGAGGCGGTGATCGTCGACCGGCTCGCCGAACATTACGACGCGCCGCGGGCGCTGATCGCCGGCGATGTCGCGACGCTGATCGACGGGCTGATCGCCGACGGGGTGCTGCGCGCGTGAGCAGCCCCGCCCCGCCGCTGGCGCTGATCGCGGAGCTGACGCATCGCTGCCCGCTCGCCTGCCCCTATTGCTCCAATCCGCTTGAGCTGGCTTCCGCATCGACGGAACTCGACACCGCGACCTGGCTGCGGCTGATCGACGAGGCGGCGGCACTCGGCGTGCTGCATCTGCACCTGACCGGCGGCGAGCCGATGGCGCGGCGCGACCTCAATGACATCATCGCCCATGCCCATGCGCGCGGGCTCTACATCAACCTGATCACCGCCGGTGTCACCCTCGATGCCGGCCGTCTCGCGCTGCTGCGGGAGGCCGGGCTCGACCATATCCAGCTCAGTTTCCAGGATGCGGAGGCAGAGGGCGGCGACCATATCGGCGGCCTGCGGGGCGGCCATGCCCGCAAGCTCGCAGCCGCGCGGCTGATCGCCGACAGCGACATCGCGCTGACGCTCAACTTCGTCGTCCACCGCGCCAATCTCGAGCGGTTGGAACAGATGATCGCGCTGGCCGAGCAGCTCGGCGCACAGCGCATGGAGATCGCGCACACCCAGTATCATGGCTGGGCGATGCGCAACCGCGCGGCCCTGCTGCCGACCGCAGCGCAGCTCGACGCGGCCAACGCCACCGTCACGCAGGCCCGTGCGCGGCTCGCCGCGCGGCTGCGCATCGACTATGTGGTGCCGGATTATTTCGCTGAATACCCCAAGGCCTGCATGGGCGGCTGGGCGCGCAACACCCTCCTCGTCGACCCGACCGGACGGGCGATGCCGTGCCATGCGGCGCATGGCATCCCCGGCATGGACTGGCCGCGTCTGCGCGAGACCTCGCTGGGTGCCGCGTGGCGTTCGGCGCCGTTCGAGCGCTTCCGCGGCACCGGCTGGATGCCCGAACCCTGCCGGTCGTGCGAACGGCGCGAGATCGACTGGGGCGGCTGCCGGTGCCAGGCGCTGGCCTTGACCGGTCACGCCGAGCGCACCGACCCGGTCTGCGTCAAGTCGCCCGATCATGCCATGGTGGCGGCACTCGCCGCGGCCGCCGGCAACGACGCAAGCGCCACCGTGCCGGTCGCATGGCAGTATCGCAGCGCGAAGCCGGACCCCACGACGGCGCGTTGAAGGGCAGACCTGTCCCTGTCCGGAGAAGCACCCGATGTCGCTTGCCACGCTCACGCTCAATGACGGCGTCGTCCTGCCGGCCATCGGCTTTGGCACCTATCGTCTCAAGGGCGGCGAGGGCGCCGACACCATCGCGCGGGCGATCATCACCGGCTACCGCCTGCTGGACTCGGCCTTCAACTACGAGAACGAGGGCACGGTCGGTGCTGCCATCCGTCGCGCCGGCGTGCCGCGGGACGAGGTGCTGGTCGCCTCGAAACTGCCGGGGCGGCACCATGCCTATGATGCGGCGCTGGCGACGGTGGAGGAATCGCTGTTCCGTACCGGTCTCGATCACCTCGATCTCTACCTGATCCACTGGCCCAATCCGCGCCAGGGCCTGTTCGTCGAGGCTTGGCAGGCGCTGATCGAGGCGCGGCGGCGTGGCCTGGTGCGCTCGATTGGAGTGTGCAACTTCCTGCCCGCGCATCTCGACCGGCTGGTCGAGGCGACCGGGGTGACGCCGGCGGTCAACCAGATCGAGCTGCACCCCTATTTCCCGCAGGACGCGCAGCGCGCCGCCGACCGCGCCCGCGGCATCGTCACCCAGGCCTGGAGCCCGCTGGGACGTGCGAGTACGGTGCTGCACGACCCGGTGCTGGAGACGATCGCACGGCGGCTCGGGCGCAGCATTCCGCAGGTGATCCTGCGCTGGCACGTGCAGCTCGGTGTGCAGCCGCTGCCCAAGGCCAGCTCGCCCGAGCGACAGGCCGACAATCTTGACCTGTCCGGGTTCGAACTCACCGACGACGACATGGCGGCGATCGCCGGCCTCGCCCGGCCCGACGGGCGCATCAAGGATCAGGATCCGGCGCGCTACGAGGAGTTCTGAGCGGCGCAGCCCATGCCGACGGCGGCATGCGCCGTCAGGCGCGGGGCATGCGCGGCGATCCCCGCACCTGCACCGCCCGACGCGCGCCAGCGCTTGACCTGCCGTTCGAGCATCGCCGAGATGCGCCCGGGCGGCACCGGGCGGGAGAGCAGGAAACCCTGCACCTCGGCGCAGCCGTCATCGACCAGCAGGGAGAGCTGATTGTTGGTCTCGACGCCCTCGGCCGTGACCGACAGGTCGAGCGCGCGGGCGATGGTGAGAATGGCCCGCACGATCTCGCGGCCGGCGCTGCCGATGTCGATCGCATCGATGAACTGCTTGTCGATCTTGAGCACGTCGAAGGGAAAGCTGCGCAGCGATCCGAGCGACGAATACCCGACGCCGAAATCGTCCATGGCGATGCGCACGCCGAGGGCCTTGAGGCCCAGGAGCGTCTCGCGGGCGCGGGCGGCATCGGAAAACAGCGTGCCCTCGGTGATCTCGAGCTCCAGCCGCGTCGGATCGAGGCCGGTCTGATCGAGGACGTCGCGCACCAGCGCGATCACGTCGCTGTCGCGGATCTGGACCGGCGAGAGGTTGACCGAGACGCCGATGCCGGGCCAGCCGATCACGTGCCGGCAGGCCTCGCGCAGCACCCACTCGCCGAGCGGCACGATCAGGCCGCTGCGCTCGGCAATCGGGATGAAGTCGCCCGGCGGGACACGGCCGCGCGAGGGATGGTTCCAGCGCACCAGCGCCTCGACGCTGTGGATGGTCCGCGACGCCGCGCCATAGCGCGGCTGGAACTCGAGCACGAACTGCTGCCCCACCAGGCCCGCGCGCAGGGCGTCGACCTGTTCCTGGTAGCTCAGCAGGCGGTCGTTGGTGGCATTCGAATAGAAGACGAAACGCTGACCCCTGGCCTGCTTGGCCCGGTACAGGGCGATATCGGCGCAGCGCAGCAGCTCGTCAGGCGTGCTCGCGTCGCCCGGCGACATGGCGATGCCGATCGAGACACCGACGCCGATCTCGACGCCCTCGAAACGGATGGGCTCCCTGACCTCGTCGATGACCCGCTGACAGGCCGCCTCGACGGCATCGGCGCTCATGTCGGGGGCGACGATGACGAACTCGTCGCCCCCGATCCGCGCGGCGAGCTGGTCGTAGGAGAGCAGCCTGCGCAGCCGGTCGGCAATCACGGCGAGGACGTGATCGCCGGCATGGTGGCCGAGGCTGTCATTGATCGGCTTGAAGCGGTCGAGATCGAGATACAGCACGACCATGCCGCAGCCCTTCTCCGCCACCGCCTCCATGAACGAGATCAGCCTGGCGCGGTTGGGCAGGCCGGTCGCCGTGTCGTGCTGCGAGCGGCGCTGCGCATCCTCGAATGCCGAGGCGAGGGTGACGTTCGAGGTGACGTCGGTCGCGTATTTGACGATCCGGGTCGGCGTTCCGGCGGCATCGATCAGCGGGCAGTAGGTCGCCTGGAGCCATATCTCCTGCCCGGCCTTGCCCAGGCAACGGAACAGACCGGCACATGACTGGCCGTTGCGCAGGGTTTCCCAATGCCGGGCATAGTCCAGCGTGCCGACCTGGCCGGCGTCGCGCAACATGGCATGGTTGCGGCCGATCAGCTCGTCGGGCTCGTAGCCGAACAGGGCACAGAAGCGGTCATTGGCGGACAGGATGGTGCCGTCGAACGCGAAGGAGGCGACGCATTGCGACTTGTCGATCGCCTCGATCTGGGCCTCGCGGTCGCGACGCAGCAGCACCTCCTCGGTGATCACGCTGCCGCAGGCGATGACGTGATCCACCCGACCCTCGGCATCGAGCACCGGGTGATAGGTGCTGCGTAGCCAGATCGCCGTGCCGTCGACGCGGATCAGGCTGATCTCGCGCTCGAAATACTGGCCGGCGCGCATGGCTGCCCATCTCTCGCGATACGCCGCCGAATCGATGGTCTCCGGCGGCAGGAGCATGTCCGTCCCGCGCCCGACGAGCACCTCGCGCGGGTAGCCGAGCACGTCGACCATGCGCTCGTTGAGGTAGAGGATGGTGCCGTCGAGCCTGAAGCCGAGCAGGGTGTGCGAGCGCTCGATGGCGGCCATCTTGGCGTGCAGCAGCTCGTCATGAGGGCCGCCGGGGGCCGGGCCGCATCCCCAAGTATCGGTCGGCCGGTCGCTGACGGGCGACGACGCCAGGGTGGTGGTTGCGATGCCGTCGGCCATGGCCATGGATCCTCTGGTCTCCGGCATGTCCCGGCGGGACGAGGATAGGCTGCCAAGCGTTGACGTTCGGTTAACGGCGCGGCGGGCCGGGGCCGGGGCCCGGGAATGCGCCGCACGGCGCATTCCCGGACAGGCACTCAGCCCTCGGGGGCGATACGGCCGCGACCGGCCTTGATGGCGGCGCGGCCGGCCTTGGCGTCCAGCCGGCGGGTCTGCGATCCGAGCGTGGGGCGGGTCGGGCGGCGCACCGGCGGCGGGGGTGCGGCCGCCTGGCGCAGCAGCTCGAGCAGCCGCTCCAGCGCGGCCTGCCGGTTGCGGGCCTGGGTGCGGTGTTCCTGGGCCGCGATCACCAGCACGCCGTCGCGGCTGACCCTTGACCCTCCCAGACGCAGCAGGCGCCGGCGCACCGGTTCGGGCAGGTTGGGACTGCCGAGGATGTCGAAGCGCAGCCGCACCGCGGAGGAGACGCGCTGGATGTTCTGCCCGCCGGCGCCGGAGGCGCGCACGAAGCTTTCCTCGATCTCGTTCTCGTCGATCGCGATCGCGCGGGTGACGGGGATCAGCACCATCGGGAGGGGGGACGGCGCATTCAGGCGGCGGGGGCGAGGCCGCGCGTGCGCAGCAGGTGGCGCAGGGCGCGGATCACCGGAAACACCTCCTGGTTCCAGTCCGCCCCCTGCGCGTCATGGGCGGCTTGCTCCATCTCGACGATGTCGCGGTCCTCCTTGAAGATGCGTTCGGTGAACAGCACCAGCACCGGCCAGGCGGCATCGAGCAGCAGCGGGACCGGCGGGCGCTGGATCGACAGCAGGCCGAAGGTACGGTGGCGGCGCTGCTCGGCGTCGAGCGGGACGTAGACGATCCACAGCTCCATCACCGGTTTCGCGCCGTTGGTACGGATGGTCAGCGTCTGGTACGGGTATTCGGTGCGGATGGTCATCACGTCGGTCTCGGCGAGCGCCTCCTGCTCGCCGCGGCGCTTGCCGAAGATCGCCGCCTCGCCCAGCGGCTGCTTGCCGCCGGTGCGCGCGAAGCTGTAGCGCGCCTCGACCATGTCATCGGTGGCGCGCTGGCCAAGGAAGCGCGGCCGGATCTGGCCCATCTGCCTGCGGTGCAGGAACTGATGGTTCATGTCCATCAGGTTCTCGTGCATGAAGCTGTAGTGGCAGTCGACGGCGCGGCCGAGGCGGCGGGTCTTGTAGGCGGGATCGGCACTGGCCCCCAGCCCGGGCAGCGGGGTGCGGGCGGCGAGTTCGGGGTCGCCGGGGAAGACCAGGATCATGCCGCTGGCCTCGCGGCAGGGGTAGGCGCGCACGCCGTTGGGCAGCTTGCCCTTGCCCAGATAGGGGACGTCGGTGCACTTGCCCGACGCATCGTAGGCCCAGCCGTGATAGCCGCACTGCACGGTGCAGCCCTTCACCACGCCGGCGCTGAGCTTGACCTGGCGGTGGGCGCAGCGGTCCTCGAGGGCGAACACACGGCCGTCCTTCGGGCGGACCAGCACGATCGGCTCGCCGGCGAAGCTGACCGCCAGCGTGCGGCCGGGCTTGAGCTCGCGCGACCAGGCGAGCGGATACCAGTGATCGGGGTGGATGCGCACGCGGCGCAGGTCGGCGCCCTCGGCGCGGGCCGCAGCACCGTGCGAGACCGCCGGCCTTGTACCGCACCCCGTGCAGCCGCGCGGGCTGTCCGCCTCGATCGCGCCCGTCATCATCTGATCCATGTGGCGCCCGCCCCGGTTGTCGTCGTCCGAGCGGAAGCTACTGGCGGGGCCGTGTCAAGGGATCAGCCGCTGCGCGGGCGGGCTCCGAGCAGATGGGCGATGGCGTAGCTCATCTCCGCGCGGTTGAGGGTGTAGAAGTGGAACTCGTCGACGCCGTTGGCCTGGAGCAGCCGCACCTGCTCGGCGGCGACCACGGCGCCGACCAGGTGCTGCGAGCCCTCGTCGGTGTCGAGCCCCTCGAACAGCCCGTCCAGCCAGCGCGGCACGCTCGCCCCGCAGCTGGCGACGAAGCGCCGCGCCTTGGCGAAATTGGAGATCGGCATGATGCCGGGCACCACCGGCGCGGTGATGCCCTTGGCATGGCAGCGGTCGATGAAGCGCAGATAGATGTCGGTGTCGAAGAAGAGCTGGGTGATGGCGCGGCTGGCCCCGGCATCGAGCTTGCGGCGCAGGTTGTCGAGATCGGCATCCGGGCTCGCGGCCTCGGGGTGCACCTCCGGATAGGCGGCGACCGAGATCTCGAACGAGGCGATGCGCCGGAGGCCGGCGACCAGGTCGGCGGCGTCGCGATAGCCGTCGGGATGGACCGAGAAGCGCTCGCCCGGCGGCGGGTCGCCGCGCAGGGCGACGATGTGGCGCACGCCGGCATCCCAGTAGCGACGCGCGATGTCGTCCACCGCGCCCCGGCTGGCACCCACGCAGGTCAGGTGGGCCGCAGGGGTGAGCGTGGTCTCGCGCAGGATGCGGGCGACCATGCGGTGGGTGCGGTCCTGCACGGAGCCGCCGGCGCCGTAGGTGACGGAGACGAAATGCGGTGCCAGCGGCGCGAGGCGCTGGATCGCCGCCCAGGCCTGCGCCTCGACCGGCGCGGTGCGCGGCGGGAAGAACTCGAACGACAGGCGCGGCACGCCCACCGCGCCGGGCGCGGGCAGGCCGGCGAAGCGCGGACCGGTGAGCCAGCGTTCGAGAGGCGAGGCGGAGCCTTGGGCAGGGGCGAGGTCGTTCATGGCCGGCCCATATAACCGCGTTCGGCCGGCTGTGGTATCGGCGGGTGTGGCGGCAATGCCACCATCGCGGCGTGTCTTGGACGCTGGGGGGAACGCGGCGTTGCGACCGATCGTTGCTCTGTCCGGCCAGTTGTGTGCATGGTGACCGATCGGTCAGAACGACCGTCGCGGTTATCTTGTCGTCAACCGACGCCGTGTTAATGATTTTGGCTGCCAAGTCGCAAAGCCGAGGACGTTCATGCCGATGCGCCCCCAGGACCCGCAAAGCCCCGCCCGGCAGATTCGCCGGGGCAACCGTGGGGGCGCTGTCGCGAGCCTCTCGCTGGCCATCGCCGTCAGCCTTGCCGGTTGCGCGACCAAGCCGACCGATCCGGACGCGCTCGCCGAATACAACCAGACCAACGACCCGCTGGAGCCGACCAACCGGACCTTCTACAACGTCAGCACCACGCTCGACCGCTACACGCTCAAGCCGGTGGCCAAGGCCTATGTGTGGGCGGTGCCGGCGCCGGTGCGGACGGGCGCGCACAACCTGCTGAGCAACATCAATTCGCCGGTGGTGTTCTTCAATGACGTCGCCGAGGCCAAGCCGCGCCGCGCCGGCGACACCTTCATGCGCTTCGTCATCAACTCCACCGTGGGCGTGGCCGGCATCTTCGACGTCGCCACCGGCTGGGGCTGGCCAGCGCACACCGCCTCGGGCAACCTCACGCTCGGAAGCTGGGGCATCCCGCAGGGGCCGTATCTGTTCGTGCCGCTGGTGGGGCCGTCCAGCTTCCGCGGGGTCGCGGGCACCGGCATCGACATCGGCGTCAATCCGCTGAACTACGTGCCGCGCGGCTACGGGCTGCTGACGCTGAACTGGTCGCTCTACGGGCTCAACATCGTCGATGCCCGCGCCCAGGTGCTCGACCAGCTCGACGCGATCACCAAGGACGCGCTCGACCCCTATGCGACGATCCGCAGCCTCTACCGCCAGCACACCCAGGCGGAACTCGACGCGCTCGAGAACGATCATCGTGCCACCGTGCCGAACTGGTACAGCGACTCCTCCGACCAGGGGCAGACCCACCCCCCGGCGGTCGCCGCGCCGGCGAAGCCGATCCCGGTGCGCGTGCGCCCCTGAGCGCGCGCGGCACCGACGCCAGACGAAAGAGTATCCATGAGCCTGCTGCCTGCCTCGTCCCGCTCCCTGCTGCTGAGCGCAGCGCTCGCCGCGCTGCCGGTCGCGGCCGCCCTGCCGGTGGCACTCACCGCGACGGCGGCCGTCGCGGAAACCGTCGATACCAGCTTCCTGCAGACCGTCTCGCAGCGCCTGGTGGCGACGGTGAACGGCGCCGGCAGCCATGCCTCCAAGGTCGCCGCGGTGCTGGCGGTGGTCGATCGCGACGTGGCGGTCGACCAGATCGCGCAGTCCTGCCTCGGCCGCTACTGGCGCACCGCCACGCCGGCGCAGAAGCAGCGCTACGTCGCGCTGTTCCACAAGGTTCTCGCCAACAGCATCTCCGACAAGCTGGGCGCCTATGAGGGGCTGTCGCTGGCGATCGGCACCTCCGAGGCGCGCGCCGACGGCACCTATGTGCACTCCACGCTGACACGTCCGGGCCAGAATCCGGCCAGCGTGCTGTGGAAGGTCAACGAGGTGGCCGGCCAGCCGAAGATCGAGGACGTGGTCGTCGAGGGCGTGTCGCTGGTCATCACCCAGCGTCAGGACTACGCCTCGTTCCTGTCCAGCCATGGCGGCAATGTCGACGCGCTGCTCGCCGCGCTCGACAGGCAGGTCGCCAACCACGGCTGATCGCGTCGCCGGCCACGCCCGGTCACGGCAGTTCGGCCACCGTCGCCAACGGAGCGGCGCGACGGACCGCGTCGATGCCGTCCTCGCGCGCCTCGAGGCTCGCATAAGCCTCGGAGGTGCCGATCACCTGGCCGTTCGCGGCGCGCAGGTTGAACATCGGCGCGCCGGATCGTGTCGTCCGGCGCTCGAAACGCTCGTCGCGCAGGACGTTGCGCTGCACGGAGGCGACGCCCTTGCGGGCGTTGATCCGCCGCTTGTAGCCCTCCGAGACGAGCACCACCTCGCCATTGCCGGCCCGCAGCCGGAAGCGGTGCTGTCCCGCGGAATCGGTGTAGATCTCGAACCTGCCAGCCACGACGTCCTCCCGCTGATGGTGTCATCTGCGGTGCGACCGTCGGATCCGTCCCTTGTGTCCTTTTGCCAAAACTGTCGCAGAACCGGGCGGCGATGCAATGTTTTTGCGACGGCTCAGCCGGGCGGGCGCAGCACCAGGGTCGCGACCGGCCTGCCTGGCAGCAGCGGATACGGACGACCGAGCCGCCACGCCTCGTGGGCGGCGTCGCCGTAGCCCGAGAGCGGGTTGCCGCCCTGCGTCGACGGCATCGACAGCAGCCCCTCGCCCTCCCATCCCGGGCTGACCACCAGCCGTTCCGACGCGCCGAAGCCGGTGATCTGCACGCGCGGGACCATGGTGTCACCCGCTTCGGGCAGGTCGGACGGATCGGTCAGGCGGGAGAGGCCGGGCACGGCGCGCGCCAGCGGGTGATGGATGCCGACATGGTTGACCGCGCCCCAGGTGAAGCGGGCCAGGCCGCCCGCCTGCGCGATCCGCGTCCTGAGCGCGTCCAGCACTGTCGATTCGAGCGCGGTCCAGTCGGCGAAGCCGGGCGGCACCAGCCCCGGCGGCCGCGCGCGCAGCATCGCCGCGATCGCCCAGTCGTCGCGTGCGGGCGCGCGGCTACCGGGCGGGGCGGCGCAGCCCGCCCAGGCGCCGTAGATCCGCGACAGGGCGAGGGCGCGCCATTCGTGCACGGCCCGGTAGCCGACCGAATCGGGCACTGCATGGCCGCCCCAGTCGCGCACCGCCGCACGCAGGTCCGCATCCTGCGGCCGGCCCGCACGGTCGAGGGCGGCCAGCAGCATCGCCTGCCAGTCGTCGAGCGCGACCGCGCGGTCGTCGGTCTGGATCGCCAGCAGGTCGGCGGGGGCGAAGCGGCCGCGCGCGAACAGGTCGTCGCGGATGCGCCCGGCGCGCAGCCCGTCCGCGTAGCCGCCATCGCCGAGTCGGTCGAGGGCCGCGCCGCCGACGACGCGGCCGTTCGCGGTCCACAGCCGGCCCGAAGGCGGGTCGACGATCTGTGGAATGTCGTCCGGCGCGAGGCGTCCGGTCCAGCCCCGGGTGCCGTCGGCCCAGGAGTGCGGGCGCCGGTCGCCGAGCCCGATGCGGCGCGGGATGCGGCCGATCACCGTCCAGCCGATGTGACCGGCGGCATCGGCGACGAGGAGGTTCTGCTGCGGCAGGCCGGTGCGATGGGCCGCATCGAGGGCGGCGCGCGCGCCGCCGGCGCCTTCCAGCGCCGCCATCCCGTCGAAACCGATCGCGTCGTCGTCCTCGGCGATCCAGCGCCACACCGCCGGCGCGCCCGCCACGGCGCCTTGGATCGGTCCCCAGATGGTCTGGCGGACGGGCAGGTCCTCGCAGCCGGCGCGCAGGGCGCAGAGGCGCTCATGCACCGTCTTGATGTCGCGCGGGCCGTCCGGGGTGGCGTAGCGCTGCGGCCCGCCCGGCATGGCGGGCGGCAGCAGGTCGAGGCGGATCAGGTCGCCGGTCGCGATGTAGCTGTCGGTGAAGCCCCAGGCGATGTGGCCGTTGCTGCCCACCACCTGCATCGGCGTGCCGGGCAGCGTCACCCCGTTCAGATCGAGGCTGCCATCGGCCAGCACCTGCCGCGCGCGGTACCACAGATTGGGCACGCCGAGGTCGAGATGCATGTCATTGGCCAGCATCGCCGCCCCGGTGCCGGTGAGCGCGCCCGACACCGCGAAGCTGTTGGAGCCGTGCTCGCGTGCCGGCACCGTCGCCGCCGGCGGACAGGCGGCGGGCACGGGGACATGGTCCGGGAGGACCGGCGACGGGGCGACCGAGCCGTCGTCGGGAGCATCGAACGGGGTGCGGTCGGGGTCGAGCAGCGCGGCCATCTGCGGGCCGAGCCTGTCGATCAGCGCGTCGTGCAGCGCCTGTGCGCGACCGTCGGAGTCCTGCAGGTCGAGATACATCGCATAGACGACGAGGCCGGTATCCTCGTCGCGCCAGGGCACGGGGGTGGCGCGCAGCAGGCTGTATTCGAACGGCGCATGGCCGAGGGCGGCGAGTCCGGCATTCACCCCGGCCGTGTAGGCGGCGAGCAGCGCGCGGGCCTGCGGCGACTGCGCGGCCAGGGCGCGTCCGGCGCGGCTGCGGAAGCGGTGCAGCCGCCGGGCGCGGTCGATCGGAAGCGCGGCCGGGCCGACCAGCTCTGCGAGTTCGCCGGCACTCGAGCGGCGCAGCAGGTCCATCTGGAAGAAGCGCTCCTGGCCGTGCAGGAAGCCGAGCGCGCGCGCCAGATCGAGCCGGGTGGCGGCACGGATCGTCGGGACGCCCTCGGCGTCGCGGGTGATGGTGACCGGCGCCGACAGCCCGGGCAGCGCCAGCGCGCCCGATTCTCGCGGCCGCGAGGCTTCCAGCACGTAGATGCCATAGCTCGCGAGGCCGGCGGCCAGCAGCAGTGCCAGACCGGCGATGCCGCCCGCGCCCCACAGGACCCAACGCCGCCAGGACATCCGCCCGTCTCCCTTGCGTTGCGAAAGATCACGATGATCGCATCCGGGCGGCACGCAGGCGAGAGTGGGTGTGTCCTTGCGAGCCCGGAGCCTGCTGATGTCGACCCTGATGCTGTGCAATTCCGATCCTGCCATGGGTCATCTGAAGCAGGAGCGGGCGGCCGAGCTGATCCTGAACTTTCCCTTCCATGACCTCGCCTTCGGGCCGGTGCCGGCCGGCGACGACCCGGAGGAGTTCCTCGATGCGCGCCGGGCGATGTTCGCGCAGGCGGGTGTCGCGCGCGAGGGATGGTGGTTCGATGGCGAGGCGACCGATCCCCGGACCGGCCGGCCGAAACGGCGCTGGCGCGGGCTGCCGCAGATCGGCCGGAGCTTCGATCGGGTGGTGCTGTGGATCGACCCGGACGCGAATGCACAACTGCTGCTGATCCAGTTGCTGGACTGGCTCGGACGCGACCCGGAGATCCGGCCGCGCCTGTGGCTGAGGCAACTGGAAACGCCTGGCGACGAGCGGCGACCGGGCACGCTGGCGCTGCCCCCGGTGGCGGTGACGGAGGGCGAGATCGCGCTGGCCCGGCGCGCCTGGAAGGCGTTTCGCGAACCGACGCCGAGGGCTTGGGCAGCCCTGCTGGACGATCCGGCGACGACGACGATGCCGGGCGTGCTGCGCGCCGTGCGGCAGCTTCTGGCCGAGCTGCCCGGGCCGGACGGGCTCGGCGAGTCGGAGCGGCGCGTTCTTCTGGCCAGCGCCCACCGATGGTTTGACGGGTATGGCCGGACCTCGCTTCCCATCGAGACCGACGACGACCGCCTGGTCGGGAAGGTGATCGGGCGTGTCCTGCATCACGGGGAGGAGCTGCCGGTCGGTTACTGGGACATCGGCCGGATGCTCTGCGGGCTGGCGGCGGCCCCCGTTCCGGCGCTGGCCGGCATCGACGAACGGGATTTCACCCTCGACATGCACGACGATACCGAACGCCATGCCCGGTTCCGGCACAGTCGCGTCGTCCTGACACCGTTCGGCCGCCGTCTGCTCGACGGCACCGAGGACTGGTCGCGCCATAACCCGATTGACCGCTGGTGGGGCGGCACGCATCTGACCAACGCCCATCTGTGGCGCTGGGACAGGGAGGGCCAACGGCTCATTGCACCCGAGACCTGACTTGGACGCGGCGCGCCCTCTGCTCAGACCGATGCCGGTCGCCATCCTTGGCCAGCCGGTCTACGTTGCATGTCCCATCCCAGGAGGCCCGCCGATGCCTGTTGCGGTCAGCCAGCACGTCCGCAAGCGACGCGATGGCCTGCGGGCCGCGGGTCTGCGGCCGATCCGGGTGCCGGACACACGGCGGCCCGGCTTTGCCGAGGCGTGCCGGCACCAGTCGCGGATCGCCGCCGCCGCCGACCGGGCCGCGGACACGATGGACGGGTTCCTCGACGCGGCCCTGGCCGATCTCGATGCCGACACCGGGATGGATGGCAGCGTCAACACGCCCTGAACGGCGCCTGCGCGTACGCTGCCAGCGCCACGATCGGATGCCTCGATGCCGGGACGATGCTGTCGGTCACACGCGGGCTGGCGGTGTTCCACGGCATCGGGTGACGGGTGCGCGCGCCCGATTGATGATGCGCTATACCGCGAAATTATCGATCAGGCGCACGCCGTCGAGCCAGGCGGCGGCGAGCAGGCGGGACGGGCGGTCGGGGGTGGCGAGAGGGGCGAGATCGTCAGCACTGCGCAACTCGAGATATTCGACGCGCTCGAAGCCGGACGCGGTGATCGCCTCGGTCGCGTCGGCGAGGGTCGCGGGCGCGGGCGCGCCCGCCCGGAGCCGGGCGGCGGCGTCGGCAAGGGCGCGGGCCAGCGCGGGGGCGATGGCGCGGGCGGCGGGCGAGAGGCGCGCATTGCGCGAGGACATCGCCAGACCGTCCGCTTCGCGCACCGTGGGGTGGCCGAGGATGCGGACCGGCAGGTCGAGGTCGCGCGCCATGCGGCGGATCACCTGGAGCTGCTGGAAATCCTTCTCGCCGAAGATCGCGAGATCGGCGCCGGTCTGGACGAACAGCTTGGCGACCACGGTGGCGACACCGTCGAAATGGCCGGGGCGATGCGCGCCGCACAGGCCCTCGCTGACGCCGGCGACCGAGACCGTGGTGGCGAAGCCGGGCGGGTACATGGTGGCGGCGTCGGGCGCATACAGCACCAGACGGTCGGCAGCACCCAAGGCGGCGAGCGTCGCCGCGTCGCTGGCCTCGGTGCGCGGGTAGCGGGCGAGATCGCCGGCATCGTTGAACTGGCGCGGGTTGACGAACAGGGTGACGACGACGCGGTCGGCCTGCGCCAGCGCGGAGCGCACCAAAGCGAGGTGGCCGTCATGCAGGGCGCCCATGGTCGGCACGACTGCGATCGTGGGAGCAATGGTGGAAGCGGGGGCGGCGCGGCGCCAGGCGGAGATGCGGGCGCGCAGGGAGGCGACGTCGCGCAGGATGGCCAGGGTCATGGCGAGGCTCATGGCGTGTCGGCGAACACGTGCCCGGGGCCGGGGAAGCTGCCGTCGCGCACCGCCTGCGCGTAGGCGGCGATGGCGACCTCGGCCTGCGTGCCGAGTTCGGCGAAACGGCGGACGAATTTCGGCTGGAAGTCGGCGAACAGGCCGAGCATGTCGTCGAGCACCAGCACCTGCCCGTCGCAGGCGGGCGAGGCGCCGATGCCGATGGTGGGGATCACCAGCCGCCCGGTGATCTGGCGTGCGACCGGCTCGACCACCTTCTCCAGCACCACCGCGAACGCGCCGGCCTCCTGCACCGCATGCGCGTCGCGGCCGAGCTGGAAGCGCGTCCCTCCCCTGCCCTGCACGTGATAGCCGCCGAAGCCGTGCACGGACTGGGGTGTGAGCCCGATATGGGCCATCACCGGGATGCCGCGGGCGACCAGGAAGGCGATGGTGGGCGCGATGCTCTCGCCGCCCTCGAGCTTGACCGCACCGCAGCCGGTTTCGGCCATCAGCCGCGCGGCGTTGTCGAAGGCGCGCTCCGGGGAGGCCTCGTAGCTGCCGAACGGCATGTCGACCACCATCAGCGCGCGCCGGATGCCCCGTCGCACGGCGCGGCCATGCAGGATCATCATCTCCATCGTCACTTGGACGGTGGAATCGAGCCCGTGCAGCACCATGCCCACACTGTCGCCGACCAGCACGACGTCGCAGGCGGCGTCGACCATCCGCGCCATCGGCGTGGTGTAGGCGGTCAGGCAGACGATCTTCTCGCCGCCCTTGCGGGCGCGCAGGCCGGGGGCGGTGAGTGCACGGGCCAGGGTCTGGGTCGGGGTCTGGGCGCTCACATCCGGTCCGGGACGGCGATGCCGAGCAGGTCGAGCCCGTGCACCAACACCGCGCGGGTGAGCGCGCAGAGTGCCAGGCGGGAGGCGCGGATGTCGGGGTCGGGGGCGGCCAGTACCGGGCAGTCGGCATAGAAGCGGCTGAAGGACTGGGCGAGACCGAAGACGAAATCGGCCAGCTCGTTGGGCGCGAGATTGGCGGCGGCCGACGCGACGATGTCGGGCAGACGGGCGGCGTCCAGCACCAGTGCGCGCTCGGCCGGCTCGATGACCGCGATCGCGCCGGGCGCATGGCCCTCGGCGGCGGCGCGCTCGAGGATCGAGGCGATGCGCACGCAGGCGTACTGCACATAGGGGCCGGTGCGGCCCTCGAAGGAGACCAGCCGCTCGGGGTCGAACACGTAGCCGGAGGTGCGGTAGGAGGAGAGATCGGCGAACTTCACCGCGGCGATGCCGATGGTGCGGGCGAGCCGCGCGCGGGCGTCGTCGTCGAGATCGGCGCGCGGGGCGAGGCGTTCGGCGGCCTTGCCGATCGCCTCGTCGAGCAGGTCGGCGAGCTGGGCGACGCCGCCCTGGCGGGTCTTGTAGGGTTTGCCGTCGGGGCCATTGACGGTGCCGAAGCCGGCGAAGGTGAGCGTGACCCCCGGCGCATAGCCGGCGCGTGCGGCAGCGCGGAACACCTGCTCGAAATGCAGCGACTGCCGCTGGTCGACCACGTAGACGATGGCGGCGAGATCGGGGAAACGCTGCACGCGCTCGAGGATGGTGGCCAGATCGGTGGTGGCGTACAGCGCCGCACCGTCGGATTTGGCCAGCAGCAGCGGCGGCATCGGCCTGGCGTCGGTCTCAGCCGCCACCTCGACGATCAGCGCGCCGTCCGACGGGATGGCGATGCCGCGCTCGACCAGATCCTCGATCATGCCCGGGATCAGTGGCTGCACGTCGCTCTCGCCGAGCAGCAGGTCGAAATGCGCGCCGATGGTGGCGAAATCGCGTGTCTGCGCAGCGAGAGAAAGCGCGCGCATCGCCGACCACAGCATGCGGTGGCCGGGCTCGCCACTCTGCAGGGCCGCGGTGTCGGCGCGGGCCTCGGCCATGCGATCGGGGTCTTCCCTGCAGGCGGCGGCAGCGGCCGGATAGAGCAAGGTGAGGTCGGCCATGTCGAACGGCAGGCTGGCGGGCGGGCGCGGCGGGGTGGCGAAGCAGGACAGCTCGGGCCAGCGGCGGCGGATCTCGGCGACCAGCATGCCCATCTGCAGGCCCCAGTCGCCCAGATGCACGTCGGAGACGACGTGATGGCCGAGTCCGGCGAGGATGCGGCGGAGGCTCTCGCCGATCACCAGGGAGCGCAGATGCCCGACATGCAGGGGCTTGGCGACGTTCGGGCCGCCGAAATCGATCACCATCCGGCGCGGCACCTCGCGCAGACCCATCATCGGGTCCGACCCTTGCGCGGTGGCGCAGTCGGCGAGGAAGCGGGCCGACAGGCGCAGGTTGATGAAGCCCGGCCCGGCGACCTCCACGCTGTCGAGCGCGGGATGGCCGGCGAGGGCGGCGGCGATGGCGGTGGCGATCTCGCGCGGGTTTTGGCCCTGCGATTTGGCCAGCGGCAGTGCTCCGTTGCATTGCAGGTCGGCGAGTTCGGGGCGCGAGGCGCGGGCAGCGCGGGCACCCTCGACCGGCAGGCCGGCGGTGGCGAACGCCTCGGCGAGGACCGCGTCGATGCGCGCGCTCAGGGTGGTGCTGGCGAGAGGGGCTGTCATCGGTGTCGGGGGCGTGTCCGGGTCATGGGCGGGGGAGTTACCGCACGATCCGCCGAGCCGCGCAAGGCCCCGCCCGGACTAAGGAGCTGTGCATCCATATCAAGGTTCTGGACCTTAGAAGTCATGTTTGATACATGAATGAAGATGCTCACGCCCGCACAGCTCCGTGCCGCCCGCGCCCTGCTGGGGATCGATCAGCGCACGCTGGCGCGGCAGGCCGGCGTGTCGCTGCCGACCATCCAGCGGATGGAGGCCAGCGACGGCTATGTGCGCGGCGTGGTCGAGACGCTGACCCGGGTCGTCACCGCGCTGGAGCGCGCGGGCGTCGAACTGCTCGGCGAGAACGCCATCAGCAACGGCGGCGGACGCGGGGTACGGCTGCGCGATCCCGCCCTGCCCGCCGCACCGGACCGACCATGACCGACGGCACCGCCAGGGCCCATCTGCTGCGGCCCAAGCTCGCCACCGTGCTGCGCGAGGGCTATGGCGCGGGCGATTTCCACCATGACCTGCTCGCGGCCCTCACCGTGGCGGTGGTCGCGCTGCCGCTGTCGATGGCGATCGCCGTCGCCTCGGGCGTCTCACCCGAACGGGGGCTGATCACCACGATCATCGGCGGCTTCCTGGTCTCGGCGCTGGGCGGCAGCCGTCACCAGATCGGCGGTCCGGCCGGGGCGTTCATCGTGCTGGTCGCCGCCACCACCGCACGGTTCGGGCTGAACGGGCTGCTGGTGTGCGTGCTGATGTCGGGGGTGCTGATCACGCTGGTCGGGGCCTGCCGGCTCGGCTCGCTGATCCGCCATATTCCGCATGCGGTGACGGTCGGCTTCACCTGCGGCATCGCGATCACCATCTTCGCCAGCCAGATCCACGACTTCCTCGGCCTGCATCTGGCCGGGGCCGAGCCGGGGCCGCTGCTGCCCAGGCTCGCCGCACTGTGGCAGGCCGCACCGAGCCTCGATCCCGACGCGCTGGCGATCGGCGCCGGCTCGGCGGCGCTGATCTTCTGGCTGCGGCGCGTCCGTCCGGGCTGGCCGGGGATGCTGATCGCGGTGATCGCGGCCTCGGCGGCCACCGCGGCGCTGCATCTGCCGGTGGAGACCATCGGCAGCCGGTTCGGGGGGCTGACGGCGCATCTGCCGGCGCCGCGCCTGCCGCACGCCTCGACGGCGCTGATGATCCAGCTGCTGCCCTCGGCGCTGTATTGAATTCCCCGTGAAGATGCGGGGTACCCGCGGTCAGACGGAAAGACCCTATGAACCTTTACTGCAGCTTTGCAGTGGCATCAGGAAAATGCTGTGTAGGATAGGTGGGAGGCTTTGAAGCCGGCGTTCACCCTGCTCGGCGGCATCGAGAGCCTGCTGTCGGCCAAGGTCGCCGACAGCATGACGGGGCGCAGGCACCGCTCGAACATGGAGCTGGTCGCGCAGGGGATCGCCAACATCGCCTCCGCCCTGTTCGGCGGCATCAGCGTGACCGGCACCATCGCCCGCACCGCGACCAATATCCGCGCCGGCGCGCGCAGCCCGCTCGCCGGCATGATGCATGCGGTGTTCGTGGCCCTGTTCATGCTGGTGGCAGCGCCGCTCGCCCGCTGGGTGCCGCTGTCCTGCCTGGCCGGGGTGCTGCTGGTGGTGTGCTGGAACATGGCCGAGAAGGCCGAGTTCCTGCGGCTGATGCGGCAGGGGCGCGGCGGGCTGGTCCTGCTGGCGACGTTCGGCCTCACCGTGGTGCGCGACCTGACCTGGGGCATCGTCGCAGGCTGCGTGCTGGCGGCGATCCTCGCGCTGATGCGGCGCCCGGTGGCCGAGGAAGGCGCGCTCAGGCGCTGACTGACAGCAACGCGGGCTCGGCGGCCTCGATGCGGTCGGCGATCGCATGGCCGTCGCGCCCGGCCGCCTTGGCGGCATAGAGCGCATGGTCGGCGCGGCGCATCACCTCCTCCATCCGGGCCGGACCGGCCTCGATCGGGGTGGCGCCGATGCTGGCGGTGAAGACATGGTCCTCGGTGCCGATCCGGTAGGGCTGGCGCAGGCGCGCGATCACGCCGCGGCAGAACAGGTCGAGCGCGTCGCGGGGCAGGCGCACGGCGAGACAGAGCGCGAACTCGTCGCCGCCGAGTCGGCCGACCCGCCCCTGGTGCATTCCGGCCGCCTCGATCAGCCGCCGCGCGAACTCGACCAGCACCAGATCGCCGGTCTGGTGGCCGAACCCGTCATTGACGCGCTTGAAATGGTCGATGTCGATCAGCAGCAGGGCGCCGTGGCCGCCGCGCGCGATCAGCGCGCGCAGCGACGCCTCGAAATGCAGCCTGCTGTCGGCCGGGGTGAGCGTGTCGCGCGCGGCGGTCTCGGCCATGCGGGCCTGAAGCCCGGACAGCCGGCGCATGTAGCGGCGCTTGGCCCCCACCGCGTTGGAGGTCGGCACCACCACCAGAAGCAGCGCGAACAGGAAGGGCTGGATGAAGGCGACGCGCATCAGGTGGCCGTCCGGCGACAGCCTGGCGATCGGGCCGAGATCGTGCGCGGTGAAGGCGGACACGATCACCGAGACCACCAGCACCACCAGCAGCCCGGTGACCGCCGAGGCGCAGAACGCCACCAGCACCAGGGCGGGGAACAGCAGCAGAAACAGCGGCGTGCCCGGCAGCAGGAAGCTCACCAGCGCCAGCGCGACGCTGAGGGCGACCAGGGCGCCCACCACACGCGGGCTGGCGGCGGCATCGGAGGCGATCCGGCGTCGGACGAGGGCGATGACCGCCGGGGTGGCGATGATCAGGCCCAGCGCATCGCACATCACCCACTGCATCCAGTCGGCGAACGGGTCGGCCGGGTCGGCCAGCACATAGGTCTCGACCAGAATGCCGACCAGCGCCTCGATCGAGGCGGCGCCCAGCGCGATCGGCACGAACATCGCGAAGCGGTGCGGATGGGTGAGATCGGTGGTCGCACCGCAGAAGCGGCGGGTCAGCGGTGCGGCGATCAGGGCGATGGCGACATTGAGCACGCTGGCGAGCACCGCCTCGGCATCGATCGGGGCGCCGAACCGCAGCACCGTCACATCGGCGACGAAGCAGATGGCGAGCAGTCCGAAGGCCTGCCGCGGGCGCAGCACCAGCAGGGCCACCAGCAGCACCGCATTGGCCGGCCAGAACGATTCGTAGCCCGCGTCGTCGCGGCACAGCAGCCGGGTGGCCAGCACCAGCGCGCAGTACAGCGTGAACAGCACCGCCATGGTCCCGACGCCTCGCCTCGCCTCCGCCCGCCGCCACGGGGCCCAGTGCGCGCGATGTACGGGACGGGCCGGGCGGGTGGTGGCGGATGGGTCGGGGGTGGGGCTGGGCATCCGTGACAGATCGAAAGGGCGCACGCGCGGGGGGCGGGAGGGGGAAGAGGGGGGCGACGATCGGCCCGCCACCTGCACTGTAGCAGAAACGCGCGGGAGCTTACGATATGGGAATGATCGCGCGGCCCGTTTCGCGTTCAGTCGAGCGTGTGGCGGAAGAACGCCACCACGGCGGCATCGAAATCGCGATGGAAGGCGGCGCGATCGAAGCCCGGCGCGCTGGTGCAGATCGGCAGCGACGCCGCTTCCGCCGTGCAGGGCGCCAGGAAATCGAAATGCCCGGCACCGGGCACATCATGGAACGCGACGCCCGGGGGCAGGGCCGCATGCACGGCATCGGCGTAGAACGGGGCGGGCAGGACCTTGTCGTTGCCGGCGCGCCAGAGCTGCACCGGGACCGTGATCCCGGCGAGGCCGGCACGGTCGAAGGTGAAGCCGAGCGCAGGGGCCGCGACGACGATGGCACGGATGCGCCCGTCCCTGCTGAATGTCCGCGCCCCCGCGACCGGCGGGTGGGCGGCGAGCAGGGCGCAGTCGTAGAACCCCGGATGGGCGACGCAGTGCGGGCCGACCTTCGTGAGGTCCGGCCTGCCGCCCGCCGCGGCGAGGACGGTGAAGCCGCCGGAGGAGAAGCCGAACGCGCCGATGCGGCGGGCGTCGATGATTCCCGCATAGGGCGAGGCGGTCAGCATCCAGGTGATCAGCGCCGACAGCGCCGCGGGACGGGCTGCGAGATCGGTGGCCCGCGAACTGTCGCGCCAGTTGTCGCCCGGATGGGTCAGGGCGGCGACGACGAAGCCGGCGCGGGCCAGCGCCATGGCGGTATCGAGATGACCGGTGAAGGAGCCTCCCTGGCCGTGCGAGATCACCACCAGGGGCAGGACATGGCTGCCCGGCGCGGCGACGGGTGGCGCGCCGGGTGCGACATCCTGTGCATACGGACCGAGGACGAGGTGGCGCATTTCGCCTCTGGCGGGATACCAGATGCCGATCTCGGTGCCGTCGGGGCTGTGCGTCGCGATGAAGCCGACGGCATCGGCGGCGGCGCGGGCGGGGCGCATCGACATCGACACCTGCATCAGGCACAGGGCGAGGACCAGCAGGCAGGACGGGCGGGCGAAGCGGGAGCGTGTGGACATCGATGGATCCGGCAGGGTTGTCCCGCCATCTGACGCCTGATGCGCCGGTGCGCACGCCGGTTTTCGCCAACGGGCGAACGGGCACGCGGACGGGCGGATGGGCAGACGCATGAGCGGGCCGGTGCAGGGGGGCGGCGCCGGGCAGGCGGCCGCGCGCTGGCGGCGGGCGATCGTCATCTCGACGTTGTCGGGCGGTCTGCTCGCGCTGCTGGGTCCGTTCGGCACCTATCTCAACGGTGGCCCGGGCAGCCGCGCGCTCTACTGGATCGGCGCCGCCTGGGCGGGATGCGCGCTTTACGGAGGCGCGATCACGGCGGTCGGGCGGATCGCGCCGCGGGGGACGGCCGGACGGCGCTGGCTGCTGGGCGCGGCGGTCGGCGCGGCAAGCCTCGCCGAGGCGGTGCTGACGCGCATGGCGGCGTTCGCGCTGTGGCCGTCGCTGCGGGCGCACGCACCGGGCATCTGGGGGTGGCTGGCACAGACCCTGCTGATCGGGGCGATGGCGGCGATCGTTGCGGAATGGCTGCTGTCACGGCGACCGCTGCCCGCGGACGCGACCACTGTGCCCGCCACCCTGCAGGCGGGCGCACCGGCAAGGCAGATGCCGGCGGGTGCGGTCGCCCTGCAGATGGAGGATCATTACGTGCGCGTGCATACCGCGACCGGGTCGAGCCTGATCCATCTGTCGATGACGGCGGCGATCGCGGCGCTGGGGCAGACGGAGGGGCTGCGCGTGCATCGCTCGTGGTGGGTGGCGCGGCAGTCGGTGCAGGCGATCGAAGGCACGCCGAGGGCGATGCGGGTCAGGCTCGGCACCGGGCTGTCGGTGCCGGTGGCGCGCAGCGCGGTCAGCACGCTGCGCGAGGCCGGTTGGCTGGCGACGCCATAGCGCGGCGCTCTCGGGCCTGTTGGGAAAGGTCCGGCACCGGCGCCGGGCTTCGCGAAACGGGCACTCAGACCCGCAGCAGTGGCTGGCGGATGCTCTCGTAGAGCAGCATCGGATTGCCGTCGCGCTCGAACTGTCCGGCGACGCGCATGCCGATGCCGCCGAGGATGCCGCGCGAGGCGATGTTGCTCTCGCGCGCGACGGCGACGACGCGCTCGATGCCCTCGTTATGGGTGAAGGCCAGCGCGGCGGCGGCCGCCTCGCGGGCGAAGCCCTGGCCCTTGGCGGCCGGCACCAGCGCGAAGCGCAGCCCGAGGCCGCGCCCGTCGGGGCGCTCGTGCACCCCGGTCATGCCGCAGAACGCGCCCGTATCGGCGCGGCGGATGGTGAAGATGCCCACCCCCTCGCGCGACCAGAGTGCCACGTCGCGGGCCATCTCCTCGGCGACCCTGGCCGGGGCGAGCACGCCGCCCAGCATCATCGCATAGGCGCGCGGGTCGCCCTTGAGGCGCTCCATGTCGGCAAGGTCGGTCCAGCGCACCGGGTCGAGGACCAGCCGTGCGGTGCGCAGGCGGCGGGGGTTGAACGAGCCGCTCATGAGGGCAGGACGGCGCCGGCCCGCGCCCCTACCCGGCGCCCCGCGACACGATGCTGAAACGGGAAACCGGGTCGGGGCGCGGGCCGGCGCCGCAGCCCGGGTTCAGCGGGCAAGCGGCTTGTATTTGAGGCGGTGCGGCTCGGTGGCGTCGGCGCCGAGACGTCGTCGCTTGTCCTCTTCATAGGCCTGGAAATTGCCCTCGAACCACTCGACATGGCTGTCGCCCTCGAAGGCGAGGATATGGGTCGCCAGCCGGTCGAGGAACCAGCGGTCGTGGCTGATGATCACCGCGCAGCCGGCGAACTCGGCCAGCGCATCCTCCAGCGCGCGCAGCGTGTCGACGTCGAGATCGTTGGTCGGCTCGTCGAGCAGGATGACGTTGCTCTCCTGCTTGAGCATCTTGGCGAGATGCACGCGGTTGCGCTCGCCGCCCGACAGGATGCCGACCTTCTTCTGCTGGTCCGCACCCTTGAAGTTGAACGCGCCGACATAGGCGCGCGAGGGCACGGCACGCTTGCCGAGATAGATCACGTCGGTGCCGCCGGAGATCTCCTCCCAGACGTTCTTGTTGTCGTCGAGCGAGTTGCGCGACTGGTCGACATAGCCGAGCTTGACCGTCTCGCCGATCCTCAGGCTGCCGGCATCGGGGGTGTCGTCGCCGGTGATCATCTTGAACAGGGTGGACTTGCCCGCACCGTTGGCGCCGATCACGCCGACGATGCCGCCCGGCGGCAGCTTGAAGTCGAGCCCGTCGATCAGCAGGCGGTTGCCGAAGCCCTTGCGCAGACCCTCCGCCTCGATGACGGTGCCGCCCAGGCGCGGGCCCGGCGGGATGACGATCTCGGCGACCCCGGTGGCCTTTTCCTGGTTCTGGGCCAGCATCTCCTCGTATTTCTGGATGCGGGCCTTGTTCTTGGTCTGGCGCGCGCGGGGGGAGGACTGGATCCACTCCTGCTCCTGGGCGAGCGCGCGCGAGCGGGCACTCTCCTCCTTTTCCTCCTGCAGCAGGCGCTTGCGCTTCTGGGCCAGCCAGGACGAGTAGTTGCCCTCGAACGGGTAGCCGCGGCCGCGCTCGATTTCCAGGATCCAGTTGGTGACGTTGTCGAGGAAGTAGCGGTCATGGGTGATGACCATCACCGTGCCCTCGTAGTCGCGCAGCGTGCGCTCCAGCCAGGCGACGGATTCGGCGTCGAGATGGTTGGTGGGCTCGTCGAGCAGCAGCAGTTCGGGCTTCTCCAGCAGCAGCCGGCACAGGGCGACGCGACGGCGCTCGCCGCCCGAGAGCTTGCCGACCGGGCTGTCGGCCGGCGGGCAGCCGAGCGCGTCGAGCGAGATCTCGATGCGGCGGTCGAGATCCCAGCCGTCGCCGGCGTCGATCTGTTCCTGCAGCGTGGCCTGCTCGGCGAGCAGGTCGTTCATCTCGTCGTCGCTCATCGGCTCGGCGAACTTTTCCGAGATCTCGTTGAAGCGGGCGAGCGCGCGCTTGAGCGGGCCGAACGCCTCGGCGACGTTCTCGCCGACGGTCTTGTCCTCGTCGAGCTTCGGCTCCTGGGCGAGATAGCCCACCCGCACGCCCTCGGCCGCCCAGGCCTCGCCGCCATATTCGGTCTCGATGCCGGCCATGATCTTGAGCAAGGTGGACTTGCCCGCGCCGTTGACGCCGAGCACGCCGATCTTGACCCCGGGCAGGAACGACAGCGTGATGCCCTTGAACACCTCGCGCCCGCCTGGATAGGCCTTGGTGAGGTCCTTCATCACATAGGCATATTGATAGGCAGCCATGGCGGCGGTGCTCCGGTCGGCGGGTGACGTCAGATATGAAGGCCTGCGCCCGGCAGGACTTGAACCCGCAACCAAGCCGTTATGAGCGGCCCGCTCTGACCAGTTGAGCTACAGGCGCGCAAAGCCCGGCCCCTCCCTTCGCCCAAGGCCGCCGCCTTGGCAAGAGGCGGGGCGGCGATTACGGTCCCGCCGGTCCTTATTGTCTTACCGCCCCCCGCTCGAGGAGCCACGCGCGCATCATGGACGTCAGCAAGATCAGCCCCGGCAAGGATGTCCCCCACGACATCAACGTCGTCATCGAGATCCCGCAGGGCTCGGCGGTGAAATACGAGGTCGACAAGGAGAGCGGCGCGGTGGTCGTCGACCGCTTCCTGTTCACGCCGATGGCCTATCCGGCCGCCTATGGCTTCATTCCCGGCACGCTCGCCGATGACGGCGATCCGGCCGATGCGCTGGTGCTGGCCCCCGCCCCGGTGGTGCCCGGCGCGGTGATCCGTGCGCGCCCGATCGGGGTGCTGAAGATGGAGGACGAGAGCGGCCAGGACGAGAAGATCATCTGCGTGCCGCACGACAAGATCCACACGCTGTACAGCGCCATCAAGCAGGTCGAGGATCTGCCCGAGATCACCCGCTCGGCGATCGAGCACTTCTTCACCCGCTACAAGGATCTCGAGAAGGGCAAGTGGGTGAAGGTGACCGGCTGGGGCGACCGCGCCGAGGCCGAGGGCTTCATCGTCAAGTCGCTTCAGGCCGCCGGCAAGTAGGCCCTCACGCCTCCACCCGCCGCCGGCTGCGCACACGCGCCGGCGGCGGCGGGGCCGGTGCGGGTGCCGGGGCGATGCGACGCCCGGTCAGCTTCTCGATCAGCGCGACGTAAGCGTTGAGGTAGTCGTCCATGTCGAGCGTCTGCTCGGCATGGCGGCGCGCCGCCGCGCCCAGCCTCGCCGCCAGCCGGCGGTCGTCGAGCAGGCGCAGCACCTGTTCGGCCAGCGCGTCGGGCTGGTGGAAATCGACCAGCAGCCCGGTGCGGTCGTTCGTGACGAACTCGCGCACCGGGGCGGTGTCGCTGGCCACGATCGCGCAGCCGCTGGCCAACGCCTCGCGCAGCGACCACGAGGCGACGAACGGGTAGGTCAGGTAGACATGGGCGTCCGAGCGCTTGAGCAGGCCTGAATAGTCCTCGTAGTGCAGCTTGCCGGCGAAATGCACCCGCGAGAGATCGAGCCGGTCGCCGAGTTCGCGCAGCATCACCTCGCGCCAGGTGCCGCTGAGCGGACGCGACCCGTAGCTGGCTCCGTCGCCGCCGACGATCACCACACGGACATCCGACCGCTCGGCGAGGATGCGCGGCAGGGCGCGCATCAGGATGTGGAAGCCGCGATAGGGCTCCAGGTCGCGCGCCACGTAGGTCACCAGCTTCTCGGAGGGCGCGACCTCGATGCCGCCGAGGCGGAAGATGCGCTGCCTGGCCCTGGGGTCGGGGGCGCAGATGTCGAGATGCACCCCCTCGCGCAGCAGCTCGATCCTGGATCGGGCCCAGTCGGGGTAGGTGGATTTCTGGAATTCGGTCGGGGTGAAGCCCACCGCGCTGCTGTGCAGGGCGAGATGGTTGATGGCGTTCTTCGCCCGCACCACCGGATACAGCGCGCGCGACGGCGGAAACTCGGGGTCGAAGCCGACATCGAAGCGGTCGGTATGGTAGTAGAACTCGAGATAGCCGAGGCGCGGCGTATCGTGCCAGACATCCTGCAGGTCGAGCATCTCGCCCCAGCCCTGATGGCCGATGACGATGTCGGGGGTGAAGCCCAGCTCCTTGAGGTTCGAGGCCATGTTGGCGACCGCGATGGCACGCAGCATCGCCATGTCGAATTCCTGGGTGGCCGGATGCAGGTCGGGCACCGGACCGCGGGGCGGCGAGTACAGGACCCGCCGCACGCCGGGGATCACGTTGGCGTTCATCTGGCTGGCGAACACGATCTCGTGGCCGCCCTGCTCGGCCAGGTGACGCACGATGTGCAGGAACTGGCCCGGGTAGTTCTGATGGACGAACAGGAACTTCACGCAGCACCCTTACTGGCCGGCATCCCGCCGCCAGCCACTCGCGAGGCAGATCGCCGCGCGCTCAGGATCGCGCGCGCCGTGCGGCGGCCTTGCCGGCCTTCATCGCCGCGGCGCGTGGCGCGGCACCTCCCTTGGCTGCGGGCTTGGCCTTGACGGGGGCGGCGGCCTTGGCCGGCTTCGCCTCCGCCTTGCGTCCACGCGCGGCCGGTGCTGCCGGCACGGCAACGCCGGCCTTCGGCGCGACGATGATGCGGAACGCCTCCAGCGGTGCGAGCGACGCCGCCTCGACGGGCACATCCTCCTGCGTCGGCCCGATCTCGGTGCCGTCGGTGAAGCTGGCCTCGACACTGATGCTGTGCGACTCGGCGAACTTGCCCTTCAGACGGGCACGCAGGCCGAGGATCGGCAGCGCCATGCCGCGACTGCCGCAGAACTGGCCGCCCTCCGACCAGGGCGACAGCCAGCCCCGGCCGAGGACGGCCTGGTATTCGATGTCCTTGACGCCGATCTCGCCGCGCGGGGCGAGCGCGAAGCCCTCGATCCACTGCTGGCTGCCGGGCGTGCCCATCCACTCGCCGAACCGGGCGAGCACGTCGCCGCGGCGCTGGATATGGGCGGCGATCTCGGCCTCGTCACGCGAGACGGTGCTGGTGGCGGCGGCCGGCGCGATCTCGGCCGGCACCGGGGCGCTGGACGGGGCCACCGCAACGGGGGCCGGCGCCGGTCCGGGTGCGGCCGGCGGTGCGGCAACGGGCGCCGGGGCGGAGGATGCAGCGCCGGTGGCGGGCTGGAGCGCGCGCGGGGCGTCACCGAGCCGGACAACCTGAAGCTGTGGGCCCTGGGTGACGACATTCGCGTCGCGGTAGACGGTGACCAGCACGCTGGCATGGTTGGGCGCATGCACCAGTGCTGCAGCACCGCCGAGCCAGCCGCCCTCGCCGAAGGTGCGGATCTCGAGCTGCGGATCGGCACCGCCCGGCGGCGGCGTGATGCGCACCCCGGGCAGGCCGGTGGCGGTGTCGATCTCGGCGTTGTCGGCATGGAAGACGCAGTAGAGACCGGGCTGCATCGCCATAATGTTGGCCGACACGTTCAGCTCCGTCACCAAAGGCTGCGGCGAGGCGGGCTCGGTCTTGGCCATCAAAATCCATCCGTCGTTTCGGCCGCATCTGCGGCGGTTCGTTCGGCCGCGGACGCGGCGGGTCGTTTGGCCGCCTCCGCGGCGGTGCGAGAATCGTGCGCCGTCGCGGCAGAGCGGTGCCCAAATTGCGGCGGAACCGCGGTTTTCGCAAGCGAGTCTCGTTGCTGTATCGAACGTTGCGCGCACACCATCAGTTGCCGGCAGATCATCGCCGGTGGCAGCGCGATCGGCAGCACCAGCCCACGCCCGGTGGCACGCACACGTTCCGCAGGCGTGCCGATGTCGAACACCACCGTCGGCAGCCCCGCCCGCCAGGCCTCGCTGAGCGTGAAGCTCCAGGTCTCGGGGCAGACCGAGGGCAGGAAGGCGACATCGGCATCGAATCCGGCCAGCAGCGCCGGCAGCTCGCCGGCCTCGTACTCGCCGGTGATCGGCCCGCAGCCGGCCTCGCGCAGCGTCGCATCGTCGGGCGTGAAGCCGGCGACGACGAATTCGAGCGGCAGTCCCTCCTCGCGCGCGCAGCGCAGGCAGTCGAGCAGCACGTCATAGCCCTTCTCCGGCCCGATGCCGCCGAGCAGCGCGATCCGCATCCGGCCCGGGGCGCGGGGCACCGCCCCCACCCGCTCGACCGCCGCGCCGAACCGCCGCGCATAGGCGGCGAGATCGAGCTCGGGATGGTCCTCCTCCCAGGGCTCGACCGACAGCCGCACGTGCGGGAAGTGTCGCTCGATCCGGCGACCGACATCCTGCGAGGGCACCACCACCCGGGCGGCGGCGGCGAATTCGCGTGCCGAACGCGCGCGCAGGGGCGCAACACCGATCGCCTCGTCGGTGCGCCGGCCGAGCGTCGCCACACAGACCTCGCAGGCGGCCAGATCGGGCTCGCCGCAATAGCGCCGCCCGTAGGACACCAGCGTCACCCGCGGGCAGAACGCGGCATAGTCGTGCACGGTGATGGTGAACGGCACGCCGAGCCGGGCGGGCAGTTCGCGCATCGGGGGCTCGTGGCCCAGCATGTGGTGCCATTCGAACGCCGTCACCCCGGCCTCGCGCAACAGGTCGCACAGCGCGTCGGTCTCGTCGGGCAGCCGCCAGGCGAGGTTGGGATGGCTGTCGGCGGGACCGTCGGAGACCACGCAGACCCCGCCCTCGCTGGACGGCCGCAGCACCAGCACCGCCCTTCCGGCCGCACGCAGGGCGTCGATGCGGCTGCGCACGACGCGCTCCACCCCGCCGCCCTGGTCGTGGGTGACCAGTGCGACCGTGGCGGGGGCGGCCTCGGCGGCGAGAGAATCGAGCAGCCGGAGGCGGTCGATCCGGCGCCGGGCCATCGCCAGCGGGTCGGCGTCGATATGGGCGGCGACGGCGGCGTCGTAGCCGGGATGCAGACGCTCGACGATCGCCGCGTTGCGCGCCATCAGGAACTGCCGCGCCTCGCCGAACGACACCCCGCCCTCATGGGCCACCACGATGCCGGTGGCGGCGACATGGCGCCAGCCGAGGGCGGCGGCGCGCAGGCACCAGTCGTTCTCCTCGCCGTAACCCTGGGCGAACAGCGCCTCGTCGAACCCCCCGACCCGGTCGAGGCAGGCGCGGCGCATGTACATGCAGAAGCCGATGCCGGTCGGGATGCCGATCAGCTCGCCGCCGTTCGCACGCGCCGCCTGGTCGGCCAGAGCGGTGAGGGCGTCCGCGTCCGGCATCGGATTGGCGCGCCGGCGGTCGGGGTAGCTCAGGATGGTGGCGTCGTTCGACAGCGGCGTGATGGAACCGATATCGCCCGCCGTGGCCGCGGCTTCGCGCATCCGCTCCAGCCAGTCGGGGGCGACCAGCGTGTCGCTGTTGAGCAGCAGCACGTCGCGTCCCGCCGCGGCGCCGTGTTGCAGACCGAGATTGGCGGCATGGGTGAAGCCGCGATTGCGCGGCGTGCGCAGCAGCTCGATCACGCCATCATCGGCCAGCGCGTCGAGCGCGGCCCGCAGGTCGGCATCGGGCGAGCTGTCCTCGACCACCACGATGCGCACGTCGCGACCGCCCGACCGTTGCCGCGACGCAACCACGCTGTCGATGCAGTCCAGCGTGCGCCGGCAGTGGCGGTAGACGGGGATCACCACGTCGATGCCGCCGGCCGTGGCGGCGGCAGGGAGGGCGGCAGGGAGGGCGCCCCCTGCCCCGCGATCGGCCGGGCGCAGATCTGACAGCAGCAACGGATCGAGCGGGCTGCCGAACAGCGACTGTCCGGCGGCGTCGGTGAAGTCGAGACGGGCGCCGCGCAGGCGGCGCGGCACCGCGAAATCGATCCGGCGCGGCCGTGCCAGCGCGTTGCCGGGCAGCGGATCGGCCGCCTCGTCGAGTTCCAGCCGGGCGACAAGCTCGCCATCGCCGCGATCGCTCGCCACCCGCACCAGGATCTGCGGCGTGCGGTCGCGGTCGGCCGGATGCCAGGCCCAGCCGCGGATGTGCCGCGGGCCGGCCGCCTCGACGAAGCCGGCCGGACGCGCGATCCGCGAGGCGGCGATCGGCGAGCCGAGCAGCGGCGTGCCCGCCCCGTCGCGCACCTCCAGCGCCTCCCAGCGTTCCCAGCCCTCGGGCAGCACGTGCGAGCGCCACAGCGCGCGCCGTCGCGGCGGCCCGGGGGGGATCGCCACGCCATCGGCGATCATCTGCACCGGTCCGGCGCAGAGCACGTTCAGCACCGCCCCGCCGCCGCCCGGATCGCCGCCCGGGCCGCCACCCGACAGGGCGCACCAGCCGACCCGACCCGTGGCCTCCATCACCCGGCCGAGAATGTCGCTCAGCGACGGGTCGAAGCCATGCGTCGAGAGCAGCCGCTCGACATGGCGGCCGGCGCGCTGGTTCAGGCCCAGCGCCAGCGCCGCGGAGGCCGCCGTCACCCAGGCCTCGCGCATGTCGACGCGCCCGCCGAGCCGTTCCATCAGCGCGAGGCAGCCGGCATGGTCGTCGCAGAGCGAGCGCGCGAGGCCGAGGGCGAACATCAGCACCGGATCGTCGGGCGACAGCCGATGCGCGCGCTCGAACGCGCTCAGCGCATCGAGTGCGCGCCCCTCGGCCTGGGCACGCTGCCCGTCGGCGAACGCATCCTCGATGCGGCCCTGCTGCCATTCCTGCCAGGCGCGGCGGTCCGCCTCGCTGACCCGGCGGCGACGCGGCGGGCCGCCCGGCCCGTCCGCCTGCGCCTCCGGCTCGGCGCGTTCGGGCGCCGACCGGCGATAGCCGGGATAGCGGTCCAGCGACACGCGCTCGACCGGCACGGCGGGCGTGACCGGAGCACCCGCGGTGCCGGTCTGCGCCGGGAGCCGGGCCCGCCTCGCCAACGCGCCCGCTCAGCCGCCGCTGGCGCGCGGCGGCACGGAAAAGATGCTCGGCACGATATCGCGGGCCGGTGGCCGCTCGGCGTCGGGCACACGCGGCGCCGCCTCGTTCGGGGCTTGACCGGCGGGTGGCGCGGCCTGCTCGATCAGCGGCGATGCCTGGCCGGTCTCGGCCGGCGTTGCGTCGGCCGCGCCGCCCTCGGGCGGCAGCCGGGCGAGATCGACCGCAGCATGCGACACCCCGCGCGCCTTGGCGGTCTGCAGCCAGTGACGCGCCTTGGCGATGTCGCGCTCGCCGGCCAGCCCGTCGGCGAGATAGCGGCCCAGCATCAGCTGCGCGGTGGCATGGCCGCTCTCGGCGGCGCGTTCGAAATAGGCTTGCGCGCGCACCCGGTCGACCGGCACCTGATGACCGCCGCCCAGCATCGCGCCGGCGGAGAACATCGACAGCACATGGCCCTTGGCGGCGGCACGCTCGAACATCGCCAGGGCCGCGGGATCGTCGCGCTCGCCGCCTGCCGCGGTCAGCAGCATCTCGCCGAGCTGCGCTTCGGCGTCGGTCATGCCGGCCGCCGCCGCGCGGCCGATCCAGTCGCGCGCCGCCACCGGGTCGGCGGCGACCCCGTTGCCCTCCAGCAGCATGCGGCCATACCAGAACTGCGCATTGACCACGCCCTCGGCGGCGCGGCGCATCCATTCCGCCGCCGCCGACGCATTGCGCTCGACGCCGACGCCCTTGGCGAGGCAGACGCCGAAATTGAAGGCGGCGACGAGGTCGCCGTTCTCGGCAGCGCGCTCGTACATCTCGCGCGCGCCCTGCTGCGCGGCCGGCCCGGCCTCGCCGCTCATCACCAGATTGCCGAGATCGGCCTGGGCGAGGCTGTCGCCGCGCTCGGCGGAGATCCGGAACCAGCGCGCCGCCTCCTCGGGGTCGCGCTGCACGCCGGCCCCGGTCAGGAACAGCAGCCCCAGCGCGCGGGCCGCCGCCGAATGGCCGCCATCGGCGGCGCGCGCATACCACAGCGCGGCCTCGGCGTAGTTCGGCGGCAGATCGCCGCCGCGGGCATACAGATCGCCGATCATCGCCTGCGCCTCGATGTCGCCGGACAGGCCGGCGCGACGCAGCCAGGATTCGCCCTCGTTGATGTTGCGTTCGATGCCGCGGCCCTGGATCAGCGCATAGCCATAACGTGCCTGACCGGCCCTTACCCCGGCGGCGGCGGCCTCGCGGTAGTGACGCACCGCCACGGCCTCGTCCTGTTCGAGCCCCTGGCCGGACGCCGCCATCACGCCGAGCAGGTAATGGGCGGTGCCGAGCCCGCCCTCGGCCGCGCGGCGCAGCCAGGCGGCGGCGCGCACGTGCTTTTCGGCCTCGGTCTCGCCGTCAGCAGGTGCGGCGGCGAGCACGGCGAGGCCAAGGCCGAGCGCGCCCTGCGGGCAGCCGGCATCGGCCGACTGCCGGTAGAGGCGCTCGGCACGCGGCAGGTCGCGCATCGCCTCCGGGCCGGAGGTCAGCACATAGCCGAGCATCGCCTGGCCCTCGGCGGAGCCGCCATCGGCAGCGCGCTGCGCCCAGAGCCTGGCATTGTCGAAATCCGGCTCGCCTTCACCGCGCGCCGAGACGCCGGTGGCGAACAGGGAGTTCGCACTGCTGTTCTCGGGGGCGACCAGGCCATAGAGATACAGGGTGGACAGCACATAGGCCGCCTCGGCCCAGCCGCCCTCCGCCGCGCGCCGCATCCAGCGCGCGCCCTCGTCGCGGCTGACCGGCACGCCGCGGCCGTCGAGATAGGCGCGCCCGGCGCGGAACTGCGCCTCGGTCACCCCGGCGGCGGCGGCTTTCGCGAACTGCGCGAAGGCCTTCGTGTGCTCGCCGGCAGCGGCCAGTTCGAGCCCGTATTTCAGCCGCGCGGCCGGCGACAGGACCGCAGCCAGTCTTTGCGCGAGGCTCATCGCTGCTCCTGCTCGGCCGGGTTACGCACTCAGGGCTCCCGCATGCCTTCCGTCGCGACCGGCATGACCGAGCCGAGCAGGAACTCCATCATCGTCCGCTTGCCGACCAGGATGTCGGCGGTGACCGGCATGCCCGGCACCGGATGGAAATAGTTCGGCACTCCGTGCAGCGTGTATTTGTCGATGCGGATGCGCAGCCGGTAGAACGACGCCCCCGTCGGCACCGGGTTGAGCCCGGAACTCTCGGGGAGGCCCTCACGGTTGGTTTTCTCGGAGAAGCTGTCGGCACTGACATTGACCAGCGTGCCCTGCGCGCCGCCATAGCGCATCGAGGGGAAGGTCGCGAACTTGATGTTGGCCTTGTCGCCGAGGCGCAGATAGCCGGAATCCTTGGCGGTCGCGATGCCCTCGACCTCGAGCGGCGCGTCGGTCGGCACCAGCGTCATCACCTCCGAGCCGGCCTGGAGCACGGAGCCGGTGGCGACCTTGGCGATGGTCAGCACCACCGAATCTTCTGGCGCGGTGAGGTTGGTCAGATGGGCGCGCAGGTCGGCCTTGGCGAAATCGTCGCGGGCCTCGAACAGGTGGCGCTGGCTGTCGGTCAGGTTCTCGAAGGTGGTGGCCTTGGTGTTCTGCACGTAGCCGTCGCGCTCGGCCTCGAGGGCGGCGAGCTTGTTCTGGGTGGCGATGGCGTTGGCGCGCGCCTCCGCTTCCGAACGCTGCACCTCCATCAGCTGGTCCTGCGAGGCGAGCGAGTTCAGCCGGCTGCCGACCTGGTCGCGCAGGAGCTGCTGGCGCATGGCGTGGACGTCCTGCGCCACCTTGACCCGGCCGGCGAACAGGGCCGCGTCGGCCAGATAGCCCTGGAGCTGGCTGCGCTGCGAGGCGATCTGCTGGTCGTAGTTCTCGAGCTTGGCGCGGTATTCCTGGCTCTGGCGCAGGAAGATCGCCGCCTGCTGGGTCGAGGAGGGCGAGTTCGGATCGACGACGTATTCCTCGCCCTTGGCCTGCGCGGTGAGCCGGGCGACCTGCGCGGCATAGCTGTCGACCTGGTGGCGCAGGTTGAGGATGTCGGCGTCGCTGATGGTCGGATCGAGTTCGACCAGCACCTCGCCCTTCTTCACCTCCTGCCCCTCGTGGACCAGGATGCGGCGTACGATCGCCGACTCGATCGGCTCGACCAGCACGGTGGAGCGCGTCGAGATCAGGCGCCCGTCGGCGCTGACCACGCGATCCAGCGGCAGCACGCACATGCCGACGATGGTCGCCACCGCCATCGAGCCGATCACCCAGGTGATGAAGCGCGCCGACGCGCGCGGCGGCATCGCGAGGACGGCGGCGCTGGGCGAGTGGAACTCCAGCAGCGCCTGCGGCATGTCGTCATTGCCTTCCTGGTCTTCGGCCGGCTCGATGTCGCGCCTCGACGGGATCAGGCTGTTGCGGCCACTCATCAGCGGTCTCCTTCGGCCAGCATCGCCGACGGCGATGACTTGCCGCCCTGCGGGTCGAGATGGCGGTTCTGCTGGAGCCAGAGCTGGCGATAGATCGTGCAGCGTTCAAGCAGCACCTTGTGCGGCCCGATATCGACCACCGCGCCGCGATCCATCACCAGGATCTGGTCGCAGTCGACCAGCGAGGAGAGGCGGTGGGAGACGATGACCATGGTGCGGCCGCGGCCGATGCGCAGCAGGTTGGCGTTGACCAGCGCCTCGCTCTCGGGGTCGAGCGCGCTGGTCGCCTCGTCGAGGATCATCAGCTTGGGGTCGGAGATCAGCGCGCGCGCGATGGCGAGGCGCTGGCGCTGGCCGCCGGAGATGTTGGTCGAGCCTTCCTCGATGAAGGTCTCGTAGCCCTGCGGCATGCGCTCGATGAATTCCTCGGCACCGGCGAGGCGGGCGGCACGGGCGACGTCGTCGATCGACAGGCCGGGGCGGCCGGCGGTGATGTTGTCACGGATGGTGCCGCGGAAGAGGAAGTTGTCCTGGAGCACGACGCCGAAGCTGCGGCGCAGGTAGTTGAGGTTGATCTCGCGCAGGTCGACGCCGTCGAGCTTGAGGAAGCCGGTATAGGAGCGGCTGACGCCCTGCAGCAGGCGGGTGATGGTCGACTTGCCCGAGCCCGACCGGCCCACCAGCCCCAGCATGGTGCCGGCCGGCACCTCGAAGGTGACGCCGTTGAGCGCCTTGGTCTGTGCGCCCGGATAGGTGAAGTTGACGTCGTTGAAGCTCAGCGCACCGGCGACCGGCGGGCGCATGCCGGTGGTCAGCGCCTTGGTCTCGGTCGGCTGGTTGAGCACCGCGCCGGCCTCGCTCAGGCTGCCGCGCACCTCCGTGAGGTCCTCGAGCAGACGCGCCATGTTGACCAGCGGCGAGGCGACGCGGCCGCCGAGCATCATGAAGGCCACCAGCGCGCCGATGCCGATATTGAGCCCCGACTGGCCGCCGGAGAGATTGTAGCGCACGACCATGTAGGCGCCGACAAGGATGATGCCGCGGTTGATGAACAGATCGAACGGCATCGTCGCGGTCTGCGCGTAGTTGCCGACCCGCCCGGCATTCAGCCGCGCGGTGGTGACTTCCGCGGTGACGTCGTCCCACATCATCCGGCGGGTGTGCTCGAGGGCGAGGGTCTTGATGGTGCGGATGCCGGCGACGGTTTCGTAGAGGATGCTGCCGCGACGGTTCTCGGCGGTGATGACGAACCCCATCGCCCGCGCGATCGGCGGCAGGAACAACACGATGATCAGCGCGATCAGCCCCGCCGCGGCCAGCACCATCCAGGCCAGCGCCGGCGCCAGCACGAACAGGAACGGCAGCACCACGACCAGGGTGAACATGTCGAGGAAGGTGCTCATGAGCCGGCCGGTGAGGAAGTCGCGCACCCGGTAGATCGCCAATACGCGGCCGATGGTCACGCCGGCCTGGTTGCGCTCGAAGAACTCCAGCGGCAGCGCCAGCAGCCGGTTGAACATCGCCAGACTCAGCCGCGCGTCGATCCGGCCCGACATCACCAGCGTCAGCTCGCGCCGCGCATAGCTCAGGAAGATCTCGTAGGCGCTGAACGCCACGATGATCATCGCCACCGAGAACAGCGTCGCGAGCGAGTTGTAGCCCACCACACGGTCGAGCACCTGCATGACGATCAGCGGCGGGATGATGGTGACCACCGACAGCACCATCGACGCATACATGATCGCCCGCAGCGACTTGCGCTCGCCCAGCACCAGATGCACGAACCAGCGCAGGTCGAACGGCTGCTCGTCCTCGGAGGCGTTGCGGGTGCGGCGCACCATCACCACGTCGCCGGTCCAGACCTGCGACAGGCGAAGCTCGTCGACCGCGACCGCCGGGTCGTTCGCACCGCCCATCGGGTCGCGCATCCACACCACGCCCGAGCCGGGATCGGTCGCCACCACCAGCCCGGCCGAGCCGTCGCGGAACATCAGCACCACCGGCGGCACATTGCCCAGCCGCACCAGGTAGCGCCATTTCAGGCGCATGCCGACCGCCACCAGCCCGTTCTCGCGCAGCCAGCGCACCAGTGTCGCCGGTGAGGGCGAGGCCTCGTCGCTCTCGCCGCGAAATTCCTTGGCGTCCATCTCGACGCCGTGGAACTGCGCCGCCTGGATGACGGCGCGCAGCCGCACGTCCTGCGGGGTGAATGCGGTGCCACCATGGCCGCCGCCGGCTTCCTGTGCTTCGAAACCAGGCTCCACAGAACACTCCTCAGCGCCGGAAACGGCGTCGGTGGGTGACATCAACTCACACCTGCCTACCATAACGTGTCGGTTGTGTCGCGCCAGCCGGACACATCCCGCAACGATCACCCGGCCGGCGCGCTGTGGCGCGTGCGCCGCAACCGCCGGATCGGGACTTGCACCCGGCGGGGCGATATGAACGCTGTGGGCGCGAATTGAGGACGAGCTGAACGGTGAACGGCTTCGACATCGCCCTGCTGGCGTTGACCGCGATCTCGGCGCTGGCCGGGCTGTGGCGCGGGCTGCTGCGCGAGCTGCTCGGCATCGGCGCGTGGATCGTGGCGGTGTGGCTGGCGATCCGCTTCCTGCCGCAGCTCACCGCCCTGGGGCTGCACGTGACCGACAATGCCCAGCTCGCCGCGATCGGGGGTGCGGCGATCGGCTTCGTGGCCGCGCTGGTGGCGTTCTCGCTGCTGACGTCGCTGGTCTCGCGCGCGGTCAGCGCCTCGCCGCTCGGCGGGCTCGACCGGCTGGCGGGCTTCGGGTTCGGGCTGGCCCGCGCGGTGGCGGCGTTCGTCGGCGCCTACATGCTGGCCTCCGTCGCGGCACCGATCGGGGTGTGGCCGGATGTGGTGCAAAAATCACAGAGCCTTCCCTATATCTACGGGGCCGCCAAACGGGCGCAAACCTGGCTGCCGGACGCATTCCGCGTGCATCTGGAGGTCCCAGGCTCTATGACCACGCCCAGCCCGGCTCCCGACGCATCGGAGCCGGACGGCTCGAAGCTGTGATGACGCGACGCCGCCCGACGGCGCGCCGCCCGGGAGTAGATGAGACATGACGACGCGGCCTGCCGGGGACGACGCAGCCGGGGATCTGCGCGGCGCGGATGACAAGCTGCACGAGGAGTGCGGCGTGTTCGGCATCTTCAACGCCCAGGATGCGGGTGCGCTGACCGCGCTCGGCCTGCATGCGCTGCAGCATCGCGGCCAGGAAGCCACCGGCATCGTCACCTATGACGGCACCCATTTCCACACCCACAAGGGGCTCGGCCTGGTGGGCGACGTGTTCGGCGATGCGCGGGTGATGGCCACCCTGCCGGGCCGCACGGCGGTCGGCCACAACCGCTACGCCACGACCGGCGACACGGTGATCCGCAACGTGCAGCCGCTGTACGCCGATTTCGAGTTCGGCGGCTTCGCCGTCGCCCATAACGGCAACCTCACCAATGCCGGGACGCTGCGCCGCGCGCTGGTGCGCCGCGGCTGCCTGTTCCAGTCTTCGACCGACAGCGAGGTGTTCGTCCATCTCATCGCCATCAGCCTATACGCCAACGTCACCGACCGGCTGATCGATGCGATCAAGCAGGTGCAGGGGGCGTATTCACTGGTCGCCCTGTCGGACGAGGCGCTGATCGGGGTGCGCGATCCGCTCGGCGTGCGGCCGCTGGTGCTGGGCCGGATCGAGGCCGCCTCGCCGGGGGCGGCGCCGTGCTGGGTGCTGGCGTCGGAGAGCTGTGCGCTCGACATCGTCAATGCCGAGTTCGTCCGCGACGTCGAGCCCGGCGAGATCGTGGTGATCGATGCCGAGGGCGTGCACTCGATCAAGCCGTTCGGCCAGCGCCGCGGGCGGTTCTGCATCTTCGAATACGTCTATTTCGCCCGCCCCGATTCGGTGATGGACGGCCATTCCGTCTACGAGACCCGCAAGCGGATCGGCGCGGAACTGGCCCGCGAGAGCCCGGTGGATGCCGATCTGGTGGTGCCGGTGCCCGATTCGGGCGTGCCCTCGGCGATGGGATTCGCCGCCGAAAGCGGCATCCCCTTCGAGCTGGGCATCATCCGCAACCACTATGTCGGGCGGACCTTCATCGAGCCGACCGACCAGATCCGCCATCTCGGGGTGAAGCTGAAGCACTCGGCCAACCGGGCAATGCTGGAGGGCAAGCGCGTGATCCTGGTCGACGACTCGATCGTGCGCGGCACCACCAGCCGCAAGATCGTCGAGATGGTGCGCGCTGCCGGTGCGGCCGAGGTGCACATGCGCATCTCCTCGCCGCCGACCACCTGGTCGTGCTTCTACGGCATCGACACCCCCGAGCGAAGCAAGCTGCTGGCCGCCAACCACGACGTCGCCGAGATGGCGCGGCTGATCGGTGCCGACAGCCTCGCCTTCATCTCGATTGACGGGCTGTACCGCGCGCTCGGCCATGACGGGCGCGACGCCGACGCCCCGGTCTACTGCGATGCGTGTTTCACCGGCGACTATCCGGTCGATCTGTGCGACTTCACGCTCACCAGCACGCCACGGGTCGGCGAACTCGCGGTGACCCGCTGAACCCTGCCGGCGACATGACCGATCTCGCCGATACCAGCCTCGCCGCGCAGTACGAGGCCTATCCCTACCCGGCCCGTGATCCGCGCGACGAGCATCGAAGGCTGCTGATCGGCACGCCGAGCCATCTGCGCGAGATCGACCATCACGTCTTCGGCGCCGCCCGCCCGACCAGCCTCGAGCTGCGCGCGCTGGTCGCCGGCTGCGGCACCGGCGACGGAGCGATCATGCTGGCGACCCAGCTCGCCCGCGCCGGCCGCCCCGGCCACGTCACCTGCATCGACCGCTCGGAAGCGTCGCTCGCCATCGCCCGTGCCCGGGCGGAGGCGCGCGGGCTGGCCAACATCTCGTTCAGGTGCCTGTCCCTGCTCGACCTGCCCGAATCGGGGCTCGGCGCGTTCGACTACATCGATTGCTGCGGCGTGCTGCATCACCTGCCCGACCCGGACACCGGCCTGCGCGCGCTCACATCGGTGCTGGCGGAAGGCGGCGGCATGGGGCTGATGGTCTATGCGCCGCATGGGCGCACCGGCGTCTACATGCTTCAGGATGCGCTGCGCCTGCTGGCACCGGCCGATGAACCTCCGGCGACACGGCTCGATGCGGCGCGTCGGGTGATGCGGAATCTGCCCGCCACCGCCTGGCTGCGCGCGAACCAGAACTTCTCCGACCACCTCACCGGCGGCGATGCCGGGCTCTACGACCTGCTGCTCAATCCGCGCGACGTGGCCTATGACGTCCCCGGCCTGCTGGCCTTCCTCGACCGCGCCGGACTCGAGGCCGCCGCCCTGATGGAGCCGCTGCGCTACGATCCCGCGCCGCTGCTGCCCGACCCGAAGCTGCGCGCGCGCATCGCGGGCCTTGGCCGCGACGAGCGCGCCGCCCTGGCCGAGGCGCTGGCCGGCAACATGAACGTCCATATCGCCTACGCCGTCCGCCGCGGCGGACGCCCTGCCCTGCCCGACCCGCTCGATCCGGACGCGACCCCTGTCGCGCGGGAGATGCCGGCCGAGGAGATCGCGCGGCGGCTGACGCCGGATGGCAGCCTGCCGGTTGCGTTCAACCAGCTCGAGATCCTGCTGCCGCTGCCGCGCGAGATGCGCGCGATCCTGCCGCTGGTCGATGGCACCCGCACGGTGGCGGCGATCGCCGAGGCAGCGATCGCGCGCGGGCTGACCCGGGCGCGGTTCGAGGCGGCCTGGCCGGAGGGTTTCAGCCGTCTCGAAGCGGCGAACCGGCTGCTGTGGAAGCCTATTTCCCCAGACGCTGCCTGAGCGCGTCAATACGCTGCGACGCTTCCGCCTTGGTCAGCCCCTCGGGCGGCGGGGCCTCGCCCGCCTCCTCCGACAGGGTCGACAGATAGCTCGCCTGCGCGCCGGTGATCGGCTCGTCGCCAGAGACCCAGTCGACGGGGTCCTTCTGCGTATTCGAGCCGGGATGGTCGTCGGTCTTGACGTGGGACATGGGCGGCACTCCTGTTTCTGTTTTGTTCCTACGCGGGCTGGAACGGCGGGTTGCATGAAAAAGGGGCCCGAAGGCCCCCTTTCCTCAGTCGTCGCGGTCGGGCGCTCAGCCGCCCTTGAGGCGCTTGTTGCACTCGCTGTAGTAGCCGCCGCCCTTCTGGATCCATTTCAGGCCGCCATTGCCGTTGCCGGTCTTGTTGGCCTTGTACTGATCGAGGCAGGTGTTCATCCGCGCCTTGCCGGCCGAGAGGGAGGAATACTTGCTCGAGACCGCGGTCGGGAACACGGCGGCGGCGCCGGCGGCCGTGGTGGCCGTCGCGGCCGGCGCAGCGGCAGTCGTGGTGGCCGGTGCCGCCGCAGGTGCCGTCGTGGCGGGCGCCGGGGCCGCAGCACTGGTGGCGGGCACAGCCGGCGCCGCAGCAGCGGTGCCGCCGGCAGAGCAATGCGAGGCGCGGAAGGCCTGCCAGGTCTCGCCGTTCAGCGTGCCGCCCTTCTTGGCGGCCTGGTACTCGGCACCGCATTCCTTCATCGTCTTGCCGGACTTCACCGGCGTGGCGGCGGTGGTCGCTGGGGCGGCAGCGGCGGGAGCCGCAGCCGGCGCGGTCGCCCCGGGGGCGCTGGTGGCGGCCGGCGTCGTGGCCGTGGCCGAACAATGCGAGCTGCGGAAGGCCTGCCAGGTCTCGCCGTTCAGCGTGCCGGCGGTCTTCGCCGCCTGATACTCGGCGCCGCATTCCTTCATGCTCTTCGCCGATGCCGGCACCGGCGCGAACAGGGCGGCCGCGCAGACCGCGCCGCCGCCGATCAGGGCCGAGGCGAACAGACGCGCCCGGTCGATATGTCTGGACATTCCAATTCTCCTCGAAACCCGGCACGCCCGCCGGTCCATCATGACGCGACCACCGCAAAACGTCGAAATTGCGGCAGCGATCCGATTCGCCGGCTCAGAACGGTGCTTTTGACGGCGGCGCGGGGATGTCGTGGCGGTGCCACCAGCCGCCGCCCAGGGCCTGGAACAGGGCCGCGGTGTCCGACAGCCGCGCGGCCTGCGCCTGCACGGTCGCCAGACGCGCGGTCAGGGCCGCGTCCTGCGCGTTGAGCAGCACCAGCGTCGACACACTGCCCAGTGCCAGCTGCCCCCGCGCGATGCGCAGGCTGTCCTCGGCCGCGGACTGTGCCGCCTGGGCGGAGCCGAGCGTGGTCGCGTCGATATGCAGGGCGGCCAGCGTGTCGGCGACGTTCTGCAGTGCTGCCAGCACCGCCTGGTCGTACTGGGCGGCGGCCTGGTCGAAGCCGGCCTGCGCGGCGCGCTGGCGGTGCAGCAGCGTGCCACCCTGGAAGATCGGCAGCGTCGCCGAGCCGATCAGGCTCCAGAACGCGGTGTGCGGCTCGAACAGGTCGGCGATGTTGTTGGGCTCGCGGCCGCCCTGGGCGGAGAGCGGAAACTGCGGCAGACGCTGCGCGATCGCCACCCCGATCTGCGCGCTGGCGGCGTGCAGGTTGGCGAGTGCGGCCTGGAGGTCGGGACGCTGGGCGACCAGATCGGCCGGCAGGCTCAGCGGCAGCTCGGTGGGCAGGGTGAAATCGGTCAGCGCGAAGGAGGGCAGGCTCTGGTCGGGTGTCGCGCCCACCAGGGCAGCGAGCTGGTCGCGGGCCTGGGCGCGCTGCTTCTGCAGCGGGCCGAGGGACTGCTGCGCCAGCGCGAGGGCCGCCTCCTGGGTCCGCACATCGGCCTGGGCGATCTGGCCGAGCGCGAATTCCTGCCGCAGGATCGACGTCAGCTTCTGGCCGATGCCGACGATCTCCTCCGTCTCCTCGATCTGTGCCGCGAGCGAAGCCTCGGTGAAGGCTGCCGCCACGACATTGGAGGTCAGCGTCAGATAGGTCGCCTCGACCTGCCAGCGCTGGGTGTCGGCAGTGGCCGCCAGCCCCTCGACGGTGCGCTGGTTCAGCCCGAACACGTCGGGCAGGAAGCTGACGCTCACCGAGGCGGTGGTGAGCGAGTAGTAGGGATTGTTGCTGGCACCGACCGGCGAGAGCGAGGCGAGCGGGGTAAGGTTGCGGCTCACCGTCAGCCCGGCGCCGACCTGCGGGTAATAGCTGCCGATCTGGGCGGCGGTGTTCTCGTGCGCGGCCCGCAGCGCCGCCTGCGCGGCCGGGAGCTGCGGGTTGTGGGCCAGGGCACGTCGCACCAGCGCGTCGAGCGCGGGCGAGCGGAACAATGTCCACCACTCGCCGGCGATGTCCGCCCCGGGCGTGAGGCGCTGTGCGGCGCCGAGCGCACCGGGTGCGGCGTCAGTGGTCGCGACATCCGCGCCAGCGGGCAGATAGCCGGTCTGCGTCGGTTTCGCGGGGGGATGGAAATCCGGTCCCACGGCGCAGCCGGCGACAGCCAGTACCACCGACGCCGCCAGCAGGTCGCGCGCCCTGGCGATCATGCCGCACCTGCGGGGCGACGGCGCATCTGTCGGCGTTCGACGCCGCGTTCGAGCAGGAAGTAGAGCGCCGGCAGGATGAACAGCGTCAGCAGCGTCGCCACCGCCAGCCCGCCGACCACCACGGTGGCGAGGCCGCGCTGCACGTCGGTGCCGACGCCATGGGCGAGGGCCGCGGGCAGCATGCCGAGCGAGGCGACGGTCGCGGTCATCAGCACGGGGCGGAAGCGGTCGGCCGCACCCCGCAGCACCGCCTCGCGCAGGGACAGGCCCTCGGCGCGCATGGCGTTGAGATGGCTGACCATGATGATGCCGTTCTGCACGGCGACGCCGAACAGCGCGATGAAGCCGACGGCGGTCGCGACATTGAGCGTCTCGCCCGTCACGTGCAGCGCCACCAGACCGCCGAGTGTCGCCAGCGGCACGATGCCGAGCGTGAGCAGCGCATGGCGGAAATTGCCCAGGCCCACGAACAGCAGGCCGAGCATCACCACCATGATGATGCCCATCACGATGGTGAGGCGGGCCTGCGCACGGCGCTGGTTCTCGAACTGTCCGGCATAGGCGATGCGATAGTTGTCGTGGTCGTAATGCACCTTGGCCTCGATGCTGTGCTGGATCTCGTCGAGGTAGGAGGCGAGATCGCGGCCGCGCAGGTCGGCGCGCACGATCAGGTCGCGCTGGCCGTTCTGATGCGAGATCGTACTTTCGCCGGTCGCGAACGAGATGTTGGCGAGCTGGGCGAGCTTGACCGGTGCGCCGTTGGGGGCATTGAGGGTCAGCGCGCCGATCGACTGCGCGGTGGCGCGGGCCTTCGCGTTGAAGCGCACGGTGACGTTGTACTGGCGGTCGCCGACATAGACCTGGGTGAGCGGCGCGCCGCCGATGCCGGTGTTGATCAGCGTCATGATGTCGGCGACGTTGATGCCGTAGCGTGCGGCCGCGGCGCGGTCGACGCGGATGACGAGTTGCGGGATCGGGGGCTCCTGGAAGATCGAGGCCTCGGAGGTGCCTTTCGTCTGATGCAGGACATCGACGATCTGGCCTGCGATGTCGCGAAGCTGGTGGAAGTCGTTGCCGTAGACCAGGATCGCCAGCGGCGAGTGCGCGCCGCCGGTCTCGTCGTTGAGATTGTCGGCGATCGGCTGGCTGATGCCGATGTCGTAGCCGGGCAGGTTGTGCAGCTTCGCCGCGAGGCGGGCGACGAACTGCGCCTTCGTCTCGCCGTCCGGCCAGGTCGAGTAGGGCGTCAGCCCCACCGGCGCCTCGATATGCGATGGCGTCCACGGGTCGGTGCCGTCATCGCTGCGGCCGACCTGGGTGACGACGAAGGACACCTCGGGGAAGGAGCGGATCGCGCGGCGCAGGTCGGCCGCCATGTCGGACGCCTTGTCGAGCGAGATGCCGCTGGGCATCTGCACCTGCAGCCACAGCGCGCCCTCGTCGAGATCGGGCAGGAATTCGCGCCCGATGGTCATCCCCAGCCCCACGACGCAGACCAGAACCGCGAGCGAGGCGCCGACCGCGAGCATCGGCACCCGCAGCAGCCCGGCGAGCGCGCGGTGATAGCCGGATTCGAGCGCTTCGAGCACCGGATTGTGGAACGGCCGGCTCGGGCGGCGGAACGCCCAGTAGCCCAGGCCCGGCACCAGCAGCAGTGTGCAGACCAGCGCACCGGCGAGCGCGAAGCAGACCGTCAGCGCCATCGGCGCGAACAGGCGCGCCTCCGCATGCTCGAAGCTCAGCAGCGGCGCATAGGCGGTCATGATGATCAGGGTGGCGAAGAAGATCGGCCGCGCCACCGCGGCGGCCGAGACGCGCACGTCGTCTTCCGACAGCTCCGCCTCGGGATGCTCCTCGCGCCGGCGCAGCAGCGATTCGGTGACCACGATGGCGCCATCGACGATGACGCCGAAATCGATCGCGCCAAGCGAGAACAGGTTGGCCGGCATGCCGAACAGGTTCATCAGCCCGAACACCGCCACCAGCGCCATCGGGATGGTGACCGCGACCACCAGCGCGCTGCGCGGCGAGCCGAGGAAGGCGATCAGCACGATGAACACCAGCACGATGCCCTCGGCGACCGTATGCGCCACCTTGCTGACGGTGGACTGCACGAGCTGGTCGCGGTCGATATAGGGCACGATCCGCACGCCCTGCTTGCCGAGTTTGTCGTTCAGCACGTCGACTTCGTGATGCACGCCGACCAGCACGGCGGAGGCGTTCTCGCCGCGCAGCGCCTGGACGACGCCCTCGACCGTGTCGGGATTGTTGTTGCGCCCGAGGATGCCTTCGCGTTCCTGGTGGCTGTAGCTCAGGGTTCCGAGATCGGCGACCGTGATGCCGACGCCGTTGCGGGTCGCCACCGTGATGCGGCCCATGTCGTCGAGATCGTGCACCAGCCCCTGGCCGCGGATGACGTAATCCTGCTCGCCGCGGGTCAGCCGAGAGCCGCCGGCATCGGCGGTGTTGGCGTTGATCGCGGCGGTGACGTCGTTCAGCGCCAGACCGTAGCTCTGCAGCTTCGCGGGATCGAGGTCGAGGCGGAATTCCTTGGTGAAGCCGCCGAACGTGTCGACATTGGCGATGCCGTGCACCGCTTCCAGCGCCGGCACCACCACCCAGCGCTGGATCTCCGACAGCTGCATGAGGTTCTGCCGGTCGGACTGCAGTGTGTAGCGATAGACCTCGCCGGAGGGGCCGGTCATCGGATCGAGCGAGGGCTGGTACTGCGAGGGAAGGTTCGCGGCGGCGATGCGTTCGAGTACGCGCTGGCGGGCGAAGTAGAAATCGGTGCCGTCGCTGAACATCACCTTGATCAGCGACAGGCCGAAGGTGCTGCTCGAGCGCATCGAGGTCAGGTTCGGGGTGCCGGAAAGCTGGCGCTCGAGCGGGGTGGTGATTTCCTGCTCGATGACCTCGGCGGCGAGGCCCGGCACCTGGGTGGTGACCGTGACCTCGACGCCGCCGAGTTCGGGATAGGCCTCGAGGCGCAGCGTCTTCCACGAATACCAGCCGAACACCAGCAGCAGCACGGCCAGGACCGCGACCAGCCCGCGCCTGCGGATGCAGACCTCCAGCAGACGGTCAATCACCGAGCAGCACCCCGCCGCGCACCACGACGCGCTCGCCGGCCGACAGGCCCGACAGCACCTCGGTGCGTCCGTCGCGGTCCTGTCCGGTCTGTATGGTGCGGCGCGTGAAGACGTAGGGCCGCGTCTCGACGAACACGGTGGTGGCGTCGTTGTTCATCAGCAGGGCGGAATCGGGCACCATGATGCGCGGGCGCGGCGGGGTGTCGATGCTGACCGAGGCGAACATCCCCGCCCGCAGCCGCCCGCCCGGATTGTCGAGCTCGATGCGCACCCGCGTGCGCCGCGTGTCGGGCTGTGTGACCGCATCGACCGACTGGACCGTGCCGTGGCGGACCTCGTCGGGATAGGCCGGCAGGGTGATGCGCACCTCGTCGCCGGCGGCGACATAGGCGAGATCGTCCTCGGCGGCAAGCGCGGTCACCAGCACGTGCCGGGTCTGGTCGATGGTCATCAGGCTCTGCGTGGTGTCGTTGATGTAGCTGCCCGGGGCGGTCGCGAGCTGGGTGATCACACCGGAGATCGGCGCGATGATCGTCAGCCCTCGCCCGTCGACCTTCATCGCCCCCAGCGTGCGCAGCCGCGCCTGGGTGCGGTCGTATTCCGCCTGCGCCTGGGCGAGGTCGTTGCGGGCGGATTCGGTATCGCGGGCCGCACCACCGCCGATCTGTGCCAGCCCGTTGGCGCGGGTCAGCGCATGGCGGGCGAGGTCGAGCTGGGCGGCGGCCTTGGCCGCGTCGGCGCGCGCCTGCGCCATGTCGCCCGATTCGATGCGCACCAGCACCTGCCCGGCCGTCACCGTGTCGCCCAGCCGCACCGCGACCTCGAGCACGCGCCCGCCCAGCGGCGGCAGCACGTTGACCACCTCGGACGGGTCGGATTCGACCGCGGCCGGCAGGGTGCGCACGCCGCTGACGAAATCGGCCGTCACCGGCGCGATGGTGAGCGCGTCGCGCCAGGCGGAGTGCTCCGGCACGATCACCTCGCCGGCCTTCTCCTGCGGCGCCGGCAGGGCCGCGGCCGGTGCCGGCAGCGCGGCGGGGCGATGCGACGACAGCAGGCCACCCGCTCCCCAGGCGATCAGCACACCGAGACAGAGGGAGAGCAGGACGATGGTGAGCAGCCGGCGATCCTGCCACGGCGCGGGCAGGCCGGGCTTCCGGCCGGCGGGTTCAACCGTCATCCGCTCTGTCTCACCTGAAAAATCCCCTGTTTTGCGCGGCGGCAATCTCTCTCAGCCCGGGTGCGGCTGGCCAGAGGGGGTTTTGTTACAATTTGGAAGCGAATTGGGGCAAGATCATGAAAGCCGGAGTTGCGATTGGCGTGACAGGCAGGTTTCTGGCCGGACAGGCCATAAAATGCGACGGCATGACAATGCGGCGTGTTCGCCTGGACATCATGTCCACGGGAATCCTTGCAAATCAGACCGTTATGAAACTGGCACGGCTCCTGCAACAGCCCGGGCATGAGCCCATCCCGGCTCGAAGGAGTTCCACCCATGGCCACACTGACCTATGCCCCCGCCCATGAACTCGCCGCCCTCCGCTTCGCCCAGCGCGTCAGCGCAGGGGACGCGCTGCGGGCGATCCGCCGCCGCATGCCGGCCCCGCTGACCGCGCCCGGTCTCGACGACGCCGCCCTGCGTGTGACCGGCTTCGCCCTGGCCCTGCTGCCGAGCGCCGCGATGGCGTGGATGTTCATCGCCCGGTGACGGGCGTGGGTGTTCATCGCCCGGTGACGGGCGTGGGTGTTCACCGCCCGTTAACAAAACGATGGGACAATCCTGATCCGACAAACGCCAACCGGATTCAGCATGGCAACAATGCCCGAGACGCAGGTTACTTTGCCTTGTCCAGACGTGGTTCGGTCTTATTTTCCGTCGCGACAAGGAGAACCATCATGAGCACTGTTCACACGCGAGACGATGTCTCGCCCGTCTCGGTCCGACCGAGCTTTCCCGATCTCACCGGCCGCGCCGGGCGCATCGGCGCCCTGCTGGTCGGCGGCGTCTGGGTGGCGATCGTCCTCGGTTTGCTGCTCGTCGGCTGAAGCCTCAGGCCGCGGGGCGGGCCGACTCCGCCGTCAGCAGGGATCGGGCCACCGCCTCGGCGACGCGGATGCCGTCCACGCCGGCGGACAGGATGCCGCCCGCGTAGCCCGCCCCCTCGCCGGCCGGATACAGCCCGGCCGTGTTGACGCTCTGCAGGGTCGCACCGCGCGGCAGGCGGAGCGGCGAGGAGGTGCGGGTCTCGACACCGGTCATCACCGCATCCTCGTGGTCGAAACCGGGGAGCTGCCGGCCGAATGCCGGCAGTGCCTCGCGGATCGCCGCGACGACGAAGTCCGGCAGGCAGGCCGCCAGATCGGCCGGCGTTACACCCGGCTTGTAGGACGGCAGCACCGCGCCGAGCGACGTCGAGGCACGGCCGGCAAGGAAGTCGCCGACCCGCTGCGCCGGCGCACGGTAGTCGCCGCCACCGGCGGCGAAGGCGGCGGATTCGAGGGCGCGCTGGAACGCGATTCCGGCCAGCGGGCCGCCCGGATAGTCGCGCTCGGGGTCGATGCCGACCACGATGCCGGCATTGGCGTTGCGCTCGGCGCGCGAATACTGGCTCATGCCGTTGGTCACCACCCGCTCCGGCTCGGAGGTGGCGGCGACCACGGTGCCGCCGGGGCACATGCAGAAGCTGTAGACCGAGCGTCCGTTGGCGGCGTGGTGCACCAGCTTGTAGTCGGCCGCCCCGAGCGCCGGATGGCCGGCCTGGCTGCCGAAGCGGGCACGATCGATCCAGCCCTGCGGGTGCTCGATGCGCACGCCGACCGAGAACGGCTTGGCCACCATCGCCACCCCGCGCGCATGCAGCATCTCGAAGCTGTCGCGCGCGCTGTGGCCCAGCGCGAGGATCGCGTGGCGTGTGGCGAGCGTGTTGCCGTCCGACAGCACCAGCCCGGCCAGGCGCCGGCCGTCGGGGCCCTCCTCGATCACCACGTCGTCCATCCGCGTGCCGAAGCGGTACTCGCCGCCCAGGCGCTCGATCTCGCCGCGCATGTGCTCGACCATACTGACCAGCCGGAAGGTGCCGATATGCGGCTTGCTGACGGTGAGGATCTCTTCCGGCGCGCCGGCGGCGACGAACTCGACCAGCACCTTGCGGCCGTAATGGTTGGGGTCCTTGATCTGGCTGTAGAGCTTGCCGTCGGAGAAGGTGCCGGCGCCGCCCTCGCCGAACTGCACGTTGCTTTCGGGGGTCAGTTCGCCGCGCCGCCACAGCGCGAAGGTGTCGACGGTGCGCTGCCGCACCACGCGGCCGCGTTCGAGCACGATCGGCCGCAGCCCCATCTGGGCGAGGATGAGTGCGGCCATCACCCCGCAGGGCCCGGCACCGACCACCACCGGACGCTCGTCGAGCGGCCGTTCGGGTGGTGGTGCGACGAAGCGGTAGGTGGTGTCGGGGGCGATGGAGAGATCGGCCGCGCCGGCATGCGCGGCCAGCAGCCCGGCCTCGTCGTCGGTGTCGAGATCGACGGTATAGACGAACGCGATGCGCCCGCGGCGGCGCGCATCGTAGCCGCGCCGCGCGACCTGTATCGCGAGCCTGGCTTCGGATTTGAGGCCCAGACGGGCACGGATCGCCGCCTCCAGTGCCTCGGGCGGGTGGTCGAGCGGCAGTTTCAGTTCGGTCAGGCGCAACATCGCCGCCAGTCTATCCCGCCGGCCCCCGCCTGTCGCGCGCACCGAACTGGCATCGTGGCGCCGATCCGGCTAAGGCGATGAACTCAGGCGGGCAACGGAGGGGGACAGGCTGTGGCCGGAGCATCGCACGATCATCCGCATGGCCATGACCACGGGCATCATCCGCATTGCGACCATGACCATGATCATGACCATGCGCACGATCATGAGCACGGCGGGCACGACCATGCAGGGCATAACCACGCGGGGCATGACCACGCGGGGCACCATCACCATCACGGGCTCGGCGGCCATTCCCACGCGCCGGCGGATTTCGGCCGCGCCTTCGCGATCGGCTTCGCGCTCAACATCGCCTATGTCGCCGGCGAGGCGATCTATGGCGTGCTCGCCCATTCGCTCGCGCTGCTCGCCGATGCGGGCCACAATCTCGGCGACGCGCTCGGGCTGATCGCCGCCTGGCTGGCCGCAGCACTCGGCAGGCGGCGCCCGAGCGCACGCTTCACCTACGGCCTGAGGCGCTCGAGCGTGCTCGCGGCGCTGGCCAACGCCACGCTGCTGCTGGTGGTCACCGGCGCGATCGCCTGGGAAGCCGTGCTGCGGCTGGTGCATCCGGCCCCGGCCGCGGGCTGGACGATCGTCGTCGTCGCCGCGATCGGCATCGCGGTCAATGGCGGCACCGCGCTGCTGTTCGCCTCCGGCCGGCACGGCGACCTCAACGTGCGCGGCGCCTTCGCGCACATGCTCGCCGATGCGCTGGTCGCCGCCGGGGTGGTGGTCGCCGGCATCGTCATCGCGCTGACCGGCTGGGTCTGGGTCGATCCGGTGGTCAGCCTGGTGGTCAGCGCGCTGATCGTGGCGGGCACCTGGTCGCTGCTGCGCGAGTCCCTCGGCCTGGCGATGGACGGGGTGCCGCGCGGCATCGACACCGTCGAGGTGCAGGCGGCCCTCGCCGCGCTGCCGGGGGTCGATACCGTGCACGACCTGCATATCTGGGCGATGAGCACCACCGAGCATGCGCTGACCGCGCATCTGGTGCGGCCCGGCGCGGGGCTCGACGACGCCTGGCTGGTTTCGGCCTGCACCATGCTGCGCACCCGCTTCGGCATCGGCCACAGCACGCTCCAGGTCGAGGCGGGCAGTGCGGTGCATCGCTGCGAGCTGATCGATTCGCATGTCTGAGGCGGCACGTCCGCTGCCGACCGCCTGGGCGTCGCTCGGGGTCGCCTGCGTGGTGCTCGCACTCAAGACCGCCGCCTGGCGCGCCACCGGCAGCGTCGCACTGTATTCCGACGCGCTCGAATGCATCATCAACGTCGCCGCGGCAGCGCTTGCGCTGTTCGCGCTGTGGTTCGCCGGCCAGCCCGCCGACGACAACCACCCCTATGGCCATCACAAGGCCGAGTACCTGTCCGCCGTGGTCGAGGGCACGCTGGTCTTCGCCACCGCCGCCGCCATCGCCTGGGAGGCCTGGGCCGGCTGGCAGCACCCGCACCCGCCCTCCCGGGCGGGGCTCGGCATGGCGGTCAACGCCGCCGCCAGCGCGATCAATCTGGTGTGGGGGCTGCGGCTGCTGCGCATCGGCGCGCGCGCCCGCTCGCCCGCGCTGGCCGCCTCCGGCCGGCACGTGCTGACCGATGTGTGGACCTCGGCGGGGGTCCTGGCCGGCTTCGCGCTGGTGGTGGCGACCGGCATCTTCCGCCTCGATGCGGTGATCGCCGCACTGGTGGCGATCAACATCCTGTATGCCGGCTACCGGATCGTGCGCGATTCGGTCGGCGGGCTGATGGACGAGATCGTCGATCCCGCGCTGCGCGACCGCGTCGAATGCGCCATCGCCACCCATCTCGACGGCGCGATCGAGGCGCACGACCTGCGCTGCCGGCGCGCCGGGGCGATGACCTTCGTGGAGTTCCACCTGGTGGTCGATGGCGGCATGCCGGTCAGCACCGCGCACGCCATCTGCGACCGCCTCGAGAGCGCGGTGCGCCGGACCGTGGGGCTGGCCAGCATCTACATCCATGTCGAGCCCGACGAGAAGGCCAAGGAGGGCGCCATCCTGCCGGCGCGGGCGGCCTGAGCGGCTCGACACCCCGACGCCGCGCGGCTACACAGCCGACTGGCTGACGGGAGCACCGGGTGGACATCAAGATGCTCATCGCACTCGCGGGCGTCATCGTCGCCGCGATGTCCACCGAGCTCAATTCGGCCGTATCCTCGATCCTGCTGTCCGATATCAGTGGCTCCACCGGCATGAGCCACGACCCCGCCACCTGGTTCACCGCGGTCTACGACACCGCGGAGATCTTCGGCATGGCGATCTCGCCGTGGTTTGCCATCACGCTGTCGCTGCGGGGCTGGACGCTGGGCGTGATCGTCACCACCACCGTGTCCTCGGTGCTGGTGCCCGCCACCGACAACCTCACCCTGCTCTACATGCTGCGCGCCGTTCAGGGCCTGTGCGGCGGACTGACCATCCCGCTGCTGATGACCACGGCGCTGCGCGCGCTGCCGCCGGCGATCCGGCTCTACGGCCTCGCCTGCTACTCGCTGACCGCCACCTTCTTTCCCAACCTCGCCCTCGCCGTCGCAGCACTCTGGGCCGGCACCGGCGACAGCCCGCTCGGCTGGCAATGGGCGTTCTTCCAGTCCGTGCCGCTCGGCCTGATCGCCGCCGCCCTGGTCTGGTACGGGATGATCCAGGACCCGCCGAAGCTCGAACGCTTCCGCAGGTTCGACTGGCGCGGCGCGGTGCTGGTGCTGCTCGGCTTCGGCTCGCTGGCGGTGATGTTCCAGCAGGGCGACCGCTATGACTGGTTCAATTCGCCCACGATCTGCGTGCTGGCACTCACCGCCGCGGTCTGCATCCCCGCCTTCGGGATCAACGAGTGGTTCCACGAGCTGCCGCTGCTGCGCCTGCAGATGCTGGGGCGGCGCAATTTCGCCTATGCGCTGATCACCCTGTTCGTGTTCCTCATCGTCACCCAGGCGGCCTCGACGGTGCCGAACATGTACCTCACCAGCGTGCAGCACTATCGCCCCGCCCAGGCCTATCTGATCACCGCCGAGATCGCCGCCTCACAGCTGCTGCTGCTGCCGCTGATGGCCTGGCTGCTGGATTTCGAGTGGCTCGACGCCCGCATCCTCAGCTTCATCGGCATGGCCTGCCTGCTGGCCGCCTGCATCGGCGACAGTTTCCTGACCGCCGTGTGGCAGCGTCCGCAATTCTATCTGTGGCAGGGCTTCGCCTCGGTCGGCGAGGCGATGATCGTCATGCCGCTGCTGATGAAGGCGACCAACGTGGTGAAGATCGAGGAGGCGCCGTTCGCCTCGGCGATGGTCAACATGCCGCGCGCCGTCAGCGCCACCGCCTCGGTGTGGCTGCTCGAGCTGATCGAGCGCTGGCGCGGCGCGCTGCATTCCGACCGCATCACCGACCAGATCGGCCAGGACCGCTTCCGCACCATCCAGGGTCACGGCGTGCTGCGCACCAGCCCGCCGCCGCTGCTGGGCGACGGCACGCCGCGCACGCCGCATGCGCTCGACGACTTCTACCGGGCGGTGGAGGCCCAGGTGCGGGTGCTGACGATCTCCGACATGTTCGTCGTGCTCGGCTGCATCTGCGTCGGGCTGATCGTGCTGGTGATGATCCTGCCCGAACGCACCTATCCGCCGCGCATCGCGCTGGCCAAGAAATAGAGGCTCCCGCCGATGGCAGATGACGACGCCAAGAAAGACGACAACAAGGCCGGCGGCAAGCCCGACGACCGCGACCGGCGCCCGCGCTGGCCGATCCTGGCCGCCATCGTCGTGCTGGCGATCTTCATCGTCGTGGTGCTGGCGATCATCTTCATCCCCACCTCGCGTGTGTGGACCGACGATGCCTATGTCCAGGTGCACTACGCCTCGATCGCGCCCCGCATCTCGGGCCAGATCAGCGCCATCGGCGTCGACGACAACGACGTCGTGCCGGCGGGCCGCGAGCTGGTGCAGCTCGACGACCGCGACCAGCTCGCCGCCGTGCACCTCGCCGAGGCCCAGCTCGCCCGCGACACCGCGCAGCTCGCCGACCGGCTGGCCAATGTCGATCGCCAGCCCTCGATCATCGCGCAGCAGGACAGCCAGATCGCCGCGATCAAGGCGCGGATGATCATCGCCACCGCCAACCAGCGCCGCTACGCCACCCTCGCCGCCACCGGCGCCGGCAGCCAGCAGGACCGTCAGCAGGCGGACTCGCAGCTCGCCGAGCTGCAGGCCGAACTCGACGGCGCCCGCGCCGCCGCCCAGGCCGCCCGCCATCAGCTCGACGTTCTCAAGGCGCAGAGCGAGGCGGCCCGGGCCACGCTGCGCGCCGACCACGCCCAGCTCGACCAGGCGCAGCTCAACCTGTCCTACACCCGCATCCCCGCCCCGGTGGACGGCACCATCGCCCAGCGCAGCGTGCAGGTCGGCGACTATGTCGGTCCCGGGACCACGCTGATGACCGTGGTGCCGCTCGACCGGATCTACATCATCGCCAACTACCGCGAGGTCGCGCTGCGCCACGTGCTGCCCGGGCAGCATGTGAGGATCCATGTCGACGCCTACGACATCGATCTCGACGGCATCGTGCAGGGCATCCCGCCCTCGTCGGGGGCGGTCTACTCGCCGATCCCGCCGAACAACGCCACCGGCAACTTCACCAAGATCGTCCAGCGCCTGCCGGTGAAGATCGAGGTCTCGCCGGGCCAGCCGCTGGCGCGGCTGCTGCGCGCCGGCTTCTCGGTCGAGACCACCATCGAGACCGGGCTCGCCGACGTCGTCGGCCGCCAGCGCGGCTCCGACCGCGACGTGACCGCGCGCCCATGATGCGCGGCACAGCCCTGGCGGCCGCCCTGCTGGCGCTCGCCGCCTGCACGGTCGGGCCGGATTTCCACCCGCCGAAGACCACCGCGCCGGCGCAGTACGGTGCCGAGCCGGGCGACGTCGCCTCCACCACCTATGGCGGCGCGATGGATGCGGCCTGGTGGCGGGGCTTCCACGATCCCGAACTCGATTCGCTGGTCGCCCGCCTGGCCACGCAGAATCTCGACCTCAGGACGGCCGCCGAACGCGTCATCCAGGGCCGCGCGCAGACCGAGGCCGCGCTCAGCCAGGGCCTGCCGCATATCGACTACACGCCGAGCTACACCCACAGCCGCCAGAGCCCGAAAGGCTTCATCTCGCTGGTGACACCCGCCCCAGGCGCGCCGCTCGAATACGACCTGTTCAAGAACATGGTCTCCGCCTCCTGGGAGCTCGACCTGTTCGGCCGGGTCCGCCGGGCCGTCGAGGCCGAGCGCGCGAATACCGAGGCCGCCGAGGCCGCCCGCCGCGCGGTGGCGCTGGCGGCGGTCTCGGATCTCGGCCAGTCCTATCTGAGCCTGCGCGGCGTGCAGGCGCGCGAGGCGATCGCCCGCGCCAACCTCGCCCTCGCCCACCAGGACACCGAACTCGTCGTCACCCGCTTCGGTCAGGGCGTCGGCACCACGCTGGATGTCGCCCAGGCCCGCGCCCAGGAGGCCCGCATCGCCGCGACCCTGCCCGCCTTCGAGACCACGCAGGCCGCGCTGATCAACGCGATCGGTCTCGAACTGGCGCAGCCGCCGCGCGCGCTGGAGCGCGAACTGCGCGCGCCCGCGGCCCAGCCGCCGGTGCCGCCGCGCGTGCCGGTCGGCCTGCCGTCGGAACTCGCCCGCCGCCGGCCCGACATCGTCGAGGCGGAGGCGAAGCTGCACGCCGCCACCGCACAGACCGGCGTCGCGGTCGCCTCGTTCTATCCCGACATCTCGCTGGTGGGCGATTTCGGCATGCAGGGCCTCCGCTTCGCCGACGCCTTCAACCTGCCGGCCCGTGCCGCCGATATCGGCCCGAACATCGACCTGCCGATCTTCCAGGGCGGGCGGCTGACGGCCCAGCTCACCCTGCGCAAATCCCAGCAGCGCGAGGCGGCCATCGCTTACCAGAAGACCGTACTGACCGCCTGGCGCGAGGTCGACGACGCGCTGACCGCCTATGCGCAGGCGCAGAAGCAGCGCACCGACGACGCCCGCGTCGTCGACGAGAGTGCGAAGGCCCTCGCCGCAGCACAGGCGCAGTTCCGCGAGGGCCAGGTGGACTATCTCAACGTCGTTTCCGCCCGCGCCGGGGTGCTGTCGTCGCAGTCGACGCTCGCGCAGGACGATGCGACCATCGCCACCGACCTCGTCAGCCTCTATCGCGCCCTCGGCGGCGGCTGGCAGGATGTCGTCGGACCCACCCCCGTCGCGCCAGGCTGAGGAGAAATCGCAGCGATGTCCAAGAAGATCCTGTTCATCGTCGGCGACTACGTCGAGGATTACGAGATCATGGTGCCGTTCCAGGCGCTGCAGGCGGTCGGCTACGTCACCGACGCGGTCTGCCCGGGCAAGGTGCCGGGCGAGACGGTGGCGACCGCGATCCATGATTTCGAGGGCGCGCAGACCTATTCCGAGAAGCGCGGCCACAATTTCCGCATCAACGCCGATTTCGCGACCGTCGATCCTGCCGATTATGCCGGGCTGGTGATCCCCGGCGGCCGCGCGCCGGAATATCTGCGCCTCGATCCGAAAGTGCTGGAGCTGGTGCGCGCCTTCGCCGACCGCCCCATCGCGGCGATCTGCCACGCGGCGCAGCTGCTGGCGGCGGCCGACCTGCTGCGCGGACGCCGGGTCAGCGCGTATCCGGCCTGCGCGCCCGATGTCGGGCTCGCCGGCGGCACTTTCGTCGACATCCCCGTCGATGCCGCGCTGACCGACGGGCTGCTGGTCACCGGCCCGGCCTGGCCCGCGCATGGCGCGTGGCTGGCGCAGTTCCTGGCCGTGCTGGGCGCGAAGATCAGCCTCTGACGGCGATCAGCCGCCGAGCAACCGCACGCCGAGCAGCACGCAGACCGCCACCAGCACCAGCAGCGTGACGATCACGCTGCCACCGCGCAGCCCGTATTGCCGCTTCGAGTTCAGCGGCGCCTGCATGCCGAACGGATGCGCCAGCCGGGCCACCAGCAGCGGCGCGAGCAGGGCATGCATCGTCGCGGCCGTCGCACCGTGCATCTCGAGCAGGGCGGCGAGCCCGAGCACCAGCGGGACATATTCCACGAAATTCGCATGCGCCCGGATGCAGCGCTGCAGGACGGCCTGGCCGCCATCGCCATGAATGACGCCGCCCTGCACGCGCCCTGCGATCACCCTGATGCTGAGTGCTGCGAGCACGAGACCGAACAGGCAGGCATAGAACGCGGTGACGGAGGGATAGCTCATCGCGAATCCGTAACATCGGCCCCGGCGGGCCGCAATGCCACGACGACGTCACCGACGCAGGCGATCGAGTGCGCTCGCACACACGAACAGCCACAGCAGCTCGACCGAGCCGCCATTGGGCAGCAGCGTGCTGGCGAGGAGTTCGGCGATCGGCATCGTCCAGGAGGTCAGCCCTCCCGGACGCAGCGCCGCGAGCGGGTGACGCCAGTCAGAACGGGGCATCGATGTCCACCACATCGACGAGCTTGTGGTTGACGAATTCCTTGATCCCCAGATCGAGCAGTTCGCGGCCATAGCCCGAGCGTCCCACACCGCCGAACGGCAGGTCGGCCTTGACCATCGTCGGGTGATTGACGAACACCATGCCGGTGGTGATGCGCTTCGCGAGGTCGATCCCGCGCTGCGTATCCGTGGTGAAGACCGAGCCGCCGAGACCGAACGGGGTATCGTTGGCGATCCTGACGGCATCCTCCTCGGTGCGGGCACGAAACACCATCGAGACCGGGCCGAAGAACTCCCAGTGCCGGGCCGGATTGTCGTCGGCCAGATCGGTCAGCACCGTCGGGCGGACGAAGGCGCCCTGGTTCGGCGCCTCGGGGCCGACCTCGGTCACGGTCGCGCCATGCGCGCGGGCCTGGTCGATCTGCGCGCGCAGATTGTCCGCCGCACGCTGCGACGACAGCGGCGCCAGCGTCGTCGCCGGATCGAGCGGATCGCCCATGCGAAGTTCGGCGATGCCCTTGAGATAGCGGTCCATGAATTCGTCGTAGATCTCGTCGGCGACGATCATCCGTTTCGACGACACGCAGACCTGGCCGGCGTTCCAGTGCCGGCCGAACACCGCCCACTTCACCGTCTTGTCGAGATCGGCGTCGCTGAGCACGACGAAGGCATCGGCGCCGCCGAGCTCCATGGTCGATTTCTTCAGCGCCTTGCCCGCGGCCGCGGCCACGATCGATCCGGCCCGTTCGGAACCGGTCAGCGCGACGCCCTGAACGCGCGGATCGTTCAGCACCAGCTCGACCTGGTCATGCGGCATGTAGAGATTGATGAAGAGGCCATCGGGCAGCCCGGCGCGCCGCATGAGATCGACGAACCTGGCCGCACTGCGCGGCACGTTCTCGGAATGCTTCAGCAGGATGGCGTTTCCCGCCGACAGTTGCGGCGCGATGATGCGCGCGATCTGATAATAGGGAAAATTCCACGGCTCGATGGCCAGCAGCACGCCCAGCGGTTCGCAATGCAGCGTCGCCTTGCCCTCTGAGGCACGGCGTACGGGCAGCGTCTGCGGCGCCAGCAGCGTCTCGGCGTTCTCGACGTAGTATTCGAAGATCTCCGCGCAGAGCTCGACCTCGGCCTTCGCCTCGCCGAGCAGCTTGCCCATCTCCAGGGTCAGCACGGGTGCGAAATCGTCGATCTCGGCGCGCAGGATGTCGGCCGCCTTCTGCATGATCGCCGCGCGCTGCGCGAACGACGTGGTGCGCCACGACCTGAACGCGGTGTCGGCCCGCCCGATCGCGTCCAGCACGTCCTGCGGTGTCGTCGGCGTGAAGGTCTCCACGACCTCGCCGGTATAGGGATTGGTGGTTGCGAACTGCACTGTGAAACTCTCCTCGCGCTGGGGTTCACGGCGGCGGGACGCCTCAGCCGGCCATGCCCTTGACAGCTACGTCCGCGAACTAACGACCCGAACGGGAAGGACGTCACCCTGACGAGACGGATGCAGAGGGGCAACTGCTCTGAAACCGAGACAGTCGCGGTCGATTTCGCCTGCGCGCCGGGGTCAGCGCAAAATCCTCGCGCGCATTCGCCGCGCAGGGCGCTTCGGCGCAGACGCCATCTCAGCCGAACAGGCTGAGCTGTCCGTCATCGAGCGTCTGCGCCGGCCGGCCGGGCACGGCGAAGCGCGTGCAGTCCAGCGTGGCGCGGCCCTCCAGCCGGTACTGCCGCGCGGCGCGGTGGAAGCGCCGGCCCAGCAGCTCGGCATACGCACCCTGGCCGCGGAAGCGCTCATGCGGGCGCGCATCGTTGAGCGCGCCGCCGCGGGTCTCGCGGATCAGGTTGAGCACGTGGCGGGCGCGCTGCGGATAATGCTGTTCGAGCCAGGTCTGCATCATCTCGCGCAGCTCCAGCGGCAGGCGCAGCAGGGTGAAGGCGGCCTCGCCGGCGCCGTGGCGACTCGCCGCCTCGAGGATGCGTTCGAGCTCGGCATCGTTCAGACCCGGAATCATCGGCGCGGCCAGCACGCCGGTCGGGATGCCGGCCGATGCCAGCCGCGCGATCGCGGCGAGGCGCAGCGACGGGGTGGAGGCACGCGGTTCCATCCGCCGCGCCAGCGACGCATCCAGCGTGGTGACCGACAGATACACGCGTGCCAGGCCCTTGCCCGCCATCCGGGCGAGGATGTCGAGATCGGCGACCACATTGGCCGATTTGGTGACGATGCTGACCGGATGGCCGAAGCGCTCCAGCACCTCCAGCACCGCGCGCGTCAGCCGCAGGGTGCGCTCGACCGGCTGGTAGGGATCGGTGTTGGTACCGAGCGCGATCGGACGCACCTCGTAGCCCGGGCGGCGCAGCTCGGCCTCCAGCAGGGTGGCGACCTCCGGCTTGAAGACCAGCTTGGTCTCGAAATCGAGCCCGGGCGAGTAGCCCAGATACGCATGCGAGGGCCGTGCGAAGCAGTAGACGCAGCCATGCTCGCAGCCACGATAGGTGTTGATCGAGCGGTCGAACCAGATATCGGCCGAGTCGTTCCAGGTGATCGCGCTTCGGGACGCGTCGCGGACCAGCACCGTCGGCACCGGCGGTGGCGCGAGCGCCTCCTCGTCCAGGGTGCCCCAGCCATCGTCGCAGGCGGTACGATGGAGGCGCTCGAACCGGTTGGCGCCGTTCTGCGCGACGCCGCGCCCGCGCCGGATCACCGGCGGCAGGCCGCTGTCCATCGACCCCGGCGACGGGGTCCTGCGGCTCTGTGTCTGCGGCATCCGCGCCTCCTGGCCTCGCGCTCCGACACGCTTACCCTGCCCGATCGGCGCCTCGAAAACAAGAACATTTAGAGAACATTGTGGACATCGTTTCTCCGCCCCTCAACACCTTGCCCGTGCCGTGCGTAGATGCAGGCAAATGCCCAGCCGACGCCCCCGCATCGCCCCCGCCAGCTACCGCCTGTCGCCGCAGGCCCGCGCAAGGCTGCGTGTGATGCGGCGCAATCCGCTGTTCTCGGCGCGCGAATGGGCGCGGCGGGTGGTCTACTGGGTCGGCGCGGTGCTGGTCGGGCTGATCGCGCTCGGTTTTGCGGCCGGGGCCGACCAGGTGGCGCTGTGGCGGGCCGACATCGTCGCGTGGAACCGCTATGCGATGCTGGCGATCGCGCCGGCGGGGCTCGCACTTTCGGTGTGGCTGACGCGCACCGCGTTCCGCGGCGCGCAGGGCTCCGGCATCCCGCAGACCATCGCAGCACTCCAGATGACGCGGATCGAGACCGTCGACCGGGTGCTGTCGCTGCGGGTCGCGTTCGGCAAGATCGCGCTGACCCTGCTGGGCCTGCTGTCGGGCGGCTCGATCGGCCGCGAGGGGCCGACGGTGCAGGTGGGCGCCTCGGTGATGTACGGGCTCGGCAACCTCCTGCACCTGCCGCAGCTCGCCGCGCGCCGCGCGCTGATCCTCGCGGGGGGCGCGGCCGGCGTGGCCGCGGCGTTCAACACCCCGCTGGCGGGGATCGTTTTCGCCATCGAGGAGCTCAGCCATTCTTTCGAGGCGCGCACCTCGGGCACGGTGCTCACCGCGGTGATCCTCGCCGGCGTGACCACCATCGCGCTGGTCGGCAACTACACCTATTTCGGCACCGCCCACATCGAATTGCCGATCGGCGAGGCCTGGTTCGCGGTGCTGGCCTGCGGCATCGTCGGCGGGCTCGCCGGCGGCGCGTTCAGCGGACTGCTGGTGCGGGCCTCGCGCGGGCTGCCGGGGCCGCTCGGCCGTTTCGCGGGCAGCCGGCCGGTGGCGTTCGCCGCCGCCTGCGGACTGGCGCTGGCGGTGATCGGGCTGGTGTCGCACGGCATGACCTACGGCACCGGCTACGAGCAGGCCCGCGACATCGTGCAGGCCCGGTCGCACTATCCGGCGAGCTTCTTCATCCTCAAGTTCCTCGCCACCATCATTTCCTACTGTTCCGGCATCCCCGGCGGCATCTTCGCCCCCACGCTGGCGGTGGGCGCGGGCCTGGGTGGCTGGGTCGCGCAGTTCCTGCCGCACACCTCGGCGGGTGCGGTGGTGATGCTGGGCATGGTCGGCTATTTCTCGGCGGTGGTGCAGGCGCCGCTGACGGCGACGATCATCGTCATGGAGATGACCGCCAACCAGCAGGTCACGGTGGCGCTGATGGCGACGTCGTTTCTCGGCTTCGCGGTGTCGCGGCTGGTGTGCCCGCGCGCGCTCTACGGCGCGCTGGCCGAACGCTTCCTGCTCAGCGTGGAGCCGGACCCGCCGCTGCCGCCGGCTGACCAAGAGCCGGCGACGGCGGCGCCGGATGGGCATGACGCTCGATGAAGATCCTGTCGCGCCGATAGGAGATCAGCATCCGGTGCGTACGGATGAAATCCGCGCCCAGCAGGCTCGGCGCCTGGGTATCGGCCACCACCATCGGCACGTCGGTGAAATGCTCGGGCCCGATATCGATCGACGCGAAGCGGTGCACATGCGCGACCTGCGCCTGGCCGATGATGCCGCCGACTTCGACCCTGTGGTCGGCGGCGAGTTGCGCGTCGGTCACGCCGAGCGAATGGGCATCGTCGAGATTGATCATGGTGCGGTAGGCACCGCTGTCGAGCACGGCAGTGATCTTGTGACCGTTGATCGTCACCGGGATGACGATCTTGGTCTGGTCGCCGAAGTGTCCCGCCTGCCCCTCCTCGAACGGCAGCACGTAGAAGCCGTTCGGCCAGCCGAGATCGATGTCCTTGTCCGCCGGGCAGTTGAACTCCCGGTAGAACGAGAACTGCCGGTCCGGAAGATCGAAGTAGACATCGTAGTTGTAGAGGAAATCGCCGCCGAACAGCCCGGCCATCGGCAGCCCGGCGATGGTGCGGTTCATCTGCGCCGGCGTCACGGTGAGCACGATGTTGTGGATCGAACCGATCCCCACGCCCAGCGACTCGATCGTGGCCAGGGACGCGAAGGCGGTACCGTCGATGCCGCCGACCAGGTGGTTCGACATCGTCTGCGGCAGCTCGAACTTCTCGGCGATCGACCCCGACAGCGCCGAGAACGCGGCCCCGGTATCCACCGTCATCGCCACCTTGTGCCCGTCGAGCGTGACCGGGATCACCGGCGAGCCACGCGGCGTGAGGACTTCCATGTCGCCGATCGAGGCGAGTGTGCAGTGGTCCTTGGGAAACGGATTGCTGTCCTCGCATCCCGCCAGCAGGACACACGCCAGCAGAGCTGCACCCGACACCCGGCCACGCCGCATTCCCGTCTCCAGAACCGATCTCCTGCCAGAATAAAGACGCCGCACCGGAGATGAAAGTCCGGTAACCTTGCGTGACATCGCCTCGTCTTGCGCGATGTGACGCTTTCATCACACGCTGCGGCGATGCACACCCTGTCGCATCCTCACAGACTGGCTGCCTGGCAGGCAGGACGCGACCGCCGCCGCCTCGTGCGTCGCAGCGCGCAGGCCGAGTTCTCGCCCGGCCCCGGCCGCGCCGATCCGGTGGCGGTGCTGCGTGCCCAGGGGACATCGCGCATCCAGCATCTGCTGCCGCTGCGCTGGCAGCGCATGCGCGCCGACCCGTTCGCCTTCTTTCGCGGTGCGGCGGCGGTGATGGCCGCCGATCTCGCCACCACGCCCAATGCCGGTATCCGCCAGCAATCGAGCGGCGACTGCCACCTGGCCAATTTCGGCGCCTATGCCTCGCCCGAAGGCCTGCCGGTGTTCGACCTCAACGATTTCGACGAGACGCTGGAAGCCCCGTTCGAGTGGGACATCAAGCGCCTTGCCGCCAGCGTGGCGATCGCCGGCGAGGTGGCGGGCCTGTCGGAGCGCCGCGCCGCCCGCCTCGCGGTGCGCGCCGCCCGCGCCTATGCCGACCATATCGCCTGGCTCGCCGCCCTGCCGCCGCTCGAGGCCTGGAGCACGCATATCGACCTCGCCGCCGCCATCGCCGGCATCGACGACGCGAAACTGCGCAGCCGCGTCCAGCATCATCTCGGACTGACGCTCGCCAGCGGCGAGGACCATTTCGGCCTGATCGAGCAGTCCGACGACGCCCACCGCATCGTCGACAAGCCGCCCACCACCACCCGGCTCGATGACGCCGAAGCCGAAGCCGTGCGCGGGGCCTTCGCCGACTACACCGCCACCCTCACCCCCGAACGCCGCCACCTGCTCGGCGCCTATCGGCTGCGCGACGTGGCGATGAAGGTGGTTGGCGTCGGCAGCGTCGGCACGTTCTGCGCCATCGGCCTGTTCGTCGCCGATGGCAACGCGCCGCTGATGCTGCAGCTCAAGGAGGCCCAGGCTTCCGTGCTCGCCCCGTTCGCCGGCGCGTCGCCCTATGCCAACCAGGGCGAGCGGGTCGTCGCCGGCCAGCGCATGCTGCAGGCGGCGATCGACGTGTTCCTCGGCTGGACGCCGCGGCCGGTGGCGGGGCGCGATGTCTATATAAGGCGGCTGAAGGATTCCCGTCTCGCCAGCGTCGGCGAGATGACCGAGGCCTCGCTGCCGTTCCGCGCTTCCCTGTGCGGGCACACCCTCGCCCGTGCACATGCCCGCGCCGGCAACGCGGCCGCCATCGCCGGCTATCTGGGTCGCGGACGCAGCTTCGCGCAGGCGATCGGCGAGTTCGCGGTCGCTTACGCGGGGCAGAACCGGGCGGATTTCGCGCGGTTCTGCGAAGCGTTCGACAAGGGGGTTCTTTTTTGAAAAAAAGAACCAAAAAACTTCTGCATTTTTCTGGATGGTCCGTCGTGATTCGAGAGATCGCGAACCACAACGACAACGGATAGAAGTCTTTTTGCTTCTTTTTCTTCAGAAAAAGAAGGTCTCTATCCCTTCGCCGCCAGATCGATCACCGCCATCGCCCCGCTCTCGCCGCCGATCGCGAGTGCGGTGCCGTCGGGGCTGAAGGCCAGGGCCGAGACCGGGCCGAGACCGGCCTTGGGGCCGCAGATCGGCAGCAGGCGCTCGCCGTCGAGCTCGGCCAGCACGGCGGTGCCGTCGTCGTAGCCGCAGGCGACGATGTCGTCGACGGGGTGGAAGGCGACGCGCGTGACCAGCCGGCCGGGAAGCTGGGCGAGCTCCTTGGGTGCCTTGCCGGCCGGTCCGCCGCCGAAGAACGGCCACAGCACGATCGCATCCGCGCCCGAGCTCGCCAGCCAGCGGCCGGAGCGCGAGAACGCCATCGACAGCGGCTTGGCCGGGTAGCCCGCCATGCGCAGGTTGCCGGCCGCCGGCAGGGTCCAGCCATGCAGGGCGTTTTCCTGCATCGCACTGACCACCGCCTCGCCGGCCGGATGCACGGCGACCGCGAGATGGCTGCCCTTCCACAGCAGCGGGCGCACGGAATCGAACTTGGCGTGGATGAACCACACCGACAGCCCGCCGTAATGGGCGGCGAAGACCCGCTTGCCCTTCGGATCGAAGGCGACGCCCTCGACGGTGGAGGCGTGGGCGAAGGTCTTGAGCAGCCGGCCGGTGTCGTCGCGCACCTCGACGGATTTGCCACGCGCCACCGCCAGCAGCGGCCGCTCGGCCCCCTTCGCCCGCGCCGGCAGCCAGGCGGCGAGATGGCCGACCCAGCCGCGCGCCTTGTCGATCAGCACCGGCTCGCCGGCAGGCGGGGTCAGGCACAGGCGCTGGTCGTCGCCGCCGCTGGCGAAGCCTTCCGGCAGGGCGGCGAGCGACAGCACCGGGCCGTCATGCACCGCGACCGCGCGCCACGACGCGGGATCGGGCCAGGTTCCGGCCTGCCGCTTGGTCAGATGCAGCACCCCGTCGCCATCGGCGAAGGCGCAGGCGGAGCCGTCAGGCAGGAAGGCGGTGGCGGTGATCGGCGCCTGGGCGCTCGACGCGCGCCCGCGCATCGCGAGCAGGCTCGAGTCGTTGAGCGCGCGATCGAGGGCGTCGCTCTCGCTCATGCCGCGCGGGTCGATTCGAAGCCGCGGCGCAGTTGCGGGCGGTTGAGGTTGCGGCCGATGAACACCAGTCGGCTGACGCGGGGCTCGTCGTCGCGCCAGGGCGCCATGTAGCCGCCATCGGCCATCATGTGCACCGCCTGGAAGGCGAAGCGCTCGGCATGGCCCTTCATGTCGAGGATGCCCTTGGCGCGCAGGATGTCGCCGCCCTGCTCGGCGAGGATCGCGCCGATCCAGGCCTGGAACCTCGCCTCGTCGAGTGGCTGGTCGACGGTCAGGCTGATGCTGCGGACGTCGGAATCATGGCTGTGGGTGTCGTTTTCAAGGAAATCCGGCGCGATCGACAGCGCACGGCCGAGATCGAAGCCGCCCTGGTCGAGAATGCCCGCCACATCCACCTGGCCGCGCTCGGCACGGTGCAGGCGGGCGAGCGGGTTGAGCCGCCGGATGCGCGCCTCGACCGCCTCCAGCGTCGGGGCGTCGACCAGATCGGTCTTGTTGAGCACGATCACGTCGGCGAAGGCGATCTGGTTCTCGGCCTCGGGGCTGTCGTCGAGGGTGGCGGGCAGGTTGAGTGCGTCGGCGACGCAGACCACCGCATCGAGCCGGGTGCGGGCGCGCACCCCGTCATCGACGAAGAAGGTCTGGGCGACGGGGGCGGGATCGGCGAGCCCGGTGGTCTCGACGATGATGCCGTCGAAGCGGCCGCGGCGCTTCATCAGCCCGCCGATGATGCGGATCAGGTCGCCGCGCACGGTGCAGCAGATGCAGCCGTTGTTCATCTCGAACACTTCTTCATCCGCGTCGACGACCAGGTCGCCGTCGACGCCGAGCTCGCCGTATTCGTTGATCACCACCGCATAGCGGCGGCCGTGCTGGGCGGTCAGGATGTGGTTGAGCAGCGTGGTCTTGCCCGCACCCAGGAAGCCGGTCAGCACCGTGACCGGCACCAGGTCCGAAGCCGCGGGCGCGGCCGTCGCGGTCTCGGAAGTCTCGATGCTGCTGGACATCAGAAAGCGGCCTCCGGCCTGTTGGTTTGTCCGATCGCCTGCATATAGGCCTGCCGCCCGGTCAATCCCAACCCCAGCAGCAGGAAGAACCACCCGCCCAGCGGCATGTTGGTGAAGGCGGAGGTCGAGGCGATCGGCCATTCATGGATGAACAGGGCGACGAAGAGGCCCACCCGCCAGGCCTGCCAGATCGGGTGCAGGCGCCGGAAGGCGCGGGCCGGACGGCCGACCAGCCCGCGACCGCACGCCATCAGCCATGCGAGGATCATCGCGCAGAACAGCACCAGCCCCGGCAGCCCGGCATCGGTCGCGGCTTGGAGGTAGTGGTTGTGCGGGTGCTGCACGCAGATGCGCGCGCCACCGCCATCGGCCCCGAACAGGCCCTGGAAGTAGACCGGCATCGGGCAGCCGGTGCGGAACCCGTCGAAACCGCGACCGGTGAACAGGTTCTCGTGCGCGATCACCACCGCGCGCCAGGCGATGCGGCCATAGGCGGAGGACGGGAAATGCGCGATCTGCGCACAGAACACCGTCACCAGGTGATGGAAGGCCGGCGGCGCGATCACCGCGCTCGCCGCCACCCCCACCGGGGCGAGCAGGCAGCCCAGCAGCACCACCAGCCGCAGCCGCGCGATCATCAGCCCGGCCACCAGCAGCCCCAGCACCGTCAGCAGCAGAGGCATGCGCTGGCCGACCATTACCATCATCAGCACCGGCAGCACGACCGATGCCGCCGCCAGCACCGACAACCCCACCCGTGCGACGCCCCGCCGTCGCCCGGCCGTCACCAGCAGCCACACCGACGCCGGCAGCATGACCGGGAAGATCAGCCGCGACAGCACCGGCCCGACCCGCGGCTGCCGGTAGGGTCCGGTCAGCGAGCCATCCGGATACCGCGCCGTGCCGAACAGGTTGTGGCCCGTCACCATCTGCAACGCGCATTGCGCGAGCATGTACAGGCAGCATCCCGCGACGATCCCGGCCAGCCACGCCCGCCGCCGGCGCGTGCGCAGCAGCCCCGGGAGGGCGAAGGCGAAGACCGGGAAGCGAATCGTCATCAGCGCCTGGACGAAGGAATGTCCGCCGCCCTGGCCAAGCCCGGCGACAGGGATCGAGCACACCACCAGCCACGCCCACCACAGCAGCGTCAGCGCGAAGGTCGTGCTGGCGGCCCAGGCGAAGTCGCGCCGCAGCGCCGAGCGCAGCAGCAGCCCCACCGCGACCACGTCGATCAGCGCCTCGGCGATGCCGCGGAAATGGGTCAGGAACAGCGGTACCGCCAGCAGCGCGAGCAGGCTGATCGCGTCCAGCCCGCGGGCGATCCGGCGCGCCAGACGGCCCGGCGCCTGTGTGGCGACCCTGGGCAGGAAAGACCGTGCTGCGCCGACCATCGGCATGGTGTTCACCGCCGCACCACGCAACCCCACCGGGGCCGGTGCGGGTTCTGTTTCAATTTCAATATGTTCCTACCGACCAGGATCTGGCCGAGCCATACAGGCTGTCGCGCAGCCTGACCAGCGCCGCACGGTGGCGGCGGATGTGGAAGTGTTGCGCGCGGGCCAGCCCTGCGACCTGCAGCCGGGCGCGCAGATCCGGATCGCGGGCCAGCCGCAGCAGGGCAGCCGCGAGGGCGGCCGCATCGCCCGGCGCGACCAGCAGCGCGCCGTCCACCTCGCCGCCGCCGACGATCTCCGCCATGCCGCCGGTGGCACTCGCCACCAGCGGCGCCCCGCAGGCCAGTGCTTCGAGCGCGGTCAGTCCGAACGGTTCCGGCCAGCGGCTCGGCACCGCCACCACCGCGGCACGGGCGATCTCGGCCAGGGTCGCGTCGTGCGGACGGTAGCCGAGCAGTTCCACGCCGGCGCGCGGGGCGGCGTCGCGCAGCCAGGCCATGAAAGGTGTCTGTTTCGCCCCGGCCCCGAACCCGTCGGCGCCCAGCATCGCCGCGCGCCAGCCCGGCAGCTCCGGCAGCGCGCGCGCGCAGGCCTCGACGAACACGTCCGCGCCCTTGTCGGCCACCGTGCGCCCGACGAACAGCAGCACGGGGTCGCGCGCATCGACCGGCAGCGAGGCGGGCAGGGCGGCGGGATCGAGCCCGTTATGCAGCACCGCGACCGGCGCATCCGCCGCCAGCCCCTCGACGAAGCGCCCGCGCAGCCAGTCCGACACGCACACCACCGCCATGCGCCGCAGCAGGGCCGCGCGCGCACGCGGCGTGTCGGCCCGGCGCATCGATTGCGGGTCGTTGTGCAGGAACAGCGCCAGGCGGCCCGGGAACTGCCGCCCCAGCAGGCGGGCGAGATGCAGCGCGATCTCGGGCCGGTTGTGCACCTCGATGCAGGCCGGTGGGCGCGGCAGCCGGCGCAGCGTGCGTGCCACCGCATGCGCATAGCGCGCGGCCGGGGTCAGCCCGAAGCCGCGCAGGGTGACCGGCACGAAGCGTCCGCCGGGCAGCGCCTCGCCGTCGACCTTCGTGCCGAGCACCCAGTCCTGCGGGCCGGCCAGCCGGCTGACCTGGAGCGCGATCGCGCCCGCCGCCGCGCTCTCGTAGCGCTCGCGCTGCGGCAGCACGATGGCCGCGATGGTGTCCGGCACGGCGCCGTTCACATCGATTCGTATTTCTCCAGCCGCCAGCTCTCCGGCTCGGCCGCCGCCTCGGCGCACCAGCGCTGCATCAGCGGATGCGCCAGCACCGCCGCGACATAGGCGCCCGCATCGGCGTCGAGTGCGACCTGGTAGCGGTCGAGGCGCAGGGCCACCGGCGCGAAGGCTGCGTCGGCGAGGGAGAATTCGCCGAACAGGTAGGGGCCGGCCGCCGCCGCGCCGACGAACCGCGCGCGCAAGCCGGCCCAGAGCGCGCCGAGACGGCCGATATCGGCCCTCACCGCCGCATCGATCGGGGTGCGCGGCCCCTCGGCGCGGCCGGTGTTCATCGGCAGGGCGATGCGCAGGGCGCGGAAGCCGGCATGCATCTCGGCCGCCGCCGAGCGCGCCGCCGCGCGCGCGATGCGGTCCTCGGGCCACAGGCCGGGGGCGAGCTCGGCGCAGTATTCGGCGATGGCGAGGCTGTCCCACACCGTCGCGCCATCATGTTCGAGATAGGGCACCGTGCCCGATGGCGTCTCCTGCGCGATCGCGGCACTCGGCCCGGCCTCCAGCCGGATCACCTGCACCTCGACCTCGAGCCCGGCCATCATCACCGGCAGCCAGCCGCGCAGCGACCACGAGGAATAGCGCTGCGTTCCGATCACCAGCCTGTTCATGGTGCTTCTTCTCCCCCCGCGGACGGCCAGATCAACCCGGCAGGCCGGCCGGATCCGCGACAATGGCGTGGCGGGATGATAAAGCACCCCCCGCCTGATGGAGATAGTGCGCGCCGCATGACCCTGCCCCCCACGCCGCACCCTGCCTCGCGCCGCAGAGGCACCGATCACCTGTGGATGGCACTCGCATCCGTGACCTGTGCGGCCGTTCTGCTGGCACCCGTCGCGATCCACCCGGGCTGGCCGTCCAACCATAACGGGCTGCTTGATTTCACCCGTATTCCGGCCTTTCTCGGCCAGTGGCGGCTCGGCCATCCGCTGGTCTCATGGTCGACGGCGGAGCAGTGGGGATTCGGCTCGCCCGCCCCCGCCCTCTACAACAAGTCGTTCTACTATGTCGCCGCCGCGGGACTGGCCCTGACCGGCAGCCTCAAGGCAGCCATGTGTGCCGCCCTGGCCGTGTTCATGATCGTCGCGTTTCTCGGGGCCGATCGGGCCGTGCGGGAAGTCACCGGACAGCGGGATCTCCTGGCAGGGATCACCGCGGGCGCGCTCGTCGTATCCTGCAACTACGCGACGACCGACTGGCTCGTCCGCAGCGCCGTCTCCGAATTCGCCGCCCTGTCACTCACGCCGTGGCTGTTCGCCTGGTGCCTGCGGCTGATCGTGCGTGGACGCTGGTCGGTCTGGATCGGCCCGATCCTGGCCCTCGTCACGCTCGGCCATGTCATCATCGGCCTGTTCAGCCTCATACCGCTGCTGCTGGCCGTGGGTCTCGCCGCCTGCTTGTGGGCGCGCGCGCTGAGGCTCTGTCGCCCGAGGGCGGACTCTGCTATCGCAACCCCACCCTTTCGACCGGATACCGACCTGCTTGCCCGCCTCCGACTCGATCGCTGCCGATGCGCGGCCCGAACTCAGCGTGGTGGTGCCGTGTTTCAATGAAAGCGCGGTGCTGGACGCCTTCCATGCCCGGCTCGCGGCGGTGATGGCGCGGATCGGCGCGCCCTGGGAGGTGATCTACGTCAATGACGGCTCGCGTGACGCAACACTCGGCGTGATCGAGGCGCTGGCAGCGGCCGATTCCCATGTCGGCTACGTCAATCTCAGCCGCAATTTCGGCAAGGAGATCGCGCTCACCGCCGGGCTCGACCAGGTGCGCGCCAGCGGGGCGGCGATCGTCATCGATGCCGATCTCCAGGACCCGCCGGAGCTGATCGCCGAGCTGGTCGCGGCCTGGCGCGACGGTGTGGACATGGCCTATGCGCGCCGACGGGTGCGGCAGGGCGAATCCTTCGCCAAGCGCGCCACCGCCGCGGCCTTCTACCGGGTGATGGCGCGACTCACTGACAAGGTGCAGATCCCCGTCGACAGCGGCGATTTCCGTATCATCAGCCGGCGCGCGCTCGATGCGCTGCTGCCGCTGCGCGAGCATCACCGGTTCATGAAGGGGCTGTTCGCCTGGGTCGGTTTTTCCACCCGCGAGGTGCTGTATGACCGCGCGCCGCGCGCCGGCGGCACCAGCAGCTTCAACTACTGGAAGCTGTGGAACTTCGCTCTCGAGGGGGTGACCGGATTCTCCGTGGCACCGCTCAAGCTCGCCACCTATCTCGGCCTCGCGGTGGCGCTGTTCGCGATGCTGTTCGGCGGCCAGCTCATCGCGCGCACCCTGCTCTACGGCAACCCGGTGCCGGGCTATCCGTCGATCATGGCCGTGGTGCTGTTCCTCGGCGGGGTGCAGCTCATCACGCTGGGCGTGATCGGCGAGTATCTCGGCCGCATCTTCAACGAGGCCAAGCGCCGGCCGCTCTATGTGGTCGAGCGGGTCAGCCCGGCCGGCGGGGCGGCGGCGATGAACCCGCCACCCAGAACCCTGCCGCCCGCATAGATCACGCAGGCCTGGCCGGGTGCGGCGAGGGCGGGCTCGGCGAGCTCGACCTCCGCCGCGCCGCCATCGCCGGGCACGATCCGCGCCGGGCGTGGCGTCTCGTTGGCGCGCAACTGCACCTCCGCCTCCAGACCGGTCGCGGGCGGTACGGGGATCAGCCAGTTCATCGCGCGCAGGGCGAGCCGGTCGCGCCCGGCATGTCCGCGCGGGCCGACCACGATGCGCCGGCGGGGCGCATCGACCTCGATCACCGCCTGACGCTCGCCGGCCACCATCGCCGCAGGCCCCAGCCGGCGGCCCTGGCCGATCGTGTAGCGGGCGATGCCCTCGTGATGGCCGAGCACGCGGCCCTCGCGATCGACGATCTCGCCACCCTCGAGCGCCTCGGGGCGATGGCGGCCGACCAGGGCGGCATAGTCCCCATCGGGGACGAAGCAGATGTCCTGGCTGTCGGGCTTGTCGGCAATGTCGAGCCCGAGGCCGGCCGCCTCGGCGCGCACCGTCGCCTTGTCGGGGTAATCGCCGAGCGGAAACCGCAGATAGTCGAGCTGGTCGCGGGTGGTGGCGGCGAGGAACCAGCTCTGGTCGCGCGCCGCATCGCGCGGGCGGTGCAGCTCGGCGCCGCCAGGACCGTCGACGCGGCGGACGTAATGTCCGGTGGCCATCGCATCGCAGCCGAGCTCGCGCGCCATGCCGAGCAGGTCGGTGAACTTGACCCCCTGGTTGCAGGCGATGCAGGGGACCGGGGTCTCGCCCTGCGCATAGGCATCGGCGAAGCGGCCGATCACCGTCTCGGCGAAGCGCGCCTCGGCGTCGATGACGTAATGCGCGATGCCGAGCGTGGCGGCGGCGCGGCGGGCATCGTCGATGTCGCTGCCGGCACAGCAGGTGCGGCCACGGGCAAGGCTGCGGCCCTGGTCGTAGAGCTGGAGCGTGGCACCGATGACCTCGTGCCCGGCCCGCGCCATCAGCCCGGCGACGACCGACGAATCGACCCCGCCCGACATCGCGACCAGGACACGCATGGTGCTCAGCCGCCCTTCGGCAGGCGCACGGTCAGGCCATCGAGCGCCTCGGTGATGACGATCTGGCAACCCAGGCGCGAGGTCTTCTCCAGACCGAAGGCGAGGTCGAGCATGTCTTCCTCGTCCTCGGTCGGCTCGGCGAGCTTCGGCGCCCAGGCGGGATCGACCACCACATGGCAGGTGGCGCAGGCGAGCGAGCCCTCGCAGGCGCCCTCGAGATCGATGTCGTTGCGATGCGCGATCTCCAGGACCGACAGGCCGAGAGGCGCGTCGACCTCGCGGGGGGTGCCGTCACGCTCGATGAAGGTCATCTTCGGCATAATGGAAATCGCTGTCCGTCCTGCTGGGGGTGGCGGTGACGAGACAGGCACGCCAGATGCCGGTCAACGGATCGGTTTGCGTCTCGCTGGATGGCGCGTCAGGTAATGCCTCCCGTCGGCGGGCGCAAGTTTTCCCGCCATCTTCAGCCATGCACCAGCGCGGCCATCATATGCTGGGTGGCGAGGCTGGCGGTCGCCGTGGGCACGCTGTGGACCGACAGGCCGGCCTGCACCATCTGTTCCACCACATAGGCGACCTTGGCTCCGGCGCCGGCATAGGGCAGCGGAGCGGAGACCAGCGCGCCCATCAGATCGACCGCCGCGCCGAGGCTGGCGGCATGGGTGAGGCGCACGAGTTCGCCGGCGAGATCGGGGAAGTCCCTGGCGAACATGGTTTCCGCCGAGGCGACGCTGCCGGCATGCAGCAGCCCCGGCAGCTCGTTTACCAGCCTGGGCAGGGCGGACAATGCGGAGGTGGCGATCGCGGACAGGCTGGTGGCGGCGAACGCGCCGGTCGCGGCGGGCAGGGCCGCGATCGCTCCCTCATAGCCGCCGAGGGGGTGGTACCGGCCGAGCGCGTCGTCGAACCGGCTCATCAGCGCCTGGGCCTGGGCCTGCTGCGCGGCGGTGCCGCCGCCCGCCAGCGCACCGAGGATCTGCGCCGGCGAGAGCGAGCCGGCGGCAGAGACGATGGCATTGATGCCCGACTGGTCGGCCGTGCTGCCGAGTTCGATCACCGTGCCGTAATGGTCCATCGCGACACCGTTGCGCGCCACCACCGATGCCTCGGCGGTGTCGGTGCCGAACTGCGCCCAGGGGTCACCACGCTCGAGCCAGGTGGTGAAATTGGCCGCCGGCGTGCTGCCGGCATGGTAGCCGATCACCCCGGTGGAGGCGAAGGCCATGCCGCCCGCCCCGGTCTGGGCCGCGACATAGGAGGCGAGAGAGCCGCCGAGCGAGTGGCCGGTGACATAGGCGGCGTGAAAGGTGGACAACCCGGCCGCATGCGCCGCGGACACCGCGCGTCTGTAGAAGCTGACCGCATCGGCCAGTCCCGCGGCATTGCCGTTGCCGGCGGCGATCTGCTCGTCGAGCGCCATCTGCGCGTCGGAAGTGGTGCCCTGGTAGGTGACGATGAGGTTGTCGTGGCCGTCGATGAAGGCCGCGGCTGTCACCCCGGAGGCGGTGGCGATGGTGAGTGCGTGACCCGACGCATCCGTCAGCAGGCGCAGGCCCGCCTGGGGGTGGATCGGATCGTTGACCGAGGCGATCGCCGCCTCGAAGGTCGCCACACCCGGTGCGGGCTCCGCGGCCGCCGTCACCATCGCCTTGGTCAGATCGGTGATCGCCACCGATCCGACCGACATGAATCCCACCATCTCGCACGCTCCCACCGGACGTTACCGGCGATGAGCAAAGGCCGCCCGAACTGAACGAAATGTTAACGAGGCGGCCGGTCTGTGCTCACGGCGACGTGATCGTTATGGGTACAGGCCGCTTCCAGCAACGACGCGGCGGCATCGATGTCCTCGACGGTGGTGAACCGGCCCGGCGACAGGCGCAGGCTCTCGGCGCGCGCGCGCCGGTCGAGCCCCATCGCGGCGAGGACCGGCGAGCCCGCCTCGTCGCCCGCCTCGCCGCTGCCGCAGGCGGAACCGCGCGAGGCGCACAGCCCCGGTGCCGCGGCCAGCAGCGCGCGCGCCGGCAGGCCGGGCAGCCTGATGTTGAGATTGGCGCCGATCCGCGCGTGGCGGCTGCCGTTGACGATCACCGGCCCGACCCGTGCCGACAGCCTTTCGAGCAGCCGTGCGCACAGCGCGCCGGCACGCGCATCGTCCGCCGCCCCTTCCGCGCGTGCCAGTGCTGCCGCCACGCCGAACCCCACCACCAGCGGCGTCGGCAGCGTGCCTGAGCGCAGCAGGCGCTCCTGGCCGCCGCCCGACAGCAGCGGCGCGAGCCGCACGCGTGGCCGGTGGCGCACGAACAGCGCGCCGATGCCCTTGGGGCCGTGGATCTTGTGCGCCGACAGCGACAGCAGCCCGACCTCGGAGAAGGCGCCGTTCAGGTCGATCGCCACCCGGCCGGCGGCCTGTGCGGCGTCGCAGTGCAGCACCGCCCCCGCCCGTGCCGCCAGCGCGGCCAAAGCGGGGATGTCGGCGACCACACCGGTCTCGTTGTTGACCGCCATCACGCTGACCAGCAGCGTCGGCACCGCCAGTGCAGAGTGCAGCGCCTCGGGATCGGGCAGCCCGTCGGCGCCGACGCCGAGGATCACCGGCTCGAACCCCTCGGCCGCGAGATCGCGCACGCTCTCGCGCACGCAGGCATGCTCGGTGGCGAAGGTGATGATGCGCCGACGCGGATCGCCGGTGCGCAGGGCGTGGCGCGCCACCCCCTTGATGGCCAGGTTGTTGGCCTCGGTGGCGCCGGAGGTGAACACGATCTCGCGCGGCTGCGCGCCGACCAGGGCCGCGATCTCGGCACGCGCCTGCTCCACCCGCGCGGCGGCGGCGCGGCCCGGCGCGTGGTCGGCGCTGTGCGGATTGGCGAAGTCCGCGCCCCAGAGCGGCGCCATCGCCTCGGCCACCCGCGGATCGCACGGCGTGGTCGCCTGGTGGTCGAGATAGATGAGCTCGCCGATGCGCATCGTTCAGGCCGCCCGCACCGGTGCGGGCCGGCGCGCGGCCATCGCCTGCCAGGCGTCAATGAACGCCGCCACCTCGGCTTCGGTGACAGTCCACGGCAGCGAGACCCGGATCGCCTCGGAGGCGAGCGCGCCGAGCCCCATCGCGGCGAGCACCGGACTCGGGCCGAGCTTGCCGGAGCTGCACGCGGCACCGGCGGAGACGCGGAAACCGGCCATGTCGAGAGCGATGAGCTGGGTCTGCGCCGGCCGGCCCGGCAGGGCGATGCAGGTGGTGTTGGACAGGCGGGGCGCACCGGCGCCGCAGATCACCGCCCCCGCCGCACGCGCCGCCTGCTCGATGCGGTCGCGCAGCACGCCGAGAGCGGCGGCGCGGTCCGGATCGCAGGCCGCCAGGGCCGCATCCATCGCCAGGATCGACGCCAGCGGCTGGGTGCCGCCGCGCAGGCCGCCTTCCTGGCCGCCGCCGGGCTGCATCGGGACGATGTCGACACCCGGACCGAGCAGCAGCGCACCCGCCCCCGCCGGCGCGCCGAGCTTGTGCGACGACAGGGCGAGGCTCGCGGCCCCCCATCGCCCGAAGACGTGATCGAGCGGCAGCCGGCCCGCCGCCTGCACCGCATCAAGATGCAGCAGCGCGCCATGCGCACGCGCCACCGCCGACAGCGCGTCGAGCGGGTGCAGCACCCCGGTCTCGTTGTTGGCCACCATCAGCGCGACCAGCGCGGTGCCGGGCGGCCCTGCCGACAGCATCCGCTCCAGCACCTCCGGGTCGGCGCGGCCGTCCCTGCCGACCGGGCACAGCTCCGCCCTGGGTGCGGCCGCCCGCAGCGCCGGATGCTCCGTGGCGCCGAGGATGATGCGGGCCGGCGGCGCCATCCCCGTGCGACGCGCCGACAGGGCGAGCGTATCGGCCTCGGTGCCGCCGGAGGTGAACACCACCTGCCCGCCGCCGCGGCCCAGCGCGAGTCCGAAGCGGGCCGCGACCCGCGCCCGCGCCGCCTCCAGCATGGCCCGCGCGCGCCGTCCCGCTGCATGTACCGAGGCCGGATTCGCCACCCCGAGATCGAGAGTGTCGAGCAGGGCGGCGCGCGCCTGCGGCCGCAGCGGCTCGGTGGCATTGGCGTCCAGATAGATCTCGCGCTCAACCACCCGCCTCTCGCCCCCCGGACATCCTCGACACCGCTCCGATGACCGGCATATGGGGCGCGAGGGCCCGGTTCCGAGCCGGATGAGGGAGAATATAATGGAAATTCCGAAGGCCGATCCCTATAAAACCCTGACGCAGCGTGGATCGGTCCCGGCTCGCAGGCTATCAGCGGCCCCGACAGTCCCGGTTTGCTGCGGGAGACGGGAGATCGTTCGACCGATGTTCATTTACAGCGCGCATCGCCTTCGAGGCAGGGCTGCCGGCTTCTTCATGCCGCAGGCGAGGGCTCTTTTCGTGCCGCAGGCCGGCGCGCTGTTCGTCACCCGCCTGCCGACCGCCTGAGGGCGGCCACGACCGCGCCGGTCACCGCTACCGGATCGCCCCTCCCCGCCCGATCACCGATCATGTCGTGATCCAGGCCCAGCAATAATCTACAACGAAAGAATTCCCAGTCATGCCCGAGGTGATGTTCGCCGGTCCCGATGGCCGGCTCGAAGGTCGTTATCACCACTCCAAGCAGAGCAACGCTCCCCTCGCCCTGGTCCTGCATCCGCACCCGCTGCATGGCGGGACGATGAACAACCGCATCACCTATGCGATGTATCGCAGCTTCGAGAAGCTCGGCTTCTCGGTGATGCGCTTCAATTTCCGCGGGGTGGGGCGCAGCCAGGGCAAGTATGACGGCGGCATCGGCGAGATCGCGGACGCGGCCGGCGCGCTGGACTGGATGCAGATGGTCAATCCGAACAGCTCCGGGCTGTGGATCGCCGGCTATTCGTTCGGCGCCTTCGTCGGCATGCAGCTGCTGATGCGCCGGCCGGAGATCTCGGGCTGGATCTCGGTCGCCCCGCCGGCCGGGTATTTTGACTTCGGCTTCCTCGCTCCCTGCCCGTGCGGTGGGCTGATGGTGGCCGGCGACAATGACGAGCTGGCCGCCGAGCCCGCCATCCGCAAGCTGGTCGAGAAGCTCAACACCCAGAAGAACGTCACCGTCGACTACCGGGTGTTCGCCGGTGCGGACCACATCTTCGCCAATCACGCCGATTCGGTGTCCGAGGCGCTCGAAGACCACGTCACCAAGAAGATGGCGGCGAAATCCGCCGCCCTCGCACTCGCCGCCGACTGACCGGCAGACTTCATCCGACGAAAAAAGCCCCGGCCGCGCGAGCGACCGGGGCTTTTTGTTGCCGGCGCGGCTTACTGCTGCGGCGAGGCCGCAGTGCCGGACGGCGACATGGTGGTGTCGGGCTTGGCCATGCTGCCCTTCATCTTGCCGTGATGTTTCATGCCCATGCCGGAATGCTTCGACATGCTGCCCATGCTGTCGGGCGTCATCGTGCCCTTCGACATCGAATCGCCGGTGGCGGGCGGCGCCATCGTGCCTGAGGTGCCGGGCGCCATCTTCGTCGGCGCCATGGTCGAGGGGGTGGTCGTCGACGGTGCCATGGTCGAGGGTGCCATGGTCGAGGGCGCCATCGTCGACGGGGTGCCGGGCTGGGTCGGCGTCGCCTGCTGGGCGAGCGCGGTGCCGGAACCGGCGGCGACCAGCGCGGTACACAGCCCGGCCGTCATCATCTTGCGAATGGACATCTCATCTCTCCGTCACGTGTTGCTGACATCACGATCTTCGACCCGCCTGCCTTGCGGGTTACACGGCGAACGTCGCCCGGGGGCGGGAAGTTCTGCGCGGCTGTAACCGCCGCTCCGCCCGGCGCGAATGACTGTCCAGAGCGGGCGATGAGGCCCGCCGGAGACGAACTCCATGCACACCGCCACCCGCCGGACGCTCTGCCGGTCCGGCCTCGTTGCCGCCGCAGCGGCCCTCGTCGCCCGTGTCCTGCCGCACACGCCCCGCGCCGCGACCCCGGCCTTCGCGCTGACGCTGAGCGATGCCGAATGGCATCGCCGGCTGACCCCGCGCCAATATGCGGTGCTGCGTGACGCGGCCACCGAGGCACCGTTCTCCTCGCCGCTGCTCGACGAGCATCGCAGCGGCCGCTTCACCTGTGCCGGCTGCACGCAGGCGCTGTTCGACAGCCACGCAAAATACGACAGCGGCACCGGCTGGCCGAGCTTCTTCGAGGCCCTGCCGCAGGCCGTGCAGCAGGCCGACGACCCTACGTTCGGCATGCAGCGCACCGAGATCCACTGCGCGCATTGCGGCGGTCATCTCGGCCATCTGTTCGATGACGGCCCCCGACCCACCGGGCTTCGTTACTGCATGAACGGCGCCGCCCTCGGTTTCACCCCGGCCTGAACCCCTTTTTCGGAGCCATCGCCATGACCGACCGCTCTCCCCTGCTGCGCGCTGCTCGCGGCACCGCCATCGCGCTCGCCCTGCTCGCCGGAACCGCCGCCGTGGTGCGCGCCGAGACGCTGTCCGAGTCATCGGGCCATCCGCTGCACCTGCCCGCCCCCGCGCTGATGGAGCCGGCGGCCACCGGCACGCACCGCGCCTCGGCGGTGTTCGCGGGGGGGTGCTTCTGGGGCGTGCAGAGCATCTTCCAGCATCTCGACGGGGTGATCGCCACCACGGCCGGCTACGATGGCGGCACGCGGGCCGATGCGCAGTACGAGACCGTCGGCTCCGGCACCACCGGCCACGCGGAATCGGTCGAGGTGGTCTATGATCCGACGAGGATCGGCTATGGGCGCCTGCTGCAGGTGTTCTTCTCGGTGGCCCTCGACCCGACCCAGACCGACGGCCAGTTTCCCGACGAGGGATCGCAGTATCGCTCGATACTGTTCACCCGCGACCCGGCCCAGGCGCAGACGGCGCGGGCCTATATCGCCCAGCTCGACGCCGCCCATGTCTTCGCCCGGCCGATCGCGACGCAGATCGCGCCCGATCACGGCTTCTACGCCGCCGAGGGCTACCACCAGAATTTCGCTGCCCTGCACCCCGGCAACGCCTATATCGAGACCTATGACGCCCCGCGCCTCGCCGCCCTGCGGACGATCTATCCGCAGCTCTACCGGGAGCGGCCGGTGCTCGCGCAGCAGATGGGGGGCTGAACGCCCGCACCCGCCCGCATGACCGAGGCCGACTGGAGCATCTGGATGGCCGCCGCGCAGGCCGGCGACGCGCAGGCCTACCGGCGCGTGCTGTCGGAGGCGTCGGCCTGGCTGCGGCGCTACTTTGCCCGCCGCCTGCCGCCCGGGATGATCGACGACGCGGTTCAGGACACGCTGCTCGCCGTGCATCTCAAGCGCCACACCTATGCGCCCGAACGGCCGTTCGGGCCGTGGCTGGCGGCGATCGCGCGCTACAAGTGGATCGACCGGCTGCGCCATCTGCGCAGCGCGCCGACCGAGCTCCTCGACGACGATGTCGCGGTCGAGGGGCACGAGGAACAGGTCACCTCGGCGCACGCGCTCGAACGTCTGCTGGCGCATCTGCGTCCGGCGCAGGCGGAGGCGATCCGCCTGGTCAAGCTGCAGGGGTTCAGCATCGAGGAGGCGGCGATGCGGACCGGGCAGAGCGAATCGCTGGTGAAGGTGAACATCCACCGGGGCCTCGCCCGGTTGGGACGGATGGTGAGGGAGCAGGCCGATGTCGAGTGAAATCCGGCCGGACGACCTCCTGATCGAACGTCTGGCCGGCAGTCTGCGGCCGGTGCGACGTCGCCGCCCGTGGCTGGAGATGGCGGTGCTGGGCGCCTTGTTCGGTGTCGAGCTCGCGCTGCTGCTCGGTGCCGGCCACATGCGGATCGACATGCCGCATGCGATGGGCATGCCGAGCTTCTGGTGGAAGCTGGCCGGGCTGACGGCGATCATCGCGATCAGCTCGACGACCGCGCTGCTGTCGCTCGACCCGACGCGCTCGCCGCGGCTCGGGCTGCGGGTGATCGTGCTCACGGTGCTGGCGGTACTGGTCGCCGGCTGGGGGGTGGATGCGGCGCAGACCGCGTGGCTGACGGGCGGCGAGACGCTGTGGCGGCGGCTGGCACCGCAGAGCGGGCTGCGCTGTACGCGCACCATCGTCGAGCTGGCGGTGCCGGTGGCGATCGCGCTCGGGGTGCTGATGCGCCGCGGCGCGAGCGTGGACCTGGCCGGCAGCGCCTGGGCGGCCGGGATCTCGGCCTCCGGCTGGGGGGCGCTCGCCTTCGCCTTCGCCTGCCCGTTCGACGACCCGCTCTATCTGGCGGTCTGGTATGGTGTCGCGTTCGGGATCGTCACAATCGGCAGCCGGCTGCTGCTGCCGCTCATCTTGCGCTGGTGAGGCGCCGGGAGGCGAACAGGGCGAAGGCGAGGATGACGAGGTAGCTCGGGACCATCAGGGCGGCGAACACCACCTGCATGTCGTGGGTCTGTTTCGCCCAGGCGAAGGCCTGCGGAATGATTGCGCCGCCGCAGATGCCCATCACCAGGATCGCCGACCCGCGCGCCGTGGCCGCGCCGAGCCCGCTGATGGCGAGCGGGAAGATCGCCGGCCACATCATCGCATTGGCGAAGCCGAGCGCCGCGACGAACAGCACCGACAAGGTGCCCGTGCTCGCCCAGGCGGCCAGCGTGAGCACCACGCCGAGCCCCGCGGAGGCGGCGAGATAGGCCGCCTGCGACAGCACGCGCGGCACCAGGGCGAGACCGCACAGATAGCCGAGCAGCATCGCCGCCAGGGTGAACGAGGTGAAGAACTTGGTCTGGTCGAGCGGCAGGCCGAAGGCCTGGCCGTAGGTGCCGATCGCGTCGCCGGCCATCACCTCCGCACCCACATAGACGAACAGCGCCGCCACGCCGAACCAGAACCGCGGCACGGCAAGACCGCCCGCACCGCCGGTGTCGGCGCGCCCCGCGTTGACTTGCCCGGGGTCGAGCGCCGGCAGAGGCGAGCGCGGGATCAGCACAGCCGCAACCACCAGCAGCGCCGCCATCAGCTGGTAGAAATGGCTCACCCCGGCGGCGAAGGCCGACAGGATCGCATCGCGCGCGCCCTCATCGGGAGCGGCGGCGACGCGCCGGGCCAGCGCGCCGATATCGCGCAGCGCCAGCAGGTTGAGCGCGATCGGCGCGAGGATGCCGGCGGTCTTGTTGCAGATGCCCATCAGCGCGATGCGCCGTGCCGCGCCCTCGATCGGCCCGAGGATCGAGACGTAGGGATTGACCGCCGTCTGCAGCAGCGCGAGGCCGCCGCCGGTGACGAACAGCCCGGCGAGCGCGCCCGGATAGTCGCGCCAGGTCGCGCATTCGCCGAACATCGCCACCCCGGCCGCGATCACCAGCAGCCCGAGCGAGATGCCGCCCTTGAGCCCGGTCAGCCGCAGCACCGCAGCCGAGGGCAGCGCGAAGACGAAATACGAGATGTAGAACACCAGGGGCACCGCGAAGGCGCCGACATCGCCGAGCTGGAAGGCGAGCCGGACGAAGGTGATCAGCGGGCCGTTGAGCCAGGTGACGAAGCCGAGCACGAAGAAGATCGCGCCGATGGTCAGGATTGGCGCGAGGCGGGAGGCCTGCGTCGCGGTCGTTGCCTGCGTGTCGTCCACCCCGGTCGTCTCCCTATTCGTGTTCGTTGTCGGTGGCCGTTTGCGTGTCCAGCACCGGCCCGCACCCCCGCCCGGCCACCCATTTCAGCATACTGTCGTGGGTGGCCGGGCGGGGGTGCGGGCCGGTGCTGGACTTTCCAACACACCCTCACTCAGCCGGCGAGGCGTGTCCTGCCGCGCAGGGTCGCCGGCGCCGGCCGGTGAAGGTCGAGGACCAGCACCTCGTTGCCGCCGGGCCGGAGGAACTCGGCCGGGCAGAACAGGCGCTGCTGCGGACCGCGCCGGTCGAATCGGCCCAGCGCATTCGCGTTGACCCAGACATATCCTTTTTCCCAGTCCGACATGTCGACATAGGTGCCGGCCCCCGGGCGATCGGGGGTGAAGCGCGCGGCGAACAGGCAGCCGGCCGCATCGTCCTCCGGCGGCAGGGCGTGCAGGCGAGCCACGCAGGCTGCATCGAGGGGCAGGCCAGACATCGCCCAGCCGCGCAGCCGCAGGGCGCCGAGATGCACGGCGCCCTCGATGCCCTTGTGCTCGCCGAGCGCGTGCCCGTAGCCGACATGACCGAACGTATCGATGAGGATGTCGAGCCGGCGGGGGCGATCGGCCGGCGCGACCGTCAGCGGGGCGGCCGACGGATCGAGGCGGGAGCGGCTGCCGAGATCGGCGCCGTCGAGGAAGAACCGCGCATGGTCACGCACCATCGGCAGGTGCAGCTCCCCGCCGGCGCCGGCGGGAATGGTGGTGCGGTAGAGGGCCATGCCGAGGCTCTGGCGCTGGCCGCGCTCGAGGCTCATCGGATCGTCGCTGTGGTGCCAGTCGCGCCAGGCCCGCCGGATCGAGCCGGCGCGCCTGGCCGGCACGGGCGCGAAGCCGGTCATCGGCGGCGCATCAGGGACCGGCGGTGGGGTGCGGCCGGTCGATTGCGCGATCATCGCGCGAAAGCGGTGGAAAGCCGCGGTGGGTGCGCCGGTCTCGTCGATCGGGGCGCCATAGTCGTAGCTGGTGATGACGGGCTGGAAGGCCGAGCCGTCGGCCTTCGCATTGGCGCCCGCGGTGAGGCCGAAATTGGTGCCGCCATGCACGACGTAGAGGCTGAACGAGGTGCGGGCGGCCAGGATCCGGCGCAGATCGGCATCGAATTCGGCCGAGGCGAAACGGGCATCGCCCCAGTGCGTCAGCCAGCCCGGATAGGCCTCGCTGATCCATCCCGTCGCACCTGGAGCGAGGGTGGCCACGCCGGCTGCGTCATCGTCGCCGTCGAGACCGATCGCGCAATCCGGCAGCACGGTGCGGGCGTGCTGCAACTGCGTCAGGCCATCGGCGATCGAGAACAGGCCGGTGATGCCGTGACGCTGCCAGCAGGCGCGGATCCAGGCGAGATAGGCGGTATCGGTGCCGAAACTCGCATATTCGTTCTCGACCTGCGTCATCAGGATCGGGCCGCCGGTCTTGGCGAGGAACGGGCGCACCACAGCCGCAACATGGGCGATGTAGCGCTCGCAGGCGGCGAGAAAGCGCGGGTCGCGGGTGCGCAGCGCGATATCGTGATCGAACAGCAACCAGCCCGGCAGGCCGCCCAGATCCCATTCGGCACAGACATAGGGGCCGGGGCGCAGATAGACCCACAGTCCCGCCTGCGCGCACAGGCGCAGGAAGGCGGCGATGTCCTGGCGGCCGGAGCTGTCGAACACGCCCGGTTGCGGCTCGATCGCGTTCCACATCAGGTAGATCGAGATCGTGTTGAGCCCCATCGCGCGCGCCATGGCGATGCGCGCCGGCCATTCGCTGCGCGGGATGCGCGCGGGGTGCATCTCGCCGGCGAGGATGCGGAAGGGCGCCCCGTCGAGACGGAAGCCGCCGGGCGCGAGCTCGAGACGATGCGACGCGCCGTCGGGCGTGGGCTCGGCTGCCCTTGCCGCGACAGGTGCAAGCGCTGCAAGCGCCAGCACGCCGCGCCGCGTCAGGCGCCTCATCGCGGTGTGAGCTGCAGGGTCATCACTTCGAACGGTGCGAGCTGGATGATCACCGGGTGATCGGCCTGCAGGATGGCCGGCGGCTTTGATTTCGACCACAGCGCCCGCACGGCGTAGCTTTGCGGCGCATCGCGGGGAAGTTCCAGCACCCGACCTGGGTCGATCAGGATCCCGCGCGGAGCTCGGTCGGGGTTGCGCAGGGTGAGGAACGCCTTGGCCGGTGTCCACGCCGCCCAGCCATAGGGCTCCAGACGCCCCGGATCGCCGCCGACCCAATGACTGTCCCTCAGCACATCGGCATTGGCCCGGGCCCATTTCGCGCTCTGTGCGATCACGTCCCAGTCGGCAGGCTTGAGCAGGTCCGGGGTGATGTAGAGCTCCTGCTCGTCGGTGCCGGTGGCGAAGAAGGAATGCACTTCGTCTGCAAAGTCGCCGTCGGGGTCGGTGTTCAGGCGCTGGTTCTTCTGCGCGTAGATGATGCCGTGCAGCATCAGCGAGTTCAGCGGAAACAACGGCGCCTTGACCACGATCTCGCGATAGGTGTCTGAATCGCGATAGGTGATCCAGCGCTGGCGCTTGCTGCCCACGCCGCGCAACATGTCGTCCTCGCCGCCGCGCCAGATGGAATCCGCCGTGCGCAGCCAGAACGGCGACGGATAGGTACCGGTGGTGAGGTTGATGAAGGTGTCGGGCCTGTCGGCGTAGATGTCGGCGATGAGGTGAATCGCCGCGTCGAAATCGCTGTTGAACACGCTGCCCGGCGCGACATGGTCGGCATTGCCGGTACCGTCGAACTTGAACTGGTTGATGCAGTCGTCGTTGAGCAGGCCCATCACCGCATGGTGGAATACGTCGTAGTAATGCGGCGCGGAGAGGTCGAAGCCGCCGTCACGAACCTCGAGCCCCTGTCTGGCGCCATTGGCGACACGGATCTCCTTCGGCTTGCCGTAGCCGCCCCAGGGGGACAGCCACACGCCCGGCGCGGCGCCGTAGGACGCAGCCAGATGGCAGAGCGGCTTGAATCCCTGCGGGAAATCATGACTGAAGCGCCACAGCCCGCTGCGGTCGTCCCAGCCGTCGTCGAACAGGAACGAGTTCAACTCCACGCCACGGCTGCGCACGAGCGCATCACCGATCGCGCGGATACGGCTTTCGGCATCCGACTGCGTGTAGGGCGTGAAATAGCCGATATCATACCACGAATTGTAGCCGAGGAACGGACGGTAGGGATGGGCGCGTTCCGCCTCGACATAGAGCTGGAAGTCGCGCCGCAACTGCCCGTCACGCACCACGCCGGCGACCGCCGACACGCTCAGCGTATGCTCGGCCTGCACCGGGAGTGCCTGGGACAGCGTCATGCGCGTGCTGCCGTTGAAGGCGAGCGTGCTCGACAGCGGATCCTCGACGCCGAAATAGCTGTCGTCGATCCGGATCGGCGAGCCCTGCGTGTCGCCGATCACCTCGCCGGTCTGGGTGCGCGCCTCGAGCAGCGCGATGTCGCGGATGGCCAGTGCGGCCCTGTGCGGCGTCAGGGCCACGATCTCGCGCAGATAGGGCGAGCCGTCGCGCTGCTCGACTCGCCAGTGCACGGTAAAGCTGTTGTCTGGACTTGCGAACTCCGCATCCACCGCGAGACCGTGGCGGCGCTCGGCGGCGCGCGCCGCCTGCGGGTCCGGTGCGATCTGCGACAGCTTCGGCGGCGCGGTCAGCCGCAGCGCCTCGGTGTCGAGACGGCGCCCGTCGGGAAGATCGATGCTGAACAGACGCAGCAGCTCGACGTCGCGTCCATGGGCGAGATCGGTGAACACCGGCCTGACCAGATGTCCATCCTGAACCGTCCAGGACAGGCGCAGCGCGGCATCGCCGATATGGCCGGCGGCCGCGTCGAGCCCGGCCGCCGCCGGCCCGGCCGCGAGGACGCTGCTCTCGTCGGCATGCGCGGGGGCGGCGGCGAGGCCGGCGAGCAGCAGCAGGGCGAGAGGATGGTGTCGCTGCATGTCAGAATCCCGAGGCGATGGAAACCACCAGGCCGAACCCGCCGCCGACCGTGTAGAGCGGCGTGCCCGGATTGATCGTCGAGCCGAACAGGCCCTTGACCGGTTTGGCGTTGTAGGCGCCGCCGCCGGCGGCGAGGTATTTGTTGTCGGTGACGTTGAGGATGTTGAGCTGGATCTGCGGCGCGCGCGCCGGCCCGATATCGCCGAGACGGTAGCCGACGCCGACATTGCCGATCGCATAGCCCGGAATGCTCTGGTCGTTGACGAAGGTGGCGTATTGCCGTCCGACATAGCTCATATAGGCGTTGGCGAAGAAATGCCCGTCATCGTAGGAAAGGCCGACATTGGCGGTGATTTTCGGCGTGTTGATGGCAAATTTCCCCTTGGTCGGCACATAGTCGGTGCCGCGCGGAAGGTTGTTGCCCAACGTCGCATGCAGGTACTGGAACGATGCGTAGGGGCTGAAGCCATGCCAGGGCCGCAGCCCGGCCGCGATCGACACGCCGCGCGAGGTCTGGCCGCCGGCATTGATACCGACCGGCACCAGACGGCCCTGGACATAGGTCGAATACGAGCTCTGCCGGTTGGTCATGTCGTAGTTGAACAGCGAGGCGTTGATGTTGACCAGCCCGCTGTGCCGCCAGCCGAGCTCCTCGGAGATCGAATACTCCGACTTGAGGTTGGTCGAGGCCTGCTGGTCGACGACCGGCGCGTTGCCGTCCCAGAGCTGGCCGTAGGTCAGGATCCCCGACGGCTCACGAAACGCGGTACCGACATTGAAGAAGAGCTGGTCATGGGTTGCGAGTTGGTACGAGGCCAGCAGCTGCGGCAGCGGCTGCGCGTCGGAGCGGCCGTAATTGTAGGGATCGCCCGGGATCGCATTGGTCGAATGGTAGGTCAGCATCGCGTATTTGAACCCGGCGGTGACTTTCAGCCGGTCGTGCAGGAAGCGGTAGGTATCGGAAACGAACAGCGCGTTGACCTGCTGGATCAGATGGATGTTAAACACCATCAGCGGATCGCCATACTGGTCGAGGATCGGGTATTTTCCCCAGTAGTTCGAGCCTTCGCCGTTATCGCCCACCACCGCGAACGGCGCGCGTTCGGACTGGTCGTAGTAGTTGTACCACCAGCCGGCCTTGAAGGTGTTGTGGCCGCGCTCCCAGGTCAGCACGTTGTTGATGCCGGTCGTGTGCTGGTTGAAATTGTCCACGGCGAGCACGAGAGCCGTTCCGTCATCGGCCGGGTTCGGGATGTTGAGGTCGCCCGTGGGGCGGGTGCCGTTATAGCCCTCCTCCGCCTGTGGCTGCCCGTCATTGCCTGCGCCGTGCTGGTGTACGTAATAGGGCTCGGTGTGCAGATGCAGGCCGGAGCCGAGCGTGAAGTCGAGCGGCGCGCCGATGATCACCGAATGGCGTTCCTCGGCATTCAGCTTCCAGTAGGCGCCGTCGCCGGGAATGTAGGTCGGCTCGTAATAGGCGGCCGAGCGCCCCTGCGTCTGCCACTGGGCGAGGCTGATGCTCTGCAGGAACGGAAAGCTCTGCTGTGTGTAGGTCAGGAAGATGCGCGCTGCGTTGCCGTCGCCCCATTCCTTCTTCGCCAGCGCATCCACATGCGAGCGCCGCTCCCGCCCCGGGCCCAGCCACATCGCATTGGTGCCGTAGGAGTAGGAGGCGAAGGCCGTGATGCCGCTGCGGCCGAGCTCGCCGCTGTCGAGGCGCAGGAACTCGCGCGCGAACTGGTGATTGCCGTAGGAGAGATCGATCTGACCTCCGAACGTCCGCGCCGGATCGGTCATGTATTGCTGGATGCCGCCGGCGACGGAATTGTAGACCGGGTTGTCGATATCGACCACGCCGGGCTGCACCGTCAGGCGGCCGATATTCTCGGTATCCGAGGCCTGCGAGGTGAACGGCGTGTAGGCGGACGGATCGGCGGCGGGAATGCCTTCGAACGTATATCCCACCGAGGTCTGGCTCAGTCCGCGCATGTAGAAATTCGACGAGGTGTCGGACTGGCCGAAGGCATCGCCGTTCGACAGCGTCACCCCAGGCACATACTGGATCAGCGAGATCGGCGCCGAGGCCGGGGATTGCTTGGCGATGAAATCGCGGGTGATGGTCTGCTGCGCCTTCGGCGCGGTCTCCGGAGCCAGCAGGCCGCCGCCTGGCGTGGTTCCCGTCACGCCATTGGCGGAATGGATGGTGACGGCGCGCACGACGATGCTCTCGTCGGTATTCCGCGTCGCAGCGGCAGCGGACTTCGCGACCTTGGCGGGTACGGCGGGAAGCGTGGCGGTCTGTGCGAACGCGACATGGGAGAGGCTGCTCGTGCCGAGCATGAACAGGGCCGAGCGACAGGCAGGAGCGAAGGTCAGGCGCAGGGACATGGCAGATTTCCATGCTGGATACGCGTTGGCAGATTGTCCTCCGCCGGGCGGATGACGGTGACGCTGGCTCAGAATTCGCCGATCTCGTGGCGCTCGAGCGCATAGCGATCGATCGCATCGTGATCGAGCACGATGCCGAGGCCCGGGCCTTCGGGAACCACGGCATAGGGCGGCTCGAAGCGCAGCGGTGTGGCGAGCAGGTCGTGTTCGCGGATCATCCGGCCGAAGATATCGGATGGCCACACGCAACATTCCGCCGCCGCGGCCTGATGCAGATACATGGCTTCGAGGATGCCGAGATCGACCTCGGAGCCGTGGAAGCAGAACAGGTTGGCCGACGAGGCCGTCGCCGTCATCTGCTGGAACTTCGCCAGCCCGCCGTTGAAGTTGAAGCCGTCGACGGCGCGATGCGCGATCAGGTTCGGCACGTCATGCACGCGCTGGCCCTGATAGACGTAGGGCAGCGAGACATGCTGGGTGATCGGGATCGAGGAGAACCAGCGCAGGTCGGCATAGTCCTGCAGCATCCATTTCGGGATCGGGTCCTCGAGCAGCAGCGTGTTGCCGACCCGCTCGAGGCCTCGGATGATCGGCTTGACGGAGGCCGCGTTCTCCCAGCGCTGATTGGGATCGAAGATCACTTTCATCCCCGGCGCGTGCTGCGCGATCTCCTCGCACCAGCGCACGACATCGTCGTCGAGATCGGCCTTGAATTTGATGCAGTCGTAGCCCTGGCGCTGATACTGCGCGACCCAGGCGCCGACCTCGTTGTCTGTACGGTGACTGGACCAGGACGCGACCTTGACGCGATCGCGCAGCTTGCCGCCGAGCAGCGCATGCAGCGGCAGCCCCACCGATTTGGCGAACGCGTCCCAGATCGCGCACTCGAAGCCGTCATATTCGCGCGACAGCGGCAGCGGCAGTTTCTGCAGCGGCACCTCGCGCAGGTCGAGGCCGAGCAGGCCCTCGGCGATCGAGGTGATCACCGGCCACGCGCAATCGCGATAGAACTCGCCGATCCCCTCGACGCCGTTCGACAGGCGCAGGCGCAGGATGAATTTGGGCAGGGTGTCGAATTGCACCGACCAGGACGATTTGCCGCCGACCGGCAGCATGTGCAGCGGCTTGGCGAGCGAATCGGAATTGATCACGCCGGGATGTGCCGGCACCGCGACAGAGGTGAACTCGAGACCGGTGATGACCAGCGGCTCAGGGCTGCGTTGCGTCGGTGACATAGCCGACTTTTCGCAGAACGAACGAAAGTCAGTCAATAAAGGAATTACATTTCTAATCGTATGAAAGATTTTTTCTGTTTGCTACGCGGCGTGCGAAGCGCCATTTCCGCGGACGGGGCCGGTAAAAAGGCTCGCATCCGGCAGGTCAATCCGCCGTCCACCGGCGAGTCGGTGCCCTTTCGCGGGCGAAACCGGCCCGTGCTAGCCTGCGGCGGCAATGAGCAGAATCGATCACACAGCCATGGTCACGGCGGCATGAGCGCGGCGCCGGAGACGATCACGCAACGCATTCAGGTGGCGATGCCGGGCCTGTCCCGGCTGCAGCGGCGTCTCGCCGAGGCCTATCTCGAAGACCCCGCCCGCTTCGCCAACGGCATGCTCGGCGACATCTCGGCCGCGACCGATGCAAGCGAGCCGTCGATCGTCCGGTTCTGCGTCCGGCTCGGCTACAGCGGCTATCGGGAGTTCCGCCAGCACGCCATCCGCGAGCTCGAGCATCGCCAGAACGGCGAGCCCACGCGCGAGGGCGAGGAGGTTCGCCAGGCGCTGCTCAATGGCGAGCGCGAAGCCGGCCGGCTGTCGATGACCGAGATCCGCGAGCTGCTGCGGCTTTCGGCGGTCGACGCGCTCGACGTCGCCTTCGGCGGCACCAACGACCGCGCCGCCGAGACGATCGCGCAAGCGATCGCGCAGGCGCGCCGCGTGGTGATCCTCGGCATCGGCGGCAGCTCGGCGATCATCGCCCAGGAGGCGCATAACCGGCTATTCCGGCTCAACATCGCCTGCAACGCCTATAATGACAGCTACATGCAGCGCATGGCGGCCGCGACCCTCGGCCGCGGCGACGTCGCGTTCTTCATCTCGTCAACCGGCTGGCCGCGCTCGCTGCTCGACAGCGCCGAGCTCGCCCGCCATTACGGCGCGAGCTGCGTGGGCATCTGCCCGACCGACAGCCCGCTCGGCCGGGTGCTCGACACCCGCATCAGCATCGGCGCCGAGGCCGCCCGCGAGATCGACCGCTTCCAGCCCAGCCCGCTGCGCTATGCGCAGCTGTTCGTGCTGGATGCGATCGCGTTCCGCGTCGCCAGCCTGCTGGAGAGACAGGCCGATCAATCGCTCGCCCGCGCCCGCGCCTCGGTCGCCGCCCTGCATGGGGTGATCCCGCACCAGCCCATCGGCGACTAATTCTGAGGGAATGCGCCTGGAACGGCGATCTGGCGCACGTTTTCTGCGCTTCGCTGCTCACGGCCAGCAAGGCCGCTCCGCTGCGATGCTCGAAAGCCTCACGCCAGCTCACCATTCCAGACACATTCCCCTCTCGGGGACGCGGGGTGGATTCTATAGCGGCGTGCCGGTGAAGGCGGAGGCGAGGAGGTCACTGCCGGCGGTCAGGCCGCCGTCGAGGGTGATCACCGCACCGTTCATCAGGCGCAGCGATGGGTTCAGCAGCGCTTCGATCGCGGCGGCGACGTCGTCGGGGGTGCTGATGTCCCGCGAGGGATACCATTGCATCGCCTCCTCCAGAATCCCGGGCTGGGCGGCGCGGCGGGCCTCCCAGGCCTGGGTGCGGACGGTGCCGGGGCAGAGCGCGACGCTGCGGATGCCGTGGCGGCCGTATTCAGTGGCGCAGAAGCGCGTCAGATGGATCAGCCCGGCCTTGGCGACGCTGTAGCCGGGGTGGCCGAACACGCCGAGCCCGTTGACCGAGGCGACGTTGAGGATGGTGCCGCGGCCGCGGGCGACGAACCCCTCCGCCACCGCATGGATGCAGCGGAACGGGCCGTTGAGGTTGAGCTCGATATCGGCCAGCCAATCCGCCTCGCTGGTGGCACGCAACGTGGGCGCTGTGACGCCGCCGGCATTGTTGATCAGCACGTCGGGCGGCCCGAGCGCGGCCTCGGAGGCCTCCAACGCGGCGCGGATCGAGGCCAGATCGCGGATATCGGCATGCGCCGTCAGCAGGCGCGGCTGCTCGGGATGGGCGGCTGCGAGCCGCGCGAGTGCGGGCACCGAGATGTCCAGCGCCGCCACGCGATGGCCGCCGGCCAGCAGCCTTGCCGTGATCGCACGGCCGATATCGCCGCCGGCACCGGTCACCAGACAGCTCAGGGAATCGGGCGGCGTCATCGGTGGCAGGCTCCAGCAAACGGGCGTGAGCCACCAGTCAGGCACCGCCCGTGCATACAAGGCAAGCAAAATGAAACTTGCTTGCAGGAATGACGGTTTGAGTGGCAAAGACTTTCATCACCCGTTGCGTGAGATCCAGAATGCCCGACGCCCTGCCCTGTCCGTTCGACGATCCCGATCGCGCCGCGATCTGGGAGATGCTGGTGACGCGCGACATCGCGGCCTTCCTCGCCGGCGACTGGTCGATGGTGGCGGATGATTTCTCCGACAGCGGCTTCTTCGGCATCGATGCGCGCCTGTCCGACGACCCGGACCAGTGGCAGCCCAGGTTCGGCACCCTCGATGCCTATCGGGACGAGTGGACCCGGCAGGCCGAAGACACGGCACGCACGGCGCAGCCCGATACCGCCCAGGCCGCGCTGCATGCCGCGACCCGGCTGGAACGGATCGACATCGACGGCGACCTCGCCATCGCGCAGAAGAAATTCCACGGCTTCCTGCCGCAACGCGACGGCGGCGCAGCCTATCTGAACTGGCGCACGCAATATGTCTGCCGCCGCGAGGCGGGAGGCTGGAAGATCGCCGGGTTCGTCGGCTACATGGCGCATCATTCGGCCGGGCAGGCGCCGTTCCGAACCGCGGCGACGGTCCAGCATCGCACCGCCGGCCCCTATACCCCGGTGGTGGAGACGCCGGCGGGAGCAAGGTTGTTCGTGATTTCCGGCCAGGCGCCGGTCGATGCCGACGGCCGGGTGATCGGCGAGACGATCGAGGCGCAGGCCCACGTCACGCTGGCCAATTGCCGCGCTCAGCTCGAAGCGGCAGGTGCGGCGCTGTCGGATGTGTTCAAGGTGACGGTGTATCTCACCGATCTGGCCGACTGGGAGCGGTTCAACACGGTCTATCGGGAGGTCTTCGCACCGCCCTACCCGGCGCGCACCGCCGTCCAGGCCGGACTTCTGCCGGGCTTCCAGGTCGAGATCGAGATGTGGGCGGCGAAGCGATGAATTGGGTCGACCTGACTTCGCCCGAGATCTCGGCACTCCCGCGCGATGTCCCGCTGGTGATGAACATCAGCGCAGTCGAGCAGCACGGGGCACATCTGCCGGTCGGTACCGACGCGATGATCGGCGCGCATGTCCTCGATCGCCTCGATGCGGCGCTGGACAAACGGGTGCTGATCCTGCCGGGCGTTTCCGTCTGCTGCTCGGCGCATCACATGGATTTCGGCGGCACGCTGAGCGTGTCGCACGCGACACTCGCCGCCTATGTCAGCGACATCATCGACAGCGTGCTGCGGCAGGGGTTTCGCAACATCGTGCTGTTCAACTCGCATGGCGGCAACCAGGCGATCGGGCAGGTGATCGTGGAGATGCTGGGGCCGCGTTGGCCGGGAGCGCAGATCGTGCTCGCCACCTGGTGGACGCTGGCGCATGAGGCGCTAATGCGGATCACCCAATCAGGTGCGGGCGGGGTGGGACATGCGTGCGAGTTCGAGACCTCGCTGATCCAGCATATGTCGCCGAAGCAGGTCCGCGGGGCGCTGATCGCCGATCCGGAGCTGCCGCAGACCTATGAGTGGGCGGCGGCCGACATGCTGCGCGGCGGACGGGCATCGCTGTATCGCTCGATGAAGGCGCAATCCGGCGGCAGCGGCGTCGTCGGCCGACCCAGCTTTGCGTCCGCCGACAAAGGGGCACGGATCAGCGACGCCGTCCTCGACGCGCTGACGCACCTGATCGTGAGTTTGACCGAAAACTGAGAGGGGTGCAGGGGACGACCGTCCCCCGCTGGGTTCCGGGCAACGCCCGGCGTCCTCAGTTCCGCGCCTTGTCGACCAGCTTGTTCTTGCTGATCCAGGGCATCATCGCGCGCAGCTTCTCGCCGACCTGCTCGATCGGATGCTCGGCGAGCTTGCGGCGGGTGGCCTTGAAGCCGGTCTGGCTGACCTTGTTCTCCAACATCCAGTTGCGGGTGAAGGTGCCGGTCTGGATGTCGTCGAGCACGCGCTTCATCTCGGCCTTGGTGGCGGGCGTGATGATGCGCGGGCCGGTGACATACTCGCCGTATTCGGCGGTGTTGGAGATCGAGTAGTTCATGTTGGCGATGCCGCCCTCGTAGATGAGGTCGACGATCAGCTTCACCTCGTGCAGGCACTCGAAATAGGCCATCTCGGGCGCATAGCCGGCTTCCACCAGTGTTTCGAACCCGGCCTTGATGAGCTCGACCAGGCCGCCGCACAGCACCGCCTGCTCGCCGAACAGGTCGGTCTCGCACTCTTCCTTGAAGGTGGTCTCGATGATGCCGGCGCGGCCGCCACCGACGGCGGAGGCATAGGACAGCGCGATCTCGAGCGCGTTGCCCGACGCGTTCTGCGCCACCGCGACCAGACAGGGCACGCCGCCGCCGCGCTGATACTCGGAGCGTACGGTGTGGCCGGGGCCCTTGGGCGCGATCATGAACACGTCGAGATCGGGACGCGGCACGATCAGGTCGAAATGCACGTTCAGACCGTGCGCGAAGGCGAGTGCGGCGCCTTGCTTCATGTGGCCTTCGAGCGATTCCCTGTAGAGGTCGCCCTGACCCTCGTCGGGGGTCAGCACCATCACCACGTCCGCCCAGGCGGCGGCCTCGGCCGGCGGCAGGACCTTGAAGCCCGAGCCTTCGGCCTTGGCGATGGCCGACGAGCCGGGGCGCAGGCCGATGACGAGATCGGTCACGCCGCTGTCCTTGAGGTTGTTGGCATGGGCGTGGCCCTGGCTGCCGTAGCCGATGATCGCGACCTTCTTGGCCTTGATGAGGCCGATATCGGCATCGCGATCGTAATAGACGCGCATGGTGGTGGTTTTCCCTCTTGATGTAATCTTGGTGTTCTACAGAACCCGGCTGCCGCGGGCGATCGCGGCGATGCCGGTGCGCGAGACCTCGACGAGGCCCAGCGGACGCAGCAGTTCGATGAAGGCGTCGAGCTTGTCGGTCGCCCCGGTGAGTTCGAAGACGAAGCTCTCGACCGAGGTGTCGATGGGGCGGGCGCGGAAGGCGTTGGCGATGCGCAGCGCCTCGGAACGGGCCTCGCCGGAGCTGACGACCTTCACCAGCGCCATCTCGCGCGCGACATGCGGGCCTTCCTGGGTGAGGTCGGAGACGCGGTGCACCGGCACCAGCCGGTCGAGCTGCGCCTTGATCTGCTCGATGATCATCGGCGTGCCGGAGGTGGCGATGTTGATGCGCGAGCGGTTGCGCCCGTCCTCGACGGGGGCGACGGTGAGGCTGTCGATATTGTAGCCCCGCCCCGAGAACAGGCCGATCACCCGCCCCAGCGCCCCGGTCTCGTTCTCCACCAGCACGGAGATGACCGCATTGACCACAGGCTGTTCGACAGGCGGCATAGGAAAAAAGTCTTTCAAAAAACAACGGAAAACCCGAAGGGCCCCGTTCTCGGCTGTGTCGGGGTGAGTCAGAGGCGCCCCGCGGGCGCCGCCCGGCGGTGATCGTCGAGCACCGGAGCGGAGCGGCCTTGATGGCCGTGAGCACCGGCGCGCAGAGGATCGCCGTCGGATGACCGCCCCGGCGCAGCCGGGAATGGGGTCAGACGAGCATCATGCCTTCTTCGGTGATGCCGGCGGCCTGAGAAGACTGTGCGGCACCCAGGATCATCTCGTTATGCGCCGCGCCGGACGGGATCATCGGGAAGACGTTCTCGAACTCGTCGACGCTGATCTCGGCGACGACCGGCCCGTCATGGGCCAGCATCTCGGCAATCACGCCGTCGAGCTCGCCGAGCTTCGTCGCGCGCAGCCCCTTGGCATGGAAGCTCTCGGCCAGTTTCACGAAATCCGGCAGCGCATCGGAGTAGCTTTCCGAGTAGCGGCTGCCGTGCAGCAGCTCCTGCCACTGGCGCACCATGCCCATGTAGCGGTTGTTGAGGATGAAGATCTTCACCGGCAGGCGGTACTGGGCCAGCGTGCCGAGTTCCTGGATGTTCATCAGGATCGAGGCCTCGCCGGCGATGTCGATGCAGAGTGCCTCGGGATGGGCGATCTGCGCGCCGGCCGCGGCCGGCAGCCCGTAGCCCATCGTGCCCAGCCCGCCGCTGGTCAGCCAGCGATTGGGACGATCGAAGCCGAAATGCTGCGCGGCCCACATCTGGTGCTGGCCGACCTCGGTGGAGATGAAGGTGTCGCGCCCCGAGGCACGGGTCATCTCGTAGAGACGCCTGATCGCATATTGCGGCTTGATCACCGCATCCTCGCCCTCGGGCTGGCTGATCGCCAGGGAGTCGATCGCGCGCCAGGCGTCGATCTGCCGCCACCACGGCGCGATGTCGGGCTTCGGCGTGGCCTCGCCCCAGGCGTCGATCAGCGCCTCGATGGCGAGGCGCGCATCGGCCACGACCGGCACCGCGACACGGACGATCTTGTTGATCGAGGAGGGGTCGATGTCGATGTGGATCTTGCGGCTGTCGGGCGAGAACGCATCCAGCCGGCCGGTGACGCGATCGTCGAAGCGCGCGCCGATATTGAGCAGCACGTCACAGCCATGGGTGGCGAGATTGGCCTCGTAGGCGCCGTGCATGCCGAGCATGCCGATGAAGCTGGCGTCATCAGCGTCGATCGCACCCAGGCCCATCAGGGTCGAGGTGACGGGAAAGCCAGTGAGTGCGACGAAACGCCGCAGAGCGGCCGACGCCTCCGGCCCGGCATTGATCACGCCGCCGCCGACATAGATCAGCGGCCGCTCCGCCGTGCGCAGCAGGGCCACCGCCTCGGCGATCGCCGCCGGATCGGGGGTGCGCTGGGGCTGGTAGGAGCGATGCGGGCGGGTCGGACGCGACAGGTAGGGGGCGGGAGCGACGACGACGTCCTTGGGCAGATCCACCACCACCGGGCCGGGGCGGCCGGAGGTGGCGACATGGAAGGCCTCATGCACCACGCGGGCGAGATCGTTGCCGGATTTGACCAGGTAGTTGTGCTTGGTGCAGGGCCGGGTGATGCCGGTGGTGTCGGCCTCCTGGAAGGCGTCGGAGCCGATCACATGGGTCGGCACCTGGCCGGTCAGGCACACCAGCGGGATCGAATCCATCAGCGCATCCAGCAGGCCGGTGACCGCGTTGGTCGCGCCGGGGCCGGAAGTGACGAGCACCACGCCGGGCTTGCCGGTGGAGCGCGCATAGCCCTCGGCGGCATGCACCGCGGCCTGCTCGTGGCGCACCAGGATGTGACGGATGCGGTCCTGCTTGAACAGCGCGTCGTAGATCGGCAGCACCGCGCCACCCGGATAGCCGAAGATGACCTCGACCCCCTGCTCGACGAGCACGTCGATCAGCACCTCGGCGCCATTGCGGGTCGGGGTGATCGGGCTGTCGTCGATCTGCGCGCGCGGCGCCTCGGCGGTGTGGGCGGTCATGATCTCTCCTGTGCGAGCCGGGCTCGCGACACATCCTTTCGTGTCAGCCGGGCTTAGTCGCCTGGAAGTGCCGCCGTCAACCCCGGTCGCGAATAAACTCTACGAGATCGGGCAGAATTTTTTGCATAACTTGCTCGGAATCCCCAGTTCTGTGATCTAAAATTACCGTACGGTCCTGTTCAGCCAATGCGTGGTGTGCAAACCAGGTATGTTGCCGCTTCGTATAGCGGGTCGTGGCCGACACCGCTTTTGCCTGCGCCTCGATCAGCGTGATCCCGCCGCGCAGGAGCTGGGCCAGTTCCGGCACGCCATGCGCGCGCATCGCCGGTAGGGCGGGATCGAGTCCGAGGGCCAGCAGGGCGCGCACCTCGTCGATCGCGCCCTCGGCCAGCATCCGTGTGAATCGCCCGGTGATCGCCTCGCGCAGGGCCGGGCGGGGCGGATCGAGCCGGACGGCGCTGAACCGCGCCACCGGCCCGGAAGCGGTCCCGGCCCGTTGCCAGTCCGAAAGCCCCTGCCCGGTACCGCGCCAGACCTCCCAGGCGCGGGCGAGGCGCTGGCTGTCGGAAGGCCGCAGCCCGGCGGCCGTGCGGGGATCGACCTCGGCCAGCCGCGCATGCAGCCCCGGCGCGCCGAGCTCGGCCAGCAGGGCGCGGCCCTCGGCCCGCGCGGCCTCGCCCGGATCGGGGATCTCGGCCAGACCGTCGGTGAGCGCGCGGAAATACAGGCCCGTGCCGCCGCACAGGATCGGCAGCAGGCCGCGCGCCCGGCACCGCTCCATCGCATCCAGCGCGGCGGCGCGCCACCATGCCGCCGACCCCGCCTCCGCCGCAGGGCGCACGCCGTAGAGCAGATGCGGCACCCGGGCTTCATCCTCCGGGGTCGGCCGTGCCGTGAGCACGCGCAACTCGCGATAGACCTGCATGGAATCGGCATTGATCACCGCCCCGCCGAGCCGTTCGGCCAGCGCCAGCGCAAGGGCGGACTTGCCGCTGCACGTCGGCCCCGCGACGATCACGGCTTCCGCGAGACCCTGATCTTTGCCATGTCCCTCGATCATGTCGCGCCGTGAAACCTCCCTCACCCATGTGCTCACCCTGGTCGTCGCCCGCGAGGGCGGCAGCCTGACCCAACCGCTGCTGGACGCCGCCTGCGACCTGCTGCGCGCCGGCGCGCCGCAGGTCCTCTCCCCCGGCGAGGCCGCCGACATCCCCTGCCGGGCGCTCGACGCCGGCGAACTCGACCGACTGCGCACCACACTGCGCGAGCTGGCCGGAGCCACCCCGCTCGATATGGTGCTGACGAAAGCGCGCGGCCGGCGCAAGGGGCTGCTGGTGGCCGACATGGACAGCACCATCGTCACCTCCGAGACGCTCGACGACCTCGCCGCCGAGGCCGGGCTGTTCGAGCAGGTGGCGGCGATCACGAAGCGGAGCATGAACGGCGAGATCGACTTCGCCGGCGCTCTGCGCGAACGGGTCGGGCTGCTGCGCGGGCTGGAACTCGCCGCGCTCGACCGGGTGTGGGCGCACACCAGGCTCACGCAGGGTGCCAAGACGCTGGTCGCCACCATGCGCGCCCACAATGCGCTGACCGCGCTGGTCTCGGGCGGGTTCACGGCATTCACCGCGCGGGTGGCCGAGCTGTGCGGGTTCGACCTGCACCGCGCCAATGTCCTGCACGATGACGGGGCGGTGCTCACCGGCACCGTCGGCGAGCCGATCCTCGACCGCGACGCCAAGCTGCGCACCCTGGAGGAGCTGACCGCGCAGCGCCGGCTCAAGCCCGCGGCGACGCTGGCGGTGGGCGATGGTGCGAACGACCTCGCCATGCTGGGTGCTGCCGGGCTGGGCATCGCCTTCCACGCCAAGCCGATCGTCGCCGCCCAGATCGCCAATCGCATCGACCATGCCGATCTGCGTGCGCTGCTGTTCGCGCAGGGGCTGGCGTCGAGCGCGTTCGCAGAGGATTAGCGCGCGGGATTGACGGCGGCGAGGCCGTCCGGGCCGAACCACGCCAGCCCGTTCGCCATCATCGCCTGCCCGTCATGGACGAACAGGTCGTGCGGCACGTCCGCCGACAGCGCCTTGAGCCAGGCGGGGGTGAACACCCGGTCCCAGCGGGCGAGCAGGGTGGCCGCGTCGGGGATCGTCTGCGCGCGCCCGGCGGCCCGATTGACGCGCAGCGGAAACGCGACGAACCGCATCGCCTCCGCGCGACGCCCGGCCAGGGCTGCGGTGGTGAAGCCTCGCACTCGGGCCTCGAATGCCGCGTCGCTCTCGTCGGTGACGTCGGCATATCGATGTCCGGGCACGAAGCTGCCGCCACCCTCGTCGCGCAGGACGACCGGCAGGCTGCGTGTGCCCTGCCGCCAGACCCCCTGCAGCCCGGTCGCCTGGTGCGGATCGGCGACCGGGCTCTGCCGGGCATCCACGAACCGCAGGTCGAAGACGCCGCCGCCCGGCTCGGTCATCGTCAGATCCGGGCCCGCACGCCCGGCGAGCGGGATGTCGGCGAGATGGCTGTCGTAGAAATAATGGCTGCCCGGCAGGACGTGGCCGTCGCGGATCGCCAGCGTCATGCCGATCGGCAGGGTGCCGAGGCGGCCCCGGTAATCCTCGAAATCGGTCGTTGCCGGTACGGCCGCCCGCACCGTCGCCGACAGCAGGAGGGCCATGCACAGGCCGAGGCAGAACCCGAGGCCGGCGCGACCGTTACGTGCCCATCGCAACCAAAGGTAACAACAACGCCATGTCGTCACGCTCCATCCTCCGCCGCCTGGCGCCCGCCACCGTGCTGGCCGCCCCGCTGCTGCTGGCCGCCTGCGGGTCCGGCGCGCCCTCGTCGTCCGACATCCAGCAGGTGGTGGTGCAGCGCATGCAGGCCGCCAACCAGGAGACGCAGAACAAGAGCTTTGGACTGTTCCACGGCCCCTATGACGTCGCCAGCTTCAAGGTGACGAATTCCGACTGCTCGTCGGAAAGCAACGGCATCTGGCGCTGTGCGGTCACCGCGGTGAACGGCACCGAGACCAATACCGCGACGCTGCGCTTCAAGAAGGTCGATGGCGCCTGGACCCTCGTCGTCGCCTGAACCTGCCCGCTTCTGCGCCGTGCTGGTCATCCAGCGGCGAAAGGCTGCGCTCCGATGCTCACGGCCATCCAGGCCGCTCCGCTTCGGTGCTCGCCTTTCACCGCTGGGCGGCGTCCTACGGGCGCCTCTGACTCAGCACGGCACAGAATCGAACAGGTTCATCTGGTGGCGCGGTTCGGTCGGTCGAGTTGGAAGGCCAAGTGGCTTCTGACGGCAGGCCATTCGGCCGCGAGGATGCTGTAACAGGCGGAATCGCGCAGGGTGCCGTCGGGCATGCGGCGGTGGGCGCGCAATACGCCGTCGAGCCTCGCGCCCAGCCGCTCGATCGCGCGGCGGCTCTGCACGTTGTGGAAATGCGTGACCAACTGCACGCAGGCGCAGTCCAGCGCCTCGAAGGCGTGACCGAGCAGCAGCAGCTTGGCTTCGGTGTTCAGCCCCGTCCGCTGCACGCGGCGCGCATACCAGGTCGAGCCGATCTCGACCACCGGCACCGTCAGATCTACATTCATGTAGGTGGTCATGCCGACGGGCACACCGGCGGCGTCCAGCACGGTGAACGGCAGCATGCTGCCCGCGGCCTGCAGGCCGAGACGGCGGTCGATCTCGCCGGCGACATCCTCCGGACGCGGCACCGCGGTATACCACAGCCGCCAGAGCTCGCCGTCGCGCACCGCCTCGGCCAAGGCAGGCGCATGGTCCTGCGACAGCGGCACCAGCGTAGCGTGGCGCCCCGACAGCGTGATCGGCGCGATCACGTGTGCTTCGGACGCTTGCGCGACGCCGCACCGCCCGGGCCGGACGGGCGCTTCGGCGGCCCGTTCTTGCGATAGGGCGGCCGCGGACCATCCTTCTGTGCGCCACCCTTGTTGAAATCACGCCGCGGCGGCGCGCCGCGCGGGTCCTGCTGCGGCGCGCTCGATGGCGAGAACCGCATCTCGCCCGCCTCGCCAACCGACAGGAACCGCTCCGCCGCCTCGCGCGACACCTCGAAACGGGTCTCGGCCGGCAGGATGCGGATCAGTCCGATCTGGTCGCGGTGGATCCCGGCGGTGCGGCACAGCAGCGGCAGCAGCCATTTCGGATCGGCATTGTCGCGACGCCCGACGCTGGCACTCAGCCACACCGAATCCGTCGGGCCGCTCAGATGACGCGGCGTCGCCGGTGCGCGGGCTGCGCGCACCGGCTCGGCTGGCATCTCGGTGACGACTTCCTCTTCCGGCAGGCTGCGCTGGTAGAAGCGCAGCAGCGCACGCGCGATGGCTTCGGGCGGGTGCGCGTCGATCAGGGTGGCGATGGCCGCGCGGTCATCGGCCTCCTCGTCCTCGGCCGGCGCCGACAGCACCGGATCGGCCAGCAGGCGTTCGGCATCGCGCGCCCGGATCGCTTCCGCACTCGCCACCGACAGCCACTCCGCCTTGACCCCGGCCTGGGCGATCAGGGTCTCCGCCCGGCGCCTGCGGCTGGGCGGCACAAGCAGCACCGACAGCCCCTTGCGCCCGGCGCGGCCAGTGCGGCCCGAACGGTGCAGCATGGTCTGCGGCGTCATCGGCAGGTCGGCATGGATCACCAGGCCGAGCTCCGGCAGGTCGAGCCCGCGCGCCGCAACATCGGTCGCCACGCACACCCGCGCGCGGCCGGCGCGCAGCGCGAGCAGCGCCTGGTTGCGGTCCGACTGGCTCATCTCGCCCGACAGCGACACCGCGCCGAAGCCGCGCTCGGTCAGCGCGGTCCACAGCGAGCGCACCCCCTCGCGGGTGGCGCAGAACACGATCGCGAGGCGCGCATCGTGATAGCGCAGGGTGTTGATCACCGACGGCACCGTCTCCGACGGCGCGATGCGCAGCGCCTGGTAGGTGATGTCGTTGTGCGGCTGGCTGCGATCGACGGTGTCGATGCGCAGCGCGTTGTTCTGGAAGCGCCTGGCGAGCTGGGCGATCTCCTTCGCGATCGTCGCCGAGAACAACAGCGTGCGTTCGCGGTTCTCGCAGGCGCCGAGGATGAACTCGAGCTCCTCGCGGAAGCCGAGATCGAGCATCTCGTCGGCCTCGTCGAGCACGACGACGCGGATCGCGGTCGGGTTGAGCTGGCCACGCTCGATATGGTCGCGCAGGCGCCCCGGCGTGCCGACGACGATATGCGCGCCCGCCGACAGCAGACGCTGCTCGCGCCTGGGGTCCATGCCGCCGACACAGGCCACCACGCGCGCGCCGGCCGGACCGCCGGCTTCCGCATAGAGCCACGACAGCTCGGCATGCACCTGGAGCGCGAGCTCGCGCGTGGGCGCGACCACGAGGGCGAGCGGAGCGGCCGGGATCGGCAGTGTCGTCGCCTCTCCGATCAGGTCGGGGGCGATGGCGAGACCGAAGGCCACTGTCTTGCCCGAGCCAGTTTGGGCGGAAACCAGCAGGTCGCGGCCCTCCGCCTCGGCGGTGAGCACCGCTTCCTGGACAGGGGTGGGGTTGTCGTAGCCGCGCGCGGCGAGGGTGCGCGTCAGCGCGGGATGGGTCGGGGGAAAGGGCATGGTGGCAGGCATTAGCCGACCCCGATGCCCTGCGTCCATCTTTGCGGGAGCGCTGCCCCCGCGCCCCGGCAGGAGGCTCGGCCTCCTGCACCTGCGCTCAGACGGTGGGCGGGGCCGTGAACAGGGCGGCGATGGCCGCGCCCTTCGGCGAGCCGAGGCCGGTGACCGGGTCCCAGCCCTTGGCGGCCTTGTAGCCGGTGTTGTTGCCGGAGGTGATGTCGTTGAATGCGGCGGAAGGGGCGTAGAGCGTCTTGGCGACGAGGCCGAGTTTCCTGCCGCTGGCCTGGCCGATCAGCGCGAACAGCCCGGCATAGAGCGGTGCTACGGCGGACGTGCCGCCGATCACCGTCGACTGGCCGTCGATGCTGACCACATAGCCGGTTTCCGGATCGGCGTTGCCCGACACGTCCGGAACGCCGCGGCCGGTCTGCTTCGCTGTGATGGTCTGCCAGGCCGGGCGCTTGAAATGGCCGCTGAAGCCGCCGCCGGTGGCGCCGCCTTGCGAGCCGTCATTCCAGGCCACCTCGGCACCGGATTTCGGCAGCGAGGTGCCGCCGCAGCCCAGCACGTTCGGGCTGGAGGCCGGATAGTCGGCGACGTTCTTCGAGGTGCCGTCCTTCGAGCCGGAATCGCCCGAGGCGGCCGTCACCACGATACCGAGGGTCGCGGCAGCAGCGAACACCTGGTCCATCGCATCCATGTCCTGCGTCGCCCAGGAGCTTTCCGGGCCGCCCCAGGAAATCGAGATCACCGTGGGGTTGTTGGTCGTATCGTGCACGGCGGCGCTGATCGCGTCGAGGAAGCCGTTGCCCTGGTTGGGGCCGAAATACACCGCCACATTGGCACCCGGCGCGACCGCGCCCGCAACCTCGATATCGAGCTGCACCTCGCCATCCGCCCCGTTCGGATCGGAAGGGGTGTTGGTCGCTCCATCCACCGTCACCGAAACCAGCTTGCCCGTGCGCTTGACGCCGAGGCCGGAGAAATAGGTGGCCATCTGCGTCGCGTTGTAACCGCCGCCGAGCTCGATCAGCGCGATCGTCTGGCCCGTGCCGGTGACATTGGTCGGAAAACCGTAATGCTGCGCGATCTGGATCGGCGTGTAGGAGGTGCCGCCGGCATGGGCGCTGACCGCACCCGACTTGCCGCCTGCCTCGCCGGGACGGACGATGAAGAACGGCTTGGCCACCGGACGCTGGTCGAACCCCATCACGGCGGTGACATGGTCGGCGAGCGGCGCCGGCACGCTCAGGCTGCCGCTGCGGGCGATGAATTCACGGCCATCCCGCGCATAGCGGCCGAGCGCCCCGGGCCGGAATGCGGCCTCTGCCTGGGCGACGGTGCCTTGCAGCCGAACGATATGCGTGACCGGATCGGCATCGACCACCTTCAGCCCATGCGCCTTCACGTAGCTGGTCAGTCCCTCGATCATCGCCGGGTCGCAGGCATGGGCGCGGGCATATTCCTCGCGGGTCAGGATGCCGGCGGCGGGGTCGAGCGGCGTCGAGGGCTTCAGCACGATGGTCAGATGGATCTGCGTGTCCGGTGTCGGGGCGCCGAGCGAGGTCGCACCCTCGGGAGCCGGGCGGGCGCTGCGCGGCAGCTCCACCATCGGGGCGGCGCGCAGATTGGCGAAAGCACTGGTCATCGCTGATCCTGTCTCCATCGTCGACGAGGCGCGCAGCCTGTCACGTCCCAACCCGCCGGACTGCCCGGCGTTGGTATCGAAACGCAACGCGAGGCGCACCGGTCATGTCCGAGATCTTCACGATCGGCTACGAAGGCGCAACCCAGCCCAACGTGCTCGACGCGGTCGAAGCGGCGGGGGTCGGGCTGGTGATCGATGTGCGCGCCATCGCCGCCTCGCGACGGGCGGGGTTTTCCAAGACCGTCCTGTCGAGCTCGCTGGCCGAGCGTGGGATCGGTTACGCACATCTGCGCAGCCTCGGCACGCCCAAGCCGGGCCGCGACGCCGCCAGGCGCGGCGACATCGCGGAGCTGCACCGCATCTTCGACGCACACATGCACACGCCCGAAGCCGCTGACGGGCTCGAACGCGCCATCGCGCTCGCCGGCGGCGACCGGCCGGTCTGCCTGCTCTGCTTCGAGCATACCCCCGAGGGCTGTCACCGGCTGCCGGTCGCCGAGCGAATCGCCGCCCGTACCGGCCAGACGATCAGCCATCTCGCCCCCGCCCGCCCGCTGGGTTAGCCTCGCCGCCATGAGCACGCCCGTCCGCATCACCGACCGCCTGTCCGTCAGCACGCAGCCCTCTCTGGGCGAGATCGGATCGCTGCCGAAGGCGGGGTTCACCACGCTGATCAACAACCGCCCCGACGGCGAGGATGCCGCTCAGCCCGGCACGGCGGCCGAAGCGAAGGCGGCCGAGGCGGCGGGGCTCGCCTATCGCCACATCCCCGTCACCGGCCCGACCATCACCGCGGACGCGATCCACGCCTTCGGCACCGCGATCGAGACCGCCCCCGGCCCGGTGCTCGCCCATTGCAAGGGCGGCACCCGCTCGCTGACGCTTTACGTGCTGCATGAGGTGCTGTCGGGGCGGATGACGCCGGAAGAGGTGGTGCCGTTCGGCGAGCGGCATGGCTTCGACCTGCGCGGCGCGCTGGTCTGGCTGGCCCGTCACGCCGGCTGAGAGGGCGGTCGGGATCGGGTGAACTGTCGGTCGCGCCATCCGTTGGCCGTCGATGACCACGTCCGACCCGCCCTCCCCGCTCGGTCAGCCCGCCCGCGAGAGCATCGAGGCGCTGGCCGCGCTGGAGGCGCGCTATGCGCGTGAGCGTCGGCGCGACAAGCGTCTTGCCGCCCGGTTGGTCTCAGCTCTTGGCCATGGCGGCTACCTCGCCACACTCTTCGGCCTGATCGCAGGCTGGGTGATCTACAACAGCCTCGCCCCGCCAGGCTGGCGCCCCGATCCGCCGCCATTTCCGTTTCTCGGCAACAGCTTCGCGGCGATCGGCGCGATCACCACCGCGCTGCTGCTGATGCGCACGGCCGACATCGCGCGCAGCGACCGCGAACGTGGCTACCTCGCGCTGCATGTCGCGATCCTCGCAGAGCGCAAGATCGGCCGGCTGATCGAGCTGCAGAAACTCACCCTCGAACGCGCCGGCGTGCCGCGCGAGGACATCGACACCGATCTTGCCGAGTGGCTGCGCGGCAACACGATCGACGACGCGATCGAGTCGATCCGCGCCACACTGCCGCGTGACCGCTGATGGCCAGGTGGCACCCTTCCGCTTGCAGCCGGCGACGGGCCGGTGACATCGTGCGCCGGGACGCACCCAGGGAGATCGGGTCATGAACGACAGGGTGAAGATCGTCAAAGTCCGGGACGGCAAACCGGAGGTCAAACCCTATCACCATCCGGCCGGCGGCTGGGGGGCGGCCGGGGCGACGGCCAAGGTGCTCATGGAGCAGAGCGTGCTGGTAAAAGGCTCGCGGGGCCTGCTCGCGATGAACCAGCCGGGCGGGTTCAAGTGCCCGAGCTGCGCCTTCCCCGATCCCGACCACCGCAAGACGCTGGAATTCTGCGAGAACGGCGCGAAAGCGCTCGCACACGAGACCACCAAGGCGCGCGTCACGCGGGAGTTCTTCGCACAGTACACCGTCACCGAGTTGCTGCAGCAGAGCGATTACTGGCTGGAAATGCAGGGGCGGCTGACCGAGCCGATGCGCTACGACCCGGCCAGCGACAAATATGTCCCGATTGCCTGGGACGACGCCTATGCGCTGATCGGGGCGCATCTGCGCGCGCTGTCGAGCCCCGACGAGGCGGAGTTCTACACCTCCGGGCGCACCGCCAACGAGACCGCTTTCCTTTACTCGATCATGGTGCGCGAATTCGGCACCAACAATTTTCCCGACTGCTCCAACATGTGCCACGAGCCGACCTCGCGCGGCCTGCCGCCGTCGATCGGCATCGGCAAGGGCACGGCGGTGATGGCCGATTTCGAACATACGGAGGCGCTGTTCATCATCGGCCAGAACACCGGCACCAATTCGCCGCGCATGATGACCAACCTCGTCGAGGCGAGGAAGCGCGGCATCCCGATCGTGCTGATCAACCCGATGCCCGAGCGCGCGCTGGTACGCTTCACCGAGCCGCAGGATATCGTGCAGATGGCGACGTTCGGCTCGACGCGGATCAACAGCGAGTTCGTCCATGTGCGCATCGGCGGGGATCTCGCGATCTTCAAGGGGATGATGCGCCATCTGTTCGAGGCCGACGATCGCGGCGAGCCGGCACTCGACCACGCCTTCATCGCGGAGCACACGCTCGGCCTGGAGGCCCTGCGCGCGGATGTGATGTCGGTGTCGTGGGCCGACATCACGCGCATCTCGGGCATCTCGGAGGAACAGATCCGGCGCATCGCCGAAATCTACCGCAAGTCCAACGCGACGATGATCTGCTATGGCATGGGTCTGACCCAGCACCAGAACGGGTCGAAGCTGCTTCAGCAACTGTCGAACCTGCTGCTGCTGCGCGGCAATTACGGCAAGCCGGGTGCTGCCATCGTGCCGATCCGCGGCCATTCCAACGTGCAGGGCGACCGCACGGTCGGCATCGACGAGAAACCGACCGACGCCTATCTCGACCGGGTGCGCGATGTGTTCGGGTTCGAGCCGCCGCGTACGCACGGCCATCACGCCGTCGAGGCGGTCGACGCGATGGAGAACGGCACGGCGAAGGTCTTCTTCGGCCTGGGCGGCAATTTCATCCGCGCGGTCCCCGATACCGAGCGCAGCTATGCGGCGATGGCGAAGCTCGCCCTCACCGTCAACGTCGCCACCAAGCTCAATCGCGGCCATCTGATCCATGGCAAGGATTCGCTGATCCTGCCGGTGGTGGCGCGCTCGGAGATCATCCGCACCGCCAAGGGCGAGCAGTTCGTCACCATCGAGGACGCGATGGCCAACGTCACGCCCTCGCGCGGCGTGTTCGAGCCGGTCGGCCCGGATGTGCGCCCGGAGACGGAAATCATCTGCCGTGTCGCGATGGCGACCCTGCCGGGATCGAAAATTCCCTGGGCCAGCTATATCGACGACTATGCGCTGATCCGTGACCGCATCGCGGACGTCTACCCGCAGATCTACGCGGGTTTCAACGCCAAGATGCAGGACCCGCGAGGCTTCCACCTCGACGTCCCGCCGCGCCGGCGGGTGTGGAAGACGCCATCCGGCAAGGCCAATTTCCTCGTCTTCCCCGGCCTGCAGGTGAACGACATCGTCGACGATCCGCAGATGCTGCGCCTGGCGACCGTGCGCTCGCACGACCAGTACAACACCACCATCTACAGCAATTCCGATCGCTATCGTGGTGTCTACAACGACCGCCTGGTGGTGTTCATGAACGCCGACGACATGACCGACCGCGGCCTCGCCAATGGCTCGGTGATCGGGCTTGAAACCTGCAGCACCGACGGCCACCGCCGCACCGTCGACGGTCTGACCGTGGTCCAGTACGACATGCCGCGCGGCGCCATCGCCGGCTACTACCCCGAGCTCAACCCGCTGCTACCGCTTGAATTCCACGACAAAATCAGCGGCACACCGGCCGCGAAGGCGATCCCGGTCAAGGTCGTGCCAAGCGAGGCAGGCGCGGAGCGGATCAGGTTCGCGAGCTGATGTCTGTTGCGGCGTCGGGCGGCAGACCGACCCAGGGGTCGATGAGCTTGACGCCCAATGCTGCGAAATGTCGCAGATTGCGCGTCAGTACGGTGTAGCCCCGTAACGTCGCCGTCGCCGCGATCGCCACATCGGCCAGTCCGGGATCGTGCCCCTGTCCGCGCGCACGATCCATCAGTGTGCCGATATGTCGCGCAACCGGCAGATCGATGGGCAGGACGCGGTCGGCATAGAGATGCAGCACTGTCTCGAGCCAATCCGCCAGTCGCCCGGCCTTGGCATGAGCTCCGGCGCGCCGGCTACGGCTGATGCCGTCCTCGATCTCGGCCACGGTGATCACCGACACGAAGAGATGCCGGCTGTTTGTGTCCATCCAGTTGCACAGATCCGACTGTGTGACGGCCTTCGTCGGTGCAGATGCCGAGAGGATATTGGTATCGACCAGATACACGACGTCAGAAATCGGTCGTCCGGAAACCGCCGGTCCGTTCCGGCAGGTCCCCATCCTCCAGCGGTGCCTCCATCAGCAACCGGCCGAACGAAGGGATGTGCGAGAGGCGCTCCCACTCGGCGAACCCCAACACGACGGCTTCCGGCCGGCCGTGACGGGTGATCACCGAAGGCTCACCCCGCACGGCCTGATCGACAAGGGACGACAGGGTGGCCTTGGCGTCCCGAAGCTGGACCCGCTGCATGACACTCTCCCGTGACTACAGTGGTCATATAGCACGCGAGCCAGACACAGCACAATGCTCGCGCCGCCCCTGATGGCACTTGCGGCGCGGGTCAGGAGCCTCCCAGCGGCAATGGAATGAACTGCTGGCCGTCGGCGTTCTGGACGAGCAGCAGGACCGACTGCCGGCCGGACTTGCGGGCGGTGGCGATGGCGGCGGCGAAGGCTTCGGGGGAGGCGATGGGGGCTTGGTCGATCTGGGTGATGACGTCGCCTTTCGACAGACCGTGGTCGTCGGCGGGGCTGTCTGGGGTCACGTCGAGGACAGCGATGCCGGTGGTGGTCGCGTCGAGATGGGCGGCCGCGCGGGTGGCGGGGTCGAGGGGGCCGTATTTGAGGCCGGTGTCGCCCAGCGTGGTGGCCGGGGTCTTGGGAGCGGGCGGCGTCTTCGATGGGGCCGGGGATTTGGAGGCGGGTTTGTCCTTGGCGCCGGTCTTGGCGGGCTCGGGGGGCTGGGGGAATTCGCCGATGGTGAGTTTCACGGTCTGCGGCTTGCCATCGCGCAGGATGCCGAACTCGCCGGTCTGGCCGGAGGGGGTTTCGGCGACCAGGCGGGGGAGCGAGTGGCCATCGACGGGTTTGCCGCCGTAGGTCAGCACGATGTCGCCACGCTTGAGGCCGCCCTTCTGCGCGGGGCCGTTCGCCTCGACGCCGGCGATCAGTGCACCTTGCGTGGCACTGACCTTCATCGTGTCGGCGAGGTCGTGGGTGAGGTCCTGGACGCGCACGCCGATCCAGCCGCGCTTCGTGTGGCCATATTTGAGGAGCTGGTCGGTCACCAGCTTCACCTCGTTGGAGGGGATGGCGAAGCCGATGCCGATCGAGCCGCCGCCGGGAGAGTAGATGGCGGTGTTCACGCCGATCACCTCGCCGGCCATGTTGAGCAGCGGGCCGCCGGAATTGCCGCGGTTGATGGCGGCGTCGGTCTGGATGAAATCGTCGTACTGGCCCTGATGGATGTCGCGGCCGCGCGACGAGACGATGCCGGTGGTCACCGTGCCGGACAGGCCGAACGGGTTGCCGATCGCCATCACCAGATCGCCCACGCGCATGTGGTCGCTGTCGCCGAACGGCACGCTGGGCAGCGGCCTGGCGGGTTTGACGCGCAGCACGGCGAGGTCGGTGTTGGGGTCGTGGCCGACGATCGTGGCCTTGAGCTCGGTGTTGTCCTGGAGCGTGACGGTGATCTCGTCGGCGTCCTTGATGACGTGGTTGTTGGTCACGATGATGCCGGACGGGTCGATGATGAAGCCCGAGCCGAGCGCGTGCATCCGCCGGCCCTTCGGGTGCGGGCCGTTCGGGTCGAGACCGGGATGCTGGCGGTTCATGAAATCGTGGAAGAACTTCTCGAACGGCGAGCCGGGGGGAAACGGCGACTGGCCGTTGGGGCCGGCATCGGGGCCGTCGCCGTTCGGGCCGTCATCAGGGTCGTCGGCGTCGGGTTCGCCGGGCTTCACGGTCTCGGAGACGGCGATGTTGACCACCGCCGGCAGCAGGCGGGCGGCGAGATCGGCGAAGCCGGTCGCGGGCAGCAGGGCTGCGGGGGCCGCAGCCCGGGCGGGCGCCATTGCGGGTGCGGACGCCAGCAGCAGGGCGCAGGAGAGAGGCAGGCGAAGGAACGATGCACGCATGACGCCAGCCTGCCACACCGGCGGCGTCATGCCGAGACGTCCGGCGCGCCCGGGACGAGACCGAGTTGCGGGGCCAGCCAGTCGGCGACCGAGCGGGCCAGCCAGGCATAGCCCTCGTCGGTCATATGGGTGCCGTCGGGCGACATCGCGTCGATGGTGGCGCGCCCCTGCTCCACCCAGCCGCGCATGATGGCGTGGCGCGGGTAGAGCGGGAGGGCGCGTTCGGCGGCGATCGCGTGCAGGGCGGCGAGATAGGCCGGCATGGCGGGGGCGGCTTCGAGGTTGCGGCTGTACTGGATGTCCATCAGCGCGACATCGGCGCCGATCCGCGCGAACGCATCGAGCCCGGCTTCGGTCAGGGTGCGGAACCGTTCAAGCGCGGCCGGGTCGGCGGCGTCAGGGGCGGTGGCGTCGTTGCTGCCGGTCTGCCAGATCACCAGATCGGGGCGATCGGCGAGCACCGCGGGCAGCCGTGCTTCCATGCCGGTCGCGTTCTCGCCGCTGACGCCATGGTTGAACAGCATCACGCCGCCGGGCGCGCAGGCGCGCAGCAGCCGCGTCAGCACCGCCGGGTAGGAGGTCACGGCAGGGTCGGAGGCGCCATAGCCCTCGGTGGTGGACGAGCCGTAGCAGACGAGGCGCAGGGGGCGGCCTTGGGCGATCACCGCCGACGCATGGGCGAGCGCGCTCATGGCGAGGCACCATCGGGAGCTGCGCGCGAGGTGATCACGGTGATGCCGCCGCCGGCACGCTTCTGCACCTGTTTTCGATTGTCCAGCCACACCGCGAGCCCGTAGAGCGCGCCGAGACCGACCACGTTGACCACGATCTGCATCGCCCAGCCATTGCCGAAGCGGGTGAAGGCGAGCTTGCCGAGCAGGTCGAAGAAGGTGCCCAGGGAGAACACCTCCAGCGAATGCCGGCCATACACCGCCAGCACCTGCCCGACCCGTGTTTCCGACAGCCACGCCGCGGTGGCGGAGCATTCGACCAGATAGAAGATCGCCAGCACGTCCAGCAGGCGCAGCGGCGACAGCAGGGTCTTGTCGGGCGAGCGCAGGGCCAGCGGGGCGAGATCGGGCAGGCCCCATTGCGCCCAGGGGAAGGATTGCAGCGCGCTGAAGCCGAGATAGGCGTAACACGGGGCGATCAGCCACCATCTGCGCGGAAAATGCCCGCCGTAACGCCGCGTCTCGGCGGCGGCGACGATGCCGAGGGTAAAGAGGAACTGCCAGGCGAACGGGTCGAAGAACCAGCCATCGGGGTCGAGCCAGTTCGGCAGGTTGATCTGGGGGTCGAGATTGACCATCCCCCAGAGTGCGGCACTGACGCCGAGGGCGAGGAAGCGGTTGAAGTCCACCAGCTTGAAGATCAGCGGGAAGCACAGCAGCAGCACGATGTAGAGCGGCAGGATGTTGAGGCTCGCCGGCAGCGCATCGAGCGTCAGCACCCGCCACAGGTTGGAGGGCCCGTGCACCAGCTCCGGTTCGAGATAATCCACCGGGGCGGGCGAGACGTGGCGGTTCCACGAGCGGATCAGGAACACCATCGCCACCAGCAGCCCGCACTGGAACAGATAGAGCTTGATGCAGCGGCGCACGATGCGCTCGAAGCCGATCCACAGCCCCTCGCGGCGGATCGCGCCGCCATAGGCCAGCATCGAGGCGAAGCCGGCCAGCAGCACGAAGATCTCGGCCGCATCCGCGAAGCCGACATTGCGCAGGGTGAAGCGATTGAGCAGGTTCTGTGGCATGTGATCGACGAACATCATCGTCAGCGCGATGCCGCGCAGCGCGTCGACGCGGTGGTCGCGGCGCGATTTCGGTTTTGCCTGCCCCTCGCGCCCGACCGGCTCCGGTGCCTGCTCCTGTGTCTGCAACGCCTGCTCCAACCCGTCCGCCATCCTGGCATCTGGTCATAGCCGCTGCATGCGCCTAGGGCTACGCGGGCTGATTGCGACGCGTAACCGGAAGTGACACCCATGTCCGTCCCCGCCGACCCTGCCCTGCTCCGTGCCCTGAGCGCGGTCCTCACCCCCTCCGGCGCGGGTGACATCGTCGCCGCCGGACTGGTCGAGACCCTCTCCCGTGAGGACACCACCGTCTCGCTGGTGCTGCGCGTGCCGCCCGGCGAGGAAGGCCCGATGACCCGCATCCTCGCCGAGGCGGAGGCGATCCTGGCCGCGCAGGCCGGGGTCGAGCGGGTCCGCGGCGCGTTGACCGCGCATCGGCCCGAGCCACCGCCTGCCCGCACGCCGCCGCCGCGCCTGCTGACCGGTGCCCGGACCGTCATCGCCGTGGCCTCCGGCAAGGGCGGGGTGGGCAAGTCCACCACCGCCGTGAACCTCGCCGTCGCCCTCGCCCGGCGCGACCTGAGGGTCGGGCTGCTGGATGCCGACATCTATGGCCCGTCGCTGCCGCTGATGCTCGGGCGTCCCGATCACCGCCCGCAGACCTTGGACGGCAAGATGCTGCCGATCGAGGTCTGGGGGCTGCACGCGATGTCGATCGGCTTCCTCGTCGAGCCCGACCAGGCGCTGATCTGGCGCGGGCCGATGGTGATGGGGGCGTTGCAACAGCTCATGGGCGACGTCGCCTGGCCCGAACTCGACATCATGGTGATCGACCTGCCGCCCGGCACCGGGGACGCGCAGCTCACGCTGGCCCAGCGCGTGTCGCTGACCGGGGCGGTGATCGTGTCCACCCCGCAGGACATCGCCCTCGCCGATGCGCGCCGGGCGGCGGCGATGTTCGCCAAGACGCAGGTGCCGGTGCTTGGCCTGGTGGAGAACATGAGCTTCTACTGCTGCCCGAACTGCGGGGCGCGCAGCGAGCCGTTCGGCCATGGCGGGGCACGCGCGGAGGCCGAACGGCTCGGCATCCCGTTCCTGGGCGAGGTGCCGCTGCTGCCGGACGTGCGCGCGAGTGCCGATGGCGGCACGCCGATCGCCGCAGCCGCGCCCGATGGCGTGGCCGGGCTGGCGTTTGCGTCGCTGGCCGCACAGGTGGCGGGGATGCTCGCACGGCGGTTGGCGTAGATGTTCTTTTTTGTAAAAAAGAACCAAAAAACTTTCGTCTGCTGGAGTGGTTCACAATATCGCCTGCCACACCGAACCTGCCAGAAACGGACGAAAGTCTTTTTGCTTCTTTTTCTTCAGAAAAAGAAGGGATTGATCCATGCCTTCACTTGACCTGTTCTCTCTCAGCGGCCGCCGTGCGCTGATCACCGGCGCCTCACGCGGCATCGGGCTCACCCTGGCGCGCGGCCTGTCGGAAGCGGGCGCGGAGGTGATCCTCAATGGCCGCCATCGGTCCGCGCTGGAGGCAGCGCAAGGCGACCTGCCGCAAGCGCGCATCGCGGCTTTCGACGTGACCGATCAGGCGGCGGTGATCGAGGGGATCGATGCGATCGAGCGAGAGATGGGCCCGATCGACATCCTGATCAACAATGCCGGCATCCAGCGCCGGGCACCGCTGGAGGATTTCGCCCGCGCCGACTGGGACGCGCTGATCGAGACCAATGTCAGCGCGGTGTTCTTCACGGCACAGGCGGCCGCACGGCACATGATCCGACGGGGCGCGGGCAAGATCATCAACATCTGCTCGGTGCAGAGCGAGCTGGCGCGCCCCAACATCGCCCCCTACACGGCGACCAAGGGGGCGGTGCGCAACCTCACCCGGGGCATGGCGACCGACTGGGCGAAACACGGGTTGCAGGTCAACGGGCTCGCACCGGGCTACTTCGCCACCGAGATGAACGCCGCACTGGTGGCCGATGCCGAGTTCACCGGCTGGCTGCAGCGTCGCACGCCGGCGGCGCGCTGGGGCCAGGTGGAGGAACTGGTGGGTGCGGCGGTGTTCCTCGCCTCCGACGCGTCGAGCTTCGTCAACGGGCACATGCTGATGGTGGATGGGGGAATCTCGATCTCGCTGTAGGTGACGGATACGTCATGGATTGACTTTGCCGCGGCCCCGCGCGTCATTCCGCCATGACCACGACCTTCGCCCTGTGCCTGCTCGTCGGCGCGATCCTTGCCATCGTCGGGCTGATCTCGCGACTGAAGCTCAATCCGTTCATCGCCCTGCTGACGATCTCGATCCTCGTTGCGCTGATCGCGGGGATGCCGCCGGGCAAGGTGGTGGCCTCGTTCGAGGCGGGGGCGGGACATGTGCTCGGACATGTCGGCACGGTGATCGCGCTCGGCACCATGCTGGGCAAGATGCTGACCGAATCGGGGGGTGCGGACCGGATCGCGCACACCATCGCCCAGCGGGCCGGACCGGGCCGGGTGGACTGGGCGATGATGGTGATCGGGCTGCTGGTGGGGCTGCCGGTGTTCTTCGAGATCGGCTTCGTGCTGCTGATCCCGATCGCCTTCGTGCTGGCCGCGCGGACCAACACGCCGCTGCTGCGGGTCGCACTGCCGATGGGTGCGGCGCTGTCGGTGACGCATGCGCTGATCCCGCCGCATCCGGCCGCCCTGCTGGCGGTGTCGGCCTATCACGCCGATATCGGACGCACGATCCTGCTGGGCATCGTCATCGGCACGCCGATCGCGATCCTCGCCGGGCCGGTCTTCGGGCGGTTTGCCGCCGCGCGAGTGCCGCTGACCGAGCACAACCCGCTTGCCGAGCAGTTCGTCCGCTCCGAGCCACCGGAAAACATGCCGGGATTCGCGATCACCGTGGCGACGATCCTGCTGCCGGTGGTGCTGATGCTGATGGGCTCGTCGGTGGACCATATCGCCGCACCGGGGCGGCTGCGCACGGCGCTGGAGTTCCTGGGCAACACCGATATCGCGCTGCTGGTGGCGACCTTGCTGTCGTTCTGGCTGCTGGGCACCGCACGGGGCTTCTCGCGCGAGACGGTGCTGAAATTCACCAATGAAAGTCTCGCACCGACCGCGCTGATCATGCTGCTGGTGGGGGCTGGCGGCGGATTCGGCCGGGTGCTGGTCGACAGCGGCGTGTCGAAGGCGATCACCGATGCGGCACTCGGCATCCACATGCCGCTGCTGGTGCTGGGCTGGCTGCTGGCGGTGATCGTTCGGGTGGCGGCGGGATCGGCGACGGTGGCGATGGCGACCGCCTCGTCGATTATGGGACCGATCCTGCTGCATGGCGGCGGCGCCGCGCCGGAATTGATGGTGCTGGTGACGGGGGCAGGGTCGGTGGCGTTCGGGCCGCTCAACGATGCCGGGTTCTGGCAGATCAAGGAATATCTCGGACTGACGGTGACGCAGACGGTGAAGACCTGGTCGGTGCTGGAGACGCTGATCGCGATGTTCGGGCTGGTCTTCTGCCTGCTGGCCTCGCTGGTGGTGCATTGAGGGCGCAATGCGCAGTCGCGCTTCGACACGCAACGTCACCGAGGCGGCCGTTAGCGTCGGCGGATGCGACATGCCGCCCTGTCCGCGCTGATCCTGATCGCCTCGATCGCCGTCACGCGGGCGGATGATCGCGCAAGCGACGTCTCGATCCCGATGGTGGCCGGCGATGGCGAGCATCTGAACCTCGCCGGGCGGGTCTGCCGGCCGGCGGGCGACGGGCCGTCGCGTGTGGTGGTGATCAATCACGGCTCGCCGGTCAGTGCCAGCGCGCGGCCGCGCATGGAGCTGACCGAGTGCGATGCCGAGGCGACGCAATGGTTCACCCGTCGGGGTTATGTGGTGGTCTACGCGCTGCGCCGCGGCTATGGCGACAGCGATGGCGACTGGGCGGAGAGGTATGGCCATTGCAGCGACCCCGATTTCGTGCGTGCCGGGCTGTCGAGCGCGCGCGACATCGGCGCGATCGTGCGTTACGCGCTCGCCCTGCCCTATGCGCGGCATGACGGCGCGGTGGTGATCGGCCAGTCCGCCGGCGGCTGGGGCACGATCGCCTATGCATCCCAGGCACCGAAGGACGTGGCGGCATTCGTGGTGATGGCGGGCGGGCGCGGCGGCCATGCCGATGGCGAGGCGAACGAGAACTGCCAACCCGGGCGGCTGGTGCAGGCCGCCGGCAGGTTCGGCGCCACCGCACGCCTGCCGATGCTGTGGATCTATGCGCTCAACGACAGTTTCTTCGACCCGTCCCTGGCCAGCGCGATGCATGACGCCTTCACCCGCGCCGGCGGCAACGCGCAGTTCATCCAGCCGCCGCCGTTCGGCGATGACGGACACCATCTGTTCTTCGGCGACGGCGGCCCGGCGGTCTGGGGGGCACCGGTAGCGGCCTATCTGGCGAGGATGGGCGCGACCCCCTGACGGGGCTTCTGGCCAAGACCGGCCGGCGCTGTCATCATCGCGCTCGTCTCGTCCCGTCCGGAGGGTGCGTGTGCCGCCGACCGCAACGCCCCTGAGTTCACATCCGGCGTCGTATCGCCTGGAGGGACAGTCGGTCGTGCTCGCCGGTGACTGGCGGGCCAGCGATCCCGCGCTGCCGGTGCTGGAGGAGGGCGCGTTTCACAGCCTTCGGCCCGGCACTCCCCTCACCTTCGACAGCACCGGGCTCGGCACCTGGGACAGCGGGCTGGTCGCCTTCCTGTGGGACATCAAGCGCGCCGCGGAGGCGGCCGACACCGCGCTCGACACCGCCGGCCTGCCCCCCTCGGCGAGCCGGCTGCTCGGACTGTTGCCGGACCGGCGTGCCGATCCGCCGGCCGGGCCGAAGCCGCAGCCGAACCCGCTCGCCCGCCTCGGTGCGGCCACCATCGACTCGCTCACCGAGACCGGCATCGTCGCAACCCTCGGCGCGCAGACGCTGCGCGGCGGCGTCCTCGCACTGACCGGGCGCGGACGGATGCGCTGGGCGGACATCCTCGCCAACACCACCGATGCGGGGCCGCGCGCGCTGCTCATCGTCGGCGTGGTGAACTTCCTGCTCGGCGGCATCCTCGCCTTCGTCGGCGCCGTGCAGCTCGAGAAATTCGCCGCCGGCATCTATGTCGCGAGCCTGGTCGGCATCGCCATGGTGCGCGAGATGGCGGCGGTGATGACCGCGATCATCATGGCCGGGCGCACCGGCGGCGCCTATGCGGCGCGCATCGCCACCATGCTCGGCAACGAGGAGATCGACGCGCTCGGCGTGTTCGGCATCCCGGTCTCGTCCTATCTGGTGCTGCCGTCGGTGCTGGCGCTGACGGTGACGATGCCGTTCCTGTATCTCTATGGATGCCTGATCGGCATGCTCGGCGGCTTCACGGTGGCGATCATGATGCTCGACATCACCGCGCGCGGCTATCTGCATTTCACCGTCAGCGCCTTCGGCATCGGCCAGTTCATCTTCGGGCTGACCAAGAGCATCGTGTTCGGCGCCTTCATCGGGCTGACGAGCTGTCGGATCGGGCTCAAGGCCGGGCGCTCCGCGGCCGATGTGGGGGTCGCGGCGACGCGCGCGGTGGTGGTCGGCATCGTCGGGGTGATCGCGATCGATGCGCTGTTCGCGGTCATCGCCGACGTGATCGGGATCTGACGCGGATGACCGAAGAGACCATGCTGGCGCTGGATGGTGTCACCCTCGCCTTCGGGCCCAAGCTGATCCAGCGCGACATCAGCCTCGAGGTCAGGCGCGGCAGCATCTTCGCCATCATGGGCGGCTCCGGCTGCGGCAAGAGCACGCTGCTCAAGAGCATGATCGGGCTGCTGCGCCCCACGACAGGCCGGTTCAGCGTGCAGGGCGAGGATTACTGGGCGGCGACCCCGGCCAGGCGCGATGTGATCAACCACCGATTCGGCGTGCTGTTCCAGAGTGGGGCGCTGTGGAGCTCGATGACGCTGGGCGAGAACGTCGCCCTGCCGATGCAGATGCTGACCCAGCTCGCCCCCGACACCATCCGGCGCATGGTGGAGCTCAAGCTCGGTTTCGTCGGCCTGTCGGAGGCGATCGACCTGATGCCGTCGGAAATCAGCGGCGGCATGCGCAAGCGCGCAGGCCTCGCGCGCGCGCTGTCGCTCGATCCCGACATCCTGTTCTTCGATGAACCCTCCGCCGGGCTCGATCCGATCACGTCCGCACGGCTCGACGACCTGATCCTCAACCTGCGCGACGGGCTGGGCGCGACCATCGTCATCGTCAGCCACGAGCTGCCGAGCCTGTTCCGCATCGCGGACGCCGGCATCTTCCTCGATGCGCGCAGCAAGACGCCGATCGCGCATGGCTCGCCGGCCCAGCTGCGCGATCATTGCACCGACCCACAGGTCCATGCGTTCATGACCCGCGAGCGCGAGCAGGGGGACAACAATCCATGAGGAAGGAAACCCTCGTCGGTGCCTTCGTCCTCGGCGGTGTCGTGCTGCTGCTGGCGGCCTTCGTGCTGTTCGGCCGCTTCCATCCGTTCCAGAACAAGCTGCATGCGACGCTGGTGTTCCAGGGCGCGAGTTCCGGACTGACGGTCGGTTCGCCGGTGACGTTCCGCGGCGTGCAGGTCGGCACCGTCGATCGGGTATCGATCGAATACGACCCGACCACCCAGCGCGCCTACATCCCGGTCTCCATCACCATGCAGCCCGACAACATCAAGCTCACCAACGGGCGCAGCGCCGGGCTGCCCTCGATCCCCGAGCTGGTCGGCCAGGGGCTGCGCGGCGAGATGAACCTCAAGAGCTTCGTGACCGGCTCGTCGGAGATCAATCTCGACTTCGCCCCGCAGATCCCGGCCGTGCTGCACCCCGAACTGGTTTCCGGCGACGAGATCCCGACACGGCGCTCCACCATCCAGCAGGTGACGCAGACGCTGACCGAGCTGCCGCTGCGCCAGCTCGCCGACAACACCGAACAGACGCTGGCCAGCCTGCGCGCCCTGTCCGAACAGCTCGACCGCCAGCTCCCCGGGCTGATCGACAGCCTGCGCGCCACCTCCGATCATTCCCGCACGCTGATCGACAACACCAACACCACCATCGCCACGCTCCAGGCACAGCTCGCCACCACGCTGCGCGGCATCGACCGGCTGACCCAGGCCGGCACCACTCAGCTCGACGCACGCGGCCGCCAGATCGACGGCGTGCTGGGCAAGACCGACGCCGCGTTGACCCGCGCCAACCGCAGCCTCGATGCGCTGGCCGACATCACCTCCGCGCGCTCGACACAGCGCGCCGATCTCGACGCCTCGCTGCGCGACATCGCCGCCGCTGCCGCCTCGCTGCGCGGCTTTGCTGCCGAGATCGAACGCAATCCGCAACTGCTGCTGACGGGACGCCGCCCATGATCCGCCCGCACCCGATGGTGGTCGCCGTCCTCGCGCTGCTCGCCGGCTGCGCCGCACCGTCCTTGCAGACCTACACGCTTGGCGCACCCGCGATCGCCACCGGGGCGGACGCGCTGCCGGCGACGGCGACGGTGCTGCGCCTCGACCGGGTGGTGCTGCCCGACTATCTCGACACCACCGACATCACCCTGCGCGACGGTGCACGCATCGAGCGCAGCCCGTCCGCGCGCTGGGCCGAACGGCTGTCGAGCGCGATCACCGCCCTGCTGCGCGCCCGCCTCGCCGAGGCCAGGCCGGGCACCCTGGTCACCACACAGGCCGACGCGCCGCTCGGGGCCTCCACCCGTCTCGCGGTGACCATCACCCGGCTCGATCTCACCCGCGCCGGCAGCGGCGCGCTGGACGCCACCTGGCAGACCATCCCCCAGGACCGTCACGCCCCGGTCGTCACCAGTCGCGCCGCGATCACCCTCTCCGGCCCGACCGCGACCGATGCCGAGACCGTGGCCCTCACCCGACACCTCGTCGAGACGCTGGCCGCCCGCATCGCCGCGACGATGTAGCTGCTCCGTCCCGAGGGTGGGCGCGCGATGCCCGCGACCCCGGCAGCCGTCTACAGGCCGAGCGCCTCCAGCCCAGGATGATCGTCGGGGCGGCGGCCACAGGGCCAGTGGAACAGTCGCGCATCGCTCGCGATCGGCAGGTCGTTGATCGAGGCCAGCCGGCGACGCATCAGCCCGTCGGCATCGAACGCCCAGTTCTCGTTGCCGTAGGAGCGGAACCACTGGCCGTCGGCGTCGTGCCACTCATAGGCGAAGCGCACCGCGATGCGGTCGCCGCCGAATGCCCAGAGCGACTTGATCAGGCGATACTCCTGCTCGCGCTGCCATTTGCGATGCAGGAACGCGGTGATCTCGGCGCGGCCGGTGAGGAATTCGTCGCGGTTCCGCCAGGCCGTGTCGACCGTGTAGGCGAGGGCGACCCGCTCCGGATCCCGGCTGTTCCAGGCATCCTCGGCCAGCCTGACCTTGAGCATCGCCTCCGGCTCGTCGAAGGGCGGCAGCGGTGGACGCGACATGGTCATTGCCCGTGGCAGGCCGCGGACGGTTCCGTCCAGTGCATGTCGCAGCGCGCCTCGTAGAGCTCGTCGTCACCCACTTCCAGCAGCCGCCCGGTCTCGGCCCGCTTGGCCGTCCAGCGTGCCGGCTGGCCGCAACGGTGACAGCGCGCCGCGAGATGCAGATGGGCGTCGGCGCGCGCGGCCAACTCCGCCATCACCGCGAACGGCGTGCGGTGATAATCGGTGTCGAGCCCCGACACCATCACGTCGAGGCCCGCATCGAGCGCGCGTTCGATATCGGCGATCAGGTCGCCACGGTAGTTCGCGCCGGTGAGGAACTGGGCCTCGTCGATGAACACCAGCCGCGTCGGCCAGGCGAGGTCGGGCCAGGCGCCGACACTCTCGCAGCCGATCGAGCTGCCGTCGCGCGAGCTGACCAGCCCGCGCGCGCCGCGATCGTCGAAGGCGGGTTTGAGAACGGCGATCGCCATCCCCTCGTGTCCGGCCTTGCGCGCCTCCGCGATCAGGCGTGCCGACTTACCGGCGAACATCGGCCCGGTGATCACCGTCAGCCGCCCGCGCGTGGCACCTGCGGGCTCCGTGGGCATGGCAGCAGCGATTCGCATGGCGGGCATTCGCATTGCTAGCGCCTGGCTCGCGGCAGGACCAGCCACTCGACCGCCGGATCCGCCGCGGGGGTTGATTTACCGCCGCCGGCCCGACACAAGCGAGCCCATGGCGCGCATCTTTTCCGGCATCCAGCCGACCGGCATCCCCACCCTGGGCAACTATCTCGGCGCGATCCGCAACTGGGTCACGCTGCAGGCGGAGCACGAGTGCATCTTCTGCCTCGTCGACCTGCACGCCATCACCCAGTTCCAGGACCCCGCCACGCTGGCGCGACAGACCCGCGAGCAGGCCGCCGTGCTGCTCGCCTGCGGCATCGACCCTGCCGGCCACATCTTCTTCAACCAGTCGGCGGTGTCGGCACATGCACGGCTGGCCTGGATCTTCAACTGCGTCGCCCGGCTCGGCTGGCTGAACCGGATGACCCAGTTCAAGGACAAGGCCGGAAAGGACCGCGAGGCGCAGTCGGCCGGGCTGTATGTCTATCCGAACCTGATGGCCGCCGACATCCTCGCCTATCATGCCACCCAGGTGCCGGTCGGCGACGACCAGCGCCAGCATGTCGAGCTGACCAACGACATCGCGCAGAAGTTCAACCACGATTACGGCGTCGATTTCTTCCCCGAGGTCGCGGCCCTGATCCCGCCCACCGCCGCGCGGGTGATGAGCCTGCGCGACGGCACGAAGAAGATGTCGAAATCCGATCCCTCCGATCAGAGCCGAATCAACCTCACCGACGATGCCGACCAGATCGCGCTCAAGATCCGCCGCGCCAAGACCGACCCCAAACCGCTGCCCGCCGATCCCGCGGGTCTTGAAGGTCGCGCCGAGGCGCGCAATCTGATCGATATCTACACCGCCCTGTCGGGCGAAACCCGTCAGGGCGTGCTGGACCGTTTCGGCGGCGGCGGCTTCGGACCGTTCAAGGAGGCGCTGGCCGCAGTGCTGGTCGAGCATCTGGCCCCGATCGCCGCCGAGACGCAGCGCCTCCTGCGCGACGAGACGGCGATCGACGCCGTGCTGCGCGACGGTGCCGGGCGGGCCGGCGCGGTCGCCGAGCCGATCGTGCGCGAAGCCGAGCGGTTGGTCGGGTTCCTGCGTTGATTTCTTCTTTTTCTGAAGAAAAAGAAGCAAAAAGACTTCTGTCCGTCTGACGACGTCGCCGCGTGCGGCATCGTCGTCAACGGATAAAGGTTTTTTGGTTCTTTTTTGCAAAAAAGAACATCCTCATGAAGCAAGCACAGACCGTCATCACGATTTCCACGCGCGGCAAGGGTCTGGTCCCCATCGACCGCCCTGTCTTGTCCTGGGTCGCCGAACAGGAGATCGGGACCGGCCTGCTGACGCTGTGGTGTCGGCACACCTCCGCCTCGCTGCTGGTGCAGGAAAACGCCGATCCGGACGTCCGCACCGATCTCGAGGCGTATTTCGAGACCATCGCGCCGGAGGACCCGTCCCGCTACGTCCACGGCATGGAGGGGCCCGACGACATGCCGGCGCATCTGCGCACCGCGCTGACCCAGAGCGGGCTCACCATCCCCCTCGCCGGTGGCAGGCCGGTCCTCGGGACGTGGCAGGGGCTGTATCTGTTCGAACATCGCGCCGCGCCGCACCGCCGCCAGGTGGTGCTGCATCTGCTGGGAGACTGACCCGATGCCGATCGACATGCTCGCGAAGGGGCTGCGCGCCTCGCTGCCGCCCAGCCTGCCGGTGGTGCTGATCCCGGGACTGCTGGCCTCACCGCGGCTCTACGCTCCGGTGATGCCGGCGCTGTGGCGCTCGGGGGCGGTGAGCGTGGCCGACACCGTGCATGCCGATACCATCGCCGGCATGGCCGCGCGGCTGCTCGCCGACGCGCCGGAGCGCTTCGCGCTGGCGGGGCTGTCGATGGGCGGCTATGTCGCGATGGAGGTGATGCGACAGGCGCCCGGGCGCGTCGATCGCCTTGCCCTGCTCGACACCTCCGCCCGACCCGACACGGCAGAGGCGGCTGCCGGGCGCGAGCGTCAGATCGAGGTGGCGGAATCGGGGCGCTTCGGCGACCTGATCGCGCGCGCCTTTCCCCAGCTCGTGCATTCCGACCGTCATGGCGACACCGAACTGCAGGCGCTGATGGCGGCGATGGCCGAGGATGTCGGCGCCCGCGCATTCGTCGCCCAGCAGCGCGCGATCATGAAGCGGATCGATTCACGCCCGTCGCTGTCGACGATCGCCTGCCCCACACTGGTGCTGGTGGGAGCGGAGGACCAGCTCACGCCGCCGGTCGTCGCCCGTGAGATGGCAGATGCGATCGCGGGCGCGAAACTCGTCGAGATACAGCGCTGCGGCCATATCTCGACACTCGAACAGCCCGAGGCGGTCAGCCGAGCATTGACCGCCTGGCTGAGCGCCTGAGGCTCAGAACTTCGCGCTGACCGTGAAGGTGACCGCGAAGGGCTCGCCGGGCAGCGAGTCGGCGAACTGTGGCGAGCAGCCGTAGTTGCTGATCGCCTGGCCGGCGAACGGACCCGAGCTGAACGTGCCGCAGGAGGACGGCGACACCTGCTTGTAATAGTACTGGTGGAAGTGCTGGTTGAACAGGTTGTAGATGTTGAGGTTGAAGCCGAGCTGATGCAGAGGGCCGACGCCCTTGACCGGCAGCGTGTAGTTCGCATCCAGCAGGAACACCATGAACGGCGCGATGCCGCCGTTCGGATCATAGGTCGTCGCACCGCTGGTGACGTTGTAATAGTTGTAGCTGCCGAAAGGCCCGACGCCGGGCAGCGCACCGACATTGGTGAAGCCGTCGAGATCGTAGCTGGTGTGCTGGCGACCGGTGTACTGGCCGGTGAAGCGGATCGACGCATTGTCGTCGCGCAGGAAGGTGTTCCTGTGCGCATAGGTCGCGCTCATCGAGGCGATCCAGTCCGGCACGCCGGTCACTGGGGTGCCGCGCTGGACGATGCCGAACTGGTCCTCCTGCACGGTGACGTAGCCGAGCGAGGTGGCGAGGTACTTTGCCAGCGTCTTGGAAAAATTGCCCGAGAGCTGGAAGTCCGGCGTCACCTGCCACTTCACCGCGCCCTCGATGCCCTTCATCTCGCGCTGACCGTTGTTGGTGTAGAACGATTCGCCGGCCAGCGGACCCGACTGGTAGGAGAAATAGCCGAAATCGCGCTCGACATGCTGATAGAAATAATCGAGCGAGAGCGCGACGCGCGAGGTGTCGTATTTGATGCCGCCCTCGTACATGTGCACGATCGAGGCGCTTGGCGGCGTGCCGATCAGGCTCGGGCCGAAGTCCGACACCGGTGCGAACAGGGCGGACTGGCCCATGCTGCCGTAGACCGACAGACCGCGCAGCGCGGGCACGAGCTTGTCGAAATCATAGGAGACGTTGAGGAACGGCAGCCATTCGCGATCCCATTTATGCGCCTTGTAGGCGCCGGTGAGGCAGGGGTTGCCGGCCTGGCAGTAATCGGTCGCCAGCAACGAGGCGGAGGGGGTGCCGTCGAAGATCTTGCTGCCGAGATCGGACGAGTCCGTCCCTTCCAGGGTCACGCCCGGCGTGACGTGCAGGGTGTTGTGCAGGAAATCGATGCGGTCCTGAGCGAAGCCCTGATAGATGGTACGCTGCGTGCCACCGTCATAGCCGCTGACGAGATTGGCGGGATTTGCCCCGACATCGGGCGTGCTGCCCGCATAGGTGCGCATGGCCGGCGAGGTCGACTTGGCGATCAGCGAACCGATCTGGATGGTGTTGTCGATCCCCCAGACGCGGGGCGGGGTGATCGTCAGGCGCGGCCGGATACCGTAGGTGTCGGTATGCTGCGTCGTATATTGCGCGTTGTAGCCGCAGGGACTGACCTGCCCGGCGGCAGCCCAGCGCGCCGTCACGTCGGCGGGGCAGGCAGCGGTGCTGCCGTCATAGGTATAGACCTGTGGATCGTAGAAGATGTTGCCGGGCCCATAGAGGCCCTGCTCGCCGAAACCGGCGATCGTCTGGTTGAACGGGCTTGCGCCACCCACAGTCACCGAGCCCGGTTCGCCGTTCGGCCCGAAGATCTCGGGGTTGGCGTAGGTCTGCGTGGTGGTGTCGGAGTAGCGGTAGAACGCCGTCACACCCGCTGACAGCCAGTCGTTGATGTAACTGTCATTGTTCAGCATCAGAGTGAAATAGTCGTTGTTCTGGCGCATGAACTCCTCGTCCGGCGAGTAGTTCGCATAGGTGCCGTAGGCCTGGGTGTAGGGCTCCGGAATCGGCTCGGGGGTGAACAGGCCGGACCCGGTGTTGTAGATCACCGTTGCCTGGAACTTCGATGTTCCCTGGTTATAGGGCTTGTCGAAAGCGAAATAGAGATTGTTGTAGCGCGCGGGGGTGTAGTCGACGAACCCCTTGGTCTGCATGTTGCTGTATTTGACCATCATGCTCGGTGCGTCGACGCCGGTGCCCAGCGCACCGCCGAGGATGTTGTCGAGCTTGCCGCTCTGCAGTTCGACGGCTTCCTGCCAGGTGCCGAACGAGCCCACGCTGCCCGACAGCGTCGCCGAGCGCTTGTCGTCGGGGCGCAGCGAGCTGTAGGCAACGGTGCCGCCGATGGTGCCGAAGGTGTTCTGGTTCGGATAGGCCACGCCGGGCAGGATCGAAACCCCGCTGATCTGGTCGAGATTGAACGGACCGGAGATGGCGTTGCTGAGATAGGAACCCGAACCGCCATATTGCAGATCCTGCATCGGCACGCCGTCGAGTGTCTGCGCGACCTCGAGACCACGCACGCCGCGGATCGACAGCACCGGCTCGTTGTTGCCGATGCCCTGCTGGTAGACATAGACCGACGGTGCGTTGCGCAGCAGGGTCGCGACCGAACCCTGGATGCCGGTCTGCGAGATGTCGGCCTGGCCGAGTTCGGTCACCGCGCTGGGCGCGTTACGCTCGCGCACCAGCCGGCGCTGCGCGCGCACGACGATGCTTTCCGATCCGCCCGTCTGCGACTGCGATGTCGCCACGGCGGTGGTCGCTGGCGGCTCGGCCACCGGAGCCACCGCCGGCGCTGCGACCGCGGCGGTATGGGCACGGTGGGCATGGGCCGGATGATGACGCGCAGTCTTCTTCGCCGGCTTTGGCGCGTTGGTGGCGGGAGCGTCCTGCGCGCCGGCCTGCGGCACACCCGCGACCTGAGGCGCGATGAGACCGGCGGCGAGGGCGGTGGCGGCGATCAGGGCGCGACGGCCCGGCGCGAGACGCGGCCGGAAGACCGATGCAGACATGCGGCTTGCTCCTGTGACGCGTAATAATTGCGCCACGAAACCGGCGCCATCCGCCCGTCGGCAAGAGCAAACCGCCTGTCAGCCATCGCCGGGGCGCATGACTGTGGCGAAAGAAGCACGTTTGTGTCTGGTAGATTTTAGGAAGGTATCAGTTCATTGCAAAAGGAAATCCGGGAATGACCGTGTGTACGGCTCATGAACGTCACGTCATGACTTTCCGTTTATTTCCGCGAGACACCCGAGTTGTTGCGGTCTGGCATTGTTCCGGCTTCAAGGGGGCCCGTTCACGGCTCGGCCCAGCGCCGTACCAGGTTGTGGTAGATCGCGGTGAGCGCCACGACCTGCGCATGCAGCGGGTCGAGCTCGCCCCCCAGCGCCTGGATCGAGTGGTCGAGCTCGAACAGGATACGGCGCTGCGCATCGTCGCGGATCAGGCTTTGCAGCCAGAACACCGCCACCAGCCGCTCGCCGCGCTGCACCGGCTCGACCCGGTGCAGCGACGAGGACGGATACAGCACCATCTGGCCGGCCCGCAGCCTGATCTCACGCGGGCCGAACACGTCCTCGATCACCAGCGCGCCGCCCTCGAAATCGTCGTCCAGCATCAGGGTCGCCGACAGATCGGTGCGCAACGTGCCGCGCCCGGTCATGCGGATGGCATTGTCGACATGGGCGCCGAACGTCTGGCCCGGCCCGTAGCTGTTGAACAGCAGCGGCGAGATCCGCTGCGGCAGGGCGGCGGAGACGAAGCGCGGGCTGCGATGCAGCGCAGCCCCGATCTCGGCCGAGAGTTCGAGGGCGACAGGATCGTCCTCGGCGAGCTGTCGGTTGCGCTTGACGCGCGCCGACTGGTGGCCGGCGGTCATCCGCCCGTCCAGCCAGTGCGCGTCGCGCCGCAGCCTTGCCCGCATCGCGCCGAGCGCGTCGGCCTCGATGATGTCGTCGAGGACGACCAGCATCAGAGCTTGTAGTCGAAGCTGAACAGCGCCGCCCGCGCGGGGCCCATCACGATATGGCTGGGATGCAGCGCATCGTAATAGGTGGTGTCGGTGACGTTGGTGAGGTTCACCTGGCCGGAGAAGCGCGGGGTGATCTGATACTTCGCCATCAACTGCATCGTCGCGTAGCCCGGCGCACGCTCGATCACCGTGGTGCCGGAGATCGGCAGCGAGCTGGCGGTGCGGGTGGAGACGTAGTTCACGCCCGCGCCCAGCTCCATCGGCAGCCAGGGCAGGTGGTATTCGGTCCACAATGCCACGGTATGCTTGGGCGCGTTGGGCGGGGAGTTGCCGAGCTCGAGCCGGTTCGGCGAGGAGACCACAACGACGTCGTTGTAGCTGTAGCCGCCGAAAATCTCCCAGCGCCTCGTGATGTGGCCGCTCGCCTGGAGCTCGAAGCCGCGCGCGCGGTAGTTGCCGGCGAGGATGGTCTGCGTCGCATCGGCCGGGTTGGTTTCGCGGACGTTGTACATCTGGATCTGATAGACCGCAGAGGTCAGCGACAGCCGGCCGATATCCCATTTGCCGCCGAGCTCGACCGTGGCCGAGGTCTCGGGCGGCACCGCCGCAGTCGACGCAGTCAGCGAGACGTTCTCGCCCGAGGGATCGAAGCTGGTGCCGCCGCTGACATAGACCGAGGCGTTGTCGACCGGATGATAGACGATCGCCCCGCGCCAGGACGGCTTCTGGTCGGTGCGGGTGACATGCACCGCGGGGGCGACGATCTGCTTGTATTCGGTGGTGTACTGGTCCCAGCGCCAGCCGAGCAGCACCTGCCAGTGGCGGCCGAAGCTGAGTGTGTCGTTGATGTAGGGCGCCACATCGTTCGACACCGTCCCGGAGATCGAGCGCAGCGTCGGCCGCACGGTCAGCGCAGCACCGGTATTGGGGTCGAACAGCGGCGTGGTAGTGCGCGGCAGATAGGTCCAGCGGGTGATGTCCGCGCTCTGGCGCTGCACCTCGACGCCGCCGGTCATCTGGTGGCGGATGCCGAAGGTCGCGAAATCGGCGGCGAACTCGGCCTGGTTGTCGAGCAGCGTCGACGGGCCGGTCAGTGCGAGCACGTTGCGCGAGATGTTGACCGACGACAGCGGCACGTTCGCATTGACGATGTTCTGGTAAGGCGAATAGCCGAGGATCAGCGGCTCGGTGGCGCGCTGGCCGAGATTGTAGGTCGAGTAGCGGAGCTGGTCGCGGAGGCGGAGATGCGAATTGACCGTGTGGTCCAGCCGCAGCGTGCCGACATTGACGATCGAGCGCAGGTAGTCGTCGCGATAGCCGTAATAGTTCGACCGCGACACCGGCGCGGGGCTGCCGTTGATCCAGGGGATGCCGTAATACTGGCGATCGAACGACTGCTGGCGGAAATAGTCGATGCGGAACACCGTGTCGGTGTTCAGACCGAAGGCCAGCGAGGGCGCGATGCCGTAGCGTCGCGTGCGGGCGAGGTCGATGCCCGCCATGCCGGCATCATGCACCATCGCGTTGAGACGGAAGGCGGAGCCGCCGAGCATCGACGACTGGCGGCCGTAATCGATCGTTGCCCGCGTGGTGCCGTCGGTGCCGAAGGCGGCGGTGGCCTCGGTATGCGCGCCGCCGGCGGCCTTGGTGGTCTGGTTGATCACGCCACCCGTCGAGCCGCGCCCGAATAGCGTCGCCGACGGCCCCTTGAGCACGTCGATCGACTCCAGATCGAACGGGTCGCGGTAGTAGCTGCCGAAATCGAGCATGCCGTCGCGGTAGAAATCGTTCTGCGCGTTGAAGCCGCGGATCGACAGGTTGTCGCCCTGCTGGCCGCCCTCGCCGGCGGCGATCGAGATGCCGGGCACGGTCTTGAGTGCCTGCAGCATGTTGACCGTGCCCTGGTCCTTGAGCAGCGCCTGCGGGATCACGGTGATGCTCTGCGGGGTGTCGACCAGCCGGGTGGCGATGCGGCTGAGATGCGCGCTTTTCTCCTGATAGCCGCGCACCCCGTGCACCAGATAGCTCTCCTCCTCGACCCTGCCGTCATAGCCGGCATGCTCCGTCCCCGGGTGATCGTGGTCGTGGTCATGGTCGTGGTCATGACGGTGATGCTCGCCGCCATGCCGATGGCCGCCCTCGTCGGCGGCCGCATCGCCCGGCGGTGTCGCCGCCTGTGCTGCCGGCAGCCACAGCCACGCGCCGGCCAGCGCCAGTCCGACCGTGGGAGTTGAGCTTGCCATCGGGTCGGTCTCCAGTTGATAACGCTTCTCAGTCGCGTCGACTTAAGTGAAACATTTCCCTATGGCAATCCTTTCCCGCCTGCGCCGGGCAAAACCTGCCCCCGCCCCGCCCGACGCGCTGCGCGCCGCCGCGGAGGCCGGGCATGTCGAGGCCCAGATGCTGTATGCGCAGGCCCTGCTCGACGGCGCGGCCGGACAGCCACGCGATCCGGCGCGTGGCTTCAGCTGGTTCTGCATCGCCGCCGGGGCCGGCCATGCGCCGGGCCTCAACATGCGCGGCCGCTGCCTCGAACAGGGCTGGGGAACCACCCGCGACCTTGCTGCCGCGGCGGCCTCCTATCGGGCCGCCGCAGCGCTCGGTGACCCATGGGGGCGCTACAACCTCGCCAACATGCAACTGCGCGGCCGTGGCGTGCCGCGCGACCGCCTCGCGGCCTATGCGCTGTTCGAGGCGGCCGCACGGGACGGCCACGCCAAGTCGATGAACCTCGTCGCCCGCTTCCATGACGAGGGCTGGGACCGCCCGCGCGATCCTGCCATCGCGCTGCAGTGGTATCGCCGGTCGGCGGAGGCCGGCGATTATCGCGGCCGCCACAACCTCGCCGTCTGGCACGCCGAGCGCGGCCAGTGGCAGGAGGCCGTGGGGCTCTGGCAGGCCGCCCTGCCCGAGGCGACCGAGGACATCCTTACCGCGATGGCGCAGGTCACCGCGATTGCCTGCGCGAACGCACCCACGCCCGAACTCAAACGACTTGCCGGCGAGATCGCCGCACGTCTGCGCCCTCAGCCTGCCGCTGACAGCCGCGCACGGTAGGAATCGAGCACCACGGCGAGGATGATCACCGCGCCGGTGACGATCTGGCGGCTGAAATCGCTCATCCCCATCAGCACCAGCCCGTTGCCGAGCACGCCGATGACGATCGCGCCGAGCAGCGTGCCGAACAGCGAGCCTCGGCCGCCGGACAGCGAGGTGCCGCCGATGATCACCGCAGCGATCGCGTTGAGCTCGAACCCCACGCCGAGGATCGGATTGGCGATCGACAGCCGCGTGACATAGACCATCGCCGCGATGCCGACGCACAGCCCGGTGATGGTGAAGGCGGCGACACGGACCCGCAGCGTGCGATGCCCCGACAGCCGCACCGCCTCCTCGTTGTTGCCGATCGCATAGATCATCCGCCCGAACACGGTACGCGTCAGCACCACCCAGCCGAAGGCGAGCAGGCCGAGTGCGAGCAGGAACATCAGCGGCAGACCGAACAGATGCGCACTGCCGAAGGCGAGGAAGGCATCGGGAAAATCATAGATCGAGCGCGCATCGGTCACCTCCAGTGCCGAGCCGCGCGCCACGTTGAGCATGCCGAGCGTGACGATGAAGGAGGGGATACCCCACAACGCGCTGATCGCGCCGTTGAGCGCCCCCGCCACCATGCCCACCGCGAGGCTGGCGGCGATGCCTGCGCAGACCGCGGCCCAGGGCGGCAGGAACGGCGCCTGCATCACCGTGCCACCGACCACGGCACACAACGCCATCACTGCGCCGACCGACAGGTCGATGCCCCCGATCAGGATCGCGAACGTCATCCCCGTCGCCAGGATCAGGTTGATGGTGACCTGGGTGAGGATGTTCGACAGGTTGGTCTCGCCCAGGAAGCCCGGTGCGAACAGCGCGAAGAACGCCACCACCAGCAGCAGCGCGACACCGATGCCGGCCTCGCGCACCACGGCGCGCAGGCGCCGTGCGAGGGGATCGGTCAAGGTCCGGCTCCTGAGGTGCGGGGATCGACAAAGCCGCGATAGGCGAGTTCGAGGATGCGCTCCTCGCTGAACTCGGCGCGTTCGAGACTGCCGGCGATGCGGCCGCGCGACATCACCTCGATGCGGTCGCACAGCCGCATCAGCTCGGGCAGCTCCGACGAGACCACCAGCAGCGCGTGGCCGGAGGCGGCGAGGCGGTCCAGCAGGTCGTGGATCTCCGCCTTCGCACCGACATCGATGCCGCGGGTCGGCTCGTCGAGCATCAGCACGCGCGTCCCGGCCAATAGCCATTTCGCCAGCACCACCTTCTGCTGGTTGCCGCCCGACAGCTCGACCACCTTCTGGCCCGGGCCGCTCAGCCGTGTCGACAGCCGCCCCGCCTGTTCCATGCAGGCCGCACGCTCGGCGGCCGGGCGCAGGATGCCGGCCCGCGCGATGCGGCGCAGGGCGGCGAGCGAGGTGTTGATCGCGGCCGACATCGGCAACACCAGCCCCTCCCGCTTGCGGTCCTCGGTCAGCAGTCCGATCCCCTGACGGGTCGCGTCCGACGGCGCGGCGATGCGAACTTCGTGCCCGTCGCGCAGCATCGTGCCGGGCGCACGTCCGTCGGCACCGAAGATCGCACGCAGCAGCTCGGTCCGCCCCGCCCCCACCAGCCCGGCGATGCCGACGATCTCGCCATGACGCAGCACGAGGTCGATGCCGCCCGGCCGCTCGCCGGCGACCTGCCTGGGCGCGGAGGGCGCAGCCCGCGGCCTCACCCCGCGCAATTCGAGCGCGGGCGGTCGCGACGCGTCGGGCGGCGGACGCAGGTGCCCGGCCGCCGCCTCCTGCGCGGCAAGCGCGCGCCCGAGCATCGCGCGGATCAGGCCCGACGCATCGGTCTGCGCCGTGGGCCGTGTCTCGACCAGCCTGCCGTTCCGCAGCACGCTGACCCGGTCGCACAGCGCGAAGATCTCGGCGAGGTGGTGCGAGACATAGATCATCGTCATGCCGCGCGCGCGCAGCCGTTCGATCAGCTCGAACAGGCGCGCGCTCTCGCGCGGTGTCAGCGTCGCGGTCGGCTCGTCGAGGATCAGCACACGGCCTTCGGTCTCGCCGCCGCCGACGGCGCGGGCGATCTCGATGAGCTGGCACTGCGCGATGCCCAGGGTCTCGACCCGGCGCCGCGGATCGAGACCGTCCAGCCCCACCGAGGCGAGCAGGGCGCGGGCGCGCTCGTCCAGCCGTCGCCGGTCGAGCAGCCCGGCGCGGCGCGGCAGGCGCTCGAAGAGCAGGTTCTCGGCCACGCTGAGCGCAGGCAGCAGGTTGAGCTCCTGATGCACGACCCGCAGCCCGGCGCGGATCGCATCCAGCGGCACCGAGGGCGCATAGGGCGCGCCGCCAAGGCGCATCGTGCCCGCGTCCGGCCGGTGGATGCCGGCCAGCAGGCGGATCAGGCTCGACTTGCCCGCCCCGTTCTCGCCGGCGAGCGCATGCATCTCGCCGCCCGCGATCGACAGCGACACGCCGTCGAGCGCCAGCACGCCGGGGAAACGCTTGGTCAGCCCGTCCAGCTCGAGCATCGCCGGCTCAGGCGACGTCGCGACCCGTCACCAGCTTGAGCGGGGTGCGGATCCAGCCGGTCAGGTTCTGACCGGCGAGCTCCTTGAGCACGTTGTCGAGCCCCGCGGCGGCGAGCTGCGAGCCGAACTGATCGACGGTGGCGAGCACCTCGCCATCCTTGAGCAACGGCCGGATGGCAGGGATGTTGTCGAAGCTCACCACCTTGATGCGGCCGCGCGCACCGCTCGCCTCGATCGCCTTGACCACGCCGAGCGCCATCGAGTCATTGGCCGCCATCACGCCCTGGATGTCGGGATGCGCGGTGAGCATGTTCGAGAACACCGTATTGGCCTCCTCGGTCTCCCAGTGCGCGGTGCGGCTGTCGAGCAGGGTGAGGCCGCCGGCGCCGATCGCGTCCATGAAGCCGAGCTTGCGCTGCGCGCCGTTCTCCGCCCCCGGGTTGCCCTCCACGATCGCCACCTTGCCGCCCTGGCCGAGCGCGTGCGCCAGCACCTCGCCCGACATGCGCGCGCCGGCGCGGTTGTCGGGACCGACGAAGGCGATGTCGACGTGATGGCGCGCCAGCGCCTGCGGATCGAAGGCGACGTCGATATTGATCACCTTGATGCCGGCCCGCATCGCCCGCGCGACGGGGGGCACCAGGGCGCGGGAGTCGGCCGGCGCTATCACCAGGCCGCTGATCCCGCGCGCCACCAGCGTCTCGACGGCGGCGATCTGGCCGTCGATATCGGTCTCGGACTGGATGCCGACCGCCAGCAGATCGAAATCGCCGCGCTTGCCCGCGTAGGCGACCGCGCCTTCCTGCATGTCCTTGAAGAACTCGTTGGCCAGCGATTTCATCACCAGCCCGATCTTCGGCCGGCCGGCTCCGGCGGCTCCGGGGGCGGCGCGCAGTGGACGCGGCAGCAGCAGGGAGCCCATGCCGACGCATGAGCCCAGGAACAGACGACGATCCATGATGACGTTTCCCGTGGTGTTTTTTTCTTGTCGTGTGGCCGGCTTTGCCGGTCCAGGCGCCACGCTAGCAGCGCACGGGGTCGCCGCCAATCCTGACCTTGGGGTCAGCTTCGGGTCTGTAGCTCAGGGCGATGGGGGGGAAGGCTGGAGCGGGCGAAGGGAATCGAACCCTCCTCGGTAGCTTGGAAGGCTACTGCATTACCACTATGCTACGCCCGCGCCGGACGCCTGCGTTAAACCGCGTCTCGGACCGTCCCGCAAGACCCGTTGCGCGCGTCACCGACCGACCGCTCTTGACTTTGGCGGCCGCGCGTTCTTTTTACGGCGCTCGCGCCGGGTGCGGACAGGCAGGACAGGCTTGGCTGCGGACGGCTCGCTGCGGCGCCGGGTTCGGTCCTGCAGGGGTGTAGCTCAATTGGCTAGAGCGCCGGTCTCCAAAACCGGAGGCTGGGGGTTCGAGACCCTCCACCCCTGCCACCGGCCGGACCGGCGAGCGCCGCACGGATCCGACCTGCCCTTTTCCTGCCCGGAGCGGTCTGAATACCGATATGTCGGGCGGCGTGCCGTCCGGCGCGCCGGTCTGCTCTGTGCTGTGTCTGCTGTCATGAGGGTGTCGTCACCTTGGCCGTCTCACCGATGAAATTCCTGGCCGACGTGCGTGCCGAAGCACAGCGCGTCACCTGGCCGACCCGTCGCGAGACGCTGATCACCACCGGGCTGGTGCTGGCCATGGCAGCTCTGACGGCGGCATTCTTCTTCATCGTCGATCAGCTGATCGGCATCGCGGTACGTTCTTTGTTTGGCCTGGGGGGCTGAGGGTCGGATCATGGCCAAGCGCTGGTATGTCGTTCACGTCTATTCGGGCTTCGAGAAGAAGATCGCCGCCGCCATCAAGGAGCAGGCCGCTCTGAAAGGCCTCGACGACCATTTCGAGGAGGTCCTGGTGCCGTCCGAGGACGTCATCGAGGTCCGCCGCGGCCAGAAGGTCAATTCCGAGCGCAAGTTCTTCCCCGGTTACGTGCTGGTGAAGATGGAGCTCACCGACGACGCCTGGCATCTGGTCAAGGACACCCCCAAGGTGACCGGCTTCCTCGGCAGCAAGACCCGCCCCTCGCCGATCACCGAGGCCGAGGCCGAGCGCATCATGAAGCAGAGCACCGAGGGCGTCGAACGTGCCCGCCCGGCGGTGATCTACGTCATCGGCGAGCAGATCCGCGTCGCCGACGGCCCGTTCACCAGCTTCAACGGCGTCGTCGAGGAAGTCGACGAGGAGAAGGGTCGCCTCAAGGTCAGCGTGTCGATCTTCGGCCGCTCGACTCCCGTCGATCTCGAGTTCGGTCAGGTCGAGAAGGTCTGACCGCCCTGTCCGGCGCCGCCTTGACTGTCCCGCCCGAGACCTGGCAGGTCGGCCCGGCGCGGATCGCGCGCATCGTCGAGACCGGGTTCGATGTCCCGCTCGCCACGCTGCTGCCCACGCTGCCGCCGGATGCGGCCGCCTCCGGCACCGCCACCCTGAGTGTGCATGCCTGGCTGGTCACATGGCCGGACGAGACCGGCACGCGGCAGGTGCTGGTCGATGCCGGCATCGGCAATCACAAGACCCGCCCGAGCCCGGCCTTCGACCGGCTCGACACGCCCTGGCTCGCGCGGCTGGAGGCGGCGGGGGCGACACCGTCCACGATCACGGACGTGCTCATCACCCATCTGCACCCCGACCATGTTGGCTGGCTGACCCGCCGGGTCGACGGACAGTGGGTGCCGAGCTTCCCCGGTGCCCGCGTCTTCCTGCCGCGTGCGGGCTATGAGTTCTTCCGCTCGGAGATCGGGCAGGCGCACCGCAACGCCGGGCTGCTCGCCGACAGCATCGAGCCGGTGGTCGCCACCGGGCAGGCGGTGTTCGTCGACGCGTCCGGCCGTCCGGATGGCGGCACCCTGCCGCCCGGCTTCACCTATCTGCCGAGCCCGGGCCATTCGGTCGATCATTTCTCGGTCCGCCTCGACGTCGCCGACGCGACCGTGCTGTTCGCCGGCGACGTCATGCACCAGCCGGTGCAGGTCGCCCACCCGGACCACTCGTCGATGTTCTGCGCCGACCCCCTTCAGGCGACGGCGTCGCGCCATGCCATGCTCGCCCTGGCCGAACGCAGCGACGCGCTGGTCTGCAGCAGCCATTTTCCTGGCCCGTCGGCCGGCCGGGTGGTGGCGGAGGGCGCGACCTATCGCTGGCGCGACGAACCGGCCTCGCCCGGCCCGGGCTGGGGGGGCGGGACCGCCAGCCAGACCGGCAGCGCCGCCCGCAGCAGGACGCGAAAACCCTCCTCGATACCCTCGACCTCGCCCGATGCGCCCGGGGCGAGGATCACCGTCTTCGACATCTGCAGGATCATCACCGCGACCTGCGCCGCGCGGTGCGGATCGAGCTCCGGCGCCGACCGGCAGAGCGCACGGGCGATCCGCTCGCGCAGCCCGGCGCGGATCTCGGCCCGGACACCGGACTGACCTGCGGAGCCGGCATCGAGCATCGCCATGCCCGCCGCACGCGCCGTCGCGTGGCGCAGCATCAGCGTCGAAAGCGCATCGGCCAGCCCGGCCGCATCCACCGGCTGCCCCGCCAGGGCGTCGAGTTCGGCGTAGAGCTGGCCGAAGCACCGCTCCAGCACGCCGCGCGCCACCGCCTCCTTGCCGGGAAAGAACTGGTACAGCGAGCCGATCGATGCGCCCGCCCCGGCAGCGATCGCGGTCATCGTCGCCGCCGCATAGCCCTGGGTGGCAAACACGCGCTCCGCCGAATCCAGCAGTGCCGCCACCCGGGCCGTACCGCGCGAACGCCGCGGCGGCCGCGGGCGATCAGAGTTTTGTGAGGATTGGCTCACATATCTTGCCTTTCATGAGCCCTTCCTCATAAATGCCCCGACCTCAACGGAGCAAGCCCGATGACCGATCGCCTCACCCTCGACCCCCGGCGCACCGCCCTGGTGCTGATCGACCTGCAACGCGGCATCCTCGCCCTGCCCGGCCTGACCCCGCACAGTGCCGACGAGGTGCTGTCGCGCTGCACCGCGCTGGCGGAGCGGTTCCGCGCGGCGGGGGCGCCGGTGGTTCTGGTGCATGTCGATCTGGCCGCCGCCCCGCCGAGCCAGCTCGTCGACCAGCCGATGGCCGGGCCGCCGCCAGCGGATTTCGCCGTGCTCGCCGACGGTCTCGAGCGGCCCGGCGACATCGTGGTGCTCAAGCGCCACTGGGGTGCCTTCACCGGCACCGAACTCGACCTGCGGCTGCGCCGGCTGCAGGTCGACACCATCGTGCTGGCCGGCATCGCCACCACGATCGGCGTCGAATCGACCGCGCGCAACGCCTGGGAGCTCGGCTACAACGTGGTGATCGCGCCGGATGCCTGCTCGGCGCCCGGCGAGGGGCTGCATGCGTTTTCCGTCACCCGAACCCTCCCGCGCATCGCCCGGCTGCGCGACAGCGAGGCGATCACCCTCGGCTGAGCGGCGATGAACGCGGCAGACCGTCAGGAACGGCTGTTCGCCTGGGCGGTGCTGCTGGCGGTCTCCGTGCCGACCAGCGCCGCACTCGACCTGACCGGCCTGCCAGCGTCGCTGCTGCTCGGGCCGATGGCGGCGGCGGTGCTGGTGGCCACACTGGGCGCCGGTCGGCTGGCGCCGATCGCGGTGCCGCCGGTCTGGATCAATCTCGCCCAGGCGGTGATCGGCGCGATGCTCGGCCGCACGCTCGACGGCTCGATCCTGCGCACCGCCTGGCAGCATCTGCCGCTGTTCGCCCTCATCGTGCTGGCGACGATCGCGCTCTCCACCCTGCTCGGCTGGGCGATGTCGAAACTGCGGCTGCTGCCGGGCAGCACCGCGATCTGGGGCTCCTCGCCCGGGGCTGCCTCGGCGATGATGCTGATCGCCGAGGCATTCGGCGCCGATGCCCGGCTGGTCGCCTTCATGCAGTATCTGCGCGTGGTGTTCGTCGCGGTGACCGCCTCGCTGATCGCCCGGCTGTGGCCGCATCCGGGCCATGCGGCCGCCCCGGCCGCGCCGGCCTGGTTCGCCCCCGTTCCGCCGCTGGCCCTGGCGCTCACGCTGGCGCTGATCGGCCTCGCCGCCTGGCTGGGCCGGCGTTCGCGCCTGCCGGCCGGACCGATGCTGCTGTCGATGGCCGCCGCCGCCCTGCTGCATGCGGTGGCGGGCCTGCCGATCGTGCTGCCGCGACCGCTGCTGGCGGCGAGCTACGCGCTGCTCGGCTGGCGGATCGGTCTGTGGTTCACGCCCGCGATCCTGCGCGCCGCGGCCCACGCGCTGCTGCCGGTGACGGGCTCGATCGTGGTGCTGATCGGCTTCGGCATGGCGCTGGCCTGGCTGCTGCACATCGCGCTCGGCATCGACCCGCTGACCGCCTATCTCGCCACCAGCCCGGGCGGGATGGATTCGGTGGCGATCATCGCCGCCTCGTCGAATGTCGACCTGCCGTTCGTCACCGCGCTGCAGACCCTGCGGTTCGTGCTCGTGCTGATCTTCACGCCGATGATCGCGCGCGCTGTCGCCGCACGTCTGCCCGGCGCCCGGCCGGCGGATCGGGCTACGCCGGCAGATCCGGCCCCGCAGGCACCAGCACCACCGGCATCGCCCTGATCTGCACCGCCGCCTGATCGGCGAGCTGCCCGACCAGCGCGCTGAGCGAGGCGACGAGAGCCTGCGTGCCGGTCCCCGCAGGCGCCACCAGATGCACCGGCACGGAAGCCGCCTGGCCGAGCGCGCCCTTGCAATGGATGACAAGCGTTCCGGCCAGCACGGCCTGCCCCTGCGCATCGCCGCTGAACTGGCTGACGTTCAGCTCGACCAGAACCAGCGGATCGGTGGCGATGGCGCTGCCCTGAAGGAACACCATGCTGCCGGGCAGGCGCTGGGCGAGATCGGCGGCGAGCGCGCGTCCGATCAAGGCCGCCGGCGCCTCGCCCCATGCGGCATGCGAGTCGAGCGTCAGCCGATCGCCCGCGCGGGTGACGATCTGGTCGCGGTCGAGCGCGGACGGAAAGCTGACCGAGCGGACCTCCACCGGCGACGGGCCGCCAGACTGCGCGGCCCCTGCGACGGGCATGACCTGATACCAGGTCGGATCCGAGCCGCAGCCGCCGAGCAGGGCCGCGCAGGCCAGACCAAGGGGCGCGATGGCGCGGGAGAGGCGAGACGGCGAGCGGTTCACGGATGCCTCCCGGTGATCAGCGACGAAGGATGCCGGTTCAGGTAGTCGACCAGCAGCCGGATGGCGCGGGCAGTGTCGTTGAGCTGGCCCAGGGTCTGCTGGAGATTGCGCTGGAAGTCGGAATCGCCGCCATAGGCGCCGACCGTGCCGTTGACGCGGGTCAGCGTCTGCTGGAGCTGGTCCGACATCGCCGGCAGGCGGTCGAGGAACGGCTGCATCTTGCGATCGGCGTTGTTGGCGAGGTGCTGGACGCTGGCGAGGGTCTTCTGCAGGTCACGCAGCGACTGCTTGACCTCCGGGCCGCCGATCGTCGCCGAGGCATTGGCCAGTAGATCGTTGAGATGCTCGCCGATCTGGGTCAGTGGCATCGCCTCGATCTTCGATGCGATCGCGGACACGGTCTCGGTGATCCCGGCCAGACCGCCGGCATGGCTGGGAATGACGATGACGCCGTTCTCCACCGTCGCCTCCTCAGGCTCCGCATTGGGCACGAACCCCAGTGAGATCATCGAGCTGCCGGTGAGGAAATTCTGCGAATCGACACTGGCGCGCAGCCCGTTATGGACCATCGCACGGGCGGCCGCGACGCGGTCGAAGGGCTTTTCCTTGTTGTCGAGGTCGACCCGCTCGGGCTGGATCTCGAAATTCACCCGCACGCGGGCGGTGCCAGCCTTCGCATCGACGATCAGCCTTGTGTCCTGCACCTCGCCGACGGTGATGCCGAACATCGTCACCGGGGAACCGGCCGCCAGTCCCTTGACCGAGGAGCTGATGTAGGTGATGGCCGGGATGCGCTCCGTGTAGCCGGCGGCATCGGCATCGTCCTCGCTGTCATAAAGCTTGAACGATGAATTGTCGGGCGCCTCCGGCGCGTCCATCGAGCGTCGGCGCTTCGGCAGACCGAAGGCCACGCCCCCGGAGATCGCCGCCTGCAGCGATTCGAGCTGCACATGGAATCCTGTCGGCCCGGCGACGAAGCGCACGCCGGAGACGTCCCAGAAACGGGAGTCGGTCCGCAGATAGGTGTCGTAGGGGTCACGCACGAAGATGCTGACCGGGATCGGCCCGCGGCCGCCGGGGGGCATCTTGTAGCCGAGCACCTCGCCCACCACCACGTCGCGGAAGAACACCGGCGAGCCCTCGCTGATCGAGCCGACCGACCCCGCCATCAGCGTGTAGGTGCGTCCCGGCTCGTCGGACCGCACGCCGGGTGGCGTCTCCAGCCCCTTGAACGAGGTGGTGTAGGTGCCCCCCGGATCACCGGGATCGACAGAGATGTACGCCCCCGAAAGCAGGGTCTCGAGACCGGACACGCTCGCCCCGCTCAGCCGCGGCCGCACCACCCAGAACCGGGCGTGATCGGTCAGCAGCGGCACCGCCTCGTCGGTCATGCGCACCCGCACCACCACCGATTTGAGGTCGTCGGCGAGCTTGATCGACTCCACCGTGCCGAGCGAGACCGCCTTGTGCTTGACCTCGGTCTGGCCGGAAGTCAGCCCGTCCGCGGTCTGGAAGGTTATGGTCACGAGCGGGCCGCGACGCGACAGTTGCTGCCAGGCCAGCCAGACCGCGATCACGCCGACGATGATCGGCAGCAGCCAGACGATCGAGAAGCGTGTCCGTCGGGTCTTCGCCTCCGGCAGGTCACTGCCTGCCGGAGGGTCAGTCATGTCATGGGATCCTGCATCGGGCGTGGCGGCAGGTCGGGCCGGGTCATCTGTCAAACGCTCACATTCCTCTTCGTCCGGAGCTTGCCCCGGGCCCTCAGTTCCGCCCTGATCGCCGCTGCGCGCTTGTGCCACTGCCGCGCCATCGGCGGGCGGCGCAGCTCGGCGGCATTATAGCCGGCAACGTCCCACATGCGCCGCGGATCGAACAGGTCGGCGGCGAAGATGGTCAGCACCACCACGGCCGCGAAACACGCCACCCCCGGCAGGGCCTTGATGTTGGCGAGCGCGCCATAGCGCACCACCGCCACCAGGATCGAGATCATGAACACGTCGATCATCGACCATCGCCCGATGATCACCACCACCCGATACAGCTTGGTGCGGCCCACGAGCCCGCGCGGGGTGCCCAGGATGGTGGCGATGGTCATCCACAGCAGCGCGCCGATCTTGAGCACCGGCACGGTGATCGAGGCGAACAGCACCAGCAGGGCGAGCGGCCACATCCCGTCCTGCCAGAGCTCGATCGCGCCATGCAGGATGGTGTGGCCGCCGCCGGACTGGAGCTTGTAGGTCTGCATCACCGGCAGCACGTTGGCCGGCACATAGAGCGCGATCGCCGCCAGCAGCAGGGCGACGGCGCGAACCTGCGGATTGCTGCGCCGATGTTCGAGCGCGACGTCGCAGCGCGGACAGCGATAGGGCGCCTTGTCGTCGAACGGCCGATCGACCGGATCATCGGGCAGGCGGTCGCACAGCAGTGCGCCGCAACCGTCGCAGCCGCAGAAATAATGCGCATCACCCAGGGTGAGGCCGGCCTGCATGGTGCGCTCGAGGTCATCCGCCGGCGGCGGATCGACGTCCGCCACCCGACAGGCATCCGAGGCAAGTCCGCGCGTCTGCCCGATCCGCGCCCATACGAGATGCGCATCGAGCGCCGAATCCGTTGCCGCCTGGGTCAGCATCAGGGCGGCCAGCGCATAGACCGCGACGTTCAGGTTCACCGTCGCGAGATCGACCAGCTTCGTATAGGCGACGAAGATGCCGAGCATGTAGACCTCGATCATCGACCAGGGCCGGATCTTCTCGTACAGCCGCATGGCCTCGCCGACCCTGGGCCCGAAATCCTGCGCGCGGATGCGGAGCTGGACGAACAGCATCAGCGCGATCGACAACGCCGGCATCGCCAGGGTGGCAATCGCCACCAGTGTCCCGGTCAGCACGAAACCCTCGCGCGCCATCTCGATCGGCCCGGTGAACAGGCTGACTTCGCGCTCGCGCCCGTAGACATTGAGCTCCATGATGGGCGTCAGGCAGCACAGCACGAACAGCAGCGCCGAACAGATGGCAAAGACAAGCGTCCCGTCCAGCCCCACGGCCGGGCGTGTACGCCGCAGATGGGCACCACAGCGCTGGCATTCCGCCACCCGCGCCACCCGCATCGTCGGCAATCGCTGCATCAGCCCGCAGGACGGGCACTCGCAGCAGCCTTCGACCATCCACAGAGTGCGCAGAGCGCCACTCAAACCGCGACCATCCCGTCTCCCTGACACTGCCCAGCGGGTATGTTGACCACCAAGACATAAAGATTTCGTTGCGAGCCGCCAAACGCCCCGCTTCCCCCGCAGATGCGGCCCCGGGGAGGGCAATGTCCGGTTGCGTTACCCGCCCACCTCCGCTATGACCCCGGCGCCTGCCCATCTTGGACCCTGCCGACATAGCTCAGGGGTAGAGCAACTGATTCGTAATCAGTAGGTCCTCGGTTCAATTCCGAGTGTCGGCACCATCCCCTGTCCGTCTCTAGAGTGCCGAACCGCGCAGATCGGCGAGACGGGCGATGCCGCGCCGGGCGAGGTCGGTGGCGAGGTCGGATTTCAGACGTGGCAGCAAAGCCGGGCCGTCATAGGCAAAGGCGGTGTAGAGCTGCACCAGATGCGCGCCGGCCTCGACGCGGGTGATGATGTCGTACGCGTCCGACAGCCCGCCGGCGCCGATCAGTGTCAGCGACGAGGTCTCCGCGCGCCTCGCGGCCAGGCGGGCGACCAGCGCCAGCATCGCGCATGACCGCTCGCGCAGCGGCCGGCCGGACAGCCCGCCCGTCTCGCCCGCATGCACGCCGCGCAGACCCTCGGGCCGGGCGATGGTGGTGTTCGCCACGATCAATCCGGCCGCACCCCCCTCGGCGATCGCGGCCAGCAGGTCAGGCAGGTCGTCGTCGGCGAGGTCCGGAGCGAGCTTGACCAGCACCGGCAGGCGGTTGACGGCGCCGATCGCCGACAGGATCGCCCCGATCCGCTTCGCCGTCTGCAGGTCGCGCAAGCCCGGCGTGTTGGGGGAGGACAGGTTGACGGTCAGGTAGTCCGCATGCGGCTGGCAGGCGCGTGCGAGGGCCGCGTAGTCGCGCACCGGGTCGGCGTCCTGCTTGTTGATGCCGAGATTGACGCCGAGCGGCGCCGGCAGCCGCGAGCCGGCCCGCAGCCGGCGCAGACGCGCACACACCGCCTCGATCCCGTCGCTGTTGAACCCGAAGCGATTGATCGCCGCCCGCTCCTCGGGCAGCCGGAACAGCCGCGGGCGCGGATTGCCGGATTGCGGGCGCGGGGTGACGGTGCCGATCTCGACGAAGCCGAACCCCAGCCGCATCAGCGGACGCACCGCCTGCGCCTGCTTGTCAAACCCCGCCGCCAGCCCGATCGGATTGGCGAAGGCGAGCCCGCACGCGGTGGTCGCAAGCGCGGGCGTCGGCGCCAGGTCCGTCCCCGCGAGCCCCAGCGACAGCCCGGCCATCGCCAGTCGATGCGCCCGTTCCGGATCGATCCGCCGCAAGGCGGCGAGGGCCAGGTCCTGCGCGCTCATCCCCGCCGCCCGACGGTGAAGAGATCGTCATGGACTGTGTCTGGAATGGTCAGATGGCGTGCCTGCGCGAGCATCGCAGCGGAGCGACCTTGGCGGTCGTGAGCAGCGAAGCACAGCGCAGGCGCGTCAGATGGCCGTTCCATGCGCATTCCACGATGATCTCTACGGGTGTTCCTCGATTGGCTGGCCGAGGGCGGACCGATACGCCACGATGGCGTCGCGCATGCCGAACAGCAGCGCGTCGGCGACCAGCTCGTGGCCGATCGACACCTCGGCGAGATGAGGCAGGTGGGCGACCAGCGCGGGCAGGTTGGCGAGGTTGAGATCGTGCCCCGCATTGACCGAGAGCCCCCTGCGCTGGGCGACGCGGCCGGCCTCGGTGAAGGTCTCGAGCATCGCCTCCACGGCCTCGCCGCGGCGGAACGAATTGGCATAGGGGCCGGTGTAGAGCTCGATCCCCGTGGCTCCCGCATCGGCGATACGCTCGATCGCGGCGGCATCGGTCTCGGCGAACAGCACGATCCGGCAGCCCAGCGGGCGCAGCCGCGCCATGGCCGCAGCGATCACGGCACGCTCGCGCTCGTCCATCACCCAGCCATGATCGGAGGTTCGCGCCTCGGGCGCATCGGGCACCAGGGTCACCTGCTCGGGACGCACCTCGGCGCAGATGTCGAAGAAGCGCGCCTCCGGATAGCCCTCGAGGCTGAGTTCGAAACCGGGGCGCCAGGGCGCCATCGTCTCGGCGATCGCGGTCACGTCGGCGGGGCGGATGTGGCGTTCGTCGGGACGCGGATGCAGCGTGATGCCGACCGCGCCGGCCGCGCGCGCGACATGGACGAACGGCAGCAGATCGGGCACGCCGCTGTCGCGTGAATTGCGCAGCAGGGCGATCTTGTTGAGATTGACGCTCAGGGCCGGCGGACGCGCGAAGACGTTTGTCATGCGGCGGACGCTATCACGCGCGACAGGGTTGAACAGCCCGGCAAATGCGACAGGCGGCCTTGCGCGCCGCACGTTCCGTCGCGATGGTCATGCGCATGTGGGATGACGAACCGTATCTCGAGACCTGTTGCCGCTCGGCGCTGCACCGGCTGACGCTGTGCGACGCGCGCGGACGCCCGCCGGTGGCCGAACTGACCGTGGTCAAGGACGCGCGATGCCTGGCCCGGCTGGAGGGGCTGGGGCTGGCCCGGGAGGACGCGGCCGGACGCTGGCACGCGACCGCGGCCGGGGAGGCGCGCCATCGCAGCGAGATCCTCCGTCAAGGCGTCCCTGCCCGTGGCCGGACCGGCTGAGCCGCACCCGCCCGTCGCCTTCGACCATGAGGCGCTGTGGCGGGCCATCGACACGCTGGCCGCCGAGCACGGGCTGAGTCCCTCGGGCCTGGCCCGCGAGGCCGGGCTGGACGCCACGGCCTTCAACCCGTCCAAGCGCCACGATCCTCGCTCCGGCGCGCCGCGCTGGCCGACGCTGGCGACGCTGTCGGCGGTGCTGGGTGCCACCGCCACCCCGCTCGACGCCTTCGCACGTCTGGTCGGCGGTGCGCGCACCCTGCCCGGGCCACACGCCGCGGCCGCGAAACCCTCCGGTGCGGTCGCGCCGGGGCGGCTGCCGATGCTGCCGATCGAGCGGCTCGACCAGCCCGGCCTGTTCGATGCGGACGGCCATCCGCAGGGAGAGCTCTGGGGCGATATCGAGCTCCCGGCCCCCGCCGCGCCCGGCAACTACGTGGTAGGACTCGAGGCGGGCCACGCGCCGCTGTACCGGCCGCGCAGCCTGCTGGTGGTCGATCCCGAGGCGGAACCACAGGTGGGCGACATCGCGCTGCGGTTCGACAGCGCCGGCGTGGGGCTGGTGCGCGTGATCGAGCCGGGCGGCGGCTGCGCGCCGCTCGACGGGGCCACGCAGGACCACCCGACCGTCTCCGACGGGGTGGTCCTGCTGCGGCTGCACAGGGTCGCCTGGGCGAGCCAGTGAGCCGGCGGTCCGGCTTATTCGAGCAGATCGCGGCCCATGCGAACGCTGCGGGTATCGCGCCCGGCGATCAGCACCGTGGCGGCGATCACCAGCGCGGCGGCCGCGACCACCAGCGTCATGCCGTAGCGCATGTCGCCGCCGAAATGGTGCTTGAGCCAGACCTGGAGGTTGAGGTTGAACGAGGCGGCGAAATTGCCGATCTGGTAGACGGTACCGGGGAAGGTCGCGCGGATCGCCGCCGGCGAGACCTCGTTGAGATAGGCCGGCACCACGCCCCACGCCCCCTGCACGCAGATCTGCAGCAGGAACGCGCCGAGTGCAACGAAGGGGAGCTGGTCGGTCCAGGCCCAGATCGCGATCGCCGGCCAAGCCAGCACGCAGGACAGCACGATCGCCCATTTGCGTCCGATGCGCTGCGACAGCAGCCCCACCACCACGCCACCGATCATCGCGCCGATATTGGCGATCACCATCACCAGCGTGATGTCGTCATGCGACAGATGCCGCTGCTGGGCGAGATAGAGTTTTGGATAGCCGTCCTGCGAGCCGTGGCTGAAGAAGTTGAAGCCGGTCATCATGACCACGCAGAACAGCGCGAGCGGCAGGTTGTGCGTGAGCGTGCGGAAGAAGCCGATCCGGGTCTCGCCGCGCTCGGCATGGGCCTGCCAGTCCGGGCTCTCGTCGACCGAGGAGCGGATATACAGCACCAGGAAGGCCGGCAGCGCGCCGATGATGAACATCCCGCGCCAGGCCGGCATGCCGAAGAAGCCGAGATAGGGCTCGAAGTAGAACAGCAACGAGGCCAGCAGATAGCCGCACGGATAGCCCGACTGCAGCATGCCCGAGACGATGCCGCGCCACTTGGCCGGCACGCTTTCCAGCGCCAGCGACGCGCCGATCCCCCATTCGCCGCCCATCGCCACGCCATAGAGCGCGCGCAGGATCATGAACGTCCAGAACGTGGGTGCCACGCCGGAGAGGAACTCGAGCGCCGCATAGGTGAAGATGTTGATCATCAGAGTGAGCCGCCGCCCGTAGCGGTCGGCGATGCGGCCGAACACGAAGGCGCCGAACACGCGGCAGGCCAGCGTCGCGGTCACGGCGAACGCCGCCCACTGTTCCGACACGCCGAACGTGCGCGCAACCTCGTCGAAGACGAACACCATGATGAAGAAATCGAACGCATCGAGCGTCCAGCCCAGATAGCACGACACGATCGCGTGGATCGCGCGCTTGCGCAGGGCCGGGTCATTCGCCCAGGCGCTTTCGGCGATGCCCTGATCGGGTCTGTCGCCGGACGTGGTAGATGCCATTTTGTTTCCCCCTTCTGTTAAGAGTGTGAAATGAAAACGCCTGCGTCTTCAAGCACCCCGCCGAAATGGCCGTGGATCGGGCTTGCGGCGGGTTTCGGCGTCACCGCCTCGGGGGAGGCACCGCCGCTGGACGCGGAGCGCGCGGCACGTGTGGACCGGCTCTGGCAGCAAGCCTGTGCCGAACGCCCGTCGATGTTCGATGGCCGCATCTTCGTGCTGGACCGGATCGACGCGAACGGCGCGCAGGGACGCTGGACGGGCTACCGCCGCGCCCACGCGCAGTTGCGCGAGCCGTCTCTGTTCGATCCGCCGTTGCGCGCGCTGGCGGTCAACGGCGTGGTGGTGACCGCCGACGACCATGTGCTGGTCGCACGTCGCCATCCGCGCGCCATCTACCTGCCCGGCCGCTGGCAGACCCCGCCCGCGGGCAGCGTCGAGGACCGCGGCGACGAGCCGGCCGGGACGATCCGGCTCGACGCACAGCTTGCCGCTGAGGCGGAGGAGGAGCTCGGCATCGAACCGCACGAACTGCGCCCCGCGCGGCCGATACTGGCGATCGAGCACCCGACCACCCATGTCGTCGACATCGGCCTTCTGGCCCGCACCGTCTGCACCGCCGCCGAGCTGCGGCAGCGGTTCACCCGCCTCGCCGATCCCGAATACGACGCGCTCGAAACCGTGGCACTGGGATCGTTGCAGGAACGGCTCGCGCACGAGCCGTCGTGGCTGCCGACCGCGCGGCTGCTGCTGCAGCACCTGGTCGCAGAGTGCCGCGCCGGACGGACGCCCTGAGCCGGGCGGGCGGTCAGGGCCTCGGCGTGGCTGCCGGTGCCTCGGCCGCGTCGTCTTCCCACTCCCAGTCCCAGTCCGGACCCTGCTGACGCCGCAGGCCACGCGACAGGCCGCGCAGGGGCCGGGTCAATCTCCACGACGACGAGAGATAGGTCGCCTCCAGCCGCAGTCGCAGCCGGACCACCTGCGCGAGGGCCGCGGAGAGTTTCTCGCCGGTCTCCTCGAGGCGCGAGGCGAGCCGGGCGCGTTCCTGCGTCAGCGCGTCGATCTCGTCGCGTGCCTCGGTCAGCAACTCGGGCGGCACAGAGGCAGACGCCACCGCCGCCGGACCGGCTTCGGGGGAGGGCTGCACCGGCAGGCCGTCGACGGGGTGGCGCTGGTGCATGGCCAGGGCGACGTTGAGCGAATTGGTCTCGGCACGAAGCTGCGCGACCGCGGCGCGCAGGCGGCGGTTCTCGACGGTGAGATCGTCGCAATCGAGCTGCAACCGCTCGGCGCGGGTCTGGACGTGCTCGATACACTCGCGCACGAACGGATCGAGACCGTCCGCCTCACTCAGCGCAGCCCCCTGTTCGGCTGCATCCATCTCGTCTCTCCTGATGCTTGGGTCTGGCCGGCCGCCCGGCGAATGGAGGCCGAGAACGCGGCGGGCGACGGCGGCGATGGTGCCGGCGCGCGACCGCGCCGTCGCCTCGGCCGTCGCCAGCCGGCTGCACTCGGACTGGATGACCTCGAGGCGGGCGACGAAACCGGTGCGCTCGCGCGCCAGCCTGGCATTCTCCTCGGTCAGCGCGGCGATCTGCTGCAGGGCACGGTCGCGCTCGGCCTCGAGCGAATGCGCGTAATCGCGCGACGTTACATAGGCGGTCTGCAAGTCCTCGATCTGGCGCTGCGACGATCCCGTCTGCCGGCTCTGCGCCTCGCGCACGTTCTCGAGCTCGTGCTGCTGGGCATCCAGGCTCGACCGCAGCGACTTCGCATAATCCTGCACCGAGCGGGTCTGCGCCTCGAGCGCGTCGACCCGGGCGGGCACGAAGCCGTCGAACACGTTGGGCGGCAGGACAAAATCGTCCGGCAGCGCGAAATCGCGCTCGGCGTAGAAATCGTTCAGCCCGTCGAAATGCACATGCCGGTAGCCGCGCGCGGCCATCGCAGCGGCGATACCGGTCTCGCGTCGCTGCGGCGTCTGGGGCAGCGTCGCCTCGACGACCACCAGACGCGGACGGAACCGCGTCCAGTCATTGCCATCGAGGATCGCCTCCTCGGCGCCTTCGGCATCCACCTTCAGCAGGTCGATCGCATCCACCCCGTGCTCGGCCAGCACCGAGGCGAGGGTGCGCGCCGGCACCCGACGCTCGACCGGGGTCAGACCGCTGGCGCGATGGGCGTCGACCACCGACGCATCGACGCTCGACAGGCCTGTGCTCGGGATTTCGTGCAGCACGATCTCGCCCTCGTGATCCGACAGCGCGACCGGCAGGAACACGTCGCGCGGCCGCTCCGCCGCATAAAGCGGCGCAAATTCGGACAGCGGCTCGATGCACAGCCCGCTCCAGCCGCGCTCGTACAGCGCGCGCGTGTCGCTGTCGTCCCGCGGGTGCCAGGCCCCGACATCGACATAGAAGCCGCGCGCGACATCGCGGAACGCGCGATGGATCAGCACGTCCTCGCAGTTGAGACTGTAGGAGACGAACGCCTCGCCTGTCGCCGCCATCATCGCGCCCATCACCGCTGCCTCATCCGCGCGGGTGCGGCCGCGATCCGCGCCAGACGGGCGCGGACCCGCGCCGCGCAGGCCTGCAGCCCGTATTCGCGGGTCAGATGCGCGCGTGCCGCCGCCGTGCGCCGGGCGCGCTCATCGGCATCGACGACGACGCGGCGCATCTGCCAGGCGGCGTGGTTGAGATCGGGCTCCGCCCAGACCTGGCCATCGGCGAACGGATACTGACCCTCGCGCAGCGCGACCAGACGGAAATCCACCGGCCATCCGGTCGTCTCGCTGACCAGATCGTTGGTCGCCGAGTAGTCGGTCGCCACCACCGGCTTGCCCAGTGCCATCGCCTCGGCCACCAGCAGGCCCAGCCCCTCGCTGCGATGCAGCGACACCACCGCATCGCAGCACGACAGCAGCGCAAGCGTGTCCTCGCGGCTCAGCGTGCAGTCGACATGGATGAACTGCGGGTCGTCCTCGATGAGATCGTGCAGGTCGCGTGCCGCCCCCTGGGCTGCGAAGTTCTGCGTCTTCATCACCATCGCCACGTCGCGGCGACCGGCGAAGGCGCGGCGGAACGCCTCCACTGCCCCTTGCGGGTTCTTGCGGTCGATGAACGAGAAGTAGTCGAAGGCGAAGAAGAACAGGAACGTGTCGGCCGGCAGCCCGAACCGTGCGCGCGCGCCGGCCGGGTCGGCGTGCGGCACCGCCTCGAAATCCAGCAGCAGCGGCATGTGGTGCACCGGCCGCCGCGTCGAGCGGGCGAGGGCGGCCTGGATGAAGCGGGTCGGCGCCCAGATCTCATCGACAAGATCGAACGCCTCGCACCAGGGCTGCGGGAAGCTCTCGAGTTCCCAGAACGGCATCATGATGCGATACGCATCGCCAGAGACGCGGTCGCCAAGATGGTCGATCACCTGCGGGAGCTGGTCGGCATTGATGCTGTAGATCTCGATCGGCGCATCGGCGCGCTCGACGAACAGGTCCTCCAGCCCGGTCTCGATCACCGTCGACTGCGAGTTCAGCGCCACCGGCAGGGCGCGCACCGGCGCGCCACTGTGACGCACCGCGCGCAGCAACTGGCGACCGGCCTCGCCGATGCCCAGGGCGAGGCGCAGATATCCGATCAGGTCGACCCGCGGCAGACTCACGACCGGCCCGGCGGACCGCGTGCGGCCCGCGGACTCGCTCCAGCGCGCGACCACCGGCTCGAGCAGCCGCCGCTCCTCGATCCGGTCCTGGCCGTGATGGATGAACCAGCGGGTGTATTCGACCACCCCTTCGCGTGTCGTTGGACTGAAGCGACGCAGCAGTTCGGGGTCGCGCTGGCGCGCATCCTCCATCAGATGGGTGATGCAGGCCCGCGGATCGCCGCTCCACTGATGCGGTATCGGCAGGTCGAGGAACCGCTCATAGGTCGAGAACGGATCGCCCCCCGCCCAGGCGACATGGCGCTCGCGGAACATCCGCCGCACCGCGGCCGGGATCGGCGTGCCGGAGGCGAAACGCCCGTAGGCATAGCCCGGCGCCGGCGTGCGGCCGTATCCGTGCGCGAGCAGGCGCGCGGCATACTCGTGCATCAGCGAGGCGAGCGGCGGGGTGATGGCGTCGCCGGTGAAGCCCAGCGTGTATTTCGACAGGCGATGGGGGTGCTGCGGCGAGATGCCGGAGAAATGGAAGAAGGTCAGCGGTGCGCCATCGACCGTCCAGCCGGTCTTGGGCGAGCCCCCGAGGCGGCGCTGCGAGAGGTTCCAGTAGGCGACGTTGCAGGTGGTATCGCGCAGCACCACGACCCGGTCGCCGAACCCCGGAACCAGGTCCATGAATTTCTGGTCGACGAAGACGCCGCGCTCCTGGGCGTTGATGCAGTCGTAGCGCAGCCGGCGCGACCACCAGCGCAGGATCCGCTCGCTCTCGGCACCCGCGCCGACGCCAAGGAAGCCGAGATTGTAGATCCCGGCCTGCATGATGCCGATGTCGTCGGGGAAGGCATCGCCCTCGGACGGCTGCGTCAGGTGCGGGGTGAGCACCAGCGACGCACCGTGCCGCAGGATCGGATCGAGAACCGGCGTCAAGGGAGCGAAGATCTCGATGTCGGGGTCGAAATACAGCACGGCATCGAACCGGCGATCGAGCAGGAAACGGAACATGAACGGCTTGATTGCCGTATTGAACTCCATCATGTCGTAGCGGAACGCGAACTCGGCGAAATCCTCGATCGGCAGCGCCTGCGCCTCGATCACCCTGACGCCGTCGGGATAGAATCCCGGCTCCTCGACGCGCCTGTCGGCCAGGCACAGGAACAGTTCCGCCTCCGGGTGGAACCGGCGCGCGCTGTCCGCCCAGACCTTGGCCATCGGCACGTAATTGTTGGAGCAGATGGTGAACAGAGCCAGGGTTCCGGCTGCCATACGGGTCATTTCCCTGTTTCGTCCCTGCGTCGGATCATGGGCCTTCGCATCGTCCGGCGCAATCTTGCACCCGGAACACGCCGGTGACGGGCTCAGCCGCCCTGTGGCCGCAGCGCGCGTTCGACCAGCCCGCAGACGGCGTGGGCCGCGGTGATGTGCATCTGCTGGATCAGGGGCGTCCATCCCGAGGGCGCGCAGAACAGCGCATCGCAGCCGGCCATCGCGGCAGGGGTCTCGCCGGTCAGGCCGACCGTCACCATCCCGCCGAGCCGAGCCGCATCGATCGCCCGCAGGATGTTGGGCGAGCGTCCCGAGGTGGAGATGCCTATGAACACGTCGCCCGGCCGGCCGAGCGCGCTCACCTGGCGCGCAAACACCGCCTCGAAGCCATAATCGTTGCCGATCGCGGTGAAGGCCGAGCTGTCGGTGGTCAGCGCGATCGCCGGCAGCGGCGCGCGGTCATACATCAGCCGGCCGACGAATTCCGCCGCGATATGCTGCGCATCGGCCGCGCTGCCGCCATTGCCGGCCACCAGCAGCTTGCCGCCGGCCGCCATTGAACGCTCGATCAGCAGCGCGATCCGGGCAATGGCCGCGCCCTGTGTCTTGTCCGACACCAGCCGGGCCATTGTCTCGGCCGACTGGCGCAGATAATCCGCAAGCCAGGCTGCATCCGGGTGGAGATCGGCGGCCAGGGTGTCCATGACGTGCGTCCCTTTAAACCGTACCGATCTGCTTGATGTCGCGAAAGGTCAAGGCCTCGTTCATCTCCGCCGTGCGCCGCATCATGAACGCCGAGGACGCCAGGAACACCGGATCGCCGTCCAGATCCTCGGCCATCGCGCTGCGCTGCGCGGTGCTGAAGGCCTCCAGCTTCGTCTTCTCGCCGCTCACCCACCGGGCGAGTGAATAAGGCGTCGAGTCGAAGCCGATCGCCACGCCGTATTCGCCCGCCAGCCTCGCCGCCAGCACGTCGAGCTGCAGGGTGCCGACCACGCCGACGATCGGCGGGCTGCCATCGGCGGGACGGAACAGCTGCACCACCCCTTCCTCGGCCAGTTCGGTGAGGGCGGAGCGCAGCTTCTTGGCCTTCATCGCATCGTCGAGCCGCACCCGGCGCAGGATCTCGGGAGCGAAATGCGGCACCCCGGTGAAGCGGACATCCTCGCTCTCGCTCAGCGTGTCGCCGATGCGCAGCGTGCCGTGGTTGGGGATACCGACCACGTCGCCGGCATAGGCCTCCTCGGCGAGCTGGCGGTCGCGGGCGAAGAAGAACTGCGGTGCGTGCAGCGGGATCTGCTTGCCGGTGCGCACCTGTTTGAGCCGCATGCCACGCTCCAGCCGCCCCGAGCAGATGCGGGCGAAGGCGATCCGGTCGCGGTGGTTGGGGTCCATGTTGGCCTGGATCTTGAACACCAGCGCGGTCAGGTTCGGCTCGTCGGCCTGCACGATCCGGGTGTCGGTGGCCTGGGCGCGCGGGGCGGGTCCGAAGGCGACCAGCGCATCGAGCAGGTCGAGCACGCCGATCTCGCGCATCGCCGAGCCGAAGAACACCGGGGTCAGATGCCCGGCATTGAAGCTGTCGAGGTCGAACTCCGGCAGCGCGCCGCGCACCAGGTCGAGCTCCTCGCCCAACGCCTCCATCCGCGGGTCGGACTGGCCGATCTCGCTCGTCAGCCGCAGGTCGCGGGTGCGCAGGTCGTAAGTGCCTGCGAACTGCGCCGCACGCCCCACCGGCCAGGTGGCGGGCGCGGTGTCCAGGGCGAGGGTGGAGGCGATCTCGTCGAGCAGCTCGAACGGGTCACGCGCCTCGCGGTCCATCTTGTTGATGAAGGTGACGATGGGGATGTCGCGCAGCCGGCAGATCTCGAACAGCTTGCGGGTGCGGTCCTCGATGCCCTTGGCGGCATCGATCACCATCACCGCGGAATCGACCGCGGTCAGCGTGCGGTAGGTGTCCTCGGAGAAATCCTCGTGGCCGGGCGTGTCGAGCAGGTTGAAGATGCAGCCGCCATACTCGAACGTCATCACCGAGGTGACCACCGAGATGCCGCGGTCGCGCTCGATGCCCATCCAGTCGGACCGCGTGCGCCGCCGCTCGCCCTTGGCGCGGACATTGCCGGCGAGCTGGATGGCCCCGCCCGCCCGCAGCAGCCGCTCGGTCAGCGTGGTCTTGCCGGCATCGGGATGCGAGATGATCGCAAACGTCCGCCGACGCGCGATCTCGTCATGCAGCCTGGCGACGGTACGGGCTTCACTCATGTCCCATCCCTCAAGACAGAAGCGGCGCCGAACCGAGTGTTCGACGCCGCCCGTGAATTTCGTCCAGCCCGACGGGGCCGGAAAATTCGTCCCGTTGAGCGAGAGGCGCCGCGACAGCGACGCCGGCCGGTGGTGATCTGCAAGCACCGGAGCGCAGCAGATCGCCATCGGATGGCCAACGAGGCGGATTTTCCCTTAGCGGGAGTAGAACTCGACGACGAGGTTGGGCTCCATCGCCACCGGGTACGGCACGTCCGACAGCTTCGGGGTGCGCACGAAGCGCCCCTTCATGGCGCGGTGATCGACCTCGAGGTATTCCGGAGTGTCACGCTCGGCGCTCTGCGCGGCATCAAGCACCACGGCGAGCTGGCGCGACTTCTCGCGGACCTCGATGACATCGCCATCGCGCACCAGGAACGACGGGATGTTCACCTTGCGGCCGTTGACCAGCACATGACCATGGTTGACGAACTGACGGGCGGCGAACGGGGTCGGCACGAACTTGAGGCGGTAGACCACCGCATCCAGCCGGCGCTCCAGCAGGTCGATCAGGTTCTCGGAGGTATCGCCCTTGCGACGCACGGCCTCGTCGTAATACCGACGGAACTGCTTCTCGGAGATGTTGCCGTAATAACCCTTGAGCTTCTGCTTGGCCATCAGCTGGACCGAGAAGTCCGACGGCTTCTGCTTACGGCGCTGGCCATGCTGCCCGGGCCCGTATTCGCGCTTGTTGACCGGCGACTTCGCGCGGCCCCAAAGATTGACGCCGAGGCGGCGATTGATCTTGAACTTGCTTTCGAGGCGCTTGCTCACGCAATCGCTCCTTCATTATCTGCGGCATGCGCTCCGCCGGAACGGACGCATCTTGTCTCCGCTTGTTGCACCGGTAGGCCGCAGGACGATGTCCAGCGACGGGCGCGCACGCACACCCTGCCACATTTCGTGGCAGGAAGCCGTTCGTCCACGTTCCCGGCAGTAGCCGGCGCCTATAGGCCCGGCACTCGCCCGTGTCAACGAAAACGCGCCCTTCCCCCACAGTCGGCCGGATCGTCATGCGTGCTGCGAAACACCATGCGGGCCGCCTGCCCGGCCGACACCACCGGACCACCGCTTTCGTCTAACGCATTAAACCGTCTTTAACAGTCACCGGGGCATGATCGGGCTCGTCACTCCAGCCGGGCTGGAGCTGCTGAAGCAACAACCCTGTTGAAAGCGCCCCAAATGTTCCGACGGTTTGGCACCATCTTTCCGATCCGGAAGAAAATGACGATCCTGGTCAGTTCGCAGGCGACCGCCATCGCGATCTGCTCTGCCGTCGCCATCGCCGCCGGCCCATTGGGGCTCCATACGGGCGTCATCTGCGCCATCTGCGGTGTCACCTTCGCCGCCGCCGTGAGCGCGGCGATGCGCATGAGCAACGAGCTCGTCGTGCCATTCGTTGCCACCGTGGCGCGAATGGAGCAGCTCGCGGCGGGCGATCTCGAAACGGAGGTTCACTACTCCGAAAACACCGACTGCGTCGGCCGGCTGACCAAGGCGATGCAGGTCTTCAAGGAAAACGCGATCTCCAAGGCTGCCGCCGAAGCCGAGGCCGCCCGCCAGGCGGAACTTGTCGAGCACACCCGCAAGGAAACCGAACACAGTCGCGAACTCGCCCAGCGCGAGATCAGCCAGGTCGTTGCCGCGCTCGGCGATGGCCTCGGCCAGATGTCCCAGGGTTCGCTCACGATCCATCTCGGCGAACCGTTCGCCGAACAATATGAAAAGCTTCGCACCGACTTCAACGCAGCGGTCGAGCAGCTGCGCGACGGCATGACCCCTGTCACGAGCGCCGTCGCGACCATCACCTCCGGCACCAACGAGCTTTCCGCCGCCTCCGACGACCTGTCCCGGCGGACGGAGCAACAGGCCGCCAGCCTCGAGGAGACCGCCGCCGCCCTCGACCAGATCACCGCGACCGTGCGCAAGACCGCCGAAGGCGCCTCCCTCGCCCGTGATCTCATGACCACCGCCCGGACCGACGCCGAGCATGGCGAGGCCGTCGTGCGCGAGGCGGTCGAGGCCATGACCGGCATCGAGAATTCCTCGGGCCAGATCGGCCAGATCATCGGCGTCATCGACGAGATCGCCTTCCAGACCAACCTGCTCGCCCTCAATGCAGGTGTCGAGGCGGCCCGAGCCGGTGAGGCCGGGCGCGGCTTCGCGGTCGTCGCCTCCGAGGTCCGCGCCCTCGCCCAGCGATCCGCCGACGCCGCCAAGGAAATCAAGGCCCTCATCTCCACCTCGACCCGACAGGTCGAGGCCGGAGTGGAACGGGTCGGTCAGACAGGCACCGCCCTGCAGCGCATCATCTCCCAGGTCGGCGATCTCAACGACGTCATCGTGCAGATCGCATCGTCCGCACAGGAGCAGTCCACCGGGCTGGCCGAGGTCAATCTCGCCGTCAATCAGATGGATCAGGTCACGCAGCAGAATGCCGCGATGGTCGAGCAGGCGACCGCCGCGACCCGCAACCTCTATGACGAGGCGCAACGGCTCAACGGCATGATCAGCCAGTTCGACGTCGGTCACGCCGCAGTCGCGCCGCCGCGTCCGGCCGAACAGCGCCAGCCCCCACGCCAGGGCCTCGCCTGCGGCAAGGTCATGTCGCTGCACAGCGTCCCTCGCGCCAGCATCCGCCCGGCCGCCATGGCTGCTGCGACCGCCGAAGACTGGACCGAGTTTTGAGCCCGGGTGTCTGCGTGGCCGTCGGCGAGCCCGATCCTTCGCCGGAGAGGCTCACGCTCGCCCCCGTGCTCGATCTCGGCGCCGCTGCCTCCCTCGCCCGGACCCTCACCGAATTGCGCGGGTCGGATCTTGCGCTGGACGGATCCGAGGTCGGCCGTCTCGGCGCGCAATGCCTGCAGATCCTGATCTCAGCCAGGCGAAGCTGGGCGACAGAAGGGCACTCCCTAGTCGTCGAGAATGCCTCCGAACACATGCTGGCGGCGGTCGCGCAACTCGGCGCGACGCCATTCCTCTTTCATCCGGAAGATGCCACCTCATGACGACCAAGACGATCCTCACGGTCGATGACAGCCGCACGATGCGCGATATGCTGCGCATCTCCCTCGAACATGCCGGCTTCGTGGTGCTCCAGGCCGAGGACGGCGTCCACGGGCTGGAAGTCCTCGCGGGTGCGGTCCCTGATGTGGTGATCACCGACATCAACATGCCGCGCATGGACGGGTTCGGCTTCATCGAGGCCATGCGCCGGGACCAGGCGCATCGCTCGACGCCGATCCTGGTGCTCACCACCGAGTCCGATACCGACAAGAAGGCTCGGGCGCGCCAGGCAGGCGCCACCGGGTGGATCGTCAAGCCATTCGATCCGGTCAAGCTCGTCCACGCCGTCCGGCGCGTCTCCGCCTGAACCGCCCCTCACCTCTTGCTCACACCCCAGATCGAAGGAGACCAGCGCGTGGATCCGATGGCGGCAATCCGGGAAACCTTCTTCGTCGAGTGTGAAGAACAGCTCGGCGAGCTCGAGCGTGGTCTCGTGGCCCTGGAAAACGGCACCGCAGAGGCAGACACCATCAACGCGGTGTTCCGGGCCGTGCACTCGATCAAGGGCGGCGGCGGCATCTTCGCTCTCGAGGACCTCGTCCGCTTCGCGCATGTCTTCGAAACCAGCCTCGACGGCCTGCGCTCCGGCACGATCGAGGTCGATTCGGCCGCGACCGCCATCATGCTGCGCGCCGCGGATGTGCTCGCGGATCTGGTGCGTGCCGCCCGCGACGGTTCCGGGCACGACCATGGCCGGGTCGCGTCAGCATCAGCGGAGCTGGCTGCGCTCACCGGCGCCGCCACCGCACAGGCCCCCGCCCCGGTCGACGATCTCGACGACATCGTCTTTGAACGCGTCCAGCTCGACACCACCCCCACGCCCGCTCCCGCCACGCCGGCACCCCTGCCGGAGGCCAGGCGGACATGGGTGATCCGCTTCACCCCGCGGGCGGAGATGTATGCGCATGCCAACGAGCCCGGACTGATCCTGCGCGAACTCGCGCGGCTGGGAACGATCGACGTCCGGCTCGATGCCGATGCCCTGCCCGCGCTCGATGCCCTCGATCCCGAGGGCGCCTACTTCTCCTGGACCATCCACATCGAGACCGAATGCGACCGGGCGCAAATCCGCCAGGCCTTCGAATGGGTCGAAGACCATTGCGCACTCGACATCGACGAGGCGACAGATCCGTCGGCGCCCCCGGCAACCGACACGGATGAGGGGCTGCGCGCCCTGCTGGCGCGGATCAGCCAGGAGGCCGCGGAAGCACCGGCCGCCGCGCCCCCTGCGGGCGCCCCCATACCGGCCCCGCCTGCGCTGCCTTCCGCATCAGCGTCCCCCGTCGCCGTCACCGACAAGCGCGCGGAACAGGCCACGACCATCCGCGTCGACCTGCAGCGGATCGACCGGCTGGCCAATCTCGTCGGAGAGCTGGTCATCAACGAAGCCATGCTCACCCAGCATCTGACCGCGGCCGGCCTCGCGCGTGCGGCCGGTCTCGCCAACACGATGGAAAGCCTGTCGCAGCTGACCCGGGAGATCCAGCACAGCGTCATGGCCATCCGTGCGCAGCCGGTCCGCTCGGTATTCCAGCGCATGCCCCGCCTGGTGCGCGAGGTCGCGGCCATGACCGGCAAAACCGTCCGGCTGATCTGCGAGGGCGAGGAGACCGAGATCGACAAGACGGTCATAGAACGTCTCAGCGATCCGCTCACGCACATGATCCGCAACGCCATCGATCACGGCCTCGAGACTGCACAGACACGAATCGAGCATGGCAAGCCGGCAGAGGGCACGGTGCGTCTGTCGGCCATCCATCGCTCCGGCAAGATTGTCATCGAGGTCTCCGACGACGGCGCCGGTCTCGATCGCGCCCGGATCCGCGCCAAGGCGGTCGAGAAAGGCCTCATCGCCGCCGATGCGCCGCTGACCGACGACGAGACCGACAATCTCATCTTCATGCCCGGTTTCTCCACTGCGGCGACGCTGTCCGACATTTCCGGGCGCGGCGTCGGCCTCGACGTCGTCAAGCAGTCGATCCACTCGCTCGGTGGACGCATCTCCATTGCATCACAACCCGGTCGCGGCTCCACCTTCACTCTGAGCCTGCCGCTGACGCTGGCCGTGCTCGACGGAATGGTGGTCAGCGTCGCGGGGCATGTGCTGGTGGTTCCCCTCGGCCCGATCGTCGAGACCCTCCGCCCCGCGCCCGGGCAGACGCACCGGCTCGGCGCGCAGAGCCGCGTCATGGCGCTGCGCGGCGGCTATATCCCGATCGTCGATACCGGTGTGCTGCTTGGGTTTCGCGGTCAGGACGAGACCCCCGAGCAGGTCGTGGCGCTCCTCGTCGAGGGAGAAAACGGCGATCGCATCATTCTCGAGGTCGATGAACTGCAGGGCCAGCGGCAGATCGTCATCAAGAGCCTCGAAGCCAATTACGGTGCGGTCGACGGCATCTCGGCTGCGACCGTCATGGGCGATGGCCGGGTTGCGCTCATCGTCGACGTCGATGCGCTGATCGCCGCGTCCCGGGCCGAGATCCCGGCTGCTGGCCGCTCCCCCACGCCCCGACACGAACCTGAAACCCTGCTGACAAGGTGACACAACAATGACCAACGATCTCGCCTTCGCGGGCCAGAGGCAGGGCCTGATGCTGATGGCCTTCCGGGTCGGCGCGCAGGAATTCTGCATCGACATCATGACCGTGCGCGAACTGCGCGGATGGACACCGGCGACGGCGATCCCGCACGCCCCGGCCTTCGTCAGTGGTGTCATCAACCTGCGCGGCGCCGTGCTGCCGATCGTTGATCTCGCCCGCAGGCTCGGACTTGCCGAAAGCGCGCCCTCGGCGCGTCACGTCGTCATCGTCGCCCAGATCGGCAGTCAGACGATCGGCCTGCTGGTCGACGCGGTCTCCGATATCCTGACCGTCGACGAAACGCTGATCCAGGCGACCCCTGACGTCGCGGTGTCCGAGCAGATCAGGATGTTCGTCGAGGGCCTGCTGCCGGTGGAAGGCCGCATGATCAGCCTGCTCAATCTCGACCGCGTCCTGCCCTCGAACATCCCCGAGGCGGCATGAGCGTCGTATCACCCATCCGACCGGCGGCGGATGTCGGTGCTGGCGACTTTGCGATGACAGCAGCGGATTTCGCTGCCATCGCCGAACTGATCTACGCCGATTCCGGGATCGTCCTGGGCGAAAACAAGGTCATGCTGGTCTACTCGCGCGTCGCCAAGCGCCTGCGCGCCCTGCGGATGACCGATTTCGGCACCTATTGCGCCTTCGTGCGCTCGCCGCAGGGCGGCGAGGAGCGCGGCCACCTGCTCAATGCCCTGACCACGAACGTCACCAGCTTCTTTCGCGAGAAGCACCATTTCGATCACCTCGCCACCACCATCCTGCCACCTGCGATCCAGGCCGCAAGGCGAGGCGCGCGGGTGCGGCTGTGGTCATCGGCCTGCTCAAGCGGCCAGGAGCCGTACTCGATCGCGCTGACCCTGCTGTGCCTGATGCCCGATGCCGGCAGTTTCGATATCCGCATCCTTGCAACCGATATCGACAACGATATCCTCGAGACTGCCAGACGCGGCGTCTATCCCAGGAACCTGGCGGGCGAGATACCGCCCGACCTGCGACGCCGCGGAATCGTGGCCAGCAACGCGGGACCGGACTGCTTTGCCATGTCCGACGACGTGCGCGCCCTGGTGGCCTTCCGCACCCTCAATCTCGTCAGGACATGGCCGATGCGCGCCAGGTTCCAGGCCATCTTCTGCCGCAACGTCATGATCTATCTCGACCACGAGACGCAGTCCCAGATCTGGGCACGGATGGTGCCGCTGCTGAGCGATGACGGCGCCCTCTATATCGGCCACTCCGAGCGTGTCTGCGGGCCAGCCGCCGGCCTCCTCCATCTTGATGGAATCACCACCTATCGACCTGCGGATCACGCTCCGCGACGGGGGCAGCGATGAGTGTGAGGGTTCTGGTCGTCGACGACTCCCCCACCATGCGCCGGCTGATCATCCACGCGCTTACGCAGGATGGCGGGATCGAAGTCGTCGGAGAAGCCGGCGACCCGCATCAGGCGCGGGCGGCGATCAAGGCGCTGTCGCCGGACGTGATCACGCTCGATGTCGAGATGCCGAGCATGGACGGGCTGAGTTTTCTCGAGCGGCTGATGAGGCTGCGCCCGATGCCGGTGGTCATGGTCTCGACACTGACCGAGGCCGGCGCGCCGGCGACGATCCGCGCCCTTCAGCTCGGCGCGATCGATTTCGTGACCAAACCGACGGTCGGGCGGCCGGACGGCTTTGCCGACCTTCCGGCCAGGGTCAGGACGGCGGCGCGCGCGAGGCTGCGGCAGACTCGCGCGCTCTCCGCGCCCACGCCATCGGCCGATCACGCCTTCGAGCCGGATGATACCGTGATCGCCATCGGCGCCTCGACCGGCGGGGTGGAAGCGCTGACCGCCGTGCTGTCGCGATTTCCCGCCAACTGTCCGCCCACCATCGTCACCCAGCACATGCCGCCGCTGTTCATGACCACCTTCGCCGCTCGGCTCGACCGGATCTGCGCGCCGAGCATCGTCGAGGCCGAGACGGGATGCCCGCTGCGCGTCGGGCAGGTCTATCTGGCCCCCGGAGGGAGGCATCTGGAACTCACCTCAGTCGGACAGCCACGCTGCCGCCTGTCCGACGCACCGAAGGTGAACGGCCACCGCCCCTCGGTGGACGTCATGTTCGCCTCGGTGGCGCGCACGCTCGGCCCGAGGGCGGTCGGCGTCATCCTGACCGGCATGGGCAATGACGGCGCCGAGGGGCTGTCGAGGATGCGCGAGGCCGGCGCCGAGACGATCGGCCAGGACGAGGCGACGAGCGTCGTCTACGGCATGCCCCGGGCCGCATTCGAGCGCGGCGCCGTCTGCCGACAGCTGCCCATCGAGCGGATCGGGGAACGACTTGTCCAGATCACCAACGCCATGACGAAGGCAGTGCCATGACGCAGGCCTCACAGCTCAGAATCCTCACCGTCGACGACCAGATGACGATCCGCATCGTCCTGCGCGACAACCTCAAGCGCCTCGGCGTGGTCGACATCACCGAGGCGCTGGATGGCGAGACCGCCCTGCGCGTCCTGCTCAAGGAGAAGGAACCGCCGCACCTCATCATTTCGGACTACCACATGCCGAACATGGACGGCCTGACGCTGCTTCGCGCGATCAGGGTGCATCCGCCGCTTCAGAAAGTCCCGTTCATCATGCTGACGGGGCATGCCGATCGCGAGCTGGTGATCAAGGCGCGCAGCCTCGGGGCCAACAACTACCTCATCAAGCCTTTCACCACCGTGTCCCTGCGCGAGAAGATCGAGATGGTGATCGGACCGCTCACATGACCATGGCGCTCGCGAACCGGGCGAATACACGCCGGATCCATATCGTGCAGGGCGAGCAGAGCATCGAACATGACCCTCACGCCGTCATCACGACCATCCTGGGCTCCTGCGTCGCTGCATGCCTGCGTGATCCCATGGCCGGCATCGGCGGGATGAACCACTTCCTGCTTCCCGGCCCGCTTTCGCGCGAGGCGTCAAGAGGCAGCACCGACGCCGAGCGCCATGCCGTGCATGCGATGGAGCTGCTGGTCAACGCATTGCTTCAGCGCGGTGCACAGCGCGGGAGGCTGACGGCCAAGATTTTCGGAGGAGCACGCATGATGAAGGGCTTGACCGATATCGGCGAACAGAACGCCACCTTCGCCGAGCGCTTCCTGCAGGCGGAACGCATTCCGATCGTTGGTGGCGATCTGCGTGGCGATCGCGGCCGACGCATCGAGTTCTGGCCGGTGAGCGGCCGTGCCCGTCAGATCATGCTCGCCACCGAGGCGACCCTCGACGTCCAGAGACAGGAACCACGACAACTGCCTTCGTCCACCGCACGAGGCAGCGTGGAGTTCTTCTGATGGAGGATGGCACGACAATCAGAAGCCTGGCCGAAGTGCTCTCGATCCTCGGCGGCGAGATCAGCTCGCTCGCAGGGATCGCCGAGGGGTTGCAGCCGGTGTTGGCGCTGGCCTGCTCCGGCCCGGGCGCCGACCCGCGTCTGTCGCGGACCATCCAGACCTGCGACCTGTTGACCCAGAAACTCGAAGCGATCGGCGGGGTCATCATCGATCTCTGCGACACGCTGTCGGCGGGCTATGAGGTGGACATCGGCGCCGCGATCGGCAACATCCGGCTGTCCGGGCTCGCAGCCACGCTGTCGCAGAAGCAAACATCGCCCGCCGATCAGCGGGAGGGCGAGGTGGAACTGTTCTGAGCCTCCGCCACGGCGACGTCGCGCGCGTCCGGCGCCGTCTCAGGCGCCCAGCAGGAACGTCACGATGTCGACCAGCGCTGTCACCGAGATCGGCGTGCACAGGGCACAGATGCCGACCAGCAGGACGAGATTGGCGATGGTGCGGTCATCGGGCGCCACCGGCCGGGGCGGCAGCTTCTCGGGCTCCGGAGCGTTGTGGCCCAGATCAAAATTGCTCCCGTCGAACGGCATCCGACGCCTCCTTCCCGCGCGGCAGCGATCCTGCCACGGCCGGACGCCGTTAGCGAGAAATTAACCCTCCCGCGGCGCGACCACCGGGCCTGCGGACGCCGGCCGACGCATGTGCCGCCCGCGGGCCAGTTCGGTGATCATGCCGTGCAGGGTGCGCAGCTCCTGTTCCGTCACCTGTCCGCGCTGGAACAGATGGCGGATGTTGCGCACCATGCCCGGCCGCTTCTGCGCGTTGCGCAGGAAACCGCTCTCGTCGAGCTCACGCGTCAGATGGGAGAGGAAATTGTCCAGCTCGCCCTTGGTGGCAATCTCGGTCTCGTTGGTCATCAGCCGGGAGGCGGGGGTGTCGTCGGCTGCCATCCACCATTCATAGGCCACGATCATCACCGCCTGCGCGAGGTTGAGGGACATGAATTCGGGGTTCAGGGGATAGCGCACCAGCGCGTCCGCCGCCGCCATGTCGTCATTGTCGAGACCGGCGCGCTCCGGGCCGAACAGCACCCCGCAGCGTAGCCCGCCCGCCGCACAGACCCGCATCTCGGCAGCCGCACCGCGCGCCGTCATCACCGGCTTGATGATGTGGCGTGGCCGCGGGCAGGTGGCGAGGACGCGATGCAGGTCGGCGGTTGCCTCGGCAACCGTCCCGAACACGCGGACGTTCTCCAGGATCCTATCCGCACCCGAGGCCGAGCGCCAGGCGCGGTCCTGCGGCCAGCCGTCACGCGGGGCGACCAGCCGCAGGTCGAACAGGCCGCCATTGGCCATGGCACGCGCCGCCGATCCGACATTCTCGGCCAGTTGCGGGCGCACCAGGATCACCACCGGTGCTGCTGGATCCCGGCTCAGTTCGGCGCCACCATCGCGCCCGGTCATGCGGTCCCTCCCGCCGGCACACGCCGCCAGGTGGTCCCGGCGGGACCGTCCTCCATCGCCACGCCGCGGGCGAGCCACTCGGCGCGGATCGCGTCGGCGCGGGCGAAGTCGCGTACACGGCGCGCTTCCAGCCTCGCGGTGATCGCCGCCTCGATCTCGACCGCATCCTCGCCGCCGCGAAACCATTCGGACGGGTCGAGCGCGAGCAGGCCGAGCTGCGCACCGGCCGCCCTCAGCCCCGACGCGGCGCGGGCATCGCCGGCGATCGCCGCGTCGGCCAGACGGTGCATCGCCGCCAGTACCGCAGGCGTGTTGAGATCGTCGGTCAGGGCCGAGAGCACGCTGTCGGGCAGAGCACCCGCAACCACGCCCGGATGCGCCTCGAGTCCACGATAGAAACGGTCGAGCTCGCGACGCGCCTCGATCAGCCCGGCATCGGAGAAATCCAGCACCGAGCGGTAATGGGTGCGCATCAGCAGCAGCCGGATCGCCTCCGCCGGGGCGCGAGCCAGGATGTCGCGGATGGTGAGGAAGTTGCCCAGCGACTTGCTCATCTTCTCGCCGTCGACGAGCAGCATCGCATTGTGCACCCAGAACCGCGCGAACTCGCCGTGCGGGTGCGCGCACAGGCTCTGCGCGCGCTCGTTCTCGTGATGCGGAAAGATCAGGTCGGTGCCGCCGCCATGGATGTCGAAGCTCTCGCCGAGATAGCGGTGCGACATCGCGCTGCACTCGATGTGCCAGCCCGGCCGGCCGCGACCCCAGGGGCTGTCCCATCCCGGCAGTTCGGCGGGGGATGGCTTCCACAGCACGAAATCGCCGCCATCGCGCTTGTAGGGTGCGACTTCCACCCGCGCACCGGCCAGCAGCGCCTCCGGGTCGCGCCCGGAGAGCTGGCCATAACCTGGGAAATCGCGCACCGAGAACAGCACGTGACCCTCGGCCTCGTAGGCATGACCATCCTCGACCAGCCGCGCGATCATCGCGATCATCTCGCCGACATGGGCGGTGGCGCAGGGCTCGATATCGGGCGGCAGCACGCCGAGCGCAGCGAGATCGGCATGGAAGTCCGCCAGCGTGGCGTCGGTCAGCGTGCCGATCGAGATGCCGAGCTCGGCGGCGCGGGCGTTGATCTTGTCGTCCACGTCGGTGACGTTGCGGACATAGGTGACGCGCGGATACAGCACCCGCAGCAGCCGCACCAGCAGGTCGGCCGTCAGGTTGGCGCGCAGATTGCCCAGATGCGCGAGGTCGTAGACGGTCGGGCCACAGTAGTATAGCCGCACATGGCCGGGATCGATCGGCTGGAAGTCGACGATCCGGCGTTGGCGGCTGTCATGCAGGCGCAGGCGCGCCGGGCTGTGGCTGGACATGCGCGTTTAATGCGGGAGCGCCCGCCGGCGCGCAAGCGCCCAGACGCAGGCGGCAGACGGGCGCGTCAGGCCGCGCGCATGGCACCGACGTCACGGCCCTCCAGCCAGCCGAAGCGCAGATAATGGTGCAGCGGACCCTGCTCGTGGCGGCGGACATCCGGGTGCCGGGCCAGATAGGTGTTCGTATCCCAGTGGATCGGGCCGTTTGCGTCGGCCAGTTCGACGCCGCTGCCAAACAGGTCATCGACCCGGATGCGGAGCTCCCGCGCGTATTGGTGGTGGTAGTCCTCCTCGCTGCGCAGCAGGGATCTCAGCAGATGGTTGCCCGGCACGAGCGGATCGTCCGCCAGACGGCGGATCTCGTCGGGGTCGGTCAGATGGCGACAGCTCGGATCGAGCTTGGCACGCGTGCGCTCGATATAGGCGTCGAACGGCCGGTTATGCCGATGCAGATAGGTCAGTCGGGTGGTGATGTGGCCACCGGCGATCGTCCTGGGTTCGTGCTGCCCGTTATCGATCTCTGCCACCGTGCCGGCGGCCAGCATGCCCTTGTGAAAGCTCCTGTCCGGCGAAAACCAGCCTTCCTGGCCCGGCACGTTGAACAGGGACATGTCCATCCGCAGGGCACGCTCGGAACCGACATAGCGGTTGAGCTCGGCGAGGATGGCGTCGCGCGAGGTCGAGATCCGGTCGTCCTCGAACACGGCCAGGAATTCGTCGCAATCGACCGGCAGCGCGAAATCGTAGTCACTCTGCCGGTCCCACTCCCGGATCAGGTTGGCGAAATGATAGCCCTTCTGATGAAAATCGTGTGGCTGGTCGTAGCCGGTTGAGATGACGACGCCGAGGCGCATGGCATGCTGAAGGATGGCCAGTGTGCGTGGCTCCGTGGAGCCGTTGTCGTAGATGGTGAGATTGCGATAGCCGAACAGGTTGCCGTAGTGACTGAGCCAGGCAAGCAAAAGCTCCGCTTCGTCTTTCTGCATTACCACCACGCGAATTCGGGGGACTGCGGACAAAGCTGATTTTCCTGTCGAGGAGAGACGGGTGAAGACTATGGCAGCCCACCCACCCCTGCAATCATCACCCGGCGGGCATTGGGCATCGGGAAGGGGCGGCAGGGCGGCGTTCAGCCGCTCATGGCGGCGGCGGGACTCAGAGCGCGGCCTTCCGTCCAGCCACAGGCGACATAATGCTCGAGTGGCCCGAGCCCGTACTCGCGCACATCGGGGTTGAGCGCGAGATAGGCCTCGGCATCCCAGCGCACCAGTCCCGCCGGCGAATACAGCAGCGTCGGACTGGCCGGGTTCACCATGATCCGCAGTTCGTGGTCATAGATCGCCTCGTATTCGGCTTCGGTGAGCAGCAGGTCGGCGATCAGATGATTGCCCGGAACGGCAGGATCACGGGCGTATCGGCGCAGCTGCTCGAGATCGGTGCAGGCCGCATAGGGCTCCTGGAGCTTGAGGCGAGCCTTGCGTCTGAGCACCGCGAACGGAGCATTGTGATAGTGCAGATAGGTCAGTCGCGTGCGTTCATGGGCGTCGCCCGAGCGCAGCACCGGGCTGTGGAAGCCCTTGTCGAGCGCCATGAGCTCGCCGCCGGGGACAATGCCCTTGTGGAACGACCTGTTCGGCGAGAACCACCCGTCCTGGCCGGGCACGTTGAACAGGGACATGCCTACCCGCAGGACGCGGTCGATCCCGCGCCAGGCATGGAACTCGGCATGGATGTCGTCCGGTGTCAGGCTGACGCCATCGCGGGTGAACACGCCGAGCAACTCGTCGCAATCGACGGGAATGATGAAATCGTATCGTTGCCAACGACGATGAGCGTCCGCCTCGAGGGTGTGGATGACCTCGGTGACCACCCGCCCTTTTTCGAGAAAATCCAGGTCGGTCGCATAGTGACGCAATACCCGAGCCCCGGACCGCTCCGCGAAGCCAAGCAGTTCGAGGGTCATGGTGTCGGTCGAGCCATTATCGACGATGGCAAGGTTGGTCATGCTGAAGAGCGAGGCGTAATGTGCCAGCCAGCGGCTGAGCATCGCCCCCTCGTCACGCTGCATGGTCACGACCAGAACGCTGGCCATCCGATTTATACTCCGCAGGCTGACCTCATCGGGTCATCCGCTCCGGTCTACGATACGTCCGTTATCAAATCGTCAATGGCACTGCGCCCACCTGAAGGGTGGCATGAAACTGTAATACGCAACAGTCAAATTCGTAACAAACTGGGAGTGGCGCCACCCTGGAGGGTGTTATGAGCTTGCGGAGTCTGAGCCGAAAACCGTGCGTTTTCGAGCATCGAAGCGGAGTGGCCGTGATCGGCCATGAGCATCGAAGCGCAGGACATGCGCGGTTTGCAGGCCAGAAAACGCGGGTTCATAACACCCTCTAGCTCGCTGCGGCCCTCAGACGGGCGATAACACGCTGCCGGCCGATCTGCGGAAGCAGCAGACGCAGCTCCGGCCCCTGTTCCTCGGCGGTCAGCGCCAGCCGCAGCGGGTGGAACAGGGCGCGCCCCGACCGTCCGCTCGCCTGTCGCAGCGCCGCCGTCCACGCCCCCCAAGCGCCCTCGTCCCACGGCTCGGGCGGCAGCAGCGCCTCGGCTTCGGCGAGGAAGGCGGGATCAGCCTCGCCGACCGGGACGGCGATGTCGCCCGCCACCACCGACCACCAATGCCGCGCCTCGTCGAGCAGGTCGATATTGTCACGGATCGCCAGCCAGAACGGCTCGGTCGCGCCCTCGGGTAGGCGCGTGGCGATGTCGGAGAACGGCGTCGCGCGCAGCCGCAGGCGATTGAGGGCGAGGAGATGCGACATGTCGAACCGGGCCGCAGATGACGAGACCCGACCGAGATCGTAGGTGCCGGCGAGTTCGTCGAGGCTCGCCGCGACCGGCGCATCCGCCGTGCCCAGCCGGGCCAGATAGCCCGCCAGCGCCTCCGGCAGGATACCGTCATGACGCAGGGTGCGCAGCGAAAGCCCCTCGAAGCGCTTCGACAGCTTGCCTCCCTCGGAATCGAGCAGCAGCGGCACATGGCCGAAATGAAACCGCCGCCGCCGCGCGGCCCCGGCCTCGACCAGCGCGTCGGCGAGGTCGATCTGCACGCCGGTATTGGTGAGGTGATCCTCGCCGCGGAGGATATGCGTGACCCCGCTTTCGAGATCGTCCACCACCGAGGCGAAACCGTACAGCACCGTGCCGTCGGCACGGATCAGCACCGGGTCCGACACCGCGGTGAGCTTCACCTGACGCTCACCGCCGACCAGGTCGGGCCAGGAGATCACCGTGTCGGACAGGCGGAAGCGCCAGTACGGCACCTTGCCGTTGGCCTCCGCCTGCGCGCGCTGCTCGGCGGTGAGCTTGAGCATCGCGCGGTCGTAGACGGGTGCGCGGCCCTGCTTGAGCCGCAGCTCGCGCTTGACGCGCAGCTCGTCGGCGCTCTCGAAGCACGGGTAGAGCCGCCCGGTCACCTTCAGCCGCTCGGCCGCCTCGGCGTAGCGGTGCAGACGCTCGGACTGGCGGAAACTCTCCGACCAGCCGATGCCGAGCCAGCCCAGATCCTCGCGGATCGCCGCCTCGTATTCGGGGCGCGAGCGCTCGGGGTCGGTGTCGTCGATACGGAGCTGGAAATCGGCGCCGTGACGCCGCGCATAGAGGGCGTTGATCAGGGCCAGGCGCGCATTGCCGACATGCAGCAGCCCGGTCGGGCTGGGGGCGAAACGGAGCTTCATCGCAGGGTTCGGCGATCAGTGCGGACGGCGCGGCGGCAGGTCGACCAGGATGGTCGGCGGGATCATGTCCTCGTCGACCGCATCGTCGTCGTCGCCATCCACATCGGGATCATGGCCGCCCTCGCCCTCGCCGGCGGCAGAGCCGCGCGGGTCGAGCGCGCGCCAGTCGCGCTCCATCGGGCTGGCCGGGCTGGCGGCGAAGGTCGCGGCCTCGGACGTGCTGTGCCAGGCGCCATCGGGCACCTCGCCGGACGCGTCCACCACTTCGGCATCCTCACCGAACGCCCGCCACGCGCCGAGCACCTCGGAAGCCGCCTCGTCACCGGTCCGGCAGCGCTCGAGACTGTCGCGCACATAGGCGCGGGCGAAGGCGTTGGCATGGTCGGGCGAGGCAAAGCCCGACACCGTCTCGACCACGCGGTCGTCGTCGGACTCGGCCGACAGGTCGATCAGGCGCACGACGGGGATCGTGGTGGCGGCGGGGAGGGTCTCGTCAGTCATCGCCTTTATCTAGCATTCCGCCCGGCTCAATCCAGCTTGCCGAGCAGGAATTCGCGCCCGACCTTGACCCGCTGGGCACCATCATAGGCGACGATGTCGGCGGTGGCGTAGGTCTCCGACCAGTGGTCGGGGATGAAGCTGCCGGTGCCGACCACGTCGATCGGCGCCTTTGCGTCCGCCATCACCCGGCACTTCTCCACCCCGAATCCCGACGAGGCGATGATGGTGACACGCGGGAAGCCAGCCGCATCCAGCGCCTCGCGCATCCGCCAGATCGCCGCCGCCGAGACGCCGGTGCCGACCAGGTGGCGCAGCTCGGTCTCGCTGCGGTAGCGTCGGATCGCGCCCGGCACCTGACGTTCCAGCACCGCATAGGAGGCCGCCGGGTCGAGCCCTTCGAGGAAGCGCCCGCCATGGGTGTCGAGCCGCACGCCGACCCGTCCCTCGGCGGCCAGCCCGGGGAAGGCCCGGCAGACCTCGAGCGTGTCGGTGATCTCGCGGCCGAAATAGTCCGACAGCACGGTGATCGGCTGGTCGGGGAAGGTCTCGTGAAACATTTCGGCGGCGCGCAGCGTGCTGCCGGCGTAACCGATCAGCGCATGCGGCATGGTGCCGAGCCCGGCGGACGTGCCGAAGAACGGCGCGGTGGCGTCGTTCGCACAGCCGACGAAGCCGGTGGCCCCCTCGGCCTGGGCGGCGCGCGAGCCGACGCCGGCCGCGTAGCCCATCATCCGCTGCATGTCGAAGCCCGCACAGTGCCGCGCCTCCATCGCCAGGAACCGCACGGCTGGCAGGGCGAGACACATCTGATAGGCGTTGTGGGCGGCGACACAGGCCGGGCCGAGCTTCTGCAGCAGCAGGGTTTCCAGATCGACCAGGCCTGCGAACGAGCCGGTGACATAGAGCAGCGGCTCGCCGGCCCCGACCCAGGAGCCTTCTGCGAACATCTCGCGCAGCTCGATCGCGAGCCCGCGTCGTTCGGCGGTCTCACGCAGCCAGGCGGTCATCAGCCCGGTGGCGGCGATGACCGGACGGCGCAGGAAGAACGCATAGGTGACGCGCACATCGCCGAAGCGGCTGACGATGGCGCGGGTGCGGTTGAAGTAGGCGTCGGTGCGGGCAGTGATGTCCGCATCCGACAGGACCGGCTCGGCCGGGCCGCTCACGCCGCCTGCTCGCCACCCGCGCGGGCGGCGTCGCCGAGCGCCTCGGCGAGCAGGAAGGCCAGTTCCAGGGACTGCTCGGCGTTCAGCCGCGGATCGCAGAACGTCTCGTAGCGCCCGGCGAGGTCGGCCTCGGTGAGCTGATGCGCGCCGCCAACGCATTCAGTGACGTCGCGGCCGGTCATCTCGACATGCACGCCGCCGGCATGGGTGCCTTCGGCGCGATGGATGTCGAAAAAGGCGCGCACCTCCGACAGGATCGAGTCGAAGTTGCGCGTCTTGACCTTGCTGGCGGTCGAGACCGTGTTGCCGTGCATCGGATCGCACAGCCAGGTCACGCGCCGACCGGACGCCTTCACCGCACGCACCAGCCCCGGCAGATGGGCAGCCACCTTGCCCGCGCCCATGCGCGAGATCAGCGTGATGCGACCCGCCTCGTCGGTCGGGTTGAGCGTGTCCAGCAGGCGTTCCAGAGCGTCGATCTCGGTGGACGGACCCACCTTGATGCCGATCGGGTTGCGGATGCCGCGACACCATTCGACATGCGCGCCATCGGGCTGACGGGTGCGGTCGCCGATCCACAGGAAATGCGCCGAGCAACCATACCACTCGCCGGTGGTCGAATCGACGCGGGTCAGCGCCTGTTCGTAGGGCAGCAGCAGGGCCTCGTGGCTGGTGTAGAAATCGGTCTCGTTGAACTGCGGCGTGTTGACCTCGGTCAGGCCGCAGGCGCGCATGAATTCCAGCGTCTCGTCGATCCGTGCCGCCAGCGTCTGGTAGCGCGCGGCGAGCGGCGAGCGGGCGACGAAGCCGAGATTCCAGCGATGCACCTCCTGCAGGTTGGCATACCCCCCCTGGGCGAAGGCGCGCAGCAGGTTGAGCGCGCCGGCCGACTGGAAATAGCCCATCTCCATGCGCGCCGGATCGGGCCGGCGGGCCGCCGCGTCGAATTCGGGACCGTTGATGTTGTCGCCGCGATAGCTCGGCAGCGTGCGCTCGATGCCGTCCGCGCCGACCAGCGTCTCGGTGGCCGACGAGCGTGGCTTGGCATACTGCCCGGCCATCCGGCCGAGCTTGACCACCGGCGTCTTGGCCCCCCAGGTCAGCACCACCGCCATCTGCAGCAGCACCCGGAAGGTGTCGCGGATGACGTCGGCGGTGAAGTCCGAGAAGCTCTCCGCGCAGTCGCCGCCCTGCAGCACGAACGCGCGGCCTTCGCCGGCCAGCGCGAGCTGCGCCTTCAGCCGGCGCGCCTCGCCCGCGAACACCAGCGGCGGATAGCGGCGCAGCCGTGCCTCGACCGCTTCCAGTGCGGCCGCGTCCTCATAGACCGGCGCCTGCGCGATCGGCCGGGCGCGCCAGCTCGACGGCGACCAGCTCGGATCGAGCCGCGGCAGGGCTGCAGAGGTGCCTTCGGGGGCGAACGGGGACAGCAGGCTCATGGTCGGGTCCTGAAAAACGGAGCGCCCATCCGCGCTCACGGCTTGGCGGTACTTCGACGCAGGGACGGAAAATGTCGCACAGGTGCCATGCCGCGCCACCGTTTCCGTCCCCGAAGGCAGCCTTTATCCACAGTTTGTGCCATCGGAGAAAGCGCGATCGACGCATCGCCGGATTGCGTGCAGCCGACACCGCCACCGGTTGCGCAACGACACCCCTCCTGCGCATTTTCGGTCGCGATGACCGCCGCCTCCATTCCGCCGCTCGCGATCGCCGCGCTGTTCGGCTCCATCCTGACCATCGGCGCCGGCAACAGCATCGCCCAGACCCTGTTTTCCGCCATCGGCCCCGAGGGCGCGGTGGGCCTGCGCAATCTGGTCGGCGCGGCGGTGCTGCTGGAGGTCTATCGCCCGAGCCTGCGCATGAGCCGGCGCGAATGGATCACCGTCGCCGGCTACGGCATGCTGCTCGGGCTGATGAACGAGCTGTTCTACCGCTCGCTGCTCACCCTGCCGATCGGGCTGTCGGTGGCGATCGAGTTCACCGGCCCGCTGCTGGTGACGGTGCTCGCCTCGCGCCGCAGATCGGAGTTCTTCTGGGTGGTGCTGGCGGCGATCGGCATCGCGCTGATCACCCCCGAGGTCAGCGACCGGCTCGCCGGGCCGGCACGATCCGCCCTGCGGCTCGACTGGCACGGGATCATCTACGCGCTCGCCGCCGGCGCGGCCTGGGCGGGCTACATGCTGCTCGGCCAGCGTGCCGGAGCCAGCCATGGCGGGGGTGCTGCCGCCCTCGGGCTGGCGATGGCCACGTTGATCACGCTGCCGATCGCCCTCGCCCGGCATGGCGCGGCCCTGTTCGCGCCCGCGATCTGGCCGACGGCGATCGCGGTCGGGCTGCTGGCAGGCGCGATCCCCTATGCGCTGGAAATCTACGCCCTCGCCCGGATGCCGGCGCGCAACTACGGCATGCTGGTCAGCACCGAGCCGGCCGTGTCGGGGCTGATGGGGTATGTTCTGCTCGGCCAGCAGCTCAGCGGCCTGCAGATGCTGGCGATCGCGCTGCTGATCACCGCCTCGGCCGGTGCGACGCTGGGCACGCGCCGCAACGCGCCCGTGCTCGAAGCGGTCTGAGATGCGCTCGGGGGCCTGCTGGCGCGAGGATGGCGCGGGTGTGGTGGTGGCGGTGCGTGCCCAGCCGCGGGCACGGCGCGCGAGCGTCGGCGGGCTCGGGCCGGACGGCACGCGGCTGCGCATCTGTGTCACCGAAGCGCCCGAAGACGGGCGCGCCAGCGAGGCGGTGTGTCGCGCGCTGGCGGCCAGCCTCGACCTGCCGGCGCGGTCGGTCAGCTTGCGCAGCGGCGGGGCTTCGCGCGAGAAACTGCTGTTCGTCGCCGCCGCTGCCGAGCGCGTCGGCCCGCTTCTGGATGCACTCGCCGAACGGAACAGCCCATGATCCGGACCTGCCTCGCCCTAGCTGCCGTCGCCACCATCCTGTCTGCCTGCGCGCCAAAACCGCAGCCGGCCCACGACAGCCCGTTCTATGTCGCCGGTCCGCCGACGCCTTCGCCCGACAACCTGCCGAAAAATCCCGACGATCCCAATGGCGGTGCGAACTGAGCCGCGTGAAACGACCTCGCCGCTGACGCATTTTCGCCATCGCGGGGCGGTACCGACGGTCCCGCAGACCAACGGTTCCAAGGATCGATCCATGTCCATCACCCGCCTGTCCTGCCTCGCCGCGATCGGCGCCGTCGCAATCGGCACCGCCCTGCCCGCGCATGCGCAGCTCGGCCAGTTCCCCGGCCTGTCGGGCTCGACCTCCGGCAGCAGCACCGGCGGCCTCGCTGGCGCCGCATCCAACCTGCTCGGCGGCGGGGGGCTGCCAGGTCTCGGCTCGGCGATCGGCTCCACGGGCAGCTCGAACGCCGCCGGCATCCTGAGCTACTGCGTGCAGAACCAGCTTCTCGGCGGGGCGCAGCAGGCAGCGGCAACGTCCACCGTGTCGTCCCTGAGCCAGCAGCAGGGCGTGACCGGATCGAATGCCTACACCCAGGGCCAGAGCGGCACGCTGGTCACCGGCCAGGGCCAGAGCTTCTCACTCGACAGCCTCAAGGGTCAGGTGAAGTCGAAGGTGTGCAGCCTGATGCTGAACCACGCCAAGTCCCTGCTCTGAGGCCAGCTCAGGCCCGGCTGCGGCCGGGCCAGACCAGGGCGCTGAGGATCAGCGCACACAGCACCCCCATCCCGACATCGAGCGCGCCGGGCAGGCCGCCGAGGAAGCGCATCGAGGCGGCGCCGGCGAGACCGCCAGCCAGGAACAGGGCCCAGGTCAGGCCGTAGGCGCGGGCCAGCGCGAGCTTCTCACGGCGAGAGCCGGGGGTTCGCTGCAACAGCGATTCACCCAGGCTCTGGCCGAAGCTGACCAGCGTGCCGGTCATGAAGGTCCTGGCCGGTGCGAGGCCGCCGAGCTGGCGCGGGATGGCGTTCTGCACACCCATCGCGAAGGCGCAGGCGACCAGCCAGCCTGGCCAGCGGGCCAGCGCGAAGCAGCCGAGCTCGACGAGCAGGATCAGGGGCAGGCGCGTCGGCACCGCGCGCAGCAGTGGGCCGCAGACGGTGCCCGCGACGAAGCAGGCGACGATCATCGCCAGCACCGACAGCGTCTGCCGGTCGCCCGACACCACCGCGATGCCGAGCTGGGTGGTGTTGCCGCTCATGAACGACAGGAACAGGTGATCGAGCGCGAGAAAGCCGATCACATCGGTGAAGCCCGCCAGTCCGACCAGGAGCGCAGCCTGCGCCGTGCCGATCCCGGACGGAACCTTGCCGTCCATCGATGACGAACCTAGCCGACCGTGCGGGTCAGGCTGCGCATCGTCACCCATTCCTCGGCGGAGGTCGGGTGGATGCCGACGGTGCGGTCAAGGTCGTGCTTGGTCAGCCCGGCGGTGACCGCCACCGCCAGTGCCTGCATCATCTCGGGGGCGTCGTCGCCCAGCATGTGCGCGCCGAGCAGGCGGCCGCTGGCGTGGTCGACCACCAGCTTCATCAGGCTGCGCCGCTCGCGCCCGCTCATCGTGTGACGCATCGGCCGGAACGAGGTGGTGTAGATGTCGGTGGTGCCGCGCGCGACGGCCTCCTCCTCGGTCAGGCCCACGCTCGCCAGCGGCGGGGTAAAAAACACCGCCTTCGGCGTGGTGGGGATCGACCATTCCCGCGGCGGCGGCGGACCGAACAGCCGGTCGGCCAGATTGTGCCCCTCGGCGATCGCGACGGGGGTGAGGTTGATGCGGTCGGTCACGTCGCCGATCGCGTAGATATGGCCGACGGAAGTCCGCTGTTCGTCATCGACCACCACGCGGCCGTCATCGAGCCGGACCGCGAGCGCGTCCAGCCCGAGCCCCTCGGTGTTGGGGTGCCGGCCCGTCGCGAACAGCACCAGATCGACGGTGAGTTCCTCCCCGTTGTCGAGTGTGACGATCCGCGCGCCCTCCGCGCCCTCGCGCAGCCGGGTGATGGTGGCGCTCCGGTGCTGGCGGATGCCGCGCGCGTCGATCGCACCGACCAGCGCCTCGCGCAATTCATGGTCGAAACCGCGAAGCGGCAGATCCTGGCGGTAGATCAGGTCCACCGTGCTGCCCAGCCCGGCAAAGATGCCGGCGAATTCCACCCCGATATAGCCCGAGCCCAGGATGGCGATGCGCTGCGGGCGGTCGGACAGGTGAAACAGCGCATCCGACACCACACCGAGCCCTGCGCCCTCGATGTCGGGCAGGGTCGGACGGCCGCCGGTGGCGATCACGATCCGCTCCGCCCGCACGGCGATCTCGCCGGTCGCGGTGCTCACGACCACGGTATGCGCATCGGCCAGGCGCGCGCGGCCGTCGTAATGCCTGACCCCGACGCCTTCGAGCAGCTTGATATAGATGCCGTTGAGTCGGGCGATCTCGGCATCCTTGCGCGCGATCAGCGCCGACCAGTCATTGGTGCCGGGTTGCGTGTTCCAGCCGAACCCGTGCGAATCGATCACGTCCTCGCCGAAATTGCTGGCCTGGACGAGGATCTTCTTCGGCACGCAGCCGACATTGACGCAGGTGCCGCCCCAGTAGCGCTCCTCGGCGATCGCCACCCGCGCGCCATGCGTCGCCGCGATGCGCGCACAGCGCACGCCGCCCGAGCCGCCGCCGATGACAAACAGGTCGACGTCGTATTCGGGCATGGTCTGAGGTTCCTTTCTTCTTTTTCTGAAGAAAAAGAAGCAAAAAGACTTCGTCCGGTTCGGGCACGGTCCGAGGCGGCCGCATCATGGCGAACCGCTCGAATCGGATAAAAGTTCTTTGGTTCTTTCTTTCAAGAAAGAACAAGAAAGCTCAACGCTCCGCGAAGGCTTTCTCGACGACGTAAGCGCCGGGGCGGTTGGCGTTGCCCTCGTCGAAGCCGCGCTTGACCAGCAGGTTCTCGGTGTCGGTCAGCATCGCGGTGGAGCCGCAGATCATCACCCGATCGTGCTCGGGGTCGAGCGCCGGCAGGCCGAGATCGGTGAACAGCTTGCCGCTCTCGATCAGGTCGGTGATGCGGCCCTTGGTCTCGAATTCCTCGCGGGTGACGGTGGGGTAGTAGCGCAGCTTGCCGCGCAGGAACTCGCCGAGGAACTCGTGCTCGGGCAGTTCGTGCCGGATGTAGTCGCCATAGGCGAGCTCGTCGACCTGCCGCACGGTGTGGGTGAGGATGACGTGCTCGAAACGCTCGTAGACGTCCGGATCGCGGATCAGGCTCATGAACGGGGCGAGGCCGGTGCCGGTGGCCAGCATGTAGAGCGTGCGGCCGGGGCGCAGATTGTCGAGCAGCAGGGTGCCGGTCGGCTTGCGGCCCACCAGCACGATGTCGCCGGGGCGGACATGCGCCAGACGCGAGGTGAGGGGTCCGTCCTCGACCTTGATCGACAGGAACTCGATGTGATCCTCGTAATTGGCGGACGCGATGGAATAGGCGCGCAGCAGCGGCTTGCCACCGACCTCGAGGCCCATCATCGCGAACTGGCCGTTGGCGAAGCGCAGCGAAGGGTCGCGCGTGGTCTTGAAGCTGAACAGCCGGTCGGTCCAGTGATGGACGTCGGTCACGGTCTCGGCGTTGAGATGGCCGTAGGTTTTCGACGGTGGCGACAGCACGATCTCGGCATCGCCATCCGCACCCGAAATCTGGTCGCGGATGAGGGCGGACTCGGTCATCGCAGGCATCTCTCCCGTCTCGTCGTCAAACGGGGGTCATCTAGGCTGCCCGCACCCCGAGTGCCAGAGAAAAATGCCCCGCGCCGGTCGGACATGACCGGTTTACACGTCTGGCGGGCGCACATAAGCCACGGCGTCAGCCGCCGCCCCCGGTCACGCGATGCGCGAACGCGGCGATGTCGTCGAGCACGGGCGCGCGCCAGCGCAGCGGCATGGCGAGCGTGGTGACCAGCCCGGCATGGGCGAGCCCGGGATAGACGCGTCGCTCGACCGGGACCCCCACGGCGCGCAGGCGGCGCGCGAGGCTGTCGCTGTTGGCCGGGCGGACGGTGCGGTCCTCGCTGCCGGTGGCGAGCAGTGCGGGCGGGTCGAAGGCGGCGACATGCGCGACGGGTTGCGTCGCGCGCGGGTCGTCGACGCCGGCGAAGGCCGCCCGCACCGTCTCCCCCTCAAACGGCAGGAAATCATAGGGCCCGGCGAGGCCGATCCAGCCGCGCAGGGCGCCGCGATCGGGGCTGCCGGGGCCGCCGAGCCAGCGCGGGTCGAGGGCCAGCATCGCCGCGTCATAGGCGCCCGCGGAGTGGCCGGCCAGCACCATGCGGGCGGGATCGCCGCCGAAGTGCGACACGTTCGCGCGCAGCCAGGACCAGGCGGCGGCATTGTCGGCGAGGAAGGCCGGGTAGCGGATCTGCGGCACCAGCCGGTAGCCGACCACGGCGACGACGAAGCCGCGCGCGGCCAGCGCCCGGCCGACCCAGCCATAGGCGCGGCGGTCGCCGGACCGCCACGCGCCGCCATGGATGAACATGATGACCGGCCAGGGCCTGGATGCGGAACGCGCCGGTGCATAGAGATCGAGCCGCTGGCGCGGATCGGCGCCGAACGCCTCGCCCGAGGCGACGAGGCGCGAGGCCCGGTCATACGGCACCAGCGCATTGAAGCTGCGCAGCGGGGCGACGGCCAGCGCCAGGGCGATGCCGAGCACCCCCAGCAGGGGCACGGCGACGAGGACCAGCAGCAGGCCGTGAGACTGTCGCCCGAGCGTCCGAACCATGACGATGTCCCTCGGACGAACCGCATGACGACAGCCGGCGTTATACCGGTCGCGGCGGATGTCGCTCCCTCATCTACGTGCAGACGCACACTCAGGATGCGCATGGGCCACGACACCGCGACCCTGTCCCCCCGCCCTCTCGACGATGCGCTGCGGGCCGTGGCGCGCGGCGACCGTGCGGCGTTCGAGGAGCTCTACAGGCTGACCTCGGCGCAGCTGTTCGGGGTGTGCCTGCGCATCCTGCCGGCCCGGGCGGAGGCAGAGGACGTGTTGCAGGACGCCTATCTGTCGATCTGGCGGCGGGCGGCCAGTTTCGACGCCGCGCGCGGCAGCGCGATGGCCTGGCTCATCACGCTGACGCGCAACCGCGCCATCGACCGCCTGCGCGCTCGGGGCGTGGCCCGCGAGACCGCGGACGCGACCGGCCTCGTCGAGACGGTCGTCGATCCCGCGCCGCTGGCAAGCGATCTGATCGAGACCGGCCAGGCCCAGGGCAGGCTCGCCGAATGCCTCGACCAGCTCGAGACCGGCGATGCCGGGCTGATCCGCACGGCGTTCTTCGAGGGGCTGAGCTATGCCGGGCTGGCCGAGCGCATCGAGACGCCGCTCGGCACGGTCAAGAGCCGCATCCGACGCGCGCTGCTCAAGCTTCGGGCCTGCCTGCAATGAGCGCGCCCCTGACCGAGGAGGACGAGCTGGCGGCGGCGGAGCTGGCGCTCGGCCTGGCCGGGGAGGCGGAACGGCAGGCCGGGCAGGCGCGGCTGCACGACGATGCGGGGTTCGCCGACGCCTATGCGCGCTGGCTCGGCTGGGCAGCCGGGTTGTTCGACGGGCTCGCGGAGACGCCGCGCCCGTCGCTGTGGCGGCGGATCGAGGCGTCGCTGCCGGCCAATGACGCTGCCGCCGACATGACGTCACGGCTGCGACGCTGGCAGGTGGCGAGCTGGGTATCGGGTGCCGTGGCCTGCGTGCTCGCAGCGGTGCTGGTGACGCAGGCGCTGCCTCTGGCCGGACCGGGGCCGGTGGCGGGCGCGTTGCAGGCGCCGATGGTGGCACTGCTGTCGGGTGCGGACGGGGTGGTGAGCGTCAGCTACGACCCGGCCACGACGCGGCTGACGGTGGTCCCGGATCGGCTGCGCACCGGCGGGCGCACGCCGGAGCTGTGGGTGATCCCGGCGGATGGACGGCCGCGCGCGCTGGGGGTGATGCCGGCCGATACGCCGGGCTGGATGGCCGCTCCGCCGGGTGCTGCGAAGGCAATGGGGGCAGGGGTGACGATCGCGCTCTCGCTGGAGCCGGCGGGCGGCGCGCCGGGTGATCACCCGACCGGGCCGGTGATCCTCAGCGGGCGGATGGGGGCGACGGCGTAGGGCGAGACCCGTTCTGCCCGAGCCACTGCGGATGGCGGCGCGCGATCCAGCCGAGGCTGCGCGCGACGAGGTGCCGCATCGGTGCGATATCCTCGGCGAGCAGCAGCATGCCCAGCGGCAGCATCCACACCCCCAGGACCGGCAGGAACGACAGCAGCCCGCCAAGCAGCAGCAGCAGCCCGGCCGGAATGCGCAACCAGCGGCGCCGGGGCGTGAGCAGCCAGGCGACGGAGCGGCCGAGCCGCGCCGGCAATCTCGCCAGCAGCGCATCGCGACGCTGGTCGAACAGGGCGAGATCGGTATCGCCGGGGAATGGAGGCGTCTGGTCCAAGGCGGATCGTTCAGGCCTGTCTGAGGTAACTCACCGGTGTGCCGTTCTTGCTGAACTCCAGCCCGGCCCAGCCGGCGGCATCGTACCACAGGCGAAGATCGACGTCGCCGGTGAGCAGGTAGCCCTCGGCCGCGATGGTGCCGGAGACGGTGGGGATCGACTGTCGGCCGGTGGGGGTCACCGTCGGGCGCATCAGCCGGCCGGTCTGGGTGTTGATCCAGGGCGCGGAGAGTTCGACACGGTTCCAGTGCGTGGAGGGCTCGGCGTCCGGCGGCGCCGTGTAGCGCGGCACCGTCGCCCCCTGCACGACCAGCCCCGCCCCGCCGCCAGGCCGGGCGTTCATCCAGTCGTGTGTGCCGTTGTCGTCGGTGCGGCTGTCGATCGCCACCACGCGCGCACCTTGCCAGCGCAGTTGGGCCTCGTGGCGATAGCGATACAGCGTGATCGGACCGATGCTGTAGGCGACGGCGACGCGGATGGTCACGTCGAGCGTCTCGCCGGTCCTGTGGAAGGTCAGCACATGCTCGCCGAGCCGCGCGCCGCGGCGCATTACGTCGAAGCCGAGTCTGTCGCCGGCCGGCACCGGCAGCGTCGTAGCGCGCACGCCGCGCGGGGCGAGCGGCGATGTCGTCAGGGAGGCGAGCAGCAGGCGGCGCCCCAGGCCCGGCAAGGGCGGGTTCATCGCCCGGCCTCCATGACATAGAGCCCGACATCGATCACGCCGTCGCGGAAACCTGCCTCGCAGTAGCACAGATAGTAGCGCCACATGCGGATGAAGCGCTCCGGCAGACCGAGCGCACGCACCGCATCGAGCGACGCCTCGAAGCGCTCGCGCCAGGCGGCGAGCGTGTCGGCATAGCCCGCGCCGAACGTCTCGCACTCCACCACGCGCAGCCCGGCCGCCTGAGCCTGCGCGGCGATGATCGTCGCGGTGGGCAGCATGCCGCCGGGGAAGATGCAGGTCTGGATGAAGTCGGGCCGGCGGCGATACGACTCGAAGCGGTCCTCGCGGATGGTGATCGCCTGCAGCACGATGCGGCCGCCCGGTGCGAGCGAGCGTCCGAGCATGGCGAAATAGGCCGGCCAGTAGGCCGCGCCGACCGCCTCGATCATCTCGATCGAGACGATGCGTTCGAAGCGGCCGACAACGGCGCGGTAGTCCTGAAGACGCAGCTCGATCGGCGCCGGGCCCGCCGCCTCGCGCGCCCAGGCGAGCTGTTCGCGTGAGAGCGTGATGCCGGTCACCCGCGCGCCCTGCCCCGCCATGTCGCACGCCAGCGCGCCCCAGCCGCAGCCGATTTCCAGCACCGAGGCGCCGGGCTCCAGGTGAAGCAGTTCGATCACCCGCGCCCGCTTGTCGCGCTGCGCGGCCTCGAGCGACCCGCCGGGCGGCAGCGCGCGCGCCGCCGAATAGGTCATGCTCTCGTCGAGCCACAGCCGATAGAACGCGTTGCCGAGATCATAGTGGAAGGCGATGTTGCGCCGGCTGCCGCGCGGCGTGTTGTCGCGGCGTCGGTGACGCAGCCGGCGCCATAGCCTGAGCGGGGCGAGACCGGAGAAACGCGCCTCGAGGGCCGCGCTGTTGGCCGCCGCCAGCCCGATCAGCGCCACCGGATCGGGCGAAGACCAGTCCCCGTCGAGATAGGCCTGCGCGAAGCCGAGATCACCCCCCGTCAGCAGGCGGCGCAGGGCCCGGCTGCGGTGCAGCAGCAGCACCGCCTGCGGCCCGTCCGCGCCGGCCCGGTGCTCGATCCATGCCCCCGAGGGCAACACCACGCGCAGCGACCCGCGGGAGAGCTGCCGCAGCAGCATCCTCAGCAGCCAGGTGCCGCGCAGGCCTGCGGCCGGACGGACGGGCGGCGCGCTCAGGTGCATGCGGTCACGCCGGGTTGCCGCTCGGGCCGCGGATGTGGATGCACAGGGATGCGTCGTCGCCACAGGTGCAGCGCCTCCCACAGGATCGCCGCCGAGACCTTGGCGGTCAGCAGCGGATGGGTGACGAACAGCCGCGCCAGCATGCGGTCGGACAGGGGCGCCCGCCGGGCGGTCTGCACCGCGGTGAGCAGCTCGCCCTGCGCGTCGGCGGCGGTGATCGCCACCACCAGCGCCTCCTGGCCGGGCGCGGCGGAGGGCGGCCGGACGCGAAAGCCGTAGCTCAGCGTCATCGGCAGGAACGGCGAGACGTGGAATGTCTTGACGCAGCGCTGGCGGATGTCGGCACGCGCCGGATCGGTGGCCAGCAGATAGGTGTGGCGCTCGCCGAAGGTGTTGCTGACCTCCCAGGCGATGGCGCGCAGCCGGCCATCGCCGTCATGGCAGAAGAACAGGCTCAGCGGATTGAAGGCATAGCCGAGGATGCGCGGCATGGTCAGCAGCCGGATCGGCCCCGGCCGGAAGTCGAAACCATACTCACGCAACATCGCCTCGATGCGGGGGCGCAGCGGGGTCGCGCTGCGGTCGCCATGGTCACGGTCGTGCAGCGAGAACAGGTTGAAGCGGTTGTGCGAGAACAGGCGCAGTCGCGCATCCAGGGCAGGCAATTCGTCGAGATCGACCAGCAGGCTGAACAGCCGGTAGCGCAGATGATGGCGTCGCGGCCGCGTGCGACGGTGCATCACCTGACCGACATAGAGCGCGGACTGAGGGTTCATGCCGCCTGCCGCGGTACCGCCGCACCCGCGGGCGCGTGGATCGCGATGCGACCCGATTCGTCCGCGACCCGCCACGGTCGGCGCAGGCCGCCGAGCTGCTCGGCCACGGCGAGACCGGACTGCAGGGCGTCCTCATGGAAGCCGGCGCCGAAATGCGCACCACAGAACCAGGTCCGCCGCTGGCCCTGGAGCGACCACAGCTGCTGACGGGCGCGTTCCGATCGCGCATCGACCAGCGGATGGTGAAAGGTCTCCTGGTGATGGATCCGGACGGGCATGCGGGCGGGGTTGAGCGAGACGAACAGCGGCGCCGGTGTCGCCAGCGACTGGAGCCGGTTCATCCAGTAGGTCAGTGACGGGGCGCCGGCACCGCCGCCCGGTGCGGCGAGAGCGTTCCAGCTCGACCAGACCCGCGCGCGCTTCGGCATCAGGGCGGGGTCGGAATGCAGGATGGCGTCGTTGCGCGTGTAGGAGAACGCGCCGAGCAGACGGCGCTCGGTGTCGTCGGCGTCGTCGAGCATCGCCAGCGCCTGGTCGGCATGGGCGGCGATCACCACCTGATCGAAGCGGGCGGACTCCGTGTCGGTCGCGACCGTGACGGCGGCGAGATCGCGGCGGATCGCACGCACCGGGCTCGACAGGCGGATGCGGCCGGAGAGCGCCGTCGCCATGGCGGCGACATAGGTGGCCGCCCCGCCCGCCACCGTGCGCCAGACCGGGCGTCGCCCCAGTTCCAGCAAGGCGTGATTGTCGCAGAACCGGATGAAGGCGGCAGCGGGGAAGCCGGCGATGTCGGCCGCAGGAGATGACCAAATGGCGCTGGCCATCGGATACAGATGGTCGTCACGGAAGGCGCGGCCGCACCCGAGCCGGTCGAGATACGCGCCGAGCGAAATGTCGCCGAGACCGGGGAGGTCGCGCGGGGCGCGGCGGTAGAAGCGTTCGAGATCGCGCAGCATCGACCAGAAGCGCGGCGAGGCGAGGTTGCGCTTCTGCGCGAACAGCCCCGACAGGCCGCTGCCGCTGTATTCGCGCCGTCCGTCATCGAGGCTGACCGAGAAACTCATCTCGCTGGGCGTGGTGTCGATGCCGAGATGGGCGAACAGTGCGGTGAGGTTAGGATAGCTCGGCTCGTTGTAGACGATGAAGCCGGTATCGACCGGGCAGCCATCGACATGCCGGGTGCTGGTATGTCCGCCCAGCCGCCCGGCCGCCTCAAAGAGCGTGACGCGATGTTGCGTGGCGAGCAGCCACGCGGCGGACAGCCCCGCGATCCCGCTGCCGATGACGGCGATGTCGAGACACGATGATGGCATGCCCGACACGTCTCTCCCACCACAGGCGTTGGGTTGGCTCACGCTGCCTCTACGTGCCCGAAGGCGATTCGGATGCCGGGCCGCTGTCGACAAGTTGAATGCATCCGTCCGATGCCGCCGCCCGTATCCTCGCACATGAGCAACGATGCGTGGCTGGTGGCGATCGCAGGTTTCGAGGCACTGGTCATGAGTCTCGCCTGGGCGATCACACTCAGGCCGGGCCACTCCGGCTGGATCGACGCGATCTGGTCCGGCTCGGTCGGTCTGGCGTCGGTCGCCGTGGCACTGGACGATGGCGGCATCAGGCCGCGTGCGCTGCTGGTCGCCGGGCTGGTCGGGATCTGGGCTCTGCGGCTCGGCGGCGCGATCGCCCGGCGGACGGCATCGGGGGGCGATGATCCGCGCTATGTGGAACTGCGCCAGCGCTGGGGCGCGGCCTATGCCTGGCGGAGTTTCCTGTTGCTGATGGTGCAGGCTGCGTGTGCGACCGCACTCGTGGTGTCGGTCTGGGCTGCGGCCCGGAATCCGTCGCCCGTCTGGGCGTGGAGCGATGTGGCGGGCAGCGCGGTCGTGCTGTGCGGGATCGGCGGCGAGGCGCTGGCTGACGAGCAGTTGCGCCGTTTCCGCGCCGGGCGCGCCCATGCCGGGCAGGTGTGTGATCGCGGATTGTGGTCGGTGTCGCGCCATCCGAACTATTTCTGTGAATGGCTGGTCTGGTCCGGTCTCGCAGTCATCTCGATCGGACCGGATGGCGGCCGCCCGGCCGGGTGGCTTGGCCTGATCGGGCCGGTCCTGATCTATGTGCTGCTGGTACATGTCTCGGGGATTCCACTTCTGGAGGCGCATATGCTGCGCTCGCGTGGCGCCGCCTATGGACGCATACAGGCCCGCATCAGCGCTTTCTGGCCGGCTCTGCCACGACGCGGCGAAAGGAGTTCGTCATGACTGTCATCGCGTCCACCATCCGTGCGTTCGAGCGCATCGCGGTTCCCGATCCGATTACCCGCGCCGCGATTTTCGCGCTCGTCGGGAGCCGACAGCGCGCTCTGCGCGACACGCCGGCGGCGGAGGCCGTGTTCGCCGCCGACATGGCGGCCTATCCGATCGCCGAGCACAGCGACGATGCCAACCGCCAGCATTACGAACTGCCACCGCGATTCTTCGAGCTCACCCTCGGCCCGCGCCGCAAATACAGTTGCTGCCTGTATCCGACCGGACGCGAAAGCCTGGCGGAGGCCGAACGCCTCGCACTGGAGGAGACCATCCGCCATGCACGCCTCGAGGACGGCCAGGAGATCCTCGAGCTCGGCTGTGGCTGGGGCTCGCTGAGCCTGCTGATGGCGTCTCGCTTCCCGCGGGCGCGGGTCAAGGCGGTGTCCTACTCCGCCTCGCAGCGCCTGTTCATCGAGGATCAGGCGCGGCAGCAGCGGCTCGACAATATCGCGGTGGTGACAGCCGACATGAACGCCTTCGTCACCGACCGACGTTTCGACCGGATCGTCTCGGTGGAAATGTTCGAGCACATGGCCAACTGGCCGGCGCTGCTGTCACGCGCGCGCCGGTGGTTGCATCCGGACGGCCGGATGTTCCTGCATGTCTTCGCCCACGACACGCACCCCTACCGGTTCGATGCGCGCGACAGCAGCGACTGGATCGGCCAGCATTTCTTCACCGGTGGCATCATGCCCAGCCACGGCCTGATCCGACACATGACGGAGCACTTCACCGTCGAGCAGGAATGGCGCTGGAACGGCCGTCATTATCAGCACACGGCACGCGACTGGCTGGCGCGCTTCGATGCGAACCGCGCCGCGATCATGACCATCCTGGAGGATGTCTACGGTCGCGACGCCGGCCTCTGGCTGCGTCGCTGGCGCCTGTTCTATCTCGCGACCGCCGGGCTGTTCGGCCATGACCGTGGCCGCCCCTGGGGGGTCAGCCACTACCTGCTGGCGCCCGGCCCTTCACAGCCTTGAGGTCCACCACAGGGCCGCAGCCGCTCCGCTCGCCGCGGCCAGCGCCGTCAGTACCGTGCCCCAGGCGAGATCGGCCAGCGTCACGGATAACGGCCAGCCCCGCAACGTGGCCAGGTTGGTGAGATCGTAGGTAGCATAGGCGACGAAGCCGAACACGGCGCCACGCCACAACGCGGCCGTCCAGCGCCCCGCAGACAGGCCCGGCAGCACGGCGAGAACCGTGAAGCCGATCACATAGACGACATAGAAGACAATCGCCGGTGGCAGCGCGAAGCTGTCGCGCAGCATACCGCCCAGGCCAGGCCGATAGAGCCGCGATGCCATGAGCGAGAGCCAGATCCCGTCCAGCACCAGCATCGTGACCGCCGACACGACGATCGCCACCATCCAACCAGTCACCATGGCGCCCTCCCTGTGCAGCGACAACGCCACAAGACCGTCCGGTTGCAGGAAACTTCGCAAGCCGTGCCACCGTTCGCCCGAACGCCACGGCATCGCATCGCATCGAACCGAACGGACGAGGACCACATGGCCAGCGTGAAGAAAGGTGACCACGTCACCTGGAAGACCCCTCAGGGCAGAGCCAGCGGAACCGTGGTCGAGAAAGTCACCTCAACAACGAAGATCGCCGGACACACGGCAACGGCGTCGAAGGAGGCACCGCAGTTCAAGGTCAGGAGCGACAGGACCGGCAAGCAGGCGATCCACAAGGCGGAAGGCCTAGGCAAGGGCTGATCAGAAGCGTTGTCGAACGATCTCCGTCTCGAAAGCGACAAGCCGAAGCTCGAGGTCGCGTTGCAGGCTCGCTTTCGGGCTGCCTGACGCCAGACGGGTGCAACTCGCCGAGGTCAGGTCGCGGCACGTCGGCACCGGATCGCCAGGCTGGCGGCCGACCCAGAGGCTGTCGCCCGGCAGGAAGGCATATTCGAGACTTGCCCGCGCCAGTCGTTTGAGATCGCGATAGGACAGCGCATGCACGCGGGCGGCACGGACATACTGATCGGTCATGTCGGTGCGCAGCACGCCCTCATCGTCGGTGGACAGCGTGACCGGAACGCCGGCGGCGAGGTACAGGCGCAAGGGATGCTCCGCACCGCGCACGCCGAGAATGACATCGTTGCTGGCAAGGTTGATCTCCACGTCGACGTGATCACGCGCCATCCGCGCCAGCGTCGCCGTCGCATCGGTCTCATAGGCGATGTCGGTGCCGTGGCCGATGCGCTCGGCACGCCCCTCTCCCACCGCCTGGGCGATGTGGTCGGCGAGGGCTTCCGGCGGCACCAGACCCAGGGCGAGCTCGCCCGCATGCCAGCTTCGGTGCACCTTCGGGTAGCGGGTGGCGAGAAAGGCCACCATCCGCATCGCCAGGCGATACTGCGTGATCGCGACCGGATCGTCTTCCGGCTGCACGAGGTTGACGCCGACATAGCGCGGGTCCGCATCGGCCAGCGCGAACAGCACCGCGAGCTGGCGGAACAGTTGCGGCGGCGGCAGCAGACGCAGGCCGTAGCCGATATAGCGATACTGCACCGCACAGCCCGCCTCGGCCGACCCGGTGGCACAGCCGAGCGCGGCGCGGGCGGCAGCGTCGGTCGCGTCGGTCTCGCGCCGCGCCGATGCCAGCAGCTCCGGCAGCAGAGGTTGCAGCCGGGCGAACGCACCTTCGAGATCGGTGTCGTTCCAGGCCGCATCGCGCGTGGTCAGCGCAAAGCGGTTGATGCCGAGCGGATTGTACATCAGCTCCAGATAGGAGACGTGATCGAGTGCGGCGACGCGCCTTACTTCGGCGACACTCGATCCCGGCACCAGACGTGCGACCGCGAGAAAGCGCGCGAACGCACCGAACATGCGGTCATGGCCCGATGCGGTGTCACGCCCGACGCCCTCGGTCCAGCCGCGCACGGAGAGGGCATCGATCATGCGCTGTTCGAGCACTGGATCGGCGAGAATCAGGCCGGCGGCCGGCACGCGATCGGGTGCCGTGCAGGGCGGATCGGTGATCGAGAGCGCGGCTCGATCGATGCACAGACCCTTGCGTCCGGCCCAGTCGAGATAAGCCTCGGCATAGGGTGAGCCGTCGACATGATTGTGCAGGTCTGCGCCTTTCGGCATCGCCTTGAGGAATACGCGCAGCCTTGCGGGATCGGAGCTGACCCGATCGAACAGCGCCGCCGCGGCGGCTTCGCGGTCCGCAGCGCGGGCCGTGATCGCGGCGGCCGACAGCCAGGCCAGCAATGCAAGCGACAGCAGTCTGATCATGGCGCGGCCTGCGGGATGTGATCGCGATAGCGCGGCCAGTGCGCGAGGATCTCGTGCACCACCGGAGCACCGACACGATAGTTCGCCTCGAAGGCCGCGATCTGACCCGGCCCCTCGTCGCCGACGCTCTGCGTGGCCGGCACGCCCGGAGGCGGCTCGGTCTGGTTGGAGGCCGTGCGCAGCACCATCATCCGGTCGAGATCCACCAGCCCGGATCTCGACAGCACCACCATCGCCCCGGCAAGGGACTGACTTTCCATGTTCGACATCGCGAACACCCCCTGGCCGCCGGTCCACAGCCGCACCCAGTCCTCGGCCCATTGCGTCCGCCGCGCCCCGTGCCAGTAGCGCAGCGCGCCAAGCGTCTCGCCCATCAGCACGAAAGGCGGCCGCTGTGCATTGGGAAAGCCTTTCCAGACCGCGCGGGCCGCGCGCAGGGCGGGGGTGTCCGGGATGGCCACATCCTTCGTGCGCTCGAATGCCCATTTCGCCAGCGACGCATTCAGCTTCAGCGCCATGTCGAGCCGCGCGGCATCGGTGACGGAGCCGAAGCTGTGCGGGTCGCTCGGGAGCTGGTCGGGCCGCTGCGCACCGATCGCGAACAGGCCGTATGGCCAGCCGGGCGGGATCTCGCGATCGTCGAACTCGCGCAGCGTGTCGCCCTGCACCACGAAGCGGGCCCAGGCCGCGCTGCCGACCGAGGCGATGCGCGGGTCGGTGCCCGAGATGCCGGTGAACAGCCAGTAGGTCTTGCGGAAATCGAAGCGCGGATCGAGCACGAGGGCTTCGAGCTGCTCGGCGGAACCGCCGATCATCGAGCCGGTGCCGCCCCAGACGATGCCGTAGAGCCCCGACCTGTTCCGGCGTAGCGGGTGCAGCGCGCCGCGGATCGGAATCACCTCGTCGAGATGCTCGCGCTCGGCCCAGAACTGGAACTCGCCCGGTGCGTCACCCGTATCGGCGCCGGTCTCGAAATTGGCGACCACCACCATCTTCACTTCGACCGGTTTCGGGGCGGCCATCGCTGACCCGCATCCCACCATCATCAGCCCGCACCACAGCATCCGTCGCATCGCGTTCTCCCAGGAGAGGCGAGCTTAACCGTGATGGCACTGAAATGAACTACCGATGACGCGAGACGTGCAGCTTTCGGCGCAGCACGTTGCCACCGACCGTGACTTCGCAGGCGAAGGCGGACATCGCGCAGACCGCCGCGATCAGCGCACCGCCGAACAGGCCGAACAGCAGGTTGACCGTGCCCGCATCGCGCAGCACGCCCACGAACAGCACGATCGCCGCCACGCAGGTCATTGCGCCTGCCAGGGTGGCGAGGATCACCGCGACGTTGAGCAGCCAGGCGCGACGGTGCAGGCCGGCGACCTCGATCGCGTCGATGCTGCCATCGCCGCTGCTGTCTTCCTTCTCGAGGACGTGGATGCGGTCGCTGATCCGGCCGAGACGGGTCGAGAACACGTTGAGCAGCGAGCCCACCGCGCTGAGCAGGAAGATCGGCGTCAGCGCGAGCTGGATGACATGGGCGCCGGTGGTGAGGACTTCGTTTTCGAGCACAGGGGGTTCTTCTTTTTCTGAAGAAAAAGAAGCAAGAAGACTTCCATCCGTTCAGGGGAAAGCAGGCAAGCGCGTACGCGACCGAGGGACAGAAGTTTTCTGGTTCTTTTTTTCAAAAAGCAACATCAGACCGCTTCGAGCGCGAGCGCAATCCCCTGCCCGCCCCCGATACACAGCGTCACGATGCCGCGCCTCAGCCCGTCGCGCTTCATGGCATGCAGCAGCCGGGTGACCAGCACGGCACCGCTCGCCCCGATCGGGTGACCATGGGCGATGGCCCCGCCTTCGACATTGACGATGTCCTCCGGCAGGCCGAGTTCCTTGGCCACCGCCAGCGGCACGGCAGCGAAGGCCTCGTTGATCTCGATGCGGTCGAGATCGGCAAAGCTCCAGCCGGCACGTGCCAGCGCCTGGCGCACCGCCGGCACCGGGCCGATGCCGAACAGGCCCGGCTCCACCGCACCCACACCGCCGGCCACCAGACGGCCCAGCGGGGCGATGCCGGCGGCCTCGGCGGCGGCGCGGTCGGCGACGATCATCGCGCTCGCGCCGCTGTTCAGACCCGGCGCGTTACCGGCGGTGATGGTGCCGTCGCGACGGAAGGCGGGCTTCAGCCTGGCGAGCGTCTCCACCGTGGTGTCGGGACGCGGCGCCTCGTCGGTGGCGAAGGTCTCGGTGCCCTTGCGCCCCTTGATCTCGACGCCGACGAT
>NZ_JACHXV010000002.1:235568-393014 GCF_014192375.1 Endobacter medicaginis | reverse complement strand
CCGGCCACCGGCCGCAATCCGCGCCGCGCAGCTTCCACTCGCGGCCGTCGCCGCGTAGGCTTCAGATCGGTGTCTCACAATCTGCGGGCGGTACACAGGCGACTTGCTTTTTGCAAGGAAGGCCTTTCACCGGGATACCTCAAGATAGACGGTGTGTGGTGCACGCACGAACGCTGGGCACGTCTGGCACTGGAGCCCGCTTGAGGCACGATCAGAAATCCCGCGACAGTCCCGCTCGAGCCGGGAGGAAGCGGTCCGGCGGCAGGCCTTCCTCGACGAGGGAGGCATGGAGTTCCTGCGCGGGGGCGTCGTAGGCCTCGTCCGACAGCCGGAACGTGCCCCAGTGCACGCCCATGGCGTGCGCCGCGCCACAATCGGTGAAGATGCGCACGGCATCCTGCGGGTCGACATGGGCGGAGGCCATGAACCAGCGCGGTGCGTAGGCGCCGATCGGGATCAGGGCGAGGTCGAGGCCGGGATGGTCGCGGCCGATCTGACGGAAGATCGTGCCGTCACCATACCCGCTGTCGCCGACATAGTAGACCCCATGGTGTTGCGAGCGGATCACGAAGCCGCACCACAGGGCCGCGCGCCGGTCGCGCAGGGTCCGGGCGGACCAGTGCAGGGCGGGCGTGAGGTGTACCGCCAGTCCGGCCATGTCGATGCGATCTCCCCAGTCGCGCACGGCGATCTTCGCATCCGGCAGGTGACGGCGCAGTAGCGTGTCGTTGCCGAGCGGGGTGACGAAGAGGGGCGCATGGTCGCGGTGCAGGCGCCTGAGGGATGGCACGTCGAAATGGTCGTAATGGTTGTGCGACAGCAGCACCGCATCGATCGGCGGCAGATCCTCGAGACGGATCGCGGGTGCGGCGACGCGCACCGGGCCGATGCGGTTGAACGGGCCGGCGCGCTTGGACCAGACCGGGTCGGTGAGGATGTTGCGGCCGTCCATCTGCAACAGCACGGTGGAATGGCCGACCGGGGTGGCGCGCAGTCCGTCGACACGTCGTTCGGGCACTACCGGCGTGACGGCGACATGGTCGGGCCATGCCCCGCGCTGGTGGCGTGTCTGCCAGCGCCAGCGCAGCACGGCCGCGAAGGAGCGGTTCGTGTTGGTCTCGCCGGGGTTGCGGAAATGCAGGCCGTCGAAATGGTCGCTGACCGGGCCTGAATAATACGGGTTGCGGGCCACTTACTGATAGACGGTGCCGTTGACCGTCACCGAGCCGGGAAACGGCCATTTGCGCGACGATCCGTGATGGGTCCAGTCGATCCCCTGCCGCGAGGCGCTGTCATAATAGTAGCGGCCCGTCACCTGCACCGTGTCGCCGGTCTTCACCCAGGGCCAGGCCGGCGCCTTCATCTCGTCGAGATCGGAGACGATCTCGATGCTGCCGCCAGCGCCGCCCGACAGGGTCAGATAGAAATAGCCGTGCAGTCCCGAGCGGGTCGTCTTGCTGCGCAGCACCTGTCCTGCCGTGCCGCAGACCGTCTCGGGCACATCGTCACGCAGTTCGCCGCTGGCGAAGCGCTTCTGGTCGGCGAGGAACTTCGCATTGTCGCAGTTCGCCGCCTGCACGGTGACGTTGTTGCCGGCCGAAGCATGGCGATGATGATGCGAATGCGCGAGTGCTGGACTGGCGACAAAGGCAAGAACGGCGATCAGACCAGGGCGAAGCATGATCGGGGACCTTGTTTGATGATGGTGGGGAGTCGCACGATGGGTCTGGAATGGTCAGATGGCGTGCGGCCTGCGAGCATCGGAGCGGAGCGGCCTTGATGGCCGTGAGCACCGAAGCACAGCAAACGCGCGCCAGATGGCCGTTCCAGACCCATCGTGCCCTCAGAGTTCGAGCTGGCGGCTGAGGGCGAGATAACGCTCCCGCGGCAGCGACAGCAGATCGACCGGGCGCACGGCATTGCGCCGCAACAGTCCGAACAGCCAGCGCTGCCAGGCGGGCAGGATGCGGTCGGCGCGATCCGGGGCGGCGATCACGTCCTCGGCCGCAGAATAGAAGATCACATGCTCCGCATCGACCGGGCAGCCCTTCGCGGCAGCGAGGTCGAGGGCGCGCTTGAGGCTCGGGATCTCCGCGAAGCCGAAGGTGGCGACGATCTTGAACATGCCCGGGCCAGTCTTTTCGAAACTGACCTTGTCGTCACTGAAGATATAGGGCTCGTCGCTGAACACCACGGATAATGCGATCGCGGTGCGGGGCAACGCGCGGACCTGGGAGGCGAGCAGGCGCATCGGTTCGGGGATGGCGCGCTTGCTGCCGGTCAGGAAGATGCCTGTGCCCGGCGTGCGCGCCAGTGTGCCGGCGACCAGCTCGGCCATCAGCGCCTCGCGCGATTCGTCGAGTGTGGCGAGGCGCTTGCCGATCGCGCGCTGGCCCCGCCGCCAGGTGGTCATCAGCACGAAGATCGCCGCCCCCATCGCCAGCGGCACCCAGCCCCCATCGGTGAGCTTGAGCATGTTGCCCGCGAAGAAAGCACCATCGACCACCGCCAGCAGCCCGCCAATCGGCACGATGGCCAGCCACGGCCACTGCCAGCGCCGGCGCATCAGCACGATCAGCAGGATGGTGGTCAGCAGCATCGTCGTCGAGACCGCGGTGCCATAGGCGGTCGACAGCCGCGCCGAGCTGCGGAAGGCGAGGGCCAGGCCGAGAGTGGCGACCATCATCGTCCAGTTCACCACCGGAACGTAGATCTGACCGTGTTCCTCGGCCGAGGTCTGCCGGATGCGCAGGCCCGGGAACCAGCCGAGCTGCATCGCCTGGCGCGTCAGCGAGAACGCGCCGGTGATGATTGACTGGCTGGCAATGATGGTGGCGACGGTGGCCAGGATCACCAGCGCGATCAGCGCGCCATGGCCGAGATGCAGTTCGTCGAAGGCGGTGAAGAACGGATTGTCCTGCGTATTCGGCTTGTGCGTCAGCACCGCCGCCTGGCCGGCATAGCTCAGCAACAGGCAGGGCAGCACCAGAGTGAACCACGAGATCCGGATCGGCCGGCGCCCGACATGGCCCATGTCGGCATAGAGCGCCTCGCCGCCGGTGATGGCGAGAACCACCGCGCCGAGCACCAAAAAGCCCTGCCATTTCAATGTCATGAAGCTGTGGAGCGCGTAGGCCGGGTCGGCCGCCGCCAGCACGGCGGGGTCGCGCACGATATGGATGGCGCCGATCACCCCGATCACCGCGAACCACAGCGCCATCACCGGCCCGAAGGCGCGGCCGATCACGGCCGTGCCCAGTGACTGCGCCGCGAACAGCCCGGCCAGGATCGCCACCGCGCCGGGCAGGATGAACGGCTTGGCCGCATCGGTGAGCACGTTCAGGCCTTCCAGCGCGCTCAGCACCGAGATCGCCGGGGTGACGGCGCCGTCGCCATAGATGAGCGCGGCGCCGAACAGTCCCATCGTGGTCAGCACCGCCGCTCCGGTCCGGTAGGCGCCGAGCAGCGACATCAGCATCAGGATACCGCCCTCGCCATGCACGTCGGCGCGCATCGCCAGTCCGCAATACTTGAACGAGACGGTGATCAGCAGCGCCCAGAAGATCATCGACAGCGCGCCCAGCACGTCGGCCGTGCCCGGCACATGTCCGAAGGACTGCACCACGGTCTGCAGTGTATAGAGCGGCGAGGTGCCGATATCGCCGTAGACGATGCCGAGAGCGGCCAGCATGGCGGTGGCGAGCGGCTTGCCAGGCTTCGATGGCGTCTTCTGCGTCATGCGCGGCACACTGGCACGACCCTGACCGGGCGGCGAGATGCCGGTGCCGCCTTGCATCAAAACGATACAAGCGGAACACTCGCCTCCGATGAGTGCGACCCTCTCTCCCCCGGCCACCGGCGCACTCGCCGCCTCGCTGCGCGCGCGCCACGTGGCGATGATCGCGCTCGGAGGCGTGGTGGGCGCGGGGCTGTTCGTCGGCAGTTCGGCGGCGATCGCCACCGCCGGTCCGGCGGTGCTGCTGAGCTACGCCTTCGCCGGGCTGATCGTGTGGCTCGTGATGCGCATGCTGGGCGCGATGGCGATCGCCGAGCCCGGCCGCGGCAGCCATGCCGGCTATGCGGCGTTCGGGCTGGGCCGCTGGGCGGGTTTCGTCACCGGCTGGCTGTACTGGTATTTCTGGGTGGTGGCGGTGGGTGCGGAGACGGTGGCCGGGGCCTCGCTCCTGGCCGGGCTGCTCGGTCCCGCAGCGCCCCCGGTCTGGCTGCTCGGCCTCGTGTTGATCGCGGCGATGACGGCGGTCAACCTGCTCTCGGTGCGGGCCTATGGCGAGTTCGAATACTGGTTCTCGCTGCTCAAGGTGGCGGCGATCGGGCTGTTCATCACCCTCGGCCTCGCCGCCCTGTTCGGCGCCTTCGGACCCGAGGCGGCCCGCCTGTCGCGCCTCGCCGGGGCAGGAGGGCTGCTGCCGCTCGGCCTGTCGGGGGTCGCGGCGGCTGTGCCGGTAGTGATCTTCTCGCTCACCGGCTCAGAGATCGCCACCATCGCGGCCGCCGAATCCGACGATCCCCCGCGCAACGTCGCCCGTGCCGCCCGCACCGTGGCGCTGCGCATCGCGACCTTCTATCTCGGCGCGATCGCGCTGGTGCTGTGTATCGTCGCCTGGCCCGGCATCCGCCCTGGCCATTCGCCGTTCGTCACCGCCATGCAACGCCTCGGCATCCCGGGTGCGGCCGATCTGATGACCGTGGTGATCCTGATCGCGGTGCTGTCCTGTCTCAATTCGGGCCTCTATGTCACCTCGCGGATGATGTTCGAGCTCGCCGGGCGCGGCGATGCGCCCAAGGCGCTGGTCGCGGTGGGGCGCTCGCGCGTACCGGTGCGCGCCACGCTGGCCGGCGCGAGTGCCGGGTTCCTCGCCGCCATCGCCTCGATCGTCTCGCCCGACCGGGTGTTCGCCTTCCTGGTGGCGACCTCCGGCACCACCATCCTGTTCGTCTACGCGCTGATCGCCGCCGGCTACGGACGCTGGCGCCGCGCGCAGGGGATGATGATTCCCCTGGCCAGCGCGATCGTGCTGGCGGGCATTGCCGGGGTCTGTATCGCGATGAGCCTGATCCCGGCGCAGCGGCCGCAATTCCTGCTCAGCCTCGCCTCGCTCGCCGTCGCCGGGCTCGGCTGGGGCCTGCGTCGGCGCTTCGGATGAGGATCGTCCTGCGTGGCGCGGGGGTAGCCGGGCTGGTTGCCGCCACCTGCCTGGCCGAAGCAGGGCGCGAGGTGGTGGTGGTCGATCCCGCCGGCGTGCCGACGCGCTCTGGCGCCTCGCATCTGGCCGGCGGCATGCTCGCCCCCTGGTGCGAGGCGGAGGCGGCGGGCGCGGTGCTGGTCGAGCGCGCGGCCGGCGCAATCGACTGGTGGGCGGCGCACGTCCCGGGCGTGGTGCGCGCCGGCACGCTGGTCGTCGCCTCCAGCCGCGACGTGCCCGACCTGGCCCGCTTTGCCGCCCGCACCAGCGGTCACGAGCGCGTCGATGCCGAGGCGATCGCTGAACTCGAGCCCGCTCTGGCCGGACGCTTCACCCAGGGCCTGTTTTTCCCCGGCGAGGCGCATCTCGACCCGCGCCGCGCGCTGGACGCGCTGGCCGGGGCGTTGCGTCGGCACGGCGTCGCCTGTCTCGAGGCAGAGCCCGCGCCGCTGCCCGGCGATCGCCGGCTCGACTGCCGAGGCACGGCGGCGACCGACGCACTGGCCGGTCTGCGCGGCATTCGCGGCGAGATGGTGATGCTGTCCAGCCGCGAGGTGGCGCTGTCGCGTCCGGTGCGGCTGCTGCACCCACGTATCCCGCTGTATGTCGTGCCTCGTGGCGATGGCCGCTTCATGGTGGGTGCGACCATGCTCGAAGGTGGCCGTGCGGGGCCGATGACGTTGCGCTCGGCGGTCGAACTGATGAACGCGGCCTACGCGCTGCACCCGGCCTTCGCCGAGGCGGAGATGCTGGAGCTCGGTGCGGGGCTGCGACCGGGTTTCGACGACAACCTGCCCGCCCTGATCCGCGACGCGGCTGGAGTCTGGCACGCCAATGGCGCCTTCCGCCATGGCTTCCTGCTCGGCCCGTGGCTTGGCGCGCAGGCGGTGTCGGCGCTAGACTGACCCTCATGCAGATCCTGCTCAACGGCGAGAGCCGCGACTGTGTGGCCGGTGACCTCGCCGCCCTGATCGATGAGCTCGGCCTGGCCTCGGCCCGGGTCGCGACCGCGCTGGACGGCGATTTCGTCGCCGTCCGGGCGCGCGGTTCCGCCGCCTTGCGGCCGGGCAGCAGCGTCGAGATCGTCGGCCCGATGCAGGGCGGCTGAAAGCGCGCGACGATGGGTTTCAGTCTTTACGGCGTCGAGCTGGCCTCGCGCTTGCTGCTCGGCACGGCGCAATATCCCTCGCCCGCGGTGCTGGCCGATGCGGTGCGTGCCTCGTCGGCTGGGGTGGTGACGGTGTCGGTGCGACGTGAGACCGGCGGCGCGGCCTCGGGACAGCAGCGGTTCTTCGCGCTGCTCGGCGAACTCGGCGTGCGCGTGCTGCCCAATACCGCCGGCTGCCATTCGGCACGCGAGGCGATCGCCACCGCGCAGATGGCGCGCGAGATCTTCGAGACCGACTGGATCAAGCTCGAGGTGATCGGCGAGGCCGACACGCTGCATCCCGACCCGTTCGGCCTGGTGGAGGCGGCGCGTGAGCTCACCGCCGACGGGTTCCGCGTGCTGCCCTACTGCACCGAGGATCTGGTCACCGCCGCACATCTGCGCGACGCCGGCTGCGAGGTGCTGATGCCCTGGGGCGCGCCGATCGGCACGGGCAGGGGGCTCAACAACGTCTACGGCCTGCGTGCGCTGCGGGCGCATCATCCCGACATCCCGCTGATCGTCGACGCCGGGATCGGCCTGCCGAGCCACGCCGCGGCGGCGATGGAGCTAGGGTTCGACGGCATCCTGCTCAATACGGCGGTGGCCGGGGCGGGCGATCCGGTGGCGATGGCGCGGGCGATGGCGCTGGCGATCGAGGCCGGCCGCGCCGGGTTCGAGGCCGGGCCGGTGCCGATGCGCGACATGGCCGCTCCCTCCACGCCGGTGCTCGGCACGCCGTTCCAGTGAGGCTGCCGGGGTTCTATCCGGTGGTGGACAGTGCGTCCTGGGTGTCGCGGCTGACAGGCGCCGGCGCGCGGCTGGTGCAGCTCAGGATCAAGTCCGACGACACGGTGCGGCTGTCGCGCGAGATCGACGCGGCCCTTGCGGCCTGTCAGGCGGCAGGCGCGCTGTTAGTGGTCAACGATCACTGGGAGCTGGCGGTCGCGCAGGGCGCGCAGGCGCTGCATCTCGGCCAGGAGGATCTCGATACCGCCGACCTGCCCGCCATCCGACGCGCCGGGCTGAAACTGGGCGTCAGTACGCATGACGAGGCCGAGCTCGACCGTGCGCTGTCGGTGGCCCCTGACTACGTGGCCCTAGGCCCGATCTGGCCGACCACGCTCAAGAAGATGCCCTGGGCGCCGCAGGGCCTCGCCCGGCTCGGGGCCTGGCGCGCCCGGATCGGCGCATTGCCGCTGGTCGCGATCGGCGGCATCACCCTCGAGCGTGCCCGCGCCTGCCGCGCGGCCGGGGCCGATGCGGTGGCGGTGGTCTCCGATGTGCTCGCGCATGCCGATCCCGAAGCACGCGCCCGCGCCTGGATCGCGGCAGTGGAGACGGATTGATCGGTCGGTGAGGCATTTTTACCCGGTCCGGGGTCGGCGTGACGGATAATCGGTGGCACAATACTGCCTGATGCCTGAGCAGGCGTTGCTGTTCCGACACGATCGACGGAGGCTGCCGCAACACGATGATGATTTCCGGCCTCTCCGCCGTGCTGCTGACCATCGCCATCCTGTTGGTGGTGGTCAGCGCCATCCAGCCGGTCGCGCGCCGGCTGGAGCTGCCCGAGACCATCCTGCTCGCCTTCGTCGGCGTACTGATCGGCGGTCTCGCCGATGTGCTGCTGCGCACGCCGCTGACCAACAGGTTCGACGATGCCGCACGCACGCTGGTGCAGATCCCCGGCGACAGCGAGATCTTCCTGCTGATCTTCCTGCCGATCCTGGTGTTCCAGGGGGCGCTTGCGATCGACGTGCGCCGCCTGTGGCACGACCTGACCACGGTGCTGCTGATGGCGGTGGTGGCGGTGATGGTCAGCTTCACCGCGATCGGGTTCGCGCTGTATCCGTTTACCAACATGAGTCTCACGGTGTGCCTGATGCTGGGCGCGATCGTGGCAAACACCGATCCGTCGGCGGTGAGCGCGATCTTCCGCGACATCGGCGCATCGAGCCGGCTGACCCGGCTGGTCGAGGGCGAGGCGCTGCTCAACGACGCCGCCGCGATCTCGATCTTCACCATCCTGCTGCACGCCACCACCACCCACGCCGAGGTGGGCGTGATGCAGGCGGCGTGGACGTTCGTCGTCTCCTTTGTCGGCGCGCTCGCCGTCGGCGTGGTAATGGGGCGGGTGACGCTGTGGCTGATCACCTTCTTCGGCGGCACGGTCGCCGGAGAGGTCACGCTGACGCTGGCCTTGCCCTACATCGCCTATATCGTCTGTGACGACATGCTCGGCTTCTCCGGCGTGGTCGCCACCGCCGCGGCCGGGCTGACGGTGTCGGTCTATGGTCCCTCGACGCTGCGCCCCAAGACCTGGAGCTTCCTGCGCGAACTGTGGGAGCAGCTCGTGTTCTGGGCGGGCTCGCTGGTGTTCGTGCTGGCCTCGATGCTGGTGCCGCGCCTGCTGTTCGGCATGACCGGTTGGGACTGGGTGCTGATCGCTGTCGCGCTGGTCGCCGCCCTGGCTGCGCGTGGCCTGATCCTGTTCGGCCTGTTGCCGCTGCTGACCATCGCCGGGTTGTCGCGGCCGGTGCCCAACCCCTACAAGGTGACGATCTGGTGGGGTGGTCTGCGCGGCGCGATCACCCTTGCCCTTGCTCTCGCCGTGACAGAGAACCAGAACGTCTCGGCTGCGGTCGCGCATTTCGTCGGCGTCATCGCCACCGGCTTCGTGCTCATCACCCTGCTGGTGAACGGGGTGACGCTGCGTTACCTGGTGCTGTTCTTCAAGCTCGACCAGCTTTCGCCGATCGATTCCGCCCTGCATCATCAGGTGCTCGCCCTTGGCCTGGGCGAGGTGCGCGACAAGACGCGGCAGCTTGCCTCCGATCTCGGCATTTCCGGCCATTCCGTCCGCCATGTCGTCGAGCATCTCGACCGCCGCATCGCCGACGAGGAGGAGGCCAACACCTTCGACACCGCGCTCACCGACCGCCAGCGCGTGACGCTCGCGCTGATTACCGCGGCGACCCAGGAACGCTCGATCCTGCTCGACCTGTTCAAGATCCGCGGCCTGTCGCGCCCGGTGATGGAGAACCTGCTGCGCACCGCCGAGGCGATGATCGACGGCGCGCGCATGGACGGCCGCTACGGCTATGTGCGTGCCGCGCGACGGCGCCTTCAGCCCACCTTCCGCTTTCGCCTCGCGCAGTGGATCCACTATCGCTTCCGCATCGACCGGCTGCTGATGTATGCGATGATGGAACGCTTCGAGATGCTGATGATCACGCATCTCATCTCGACCGCGCTGCGCCGCTTCATGCAGCGCCGGATGGAGCCGATGCTGGGCGGGCGCGTCGCCGAGATCGTTTCCGAAGTCATCGAGCGGCGCGAGAAGCAGCTTTCTGCCGCACTCGATACCATGCGACTGCACTATTCGGGCTACGCGGAGGCGCTCGAATCGCGCCTGTTGCGGCTGATCGCGCTGCGTCTGGAGAGCCAGGAATACGACGACATGCTCGACGAGGCGCTGATCGGCGAGGAACTGCACGAGCGTATCCTGCGCGACGTGGAAACCCGTCGCAACGCCTTCGACCGGCGGCTGAAATTCAACCTCAAGGGTGGCATCGAGGAGCGCATCCGCCGCTTCCCCGCGCTCGCCGACCTGCCGGATGCCGCCCTGCACGATCTGGCGATGACCGCCTCGATCCATTTCGCCTGGCCGGGCGAGACGCTGCTCGAACGCGACCGCAAGCCGCGCACCGTCTATCTGGTCAGCGCGGGGCGGCTGGAGGCGCACATCGCCGAACACGACATCGAGTTCGGCCCCGGCAGCATCGTCGGCGGCCGCGAGGTGCTTGACGACCGGCCGCTGCCGGCCACGGTGCGCTCGCTGAGCTTCGGTCACCTGCTGGCCCTCAGCCGGGCCGATTTCCGCCGTCTGGTCGCCGAGCATCCGGTCATCGCGCGCAATGTGATGGCGCTGCCGGAGGCGGCGGTGATGCCGGATCCCCAGGTCGACCGCGTACCCGATCTGGGGCTCGAGGAGCGCCGCCAGCTCATGCGCATCGCCAGCGGCAGCCTGTCGGATCTGCGCGCCGCCTATGACGATTAGGCCGCACGCCTCAACTTCCCGTTAACGCCTTGCTGCCTAGGATCGGTCTCGCAGGCGTCGGGCCCCTTCGTGTCTGCAGGTCGCGACGGGGCGGGAGGGCGCGATGCGGCTCACATTCGCGAGGCAGGCGGAGCGGCGACGATCGACGGGCGATGCCGCGCTGCTGGTGGCGTGGTTCACGCTGAATGCACTGGTCGTGCGGCTGCTGTGCTGCGATCAGCAAGGCTATTCCTCGTTTTGGAGCGCCAATGCCGCGTTGAGCGCGGCACTCCTCGTGCTGCGGTCGGGGCAGGTCGTGGCCGTGGTTGCTGCCTGCCTTGTCATCAACTTCGCACTCAACCTGCTCAAGCCCTGGTCACTGACCAATAACGCTCTCTACGTGCTGCTCAACCTGTTTCAGTCAGTCATCGCCGCCGCTGCCGCGCGGCGCTTCTGCGGCGCGACCACAGATCTGACGCGGATCCGCAGACTGTCGGTGTTCGGCCTCATCGCGCTGGTCTCTGCCTGCGTGGAGGCTTGCGTCGGAACGCTGCTGACGGCCTTGATCAACGGTGGCGGCCTGCTCGGACTCGACTTCATCCAATGGATCTGCTGCGACGCGCTCGGCCTGCTGCTGGCAATGCCGATGACAGTCGTGATTGCGCATTCAGGTCTGCGCAGGATCGATCTGTCGGGCCTGTGGCGGCGTCGCCGCCTCGCCGGGGCGGTCCTGCCACTCCTGGCCGCCGGTGCGTCGGTCGTCTCTTTCGTCTTCGCGGGCACGCAATGCTACCTGCTGCTCTATCCGTGCCTGTCGTGGCTGGCGATGCAGTTCGGGCCGTCGCTGATCCTGATGACCATCTTCGTCGTCTCCACCTGCGCGTCGGCGCTGACGGCACACGGCGTGGGCCCGATGGCGATGCTGGCGGCGCAGCATGGGAGCTGGCCGGGCTATATCCTGCTTCAGCCCTTCCTCATCACCCTGTTGCTGACCGTGCTGCCGGCGAACATCATGCTTGCCGAGCGTGCCCGCTCGGAGCGGCGTCTGCGCCGCAGCGAGATCCGCCTGCGTCATGCGTCCTCGCACGATCCGCTGACACTGCTGATGAACCGCTGGCTGTTTCGGCGCCAGTTGAGCGCGGCGCTGGACTCCGGGCACCGCTTCGCGCTGCTGTTCCTCGACATCGATCACTTCAAATCGATCAACGACACGTTCGGCCACTCCAGCGGCGACCGGCTGCTGCAGGCTTTTGCCGGACGGCTGCTGTCGATCGCCGGTGAGTGCGACGGCCGCGCGGGGCGCTTCGGCGGGGACGAGTTCGTGCTGATGGTTCCCATCGACAGCGTCGCCGACTGCGCGCGTCGCTGCGACGGCGTCCTCGACATCCTGCAGCGCCCCTATGAAGCCTTGCCTGGCCGTGCCGTGACAGTCAGCATCGGTGCGGCGATCAGCACCCCGCTTTGCCATGAGGGCGCGCTGATACAGAGCGCCGACGAGGCGCTCTATGCCGCCAAGGCCGCAGGGCGCGCAACCTTCCGCGTCGCCCATGCGCCTGCGGCCTCACTGCAATCGGTGGCGTGACATCAGAACCGCGCCGCCACGGTGCCGAAATACTGACGCGGTGCCGCGACGAACAGGTTGGCATTGTCGTCGCCGCTGATCGCGGCGGCACCGTAGACGCCGCCGATATAGTTCTGGTTGGCGAGGTTGGTGATCCCGAAGGAAATCTTCAGGTCGCGCAGATGCGGGATGTTGACGAAATCGTAGGAAACGGTGAGGTCCGTCGTCCAGTAGGAGGGAATGTATTCGTCGTTGGTATAGGTCATCGGGCGTTTGGCGTTGTACGTCGCGGCAAAATTGAAAACCACGCCGTGATACGTGTAGTTGAGGTTGGCCTTGTACATGTATTTCGGATAATAGACTTGGTGGCGTCCCTTGATGTCGATGCTGTCGCCGCCGGATGAGGGCAGCGCGCCTTCATAGGTCGCATCGTTCCAGCTGAAGCTGTTGGTGAGTTCCAGCCCGCGCAGCGGCCGGATCGTGCCCAGCACGTCGGCGCCGTTCATCGTCTCGTGGCCGACATTGACGAAGGCCGAATAGGCATTGTCGGCCGGTCCGGTGGTGATGGCGGCGAGGCGGTTGATGAAATCGGTGTGATAGTAGTCGGCGCTGCCCGAAAAGATCGTCGAATCGAAGCGATAGCCCACCACGTAGTTCCAGGAGCGCTCCGGTCTGAGCGTCTGGCGGGCTGCATCGAACACGGATTGCGCCGAGTTGGTGGAGCTGCCCAGCCCGCCCCATGGATTTCCCGACCCGGACTGCGAACCGAAATCATAGGCGCGCATGTTCTCGGCGATATCCCAGTAAAGCTCGTGATGATGCAGGAAATGCCAGTCCCAGGAGAAGTGAGGCAGGAATCCGTTCGCAGCCGTCAGGCTGCCGGCCGCCGGATGGCTGTAATACACGCCCCAGGCAGCGAGATCGGAGCTGTTGTCTTCCTTGGTGCCGCCATGGGTGGTCTGCACCAGCGATTTGAACCCCGCCAGCAGCACCATGTCGGGCCGCAGATGCCAGCTGTCCTGGAGATAATACTGGAAGGTGTTGGTGTTGAACGCATCCGACCACCATGTCGTCGCCTGCCAGGCATAGTAGTCGCTCTTGGAGTTGTGCGCGGCGTCGACGCCGTCCTCGTAGAGGCGCGACGGGTAGCGGAAGCGGTCGTTCTCGTACCACACGCCGGTCTGGATATCGTGGTGGTCGAGCTTGAGGTCGAAGGCTTGCGTGAAGCCGATCCGGCGCACGTCGGGATGGCCGGCCTGCGAGACCATCGGCACGCCGGAATCGGGCGAGGTGAGGAAATTGTTGGTGCCCTGATACACGCCGTTGGAGACATGCGCATAGGCGATCGTCTTCGAGTTCAGCTGCGATGTCAGCCTGTAGTCGCCGGTGACTGCCGAGAGGTAATTGCGCTGTTCCTGGGTGCCGTCATAGGCGATGTCGCCGACCTCGTCGGCGGTGATGCCGGCCGGCAGTCCGGCCGGAATGGTGCCGTTCTGTGCGGCGACGGCATACTCCTTGGCCAGCTCGTAATCCGGCTTGAGATAGGTGTAGTCTCGACCGAGCAGGCGCCACATGTTCTTGGTCAGGCTGAGATAGTTGTACTGGTCGAAATTGGAGTAGTCGAACACGGCGGTGATCTTGCCGCGTGTGTTGATCGGCTGAACCAGTTTCGCATTCGCCTGGTGTTCCTGCTGGTCGCCGAAGCCTTTCCACATGTCCTGCGCGGTGCGTGCGTACGAGACGTAGAACTTGGTGCCGGTCGCGTTCAGCACGCCGCTGTCGATGCGGGCGAAGGTGCGGAAGCCGTTGTTGCTGCCGAAAAGCTGGCTGACGCGACCGCCCAGCCTGTCTTCGGGATCGTCGGTGGTGAAGGTGATCGCACCCCCCAGCGTCTGCGCCGACGGAATGTCGAGCGCGCCCGCGCCCTGCGACATGGTCAGGCCGGTGATGTTTTCCTGGATCTGCATCTGGTCGACACCGAGGCCGTTCCAGTTGTGGAAACCCTGGCCGCCCATCGGGATGCCGTCCATCGCCACGCCGAGCTGGGTCTGGTTGAAGCCGCGCACGTAGAGCAGGTTCGCCACCGTATCGAGGCCGAAGGCGTCGTCGGAAGTGAAGTTCGCCCCCGGCGTCGTCCGGGCGAGGATCTGCATCGGCGAGCTGCCGGCGATGAAGCGGTCCATCTGCTCACGACTGACCACCTCGACCGCCGCATGCGGTCGTGCGCGCCGGGCCACCACGCTGACCGTCTCGACGCTGCTCGCCACCGGCTTCGCCGCAGGGCGATGATGGGATCTGGCCTTCGGCTTCGCCGCGTCGGCCAGCGTGAGGGGGCTGCCTGCACAGAATGTCAGGGTCGTGATCAGAGCCATGGCCGGTCGCGCAGCCCTCCGGCGCGGCAGGACAGGGGCATATTTGGGGGCCATCAGCGATCTCCTCGCAAGCTATGCGTTCGTCGCATAGCCGACATGCAGATCGATTCGTTAGCAGAGAGCCGATTGTGCCCGCAACAAACTCACGATTGGTTACGCCATACTCGGGCGTTCCTCAGGGCAGCAGCGCCGCCACCTCGCGGGCCGCGAGATCGGAGGGAGTGCCGCCGGGAGGGGCGAGACCGCTTATCGCGGCGCGAAACCCAGCGCGTTGCGCTCCGGCGGTTTCGGCGTCGGTCAGCAACGTCGTCACCGCCATGGCCAGCCGGTCCGCCCGGCAGTCGCCCTGCAGCAGTTCAGGCACCAGAGCGCGGGCGGCGAGCAGATTGATCATCGCCACATGCGGCACACGGATCAGCCGCCGCGCGATTGCCGCGGTGAGCGGATTGACGCGGTAGGTCACCGCCATCGGCACGCCGGCCAGGGCGAGCTCGAGCGTCGAGGTGCCGGATTTGGTCAGTGCCGCGCCAGCTGCCGCATAGGCGTCGTGCTTGTCGGCGAGATCGGTGGCGATCACGCAGGTGACCGGCCAGTCGCGTGCCGCCCGCTCCACCGTGTCGGCTACCGCCTGTGCCACCGGCACCACGGCCACCAGATCGGGAAAGCGTGCCTTGAGCAGCGCGAGCGTACGGCCGAACACCGGCAGCAGGCGCGGCACCTCGCTGCGACGGCTGCCGGGCATCAGGATCAGCACCGGCGCATCCGGCGCGATGTCGTGCCGGGCGCGGAAGCGCGCGCCGTCACCCCGGTCGGCGCCCGATTGCAGCACCGGATGGCCGACGAACCGCGCCTCGATGCCATGCCGCGCGAAGAACGCCGGCTCGAACGGCAACAGGCACAGCAGCCGCTCCCAGCGCCCCGGATAATGCTTCACCCGATGCTCGCGCCACGCCCAGACCTGGGGCGCGACATAATGGATGCGGGTCACGCCGCGCAGTCGTGCGAGCAGTCGCAACGCGAAACCGGGGCTGTCGATGGTCACCACCAGATCGGGGCGGCGCGCGGCGATATCGGCTTCGGCTGCCGCCATCAGTCGCGACAGACGCCGCACGCGCGGCAGGATCTCCACCAGCCCCATCACCGACAGCTCGCGCATCTCGAACAGGCTTTCGAGCCCCTCCGCCTGCATCCGCGGCCCGCCGACCCCGGCGAAGCGCAGCTCGGGACGCAGCGCGCGCAGCGAGGCCATCAGCCGCGCGCCGATCACGTCGCCGCTCGCCTCGCCGGCGAGCAGCCACACCAGCGGGGCGGCACTCATCGTCCGTAGAGCGTCTCGGGCGAGACCAGCGGCGCGGTCGCGTCCAGCAACCCGGTCGAACCGGCCTCGCGATAGAAACAGCTCACCCGCCCGGTATGGCAGGCGACCCCGGTCTGTTCGACCGCCATCAGCACCGCGTCGCCGTCACAGTCGAGACGCAGGCTGCGGAGCTGCTGCCTCTGTCCCGAGGTCTCGCCCTTGCGCCACAGTGCCTGCCGGCTGCGGCTGTAGTAGCAGACTCGCCCGGTTGCCAGCGTCTCGCGCAGCGCGGCCTCGTTCATCCAGGCCAGCATCAGCACCTCGCGTTCGCCATCCGCGGCCTGGGCGATCGCCGCGATCAGCCCGGTCGCATCGAAGCGGGCCGCGGCGACGATCGCCTCGATCGCCTCCGCGCCGGGAGCCACCCAGCCGGCGCTCATGACGACGCCTCCGGCAGCCGCATCCAGTCGGGCAGATGCACGCAGACCCGGTGGTGGTCGTCGACATAGAGTGGCGCATGAAGGTCGGTGATGCGCAGCAGGGCGAGGCCGAGCCCGTCGCGCGAGGAGCGCACCGAGCCGACCTCGATCCCCTCATGCAGGATCGGCGTCGCCGGGGCGGGGGCGGCGCCCTCGAACGCCACCGGCACCAGCCGCCGCTTGACCAGGCCGCGATAGCGGGTGCGGGCGGTGAGTTCCTGTCCCATATAGCAGCCCTTGGTCCAGCTGATCCCGTTGAGCTCGTCGAAACCGGCTTCCAGCAGCACTGTACGGTCGCGCTCGAGATCGCGAGAGCCGTCCGGCAGGCCGAGCAGCAGCCGGTGACGGTCCCAGTCGATGTCGTCCACCGCGTCCGGGCCGGGTCCGGTGCCGTCGGGTACCAGGATGCGCCAGCCGGCCTCCGGCAGGCGCGGATCGGGCGCGGCGATCGCCTCCGGGCCGGCCGAGGCGGGCGTGCCGTCGCCGACATCCCAGGCCGCGAGCACACGGAGCGGTGCGATCGCCAGTTCGACCTTCGCCCGCAGCCTGAAGCGGGTCAGCGCGGCGATCAGCTCGTCTGCCTGGCCGCGCTCGACATCGAGCAGCAGCCGGTCTCCCGCGTCGAGGATGAAGAAATCCGCCCGCCACTTGCCCTGCGGGCTCAGCAGTGCCGCCCATACCGCGCGCCCGGGAGCGGCGAGGGTGACGTCGTTCGACACCAGCCCCTGCAGGAACGACACCCGGTCGGCTCCGGTGACGGAGATCACGGCGCGATCAGGTAGAAGGGCGGTCTTTTCCATGATCCTGACTGTGGGCGCAGCCCATCGCCGCGACAAGCACCGCTCCTGCCACGCCAGCCATGCATGGCCGCCCCCATGCCGGGCGGCCCTGAGCGTCGCTCATGCCGCTTGGGGGTGCGTGGTCCGGCATGCTATCGGCTCGCGCATGCGCATCCTGTTCATCACCGCGACGCGGCTCGGTGACGCCGTCCTGTCGACAGGCCTCGTCGAGCATCTCCGCCAGCGCCATCCTGACGCCCGCTTCACCATCGCCTGTGGTCCGGTCGCCGAGGGCGTGTTCGCACGGCTGCCGAACCGTGACGACACGCTGGTGATCGAGAAGCGCCGCTTCGACCTGCACTGGGCGGGTCTGTGGGCCACCTGCCTGCGGCCGTGGGACCTCGCCGTCGATCTGCGCGGTTCCGCCGTCACCCTGATGCTGCCCGCCCGGCGCCGGCGCATCATGCGCGGTGGCCGCCGGCCGGGACACCGGCTCGCCCATCTTGCCGGCGTGCTCGGGCTTGCCGAGCCGCCGATGCCGGTAATCTGGACCGACGAGTCCGATGAAGCGCGCGCCCGCGCGCTGCTGCCCTCCGGCCCGCTCTATGTCGGGCTTGGCCCCACGGCCAACTGGAGCGGCAAGATCTGGCCCGCGGCGCAGTACGCCGCCCTGTTCGAGGCGATCGCCTCGCGCCATCCGAACGCGGTGCCGGTGGTGTTCGCTGGTCCCGGCGAGGCGGAATCGCGGATGGCGGCGCCGCTGGTCGCCGCGCTGGACTCGCACGCGCCGATCGTGCTGGCCGGCCTCGAAATCCCCCAGGTTGCCGCGGCGCTGCGCCGCTGCGCGCTGTTCGTCGGCAATGATTCCGGCCTGATGCATGTCGCGGGTGCGGCCGGAGCACCGACTCTCGGCCTGTTCGGACCCAGCCGGGTGAGCGAATACGGTCCGACCGGCCCGCAGACCCTGGCCTGCGTTGCGCCCGGCCCGGAGGGACATGCGCCGATCGACCAGCTCGCCGTCGAGACGGTGCTGGACGGAGCCCTTCGTCTGCTGCAACCGGGGCGCGTGCAGGCAGCGGCGTGACACCCCCCTTGCGGGTCGCGCATGTCATGGCCGGCGCGCCCCGGGGCGGTGCGGAACTGTTCTACGAGCGGCTGGTACGCGCACAGTCGCGTCAGCCCGGGTTGCGCGTGCTGCCGGTCATCCGCGCCGAGCCGGGCCGCATCGGCCGGCTGCGCGCGTCGGGGGTCGAGCCGGTCGGCCTGCGCTTCGGCGGTGCGCTGGACTGGCGTACCCGCCCCGCCCTGCGCCGCACGCTGCGCCATTTCGCCCCAGATATCGCTATCGCCTGGATGAACCGTGCGGCCAGCCGACTGCCGCAGGGCGACTGGGTGAGCGCGGGCCGGCTCGGCGGCTTCTATGATCTGGAGAACTACCGTCATTGCCGCCACCTGATCGGCAACACGCGCGGCCTGGTGCACTGGATGGTGGAACAGGGGCGCGATCCTGCCACCACACATTACGTGCCGAATTTCGCCGACGACCTGCGCGGTGCCCTGCCCGCAGCACTGCCGGCGGGCGTCAGCCCCGGCCGGGTGGTGCTTGCCCTGGGCCGGCTGCACCGTAACAAGGCATTCGACGTGCTGATCCGCGCCATCGCGCGCGTGCCCGGAGCGAGCCTGCTGATCGCCGGCGAGGGGCCGGAGCGCGACGCCCTCGAGGCGCTGATCCGCGCGGTAGGGGTGGCCGATCGGGTGTTCCTGCTCGGCTGGCGGACCGACGGCGCGGCCCTGCTGGCCGCGAGCGACGTGCTGTGCTGCCCGTCTCGCCATGAGCCGCTCGGCAATGTGGTGATCGAGGGCTTCTCGGCCGATCGCCCGGTGGTGGCCTGTGACGCGGACGGGCCGTGCGAACTGATCGTGCCGGAGCGCAACGGCCTGCTGGTGCCGCGCGAGGACGATGCTACGCTGGGCGCCGCGCTCGCCCGCGTGCTCGACGACCGTCCGTTCGCGGCGGGTCTCGCGCGCGCTGGACGGGCGACCTACGAGGCGGCGTTCAGCGAATCGGTGGTGCTGGAACGCTGGCGCGAGCGGCTAACCGCGATGACGGGGCGCGGCTGATGTGCGGCATCGCGGGGGTCGCCGAACGTGCCGATACCGTCCCCGGTCACCTCGCCAATCCGGAAACGCTGTCGCGCCTCGCCGCTGCCCTCGCCCATCGCGGCCCGGACGGGCAGGGCCACGTGCAGTTCGGCCGGGTCGGGCTGGTGCATACGAGGCTCGCGTTCATTGACCTCGCTGGCGGCCAGCAGCCGATCTTCGCCGGCCCTGCGGCGATCGTCGCCAATGGCGAGATCTACAACGATCTCGCCCTGCGTGCCGCGATGCCGGAAGTGCGCTTTGCGACGGGCAGCGACTGTGAGCCGCCGCTGCATCTGTGGCTGCGCGAAGGGGCCGCCTATGCGCGGGCGCTGCGTGGCATGTACGCCATTGCCATCCACGAGCGCGGTGCCGACACGCTGGTCCTGTCGCGCGACCCGTTCGGCATCAAGCCGCTCTACTTCGTCGAGCGCCCGGATGGCCTCGCCTTCGCCTCCGAGCCGCAGGCATTGCTCGCCGCCGGCCTCGCCGGACGCGGCGTGCGTCCCGAGCGGCTGCGTGAACTGCTGCAACTCCAGTTCACCACCGGTGCCGACACGATCTTCCCCGACATAAGGCGCGTGCTGCCCGGCGAGACGCTGCGCATCGCCGGCGGCCGGGTGCTGTCGCGCGAGCGCCTGCCCGCCCTGCCCGAGGGTCCGCCCGAGGTGATCGACGAGCCGGCCGCCCTCGCGCGCCTCGATCGCGCGCTCGACGAGAGTGTGGATCTGCACTGTCGCAGCGAGGTGCCTTACGGGATGTTCCTCTCCGGCGGCATCGACAGTGCCGCGGTGCTGGCGGCGATGGCGCGGCGAGGTGGTGCGCCGGTACGCGCCTTCACCGCCGCGTTCGATGTCCCCGGTGCTGCCGACGAGAGCGAGACGGCCCGCGCCATGGCGCACAGCGTCGGTGCAGATCACGAGGTGCTGCGCATCGGCGCGAGCGAGGTGTGGCGTCACCTGCCGCGCATCGTCGCCGCGATGGACGATCCGGTCGCCGATTACGCGATCATCCCGTCCTGGCTGCTGGCGCGGCAGGCGCGGCGTTCGGTCAAGGCGGTGCTGTGCGGCGAGGGCGGCGACGAGCTGTTCGCCGGCTACGGCCGCTACCGCCATGCGATGCGTCCCTGGTGGCGGGGGCGTCGGGCGATGCGCCGGCACGGCACGTTCGACGGACTCGGCGGGTTGCTGCGCGAGGTGCCGTCGGGCTGGCGGGCCGGGTTCGAGGCCGCAGCCCTGGTCGCCGCACCGGGCCGCTCGCGCCTCGCCGCGGCCCAGGCCGCCGACGTCGCCGACTGGCTGCCGCACGACCTGCTGATCAAGCTGGACCGCTGCCTGATGGCGCACGGCGTCGAGGGCCGCACGCCGCTGATCGACCCGCAGGTGGCGGCGGCTGCGTTCCGCCTGCCGGACGTGCTGAAGGTGCGTGACGGTCGCGGCAAGTACCTGTTGCGCCGCTGGGTGGAGCAGCATGCCCCGGCGGCGCGTCCCTTCGCGCCGAAACAGGGGTTCACCGTGCCGATCGGCAATTGGATCGCGGCCGAGGGCGCGCGGCTCGGCACGCTGGTCGCATCAGACGAGGCAATCGCCGCCATCGCCCATCCCGACCGTGTGCGCGCGCTGTTCGTCGATGCGGCATCGTCGCGGGCGCGCCATGCCGCCTGGACGCTGCTGTTCTATGCGCTGTGGCACCGCGCGCATGTGCGCGCGGTGCCGGTCGACGGCGACGTATTCGAGGTGCTGGGTTCAGCCGGTTGAGACGGGGATGTGGCAGGCGAGCGCGGCACCGGGCTCGATCGGCGGCCGGACACCGTCATTGCGAAGGAAGTCCGGCTCTCCTGTCGGCGTCAGTTCTGCTTCTGTGAGCCGTGTGCCCCAGATCCGCAGCATCGCGTACCTGATCTGTGGGTGCATCGGTCCGCCGGTCAGTCCGATGCGAAACACCGCATAGCAGGCTGGTGCGAGGCAAATCCGTGTAAGGCTGTCGGGGAGTGTCGTGGTCCCGGCGTCGATCTCCACGCCGGCGAGATAGTCGAATTCCCCTTCGCCGCGTCTTGCGGACGAGATCACCCCATACGAGGCGCGGCCGGGAACCTGTCCCGGCAGTGGCAGGCATGTCAGCAGCCGCGACCACAGCAGCGGGATCTCTGCCCGGCTGTCCTCGTCGAAGTGCTGCGACAAGCCGGCGAGGGTGAGTGTTCCGAGCCGGACAAGCTCCGGCAGCAGGGTGATCTGCGGCGGGTGGAAATGCGATGCGGGCATGTTGGCCTCCAGGAGTTCGAGGTCATGGCCGGTGCGAAACCGGCCGGGGGTCAGTCCGAAGGTGCGACGGAAGGCGCGGGTGAAGGCCTCCTGCGAATCGAAGCCGCTGTCGAGAGCGAGACCGACCAGGCTGGTGCCGGGCTGGTCGCGCAGCCGCCGTGCTGCCGCGACGAGCCGGCGATGACGGAGATGAGCGATGACCCCCGTGCCGGTCGCGGCAGCGAACAGCCGGGCGAAATGGAAGGGCGAGTATCCCGCCCGCGCGGCGATGCGCTCGAGGGTGAGCGGTTCGTCGCGGTGGTCGTTAATCCAGGCGAGCATGGTCGCGATGGTCAGGGCGGTAGGGTCGTTCATCGCGTCCGAATGTCGATGGGGGAGGGGAGCTCTGTCCTGACCGATCCTGCTCTTTTCGCTGCCCGCAGGCGGTGCTGTAGTGCCGGCACCGTTTCGGGAGCGTCCAGATCATGCAGCACAAGATCATCGGCACCACCATGCCCGTTCTGGTGATCGGGCTCGATGCGTATGAAAAACTGGTCTCCGAGACCGGCGAGCTGGCGTGGAAGACGCCCAATGTGCTGCTGCACACCACCACCAATGCAGCCGGATCGTCCGGCCTGTTCGGCGCTCTGGGGCGCGCGCTCGCCGGTGGCGGGCTGTTCATGACCGAATATACCGCCGAGGGCGGGCCCGGTTCGGTGGCCTTCGCGGCCAAGGTGCCGGGCACGATCGACAGCCACGAGGTGGGCGGCGGACGCTCCTATCTCATCCACCGGCACGGGTTTCTGTGTGCGGAGGCGGGGGTTAGCCTGGCGGTGGGGTTCCAGCGCTCGCTCGGCGCGGGGATCTTCGGTGGCGACGGGTTCCGGCTCCAGCATGTCTCCGGGCAGGGGCGGTTCTGGGTCGAGCTCGGCGGCGAAGTGGTGGTGCACGATCTTGCACCGGGCGAGGTGATCGACGTGCATCCCGGCCATGTCGGCATGTTTGAATCGAGCGTGAATTTCGACATCACCATGTTGCCCGGCATCCGCAACAAGCTGTTCGGCGGGGACGGCTTCTTTCTCGCCCGTCTGACCGGCCCGGGCCGGATCTGGCTGCAGACGATGACCATGCCCAACCTCGCCCACGCGATCGCGCCCTATCTGGTCGGCGAGGTGCGCGAGGGCGGGGCGGAGGATGCCGCGATCGGTGGCTTGGCAGGTGCGCTGTTCCGCTCGCTGCGCTAAGCCGCGCGGATGAGCCATTACGACCTGATCATCGCCGGCGGCACCGTGGTGCTGCCCTGGGGCATCGTGCAGACCGATCTCGGTATCGTCGACGGGCGCATCGCGTCGCTGTCGGTGGGTGCGGCCGACGCGGCGCACGAACGGTTCGATGCACGGCACCTGCACGTGCTGCCCGGGCTGATCGACCCGCATGTGCATCTGCGCGACCCCGGCGATGCGTCGGTCGAGAGCATCCCGACGGGCACCCGCGCCGCGCTGCTCGGCGGCATCACCACCGTGTTCGACATGCCCAACACGAAGCCGGCGATCACCGATGCGGCGACGCTGGACTGGAAGCGCGACTACGCGCCGCGCGAGAGCCACACCGATTTCGGCATCTATGTCGGTGCGACCCGGGCCAACACGCCCGATCTGGCCGAGTACGAGCAGGGCAGGGGGGTGTGTGCGATCAAGCTGTTCGCCGGCTCCTCGACCGGCGATCTGATGATCGAGGACGACGCCGGCATCGAGGCGGTGATGCGCGCAGGCGCTCGCCGGATCGCGTTCCACAGCGAGGATGAATACCGCCTCCAGGAACGTCGCAAGCTGTTTTCCGTCGGCGATGCGTTCGACAACCATCGTATCTGGCGAGACGAGGAATGTGCCTTTCTCGGCACGCGCCGGATCATGGCGCTGGCACGAAAGACCGGGCGGCCGGCGCATATCCTGCATGTCTCGACCGCCGAAGAGCTCGATTACCTCAAGGATTTTCGCGACATCGCCACCTGTGAGGTGCTGGTCAACCACCTGACCCAGATCGCACCCGAATGCTACGAGACGCTGGGCGCGCTGGCGGTGATGAATCCGCCGATCCGCGACCGCCGCCATTACGAGGCAAGCTGGGCGGCGATCAATGACGGCACCGTCGACACGATCGGTTCCGACCATGCGCCGCACCCGCTCTCGGCGAAGGCGAAGCCCTGGCCGGAGACCCCGGCCGGCCTGACCGGGGTGCAGACGCTGGTTCCGGTGATGCTCGATCACGTCAATGCCGGGCGCACCAGTCTTGGGCGCATGGTGGATCTGATGGCGGCCGGTCCGGCGCGGGTCTATGGGCTGCAGGGCAAGGGCCGCATCGCCGCGGGCTATGATGCCGACTTCACCATCGTCGATCTCGGCGCCCGTCGTCGCATTACCAATGACTGGATCGTCACCCCCGCCGGCTGGACGCCGTTCGACGGCATGGAGGTTGCCGGCTGGCCGGTGGCGGCGGTCCTGCGTGGACGGGTGGCGATGTGCGACGACATGATCGTCGGGCCACCGTGCGGACGCCTCGCACGCTTCGCAGGCGAGCGCATCGGAGACTGAGGCCCGCACGCCAGTCGCGTAGCGCCGGCGCCGGACGGCGGCTTGCGAGCGGAACATCACAGATACGTGATATCAAAAAGGCAGGTCGAACGGTCCTGTCAGCGGGAAAATGCCCGCTTGCAAAGTTTCCTTGCTCAGAAACGATCCCATCGAGGTGATCGGCTCATGATCTACGGCGACGTCGGAACGATCCGGTTCAGGAACATCTATTTCGGAACATTGTTGAAATGAACTCATACGTTTGCCACATGGCAGGGATGTGGCAGGCGCGCAACGCATGCGCACGGATTGGCGTCCGCGGCTCAAAGGCTCATTGCTGTTTGATGAATCGAAGTTTAACCCCGACTCACTGAATGCGTAGGGCCAACGAAACGACAGCGTTTCCTTGCCGATCCGCTCCTGTGAAGGGTAGGCCGTGTTGACTGATCCGATTTCCTTGCGCCGGGCTCTGCTGCTGTCCACAGCCGCTGCCGCCGGATGTCTCGTCCTTCTCGCCGGGTCCGAAGCCCGCGCCGCCGTTGCGTGTGCACCCGGCAAGGTTCATGACCGTCATGGTCATTGCGTGATTCCCAAGCGCGCGCGCGTTTCGGCGCCGGCAGCGATTCCCGTCGTTTCCGCGCCGACGGCAGCGCCCTCGGTGCCGGTTGAGCGCGCCGATGCGGCGCCACGACCGGCGAACGCGTCCGAAAGCATCGTTGTTACCGGCTCGCTCTTTCGTGATCCGAACACCAGGTCCGCCTCCCCGGTTACACGCTTGACGGCGCAGGAATTGCAGCGTCGTGGCGTGAAATCCGTCTCTGATGCTCTGCAGCAACTGTCTTCGAATGGTGCAGGTACACTGACGAACTCGTGGTCTGCGGGCGGTGGTTTTGCGGCCGGTTCGTCGGCTCCATCACTTCGCGGGCTGAGCACGGACTCGACCCTGGTGCTGATGGATGGGCAGCGGCTGTCGTACTATCCGCTGGCGGATGACGGCGAACGGAACTTCGTCGACATCAACTGGATCCCGATGTCGATCATGCAGACGGTCGACGTGCTGGAGGATGGCGGCTCCGCCACATATGGCGCCGACGCGGTGGCGGGGGTGGTCAACCTGATCACCCGCAAGCAGATCCAGGGGTGGGAAGCGAATGCCGAAGGCGGTGTCGCTCAGAACGGCAAGTCCGGCCATCAGAAGCTCTCGCTGACCTACGGGCATGGCGATCTCAGCCGCGATGGCTACAACTTCTATATCAACGGAGAGTATCAGCAGGACGACCCGTATTATTATCGTCAGGCCGGTGCGCCGTACAATACCGGGGACGAAACCGCCCTCGGCGGCAGTAACGGCAATTACAACAACGGCCTCAACTCCTCCGGCGCGATCCAGCGCTTCGGCGCGACGACCGTGCCGATCGTGCGTCCGAGTGATGGCGGGACGGGCGGTGTCGGAGCATGGCAGTTGCTCAATCCGTCGGCCGGGTGCAGCGGGCCCGGCGTCGGCTCTCTGGTGACGGGCATCGCGTCTGCCGGCGACAACGGTCGGAGCCAAGCGTGCGAGCGCAATGCCCAGCAATACGCCCAGATCTCACCGTCGCTGCGTCGCATCGATGCGACGGCGCATTTCACCGCCAATGTCACCGACAAATCGCAGCTGGTCGCGATGTTCACCTATGGCCAGGTGCAGTCGGTCGTCACCGGAACGACGCCGAGTGCCGTGCGTGTGCAGAGCCAGGATCGTTCGATCAATACACTCACCACCCCGCTGCCGGTGTATTTGCCGAACGGTCAGCTCAATCCGAACAACCCATTTGCCGCCCAGGGCGAACCGGCGGAGATCAACTACCTGTTCGGTGACCTGATCCCCACCACCACCGAACTCAGCCAGAATTATCGCGGGTCACTGGACTACAACGGCTATGTGCCGTCCAGCTGGGGTGGCGACTGGGATTACGACGCGAACTTTGTCGGCATGAACAGCACGCTTGACCAGACGATCACCGGCGTGCCCACGATTGCCGGCATCGAGAATGCGATCACCAGCGGTTCGTACAATTTCGTCGACCCGTCGAAGAATTCGCAGGCGGTGCTCGATTCGATCGCGCCCAAGAATCACATCCACGCTCGATCGGAAGAATATTCGCTTCAGGGCACGTTGAGCAAAGGCCTGTTCCATCTTCCCGGAGGAATGGTCAAGCTCGCGATCGGTGGCAACTTCCGCTACGAGGCTCTCAACGACCCAAGCGCGAATACCTACGATCTGGGTGATCCCAACCAATACACGGGCCTGATCAACCCGGTGAGCGCGTTCGGGCATCGATGGGTGGAGTCGGGCTTCTTCGAGGTCAATGCGCCGATCATCAAGATGCTCGATGCGGACGTCTCCGGCCGTTACGACCATTACTCCGAGGGCTTCAGCCATTTCTCGCCGAAGGTCGGAGTGACGTTCAAGCCGACAGAAAAACTGTGGCTGCGCGGGACCTTTTCGAAAGGATTCCGGGTGCCGAGCTTCGCCGAGACCGGCGGCACGACGGTCGGTTACACGACCTACACGCCGTCCGATCCGGATTTCATTGCGGCCCATTCGGTGGGCGGTGCCCCCACGGCCTATGCGCAGAGCTACTCGCTGGGGCAGCGGACGATCGGCAATCCGAACCTGAAGCCCGAGACCTCGACCAGTTTTTCGGGCGGTCCGGTGTTTCAACCGACCAAGTGGCTGAGCCTGACGGCTGATTACTACTACATTCGCAAGAACCACTACATCACACCAAACCCGATCAACGTGTTCGGTGTGGCGGATGCGTGGATCGCCAACAACAATGCCTATCCGTCGACCGGCCTGCCGGTCTCCGTGCGACCCGACATTCCGGATACGGCCGTTGCGGCGGGTGCGCCGCTCCGCCCTGCGGAGATCGATGTGGGTTATGTCAATGCCAACAAGGAGACCACCGACGGCTTCGACCTGGCGCTGCAGGCACATAGCCGCCTGCCCGGCTTGCTTCATGACGTGATGTGGGTGAGCCAGGGCCGGGCGACTTATGTCCACAGCCTCAACCTGACATTGCCGAACGGTGGTGGAACCGAACATTTCGCGGGAACGATTGGTCCTTATGGCGCGGTGTCGGCGTCCGGGACGCCGCACTGGAAGGCGAACTGGTCGAATACGCTCACCTACAAGAAGCTTTCGGTCACTCCGACCGTTTATTACACCAGCGGATACCGCACGACGGCCGAGGACCAGACCGGCCCCGACAGCCGATATGACTGCGCCAATCAGCTGACGGGGTCGTTCTCGCCGTCGCAGTGCCATGTGAAGGCCTGGTGGGACGTCGATTTGACGGTGAGCTACGACATCACGCCCAAACTCACGGCCTACGTGAACGTCTACAACCTGCTCGGCTTCCGCTCGCCGTATGATTTCGCGACCTATGGCGGCTATCTCTACAACCCGGCCTGGTCGCAGAACGGGGTCGTGCAGCGCAACTTCCAATTCGGCGTGCACGCCACGTTCTGACAGGGGCATCCAACAGTTCGACGACGTGGGCGGGGCCTTCGGGCCCCGCCCTTTTTTGTTCACGATCGCGTCATAGTCATGCGCAGAATGCATACCTGGGGTGTTGCTTGATGGCAACGGTGACGGGCTTCCGTTGGAAAAATGACAAAACAGTCATTGCTGATACGTGTCGAAAATAATACGGAACGACCCACGACTGAATGTCACGGTATGTGAGCGTCTGTTACGCGGCCGCCGTGATGACTACGGGGAGCTTCCGGTTTGACCACTTCTTCCTCCTTGCGTGACCGCCTTCTGTTGACGACAGCGGTCGCGGCCGGTTGTCTGACCTTCTTCGCCACCACCGTCGACGCCGCGACCTGCGCGCCCGGCAAGGTGCATGACAAGCACGGCCACTGCGTCGTGCCGGCGCATGCCAAGAAGAAGGCTGCGACTTCGAAATCCGTTCCCTACACGGCCACGTCGACCGGCGCGGTCGCCCCGGCTGCTGTCAGCGAGCCCGCCTATACCGGTGCGCCGACCCGCTCGACCCGCACTGTGGCGGGCGGCACCGAGGACGTGGTCGTCACCGGCTCGATCCTGCGCAATCCGAACCTGACCTCCGCGTCCCCGATCACCCGGCTGACGGCGAAGGAACTGCAGCGCCGCGGCATCGTGACCGTCGCGGCTGCATTGCAGCAGCTTTCGGCCAACAACGCCGGCAACCTTCCGGCCTCGTTCTCGGCCAACGGCGCCTTCGCCAACGGCGCGTCCGCGCCGTCGCTCCGTGGCCTGACGGTCGATTCGACGCTGGTGCTGATCGACGGTCAGCGCTCGGCCTATTACCCGCTGGCCGATGACGGCGAGCGCAACTTTGTCGACATCAACAGCATCCCGATGTCGACGGTGCAGACGATTGACGTCGAGAAGGACGGCGCGTCCGCGACCTACGGCGCGGATGCGGTGGCCGGCGTGGTCAACATCATCATGCGCAAGGAGATCAAGGGTTTCGAAGGTGGCGCCGAAGGTGGCGTCAGCCAGCGCGGCGATTCCGGCCACCAGCGCCTGTATGCGACCTATGGCATCGGCGACCTGAATCGCGATGGCTACAATTTCTACATCAACGGCGAGTATCAGCAGGACGATATGCTGTATAACCGCCAGCGCGGCTATCCGTACAACAGTTCCGACCTCACCGGCATCGGTGGCAGCGACGGCAGCTACGGCGCAACCGCCGTGGGTGCGACGACGACCGCTGTGGTGCGTCCGGCGACCGTCACCTCGGCTGGCGTGCTGCCGGGGCTTGCCGGCACATTCAGCAACAAGGGCAACTATCAGCCGATCAGCTCGACGCTGGGTTGCGACGGTCTCGCCCCGGTCGCAACCTCGACAGGCACGATCTGCAAGCAGAATTATGTCTCGGATTTCCGGGTGATTACCCCCGACGACCGTCGCATCAGCGGCTATGCGCATTTCACTGGTAATCTGAGCCAGTATGTGCAGTTCACGTCGAACTTCCTGTATTCGCAGAACGACGTCTATTACACAGGAACACCGCAGAGCATCCGCACCGCGAGCGCCAACAGCAATATCAGCACGGCCAATATCTACCTGCCGGTTCGTCTGACGAACGGCCAGCTGAATCCGAACAATCCGTTTGCCTCGCAGGGCTATGTGGCGCGCATCTATTACCGTTTCGGTGATATCCCGCGCTCGACGGAGGATTTCAGCCAGGTCTATCGCGGCAGCGCGGCGGTCAATGGCTATTACCCGTCGAACTGGGGTGGTGACTGGAAATACGGCCTCTCCTTCATAGGCATGTCCTCGGACCTGACGCGCACCGAGAAGGGCGTGCTGAGCTATCAGGGCATCCTCGACGCCGTCGCCGATGGCAGCTACAACTTCGTCGATCCATCGCAGAACTCGGCCGCCGAGCGTGCCAAGCTGGGTCACGTCCTCGTGCAGAACAGCAACTCGCAGCTCTATGCGACTGACATGACGATCAGCAAGGGCCTGTTCCGGTTGCCAGGCGGCATGGCCGATCTCGGCATCGGCGGTCAGTTCCGCTCGGAATCCCTCGACGATCCGTCGATGAACCCGATTATTCCGGGTGGGGCGGCGGCGGCGGCGCAGCAGTACCTGACCATCAACGGCTTCAGCGCGGAGGGCTCGCGCCGTACCTCGGCCGGATATTTCGAGGTCGGCCTGCCGATCATCAAGCAGCTCAATGTCGACGTCGCCGGCCGTTACGACCATTACTCGGAGGGTTTCGGCCACTTCTCGCCGAAGGTCGGTGTGGTGATCAAGCCGATCAAGGAGTTCTCGCTGCGCGGGACGTTCTCGAAGGGCTTCCGTGCGCCCAGCTTCGCCGAGACCAACTCGACGTCGATCGGCTACATCACCTACACGCCGACCGATCCGACCTTCCTCGCCCAGCACCACAACAACCAGTACACACAGGCCTACAGCCTCGGACTGAACACCGTCGGCAATCCGGATCTGAAGCCGGAACTGGCGACGAACTTCACAGGCGGTTTCGTGTTCCAGCCGAAGTCTTGGCTGAGCTTCACGACCGACTACTACCATATCAAGAAGAGCCACTACATCACGCTCGCCGACTACAGCGGCCCGATCGCCGAGTGGTTCGCCAGCAAGGGCACGCTGCCGAGCAACGTCGTCGCCGACGTCCCCGATCCGGATTATCCGAACGCGTTCTCGCGCCCCGGTGTGGTCAATGTGGGCTACATCAATGCTGCGAAGATGGTCACCTCCGGTCTCGACATGCAGCTTCAGGCGACGATCCCGCTGCCGACGAAGTATCTGCGTGATGTGACCTGGGTCAGCACCGGCGAGGCGACCTACGTCTTCAACTACAACGTCACCTACCCGGGCATCGGAACGCAGCGCTATGCGGGGACGCTGGGTCCGGCCAACATCACCTCTGCATCCGGCACGCCGCGTTGGCGTGCGAACTGGTCGAACACGTTCGGCTACAAGAAGGCGGCTCTGACGGTCACGACCTATTACACATCGGGCTACAAGACGACCGCCGAGGACATCACCGGTCCGGGCACTGCCGACGATTGCAGCCAGGCACAGACCGGTTTCGCCGGCGACCCTGCAAACTGCCATGTCGGTCACTTCTGGGACGTCGATCTGACGCTGTCCTACCAGCTCACGAAGAACGTCCAGCTCTACGCCAACATGTATAACGTCGGCGACACCAAGCCGCCGCTCGATACCGGCACCTACGGTGGCTACCAGTACAATCCCGCCTGGGCGTCTTCCGGCATCATCGGGCGGATGTTCCACTTCGGCGCGACTGCGAAGTTCTGATCCCGAGCGCTCGTTGCGCGATCATCGACCCCCGCCGGGCAACCGGCGGGGGTTCGTTGTTCTCCGGCAGGCTCTCAGGCCTTCACCAGCATGGCGATGTAATTGACCTGCGTGTTGCGGCTGGCGCGCCAGGAGCCGCGGCCGCTCGGCGTGGTGGGCACCATGCCGGCGAGGTCGGTCATCCGCAGGCCGGCCGCATGCGCCATCCGGGCGAGTTCGGTGGGGGTGATGAAGCTGCGCCAGCGATGGGTGCCGACCGGCAGCAGTCGGGCGACATATTCGGCGCCGATCTTGGCGATGGCCAGCGAGGCCAGGGTGCGGTTGAGCGTCGAGATGAAGGCGCGGCCGCCCGGCTCCAGCAGGGCCGCGATCATGGCCAGGAAGGCGGCCGGGTCGGCGACATGCTCGATCACCTCCAGCGAGGCCACGGCATCGAAGCGCGCGCCCTCGTCGAGCAGCGTCTCGGCGCTGGTGGCGCGGTAGGTCACGGCCACGCCCTCCGCCACCGCATGCGTGCGCGCCGCCTCGATCGCGGCCGGGGCGGCGTCGATGCCCGTGACCTCGAACCCCGCCCTCGCGAGCGCTTCGCTCGCCAGGCCCGCGCCGCAACCGAGGTCGAGTACGCGCAGGCGGTGCGCGTCGGGGGCGGGCGGCAGCCGCGCGGTGATCCAGCCGATGCGCAGCGGGTTCATCGCATGCAGGGCGGCCATCGGCCCGTCCGTGCCCCACCATTGCTCCGCCAGCGCGTCGAAGCGGCTGATCTCGTCCTCGCGCACCGAGGACGCTCGCGTCGTTTTGGGGCTCTGTATCGTTTCAACCATGTTGCCGCATTCCCTTGTCGCCTGTATGTGACGCCGCTGCCCGTGCCGAGGCAAATCGCCCGCGCATGATGGCGCAGCGCAGGACCGAGGGATCGAGTTGGCCCGCATCGTGATGAAATTCGGCGGCACGTCGATGGCCGATCTCGACCGTATCCGCGCCGCCGCGCGCCGGATCGCCGCCCAGGTCGCGGCTGGCGACCAGGTCGCGGTGGTGGTCTCGGCGATGGCCGGGGTGACCAATCAGCTCGTCGGCTGGTGCGATGCGCTGATGGAGCTGCACGACCCGCGCGAATACGATTCCGTGGTTGCCACCGGCGAGCAGGTGACGTCGGGGCTGCTGGCGATCGCGCTGCAGGCGATCGGCATCGAAAGCCGCTCGTTTCATGGTTGGCAGATCCCGCTGCACACCGACGGCGCGCATGGCCGCGCACGGATCGGCCGCATCGAGCCCGATGCGCTGCTCGCTTCGATGGAGCAGGGGGTGGTGCCGGTGGTGGCCGGCTTCCAGGGGTTGGGCCCCGAGGGGCGGATCACCACGCTGGGCCGCGGCGGGTCCGACACCTCGGCGGTCGCCCTCGCCGCCGCGCTAAAGGCGGATCGGTGCGATATCTATACGGACGTGGACGGTGTCTACACCACCGATCCGCGGATCGTTGCGAAGGCGCGCAAGCTCGATAAGATCACCTATGAGGAGATGCTCGAGCTCGCTTCGGTGGGGGCGAAGGTGTTGCAGACGCGCAGCGTCGAGCTGGCGATGAAGGAACGCGTGCGGGTACAGGTGCTGTCCAGCTTCACGGATGGCCCCGCCCCGCGGGAGGGTGCGCTTCCCGGCACGCTGGTGGTGGATGAGGACGAGATCGTGGAAAAGGAAATTGTCGCCGGCATCGCCTACTCGCGCGATGAGGCGCGACTGACGGTGCGGCGCGTGCCGGACCGGCCGGGCATCGCGGCGTCGGTGTTCGGGCCGCTGGCGGAAGCCAACGTCAATGTCGACATGATCGTGCAGTCTACCGGTGCGGACGGCAGCACCGACATGACCTTCACCGTCGGCAAGTCCGACCTCGCCCGCGCGCAGGTGCTGCTGGGCGAGATGCGCGAGACCATCCGTTACGAGGAGCTGCTCTGCGACCCCGATGTCGCCAAGATCAGCATCGTGGGTGTCGGCATGCGCAGCCATGCCGGCGTCGCATCCACGATGTTCCGCACCCTGTCGGAGCGGCAGATCAACATCCAGGTGATCTCCACCTCCGAGATCAAGGTCAGCGTGCTGATCGCCAACGACTATACCGAGCTCGCGGTGCGTGCGCTGCACAGCGCCTATGACCTCGATGTCTGACACCGCACAGGCCCAGGTCGCGGCGGCGGCGCGCCTCGAGCGGCTCTGGGCGCGCGGACGCGCGCTGCTGGGCACCCGCTACGCCATTCTCGGCGGGGCGATGAGCTGGGTCAGCGAGCGCCACCTGGTCTCGGCGATCTCCAATGCCGGCGGCTTCGGGGTGATCGCCTGCGGGGCGATGACGCCGGACCTGCTGGAGCGCGAGATCGCCGCCACCCAGGCGCTGACCACGCAGCCCTTCGGCGTCAACCTCATCACCATGCACCCCCAGCTCGATGCGCTGGTCGATGTGTGCCTTGCCGCCGGCGTGGGTCACATCGTCTTCGCGGGCGGGCTGCCGCCGGGCGCGGCGATGCGCCGGGCCAAGGATGGCGGGGCCAAGGTGATCGCGTTCGCCCCCGCGCTGGTGCTGGCCAAGCGCCTGGTGCGCACCGGGGTGGACGGGCTGGTGATCGAGGGCTCCGAGGCGGGCGGGCATATCGGGCCGGTGTCGCTGACCGTGCTGGCGCAGGAGATCCTGCCGCATATCAGCGAGGTTCCGGTGTTCGTCGCCGGCGGTCTGGGGCGCGGCGATGCGGTGGCCGGCATGCTGGAGATGGGCGCCTCGGGCGCGCAGCTCGGCACGCTGTTCGCGGCGGCGAGCGAGAGCATCGCGCACGAGAATTTCAAGCGCGCCTTCCTGCGCGCCTCCGCCCGCGATGCGCTGCCGTCGGTGCAGCTTGACGAGCGCTTCCCGGTGATCCCGGTGCGCGGGCTGGTGAATGCCGGCACCAGGCGGTTCCTCGCCCATCAGGCCGAGACCCTGCAGCGCTTCCAGTCGGGCGAACTGACGCGCGACGCGGCCCAGCTCGAGATCGAGCAGTTCTGGGCCGGGGCACTGCGCCGGGCGGTGATCGACGGCGATGTCGAGAACGGCTCGGTGATGGCCGGGCAGTCGGTCGGCATGGTATCGGACGTGTTGCCGGTGGCGACCATCGTCTCCACACTGGTCGAGCAGGCCATCGCCGCCCTGGCCCGGCGCGGCGAGGGGGCGGGGACGGATCAGCGGTCGGAGCACAGCGCGGCATGAAGACCGAGACCGTCCGGATGGCGTCGGGGGCTGCCGGAGGTCAGGCATCGGGCGCCGGTGCCACGGCGGCGGGGCGTGTCGGCGACGAGCTGCGCGCACGCCGCGAGGCGCTGGGCTGGGATCTCGGCGAGATCGCCTCCGCCCTGCGCATCCGTCTTCCCTATCTGGAAGCGATCGAGCGCGGCGACCTCAAATCGGTGCCGGGCAATGCCTATGCGCTGGGCTTCCTGCGCAGCTACGCCAATATTCTCGGCCTCGATCCGGAACCGCTCTGTCGCCGCTTCCGCAGCGAATCGCGCGACGTCAACCGCAAGCCGGAGCTCGCTTTCCCCGCCCCGATGCCCGAACGCGGCGTGCCGGCAGGTGCTGCGGTGCTGGTCGGCCTGGTGGTGATCGGGCTGGTCTATGCCGGCTGGTATCATCTCAGCAGCCATGTCACGGTGCCCGCACAGAGCGTGCCGCCGCTGCCCGCGCCGGCAGTGACGGCAGGCGGCGCCCCGACGCCGCCGACCGCCCAGCAGCCCAGCCCGGCGGTGGCTTCCGTGCTGCCGGACGGGCAGGCGGCGCGTCCGCCGAGCGTATTGCCGCCGGCGCCGGCGGAGACGTCCGTGCCCGCTCCGCTGCCTGCCGCGCTGGCCCCCGCCGCCGTGCCGCAGACGGTGCAGACCGCCCCCCAGCCGACGCCGCAACCTGTTCCGCAGCCCGCCCCGCCCCCGTCGGTCACGACGCAGGCGACCCCGCAGACGCCGGCCGTTGCGCCGGGCGAGGTGGCGCTGGTGGCGAAGGCCGCGAGCTGGGTTCAGGTGCGCCGGGATGGCCATGTGCTCTATGACCACACCATGCAGCCCGGTGATCGCTGGGTGCTGCCGCCGGGGGCCGGGCAGGCGGTGATGACGGTGGGCAATGCCGGTGGGCTGGCGATCGCCACCGGCGGCGTCGAGGCGCCGGTGCTCGGCCGCGACGGGGCGGTGCTGCGCAACGTCAAGCTCGGTGGCGAAGGCATGGCGGTTTCGCCGCAGGCGGTGTTCCCGCCCGCCTCCTCCGCCGCACCGCCCGCACCCGCCGCGACCGCGCCGCCGTCGCCGGGTGTCGCCGGACTGCCGGCCGATTTCAGCGGCAGCGGGACGAAGGCGACACATCCGCGTCGTCCGAAGCCGGTCGCAGTGCCGTCGCACGAGCCGAGTGCGGACGATCTCAACAACATCCAGCTCCAGCAGCATCGTGCCGCCTCGCCGCCGGCCGGTCAGCCCTAGGTTTTTTGCGACGCGACCCCATCTGTCGCGTGCGGGGTGACCGCGGGCGGCGTTGTGGGGCATAATCGACCGTGTCGGCCGCGTGCGCGCCGACCCGTCCGGAGACAGACGCCTCATGATGTACCGCCCGTATCAGCAGATCACCCGCCGCAAGTCGCGACAGATCCATGTCGGACGGGTGCCGGTCGGTGGCGATGCGCCGATCACGGTGCAGACGATGACCAACACGCTGACCTCGGATGCGGAGGCGACGATCGCCCAGATCCGCCGCGCCGAACTGGCCGGGGTGGACATCGTGCGCGTCTCCTGTCCCGACGAGGAAAGCACCGCGGCACTCGCCGAGATCGTGCGCGAGGTGAACGTGCCGATCGTCGCCGACATCCATTTCCACTATCGGCGCGCCATCGAGGCGGCCCAGGCGGGCGCGGCCTGCCTACGCATCAATCCGGGCAATATCGGCAATGCCAGCCGGGTGCGCGAAGTGGTCAATGCCGCGAAGGACCATGGCTGCTCGATCCGCATCGGGGTAAATGCCGGCTCGCTGGAGCGCCATCTGCTGGAGAAATACGGCGAACCCAACCCCGACGCCCTGGTCGAGAGCGCGCTCGAGCATGCCAAGATCCTGCAGGACCACGATTTCCACGAGTTCAAGATCTCGGTGAAGGCGTCCGACGTGTTCCTCGCGGTCGCCGCCTACAACCAGCTTGCCGAGGTGTGTGACCACCCGCTGCATATCGGCATCACCGAAGCCGGCGGCCAGCGCGCCGGCACGGTGAAGTCTTCCATCGGGCTCGGCTCGCTGCTCTGGGCCGGGGTGGGCGACACCATGCGCGTGTCGCTCTCCGCCGAGCCGGAGGAGGAAGTCCGGGTGGGCTGGGACATCCTCAAATCGCTCGGCCTGCGCAATCGCGGCGTCAAGATCATCTCCTGCCCGTCCTGTGCGCGTCAGGGCTTCAACGTCATCAAGACCGTGCAGACGCTGGAAGAGCGCCTGGCGCATATCGAGACGCCGCTGACGCTGTCGATCATCGGCTGCGTGGTCAACGGGCCGGGCGAGGCGCTGATGACCGATCTCGGCGTGACCGGCGGCGGCTCCGGACGGCACATGGTCTACTCGGCCGGCAAGCAGGACCACACCACCGCCGATGGCGACATGGTCGAGCACGTGATCGAGCTGGTCGAGCAGAAGGTGGCCGAGATCCAGGCCGCCGAGGCCGCGCAGACCGCCGCGGAGGCGGCAGCCGCGTCGCGCATTCCCGAGCATATCGGGTAAGGCTTTCTTCTTCAAAACGTTCGGTCAGGTCTGGTTGTTCGAGAGATGAGTGATACACCGCAGCCGGTTCGCGGCACGCGCGACCTGATCGGCGCGGAGCAGCGCGGCTTCGCCCATGTGGTCGATACCGCACGTCGTGTCGCCTCCACCTACGGGTTCGACGAGTGGATGACACCGATCTTCGAGGAGACGCGGGTGTTCGCGCGCTCGCTCGGCGAGACGTCGGACGTGGTGGCGAAGGAGATGTATACCTTCGCCGATCGCGGCGGGGACAGCCTCACGCTGCGCCCCGAGGGGACGGCGGCGATCTGCCGGGCGCTGGTCACCAACGGTCTGACCCAGTCGCTCCCGCAGCGCGTGTTCTATGCCGGGCCGATGTTCCGCTACGAGCGGCCGCAGAAGGGGCGCTACCGGCAGTTTCACCAGATCGGCGCCGAGCTGATCGGGCCGCCGGAGCCGCTCGCCGATGCCGAGGCGATCGCGCTGGCCCGCGACATCCTCGCGGCCCTGGGCATCGCGGGCGAGACCACGCTGGAGCTCAACACCCTTGGCGACGCGGAAAGCCGCGCCGCCTGGCGCACCGCACTGGTCGGCTATTTCAATGATTTCCGCGACCGCCTGTCCGAAGACAGCCGTCTCCGGCTGGAGCGCAATCCGCTGCGCATCCTCGACAGCAAGGCCCCCGAGGATCGCGCTCTTCTCGCGGATGCGCCGCTGATCGGCGCGTCCCTGTCCGATGCGGCGCAGGCGTTCTGGGATGGGTTGCGGCGGGGCCTCGACCGCTTCGGCGTGCAGTACGTCCACAACCCGCGCATCGTGCGCGGTCTGGACTACTACGTGAACACCGCGTTCGAATTCACCACCGACCGGCTCGGCGCCCAGGGCACGGTGCTGGCCGGCGGACGCTATGACGGGCTGGTGGCCCAGATGGGCGGCCCGGCCGTGCCGGCGATTGGCTGGGCGGGCGGGATCGAGCGCCTGGCGATGCTGGCCGGCGAGCCGCCGGCGATCGCGGCCACCGTCAGCGTGATCCCCGTCGGTGAGGCGGCCGAGGCGGCGGCGATCGGCGTGCTGCAGGCTCTGCGCGGCGCCGGCCTGCGGGCCGAGATGGGGTATCGCGGCAATCTCAAGCGGCGCATGGAGCGCGCCAACCGTATCGAGGCGACGCATGCGGTGATCATCGGCGAGGACGAGCTCGAACGCGGCGTCGCCCGGGTGCGTGACCTGCGGGGTGGCGAGCAGCAGGATCTCGCGCTGAATTCGGTGGCTGCCCATCTCGCTGCCCGATGAGCGCGTCGCTCGACGAGCGTCTGGACCGCATCGTCGGGCGGTTCGCCGAGCTTGAGGCGATGCTCGGCTCGGGGGAACTTGCCGGCGAGGCATTCGCTGCCGCCTCGCGTGAATATGCGGAGCTCGAGCCGCTGGTCGGGCGGATCGGTGCGCTGCGCGATGCGGAGGCGGAAGAGCGCGGGCTCGAATCGATGCTGTCGGATCCCGAGCTGCGCGAGCTGGCGATCGGCGAACTCGACGCGCTGCGTGGCCGCCTGCCGGGCCTGCGTCATGAAATCCGGATTGCCATGCTGCCACGCGATGCGGCCGACGAGCGCAGCGCGATCGTGGAGATCCGGCCCGCGGCGGGCGGCGACGAGGCGGCCCTGTTCGCGCGCGAGCTGTTCGACGCCTATCGGCGCTATGCCGATCTGCGCGGCTGGCGCTTCGAGTTGCTCGAGGCGAGCGAATCCGAGCTCGGTGGCTTGCGCGAAGGGGTGGCGGAGATTTCCGGCAAGGGGGTGTTCGCCCGACTGAAATACGAATCCGGCGTGCACCGGGTTCAGCGCGTTCCGGTGACCGAAGGCCAGGGGCGGATCCACACGTCGACGATCACGGTGGCGGTGCTGCCGGAGGCCGAGGAGGTGGACGTCGAGATCAACGAGGCCGACCTGCGCATCGACACCTATCGTGCGTCGGGTGCGGGCGGCCAGCACGTCAACAAGACCGACTCGGCCGTGCGCATTACCCACATCCCTACTGGTACCGTGGTGGCGATGCAGGAGGAGCGCAGCCAGCACAAGAATCGTGCCAAGGCGATGAAAATCCTGCGTTCGCGGCTGTACGAGGCGCAGCGCAGTGCGAGCGCCGATGCGCGCGCGGCCGACCGGCGCTCGCAGGTCGGCACCGGTGACCGCTCCGAACGCATTCGCACCTACAACTTCCCGCAGGGCCGTGTTTCGGATCATCGCATCAACCTGACCCTCTACAAGATCGATCGGGTGATGGCGGGCGAGTTTGACGAGTTCGTCGACGCGCTCACCCAGGAGGAGCAGGCCGCCCTGCTCGCCGCGGCGGGCGTCTGATGCCGGGTGCCCCGGGGATGACGCCGGGCAACGCCTGACATCCCGTTACGGTACGGTTGTGCAGCGCTCGCGCTGCCGATGGCGTCGCCGGCGACGACTGGCTGTGCCGGTCCACTCAGGTCCCTCGCAAAGCGCATCCCGGGCGTGTCCCCGCCCCCGACGGGCCTCACAGCCGGATACTGAAAGAGGCTCTGTGCTGGCAGACGGCCTGAGGGCGGCCGTATCCATCTGACATTGTCTCGAATTTATCACGATATCGAGAGAATTTGGAATTGACGAAATTTTGATACGTATCTAAAGCGGAACGTAACGCATACGTAAGGCACCCCCCCCCTTGGCAATTCGTCACTGAGTGTTACTCGCCCCGCCCCGTGGTTGTGGACGGTGCACGGGTCGGGTGTGTCCGGACAATGCGCGACGTCGCACCCTTCGGCCGGGTGCGGCGGCCGAAATCCTGAGCCGCTGGAGATCGAACGTGCGTCGTCGCGAGTTCCTTGCAGCCGGAACCGGGCTGTCGGCCCTCTCCGTGTTCCCGAACCTGTCGAAAATCGCCTCCGCGGCGTCGATGCCGCTCACGACGACCGCCACGGTCTCGGTGCCGACATTGCCGCAGAAAGTCAGCATCATCGATGCAGTGACCCGGCGTGCGGCCATCGCATCGATGCAGCTCCAGTATGTCTGGACCGACCAGTTCCCGACGCTGCCCGGCGTGCCGCTTTCGGCGCTGCTGCCTACCCAGGAACTGCCGACCATCGAATGGCTGATCGGCGCGATCTCCGTCGGCATCACCATCGTTGCGAACCTGCTGGGCGCGGTCGCCACGGTGGGAGGGCAGGCGGTCGGCGCGCAGCTCTCCAGCATCAACAGCCAGCTCGCCTCCGCGCGCACCACGCTGGCAGCGAGCCAGTCCCTGTTCGTTCAGGCTCAGACCGGCAGCGACGCGACGGTGAACGCGCTGCTGGCCGGTCAGCTCCAGACGAGTCTGCAGGCACTGTTCACGCAACTCGGCACGATGGGCGAGAGCGCGCTGACGGTGCTGACGACTGCGCTGTCGTCGACATCGACGACTGCAACACGAACGCCTGCGAGTTACGATGCGCTGTTCACCGCAATCTCGCGCCCCGAGATTGCCGGCTATCTCCATGACGACGCGATGTTCGCCTATCTGCGTGTCGGTGGACCCAACCCGATGCTGCTGACGTCGATCAGTGCCATTCCGACGAAGTTCCCGATCACCAATGCGCAGTACCAGGCCGCGCTCAACACGACCGACACCTTGTCGGCGGCACTTGCCGGCAAGCGTCTGTTCATTCTCGACTATGTCGAGCTCGGTGCGATGGCGCCGGCCGGTGGCACCAGCAAGACCCTGACCGGGACAGGCTATGTCGCCGCGCCGATCGCGCTGTTCGCGCTGCTGCCGGGTGCCGCGACGCTGTCGGCGGTGGCGATCCAGTGTGGCCAGAACCCGGCGACGAATCCGATCATCTGTCGCACCGCCGCGTCCAGCAGCCAGGCCTACTGGGCCTGGCAGATGGCGAAGACCGTCGTCAACACGGCAGATTTCAACTATCATGAGATGTTCGTCCATCTCGGCCGCACGCATCTCGTCTCCGAGGCATTCTGCGTCGCGACGCACCGGCAGCTCGCGCCGAACCATCCGCTGAGCGTGCTGCTGCTGCCGCATTACGAGGGCGATATCTTCATCAACGAGCTGGCGGCGGCGATCATCATGTCGCCCGATACGTTCGGCGATCTCATTCTCGGGGGTCCGATTGCCGCAGCCCAGCAGGCCGCGGCCCGCGACCGACTGGCCTTCGATTTCTACAATCAGATGCCGCCGGTGGATTTCGCCAACCGCGGCGTCGCCAGCAGCAGCGTGCTGCCCGAATACCCATATCGCGACGATGCGCTGCTGATCTGGCAGGCGCTGCTCGACTGGGCGACGAATTATATCGGCGTGTACTACAAGTCTGACGCCGACGTGGTCGGAGATGGCGAGCTTTCGGCCTGGGTGACGGAGATTGCCTCCAGCGGCAAGATCCTCGGCTTCAGGCCGATCACCTCGCGCAGCCAGCTTGCACAGGTCGTCGCGATGATCATGTTCACGGCATCCGCCCAGCACGCGGCGGTGAATTTTCCGCAAAGCCAGTTCATGGTCTACCAGCCGGTCTATTCGGGCGTGATGAACGCGCCGCCGCCATCGGGCCTGTCGGCAAGCCAGCAGAACTGGAACGCGCTGCTGCCCAACATGGTGGCCGCCATCGCGCAGATGCATTTCCTGTATCTGCTTGGCTCGGTGCATTACCGCTCGCTCGGCAATTACCAGAGCGCCAACTTCGCGTATCTGTCGACCCTCACCGATCCGGCGATCACCGCAACGGGCGGACCGCTGTCGCAATATCGGGCGGCGCTGACGGCGATCGAGGCGAAGATCAACGCAGCCAACACCACCCGCAGCTATCCCTACCCGTATCTGCTGCCGAGCCGGATTCCGACCAGCACCAATATCTGAGATTGAAAAACATGCCCTTGAAGACAAGAGGATCGCGGATCTCTGGTGTGCTTGCCGCGACCTTGTGGATCGGCGCGAGCGTCACCGCCCAGGCCGCTCCCAGCGGCAGTCTGCTGGTGCCGGAGGTGGACAGCAACACGGTGGCCGTGATCGACGGTGCGACCAACCGGGTCGTCAACCGCTTCACGGTGCCGCTGCCGGCGTCGCGCCCGGCGGTCATGGCGAGGACGCCCGACGGCAGCAAGGTCTATATCGACAATTTCGGCCTGCTGCCGGCCAGCGTCACGGTGCTCGACCTCAAGCACAACACGCAGCGCACGATCGCGGTGGCCTCGGTGCCGCTGGGCGCGTTCATGTCGAACGACGGCAAGGAGGTCTATCTCCCGGAGGCGGGATTCACCGTCGAGGTGATGAATGTCGCCACCGACACGGTGGTGCGCAGCCTCAGGTTTGCCGCCGTGCCGGTGGGTGCCATCCCGGGCCCGGATGGCGCCCTCTATGTCGGTTTTGCCGATGGCCGGATCGGCGCCTACGATCCCGTGACGGGCCAGCAGATCAGGGCGCCGATCGCCACCGGGGGCGTCGCGCCGTTCTGGTACACCTTCACCAAGGATGGCAAAAAGCTCTATGTGGACACGGTCAATTCGATCGGTGTGATCGATGTCGCGAACTGGAGGCTGACATCGATCATTCCCACCAGTCTCAACGGCGTCTACACGCCCGCGGAGCCGGGCGCCTTCACCTCGATCCTCTCCCCTGACGGCACCAAGCTCTATGTGAGCGTCTTCGGCGGCAGCGGCGTACGGATCTACGATGTCGTCACCGACAGGCTCCGCGGCGTCATTCCCACCGCCGGTTCCGCGGTCGCGGTCATTTTCAGCGATGATGGCACACGCGGCTACATTTCCGATCTCGGCGCATCCACCGCCGCCTTCGTCACACCGCTCGGCGAGGGCATCTCGTTCCTCAATCTCGTCACGCTGGGCTGGCTCGGCAATGGCCAGATCATCGCCTTCGATCCCGCCACCGACCGGATCGTCGGTGCCCCGGTCGTGGTCCGTCCCGGACCCGGTATCGGTGCGTGGATCCCGGCGGCGCCATAGGCCCTTCCCGGTCTTCAACCCGCGATCTCGATCTCATTCGGAGCAAATCATGAAATACATCTCAGCCCTGGGCGTGCTCGCACGCTCGCTGCGTGCCTCCCTGCTCGGGGGCCTGGCCGTGCTGGGCTGCGGCAACGCGCTGGCCGCTCCCGCAGCCGGGACCATCTACATTCCCGTCGATGACGAGAACTCGGTCTACGTGTTCAACACCAATACCGGCGCGCTGACCACGAAGATCGGCGTCGGCACGCATCCGATCGTGCTCAAGGCGCTGCCGGACGGCTCGAAGGTGTATGTCGACAATTTCGGCCTGTTGCCCTGGCAGGTCAGCGTCATCAACACGGCCACCAACACGGTCAGCAAGACCATCAGCATGATGGGCGACCCGTATGCGTCGTTCGAGCTGAGCAAGGATGGCCGCTATCTCTACGTGCCGACCAATGCCAACGTCGTGCAGGTGATCGACACCACGACCGACAGCATCGTCAGGACGATCCCGACCGCGATGGGACCGATGGCGGTGCAGGTCAGCCCCGACGGGAGCAAGCTGTATGTCTTCAATACGTCCAACGGGCTCGAGGTCTACAATACCGCCACCGGCCAGCGTCTGTCCGCGATCACGGTCAGCGGCATGGTGCCGGCCTGGTCGGCCATCAGTCCGGACGGCATCTATGTCTATTCGCTGAACTTCACGACGTCGAACATCACCAAGATCGACACGCGCACGATGACGATCGCCGACACCATTACCCTGCCCGCCGGGAGCTGGCCGCTCTCTGGCACGCTGACGCCGGATGGCAGGAAGATGTGGGTCGCCGATATCGGCACCTATGACGTGACGGTCATCGACATGACCACCGACAAGATCGTGCGGAAGATGCCGACGACCAACGCGCCGGCGTTCGTCGGCCTCAGCCCCGACGGCACCAAGGCCTATCTGAGCGATCTTGGCCCCGTGTCGGCGCTGCCGCCCGCGCTGCGCTTCTTCATCTACGATTTCTTCTACGTTTTGCCGCCGGGCCTGACCGGGCACGTGACCACCTACGACACCTCGACCTTCCAGCAGGTCGGCAACGTGCTGTCGACCGGGACCGGACCCGTCGCCGGCGTCTATTTCTGATCCGACGCGTCGGGCGCTCCGTCGTTCAGCGCAGCGCCCAGCGCAGGGTCGATGCCGCCCCTGTTGCCGCGAGCCTCACCAGCGGACGCGGTGGCCGGAGGGGGGTGCGCGCATGCATCGCCTGAGCCCAGCCGGGCAGCAGGTCGAGCGCGGCTTGCATCAGCAGGCCGCGGATCGGTCCGGGCAGGTTGCCGCCCGGCTGTTCACGCAGCAGCCGGGCCACCTCCACCGTGCGGTCATCCACGCGCAGCTGCGGCCGGGTGGAGGCCATCAGCGCCTGCGCCTCGCGTCGCGAGCGTGGCACGGGCGCAGCACCCAGCGCGAGGCCGATCCGCGCCATCTCGTCGAGATAGCGGTTCTGCTCAGCCAGCGTCGCCCCCGGCGCGACATGGCGCCGCCACGCCTCGACGAAGCAGCTCGTCTCGGTGACATGCACCCAGGCCAGCAGGGCCGGATCGCTGGCCCGATAGGGCGTGCCGTCCGGCAACGTGCCGCAGACCCGCTCGTGGATCGCCCGCACCCGGGCGATCGCCGCCTCCGCCTCGGGTCGTGCGGCATAGGTGGTGCGTGCGATGAAGCGCGCGGTGCTGCGCAGGCGGCCCTGCATGTTCTCGCGGAAGGCCGAGTGGTCCCACACGCCGGCCAGCACCGCCGGGTGCAGCATCTGCATCAGCAGCGAGGCGATGCCGCCGACCATCATCGCGCCGACATCGCCATGCACCCGCCAGGCCATCGAATCCGGTGCGAACAGCGCCTCGCTGCTGCGCCGCACCGGGGGATCGGGCCGGTCGGGATCGGTGAACAGCTCCGAGACGCGACGGGCGATGGCGTCGCGCGGGGTGCCGGCGAGGCGGTCGGGTGGAGTCAACTGCTTGGCGACGCGCAGGCCAGCGAGCGGATGGCGCGGTTCTCGACACTGCCGCTGGTCGGGTCGGTGCGGTCGACCAGGTAAAAGCCGTTGTAGTTCTCGGTGCCCATCGCCTCGAAGCGGTGCCCGTCCGGATGACGCAGAATACCCGAGGCATTCACCTCATGCGTCTCGGTCCCGCCGGGGTTTTGGATGGTCACGCTGCCACAGAGGCTGTACTCGTAGTGGTCGCGGTCAGGGACCGTGACCTGCATCACGGTCTCGTTCTGGCGGTCGCCGAGCTGCGCCTGGGCGACCAGGACGCCGTCGATGTAGAAGCGCGTCCGCTCGGAGATCTCGCCCTCGCCGCGCTGGTCGACGATGCTGAACTGCGCGGCCAGCGCCGGCGTGCAGGCCAGCCATCCGGCAAGGGACAGGCCGCAGGCGACGGCGATGGGATGCAGACGTGGTGAGGACATGACGGCCAAGACTACACCAGGCGCCTCCTTGCTGCAGCCCCCCGGCCAAAGCGACCCCGGGACGGCGACCTTGGGGGCGACCCTGGATCGGGCGACGGCCGCATTGCGCGGGGCCGGCATCGACTCCCCCGCACGCGAGGCGCGTCTGCTGCTCGCCCATGTGCTGGGCGAGAGCCCCGGTGCGCTGATGCTGGCGCCGCGCGACACGATGGTGTCCGTCTCACGGTTCGACGCCCTGCTGGCGCGCCGGCTGCGCCATGAGCCGATGGCGCATCTGCTGGGTTCGCGGGGCTTCTGGAGCCTCGATCTCGCCGTCTCGCCGGCGACGCTGGTGCCGCGGGCCGACAGCGAGACGGTGATCGAGACGCTGCTGGCGCTGCGCCCGGAGCGTGGTGCGGTGCGCAGGGTGCTGGATCTCGGCACCGGGACCGGCTGTCTGCTGCTCGCCGCCCTCGCCGAGTATCCGTCCGCCTGGGGCTTGGGGGTGGAGCGCGCGCCACAGGCCGCGGCCCTCGCACGGGCCAACGCGCGTCGCAACGGGCTGGCCGGACGCAGCGCGGTCCTGTGCAGCGACTGGGGCGCCGCGCTGGGCGAGCGGGGACGTGGAGGCGGGTTCGACGTGATCCTCGCCAACCCGCCGTATATCCCGAGCGGCGACCTGTCCGGGCTGATGGCCGAGGTTCGGCACTGGGAGCCGCGGGCGGCGCTCGATGGTGGCGCGGACGGGCTCGATGCCTACCGGACCATCCTGCCGCTGGCCATGCGTCTGCTCGCCGAAGAGGGGGTGCTGCTGCTGGAATTTGGCATCGGGCAGGCCCCGGCGCTGGTGGCGATGCTGGCGGCGCACGGGTTCGATCTGCTGGCGCTGCGGTGTGACCTGGGCGGGATCGAGCGTGTGATGGCGGCGCGGCGGCGCCTCGTCTGATCGGGGCGCTGTGCGGTTGGCGGTCGGGTGTGGCCGAAAAACCATTGGCACGGGACGGGAATCGCGATATTTTCCTGATCCAGAGGCCGCTCAGGCGGCAGACGGATGGTCCAGCCCCATTTCGGACGTTGCGGAATTCCTGCCAGGGTGCGGGTGGTTCGCAAGTCCAGGGCGCGGAGGCCATCAGAACGGCCCCCCGGTTTTCAAGGTCGCCAATTCATCCTTCGGGATGGGTTCGCGGAGGTCGGCGCGCTTCATCCAGGTAGCGTCGAAGACGGGGCGGGCGCCCGGGTCAGGGTCGACATGACGGCCGGACCAGACAGGAAAGTGCTGCGAACAAGCCGATGAACATGAAGCGCATGCGAGGCCGCAACCACCGTTCGGGGGGTGGCGGCGCGATCCGGCACAATAACGGCCAGGTGCCGCTGAACCGGAACCACGTCTTCGACAGCAACGGTCCTGACATGCGCGTGCGCGGCACGGCGCAGCAGTTGTTCGAGAAGTATCTCCAGCTCGGCCGCGATGCCAGCAGCAGCGACGATCGCGTCGCCGCCGAGGGCTATTTTCAGCATGCGGAGCATTATTTCCGCATCGTCAACGCGATGGCGCAGGCCGCACAGCAGAACCAGCATGGCCAGGGCGGCCAGCAGAACGCGCATTACAACAACTCCAACCAGCGCCGATTCGCCGATCCCGAGGAGGGTGAGGACGAGGCCGATGTGCAGCCACGCTTCACGGGCAACAATGGCGGTGGTCAGCGCGACGGGCAGCCAAACCGCGACTACGGCAATCGCGACCGCAACCGCGAACACAATCGCGACCAGCCCCGCGATGGCTATCGCAATGACGGCCAACGCAATGAGGGCCAGCGCAGCGAGGCTCGCGGCGACGGGCGCAACGAGCGGTCGGACGGGACGTACGGCCGCGATCGCGACCGTGACCAGCGCTTCCGCCAGCCCGTGCCACAGGCCGCCAGCCAGGCCGAGCTGCCGGTCCAGACACCGGACGACGCCGTGGTTGAACTGAGGCAGGAGCGCGTTGCGCCGCCGGTTGCTGTCGAGCCCGTGGTCAGGGAGGTGGTGGTCGATCCCGCGCCTGCGGCCGAGACCGCGGCCGTGGAAGCCGCCCCCACGCCGGCGCGCGCGCCGCGCGCGCCGCGCACCCGCCGGCGGGTCGCGTCGGCGCCTGCCGAGCCGCAGGTCGCAGAGGACCGCCGTTCGGGCGATCAGCCCGAGATCACCCCGGCGACGAGCCTGTCGGCCGTGGAGGACTGATCTCCGGCCCGTCGCCGGGCCGGTCGTCGAACAGCCGCAGGCGCGGCAGCGCCTCCGGGCAGTTGGCGCGCAGGAAGGCCACCATCTTCTCGCGGATCTCGCACCGCAGATCCCAAGTCTGCGGTGCGTTTCGTGCGCTGGCGAGCATTCTCACCTGAATGGTGCGCTCGGTCGCGTCGGACACCTGAAGATTGCAGATATTGCCGTCCCACAGCGCGCTGGCGCGCACGATGCGGGCGAGTTCCTCGCGCATGTCCTCGATCGGCGCGCGATAGTCGAGATTGAGATAGATTGCCCCGATCAGCGAGGCCGACTGGTGGGTCCAGTTCTGGAAGGGTTTTTCCAGGAAGTAGGAAATCGGCAGGATCATCCGCCGCCAGTCCCACAGCCGCACCACCACGAAGGTGGAAGTGATCTCCTCCACCCAGCCCCATTCGCCCTCGACGATCACCGCATCCTCCAGCCGGATCGGCTGGGTGATGGCGATCTGCACGCCGGCGATCAGATTGGTCAGCAGCGGCCGTGCGGCGAGACCGACGATCAGCGATGCCGCACCGGCGGAGGCGAACAGGCTGACGCCATACTGCTGCACCGGCTTGAAGGTCATCAGGGCGGCGGAGACGGTGATGACTAAGATCATCAGATCCATGGCCCGGCGCAGCACGCGGATCTGGGTGACGTGCTTGCGGGCGGTGAAGCTGTCGTCGCCATCCATCGACATGTGCGACAGGTATTGCTGCGACCAGAACCGCGCGCCGATGCTGAGCGACCAGCCGACCAGCAGGATGAACACCACCAGCAGCATCTGGTAGAGGATGGCGATCCAGCGATAGGGCAGGCCGGCGACCGGGATCGTCGCACTCAGCGCGACGATGACCAGGAACACCCGCAGCGGCCGGCGCATGTCCTTGGCGAAGGAGCGCACCACCGCGCCGCGCCTGCCGGGCACGCGCAGGAAGGCATTGGTCGTCATCCGGCCGAGCAGCGCGGCCCCCGCGCCGGCCAGCACCAGCACGGCCGCCGCGGCGACGGGGGCCGGCAGCCAGCTCAGCCAGTCGCGCACCTGGCCCATGAAATAGGTAAATCGGTTCATCATTGTCTCAAAAGCCCTGCCTGCGGTCGGGTTGCAAACTGCCTGCGGGGGTTTGACACCTGCGGCTGCGGGCCTTATTGGGGCGCACCGAACGGCTTGGCGGCGTAGCTCAGCGGTAGAGCAGGGGAATCATAATCCCTTGGTCGGCGGTTCAAATCCGTCCGCCGCTACCAACCGTTTTGGCCCTCTTTTCGTTATGCGCGCTACGGCGAGGCGAGGAACGATGGGCATCGTAGCATCCGATGGCGAGATCCTGCCGATCCGCGTCAAATGGCGCCGGGTGATCGGCGTCTGCCGCAAATGCTCGCGTAAGCTCGACAATGAGGGCTATGGCGAGCAGGGCGACCTCTCGCTGAAGAAGGCGCTCAGGCGCGATGGCGGCCGCTATCTCAAGGTGATCGACATCAAATGCCTCGGCATCTGTCCGAAGCGCGGCATCACCGTCATCGACAGCGAGCGGCCCGGCGAGGTGCTGGTGGCCGGGCAGGGTGACGAGGTGGTGGCCCGGCTGCTGGCATTGCCGATGGAACTCGCCGCCACCATCGATCCCTGAGCGCCCGACCCCATAGAACCCCGCCCGCGGCCCGGCGTTGGGCAGTCAACGGTTCAATCGCGCGACGGAAACGACATGTCCAAACCCTCTGCATGGCACACGCTCGTCGGTCTCGGCTTCGGGGTCGCCGGAGCGAGCAAGTTGCTCGCGGTCCGGCCGCAGGCGGAGCTGTTCGAATCCTGGGGCTGGCCGAAGCAGAGCATGCAGGTGATCGGTGCGGCCGAACTCGTCGGCGCGCTGCTGCTGGTGACTGGTCGCACGCAGAAGGTCGGCGCGGCGCTGCTGACAACCACGTCCGGCTGCGTGCTCCAGCACGAGATCGCGCATGGCGACGACGAACTGGTCACGCCGCGCGCAGCGATGCTGCTGGCTGCGGCGAGCGGGTTCCTCGGTGGCGGCAGGGCGCACGCGGCGACCCCCGAAGCGCCCTCCGCGCCCGTTCCCACGCCCAAGCCGGCCACACCTTCCGCACCGTATCGTGCGCCTGCGCCGGGACCGTCGAAGGTCAGGCAGGTGGCCGGCGCACTGGCCGCCGGAAGCGCGTCGGTGGCGGGTCGTGCGGGCTGCGCCGTAGGCAAGGCCGCGATGGGAGTGACCAGCCTCGCTGCACGCAAGGCAGGCGGGCTTGCGGCCGGGGTGGCGAAGCAGGCCGGCGCGGCTGCGGCCGATCTGGCCGGACGTGCGGCGAGCTCGGCAGGACAGGCCGCCGGTCGGCAGGCGAGGGTGCTGGGACGCAAGGCGGCGCGGCAGGCGAGCCGTGCAGGGGATGTGGCGGCGGATTACGCCCGCCAGGCGGCGGCCCAGGCCAGCGATCGGGCCAAGGAGATGGCGCGGTCGAAGGGCTGGGCCTGAGCGGTGGGGCCGGGTAGCGCCGCCGCAGCCTGAGCGCGTTCGCCGCAGCGTTCTTCGGCGCTGACATGACCAGCCGCTCAGGTCGGCGATGGCGAGATCCCTGATCCCCACCGCCGGCAGAAACGAGCGTACGAAGGTCGTCGTCTCCGCGCCGTTCGGGCCGGTGATGATCACCAGCCTCGCCGGCGCCGGCTGCATTCCGGCTCAGTCCTGTGGGGCGGCGCGGCGGCGCAGGCGAATGACGCCGCGCACCTCCTCCGCCGGCACCGGCTTGCCCTTGCGCAGGATGTCGATCGCGCCTTCCTGCATCAGCACCACCGCCTCGCGCCGCACGCGGCTCATCAGCCCCTGCCACTCGGTGGCGAGCGCCCGGGCGACCTCGCTCGGGCAGATGGACTTGGCGGTGCCACGCTCGCCGGTCTGCGCGAGGATGGTCTCGCGGATCAGCGTGTTGGAAACCGGCTTGTCGGTCCTGTCGCTCATGCCGCCAGCCTCGTATCGATCAGTGCAAGAAGGGCAGGGTCTTCGAAATCCGGCGCGGTCAGCCCCGCACCCGCCTCGCGCAGGGCCTCGGCCGGCAGGTTGGTGGTCATCCCCACGGTGAACAGCCCAGCCCCGGTGGCGGAGCGGATGCCGGCACGCGAATCCTCGAACGCGATCACGCGGTTTGCCGGCAGGCCGAGGCGCTCCAGCCCGGTGCGGTAGGGCAGCGGATCGGGCTTGCCGCGACCGACTTCCTCGCCGATCACCACCGTATCGAGCAGATGCGCCAGCCCCAGCGCGCCCAGCATGTGCTCGGCATTGCGTCGCGGCGCGTTGGTCACCACGCCGACCGGCACGCCTGCCGCCGCCATGGGTGCGAGCAGCGCGTGCAGCCCGGCGATCGGTTCGATGCGGTCGCCGGAGGCTCGGAACAGCGCCTCCTTGCGGTCGGCGAGTTCGCGATGCGCCGCCTCGTCGAGCTCCGGAAACAGACGACGCATGATCTGGGCATTCGCCCCGCCGACGATGTGGGCGTGGAATTCGGCCTGGTCGATCGAGCGGCCATGCGGGGCGAGCAATGCGTTGAAGGCGGCGAAATGCGCCGGGTCGCTGTTCGCCATCGTGCCGTCGAGGTCGAACAGCAGGCCCAGGGCCGGGGCGGTCATCAGGCGAGGTTGCCGATCAGCGCCTTCGTCAGCCCCTCGGTGTTGGCGCGGCCGCCGAGATCGCCGGTGCGCACGGCATCGACGCGCACCGTCTTGTCGATCGCGGCGGTCAGCCGGTCGGCGAGATCGTGGCGCCCGACATGGCGCAGCATCAGCCCGGCAGCCATCATCAGGGCGAGCGGGTTGGCGATGCCCTTGCCGGCGATGTCGGGCGCGGAGCCGTGCACCGCCTCGAAGATCGCCGCCTCGGGGCCGATATTGGCTCCCGGCGCCATGCCCAGCCCGCCGACGAGGCCGGCGATCAGGTCGGAGAGGATGTCGCCGAACAGGTTGGTGGTGACGATCACGTCATACTGCCACGGATCGAGCACCAGCTGCATCGCGCAGGCATCGACGATGCGGTCGTTGCACTCGATCTCGCCGGCATATTTGCGCGCCACCTCGCGGCCTTCCTCGAGGAAGATGCCGGTCAGCGCCTTGAGGATGTTGGCCTTGTGGACCAGCGTCACCTTCTTGCGGCCGTTCTTGCGGGCATATTCGAAGGCGTATTCGCAGATCCGGCGACATTCGGCGCGCGAGTTGAAGCCCGCCGACATGGCGATCGCCTTGGGGTCGTCGCCGATCGGCATGTAGTGCTCCATCGCCGCGTAGAACCCTTCGAGGTTCTCGCGCACCAGCACGATGTCGATGTCCTCGAAGCGGCCGCCGGGCAGGATGGTGCGCGCCGGACGCAGGTTGGCGTAGAGCGAGAATTTCTGCCGCAGGGTGACGTTGATCGACTTGAAGCCGCCGCCGACCGGGGTGGTGAGCGGACCTTTCAGCGCCAGCTTGGTGCGCGCGATGCTGTCCAGCGTCGCACCGGGCAGCGGATCGCCCTTGGCGGCGATGCCCGCCATGCCGGCGACGTGCTCTTCCCAGGCGAACGGCGCGCCGAGCGCGTCGAGAACGGCGACGACCGAGGCGGTAATTTCCGGTCCGATGCCATCGCCCGGGATCAGGGTTGCCGCAATGCGCTGCCCGCCGCTCATCGTGTCGCCTCTTTGTCGCTGTCTGTCTCGTCGGTGCCGGTTTCGACCAATGTGCGCGGCGAGGCAACCCCCGAGGGCTTATTTGTGCCCGGGCGGGCGTTCAGAGGGGTGCGCAGGCCGACGCCAGCCAGGCGCGGACGGCGTCCGGCACGTGCGGGCCGATCTGGGCCAGCACGCGCGCATGGTAGCGGTCGATCCAGTCGCGCTCGGCCGGCGACAGCAGAGCGGTCGCGATCAGACGGCGGTCGAAGGGGGCGAGGGTGAGGGTCTCGAAGGCGAGAAACCGCCCGTCCGGTGTATGCTCGCCCACCAGCAGCAGGTTCTCCGCACGGATGCCGAACCCGCCGGGCCGGTAATAGCCCGGCTCGTCGGACAGGATCATCCCAGGTTCCAGAGGCACGGGCGGCGAGCGCGGCGAAATGCTGCACGGGCCCTCATGCACGGCGAGAAAGCTGCCGATGCCGTGGCCGGTGCCGTGGTCGTAATCAAGTCCGGCACGCCACAGCGGCAGCCTCGCCAGCGCGTCGAGCCGTATGCCGGTGGTGCCCTTGGGGAAGATCGCCGCGGCCAGCGCGATATGGCCTTGCAGCACCCGCGTCGCGGCATCGGCGACCTCGTCCGGGGCGGGGGAGGGGCCGGTCCACACCGTACGGGTCACGTCGGTGGTGCCGTCGGGATACTGGGCGCCGGAATCGATCAGATAGACGGTGTCGGCGCCGATCAGCCGGTCGGTTTCGGGGGTGACGCGGTAGTGGATGATCGCCCCGTCCGGTCCGGCGCCGGAAATCGCATCGAAGGAATTGCCGCGGAATTCGGCCGCCTCGGCGCGGAACCCGTCCAGCGCCTCGATGGCGCCGATCTCGCTGGTGGCGGCGGCGTTGGCGTCCAGCCAGTGCAGGAACTTAGCCAGCGCGATGCCGTCGCGCAGATGCGCCGAGCGCGCGCCCTCCTGTTCGACGGCGTTCTTGCGCGCCTTGGGCAGCAGCACGGGATCTGGCCCGTCCACCACTGTGGCACCCGCCGCACGCAGGGCCTGTGCGAACCACACCGCGCTGCCAGCGGGATCGACGCGCACGCGCTGGCCCGCGAGGGCGGCGAGATCCGCCGCCATCCGCTCGGGCGCGGCGGTGGCGACCGCATTGCCCAGCCAGGCCCGCGTCGTCTCGGGCAGCTTTTCGGGTGCCATGTAGAGCGTCACCGACGCATCGGCGCGCAGGATGGCAAACCCCTGCGCGATCGGGGTGCAGGGCACGTCGGAGCCGCGGATGTTGAGCAGCCAGGCGATGGAGGCCGGGTCGGTCAGCACCACCGCGTCCGCGCCGGTCTCGGCGATCATGGCGGCGATGGCGCGTCGCTTGTCCTCGCTGTCGCGGCCGCTGAAGCGCGCCTCGTGCGGCAGGGCCGGGGCCAGCGGCGGTGCCGGGCGGTCGGTCCAGACCGCATCGACCGGGTTGTGGTCGAGGGCCACCATCACCAGACCGGCGCGCTCGAAACGGGCCAGCATCTCGGCGCTGATCAGGCGCGGGTCGTAGCCGACACGCGCGCCCGGCGCCGCGGCGGCGGTCCAGCGCTCGGGCGGCAGCTCGATCATGTGGCCGCGCTCCCAGACCGTGCCGTCGGTCTGCGTCTCGAGCTGCAGCACGTAGCGGCCGTCGGAGAACACCATCGCGCGCTCGGCGAGCACGACCGCGCAGCCCGCGCTGCCGGTGAAGCCGGTCAGCCAGGCGAGACGCTCGGAATCGGGGGCGACATACTCGCCCAGATGCGCATCGCCGCGGGTGAGCAGGAAGCCCTGCACTCCGTCGCGCGCCAGCACGGCGCGCAGGGCGGCGAGTTTCTCGGGCGGAGAAAGCGTATCGGTCATGAGCGTCGTTGTCTCACCCCTCCGCCTGCCCCGCAATCGGCTGACAGGGGCGGATGGCTGGTTATGCTGCCGGCATGACAGCAACCGCGACTCCGCCCGCCTCCGTCGACCTGCATGCGCCGGTGGTGGCCGGCGTGCTCGCGGCCCTGGTGGGCTTCACCGCCACCTTCGCCATCATCCTGCAGGGTCTCGCCGCCGTGGGGGCCGATGCCAGCACCGCCGCCGGCGCGCTGCTGGTGCTGTGCCTCGTGCAGGGGGCGCTGGCGGTCGGGCTGGGGCTGCGGTCGCGCAAGCCGATCACCATGGCGTGGTCCACGCCCGGGGCGGCGCTGCTGATCGGGGCCGGCACGCAGGGCGCGGATTTCGGCATCGCGGTGGCAGCGTTTGCGCTGACCGCGGTGCTGATCGTCGCCACCGGGCTGGCGCGGCCGCTCGGCCGGGCGGTGGCCGCGATCCCGATGCCGCTCGCCAATGCGATGCTGGCCGGTATCCTGGCCGGCATCTGCCTCGCCCCGGCGCAGGCGGTGGTGCGGTTCCCGCTGCAGGCGATCCCGCCGATCCTGGCCTGGCTGGTCGCATTGCGGCTGGCTCGACGCTATGCGGTGGTGATCGCACTGGCGATGCTGGTGGCGGTTCTGTGTCTCGTGCCGCCGGTGACGGGTGCGGCGGCTCCGGCCAGCCTGCCCGTGCTGACCTGGCCGCACCTGGTGATGCCGCACTGGAACACCGCCGCCGTGCTCGGCCTCGCGGTGCCGCTGTATCTGGTGACGATGGCATCGCAGAACCTGCCGGGTCTCGCGGTGATGCGGGCCAATGGCTACGAGATCGATCCAGGAAGGAGCTTCGTCGCCACCGGTCTCGGCAGCGTGGTCACCGCACTGTTCGGCGGCATCCCGGTCAATCTGGCCGCGCTGACCGCGGCACTCTGCGCCGGGCCGGAGGCGGGGGCGGATGCGTCACGGCGCTGGATCGCCTCGGTGGTCTCCGGGGTGGTCTATATCGCGCTCGGCCTCGGCGCCGGGCTGGCGGCCCGGCTGCTGCTGGTCGCGCCGCCGCTGCTGATCGAGGCGATCGCGGGTCTCGCCTTGCTGCCTGCGCTCGCCGCGGCGCTGACCGGCGCGATGGCCGAGGAGGCGTCACGGCTGCCGGCGCTGGTGACGTTGCTGGTGGTGCTGTCGGGCATCACCGTCGCCGGCATCGGCGCGCCGCTCTGGGGCCTGCTTGCCGGCGGGGCGGTGATGGTGGTGCTCTCGGCGGGAACGCGAACACGGACTGCCCGATGACCGACCTCTACCCGCATCTGCTCGCCCCACTCGATCTCGGCTTCACGCAGCTTCGCAACCGGGTGCTGATGGGCTCGATGCATACCGGCCTCGAGGACCGTGCTCGCGACATCCCCCGGCTCGCCGCCTATTTCGCCGAGCGGGCGCGGGGTGGGGTGGGGCTGATCGTCACCGGCGGGTTCGCGCCCAACATCGCCGGCTGGGTGAAGCCGTTCGCCGGCATGCTGGCCTCGCCGGCGGCCGCGCGGCGGCATCGGGCGATCACCGACGCGGTGCATGAAGAGGGCGGCCATATCGCGCTGCAGATCCTGCATACCGGGCGCTATGCCTATCACCCGCTGGCGGTCGCGCCCTCGGCGATCAAGGCGCCGATCTCGCCGTTCCGGCCGCGTGCCCTCTCTGCGGCCGGTGTCGAGCGGCAGATCCGCGCCTTCGTGCGCTGCGCGAAGCTGGCGCGCGAGGCCGGCTATGACGGCGTCGAGATCATGGGCAGCGAGGGGTATCTGATCAACCAGTTCCTCTCCACGCACACCAATCACCGCACCGATCGCTGGGGCGGTGCATACGAGAACCGCATGCGCCTGCCGGTGGAGATCGTGCGCCGCACGCGTGAGGCAGTGGGGCGCGACTTCCTCATCATCTACCGCCTGTCGATGCTCGACCTGATCCCCGATGGCAGCGACTGGACCGAGATCGTCCAGCTCGGTCGCGCCGTGGAGGCGGCAGGCGCGAGCCTGATCAACACCGGCATCGGCTGGCACGAGGCACGCATCCCGACCATCCACACCTCGGTGCCGCGCGGCGCCTTCACCTGGATTACCCGCAAGCTGCGCGTGGAGGTCGGCATCCCGGTGGTGGCCACCAACCGGATCAACACGCCCGAGACGGCGGAGGCGATCCTGGCGGCGGGCGATGCCGACATGGTGTCGATGGCGCGGCCGTTGTTGGCCGATCCCGGTTTCGTCGCCAAGGCGCAGGCGGGTCGTGCCGACGAGATCAACACCTGCATCGCCTGCAACCAGGCGTGCCTCGATCATGTATTCGCCAGCAAGCTGGTATCCTGTCTGGTCAATCCGCGCGCCTGCCACGAGACGGAGCTGACGATCGGGCCCGCGGCGCAGCCGAAGCGGGTTGCCGTGGTGGGGGCCGGGCCGGCCGGGCTGGCGGCGGCGACCACGCTGGCCGAGCGCGGCCATCACGTCGATCTGTTCGACGACGCCGACGGGATCGGCGGCCAGTTCAGCATGGCGATGACCATTCCCGGCAAGGAGGAATTCGCCGAGACCATCCGCTATTTCCGAAGGAAGCTCGAAACCACCGGTGTCGTGCTGCACCTCGGCCGTCGCGTCGGCGCAGAGGATCTCGTCGGCTACGACGAGGTGGTGCTCGCCACCGGCGTGCTGCCGCGCGACCCCAGGATCACCGGCCAGGACGAAGGTGCCGCGGAGGGGCGGGTGCTGAGCTATGTCGACGTGCTGCGTGGACGCCGGGCGGTGGGCGAGCGGGTGGCGATCCTGGGTGCGGGCGGCATCGGCTTCGACGTGGCCGAGTATCTCGGCACTGCGGGTGTCTCGCCGGCGCTGTCGCCCGAACTCTGGCGCGAGGAATGGGGTGTGACCGACCCGGCCGTCTCGCGAGGTGGGGTCAAGGGTGCACACGTCCCGCCGCCGGCCCGCGCGATCACGCTGCTGCAGCGCAAGCCCGCGCCGCTCGGCAAGGCTCTCGGCAAGACCACCGGGTGGATCCATCGCGCACAGCTCAGGAAACTGCGCGTGACGTTGATCGGCGGCATCAACTACGAACGCATCGACGCCGACGGGCTGCACATCACCCACGGCCCGGAGCGCCACGACCCGACGTTGATCGAGGCCGACACCATCGTGCTGTGCACCGGCCAGGAGCCCTTGCGCGAGTTGCATGCCCCGTTGCTCGCCCAGGGCCGCTCCGTGCATCTGATCGGCGGCGCCGATGTCGCCGCCGAACTGGATGCGAAGCGTGCCATCGACCAGGGCACCCGGCTCGCAGCGCGCCTGTGAAACGGATGCAGGTCCAGGAGCCTCAGGCTTCTGGCGGGGGCCGGGGCGACGCCCCGGAGGCCCACCTCCGCCGCGTGATCCTCGCCGGGACGATCGGCGCGATCATCGAATGGTATGATTTCTTCCTCTACGGCATCGTCGCCGGGATCGTGCTGTCGAGACTGTATTTTCCCTCGCACAGCGATGCTCTTTCCGAACTTCTCGCCTATTCGACCTTCGCGATGGGCTTCGTCTCGCGGCTGATCGGTGGGGTGATTTTCGGCCATCTCGGTGACAGGCTGGGGCGCAAGCGCGTGCTGGTGGCGACACTGCTCATCATGGGGGTGTCCACCACGCTGATCGGCCTGCTGCCGACCTACGCGCAGATCGGCCCGGCGGCTTCGGTCGCGCTGTTCGCGCTGCGCCTGCTGCAGGGCGTGGGCATCGGGGGCGAGTGGGGCGGGGCGGTGCTGATGGCCTACGAGACGGCGCCGCCCGGAAAGCGCGGTTTCTACGCCGCCCTGCCGCAGCTCGGTCTCTCGATCGGGTTGTGTCTCGCCTCGGGTGTGGTCGGCGTGATGTCGCTGCTGCCGGAGGCGGCGTTCATGCAGTGGGGCTGGCGGGTCGGGTTCCTGCTCAGCGTGGTGCTGGTGGCGATCGGGCTGTACATCCGGCTCAAGGTGCTCGAGACGCCTGAATTCGAGCGCGCGCGCAGCGAGCGCAAGCTAGTGCGGCTGCCGCTGCGCGACATGCTGCGCGACTATCCGCGCGAGCTGTGGCTGGGTATGGGCGCGCGGTGCATCGAGGGGGTGGCGTTCAACACCTATTCGGTGTTCTCGGTGCTGTATCTGTCGCAGTATCGGCACGTGCCGCGAGGACGTGCGCTGGCGGCGGTGACCGTGGCGGCGGTCGTGCTGACCGTTCTGATCCCCGTCGTCGGCAGGCTGTCGGATCGCTGGGGCCGGGCAATCCCGTATGCGATCGGCGCGCTGTTGCTGGCGGCGTCGGCGTATCCGTCGTTCTGGCTGATGGATCATGGCGATCCGGTCGGCGTGGCACTTGGTGTCATTCTGCCGCTCGGGGTGTTCTATTCGCTGTGCTACGCGCCGGAATCGGCGCTGTTCGCCGATCTGTTCGCACCTGAAGTCCGCTACACCGGCATCTCGGTCGTCTATCAACTCTCCGGCGTGTTCGCGAGCGGACTGCTGCCGATCATCGCCACCTGGCTGCTCGGGCTGGGCGGCGGGTCGCCGGTCTGGATCTGTCTGTATCTGGTCGCAGTGGGCCTGATCAGTGCGGGTTGCGCGCTGGCGATTTTCCGGCTCAGACCAGCATCGCGATGACCACTCCCGCCATCAGCGCGGTCGCCAGCCAGCCCAGCAGGCGCAACGTGCCACGCACGGCGAACTTGCCCATGATGTCGGCCCGTGCGGTGATCAGCATCATCAGCGCCATCACCGGCACCGCGACGATGCCGTTGAGCACGGCACTGAGCAGCAGGGCGCGGATCGGGTCGATGGAGGTGAAGTTGATCGCCGCGCCGATCACCGTGGCGGCGACCAGGGTGGCGTAGAAGGCGCGCGCTTCGCGCGGGCGGCGGCCAAGCCCGGTCGGCCAGTGCCGCGCCTCGCCGATTGCATAGGCAGCCGACCCGGCCAGCACCGGCACCGCCAGCAGCCCGGTGCCGACGATGCCGATGGTGAAGACCAGGGCCGCGAAACGGCCGGCGATCGGCCGCAGCGCCTCCGCCGCCTGCGCGGAGGTGGCGATGTCGGTGATGCCGCGCACATGCAGGGTCGCCGCGGTGGTGACGATGATGGCGAGCGCGACGAGATTCGAGAACGCCATGCCGACCAGCGTATCGGTGCGGATGCGGCGCAGGGCGGCGCGGCCCTGGGCGGGTGCGTCGAGCAGGTCGATCCGCCGGGGATGCACGGCGAGGTCCTCGACCTCCTCCGAGGCCTGCCAGAAGAACAGGTAGGGGCTGATCGTGGTACCGAGGATGGCAACCAGCATGGTCAACCCGTCCCGGGTCGGGGGAAGATGCGGAACCAGCAGGGCGAGAGTGAAGGCCGGCCAGTCCACATGCACGATGGCGGCGGTCGCGACATAAGCGAACAGGGCGAGGCTGAGCCACTTGAGCACACGCACGGTGCGGGCGTAATTCAGAAAGACCTGAAGCCCGACGCACAGCGCGCAGAAGCCGATCACATACAGTGGTCTCGGTCCAGGCAGCAGCAGGGCGAGCGCATCGGCCATCGCGCCCAGATCGGCGCCGAGATTGATGACATTGGCGACCAGCAGCAGACCCACCGTGATGTCGAGCAGCCAGCGCGGATAGTGCAGCCGCAGCAGGCCTGCGATGCCATGACCGGTGACGCGGCCGATCCTCGCACTGATCATCTGGATCGCCACCATCAACGGGTAGGTGAACAGCATCGTCCAGCCCAGCGTATAACCGAACTGCGCGCCGGCCTGGGCATAGGTGGCGATGCCGCTCGGATCGTCGTCGGACGCGCCGGTGATCAGGCCGGGGCCGAGCACGCGCAGCAGATGCGGGCGGCTCGGACCGACCACATCGCTCGGCGCTTCAGGGTCGGGAGGTGCCGTCAGGACGCACTCAGAGCAGGACGAGGGTCTCATGCAGGATCACCGCTTCCTCGTCGGCGGGGACGATGCGGACGCTCACCGTCGACGTGCCGGCCGAGATCACCGGATCATGCCGGGCATTGGCCTGGGCGTCGAGATGCACGCCGAAACAGGCCAGACGCTCGCACACGGACTGCCGGATCGCGGCCATGTGCTCGCCAATGCCGGCGGTGAAGATCAGCGTGTCGAGCCCGCCGAGCGAGGCGGCCAGCGCGCCGGTCTCGCGGGCGATCCGGTAGACGAACAGCTCCACCGCCTCGCGTGCGGGTTGGGCGTCGGAGGCGAGCAGGTCGCGCATGTCCGATGACAGGCCGGAGACGCCGAGCAGGCCGCTGTCGTGGTAGAGCATGTCCTGCATGTCGGCCGCGGAGCGCTGTTCGGTCTGCTGGATGTAGAGCAGCGCGCCGGGATCGATCGATCCGCAGCGCGTGCCCATCACCAGCCCGTCGAGCGCGGTGAAGCCCATGGTGGTGTCGATGCTTTCCCCGTCGCGCAGGGCGCACAGGCTCGCGCCGTTGCCGAGATGGGCGGCGATGGTGCGGCCCTTCGGCACCATCGACGCGATATGCTCGTAGGACAGGCCGTGGAACCCGTAGCGACGAATGCCCTCAGCCTCGTAGCGTCGCGGCAGGCCGTAGCGCGCGGCGACCGGAGGCATGGTGCGGTGGAAGGCGGTGTCGAAACAGGCCACCTGTAACAGGCCGGGACGCAGCTTGCCGATGGCGCGGATTGGGGCAAGCGACAATGGCTGGTGCAGCGGGGCGAGGGGGGTCAGCGCGTCGATCTGCGTGATCGCATCATCGTCGATGCGGACCGGAGCGGTGAAGACCGTGCCGCCATGCACCACGCGATGGCCGACCGCGATCAGCCGGTCGGGGGCGATATGCCGGTCGATCCAGCCGAGCAGCATGTCGAGCAGTTCGTCGTGATCCGTCTTGGCCGACCAGCGCCGTTCCTCGACCGTGTTGCCGCCTTGGTCGCGGATGCGCAGATGCGGCGCGGTGTGCAGGCCTTCGAGCTCGCCCGACAGGCGACGCGCGCCGATCGCGGCACCGTCGGTCTCGGCGAGCGCGAACTTGATGCTCGACGAGCCGGCGTTCAGCGCCGCGATCAGCTCAGCCATCCGTCCACACCCAGTCGGCAACGATCGGCATGTCCTCAAGATGTTCGCGGATATAGACCTCGTGTTCTGCGAGCAGCCGATTGCACTCGGCGACCAGCGCCGCACCCTTGGTCAGCAGGCCCGGCACGTAGCGCACGACATCGAGACAGAGATGCAGCCGGCTGATGCCGTTGAGCACCACCATGTCGAACGGCGTGGTGGTGGTGCCCTCCTCCTGGTAGCCGCGCACGTGGAAACGCTCATGCGCGTCTCGGCCATGCAGGATGTCGTGGATGACGCCGGCGTAGCCATGGAAGGCGAACACCACCGGCGTGCCGGCGGTGAAGATCGAGATGAATTCCTCGTCCGACATGCCGTGCGGGTGACGGTCCGCGGGCGCTAGGCGCATCAAATCGACGACATTGACGATCCTGACGCCAAGGTCGGGAAGGTATTGCCGCAGCATCGAGGCGGCCGCGATGATTTCCTGGGTCGGGATGTCGCCGGCGCAGGCCAGCACGATGTCGGGACGTTCGGGATTGCGGCTGTATCGCGGCCATGTGCCGGCGCCGGCCGCGCAATGCGCCGTCGCCTCCTCGAGGGTGAGCCACTGCAGTTGCGGCTGCTTGTCGATGACGATCAGGTTCAGGTAGTTGACGCTGCGGAAACAGTGATCGGCGACCGACAGCAGGCAGTTCGCGTCGGGCGGCAGATAGACACGCGCGACCGTGGGCTTGCGGTGGATGATGGTGTCGATGAAGCCCGGCCCCTGGTGGCTGAAGCCGTTATGGTCGTTGCGCCAGCAGGTCGAGGTCAGCAGGTAGTTCAGCGACGGGATGTCGGCGCGCCACGGAACCCGCTTGGCATGCTCGATCCATTTCGAGTGCTGCATCGCCATCGAATCGACGATCATCGCGAAGGCTTCGTAGGTGGCGAACAGCCCATGCCTCCCGGTCAGCGTGTAGCCTTCCAGCCAGCCATGGCAGTTGTGTTCGCTGAGCACCTCCATCACGCGGCCCTCGGGCGAGATGTGGTCGTCACCGGGGATGATGGTGCTGACGAGGCAGCGATCGGAGACCTCGAACACCGCGCCGAGACGGTTGGAGTTGGTCTCGTCGGGGCAGAACAGGCGAAAATTGTGCGGGTTGGCGCGATAGATGTCGCGCAGATACTGACCGAGCACAGCGGTCGAGCCGATGCGTTCCGTGGCGGGATGTTCGAGATGCAGTGCGTAGTCCTGCCACTCGGGCAGGGCGAGCGGTGTCATCAGCAGCCCGCCATTGGCCTGCGGATTCGCGCCCATCCGCCGGGCGCCGGCGGGGGCGAGGGCGGCGTATTCGGCGCGCAACCTGCCCGCCTCGTCGAACAGCTCCTCGGGGTGGTAGCTGCGCATCCAGTCCTCGAGGATGCGTCGGTGTTCGGCATTGTTGCGTGTGTCGGCGACCGGCACCTGATGAGCGCGGAACGTGCCTTCGATCGGCTTGCCGTCGACGAATTTCGGTCCGGTCCAGCCCTTCGGCGTGCGCAGCACGATCAGCGGCCAGTGCGGGCGGCCGCGCAACCCGTTGGCGCGCGCATCGCGCTGGATGGCGCGGATGGTGGTGACGGACTCTTCCAGCGCGGCGGCGATCGCCCGATGGACCGTCGCCGGATCGTCGCCCTCGACGAACACCGGCGCGTAGCCCTGGCCGCGGAAGAAGGCGTCGAGATCGCGGTCGTCATGCCGCGCCCAGACGGTGGGGCCGGCGATCTTGTAGCCATTGAGATGCAGGATCGGCAGGACCGCGCCGTCGCGCACCGGGTTGATGAAATCGATCCCCTTCCAGCTCCCGGCCAGCGGCCCGGTCTCCGACTCGCCGTCGCCGACCACGGCGGTGACGATGAGGTCGGGGTTGTCCATCACCGCGCCGAACGCGTGCACCAGCACGTAGCCGAGTTCGCCCCCCTCGTGGATCGAGCCGGGGGTTGGGACGGAGACGTGCGAGGGGATGCCGCCGGGGGTGGAGAACTGCCGGAACAGCTTCAGCATGCCGGGCGCGTCGGCGGTGATTTCCGGGTAGAACTCGCTGTAGCTGCCTTCGAGCCAGACATTCGCCACCAGCGCCGGCCCGCCATGGCCGGGGCCGGCCATATAGATCACGTCGAGATCGTATTTCACGATCAGCCGATTGAGATGCACGTAGATCAGGCTCAGCCCCGGCGAGGTGCCCCAGTGGCCCAGCAGGCGTGGCTTGATGTGCTCCGGCGCGAGCGGCTCGCGCAGCAGCGGGTTGGCCATCAGGTAGATCTGTCCGACAGTCAGGTAGTTCGCCGCCCGCCACCACCCGTCGATGCGGTGCAACTCGTCATCGCTCAGCAGCTCGGTGGTCAGTGAATCGGGTCGGGGTGTGTCGTTCATGCCGTCCATCCTTCCACTCGCGCGCAGGATCGGTCCTTGCGCTGCATCAAGCTCCTGCGGACTGAACGCAGGATGGCGGTCGGTGTCACCCCTCGTCGCGTGACAGTTGCGTGATGGGCGGCATCAGCGTTCTGGCAGCCTCCGCAGGATCAGCGTGGTCCATTGTCCTTCGTGCAGGCGCCGTTCCAGCACCAGCCCCGCCCGGCGATGGGCCGAAAGCACCATGTTGGCCTGCGAATCCAGCAGCCCGGCGAGGATGGCGGTGCCGCCCGGAGCGAGATGCGCGGCGAGCTGGCCGGCCATCGCGCAGAGCGGACGGGCGAGGATGTTGGCGAACACCAGGTCGAACGGCGCCGCACGGGTGATCGCCCGCGTCCGCCAGCCATTGCCGAGCTCGGCGCGCACCAGATTGCCGAGCCCGTTCAGATTTGCGTTCTCTGCCGTCACGCGCACCGACCATGGCTCGATGTCGGTCGCCAGCACCTTTCGGCGCAGCAGGGCGGCCGCACCCATGGCCAGGACGCCGGTGCCGGTGCCGAGATCGAGGATCCGGCGTGGGCGGCGATGCGCGACAGCCTCGAAGGCGCGCAGGCAGCCGCGCGTCGAGCCGTGCTCGCCGGAGCCGAACGCGATGCCGGCATCGAGCGTGAGCACCAGCCGCCCGTTCTCACGCGGCGTGGTGCGGGGCAGATGCGTGCCGCGCACGGCGAAACGGCGGCCGATGCGTTGCTCGGGAAACGATTCGTAGATCCGCGCCAGCCAGCCCTCGGCCTCGGTCGGCTCACGGCTGAGTTCCGCCTCGTGGCCGCTCAGCAGGGCGGCCAGCGCGAGACCTGCTTCGAGCTCCGCCTCGCCCTGACCGGCCTGCTTGACGCCCTCGATGCGCCAGAAGAGCTGCTCGTCATCGGCCTCGAACATGCCCACGGTGGCGCAGACCGACAGAAACGCCTGCTCATAGGGCTCGACGGCGGCCTCCGGCACGGTGACGGAGAGGGTTTCCAGCCGTGTGGCGTGGCGGGCGCCGGCGGTGGCCGGCGGGGTGAACAGCATCGGGGCGGTGGTGCGCATCAGAAATTCTCTTCCGGGTAGCTCGCAAGACCGCAAATCCCCCCGCAGCCGCCAGAAAATTCGAAAGTTCCTTGGTTCTTTCTTTCGAGAAAGAACATCACACCATCTCCACGTAATTATCCATCACCCGCTTGCTCCCCGCCTTCTCGAACGTCACGTCGAGCCGCCCGTCCTCTGCCGAGGTCACGGTTCCGTAGCCGAATTTCTGGTGAAACACCCGCGCACCCACCGCGATGGCGCTGCTGCGTGCCGGACGGGCGGGCTGTTCCCAGGCCTCGATCGTCTTCGGCCGGCGCGCGGTCAGCCCGAACGGGCTGCCGAACACCGGCGGTGCGTTGCGGACCTGCTCGCGGGCGAAGGCCGCCGATCCGGTCTGTTCGACATGCTCGGAGGGGATTTCCTCGAGGAAGCGGCTGGGGATCGAGCTCTGCCAGTTGGCGTAGATGCGCCGGTTGGCGGCGTGGCTGAGGATGGCGCGGCGACGTGCACGGGTGATGCCGACATACGCCAGGCGACGCTCCTCCTCGAGCGCCTTGTTGCCGCCCTCGTCGAGCGAACGCTGCGACGGAAACAGCCCCTCTTCCCAGCCGGGCAGGAACACGCTGTCGAACTCGAGGCCCTTGGCGCCATGCAGCGTCATCAGGTTGACCTTGTCGTCGCCCGCACTCTCGTCATTGTCCATCACCAGCGAGACATGTTCGAGAAACCCGGCCAAAGTCTCGAATTCGGCGATGGCGCGGGTGAGTTCGGACAGGTTGTCGAGCCGGCCGGGCGCGTCGGGGGATTTGTCCGCCTTCCACATCGCGGTGTATCCGCTCTCGTCGAGCAGGCGCTCGACGACGGCGACATGGCCAAGCACGCCGCGGTCGAGATCGTCGCGGCATTCGGCGAACAGCGTGATGAGTGCGCGAAGATTGTCGCGCACGCGACCCTTCACGCCGCCGCTGTCGATCATCTCGGCGGCCGCGGAGATCAGCGGGATGGAACGCGCGCGCGCATGGGCGTGCAGGCTGGCGAGGGCTGCATCGCCGACACCGCGGCGCGGGACATTGACGATGCGCTCGAAGGCGAGATCGTCGGCGGGCTGCACCACGCAGCGCAGATAGGCGAGCGCGTCGCGGATCTCGGCACGTTCGTAGAAGCGCAGGCCGCCGATGACGCGATAGGGGATGTTGAGCGTGATCAGCCGCTCCTCGAAGGCGCGGGTCTGGAAGCCGGCGCGCACCAGGATGGCAATTTCCGAAAGCCTGTGATCGTCGCGGCGAAGGTTCTCGATGCGCTCGCCGACGAAGCGCGCCTCCTCGTCGGAATCCCACAATGCGGCGACGGTGAGCTTTTCGCCGGAGGCGTCGTTGCGCCCTGGGCGCAGGGTCTTGCCGAGGCGCGCGTCGTTATGGGCGATCAGCCCGGCGGCGGCGGCGAGGATCGGCGCGGTGGAGCGATAGTTGCGTTCGAGACGGACCACTTTCGCGCCGGGGAAATCCGCCTCGAAGCGAAGGATGTTCTCCACCTCCGCGCCGCGCCAGGAATAGATCGACTGGTCGTCATCGCCGACGCAGCATATGTTGGCGGGTGCATCGGCGCGCTGGGCGAGCAGGCGCAGCCACAGATACTGCACCACGTTGGTGTCCTGATACTCGTCGACCAGGATGTAGCGAAACAGCCTGTGATAGCCGTCGAGGATCTCGGGCCGGGTGCGCAGCAGCTCGGTGACGTGGAGCAGCAGGTCGCCGAAATCGCACGCATTCAGCGTGATCAGCCGGGCCTGGTAGTCGGCATAGATGGCGCGCGCGGCACCGCCGCCGAACTCGGTGTCCTCGGCGGGCGTGATGCGGTCGGGGGTAAGGCCGCGATCCTTCCAGCGCTGGATCGCCCCCATCAGCCCCGGCGCCGGCCAGCGCTTGGCATCGATCCGGTGCGCCTCCATCACCTGCTTGAGCAGTCGGAGCTGGTCGTCGGTGTCGAGGATGGTGAACGAGGAGGTCAGGCCGAGTTCGCTCGCATGGCGGCGCAGCATGCGCGCGCATAGCGCATGGAAGGTGCCGAGCCAGAGCCCCTCGGCCGGATGGCCGAGGATGGCGCCGACGCGCTCGCGCATCTCGCGGGCGGCCTTGTTGGTGAAGGTGACGGCCAGCACCTGATGCGGGCTGGCGCGCCCCGACAGCAGGATATGGGCGAAACGGGTGGTCAGCACGCGGGTCTTGCCGGTGCCCGCGCCGGCCAGCACCAGCAGCGGGCCGTCGAGGCTCTGCACCGCGTCGCGCTGCTCGGGATTCAGCCGGTCGAGATAGTCACTCATGGCAACGAACATAGAACAAAGAGGGGTGCTTCGCCAGTTCGCCCGATCGCTCGCCCGGGGGCGGAGATGGACGCAGGATGTCTCGGCGGCAATGTTCTTGAGACAGACGCCGGTCGACAAATGACCCTATCCTGCTGCGTAACGAAGAGGATCGTCGCCGTAGCCGTGCCGGATACCATCGTCTCAGACGTCGCTTTGCCCGGCCTCGTGCCGCCTGCTTTCCGGTCCACGGGCCCGACCGGGCACCGCGCGAGGATGCGGGCGCGGCTGCTGGGCGCGGGGGCGGACAGCCTCGCCGATTACGAGATTCTGGAGATGCTGCTGTTTCTCGGCATCCCGCGTCGAGACACCAAGCCGCTCGCCAAGGCGATGATCAACCGCTACGGCTCGCTGGACGGCGTGCTGCGGACCGATCGCGAGACGGTCGCAGTCGATTTCGACCTCGCCCCCGATTGTCTCGACATTCTCGGCCTGCCTCGCATCGCGGCTGCGCGACTGGCCGAGGCCGAGCCGCGCGAGACGCTCACACTCGGCGACTGGACACAGCTCGGCGCCTATCTCGACCGCAGCGCCACCCAGATCGAGCCCGGGCAATGGCGGATGCTGTACCTCGACAACCGCAACCGGCTGCTGGCCGACGAGGCGGTGCTGCCCGGCAGCCGCGCGCTGGTCGGGCGTGCGGTGCTGGCGCGCGCGCTGGCGCTGCATGCGACCGCACTGATCGCGCTGCATGTCGAAGCCCGCGCCGGGGCGGCGAGCCTGCAGGAGGCGGCAGCGCTGTCGGCCGAGCTGGGACGCGCCTCGACGCTGCTCAGCGTGGTGCTGCACGATACCATGGTCGGCTGCGGGGGAGGCTGGACCAGCCTGCGTCAGCGCGGAATGCTGTGACCCAACGAATGGCGGCGGACGCCGGCATCGACAAGGAAGGGGGGTGACGGCTGGGCAGCATCTTGACGCCGAGCCCATGGCCGGTCTGAGGCTGGTCGGTGCCTCGATCATGACCGACCGTTGAGTCCGCTCGCCTCACGATTTGCGGCCTTGCTGGTGGCAGCCATCCTGGGGGCGTGCAACGATACGCGCGACGTCACACCGCATCCGCCTCGCCGAGAGCCGGGAGGCCGAGCAGCGTGACCGCCTCCAGCAGGCCGAGGGCCATGCGATGCGCGAGGTGGCGATGGCCTATGACGAGCTGGCCTCCGGAATCGCCCGCTATCGGGCTGCGGTCGAGCAGGCGAAGGCCGCCCGGCTGGCCTACACCTCCGATGCCGACACCTTCCGCCACTGGCCAGCCAGCGCGACCGGGCCAACGCGACGCTGGCGCAGGCCATTGCGCAGGTGCTGGCCTCAGCGGCGACGCTGGCCTTCGCCACCGGACAGCTGACCTCTGTCGCCGCCCTGCCGCCCACCGGTCGTTGATGCGAACCGCCGCTCCGGGGGCACACCCCCGGGCTCAGCCGGAGGGCTGGGAGAGCGTGGTTTGCCGGGCGGGTGTGCCGTGTCGCCCGTCATGTCGGGCGGCGGCCGAGATCTGCTCGACGATGGCGTCGTAGAGGGCCTCCGGATCGGCGACGATCGCCTCCGCGCCGGCCTGTTCGAGCTCGTCGAGACCGCCGAATCCCCACAGCACGCCGATCGCGCGCAGGCGGTTGGCATGCGCGCCGCTGATGTCGAAGCGGCGGTCGCCGACCATCACCGCGCGGGCGGGATCGACCCCCTCGCGGGCGATCAGTTCGCCGATCAGCTCGGGCTTCTCCGCCCCGCTGTCATCGGGGCGCGCGCCGTAGGTGGCGGCGAAGCGGTCGAGCAGGCCGTGCGCGGCGAGGATCGGGCGCGCCATGTGCAGCGGCTTCGAGGTGGCGAGATAGAGCTTTGCGCCCTGCGCGCGCAGCCGGTCGAGCAGGGCCTCGATGCCCTCGAACAACGGGCTCGCCAGCATTCCCAGCGTCGCATAATGTGCCCGGTAGGCCGTGATCGCGGATTCGGCGCGTTCGGGTGTGAACGGATCGAGGATGGCGCCCACCACGTCATGCAGCGGCGGTCCGATCACCCAGCGATAGTCGCCCTGCGGATCCGGCTCCTGGCCGACCGCGCGCATCGAGTGAAACAGACTGTCGAGGATGGCCTTTTGCGAATTGATCAGCGTCCCGTCGAGATCGAGCAGGATGGAGGCGCCGTCGAGGGGTCGGGTCAGCATGGTGGGTGGCGGTTCCGGCACGGTGTAGCAGTTCATTGTCGCGGCGCGGCGGCGTCGGTCAATGGCGCAGCACGGATTGGACGGTAACGGATGGTCACGAGGCAGGCGGATCAGAGACCCCCGCGCCCCGGCTTCGCCGAGGGTGCGCTGCGCTGGGCACGGGGCCGGCGCGATGCGGGAGCGGAGCGCGCCACGGCCGCGTCGGCCCCAACCCAGGCGGCGGAGCCGGCTCAGGCCCATGATGTGGCGCTCGCCGCACTGCTGCTGGGTGCGGCGATGCAGGGGCATGACGCCACGGCGCTCGCGGCCCGGCTGATCGGCCGGTTCGGCAGCTTCGCGGCCCTGCTGAGCGCGCCTGACGCCGAACTGCGCGGCATTTCCGGTCTGGGCACGCACGGGCTCGCGGCCATCCGGCTGTTGCAGGAGGCGGCGCTGCGCATGGCGCGGGCCTCGGTGCAGGGCCAACCGGTGCTGGCCGATCCTGTGCGGCTGCGCGCCTACCTCGCTTCGGTGCTGTCGCGCGAGAAGGTCGAGCAGTTCCACATCCTGTTTCTCGACGGGCAAGGGCGGCTGATCGCCGATGAGGCGCAGGCACGCGGCACCGTCAACCACACGCCGGTCTATCCGCGCGAGGTAGTCCGTCGCGCGCTCGACCTGGGCGCCGACGGGCTGATCCTGGTGCACAACCACCCGACCGGCGATCCGACGCCGTCCGCCGAGGATCTGGCGATGACGCGCATGGTGTCGGAAGCCTGTGCGCTGCTCGGGGTGGCGGTGCTGGACCATGTCATCGTCGGCAACGGCCGTTTCACCCATTTTTCCGAGCAGGGCCTGTTGCCACGCTAGTAACGGTGCGGCGCCCGGCTCTCGTTCTTCAAGGAGACCGGAGCGATGAACCCAACCAGCGATGCCGCCGGGTCCCGAGGCGGGATGCTGAAGCTGCCGCGCCGACGCCTGCTGTCGATGGCCCCAGCGCTGCCCCTGCTCGCCCATGCGGCGCGCTCGGCGCAACGCCCGCCGCTGCGGGCTCATGCGCCGTTCACCTTCCTGTTCATCACCGACACCCATCAGCAGCCGGAACTCGAGGCGACCCATGGCTGCCGGCTGGCCTATGCGAAGGCCCGCACCCTCCGCGCGGACCTGGTCATCCAGGGCGGTGACCACGTCTTCGACGCGCTCGGCGTGCCGGCGACGCGCGCGACCATGCTGATGGATCTCTACAAGCGCACCGCGCAGGACCTGTCGCTGCCGGTCCATGACACGATCGGCAACCACGATCTGTTCGGCATCTACACCAAAAGCGGCGCGCGGCCAGACGATCCGCTCTACGGCAAGAAGTATTTCGAGGACGCCTTCGGCAGCCTGTATCGCAGTTTCGACCACAAGGGCGTGCATTTCGTCATTCTGGACTCGATCGGGGTGACCGCCGACCGCGCCTATGAGGGGCGCATCGATGCGGTCCAGCTCGCCTGGCTGAAGGCCGATCTCGCGGCACAGCCGGCCGGCACGCCGATCATCGTCGTGACCCATATTCCGCTGGTCAGCGCGATCGCCGACTACATGGATCCGGCCGATCTGCCGACGCATCACGCCCTCACCGTCGCCAACGCGCACGAGGTGCTGCCGCTGTTCGACGATGTGAACGTCATCGCCGTGCTGCAGGGCCATACCCATGTCGTCGAGCGCGTCGAATGGCACGGCGTGCCCTACATCACCGGCGGCGCGGTCAGCGGCAATTGGTGGCATGGCACGAGGCTCGGCACGCCGGAGGGGTTCATGGTGATCGATGTGGCCGACGGAAGGGTCACGCCGCGTTACGAGACGTTCGGGTTCCGCTCGGTCGACCCGAAGGACACCTGATCCTAGACTGCTTGCATACCCTGGTCAGATTTGGCCAGTACTAGGCAAAGCAGAGCGGGGCGGTGCAACCGGGCGAGGGCTTACGCTGTGGCTTTCGGGATCACCGCCAGGCCAAGTCCGACAATCTGCTGCAGGCGCTTGCGCGAGGCGCCCGATGCCGCCTGCACATCCATGCCGTGCAGCAAGGTCATCAGATACGCCGCAAGCCCGTGCGTGTCGGTTCCCGGCGGCCACTGCCCCTCTTCGACGGCCTTGGCAAAGCGCGCGGCCAGCGCCGCCTCGCGCTTCTGGCGCCGCTCCAGTAGCCAGCGACGAACGGAGTCGGCCGCATCCGAGCAGACCAGCGCCCCCACCGTGTCGGGCGAGCCGTGCGGGTGGGTCTCGGAGGTGTTGAGGTCGAGAAAGCCATCGACGATACGCCGGATCGCCTCGTCGACGCATGGATCGGCCAGTGCGTCGTCGAAAAATCCCATATACCCGAGATCGTAGCATTTCATCGCCTTGTGGAAGAGCGTCTCCTTGTCGCCGAACGTGGCGTAGAGCGACGGGCGGCTGATCTGCATCGCCTCGGTCAGTTCGCTGAGCGTCGCGCCTTCGAAGCCCTTGGCCCAGAACACCGCCAGCGCTGCGCGGATCGCGACCTTCGGATCGAAGCCCAGCGGTCTACCCATCGAATGGTCCCCGTGCAAATCGGGCGGCCGAGGTTTTTCGGCGCGCGAGGGTTGAAAATCGATTCTGGACGCCTTCATTCAAGGTCGAATCGTATCGTGCGGTACAGAACGCCATACGTCGCCGATCGGATGCAGGAAAGACGCCCATGCCCGCAGATTCTCAGGCCAGCTGGCTCGCGGCCGTCCGTTCGCGCCGGCGAACGGGGGCGTTCATGGCGGCAATGTCGCTGACCGCCTGCGTCGGCTGCCTGCCTGCGCGCGCGCAGGGGGCGGGCGGGCCCCCGCCGACCGTTACCGTCGCCACGCCGCTTTCGCGCACGCTGGCGGTGCCGACCGAGTTCCTCGGCCAGTTCTCTGCCGTCGACACGGTGCAGCTGCGCGCCCAGGTCGGCGGCACGCTGACCGCGATCCATTTCCATGACGGTCAGCTGGTCCACAAGGGCGACCTGCTGTTCGAGATCGACGCGCGCCCCTATCAGATCAAGGTCGCCCAGGCGGTCGCCACGCTGCGCGGGGCGCAGGCGCGGGTGTCGCTGGCGGCACAGGAGCTGTGGCGGGCGAAGCGCCTGCGCCAGGACGATTTCGGCAGCCAGCAGGTGGTCGACCAGCGCCAGGCCGATCTCGATGCCGCCCAGGCGACCCTGGCCGGCGCGGAGGCGGCGGTGCGCGACGCGCAGCTCGATTTCGACTACTGCCGCATCAGCGCACCCTTCACCGGCCGCATCGGCGCGCACCAGGTTTCGGTCGGCGCGCTGATCAGCGGCAGCCGCACCGGCGGGTCGGCGAACTCGCTGCTGGCGACGCTGGTGTCGATCGATCCGATCTATGTCGACTTCGACATGAGCGAGGCGGATTTCGTGACCTACGGCCGCGCGCATGCGCATGATGCGGCACCGCCGGCGGTGGAGATCGCCCTTGGCGAGAGCCGGGATTTCCGCCTGCGCGGCACGCTCGACTTCATCGACAATGCCGTCAACCGCGCCTCCGGCACGATCAGGGCGCGCGCGACGCTGGCCAACGCCGATGCAGCGCTCACCCCGGGCGAGTTCGCCCGCGTGCGGCTGCCGCTCGCCAACCCTGCGCCGGCGATGCTGGTGCCGGATGCGGCGGTGATGTCGGACCAGTCGCAGCAGATCGTCATGACCGTCGGTCATGACGGATCGGTGGTACCCAAGCCGGTCGCCACCGGGGCCGTGACGCAGGGCCTGCGGGTGGTCACCGCGGGGCTCGATCCGAACGATCGCGTCATCATCGGCGGCCTGATGCTGGTCCGCCCCGGCGCGAAGGTGAACGCCGTGCGAGGCAGCATCAAATCGGACGGTCCGGCCTGAGGCGACATCATGCAGTTCTTCCATCGCTTCATCGACCGGCCGGTGCTGGCCATCGTGGTCAGCGTGTTCATCACGCTGGTGGGTGCGGGTGCGCTGTTCACCCTGCCGATCGCGCAATATCCCGAGATCGTGCCGCCGACGGTGCAGATCACCACCTCGTATCCGGGTGCCTCGGCCGACGTGGTCAGCCGCACCGTCGCCACCCCGATCGAGCAGCAGGTCAACGGCGTGGAGAACATGCTATACCTGTCCAGCCAGTCGACGGGCGATGGCAAGCTGACCATCACCGTCACCTTCGCCATCGGCACCGACCTCAACACCGCGCAGGTGCTGACCCAGAACCGCGTCACCGACGCGCTGCCGCGCCTGCCGGAGGATGTGCAGCGCATCGGCGTCTCGGTGCGCAAGGCGACGCCCGACATCCTGCTGGTGGTGCATCTGATCTCGCCGGACCGGTCGCGCGACCAGCTTTATCTGTCGAACTACGCGACCCTGCATGTGAAGGACATCCTCGCCCGCCTCTCGGGCGTCGGCGACGTGCAGATCTTCGGCGGCCAGGACTACGCCATGCGGGTCTGGCTCGATCCGGACAGGGTGGCGGCGCTGGGACTGAATGCATCGGACGTGATCTCGGCCCTGCGCGCGCAGAACGTGCAGGTCTCGGCCGGCGTGCTCAACCAGCCGCCGGTGCATTCGCCCAACGCCTACCAGCTCAACGTGCAGACGCTGGGGCGACTGGAGACGCCGGAGCAGTTCGGCAACATCGTTATCCGCACCGATGCCGACGGCCGCGTGACGCGGGTGCGTGATGTCGCGCATATCGATATCGGCGCGCAGGATTACGGCACCGCCGGCTATCTCGACGACGGTGTGGCGGTACCGCTGCTGGTGTTCGCGCAGCCGGGGGCGAACTCTCTGGCCGTCGAGGCCGAGGTCAAGCGCACGATGAACGGGCTGGCAGCCGAGTTCCCGCCCGGCGTGGCCTACAAGATCATCTACGATCCGACCGAGTTCATCGCCCGTTCGGTTCATGAGGTGATCGTCACCATCGGTATCGCGATCTTCCTCGTCGTGCTGGTTGTGATTGCGTTCCTGCAGACCTGGCGCGCGTCGCTGATCCCGGTGATCGCGATTCCGGTGTCGCTGATCGGCACCTTCGCCGTGCTGGCAGCGCTCGGCTTCTCGCTCAACAACCTTTCTCTGTTCGGGCTGGTGCTGGCGGTCGGCATCGTGGTGGACGACGCGATCGTCGTGGTCGAGAACGTCGAGCGCAATCTCGCCCAGGGCATGTCGCCATCCGAGGCGGCTCACCGCACGATGGACGAGGTGGCGGTCGCCCTGATCGCGATCGCGCTGACGCTGTGCGCGGTGTTCGTGCCGACCGCGTTCATCTCCGGCATCTCGGGGCAGTTCTTCCGCCAGTTCGCGGTCACCATCGCCGCCTCGACGATCATCTCCTGCATCGTCTCGCTCACGCTCAGCCCGTCGCTCTGCGCGCTGCTGTTCAAGGGGCATGCGCCGGGGGCTCATCATGTGCGCCGTCCGCTGCTGATGCGGGGCCTGGCGTCGGCGGCCGATCTGTTCAATCGCGGCTTCGAGCGCCTGTCGAACTTCTATGCGCGACTGACCCGGCGGATGATCCAGGTCTCCGGGCTGGTGCTGCTGGTCTATGCGGCTTTGATCGGCCTGACTGGTTTCCAGTTCGCCCGCGCACCGACCGGGTTCATTCCCGACCAGGATCAGGGCTACCTGATCACCATCCTGCAGTTGCCGCCCGGCGCCTCTCTTGAGCGCACGCAGCGCGCGGTGGAGGAGGCGACGCAGATCATCATGCATACGCCGGGCGTGGCACACGCGGTACCGTTCGCCGGGCTCGAGGCAGCGACCTTCACCGACGCGCCCAATACAGGCACCATCTTCTCGAAATTCGACGATTTCGACGAGCGGGTGAAGAAGGGCCAGACGGCGCAGTACATCCTCGGCGAGCTCCGCAGGCGACTGTCGGTGATGCAGACCGCGTTCACGCTGACCATCGCCCCACCCCCGGTGCAGGGTCTCGGCACCGCCGGCGGGTTCAAGCTGATGATCGAGGACCGCGCCGGTCTCGGCACTTCGGCGATGATGGCGGCGACGCAGAAATTCCTCGCCGCGGCAAATCAGGATCATGCTTTCGCCGGCGTGTTCACGCTGTTTTCCAATTCCACGCCGTCGATCTATGCCGATATCGACCGGGTGCGCGCCGAGAAGCTCGGCCTGTCGCCGACGCAGATCTTCGACACGATGCAGACCTATCTTGGCTCGACCTATGTCAACGACTTCAACTTTCTCGGCCGCACCTACGAGGTCATCGCGCAGGCCGATGCCGGCTTCCGCCGCGACGTCGACGACATCGCGCGCCTGCGCGCGCGCAATGCCAACGGCGACATGATTCCGCTCGGCACGGTGGCCCGTTTCGAGCGCGTGACCTCGGCCTATCGTGTGCCGCGCTACAATCTCTTCCCCGCCGCCGACGTGCTGGGTGCGGCCGCCCCCGGGGTCGCCACCGGGACCGCGCTGCACCGCATCGAGCAGATTGCGCATGAGGTGCTGCCGCCGGGCTTCGGGATGGAATGGACCGAGCTCGCCTTCCAGCAGCAGCTCAAGGGCACGCCGACGCTGCTGGTGTTCGGGGCGGCGGCACTGTTCGTGTTCCTGGTGCTGGCAGCCCAGTACGAGAGCATCAGGCTGCCGCTGGCGGTAATCCTGATCGTGCCGATGTGTCTGCTCGCGGCGATCACCGGACTACTGTTCCGCGGCATGGCGATCGACATCCTCGCCCAGATCGGCTTCGTGGTGCTGGTCGGGTTGGCAGCGAAGAATGCCATCCTGATCGTCGAGTTCGCCCGCCAGGCAGAAGACGAGGGGGCATCGGCCGCCGAGGCCGCGATGCATGCTGCGCGCACCCGACTGCGGCCGATCCTGATGACCTCGTTCGCCTTCATCCTCGGCACGCTGCCGCTGGCGATCGCGACGGGCGCGGGGGCGGAGATGCGTCGCTCGCTCGGCACGGCTGTGTTCGCCGGCATGATCGGCGTGACCGGATTCGGTCTGCTGTTCACGCCAACCTTCTACACCGTGGTGCAGCGTTTCGGCCGTCGGCCGGGCCGGGCGGCCGTCCTCAGCCGGGCCGGGGCAGGCTGAGCCCCGGCGCTCGTGCGTCGTCCTCCCGGCAAGGGTGCTCCAGCCGGTCGACCCGGCGCTGGCGGGGGCAGTACGGCTGTTTGCGGCGGCCGGTAGCGCGTCTCTCCCGCACATCGTCGAACCGGTTTCGAATCGACTTCGGAGGGCTAGCGGTCTAGTCTGCGGCAACGGAGATTGCGCATATGGCCGAGCCGGTCACGTCGACCTCGATCGTACCCGCCGCCGAGCCGCCCGCGCTGGCGGCGATCAGATCCGATCTCGAACGCGCCGAGGCGGCCAGGCTCGGCAACCGGCTGCATGAGGCGGACGGCATCGCACTCGACATCCTCGCCCGCGCGCCGGGGTTGGCGGAGGCGCTGGCGGTGCGGGGTTTCGTCGCTGCCGCCCGCGACGAGGTCGATCGGGCGGTGCTGCTGATGGAGGCGGCGACCGCCAAGCGTGCCGAGCCGTCCTGGCTGGCGCTGCTGTGCAATCTCTACCGCAGGCGCTTCCGGCTCGACGCCGCACTTGCCGCCGGTCTGGCCGCGGTGTCTCGCTCGGCCGGTCAGGCACGGCTGGAACCGTTGCTCGAACTCGCGCGGCTGCGCATCGACCGTGACGAGCCGGAGGATGCGGCGGAGTGTTTCCTCGCCATCCTCGCGCTCGATCCGGACAATGCCGGGGCGCATATGGGTCTCGGCCAGGTGCTGCTGGCTGATGGCGAATTCGCGCCCGGCTGGATCGAATACGAATGGCGCAACCGGCTGCCGGAGGCGCAGGGCCGCGTCCCGCCGATCAACGCCGCCGCCTGGAACGGCATGGTGCTGCCGCGTGGTCGGCTTCTGGTGGTGTGCGACCAGGGTTTCGGCGACGCGATCCAGTTCGCCCGCTATCTGCCGCTGGCGGCGGCGAAGGTGAAAGAGTTGGTGCTCGTCTGCAGCCCCGAACTGGAGACGCTGTTTGCACGCATGCCTGGGGTAGCGCGCTGCTGCCACCGCTGGGCGGATATTCCGGGCTTTTCTGCGCATGCGCTGATCTCCAGCCTGCCGGGGCTGCTTCGTACCGAGATCGACAGCATCCCGGCCGTGATCCCCTATCTGACCGCCGATCCCCAACGCACGCTGCGCTGGCGGGGGGAGTTCGAGCGCAAGGCGGCAGGGCGGCGGCGGATCGGGCTTTTCTGGTCGGGGCGGGCAACGCATCCGAACAATGCGCGTCGTTCGCTGCCACTGGACGCCCTCGGACCGGTGCTGGAAGCGATCGGCGATGCGTATGTGGTCTCGCTGCAGAAGGAGCTCAGCAAGGCCGATGCCACCGCGCTCGCAGCGCGTGGAATCGTCGATCTGTCGCCCCATCTCGACAGTTTCGACGACACCGCCGCGATCATCGGCCAGCTCGATCTCCTCGTGACCGTCGACAGCGCGGTGGCGCATCTCGCCGGCAGCCTCGGCCGGCCGGTCAGCGTGCTGACGCCTTCGCCCGCCGACTGGCGCTGGCAGCGTGGCCGCAGCGACTCACCGTGGTATCCGTCGATGCGGCTGTTCCGGCAGCCGACACCCGGCGACTGGGATGGCGCGATCACGCAACTCGCGGCCAGTCTCGCGTCAGCCTGACAGCGACGCCACAGCCTGCGTCGGCAGGCGCGAATGCGAGATCGGGCCGGTCGACGCGCCCGGCGGCGCGGACGCAGCAGCAGGCTCTCCGCCCAGCACCTCGAAGCGATGCGTGCCATCGGCTTCGAGCTGGGCGACGAGGCCGAATTCCCAGTCCAGATAGGCCTGCATCGCGGCCGTTGCGTTGTCGGTGCCCTCGTAGGGGCGCTTGTAGACGTCGTCGGCGGCCGACAGGGCGCGGCTGGGGTCGAGGCCGGTGGCGAGGGTGCGGCCGGAGGCGCGCCAGGCGTCGGTGCCCCCGGCGAGAATGCGGGCCGGGTGGCCGAGCGTGATCAGCTCTGCGGCGGCGAAGGCGGCGGCGATGCCGTCGGGCGAGACCAGCACGATGTCGGCGGCGGAGGCGACATCGCCATGCGTGGCGAGATCGGCGCGGATGGCGAAGCGTGCGCCCGGGATGTGGCCGCGCCGGTGCTCGGGGCTGGTGGCAAGGTCGATCAGCAGCGCTTCCGGTCGGTCTTCGAGCTCCTGTGGCGTGATCTGCGGCACCGGCGGCGGCGGCACGGCCAGCACGGGCGGCTCCGGACCCTCGGTGCGGGGCAGGCCGGACCCGTCATCGAGCACATAGGTCTCGGCCCAGCCGAGCTGGCGCAGCCAATGCCCCGTCATGCGGGCGCGCACGCCGTCATCGTCGGTCAGCACCAGCGTGCCGCCGCGCACGCCCACCCACTCGTCGGTCGCCTGCACAAGCTGGCCGCCCGGCGCGGAGCGGAAGCCCTGCAGATGACCGCGCGCATACTCCTCGGGCGAACGCACGTCGAGCAGATACAGGCTGCGGGCCGGATCGCGCTGCAATTGCGCGAGTCCGGCGGCATCGACGATGCGCACGCCGGCACGCGTGGCGAGATCGCGGGCGCGGGCGGCGGCGAGCGCGATGCTGGCGGGGGAGGGGTCGCCGGCGCGTCGTTCGGCGCCGCGCTCGAGCTCGAGTCCGGCCAGGGTCCAGCCGATGGTGCCGTTGCGCAGCGCGAACACCGGGTTGGGGATCGCCGCATTGACCAGCGACTGTGCGCCGATGATCGAGCGGGTGCGGCCGGCGCAGTTGACCACCACGGTGGTCGCCGGATCGGGGGCGAGGTCGCGCACGCGCAGCGCGAGTTCGCCACCCGGCACGGAGCGACCGCCAGGGATCGACATGGTGGCATATTCGCTGAACCGGCGCGCGTCGAGGATCACCACATCGTCGCCGCGGTCGAGCCGCGCGCGCAGTTCGGTGGCCGGGATCGAGGGCGTATGGCGCACATGCTCGACCAGCTCGCCGAACGCCTTCGACGGCACGTTGACGTCGATGAAGATCTCGCCGCCCGAAGCGCGCCAGCCGGCGAGACCGCCCTCGAGCCGGCTGACGCGGCGATAGCCCAGTGCTGCAAGCAGCGGCAGGGCGCGGCGGATACGGGAATCGTCGCCATCGTCATAGACCACGATGGCGACATCGCGTCGCGGCAGCAGCGCGCCGACGCGTTCCTCGATGCGTCCGAGCGGCAGGTTGATCGCGAACAGCGGATGGCCGGCGGCATAGGCGGCTTCCTCGCGCAGGTCGATCAGCGCGATCTCGTCGCCATCGCGCAGCGATCGGCGGACGGCTTCGGCGGTGGTGACGGGGGCGGCGAGATGGGTCATCACGCAGGCTCCGTCTGTCGCGAACGGTCCCACAGATTGGGCACGGTGTCGTTGCTGTAGCCGGAGATGAAGGCCTTCCGGGCACCGCTCGCCGGATCGTAGGTCGCGCGCAGCACGCCGCCGATATTGCCGCCATAGACATGGATCGAGATCGCTGTGGTGTCGGCGGATGCGTTGGCGACACGGTGATAATCGTTGAGATCGGGCTCCAGGATCGTCACTTCGCCGGGGTGCAGTTCGGAAGACTCCGCCTCGTGGAAGCGTCCTTGCGCGTCGCGGACGAACTGTGTCTCGACCTCGCGGCCACGAAGCATCCCGATCAGCCCCCAGATGCGATGGTCATGCAGCGGGGTGGACTGCCCCGGGCCCCAGACGAAGCTGACCACCGAGAAGCGCTCGGCGGGATCGCAATGCAGCAGATACTGGCTGTAACGTTGCGGATCAGGACGGGCGAACGCATCGGGCAGCCAGTCGTCACGCGAGACCAGCCGCCGCAGCAGATTGACCCCTTCGAGCTGCACGGCGGGCGGGTTCAATCCACGGTCGAACAGCGCGGTGATGTCACGGACGAAGTCGCGCAACGGCGCAATGGAAGCAGACATCTCTCAAATCCCTCGAATTCGTCCCCGGCGCGTCCGTTACGCCAGGAGGTCCGGCTCGGCGGCGGTGATCCAGTCCCATAGCGGCTGGAAGGAGAAATAACCGCCCTGCTCGGTGCCGACCTGGGAGGCGGTCAGGCGGGCGATGTCCGGCGCGATCGGCTTGAGCGGGCCGGCGGCCTGGGCGAGGAGCTGGGCGTGGGCGGCATTGTCCATGGTGAGAAACCACCATGCCGCCGCCTCCACCGAGCCACCGACGGTGAGCAGGCCGTGGTTCTGCAGGATCAGCGCCTTGCGACTGCCGAGGGTGGCGGCGATGCGGTCGCCCTCGCCCTCGTCGAGCACCACGCCGCTGAACGGATCGAACACCGCGTGATCATCGAAGAATGCGCAGGAATCCTGGGTGATCGGCGCCAGCTCGATGCCGAGTGCGGAGAACGCCTTGCCGTAGGTGGAATGGGTATGCGCGGCGGCGATCACGTCGGGGCGCGCCTTGTGGAGCGCCGAGTGGATGGTGAAACCGGCCTGGTTGATCGGCTTGTCGCCGATCAAAATGGTGCCGTCATGCTCGACGAGCTGGAGGTCGGAGACACGGATCTGCGAGAAATGCACCGCCAGCGGATTGATCCAGAAGCGGTCGGGAAATTCCGGGTCGCGTGCGGTGACGTGGCCTGCGAGGCCCTGGTCGAAGCCGGAGCGGGCAAACAGGCGGAAGGTGGCGGCGAGGCGCTGCTTGCGGTGCAGGCGCTCCTCGGCGAACGAGGCGGCTGGCGGGCGCGGCACCAGCTTGCGTTCAAGTCTGGCGGGCCGGTCGAGGACGAGTGTGTCTGGCATGGTCGGGTGTGTCCGAAAAATGGGGATCAGTAGCCGGCGGCGGCGTCGACGAGGTCGCGCAGGGGCCGTCCGGAGAGGAAGCGGTCGAGATTGTCGGCCACGCGGGTGGCGAAGCTGGCGCGTACCTCGGGGCCGGACCACGAGACATGCGGGGTGAGGCGGATCGACGGGTGGGCGTAGAACGGATGTCCGTCCGGCAGGGGCTCGGGCTCGGTGACGTCCAGCGTCGCCGCACCGACCCGCCCCGAGGCGAGGGCGGTCAGCAGCGCGGTCTCGTCGATCAGCGCGCCGCGGGCGACGTTGATCAGATGCAGCCCGGGCCGTGCCGCGCCGAGCACCGCGCCATCGACGATGCCGCGCGTTGCCGCGGTCAGCGGCAGGGCGAGCAGGAGGTCGTCGGAGGACGCAGCGAGCTCGGCCAGCGAGGCGACCGGGCGGACCGCCTCCGCCGCCGCCTCGCCCGGCGCCCAATCGCGTCGTCGCCAGGCCAGCATCTCGACCCCGAAGGCGCGGGCGCGCTGTGCGACCGCACGGCCGATGGCGCCGAACCCGGCAATGCCGAGCGTACGGCCGGACAGCGTGGGCAGCGTCTGCGTCCCGAGGCGAAATGGCGTGCCCTGCGCGATCCAGGCGTCGCGGCCGTGCACGCCGAGCCGGTCGAGGCGGCGCGTGTGCAGCAACAGCGCGGCGAGCACGTGTTCGGCGATCGGCACCGCCGCATCGCCGCGTCCGCAGGTGACCGTCCGCCCGGCCAGCAGCCAGTGCGGGTAGCCATCGATCCCGGCGGAGGCGAGCTGCACCCATTCGGGCCCCTCGTCATGTGCCGCCCATCCGGGCGGGGCGAGGACCGGGGCATTCTTCCAGCCGGGGGAGGGGCCGGTCAGCAGCACGTCGGCGGCGCGAGCGAGGTTGGCGTATTGCCAGGGCGTGTCGCTGTCGCGATCGGCCTCGACGATCTGCAGCCGTGACCCGAACGGGGCCAGCGCGTCGCGCACCGCCTCGCCGAGCTGGTTGACCACCACCAGCGTCTCGCGCCGCGCCATGCTCAGGCGGCCTTCGCGCTGCGACCGGTCTCGGCGGCGACCAGCGCGCGCACCCGTGGCAGCAGGTCGCGGCCATAGGCATGCGCGTCCTCGATCGGGTCGAAGCCCCGGATCAGGAAGGTGTCGATGCCGAGGCGCCAGTAGTCGAGCAGCGCGTCGGCGACCTGGTCGGGCGTGCCGACCAGTGAGGTGGAGTTGCCACGCGCGCCGGTGGCCTGGGCAAGTGCGGTCCACAGCCGCTTGTCGGCACGCCCCGCCGCGTCCGAGCGGGCGGCGGCGTCGAGCAGGCGACGGGAGCCCTCGTTGGGGATCACCGCAGGGCGGACATAGCCGGTGCGCTCGGCCTGGGCGCGGGCGATGTCGAGAATGCGGTCTGCCTTCGCCCAGGCCGCGTCCTCGGTCTCGGCGATGATCGGACGCAGCGACAGCGAGAAGCGCGGCCGCCGGCCATGGACGGCCGCTGCGTCACGCACGCGCGAGACGGTCTCGCGCACCTGGTCGTAGGTTTCGCCCCACAGCGCGTAGATGTCGGCATGCCGGCCGGCGACGGCGATCGCCTCGTCCGACGAGCCGCCGAAATAGACCGGGATGCCGGCCTCGCGCCACGGCCGCACCTGCGAATGGGCGCCGCGGATGCGATAATGCGGCCCGTCATGGTCGAAGGGCGTGGTCTCGGTCCATTCGCGGCGGACGATGTCGAGATATTCGCCGGTGCGCGCATAGCGCTCGGCCTTGGTCAGCCGGTCGCCATCGGCCTCGAGCTCGGTATCGCTGCCGCCGGTGATGATGTGTACAGCGACACGGCCGCGCGTGATCTGGTCGAGGGTGGCGAGCTGGCGCGCAGCCAGCGTGGGCGCGGTGAAGCCGGGCCGATGCGCGATCATCAGGCCGAGTTCACGCGTCACCGCGCCGATATGCTGGGCGATCAGCAGGCTTTCAGGCGAGTTGGAGTGAAACGCCACCAGTACGCGATCGAAGCCGGCGTTCTCGTGGACACGGGCTGCGGCCTCGATATGGGCGAGGTCGATCACCGGGCCGGAGGCCGGGATGGTCTCGGAATGGTTGCGGCTGCCGACATAGCCGATGAATTCGACGGCGCTCTCGCTGGACATGGACCCGCTCCTGCTGGCGTGCTGGTTAATTCAACTTACGATGATCGTTGATAATTGAATTCAACACTTGCAGAAGCGAGTTGAACAAGCCAGAAACCGTCATGGCAAGGTTTTAATCCTTAAATACGATCTTCGTTCGTCAAACACCGGAGCCGAACATGTCCGCGTCCGTCCTGCCGTCGGCGCCGCCGGCGGAGACCGCGCTCAGGCGCGTCACCCGCAACGTGCCGACCGAACTGCTGCGCTCCTTCGTCGCCATCGCCGAGGCCGGTTCGATGGCGCAGGCCACCGACACCATCTTCCTGACCCAGTCGGCACTCAGCCTGCAGATGAAGCGGCTCGAGGACGTGCTCCAGCAGAAGCTGTTCCAGCGAGAGGGCCGCCGGCTGGTGCTGACTGCCGCCGGGGTCGAGCTGGTCGCCTATGCGCGGCAATTGCTGGAGCTCAATGACCGCATCATGCTTCAGCTCGGCCAGGCCGCCGACCCGGAGCCGGTCTCGGTCGGCATGGTGCAGGATTTCGCCGACACGGTGCTGGCCGACGTGCTGGGCCGGTTCCGGCTGGAGCATCCGCGCGCGCGGGTGACGGTGCGGGTCGGCGGTTCAGCCGAACTGCTGGAGCATTTCGACCGCGCCCGGCTCGATATCGTGCTGTGCCTGGGCCGCCATGCCGAGCGCAGCGGTGCGCAGACCCGCATCGTCGCCGAGGACCGCATGGTGTGGCTGGGCGACCCGGCGATCGTCGACCAGTCCGAACTGCCGCTGGTGCTGCTCGAGCCGCCCTGCCGGTTTCGCGAGGCGGCCCTGCGCGCGCTCGGCGAGGCGCGGCGTGACTATCGCGTCGTGATGCAGACGCCGCATCTGCCCGCCCTGCGCGCGGGAGTGCGCGGCAGCCTGGGCATCTCGTGCCGGACGCGTCGCTTCGCGCTGGCCGAGGGGCTGGCGATGCTGCCGTCCGGCGCGCTGCCGCCGGTGCCGCGGATCGAGACCGTCCTGGTGCAGCGCGAGGGGGTGTCGGAGGCGGGTGCCGATCTCGCCAGCCTGCTCGCCGAGGCGGCGAGCGATGACAGATCGCCAAGTCTCGCTTGAGCAGAACTCCCTCGTCGCACATGCAGCGCGGTCGCATACTTGCGGCCTGCACACTGCATCGCTGACGAAGGACCCAACGCATGCCCGACATCGCCGTCGCTCCCCTTTCGCTTGGCGAGCGCTTCCGCGCCTTGCAGCAGGAGCGCGAGCGGAGCTGGTCGCCGGCAGCGCTGGCGATCAATGCCGGCCAGCGTGCCACGCTGCGACGCACGCATGATGCGGCCCGTCACGTCCGCGTGGGCGACGTGCTGCCGGACACGGAACTGCGGCGCGAGGACGGGACGCTGCTGTCGCTCGACGCGCTGGTCGATGGCGGTTCGGTGGTGCTGGTGTTCTTTCGGTTCGCGACCTGTCCGGCGTGCAACATCGCACTGCCCTATTATCGCGACACGCTCGCACCCGCGCTCGCGGCGGCCGGAGTGACGCTGCTGGCGGTCTCGCCGCAGCCGTATCCGGCACTCGGCGAGATCGCGCGCCGGCACGCGCTGCCGTTCGAGGTGGTGAGCGATCCGGCGCTGTCGCTGTCGCGCGCGCTTGGCATCACCTATGTGTTCGACGACGCCTCGCGCGCGGTGGCGGAGGCGCGCGGCGAGCGGCCCGAGACGCTCAACGGCGTCTCGCAATGGGAGCTGCCGAAACCGGCGGTGCTGGTCGTCGGCCCTGGCCGGATCGCGCGATTCGTCGATGTCTCGCCGGACTGGATGGACCGCACCGAGTCCGCTGCCGTGCTGGAGGCGCTCGGCCTCGATGCACGGGCTGCGGATCTCGCCCGACACGAACAGGAACAGATCCATGCCGCCTGATATCGTCTCCAGCCGTCTCGGCCTGCTGTCGCGGCGGCGCTGGCTGGCCGGGGCAGTCGGTGCGGCCTCACTGCCGCTGCTGCCGGCCCGCTCCGCCACGCCGTCGATGGCGGGTATGGACATGCCCGAGGCGGGATGCGCGGCCGCCGGCGGCGCATCCGTGCGGCCGGTCGCAGGGGCCGCGCGCAAGCTCACCATCGCCTGGAACGAGACCGCGATCTGCACCGCCGCGGTGCCGGTGGCGAAGGAGAAGGGTTTCTTCGCGCGCTACAATCTCGACGTCGATTACGTCAACTTCGCCGGCTCCACCGACCAGTTGCTCGAGGCACTGTCGACCGGGCGGGCCGATGGCGCACCCGGCATGGCGCTGCGCTGGCTCAAGCCGCTCAGCCAGGGCTTCGACGTCAAGCTGGTCGGCGGGCTGCATGCGGGCTGCATGTACATGCTCGCGCCGCCGGCGGGTCCGGTGAAGACGATCGCCGATCTGCGTGGCAGGACGGTCGGCGTCAGCGATATCGGCGGGCCCGACCGCAATTTCTTCTCGATCCGCGTCAAGGAGGCGGGACTCGATCCGCAGGGCGACGTGCAGTGGCGGCAATATCCCGCCGATCTGCTGCCACTGGCGTTGCAGCGCGGCGAGGTGGCTGCGATCACCAGTGGCGATCCGATCTCGTATCTGCAGAAGAAGCAGTTCGGGCTTGTCGAGATCGACAGCAACATGCGCGGCGAGTGGGCGCATGTCGCCTGCTGCGTGATCGGTCTGCGCGGCAGCCTGATCCGCGACGAGCCTCTGGTGGCCGCTGCTGTGGCACGTGCGATCCTCGACGCCGGCGCGTGGGTCGCCTGCCATCCCGAGGAGACGGCGCGCATCTTCAGGCCGTTCGCGCCGAAGGCCAGTGCCGAGGATCTCGCCGCCATGCTGACCATGCAGGGTCATCATCACCAGGTGCTGGCAGGGGCGTTCCGCGCCGAGATCGCGCGCTATGCCGATGCGCTCAAGGAGGTCGGCGTGTTTCGTCCGTCGCTCGACTCCGTGCGCTATGCCACGCGCGTCACCCAGGACCTGTTCGCGGCATGAGCGGGCTGCTCGCCGCCGCACCCGCGCGGCTCGGCGCCACGGGCAGGCGCGCCTCCGCCCGTCGGCCGGACTGGCGCCCGTTCCTCGCCGCGCCGGCCTGGTGGCTGGCGGCGTTCGTGACCTGGTACTGGCCGGATGCGGACGATTTTCCCGAGACCGCGCTGCTGTCGCGACTGCTGGCCCTCGTCGGGGCGGTGCTGTTCGTCGCCGCCCTGTCGGGTCGTCTGCACAGGCGGGGCCCGTGGGCGGTCGCCCTGGGTCTGGCGCTGGCCGCGTGGGAGGTGGTGCAGGCGAAGCTGCTGTGGCTGAAGCGCCCGTTCTTCGGCACGCCGCAGGATCTGCTCGACGTGTTCGTCAGCGACTGGCGCAGGCTCGCCGACAGCCTGGCGCATTCGCTCGCGCTGCTCGGGGTGGGCTATGCGGCCGGCGCGTTGCTGGGCGTTGCGGTCGGTGTCGGGCTCGGCCGGGCGCCGCGCTTCCGCTACTGGGCGCAGCCGGTGATCCGGCTGGTCGGTCCGCTGCCGCCGGCCGCACTGCTGCCGCTGGCCTTCGTACTGATCCCGTCGAGCCGGCTGGCCAGCGAGGCGCTGCTGGCGCTGGCAGCCGGATTTCCGGTCGCGATCCTGACCTGGTCGGGCATCGCCGCGGTCGATCCCGCGCTGTATGACGTCGCCCGCACGATGGGGGCGAAGGATCGTTTCCTGGTGTGGCGTGTCGCGCTGCCGGCGGCGATGCCGCAGATCTTCGTCGGCCTGTTCATGGGACTTGGCGTGTCGTTCGCGATGCTGGTGGTGGCCGAGATGCTGGGCGTCAAGTCGGGGCTCGGCTTCTATCTGCAATGGGCGCAGGGCTGGGCCGCCTACCCGAACATGTATGCCGCCCTGCTGGTGATGTCGGTGATGTGCAGCGTGCTGATGAGCCTGCTGTTCAAGGTGCGCGACCGTGTGCTGCGCTGGCAGAAGGATGGTCTGAAATGGTGAATGCCGCACCGCTGTCGCTCCGTATTGCGGACGTCTCGCATGCCTACCGCATCGACGGGGCCGAGCGCACGGTGCTGGACGGGATCGATCTGCGCATCGCGCCGGGCGCCTTCGTCGCCCTGCTCGGTGCCTCGGGCAGCGGCAAGTCCACCCTGCTGCGCCTGATGGCTGGGCTGGAGCGGCCGCGCTCGGGCCGCATCCTCGCCGACGATGTCGAGATCGCCGGTCCGGGTCCGGACCGGCTGGTGATGTTTCAGGACCCGACGCTGTACCCGTGGCGCAGCGTGCGCGGCAATATCGCGCTCGGCCATGATATTGCCGGACGGGGCGATCGCGACGCGGTCGAGCGTGCGATCGACCTTGTCGGGCTGCGCGGGTTCGAACGGGCCTGGCCGCATCAGCTCTCCGGCGGCATGGCGCAGCGCGCAGCCCTTGCCCGCGCGCTGGTCAATGCGCCGCGCGCCCTGCTGCTCGACGAGCCGCTCGGCAAGCTCGACAGCCTCACCAGACTGACCATGCAGACCGAATTGCGACGCCTGTGGGAGCAGCGCGGCTTCACCGCGGTCATGGTCACCCATGACGTGGAGGAGGCGCTGCTGCTCGCGACGCGGGTGGTGGTGATCGGCGGCCGGCCCGGAAGGGTGATCGGTGACATCGCCATCGACATGCAGGCGCCTCGCCATCGCGACGATGCGCGCCTGCTGGGGCTGCGGCGCGACATCCTCGGCCAGCTCGGCCACCGCGAATTGTGGTAGGGCGTGGAGCGGTCAGCCGACGGGTCGTCAGCCCTGGCGGCCAGGCTCGCGGGGCGGCAGCGCGTCGCTGAAGTAGGCCGCGACGCTGGTGCCCTTCGGCAGCAGACCCTGGGCGATGAAGGTATCGGCCACGTTCTGGGCGCTGGCGATGTCGGCGGGGCGGATGGCGCGGACACGGTAGGGCTGTTCCTCCTCGCGCAGATAGGCGAGCGCGATCGGTTCGGGCACCGAGACCGCGGGGGCCAGCAGCTTCGACCAGCGCGGCTTGTCGGCATCGAGGATCGCGTAGGCGCGGCCGATGCGGTCGATATAGTCGGACGCGGCGGCCCGGAAGCCGGCATCGCCGAGCCGGTCGGGATCGACTCCGATCAGATAGTTGCCCGACAGGATGCCGACCGCGTTCTGCAGCACGCGCGCGCTGCCCTGCGCTTCCAGCGTGGCGATCGCATAGCCATAGGTCGCCCACGCATCGATCGCACCGGAATGGAACGCTGCCAGCCCCTCCGCATAGCCCAGGCTGATCGCCTCGACGTCGGCAAGGCCGAGCCCGTGCTGCGCAAGCATCCTGATGAGGAAATACTGCGAGGTGGTGGCGCGGATGTAGCCGACACGGCGGCCGCGCAGATCGGCGATGGAGCGTGCGCGCGAATCCTGCGGCACCAGCACGGCCTGATTGGCGGTCGGCCCCTCAAGGGTCGCCACCACGCGCACCCGCGCATCGGCGGCGGCGGCGAAGACCAGCGGGATCTCGCTCCAGGTGCCGAGATCGAGCGCGCCGGCATTGATCGCCTGGGTGATGAGGTTGCCGCCGCTGAATTCATTGAACGCGATCCGGTAGGGCGCGTGGTCGAGCCCGGTGCCGCGCAGCAGTGTCGCGTCGGCGCCGCGATAGGTGCCGACGCGCAAGGTGAAATCAGCGGGAATGGCACTCGGGGCGGCGATGGCGGGCTGCACGGCGGCAGCGGCCGCGGCGCCGATCAGCAGGCGCCGACGCGAAAGGACGGTCATGGCGGTGGTTCCTCAGGAAGACCCAGAGCGTAAACGAACACCGCGAACCAAAAGAGTGAGTTTTGTTAAACTACGCCCCGATAAGAATGAATGAGATATATCGCGTGATCGCGTCGTAAGCAGGGCCGCCTTCAACAACCCGATCGGTCGTCCATGTCTCGCCCAAGCCTGTCTTTCTCGCTCGTCCTGCCGGGACTGGCGCTGGGCTGTGCCGCACCCGCGCTCGCCGCACCGGTGGCGCATGCGCCAGGGGTGGCGGCGAAGGCGACCACCGAGACGATCTCCGTGGTGAGCCGTTCGCGCAATGCGCGGCGGGCCGAGCGCATCCAGCATACGGCCGCCTCGGTGTCGCTGCTGAGCGCGGCGCGGCTCGAGGCGCGTGCGATCGTCAGCACGCGCCAGCTCGCCAATCTCACCCCCAATCTCTACCAGCCGCGCGCGACGGTCGGTTATTCCAACGCGAACTACTTCATCCGCGGCATCGGTGAGCTCGACCCGCAGGGCGAGCCCTCGGTTGGCACCTATATCGACGGCGTGTATCTGCCGCGCACGATCGGCACGATGCAGGAGCTGCTTGACATCGACGCGATCGAGATCGATCGCGGCCCGGTGGGCTTCACCACCGGTCATCAGGCCGAAGGTGGTGCGGTGCGCATCGACACCATGCTGCCCGATGACCGCAGGCGGCTGATCGCGCAGGCCGGCTATGGCACCTTCAACGAATGGAGCACCGGCGTCGTGGTCAGCGGTCCGCTGGTGCGCGATCGCGTCTATGCCAGCCTTGCGGTGTCGCATCATGCGTCGGACGGGTTCGACCGCAACGTCACGCTCGAGCGGCGTGTCAACGACATCGATTACACACAGGCGCGCGGCAAGCTGCGCTTCACGCCGACCGAGGATCTCGACATCGTGCTCGCGTTCGACGGTACCGCCGACGGCAGCACCAATCGCGGCTATGGCAGCCTGCTGGCGGCGGATCGCTACGCGCTGGCATCGTCGATCTATCCGAAGAACAACTACAGCGAGGCCGGTTTCACCGGCACCGTGACCAACCATTTCGGCGCCCACTGGATCCTGCGCTCGATCAGTGCCGTGCGCGGCTATGACGATCGCGGCGCCTATGACAATACCGGCGATCTCTACGCCCGCACCTCGCAACTCCTCTACTATCGTGACCGCAGCTATTCGCAGGAACTGCGTGCCACCGGCCAGTGGGACAGGCTGACCTTCGTCGGCGGCGTCTATGGATTCTACGAGGACTGGCTCACACAGCGCTGGGCCAACAATGTCTCGCGCTACACCGTCGATCCGCGCCAGACCGTCTACATGCCGGTCTATGCGAATATCGACCAGATCAACCGCAATGCGGCGATCTTCGGCCAGGCTCGCTATCGGCTCACGCAGCGCCTGACCGCGACCGTGGGCCTGCGCTGGAACTTCGAAAATCACGGCAACGCGGAAACGCTGAGCTATCTCGCCTCCACCCAGACACATACGGTGGCGTGGCCGGCAGCGCTCGGCGTGCTCTACAATGCAAGCCCCGCGGCGGTGGCGTGGCGTGCGAACGCGCATGGATCGTGGGAGCAATTGCTGCCCAAGGGGTCGCTCGAATACCAGATCACGCCGCGCGTGCTGGGCTATGCGACGATCAGCCAGGGCGGCAAGTCGGCAGGCTATGACTATCGCGCGCAGACGCCCATCGCGAGCGGCCGCCAGCAGGCGCTGCTGCCCTATGCGCCGGAAACCGTCACCACCTATGAGCTGGGCGCCAAGAGCGAGCCGCTGGCCGGGCGGCTGACGCTGAACGGTGCGCTGTTCTACAACAGCTTCGATGCGTTGCAGATCACCACGCTCGATCCGTCGACCGGCCTCAGCCATCGCTACAATGCCGGCGACGGTCACTCCTATGGTGCCGAGTTCGAGGCGCACTGGCATCCCGTCGCCGCGGTCTCGATCGACGCCACCGGCTCGTATCTGTTCGCGCAGCTCGACAGTTTCGCCGGGGTGTTCTCACGCACCGTCTATGCCAGCGGGCTTGCGATCAACAACACGCCGCATGCCGGCGAACGGCTGCCCTACGCGCCGCGTTTCCAGGGCAATCTTGCCGCCAGCTACACCCTGCCGCAGCGCTGGACGCGGAATCTGCCGGGCGAATTCCGCATTGGCGGCGATGTCAGCTATCAGAGCGCGCTGTTCACCGACGCGCTCGACAATACCCAGACCAGGCTGCCGGACCAGACCTATTTCAACGCCCTTCTCGCCTGGACGAGCGCCGACAGGCACTGGGACGTGAGCCTGTCGGCGCGCAACCTCGCCGACCGTCGCCTGCCGCAGACGCTCAGCTTCGTGCAGGCACAGGGCGTGCCGCTGATCTGGGCGGCATCCTACGCCAACCCCCGCACGGTGTTCGCCACCCTGCGCTACCGGCTGTGAGGGAGATGATCGTGAGGTGGACGCGAACCCTGCTAGTATTGATCGTCCTCGCCTGCACCGCGTTGCCGGCGGTGGCGGAGACCCTGACGGTGGCCGACCAGAAGGGGCAACAGCGCGCGCTGCTGGAGGCGTCGGGCGCGGTGCAGGGTGCGCCCTACACCATTGCCTGGACCGATTTCGAGGCGGCGTCGCCGCTGCTGCAGGCGCTGGCGGCCGGCGCGGTCGACACCGGCATTGCCGGTGACGGGCCGTTCCTGTTCGCCTGGGGTGCGGGGATGCCGCTCAAGGCCGCCTGGCTGCTGCCGCCGCGCGGTGCCGGCCATGCGGTGGCGGTGGTGGTGGCGGCGGGGTCGTCGATTCACGATCCGGCCGAGCTGTCCGGCCGGCGCATCGCCACCGGGCGCGGCTCGATCGGTCATCTGCTGCTGCTGCGGTTGATCGAGACCGGAGCCATCCCGCCACCGGCGCCGCAGATCGTGTTCCTCACCCCCGCGCAGGCCAAGGCGGCGCTTGAAGCCGGCAGCGTCGATGCGTGGTCCACCTGGGAGCCCTATGTTTCGCTGGAGAGTGTCGGTGGGCAGGGTCGCGTGGTCGTCGATGCGGCGGGGCTGATGCCGAACGACGCCTTCTGGGTCGCGAGCGACACCGCACTCGCCGGGAAGCGCGCCCTGCTTGACGACTTCTACCGCCGGGTGACGGCTGCCTTTGCGTGGGGACGAACGCATCAGGACGCGTATGCGCAGATCCTGGCGCGCCAGACCGGATTGCCGGAGCCGGTCGCGCGCGCGGTGGCGGCGAAGATGATCGCCAGTCCCGGACCGCTCACCGCCGCCGTGGTGGCGGACGAGCAGGCGACGCTCGACGCCTATCGCAGCGCCGGCCTGCTGCAGACCGATGCGCCGCTGGCATCGGCCTTTGTCCTCGGCCGATAGGCCGTATGATCGCGAGGAGCCGCCACGATGGACGGACAATCAACGAGGATCGCCGTGGACGAGGCGCAGGACGACGACCGCATCGATGCAGCACTGGCCGTGCTGAGGCCGCGCTTCGCCGCGCGTGCCGCGGGATATGACCGCTCGGGCGAGATCGCGTTCGACAATCTCGCGGAGTTGCGCGAGGCCGGGCTGCTGGCTCTCGCCCTGCCGCGGGCACATGGCGGCCGGGCGATCGGGCTGCGGCGGATCTCGACCATCGTCGCCGATGTCGCACGCGGCGACCCGTCCACCGCGCTGATTCTGGCGATGCAGTATCTGCAATCGGGCAGCGTCGGCCGCTCGGCGGCCTGGGACGATGCGGTCAAGGCGGAGCTGTTCGCCTCGATCCGCGACGAGGGCGCGCTGGTCAACGCGCTGCGCGTTGAACCCGAGCTCGGCACGCCGGCGCGCGGCGGGCTGCCGGCGACCCGGGTGAGCCTTCACGACGGGGTGTGGCGCCTGAACGGCTGCAAGATCTTCTCCACCGGCTCGGAGGCGCTGGGCTGGGGCGTGGTCTGGGCGGCGACCGACGAGGCGAGCCCGCGGGTGGGCCAGGTGCTGGTGCGTCTGGACCGTCCCGGGGTGCGCATCGAGCGGAGCTGGAATCAGCTCGGCATGCGGGCCACCGGCAGCCATACGATCCATTTCGAGAATGTCGAGATCCCCGCCCGCTGGCTGGTCAATCTCAACCGTCCGGATGCGGCACCGGGCGAGGAGCTGTCGGCGGCGTTCGAATCCACCATCGCCATCGCCGCACTGTACGACGCCATCGCCCGCGAGGCCCGCGACTGGCTGGTAGGGTTTCTCAAGGCCCGCACACCGTCCAATCTGGGCGCACCGCTGGCCACGTTGCCGCGGTTTCGGTCCCTGCTCGGCGAGATCGACGCGCTGCTGCTGGCAAACGAGGCGCAGCTCGAATTCGCCTATCAGCGCGACGACAGCGGGCGAGGTCTTGGCGCCGATGCATTGCTGGTCAAGCACAACGTGACCGAAGCGGCGATCGATGCGGTCGGGCGCGCCGTCGCCGCGATCGGCAATCCCGCGCTCAACTTGGACAACCCGTTGGAGCGCCATTACCGCAACGTTCTGTGCGGCCGCATCCACACCCCACAAGGCGACGCGGTGCTGGCCGCTGCGGGTGCTCGGGCGCTGGGCTGACAAAATGGCGGATGGGGTGTCCACCGATATATGCCCTCACGACGACGCATGGCGATGTCATATCGGCGTCTTTTCAGTGTTTTACGCCAAATCAACAACGCCCGACGACGCATCTCGACGCAGAAAAACGCAGGCATTAAGGTGGGACTGAAGATGGGATAGGAATCCTAATGAGCAGGCGTCCACCGAACCGGTTGACCGCCCGTAAACTCGCAACATTGCCGGACGGCGTGCATGGCGATGGCGGCAATTTATGGATCACCATCCGCGGCGAGACCCGGGCCTGGACCTTCCGCTATACCAGCCCGGCTTCCCGCAAGCGCCGCGAGATGGGGCTGGGCCCTGCCCGCGATATCTCGCTCGCGGAGGCTCGGGAGATCGCTGCTGATGCCCGGCGCCTGCTGCTCTCCGGGATTGATCCAATCGATGACCGGGAGAACCGTCGGAACAGGTCCAGCGAAAGAACCTTCGAGCAGGTCGCCGAGACATATATCACCGAGCAGGCACCTGGCTGGCGCGACCCCAGGGCGGTGCCGATCTGGCGCAGCTCCCTTTCGCATCATGTCTACCCAACCATCGGGAGCCGCCCGATCCAGTCCCTGGTTACCGACGACGTCCTGAGCGTTCTGCGGCCGCTATGGAGCAGCACGACCGAAACCGCGAGCCGGTTGCGCGGCCGCATCGAGCGCATCATCGACTACGCTCGCAGCCAGGGCTGGTATGCCGGTGAGAACCCGGCGCGATGGCGCGGCCATCTGGCCACTATCCTACCGCGTCCCTCGGCCGTAGCACCCGTTCGGAATTTTGCGGCCACCCCGTATCGTGAGCTCCCCGGCGTCATGCAACGACTGGCCGGCCAGGGCGGCATGGCTGCGATGGCTGTCCGCTTCGTGTGCCTGACTGCGTCACGCTCTGACATGGTTCGGGGTATGACCTGGAAGGAGGTCGACATCGATCGCGGGCTGTGGGTGATCCCGGCCAGTCGCATGAAAAGCCGCCGAGACCACCGCGTGCCGCTCTCGGAGCAGGCTCTATCGATCCTGGAGGAATTGAAGCTCTTCGGCGTGCAATCCGATCGCTTTGTCTTCCCCGGCGGGCGTGAGGGTCGCCCGCTAAGTGATGTCGCGCTGTCGAAGGCCCTGCACGCGGCGGCCGGGTCGGATAATGTGACGGTCCACGGGCTGCGATCGGGGTTCCGCGACTGGGTGGCGGAGGAGACCGACTTTCCGGGCGATGTCGCGGAGATGGCGCTGGCGCATGTCATCCGCGACAAGGTCGAGGCCGCTTATCGGCGTGGCGATCTGTTCGACAAGCGCCGCGAGATGATGCAGACGTGGAATTCATTTTGCTGTGGGATGGTCCGATCTCTCGAGATATGAAGCCTCAGCCAATTCCGGGGCGGTTCAGATTTTGTTCGGCACCCTTTCTCAACGAGCGAGGCCTTGAGCGGAATAGAGGATTGATTTAGGGTGGTTTCGCTGGCAACCAGCTCCTTCAATTCAGCGTAAAGGTTCACACTGATATCCTCACTACTTCTCTGCGCATCCCGAAGCTCTGCTTTCGCTGGTTGGCTGAGACGACCGGATGTAGAGTAGAGTCGTCCACACCCCTTGCCATTGCCCAGCGAATTATTTCTAGCTGTTGTCTCTCTAAGGCTAACGATATCTCGCTTTGGGACTGGCTAGTGCTCCCTGTAATGCTTAGCTTCGGCTGTTAAGCGATCGCCAGCTTCTTCGTTCTCATAAAGGCCATCATCGCCGTCTCTATTGCTTGCACCTCGAAGTTTTTTCATTCTCGGATCAAGCTCGACGATGTTGCGAGCAGTCTCTTCGAAGTCAGAGTCTTACGAAGTGAAATTGGAATGATACTTGTCCAGTCGCCTGTCAGGCATAATTAATAAATCCTTATCCAGAAATCATACAGCGAATAATGCTTCTGATAAACTTTCAAGTGTGATTACCATATTGGCTCTTCGTAAAGGCCAAAGCTGTACGATAAGCTACCGCCTGACTGTGATTCATCAAGCAACTATTCAAATTCACAAGGATTTGCAGCCCGTCGCCTTGGCGTTCGGCGGAAAGCCCGCGTGACTCGCAAATGCTCACACACTGCTCCACCAATTTTGGGGTGATGCGCTGCTGGTAGTCACGCAGATCAATATAAAACCTGCTTATGGCAACCCCCTCTTCTCCTGATAGGCGGTCTATGGCGACGTCGATAAAATCGTCGATTTGTCGCATGGTCAGGCTCATTCGGAACTCCTAATCTGAATTCTACACACACCATATATACGATAAGACGTAAATAGGCGAGCTATAATTTTTCGATAAGGGTTGTGGTGGACCGGTCAGCCATAATTGGCAGCAGGCAGGTTCCTGCGACACAGGCCATTCAAGAGCCAGCAGATAAGTGGCGAAAGCTGGTCGAAAGCGGCCGCATTGTCGGCTTGGGCACGCAAGTATCAGGCAATAACGTGGAAATGGCGGCTTGCTATACCGCACGATGGTACGCGGTGATCGGCGGCAATATCGGGCTATGGAGGGCAATCGGCGGGCCGCGCCGGTGAGGTGGTCCCGTCTCGTTGGACAGGACCACCTCAGACCGGCATCTTCGGCACGGTACGCGTGGCGGGCGAAGGCGTGGCGCTCGCCATTGTCAGCCCCGCGCTCGCCGCGCTGATCGCAGCTACGCTGCACGGCGTCCTGGCTTGTCCGAGGGAGCTGCGGCGCACGCGGGCCAACGGCTGGCGGTGACGATGTAGCGGGTGCGATGACCTTGTTGCCTCGGCTCGATGGCACGACCCTGACTCACGCTTACCGGGCAGCCTTCGCAACCCTGTCGTGGGTAGGGGAAGCCGATCACGTCGGGGATCACGCGCACCGGCATCCGGGGATTGTCCTTGGCCAGAAGATACGCCTGTTCGTGCTCGTAGCGCAGGAACCGCGACGACGAGGCGTACCGCTTGCGGAACACCAGATGCCCGACGATGCGGAACCCTGCCGCGCGCCATGCCTCCATGAACAGGTCCACCTTGTTCCAGCCGTAGAAGCTGACCGCGAAGCCGCCGTCCTTCAACACGCGGTGTAATTCGGCGAAGGCGAGTTTCAGCCAGCGGCCGTTGTCGTCGTTGGCGACGCTACGCCCCTGCCGGTCGCGGTCGTGACATAGGGCGGATCGGTCAGGATGAAGTCGACACTGCCGGTATCGAACGCCTGCATCACGTCGATGCAATCGCCGTTGAAGATCACGTTGCGGGGAGCCTGGGCGGTTGTGGTCATGGCCTTGTCCTTCGTGCTGGAGGTCAGCGCAGCGCCGCGTCTGACCTCCAGTCCCTCGGCGAGAGCGGGGTAGCAAGGAGCAAGGGCGTCCGAGCTGGAGGACGCTCGCCCGACCTGCACGGAACGGAGCAACGACATGGAGGAAGGCCGGGGATACCGGCCCGGGCGAGCGCCAGCGATCCCTTGACCCCCCGCGTGGGGCGGAGCCCCTAGCTTTCGATTTCGATAGACCTCCGGTAACCTAAAGGTTACCATGCCTCTCGTATAATGCCGAATCGCTTTCGAGCCCCAAGCCTCATGGGCGCTCGATGGTCTTCAGCATCGGGTGGTATCGGCCGATTGGGGGATAGATGGCGACGATACAGGAAATAGGCAGTACCGATCATACTGCCCTGTTGCAGCGGGCTGCAACGCATTTCCTGATCGGAGATGCGCGCGCCTCTCGTCTCGCATTGCGAGATCTCGTGAATGCATCGATTGGCTTTGAAGGCCTCGCATCTGAAATAGGGCGTCCAAGTAAGAGTTTGCATCGCATGCTATCTGATAAGGGAAACCCAAATATGGATAATTTGTCTTTGGTTTTCTCTGCATTAGGCGCTGCATTGAGCACCAGATTAGTCGTGGGACTCAGTTAGTCGCTCTATCCATCTATTATATTTCAGCAGAAAAGAACACACTTGTAGAGTGCGTTTAAGAATACGGGGGAAGCATGGCAACCGGCGAATATGTTATGACGATCTCCCGGCTTACGGTAGATAAGCTGGGCGTGAAGTTATACGATCGCGTCTCCGCCGTGATGGCAGAGCTTGTGGCTAATAGCTATGATGCTGACGCCACCGAGGTTACTATTGAAGCCCCGATGGGAACATATCTCGCGACATCGAAGGGAGACGCCGGCTACAGGATCGTTGTCCAAGACAACGGTATTGGGATGGAACCCGATGTCGTCAATCCGTTCTATTTAAAGGTTGGCGGCGAGCGTCGAAAGGACCCGAAGCGAGGAAATCTAAGCACCAAATACAAGCGGAGGGTGATGGGCAGAAAGGGCGTAGGTAAGCTGGCACCGTTTGGGATTTGCAATACGATCGAGGTAATTAGCGCCGGCGGTGATTTAGTGGATGGCTTGGATGCTGAGGGTAAACCCGCGAAGGGATACTTAACATCTCACTTCGTCATGAAGCGGTCAGATATCATGACCGATCATGATGATGAATACCGTCCGGAAATCGGTGCGCTCGACAAGCGCGTCAGCTCTCAGCACGGCACGACATTGATCCTAAGCGATTTTATTCGCCGTATGGTGCCAGAGATGCCTACATTTTCGCGCCAGTTATCTCAGCGATTCGGCGTATCGGCAGCAAACTGGTCGGTGAAGCTCGTCGATACCGAGAAGGCTGTCGGCACTCCCTCGCGCGAGGCTATGGTCGGATCGTTCAGCATCGAAACTATGCCTAACACTATGGTGACATTCACGGGCAACGATACCGAGGCTACCGCAGCAAGCCAAATGTCCGAATGGCAGGCGATCGGTCCGGATGGGAATCAACTGCTGGGCTTCAGTGCGGGCTTCGTCCATTCAGATGGACGCTTTTATCCGGTCAAAGGCTGGATTGCCTATGCGAAGGAGTCCTACCGCGATGAGCTGATGGCAGGCGTTCGCATCTACTGCAGAGGGAAGATTGCGGCGCAAACGCCCCTGTTCAATCTCAAGTCAGGGTTCACAGGCGAGTATCAGGTTCGCAGCTATTTGGTCGGCGAACTTGAGGCCGATTGGTTGGATGAAAGCGAAGACCTCATTCAGACTGATCGTCGCGATATCCTTTGGTCAGACGATCTCGGTCAGCGCCTAGAGAACTGGGGTCAGAGCGTTGTAAAGCTGCTAGGCACGCTCTCACGAGAGCCGTTGAAAAAGCAAGCGACAGTCGACTTCCTCAAGGCAGGCAATGTCGTCGAGCGCATACAGCAGCAATTCCCCGGTGACGAGTGGAAGCCGATTCGCGATACCACGTTGCGCATAGCAAAGATGATGGGCGAAAGACTTCGGCAAGGAGAAATAGAAGATCAAGAGCATGTGGACGCGCTCGTGCAACTGAGCTTGATGCTTGGCCCGCACGTCACACTGGACGATACGCTCCGCGAGGCGGCGGAAGAAGGCGAAGGAGCGGTTGGCGTCCTCGCATCCATCCTTCGCACGGCCCGTGTAGCAGAGTTATCATCGTATGGGATGATTGCGGAGAAGCGGGTACAGGTGATCGAAAAGATCATCAATCTAAAGGACGACCCATCGAAGCTGGAGCAAGCCTTACAGGATTCCATTGAAGAGGCTCCGTGGCTTATCAATCCTCAGTGGTCGCCGATCACCTCGAACCAGTCGCTTTCGACACTGAAAGACGAATTTGAGAAATACTTCAAGAAAGAAACAGGGCAAGAGATCCATTTGAACAAGTTCAATGCCAAAGGCAAGAGGCCAGACTTTGTATTGTCTAGCCAGGATTATGGCCTCCAGATCATCGAGATAAAGCGTGGCGGCCACAGCATAAAGAATGATGAATGGGATCGCATTCAAGTCTACATAGATACCATGGACAATTTCCTGAACCTGCCGGGGCATGAGGAATTTAGGGCTATTTTCAAAAGGTTCTTCGTGACTTTAGTCTGCGACGAAATAGGCCTCTCAGGCGCGCAAAAGCGTGCTTTTGATTCATATAAAGAAGACCGCGTTGTGGAGCAAATTACTTGGACAAACTTCCTGCGCCGGACGCAGCATATGCATAAGGACTTCTTGGAAGAAGCTAACCGTCAAAAGAAGCTGGCATTGGCGTCATGAAAGATAAGCGTTTAACCGCAGTCGAGATATTCGCTGGGGGGGGCGGGCTGGCAGTGGGTCTGGATCGGGCAGGTTTTCGCGCTGTCGCTGCGATCGAGATCGAACGTCATGCCGCCGCGACCTTCAAGGCGAACCACCCAAATGTACAGGTCTTTCGACAAGATGTCAGGGAAATATCGGGTCAAACGCTGCTTGATCTTGGCGGTGGCGCGATCGATGTCCTTGCGGCTTGCCCCCCGTGCCAAGGCTTTTCCAGCCTCACGTCAAAGTATCGAAGAGACGACCCTAGGAACGTTCTCGTTTCTGAGGTAGCTCGCCTCACAGAGGAAATCGCCCCAACTGCGGTTATGATCGAGAACGTGCCAGGGCTCGCCGGAAAGGGGCGGCCTTTGTTCGACGACTTGGTCAGTCGCCTGGAAGATAATGGGTACATCTGCAATTGGAGTGTGCTTCAGGTAGCTGATTATGGTGTCCCCCAGATGCGTCGTCGGCTGGTATTGCTAGCTGGGAAAGGCTTCAAGATCGAGATGCCCCCCGCCACCCATGCACGGGTAGAGGCCGCTGGGAAGAAGCGGTGGAAAACGGTCCGGGAGGCGATCGGACACATGAATGATGCCATGCAGTTTGTCGAAGCCTCAAAAAACGGCGGAGCGCATTTGTTTGATTGGCATGTCGTTCGGAAGCTGTCTGATGCAAACCGCGAGCGACTAGCTCAAGCAAAGGCAGGGGCGAACGGTTCTGACACGCCAGATCATCTCCGACCGCCCTGTCACAGAGGGGGCTACAGCGGCTTTTCTAACGTTTACGGGCGGATGTCATGGGATGAACCATCGCCGACTATTACCGCTGGTTGCACCACCCTAAGCAAGGGCCGTTTTGGTCACCCTGATAAACTACGAACCATTTCTCTGCGCGAGGCTGCGCTTCTTCAGACATTTCCACAGGACTACCACTTTGAAACCGATGCCTTCGAGCATGCATGCGCGATAGTGGGGAATGCATTGCCTTGCACCTTTGCGGAGGCGATAGCTAAGGAAGTCGGCAAATCGATTCTCACGCATAGAGCGGACTAGGATGTAGGCTATCTGAATGGCCGAGGACTCATCGCACGCACACTACGGATGAGGCGTTAAGGGGACGAGCTTTGACTGATAAAAAACCGCTAACGGTGTGCGTTATAAACTTGAAGGGTGGGGTCGGCAAATCGACGATTACCGCGCTCCTAAGTCGATACGCTTTTAATACGCGCAAGAAGAACGTGCTGGCTATTGATCTCGATCCCCAAGCAAACCTCAGTCAAGGATTGATGCATCAGAGCTATACGGCCTTTATTAAAGGAAATGGGGGATCGATAGTCGAGGTCTTTGCGGATTACATGCCGCCCGCGAAGGGTGGTGGCGGAGCGCAGCCGCTTTCCACAGATCATGTTACGCAGATGATACTGGAGAGTGGAGATCGACGCCTTGATCTTATCCCATCGCGCTTCGATTTTTCTGATGCTCTAACGAATGCCATAAGACCTGATCCAAGAATCTTGGCTCGGTTCTTAGCCAAAAATTACAAAGAAAAGGATCTCATATTAATAGACTGCTCACCAACAGAGTCGGTATTTACTACGGCAGCATATCACGCAAGTGACTATGTTTTGATTCCGGTAAAGCCTGAGTTTTTTGCAACTATTGGCTTTCCGCTTCTTGCTGAGTCACTATCGAATTTTCGTCGACGCAATAAGGCTCACTCCATCGAAGTTGCAGGTGTTATCATCAATAATGCTTTCTATGATGGCGGTAATGATGGTGGTCCTGAGAAACAGCGCGCTATGGAAGCCATCGCGATTGAGTGCAAGAAGAACGACTGGTATATTTTCCCTCGTCAGATGTACCATTCCCGAGGGTATCCAAAGCTGATGCGAGGCGATTATTCCCATCAAGGCGATGCTGCGTATTTCCCTAGCTTAGCGAAAGACCTGTTGGATCACCTCGGAGTTTGATAATGCGGCGTGGAACCACCGGCGAAGACGCGCTAAATCGCCTTCTCGATACACTGATTGATGTTTGGGGCCGAGAGGCGGTAGCGGCATCGTTAAACCGACATGCACAAGCACCAATAAACCTGCCTTCTGCAAGAAAGAAAGCTGGTAAGGCAAGAGCGCTCAAGTCAGCCGTATCGCTTGTCGAAGAAATGGAAGTTGACGCGATCAAGCGAGAAGCACTGCTGCGGCTCGCATCTGCCTACGACAGCGGGGATGCCTTTCCCAAGGTGTCTGATGGAAGGGCGTTCCTTTCCGCCCATCAGAAAGATGCAAAAAATGTGAGTGATCGGAGCCAAGCGTTCAAGCGGATGCTTCCGATTCTTATAGAGATGTCGACCAAGGGATTGGAGACGCTAGCTGAACGGTCTCATCACTCCGGGCCTACGCAGCTTGAGCCTATATCGAATGCAATCAGAGAAGCGGGTGAAAGCATGCGGGGCAGCCAGTCTGCTCCAGTATCCAGCGGTCCTCCCGACAGTGAGCCACCCCGAGAGTAGCGTGAACCGCGCCGGAATTGGCGGAGAGTGATTTGATCAAATTACGCGGCCATGCGGACTGGGTCCATGGCTGCATAATATCGTTGCTCGGCCTCGGCTGGGGTGATGTTGCAGATAGGCTCGAGGATGCGGCGGTTGTTGAACCAGTCGACCCATTCGAGGGTGGCGTATTCGACGGCCTCGAACGAGCGCCACGGCCCGCGCCTGTGGATCACCTCGGCCTTGAACAGGCCGTTGATGGTTTCGGCCAGGGCATTGTCATAGGAATCCCCGACGCTGCCCACGGAGGGCTCGATCCCGGCCTCGGCCAGGCGCTCGGTATAGCGAATGGCGACATATTGGCTGCCGCGATCCGAGTGGCAGATCAACCTGTCGGCTCCTGACGGGCAACGGGCGTGGATCGCCTGTTCCAGCGCATCGAGCACGAAGCTCGTATGCGCCGTGCGGCTGACGCGCCAGCCGACGATTGAGCGGGCGAAAACATCGATGACGAACGCCACGTAGACGAAGCCCGTCCAGGTCACGACATAGGTGAAATCCGACACCCACAGCCGGTTCGGCGCTGGTGCCCTGAAATGGCGGTTCACCTTGTCGAACGGGCATGGCGCAGTCCTGTCGCTGATCGTCGTACGTTTCGTCCTGCCGCGGATGACGCCCTGCAAACCGAGTTCACGCATCAGTCGCGCAACCGTGCATCGGGCGACTGAAACACCCTCCCGCCGCATCTGTCGCCAGACCTTGCGGACACCGTAGACCGCGAAGTTCTCATTGAAAACAAGCAGGATTTCAGGCTTCAACGCGTCGTCGCGCTGCCGACGCGCGGACCGGCGCTGCGGTTGGTGGCCCTTACGCACCCGCTCGTAATAGGCCGACGGGGCGATCTGCAATTGGCGGCAGATCGGCTCGACCCCGTATGCGGCACGGTGTGCATCGACGAATTCCGTCATTTCCGCAACGGGCGGTCGAGCTCCGCCTGGGCGAAATACGCCGAAGCTTTCCGTAGGATCTCGTTCGCCTGCCGTAACTCGCGAACCTCGCGTTCCAGTGCTTTGAGCCGATCGGCCGTCTCGGCGGGGATGCCCGCCCGTTGACCGCTCTCGACCTCCGCTTTGCCGATCCATTCGTTGAGCGTGTGCGCCGAGCAGCCAATCTTTTCCGCAACCGACACCATCGCTGCCCAGCGCGACGGATGCTCCGTCGCATGATCTACAACCAGCCGAACCGCGCGGGCGCGGACCTCAGGCGAAAATTTCTTCACAGGATGGCTCATCAGACCCTCTTCTTACGAAAAATGGTCTCCGCCAATTCCGGCGCGGTTCACTCCGACAAACCCGGCGCGGTTCAATCGACCACTTTTGAAAAAATCTGTGGGCTATCGCTACACAACATATATGTAAGGTCAGACATGGGCGTTGAACTCTTCCTCCTCGACCGGCGCACTGTGCTATTGAGCCTTGGGGGCCAGACCCACGAGGTCGGCATTCTCCGTCACGCTGGGAAGCTGACCGAGCAGTTGGCTGCCACTCAAGCTGTGCTTGCGAAGGCCTCCCAGATACCGTCGCCGGTTGCGGTTGTTGTCGCTCGACCAGGCGAATACCCTCTCATTGATGCTCCAAGCGGCCCGGTTCGCGCGCATACCGTCCTGGGATGGGAGCCGGGCCGCGTCAGTGTGACCGACCTCGAGTGGGACTACCTGCCAATCCATGGTTTCGCGGTCTACGACCCGAGTCGGGACATCTACGTGCTTCACGAACTGGACAGCGGCGCACTGCGCCCCATCGATGCGAACCGTGCACAATCGGTCGGCCTCGTGGCCGATGGTCGGCTGGTTGGGCGCGGTCAGCCGACGATCGTGGCTTGCAAGGCCGTGCGAGCGTTCATGACGGGTTACGCGGAGGCTGAGATACTGCTCGAGGACGGCAGGCAAACAGCATTGGTGGTGCGGACGCCCGGAGCGGTGCCGGATCCTGTCTGGTTCGTCGGTCGGCGGCCGGCGGAGGCAGAGGTGTATCCCGGGTAGGGACGCGACGCCGAGAACTCCTTTGGCACGGATACCTACTCCAGACCGGACACTGCCATCCGGCCGTGAGCATGACCTCGACGACATGTATGCGCGGGTCCCGTGTCTCATCTCATTTTCTGAGACCTGTCGAAAGACTCTGGACGAAGCTCGTTTTTTTACGGCTCCCCGGCAAGAGCCAAGGCATAGACACGATCCTACGCTGCCGACATATACGAGCGGGCAGATCAATCCATCTCCATGCCCCGCCGCTGACGTCTGGCGATCACCGTCGGCGCCTGCTCGCGTCGCTTTGCAGGCTCCACTCCGGCAAACAAAGTCTGCAGGAACTGGAGCCATTTGACCACTTCCGCCCGCCATTCTGAGATGAGTTTTTTGAGGACCTCGGGGTTGAAACCATTCCTGGGCCATAACTGTGCCTCACCTTCTGGATTGACCGTGACCTTCACGATGTCACCGTTCAGAAACGCCTGCATGCCCGCCTGCACGGCTCTGTCACGGTCCTCCAATGAGGCCACCCGCTTCTCACGTTCTTCAAGCGCACGCTCCCGCTCGTCCTGCTGCCGCCAGGTTTTCTCGAGGTGGACCCGATGCTGTCGTAGACGCTCGGCGTGTTGGGCCTCGGAGGCAGCGGCCTTTCGCTCCCACTCCGTGCGTATATCCGCCATCTTGAACGCCTCCACAGCAGCAGCATCCTCCCGCCGCTGAAGTGCCTGACGATCAGCCTTGATGCGCTCCTCCGCATACCGCTGCTGACTGATTAGCGTTCTGACGGTCATCTCGCCGCGCAATACGTTCTCCTCGCGCCTCGACAGTTCGACCTGACGTGCCTTCAAATCCGCCAATGCCTGCTCGGCAGCAGCCTGGGCAGCCTCCGCCGCCTCCCGCTCGCGGCGGAGTTTGTAGATCTCCGGCTCGACACGATCGCGCCCCTTATTCTTCGACGCACCGCGCTCCGCCCATTCCAGCCCCATCTCGTCGCGGAGGTGCTCGTACCAAGCGGTCTGAAGCGCACGCCCACGGCCGATCTTGTCGACCGGAAGCCCCTGTGCCGCGGCGAGGTCCTTCTGGTGCTTCGAAAGCGATGCCCAGCGCTCGCCCGATACCGCCGAAGCCTTGGCCCCCTTGCGGAGAGCCTTCTCATACGTCGGCACGAAGAACACATCGACCGTCCGCCGGCCGTCCTCATCCCGGTCGAGCCGCGCATGAAAGACCGCACGGCCACCATGCGTCCGGTCCACGAACGACACCGCTGCCTGCAGCATGCGCCGCTCGTCGGCTTCGTTCTCGACGGGCAGCAGTGCGGGAAACTGCAGGAGCGCGTGCAGCCCCAGATCGTCGCCGACCTTGCCGTGACGCCGCACACCGGCGACGTGTGCCTCGTAATCGGCCTCAAGCCCGCAATCCCAATCACCGTCCGCCGACCATCCCTCGGGCACCTCGATCAGCCCGGCGCGCCACACCAGCGGCGGGACCGGCCGCACCACCCGACCCGATATCCCCCGCGCTGGGTCACCCCGACCGGTGACGTCCTTGCGCTCTTCGTGTCGCGCCGCAGCGCGCAGCGACGGCCGAGTGAAAGTCTCCTGGCGGAACGAGCCCGCATTGCCCGACGTGTTGGCCATAACCCTTTCTACCTGGAAAGGGTTAACCCGCTATCCCTTTTCGCTATCACTCCTGCGGGGTGGCGAAAAGGGGCGGGTCAGATCAACGGTCGGCTATCCGTCGGAGTCTGCTCAAGCGCCCATGGAAACGACCGAAGCACATCGGCGACTGAGCCGTCCTGACCTCTCCAGCATGGATCAGGCTGACGGCGCATCGGCACAGTCATGCTGGCCGATGCGGGGTTGTCAGTCGCGGACGCTGGCCTCCCGAGAACCGCGTTCCATCTCCTGACGATCACACGGCGCGATTTCCTTGGGGTCTCGGCGACGGCGTATGCGGTGGCGCGCTCGCCGCGCCATCGGTGCCGCCCGGATGCGTGCTTCCTTTCCCTTCGGTTCGGGCATTTCATGATTGGGTCATAACGCCTGTCACCCCAGGGAATGGGGTGGAACGGGTCCGGTCGTCCTCTGAGTGGGGCGGTCTCGGCTCGTGGGTGTCTACCGACATCCAGCAGTCGTCGTCGGGCGCGGTCTCGTGCGCCCACGCCGATCGTATGACCTCATTTCCGCGCCCCGCCGCCTGAGCGCCCCGCAGCCGCCCTCCGCCATCTCCCCGCCTGAGCGGGACGTCATCGCCACCGGCTCCGGCGACCGTCACCACGCCCTCCACATCGCCACTGCATCCTTCCAGGCCCCGGGCGCGCAGGTCTGTCTCTCAATCGAAGAACATAACAGGAACCGATATGCCTCGCTCAACCCACCCTGACACCAACTCGCGGCGCGGGCGCATCCCCGCCTGCGTCCTGCCCACCGAAGCCGATCTCGTGCTCTATCGCGATCTCGCCCGGCAGCTGGGCGCCCCGCCCAACGCCCATATCTGCCGCCACGCCGGGCCGGCCGCGCATCACCTGGTCTTCATCAATGAATCCGGTCCGCGCGATTGGACACGCGTCCACGACACCGCTGCCGCGCGCTGGCCGGACCTGCCAAAATCCGGTTCCGTCGCCCGCGACGGCACCGTGCTCGACAGCCTGCCGGAGCGGATCGTCTACGAGATGCTGGCCCCGCGGCTCAAGCCGCGCATGGCGCTCGACCTGCACCAGCCGATCCGGGCACGCGATGCGCGTCATCGCGCCGACTTCACGCTCCGCTGCGGCGCGGCCCGGCGCTTCATCGAGGTGGTGGGCTGCTGCGGCTCGGACCGCATCACCCGCAACGACGACGAGCGCCTCTGGCTGGCGCGTCTGGACCGCCGCCTCGCGGTCTATGCCGCGCAGGGCATCGTGCCGGTGCTTATCCATCTCGACCTGCTCGCCCAACCCGCCCGGCTGCGGACGCTCTGCGACGATCTGGTCAGGACCGTCGCCCGGGAAGGAGGGTGCTCATGAGCGGCCATGCCGGACTGGGCAAGGTCCTGTCGCGATGGCGCGAGGGGGTCGTGCGCGTCTTCGACATCGTCCCGGCCGAGCTGCTGGCCAGGCCGCCGCGGGTGGGCCAGCCGGTCATGCTGGGCTGGGTGGATATCGAATTGCGCGACGGCCAGCCGGTGCCGCCGCGACAAGAGCCGAACTGGCAGATCGGACGACTCGAGGAGGCAGCCGACAATTACGGCCAGCCGGCTCTGAGCGTGGACGACCACCTATTCCGGGCGATCCTGCCCGGGGATGCGGCACCGCCGCTTTGTCTGGCGGGCTACCACATGTCCTTCTTGCACGGCCTGCTGGGCGGGCCGTGGGACCTCGAACCCAGACGCCTGTGTCTCTACCGCACGGGGCAGTTGTTCGACCTGGGCGCGGCGAGCGGGGACGTTACGTTGTCCGGCATGGCTCGACACTTCGTGCCCCGGCCGCCCATCGGTTGGGATGCCCCGCTGGTGGTCGACCGGGTCAACGACGCGGTGACGGTGCTGCGGGGTCTGCTGCGGATCAGCCGGCTCAACATGCTCGTCGCCCTGAGCTGCACCAGGTTCGCACCACCGCCCGCGAGCGAGCCGTTCGGCCGCATGCCGCAATGGCAGGCGATGCCGGGCTCGGACTTCCACGACTACGAGTGAGGGAAAGCCCCGCCGGAGCGATCCGGCGGGGCTCGGCCGCGCGGCGCGTCGCAGTAGCCGCCTACTCGATTCCGAACGCCATCCGTCGTTCGGTGTCGGCGTCGCAGGCCGTCTGGGCCTGCTTGATCGTTCCCATCATGCCGATGGCGAGGATGAACATGACGATCGGGTGCCATCCATGGCGGATCAGCACGCCGCAGATGAAGTCGACGATGCTGACGCCGACATAGGCAGCTGCCAGATTTCTGCGGTGCTCGCCTTCGATCCCGCCGAATTCCTGGGCATACTGCGCACGTCGTTCCGCCAGATAATGGTTTTCCACGACGCTCATCGCCAGCGCCCTCCCAGACAGAGGCCGGCGATCAGAAAGAAGAGTGGCACCATGGCCGAGGTGCGCATCGCCGCGACCATGCCGGTGACCAGGAAGATGCCGATCATCGCGCCGAAGAAAGCAAACATGTGCGGCCTCAGGGTTTGCGGTTGCGGGTGCGCCGGACATCCGCCTGTCTCAGGGCGGGGCCACGGCCGCATCCTGCGGAAGGGACGTGCCGTCCTTCTGGGCTGCCGTCGCGGCGGCATTGGCGCGCTGCGAGCGCATCGCGCTCAGCGTGTTGAGATCGTCGGCGGAGGCGTGCTCGGGCACGATCACCTGCCCCGGATGCACCTGGTTCGGCCCGTCGATCGCCTCGCGCGAGACGTTGGCGAGGCTGATGGTGCCGGCCGCCGGAGCCGCCATCGGCGTTGCGGCCGGTATCGTGACCGGTGCCGGCGTGTCGGCCGGGGCGCTGCCAGTGACCGGGCCCGAGGCCGGCGACAGCGTGATCGGCGGCTGCTGCGCCTCGGTGGCGGCCCTGACGGCGGTGACCGCGACCGGTGTCGCGTAGAGGGCCTGGTTGACGATGCGCACCTCGGGCGGACTGTCGTCGTTTGGGTTCTTGTCGAAGATCTCGACCAGCTTCTCGTCGGCCGCGTAGCACATCAGCACCGTGTGCTGCTTGGGTCGGGTGCCGGCGCGGACCGGTGCCCAGATGATCTGCGCGAGACCCAGCGTGGCGACCGAGGTCAGCACCTCGGCTGCCTTGACCGCCGCCTTGCCGCCGGCACCGAGCCCGGAGGTGTAGAGCTTGTAGATGTCGCAGCGCCGGTGCTCGTGGGTGACGCTGCCCGCCGGCTCTCCGAGCGTGCTGAGAACCGTGAAGCGGTCCGAACTCTCGTTGAACTGCGCGAGGTCCACCGGCTCGGTGTTGCCGTCGGCGACAGATCCGCCACCGCAGGCGGACAGTGTGAGCGGGACGACCAGCACACCGGCCATGCAGGCAGACCCGAGGCGTCGCTTCACGGCATCTCCCCGCCGGCCGGTGCTGCGATCGCATCAGGGCTGGCGGAGCGTTTCTCCACCGTCCGCGCCCGCCACAGCAGGATCGGCGCCAGCGCGAGGAACAGCACCCCGATCGCCGGCGAGAAGGAGATCGAGGACGACCAGCCGAAGAAGAAGAACCCGCCCGACGAGACCTCGACCTGCTCGAGGAACACATAGGTGCGCACCAGCGCGAACAGGGTGAGCCAGAAACTCGCCCGGTCGCACCAGAAGCATGGCAGTCCGAGCTGCGGCCGAAGCCGGCCCAGGAAAGCCAGGCCGTAGGCGAAGACGGTCGCATACAGCAGGAAGCCGAGCACGGCGAAACCATCGAACCCGTACTGCGACATCGAGGCGTTGAAGGTGTGATCGCGATGGGCATACGGCAGGGTGCCGGCCAGCAGGGCGCAGAGTGCGGCGGCGCCGGCGAGTTCGACAGGCCGCCCGAGAAACTCGCGCAGCCGGTCTTCCAGACGCTTCAGGTCGAGGTCGGGATTGTCCATGCGATCAGTTCCTGTCCGAGCAGGGATACGGCGAGAGACGGTGCGGCCGGGTCATCGCAGGTCCAGCACGTAGCGGGTGCGGCCCTGGGGATTGTGGTAGTCGTCCTGCGGCCGCAACGTCAGGCCGGTGAAGCTGACATGGCCGGCGCGAAACACCACCCTGGTGCCGGGCGCGATGTCACCCATGAACACGTTGTGGAAGGTGCGGACGTAGCGGTACCGGCCGCCGTCCCGACGGAAATATGCCACCGCCACGTCCATGGCGCTCCCGGTCGGATCGCCCTGGTAGAAGGTGATGACGAGCACGTCCGAGTTCGGGCCGTGGCCGTTGGCATCGCCGTAGAAGAGGTTCGGCGTGAGACTGTTGTGCTTGGCCTGGCAGGCGACGTCATGTCCGTCCGGATTGGTGCAGTGCATCACCGTGCCGTTGGTGAGGGCCTGCATCACGGCCGCCGCGGCAGGCCCGGTCAGACCGGGCGGCGTGCCGGCCCTGGCGGGCCCCGTCATGACTGCCAGCGACACGCCGATGCCAGCGATGAGCCCCGCCAAGCCAGGCATCGCCGCCCGCCGACTCTCGCGCGTCCCGGCGACCGAGGCGGTCATGGCGTGGCTCCCGCCGGAGCGACCGGCTGCACGACATACGGGGCCGGCTGGACATAGTACGGCGCCGGCTGCACCACCACGGCGGGCGGTGCCACCACGACCGTCTGCTGCACGATCGGCGCCGGAGGCCGGTTGCCGCGTGCGACCATGCAGGCGGTGTAGTCGTTGTCGTACATGACCTGCAGGCGCTGCACGGGATCACTCGATCCCGCGGCGTCGGCGCCGATCGCGGTCCCGCCGAGCGCGCCTGCCGCCGCGCCGATGCCGGCACCGTGGCCGCCACCGATCGCCCCGCCGAGACCGGCCCCCAGGCCCGCACCCAACACCGTGCCGAGCGCCAGCGCGCCGAGCTGCTGGCGGGAGTTCTGGTCGGCGAGCGGCTTGATCTGCGCGTCGGTATAGGTGGTGCAGGCCGTCTGGTCGGCGGTGAACTGCTCGAACGTCTTGCCGGGGCCGGGCAGGATCTGAGCCGTCGGGCCGATCGTCGTGCAGCCGGAAAGCAGCAGGAGGCACAGGGCTGCCCATGCCGCTCTCGGTGGGAAGCCGGAAAGGGTCCGAGGCCTCGACCCCGAGCTGCCTCCGCCTGCGGCAAACCAAGGTCTGGAGTTCACGAAAACCGATCCGGGCGGAGGCTCTACGCATGAATTCAGCCGGGATCGCATGAGGGATCACTCCAGGGGCACGACATGGAGTGACCATATTACGTGGTAGTTATTAACATGCAATAGCGTTGGCACGGATCCGTGCGGTCAGCCGAGAACCCTCTCATGAAGGGTCTTGGAGAACGTCTGCGCACGCGTGCGCGTCAGCTCGGGTGGTCCGACTCGGAGGTCGCCCGCCGCGCCGGTCTGGTCCAGACACGTTATGCGAACTACGTGATCGACAAGCACGAGCCGGACCTGACGACCCTGCTCCGCATCTGCGCCGTGCTCGAAATGCCCGTCGGCGAGGTGTTGGGGCAGTCGGCATCGGTCCCGCGAGATGAGGCGGAGCTACGCGCCCGGATCGACGCCGCCCTCACGCTCCTCGACGGCGAATCCCTCAAGACCGTGGCAACCGTCCTGGAGGGGCTGGTGGCCCGACAGAACGCCGCGCTTCGAGCGACTTAGAGCGCCTTTCAAAACTCTTCCTGGAGCCTGTTGAAGCAGATGAGCGAGCATGCGAGGGCTGTGAATGCGTGATGGATGTCGCTTTTGCGCTCGTAGCGGGTGACGAGCCGGCGGAAGCGGTTGATCCAGGCGAAGGTCCGTTCGATCACCCATCTGTGGCGGCCCAGCTTCTGGCTGATCTCGACGCCGCGTCGTGCGATGCGGGGCGTGATCCGGCGACGGCGGCAGGCCAGTCGACAGCGTCGATGGTCGTAAGCCTTGTCGGCGTGCAGCTTGTCCGGTCGACGTCGAGCCCGACCAGGTTTCCCGCTGATGGGCGGAATGCGGTCAATCAGTTCCTCGAACGGCATGCTGTCGTGGGTGTTGGCGCCGGTCAGGATGAAAGCCAGCGGAAGGCCATTTGCGTCGGTGATCAGGTGGCGCTTCGTGCCGAGCCTGCCCCGGTCGGTCGGGTTCGGCCCGGTCTTGTCACCCCCCTTTTGGCAGCCAAAGAGGCGCTGTCCACGCAGGCGCGGCTCCAGTCGATCTTGTCGGCTGCTCGCAATCGGCGAAGCAGTTCGCGATGCAGTGCATCCCACACGCCCGCCTCCTGCCAGTCCCGAAGGCGGCGCCAGCAGGTGATGCCGGACCCGCACCCCATCTCGAGCGGCAGCATCTCCCACTGGATGCCGGTCCGCAGGACGAACAGGATCCCGCTCAGCGCCGCGCGATCCGCAACACGCGGTCTGCCGCCTTTCGGCTTCGGACCCGCCGCGGGCAGAAGGGGTTCAACGATCGACCAGAGCGCGTCCGAAACCAGAGGAGATGCCATCCCTCCTCATGAATCAGCCCCACAGCCGGTACAAGGGTTTTGAAAGGCGCTCTTAGACCGGCGGCTCACGATCAAGTCGAGCACGAACAGGGCGGGTAGCGTCGCAGCCCATCCAACACGGCAGGGGCGACGATGCAGGGTGAACAAAGCGGTTAGGCGGTTCATAGTGGGTCCGGTTGGTGATCCGACCCAATTAGAACGTGGCAACGAGCGCGCCGCTCCGACCATGGAGTGAGTGGCTTGAGACTGCCACGGCTATGTCGCCAAACACCTGTTTGCCGCTACCCGACGAGCGATTTTCTGATATCGATATCGTAATCTTTAGGCTTACGAGTTTCGAAAAGGGTGATCCATGCCAACCGTTCCGCTCACCCGCCTTTACGTACTTCGCCTGATGTATCTGGTGCTGTTCGTCTTGGTGCCGCTGATGACGGCGGCCAGGATGATTTACTCTGGTCAGAGTCTCGGAGCGGACGATGGCTGGGGTTTCGCCGCATGCCTGTTGGCTGCGATGTCGCTCCTATGTGGATTGGGATTACGCTACCCGCTCAAAATGCTGCCGTTGTTGTTCTTCGAGGTCGTCTGGAAGGTGATCTGGGCTGCACGCGTTGCTGCGCCGCTTTGGATCAGCGGCAAGATCGACGACGCTCTGACGCAAAACAGCATCGCAATCGGGAGTGCCGTTGTGGTGCTGGCAGTGCTTCCGTGGCGTTACGTCGTTGCTCAATATGTCCGCGCGCCGGGCGACGCTTGGAAAAGTCACCGATAAGCCGTTCGACCCAATGACCGTCATTCGTCTTCAGTTTTCGAGGCCAGGGGAGCACAAGCTTCCTGCGTTTTGAAAGGACGAGGGCAATATCGATCATCAAAACCGCTGGGCTTGATGTGCACAAGGAGACGATTGCCGTGGCGGTCGCCGAGGACGGGCGATCCCGAACACGCCGGATGCCGTCCGGTCGCTCTCGTCGCGCTCTGCGGTGGCTGTCGACCGCGACACACTGCGCGACGGAATGGGGAAGTTCGACGCCGCCGATCCGGGAAAATTCGATCGGCAGCGACATCGATCACCGATGTTGAAGAGCGAGTGCTGCCGTTACCATCAGCAGAGGGATGCCCAGCATGAACACGGCCGGCCACCCGGTAAGCACATCGGCGCTGCCGCGCGACGCGTTGCGCAGGCGGGTGTGCCGGTCGGTCCGACTCGGCAATGCGGGCTCGGCGACGACCAGATCCAGGACATCCCTGAGCCGGAACAACGTACGCCTGCCGAACTTGTATTTTCGCAGCGATCCATCGGCTACCCTGCGATCGATCGTCGTCACGTCGCACCGCAGGTGGATCCGTGCGGCCTCGATGCGCGTGACAAAGCGCCCATCGCCGGAAGAACCGTGTTCGTCGCTCACCACACCCTGCTCCTCACGCTCGGCGACCGATCATCGGCCGTCTTCTTCAGATCCACCGCACCGAGGATCGATACGGCGGGGAAGTCGGTTCTTGGGGAGGGTAGTCCAGGCGACTGCCGCTCAGGGCGAACCCGGAGCGGACCGGCGATGGCCTCGAGCATCGACGGGATCACCATCGACGATCGGGTCACGACCGATGTTCTCAATCCGTTCTAGAAGAGGGGCATGCTGGGTGCAAGGACAAACTTCCCGGCGACAGGCTCACGGCGCAGAACGACGCACGACAACGTAAATCGTAAGATGGGATCGGAGACGGGACCGTCTAACTGAGTCCTCATAACCGACTGAAAAATCAGACGTTTTTGAGTAAACTGGCGGATGGGGTGGGATTCGAACCCACGGTACGCTTTCACGTACACACGCTTTCCAAGCGTGCGCCTTAAGCCACTCGGCCACCCATCCGGCGCGGCGGCGGAACATAGCAGAGCGCGCGGGCGGTTCAAGGGGCGTCGTTGGTGCTCAGGGCAGGGCGGCGAGCACCTGGTCGAGCGGTACAGTCCAGGCGGCCTCGCCGGGTGGGGCGGTTGCTTCGGCGCGGCCGATCACCGCCTCGTAGCGCAGGCGCAGCATCGCGCTCAGCCGACGGTAGCACCAGTTGGCCAGCCGGTCGGGCATCAGCTCGATCACCATCGTCCCTGGCCGCGCGAAGATCAGATTGGTCAGCCCCGCGCCATGCGGCGCGACGATGAGTTGCGCGGAGGCGAACAGCAGCGCCTGGGTGTCGAGATCGAGCCCGGTCAGCCGCACCGGGGTGATGCCGCGCCCGGCGAGCGTCTGGACGATGGCGGCCTCGTTGGTAAGCCTGCGCGTGGTGCTGTCGCCGCGATCGATATAGATCGCCGCCGGCATCGGCGGCGGCTCGGTGATGCGTGGTGCGAGGCTGCGCAGCAGGGCCAGGCTGCGGCCCAGATAATAGCCGGTCTCGGCGACGTTGAGCGGCAGGATGAGCCGTTCCGGCCGCAGGCTGGTGGCAGGTCCGACGGCGATCAGTCGCGGTCGCGGCCGGTCATAGGCGCCCCAGACCGCATCCAGCCCGCGTTCGAGCAGGGTGGCGAACGCAGGGGCCAGGCCGTCGGGCACCAGCACCCCGTCGATCCGGGTCACCTCGTCCCGGCCCAGCAGGGCGAGACGGCCGAGATTCATCAGTGCGACGTGATACCAGTTGCCGACCCCGCCCAGCAGCAGCGACAGCCAAGTGCCCGCCACAGGCTGGGCCGGGGGCAGGGTGGCGCTCGCGCCATCGGTCTGCACGGCGTCGTCATTGTGGCGGTGGTCGAGCGTGTCGGCCAGCACGCGGCCATCAGCCAACGCGACGATGCCGCAGCGGGTGGCGATCACGGCGCGCTCGAAGGTGAACAGATGCGACTGCGTTTCGCCGTGCGGCCGCGGCATGTCGCTGAGCCCTGCCGCACCCAGCCCGGCGAGGCCGATCGGGCCGAGACTGTTGTAGGGCGGCATCGGCAGCGGAACGCTGCGGTGCTCGGCGATCGCCGTCGGCTCCAGCGCGGCGATCCGCACCAGCTTGCCGCCGACCGGGCCCGGCAGACCGTGCGGACGGATCATGTCGTCGCCGCTCCGCTCAGGCGTCCATCTTCAACGCGGCGAGGAAGGCGCTCTGCGGGATCTCCACCTTGCCGAACTGCCGCATGCGCTTCTTGCCCTCCTTCTGCTTCTCCAGCAGCTTGCGCTTGCGGCTGATGTCGCCGCCATAGCACTTGGCGGTGACGTCCTTCGACAGCGCACCGATGGTCTCACGCGCGATGACGCGCGAGCCGATCGCCGCCTGGATGGCGATCTTGAACAGCTGACGCGGGATCAACTCCTTGAGCTTGGCACAAATCGCCCGGCCGCGGCTCTCGGCCGCCGAGCGATGCGCGATGAAGGACAGCGCGTCGACCGGCTCGAGATTGACCAGGATCGATATCCGCACGAGGTCACTCTCCTCGTACTTGTCCATCTGGTAGTCGAAGCTCGCATAGCCGCGGCTGACCGATTTGAGCCGGTCGTAGAAATCGAACACCACCTCGTTGAGCGGCAGGCGATAGACCGCCATCGCGCGGTTGCCGACATAGGTGAGGTCCTGCTGCTGGCCGCGACGCTCGTTGCACAGCGTGAGCACCGCGCCGAGATAGTCGTCCGGCACCATGATGGTCGCGGTGATCCAAGGTTCCTCGATGCGCTCGATGACGCTGCCGTCGGGCATGTCAGCGGGGTTGTGCAGCTCCTCCATCGCGCCGCTGGTGCGGTAGATGCGATAGACCACCGAGGGCGCGGTCGCGATCAGGTCGAGGTTGAACTCGCGCGACAGCCGCTCCTGGATGATCTCCAGATGCAGCAGGCCGAGGAATCCGCAGCGGAATCCGAAGCCGAGGGCCGCCGAGGTCTCCGCCTCGTAATGGAACGAGGCGTCGTTGAGCCGCAGCTTGGCGAGGCTGTCGCGCAGCTTCTCGAAATCGTCGGCATCGATCGGATACAGCCCGCACCAGACTACCGGGATCGACGGCTTGAACCCGGCCAGCGCTTCCGCGGCCGGGTGGCGGTCCTCGGTGATGGTGTCACCCACGTTGCAGTCGGCCACCGTCTTGATCGCACCGGTGATGTAGCCCATCTCGCCGGGGCCCAGATCGTCCACCGGGCGCATCGCGGGGGCGAACACGCCGACCTGGTCGACATTGTACGTCGATCCGGTCGACATCATGCGGATCTTGGCGTGGCGCTTCAGCCGGCCCTCCTTGACGCGGACCAGGATCACCACGCCGAGATAGGCGTCGTACCAGCTGTCGACCAGCAGCGCCTTGAGCGGTGCGTTGGCATCGCCCTTGGGCGCCGGCAGCCGGGTGACGAGGGCTTCGAGCACGCCCTCGATGTTCAGTCCGGTCTTGGCCGAGATCTCCACCGCGTCGGAAGCGTCGATGCCGATCACCTCCTCGATCTGCGCCTTGACCCGCTCCGGCTCGGCGGCCGGCAGGTCGATCTTGTTGAGGATCGGCACGATCTCGTGGTTGGCGTCGATCGCCTGATACACGTTGGCCAGGGTCTGTGCCTCGACGCCCTGGGAGGCATCCACCACCAGCAACGAACCCTCGCAGGCGGCGAGCGAGCGGCTCACCTCATAGGCGAAGTCCACGTGACCGGGCGTGTCCATCAGGTTGAGCGTGTAGGTCTTCCCATCCTTGGCCGGGTAGGCGAGGCGGACGGTCTGCGCCTTGATGGTGATGCCGCGTTCGCGCTCGAGCTCCATGTTGTCGAGCACCTGATTGGTCATCTCGCGCTCGCTCAGCGCCCCGCAGGCCTGGATCAGCCGGTCGGCGAGCGTGCTCTTGCCATGGTCGATATGGGCGATGATCGAGAAGTTGCGGATCAGGTCGAGCGGCGTGTCGGTCATCGGGCCGGTTTAGGCGAAAAACGTCGCCGCGTCAGCCATTCTCACCGGTAATCCGCCCATTGCGGCTCCGTCTCGAACACGCTGTCGTAGTAGTCGCGCTGGGTCAGCCGGCCCGCGGCCGCCTCGTCGGCGATCACCAGGCAGAGCGGGTGCAGCTGGATTGCCGAGGCGGTGACCATTGCCGTCAGCGGGCCCTCGACGGCGCGGGCCAGCGCCTCCGCCTTGGCAGCACCCGTCGCAACCAGGATCAACTCGCGTGCGGCGAGGATGGTGCCCACCCCCATCGTCATCGCCCGCGCCGGCACGGCGGCCGGATCACCACCGAACATCTCGGCGTTCTGCGCACGGGTGTGCCGGCTCAGCGTCTTGTCGCGGGTGCGCGAGGCGAGCGACGAGCCGGGCTCGTTGAAGCCGATATGGCCGTTCTCGCCGATGCCGAGCAGTTGCAGGTCGATCCCGCCCGCCGCCACGATCGCCGCCTCATACGCCGCCCCTTCGGCCGTGGTGTCGGCAGCCAGACCCGAGGGCAGATGCGTGCGGACCGGGTCGATGTTGACGTGATCGAACAGCTCGGCCTGCATGTAGGCGCGGTAGGAGCGCGGGTCCTCGGGTGCGAGGCCGATATATTCGTCGAGATTGAAACTGGCGGCACTGGCGAAATCGAGACCACCCGTGCGGTGCATCGCCACCAGCCGAGCATAGATGTCCGACATGGTGCGTCCTGTCGCCAGCCCGAGCACCAGGGCAGGGCGGGCGCGCAGCCGTGCCGCAATCAGCCGTGCGGCAAGATCGCAGACAGCCTGTCGGTCGGGGCGGACGACGATTTCCATCTGGCCTCACGCGATGTCGAACAGGCTCGCTTCCGCCGGCGTGGCGACCGGCGGCGAGTCGGGCAGGGGTGTAACGCCGCAGGCGAGCAGAAAGTCGGCAATCGCGTCATACATCGCCGGCAGTCGGGTGGCGTCGCGCGCATCGCCCTGCGGCACCCAGATCAGCGTCTCGTAGCGCGCCCGGGTCAGCAGCACGCGATAGGTATTGAGCAGATTGGCGACCTTCTCGGCAGTCTGGCTGGTCTGCCAGGCGGTGCCACTGAGGCGGCGCACCTGCCATCCTGCACCGTCGGGGCGACGGATCAGGTCGCCGCCCCAGCACAGCCCGACATGATCGAGCTCAAGCCCCTGCACCGAGAACTGGGTCGCGACCGTGTCCAGCGCATCGGAGGCGCGGATGTCGGGGAAGCGGTCGAGGAACCAGTGTGCGACCGCCGCCGCGTCCATGTGCGGCAGTTCGGCGCCCAGACCCTCGGCGCGCAGCCGCTTCGCGCCCGACGAGGCGATCAGCCCGCAACGCTGCCCAGGGTGGCAGGCATGGCGCAGCCCGTCGCGCAGGGCGTCGAGCCGCCGGGTCAGCCGGAACGGCAGTCGCGCCCGGGACGCGATCGCGCGCGCCGCGTCCGCATCGCTGGTCAGCACCGCATCCACCCAGGCCGGCGCGTCGGCATTGCGGATCGCACGCACCGCCACCGTCAGATGCAGCCCGTCCATCACGTCCAGGCCGGGGAGGCGTTCGAGACGCTGGCGCGCCACCGGATCATCGAGTGCCCGCTGCGCGCAGCCGATCCGCCAGTCGGGACGGGCCGCGAGCGCACGGCTCCACTCCGCCAGCCCGCCCTCACCGTCATGAATTTCCTGGCCCTGGCCGATCAGGCAGATGATCGCCGCGAACCCGTCCTGTCGTCCCATCGCGTCGAGCAGATGCGCCGGCTCGGACGCGGTCAGCCTCACCCTGCGGTCGCGGCTCTTGCGGATCGCGTAGTCCTCCGACCAGCTCCGCTGCGCCTCGTCGATGACGATCACACGCTCGGGCGGCACGGCGTCATTGGCGGCGTAACCATCGCGGAAGCTGGGCAGCGCCTGGATCTTGCCCTCCATCTTCTGCCGCTGCGCCGCCAGCCCGCCCTGTTCGGCCTGGCTGCGGGCCAGCGCCTCGCGCAGTACATGCACCAGGGTCGGGTTGCCGGTCAGGAATGTCGCACCCAGCCCGGTCGCGAACGCCGCGTTCAGCCCGCACAACGTCTTGCCCGCGCCCGGAATGCCGGTGACGAACAGCACGATCTTCACGCCCTCGCACCGCGCCATACCGAGCGCTGCGGTGATGGTCTCGGTCGTCCGCGTGAGGTTCTCTGCGTCGGCACGGGCGGCGAGGATGTCACCCACATCATGGCGCGCATAGAGCGAGCAGGCAGCTGCGATGATGCCCGGCATGGCACGATAGGGCGCGTCGAGCCAGGCGGCGGGATCGAGCGCTTCGCCATGCCGCGGCAGCGCCGCCGCGATTGCCTCCAGAACAGGCCCGAGTGTGCGCGCATTGGCGCAGATCACCGATGGCGGCATGCCGGCGATCGGAAAGCCCGGATGCGCCGGCGCATCCGGCGCCTCGGTTGCGACCAGCACGGGAATGATCGGGTAACGCGTCGATCCGGCATGGAAATCCTGCAGGTCGAGAGCGGTCTCGACCACCTGCTCGCGCGCCCCGATGTCGTAGCCCGTCGCTCCGATCTTGAATTCCAGCACCACGATGCCGCCCGGATGCAGCAGGATCACGTCCGAACGGCGCTGCATCCTCGGTGGGGTGAATTCGAACACCACATGCCAGTCGGGCCGCGCGTCTGTCGCGAATGCATCGCGCAGGATGTCGATTTCACACGCCCACGCCCGGAGCTGCTGTGCCTCATTGGTCCGGAAGTGCTGCACCATCTCTTGTGCAAGCCGTCCAAGCAGCACGTCGCGCGGCGTGTCGATGAAGGTGCGGACATCACCGCTCCACCAGCAACCACTCACCGCAGCGCGTCGATCGCCTTTGCCAGACGTATGTCGCGAGACGACAGCCCGCCGACATCATGGCTGGTCAGTTCGACGGTCACCGTGTCGTAGCTGTTCGACCAGTCGGGATGGTGGTTCGCCTTCTCGGCGATCAGCGCCACCCGCGTCATGAAGCCGAAGGCGGCGGAGAAATCGGCGAATTTGAACACGCGCCGGATGGCGTCGCGGCCTTCGACCAGCGCCCAGTCGGGCAGCGTGTCGGCAAGTTCGGCACGTTCCGCGTCGGACAGGGTCTTGGCCATGTCGTGACCCTACGGGCCACCCGCCGACCTGTCCAATCGTGGCAGCCGGCCGATCATCGCAGCCCCCGCCAGTGTCACCAGCGCGGTGGCCGCGAACACCACCCGCAGCCCCAGATGCGCTCCCACGAACCCTCCCAGCAACGGGCCCAGCACCTGCCCGGCGGCCAGCGCGGAAGTGTTCAGCGCGAGGATCGAGCCGGCGACATGGCTTGGGATCGCGTGCCGGATCGCGCCGGTCACCGCTGGCAGGATGCCGGCGACCGCAACTCCCATGAGCAGACGCAGGCCCACCAGCTGCCATCCCGACGTCACCAGCGCCTGCACGACCAGGGTCAGGCTGGTGGCGAGCAGGCTGGCGATCAGCACCGGACGCGCCCCGTGCCGGTCGGTCAGCCGTCCGACCCTCGGCGCGGCCACGGCGGCGCCGAACGCGGTCGCCGACATTGCCAGCCCGGCCAGCAGCGTCACGTGTGCCCCAGGGCCCGCCAGCCGGGCGATATAGACCGTCACGATCGGCTCGATCGAGAACGTCGCCAGCGTGACCAGCGCGCCCGTCGTCAGCAGCCCACCCACCAACCTGCGGTCCGGCACCTGCGCCCAGGGGCGCGATACGGTCGTGCGCGTCGCGTCGCGGCGAGGCTCCTCGACCCACAACACGGTGGCGACAAAGGCGATGAAGATCACGCCGCCCACGGCCAGGAACGTCGCCCGGATGCCGATCGCCTCGGGCAGCACGCCGCCGACCAGCGGCCCGACCAGCCCGCCGGCCATGATCCCCGACGACAGCATGCCCAAGGCCCAGCCGGACCTCTCCTTGGGCGTGGCCGTGGCGACCAGGATCGTCGCACCGGACCCGTAGCCGCCGAGCAGCCCGGTCAGCAGCCGCACCCCCAGCAACTGCCAGATGGTCTGCACGCAGCCGGCCAGCGCGATGCACACCGCCATGCCGAGCGCGGCCCGGATCAGGATCAGCCGCCGCCCGTAACGGTCGGCGAACCGGCCCCATAGCGGGGCGGCGAGGCCCGAGGCGAGGAAGCTGGCGGCGAAGATCAAACCCGACCACTCGACGATCGCGGCATGGCCGTGCACGCCAAGCTCCTCGACGTAGAACGGCAGGAACGGGATCAGCACCGTCATGCCGAGCACGGTGGTGAACGAGCCGAAGATGCAGACGGCGAGGTTGCGGCGCCAGGCAGAGGGCTCTGCCCTCTGCACACCCGGCAAAGGGCTCGCCCTTTGCAAACCCCTTACCGGAGCACCGCGCCGGTGGCCTTGGCGACGGCGGCAACGATTTTGGAGCTGGCGGCTTCGATCTCCGTGTCGGTCAGGCTGCGGTCCTTCGGTTGCAGCGTGACCTCGATGGCGAGCGATTTGTGGCCTTCGGCGACGTGGCTGCCCTCATAGACGTCGAACAGGCGGACAGCGGTGATCAGGTTGCGCTCGGCACCGCGTGCGGCGCGCAACACGGCGTCGGCGGATACGTCGCGCGCCACCACGAAGGCGAAATCGCGCGTCAGCGGCTGGAACGACGACAGTTCGGGAGCCGCCTTCCGGCGGCGCTTGGGTTCGGCGATCGCGTCGAGGAACAGCTCGAACCCCACCGCTGCGCCCTCGATGCCGCTCGCGGCGAGGACCGCCGGATGCAGCGCGCCGAACCGCCCCAGCACGGTCTTCGGACCCTGACGCACCACGCCCGACTGGCCGGGATGGTAATGGCCCGGTGCGTCGGTGGTGATGTTCAGCGCATCGAGCGGCACGCCGAGAGCCGCCAGCAGCCCGTAGAGATCGGCCTTCGCCTCCGACCACGAGGGTGCGCGCGACGGCTGGCCGAACCCGCGCGGGGTCATCCCCCAACGGAGCCCGGCAGCGATGGCCTGTTCGCCATCCTCGGAAAATCCACCGCCGATCTCGAAGATCGCCACCGGCGAAATCCCGCGCGCGGCGTTGCGCTGCGCCACGCCGACCAGGGTCGCCAGCGGGGTGGGGCGCATCTGGTCGAGATCGGTGGCGATCGGGTTGAGCAGGCGCAGCGCGTCGGGCGTGGCGCCGAACCGCGCGGCGATGTCGCGGGCAAGGAAGCTGAATCCCACCGTCTCGACCAGTCCGCTCGACGCCAGGGCGCGACGCGCGATCGCGGTGCGGGTCTGCTTCGGCGTGAAAGCCCGCGCCGGAATCGGCGAGTCGGGCGCGAGGCTCACCGGCGGAATCGCATCCAGCCCGCCGAGGCGCAGCACTTCCTCGATCAGGTCGCACTCCGCCTCGATCGCCGGTACGCTGGTTGCCGCGCGCTGCGCAATGGTGACATCGAGCGTCGGGTCCTGCTCGAGCGCAAGCGGGATTGCGACATCGTTGCGCCAGGACGGCACATGCACCCGCACGCTGTCTTCCTCACGTGCGGCCACCTCGAAACCGAGATCCTCCAGCCGTGCCACGGCGCGATCCGGGTCGACCGCGAGCCCGCCGAGTTCGGCCAGGCGCCGGAAGCGAAGCGTCGCCTCGCGCTGCCAGGCCGGCATCTCGCCCGCCGACACCACTTCCGACGCCTCGCCGCCACACAGATCGACGATCATCGCGGTCGCTGCCTCGAGCGCCGACGGCAGCAGGGCCGGGTCGATGCCGCGCTCGAAGCGTGCGCGTGCGTCGCTGTGGATCTGATGACGACGGCCGGTGCGCGCGACGATGATCGGATCGAACAGCGCGCATTCGATAAACACCGAGCTCGTCGTCTCGGACGCACCGCTCGCCGACCCGCCCATCACGCCGGCGAGCGACTGCACGCCGGATGCGTCCGCGATCACGCAATCGGCCGCATCCAGCGTGTAGCTTTGGCCGTTCAGCGCAGCGAGACTCTCGCCGGTGCGGGCGGGACGCAGCGTGAGCACGCCGCCCGCGATGCGGTCGGCATCGAACACATGCAGCGGCCGGCCGAGATCGAGGGTGAAGAAATTGGTGACGTCGACCAGCGCGCTGATCGGCCGCAGCCCGACCGAAATCAGCCGGTCGGCGAGCCATTTCGGACTCGGCCCGTTGCGCACACCCCGGATCGTGCGTCCCAGCACCCAGGGTGCTGCCTCGGCATAATCGTTGGCCCACTCGATCGGGCTGTCGAAACGGCCCTCGACGGTGTCGTGCAGCCAGGGCTTAAGGCGCCCGAGTCCGGCGGCGGCGAGGTCGCGCGCGACGCCGCGCACCGACAGCGCATCGCCCCGATCGGGTGTCACCGCGATCTCGATCAGCGGATCGTCGAGATGGGCGAAGGCCGCGTAGTCGGCGCCGACGGGCGTGCCCTCGGGAAGTTCGGCGATGCCATCATGCTCTTCGCCCAACCCAAGCTCGCGCAGCGAACACAGCATGCCCGCAGAGGTCACGCCGCGGATCTCGCCCGCCTTGATGGTGATGTCGCTGCCGGGGATGTATGTGCCGGGAGCGGCGAAGATCACATGCAGCCCCGTGCGCGCGTTCGGCGCGCCGCACACCACCTGCACCGGAGCCTCCGCGCCGGTCTCGACGGTGCAGACGCGCAGGCGGTCGGCATTGGGGTGCTGCACGGCCTCGGCGATGCGCGCGGTGCGGAAGCCGCGGATACGGTCGGCTGGGTTGCTGACCGACTCGACCTCGAGCCCGATCGCGCTCAGCGTGCGGGTGATGGTGTCGAGGCTCGCGTCGGTGTCGAGATGGGTGCGCAGCCAGGAGAGGGTGAATTTCATCGTCTCACACGCCCTCGTGCAGGATCGTGGGGGTCAGTGGCGAGGTGCCGTAATGGCGCAGCCAGCGCAGGTCGCTCTCATACATCGCGCGCAGATCGGCGATGCAGGCCTTGAGCATCGCCAGGCGCTCGATGCCCATCCCGAACGCGAAGCCCTGCCACTCGGCCGGGTCGAGCCCGGCATTGGCCAGCACGCGCGGATGCACCATGCCGCTGCCGAGCACCTCGAGCCAGTCGCTGCCCTCGCCAAGGATGCCGGTACGGCGGTCGCAGCCGATATCGATCTCCATCGAGGGTTCGGTGAACGGGAAATAGCTGGCGCGGAACCGCACCGGCAGTTCGGGGAGTGCGAAGAAGGCACGCAGGAAGTCGATCAGGCAGCCCTTGAGATGACCCATATGGATGTCACGCCCGATGACCAGCCCCTCGCATTGATGAAACATCGGCGAGTGCGTCGCGTCGTGATCGGCGCGATAGGTGCGGCCCGGCACGATGATGCGGATCGGCGGCGTTTCGGTGCGCATCGCGCGCACCTGCACCGGCGAGGTGTGAGTGCGCAGCACGCGCGGCACGTCGAGGCCGGGGGAGGGGGGCAGATAGAACGTGTCGTGATCGGCGCGCGCCGGATGATGGGCGGGGATGTTGAGGGCGCCGAAATTGTGCCAGTCGGTCTCGATATCGGGGCCTTCGGCGACGCTGAACCCCATGGTGGCGAAGATCGCCACGATCTCCTCCGCCGCCCGGCTGATCGGATGGATCAGGCCGCGCGGGGCCTCGGTGACGGGCAGGGTGACATCGACGCGCTCTGCGGCAAGTCGCGCCTCGAGGGCGGCGGTCTCCAGTGCGCGGCCGCGCGCCTCGATCGCCTCCGAGAGCTCGTCGCGCAGCGCATTGAGTGCCGCCCCACGGGCGCGACGCTCCTCGGGCGGCGTCTTGCCGAGTTCCTTGAGTAGCCCCGTCAGCCGGCCGGACTTGCCCAGCGTCGCGACGCGGACCGCATCCCAGGCGCGCACATCGCCGGCCTCGGCCAGCGCGGCCTCGGTCTCCTGGCGCAGGGTCTGAAGATCGTCGCTCATCTCATCCGTCGCATTGGTCAAAACAAAAGGGCCGCCCCATCGGGACCGCCCTTTCATCATTTCATCGCGCCTGCGTCCAGAGACGCAGGGCCAATCCAGCCCTGCGCTTCAGGCGGCGGCGTTATGGGCAATGGCTGCAGGTCAGCCCATGCTCACGCGCGGCGGTGTTGATGCGCTGTCAGATAGGCAAGTCTGCCTTCTGGCCCGGCCGCGAACAGCATGTCAGGCGGTACCGCCCGTAACGCCAACCGAGGATCATACGACCCCCATGTTATTTGCCGGTGGATCGTCATGGATGTGTCACATATCACGCTTGCTATCAAACTTGTCTCAATAAAGTTGCTAGCAACTAAATTTATGATACTCGTCAATAAATCTAAAGTAAGCCTCCATACAATCAAGCTGCTGTGCAGCCTCGATGCATTTCTCTGCGGCAGAGTTATAGCCGATACCTTTCAGGCGATCAGCAAGATCAATAAGTTGAAAGAACATTCCCTGCGTGCTCATGATTATTGACCAGATTGAGGCAAATTATCTCTGTGACAAATTTCGTAAATATTCAAATCACAGTTTGGGCCGTGGCCGGGTCTGGTATGCTTGTCCGCGGCAGGTGTGGCGATAGCGCCTCACTTCGTGCGACCCTGGCGGCGGGGCCAGTGGCAATTCGATTGCAACGGCTCTCCAATTTGCGGCCCAATCTCGACGTGTGGAGATAGTAACGGAGCTGGCAGTGGGGTCAGACCCCCAGCGCACGGGCAGCGCTCAATCGGTCGAATGGCGCTTCATTGAGCGTCTCGTGCAGTCACGCTCGCTCTCGAACAAATCGATCGGGATGCGGCCAAGCGACGGGCACGGCTCCTCCATGGATCGCCACTTGAATTGGTCAAAACAAAAGGGCCGCCCCATCGGGACGGCCCTTTCATCATGTCATCGCGCCTGCGTCCAGGGACGCAGGACCAATCCAGCGCTGCGCCTCAGGCGGCGGGCTTGGCCTCGATCGCGCCCTTGACCGCCGAGACGACCTCGCCAAAGGCGGCGGCGTCGTCATAGGCGATGGCGGCGAGCACCTTGCGGTCGATCTCGATGCCGGCGAGGTTCAGCCCGTGGATGAACTGGCTGTAGGTCAGCCCATGCTCACGCACGGCGGCGTTGATGCGCTGGATCCACAGGCCGCGGAACTCGCGCTTCTTGTTGCGACGGTCGCGATACGCATAGCGCAGCGCCTTCTCGACCCGCTCGAGCGCGATGCGGTAGTTGGTGGACGACCGGCCGACATAGCCCTTGGAGAGCTCGAGGACCTTCTTGTGACGGGCGTGGGTGGTCACACCCCGTTTGACGCGTGCCATATCTGATGGTGCTCCTTATGCCAGCCCGTAGGGCGCCCACTGCTTCACAGTCTTGCCGTCCATCTCGGTCAGCGTCTGCGAGCCGCGGTTGGTGCGCTTCATCTTCTGCGGGCGGTTGATCAGGCCGTGGCGCTTGTTGCCCGGGCCCGCCAGCACCTTGCCGGTCGCGGTGATCTTGAACCGCTTCTTGACCGACGACTTGGTCTTCATCTTGGGCATTTCACACTCCTCTTTCAGGCACCGCCTGTGGACCAGAGATCGGACCACATGACAGCGGTCGCGGCCGGGCATGCCCATTCCAGGCCCGGACGCGCGATCGAAGGCGCGGCTTATAGGGGAAATGCGCCGCCGGTGGCAAGTCGTTCGTCACGCACCCGGCCACTTCCAATTCACTTCTGCCCGTCGGCGGCAGCCACCGGCAGCAGCACGGCACTGCGGCCGCGCTCGATCGTCATCGTGGCACGGTGATAGGCCCCGGGCGTGGCGAAGAAGATGTTCGCTACGTAGCTCTGCGGATTGCGGTCGTAGAGCGGGAACAGCGTGCTCTGCACCTGCACCATCAGCCGGTGCCCCGGCAGCAGCGTGTCGTTGATGGTCGGCAGCCGGAAGCGGTATTCCTGGACTTCCCCGGCCGGGATCGGGCTGGGATGGGTGAAATCGTGGCGGTAGCGGCCGCGGAAGATGTCGAGGCTGAGCGGAAGCTGGTAGCCGCCCATGTCCGGCTGTTCGGCGACGCTGGGCGGATAGACGTCGATGATCTTCACCACGAAATCGGCGTCGGTGCCGGTGGTTCGAATGAACAGATCGGCGACCGGCGCACCACGCAGGACCAGCGGCCGGGTGAGCACCGGCGTCTGGTAGGACAGCACATCCGGCCGGGTCGAGACGAAACGCTGATCGCCCACCAGCCAGGTCGCTCAGGTCGCATGATCGTCCATGCGCACCGGCAGCGGTTCGAACGGCACCGGCTTGGCCGGGTCGGAGACATAGTCGTCAGAGCCCGGCGGCGCCGGTGACGCGGCCAGCCCGAATGCGGCTTGCAGATAATAGGGCGTCAACGCCGTCTCGCCGACCACCGGCCAGTCGTCGAAATGGTCCCAGTGATTCTCGGCCGGGTTGTAGATCAGCACTTTCGGTGTCGGCGTCGCCGGTCGCCGGTCCTTCAGCCAGGTGTCGAAGAACGGCACCTGCACCTGGCGGCGGAAATCGTCGGCGGTATCGCCCTTCCAGTGCAACTTGCCCAGCGTCTCGGCGGTACCGCCCACCTGGCTGTGATACCAGGGCCCCATCACCAGATGCGCATTCGCCGTCGCCCCCTTCGCCCGCAGCGCCTCCCAGCAGTGGATCGCGCCATACATGTCCTCCTGGTCCCACAGGCCCTGCAGCCACATCGTCGGCACCGAGGTCGGATGGGCGGAGGCGATCAGCCGGTCCAGCGCTTGCGCCTGCCAGAACGCGTCATAGGCCGGATGCGCAGACAGCCGTTGCCACCAGGCCAGCTGGTCGATGCCGTTCGCCTGCGCATAGGCGCCGGCCGAGCCGGCATCGAGGAAGGTCTGATAATCGTCGTAGCCGGGGCGGGGGACACCCTCCCCCTTGCCCTTCTGGCCTGTCTGCTCGGTGAAATAGTCGAGGTTGACCTGCCGGAAGGCACCGTAATGAAACCAGTCGTCACCCATCCAGCCATCGACCATCGGGCTTTCGGGTGCAGCCACCCGCAACGCGGGGTGCGGATGCAGCAACGCCATCGCGACCGTCCAGCCGTCATAGGAGGAGCCGATCATACCGACGCGCCCGTTGCTCTCCTTCACGTTGTGCGTCAGCCACTCGATCGTATCCCAGGCATCGGTGGTGTCGTCGGTCCTGGTGTCGTTGAGCGGCCCGATCGGTGGCCGGGTCATGACATAGACACCCTCCGAGCCGTATTTGCCGCGGACGTCCTGCGACACCAGGATATAGCCGTCATCGACGAAGGCGCGATTGCCCGCCCAGACCGCGTCCCGCAGATGCGGGCTCGGCGTGCGGATGACGGCGGTAGCGTCGTAGGGCGTCCGCTCGAGCAGCATCGGCAGGCCCTGCGCACCCTTCGGGATCACGATGACGGTATGCAGCTTCACCCCGTCGCGCATCGGGATCATCACCTCGCGGCGCTCGTAATCCTTGGCCGTCGCCGGCGTCGACCAGTGCGCGGGAATGTCACCCGCCTGCGGCTCGGCGCGCGCAGAAGCGGCCAGCGGCGCTGCGGCAATCAGGGCGAGCGTGACAGACCGGATCGCGGCGGACGGGGAATAATTCATGAGGCTGCCTTCCTGTCATGGCCGAGGCCATGCGTCTCGAGATGTTGGCGGAACTGGTAACAGGTCAGGCCCAGCGCAAAGGACCCACGTGACCTGCTCCACTTCGTTTGTCCAGCTCAGGACACCGGTGTCGGCCCGCCACGCATGTCGCTCACACCGCGGCAAGCCGTTCACGACACCGCTTGCGAAGCGCGATCAGAACCGTAGCTTGAATCCAGCCACCGCGCGTGCGCCGGCAGTGCTGCTCGCGCCCGCCCCGGCATCACGGTTCGCGCCCAGGGTGACGCCGAATTCGAGGCCCTTGACCGGCCGGATCGGGATGGCCAGCCCGGCCGACACGCCGTCGGAGGTCATCGAGTGCGTCGGGCCGCCCGTGATCGTGAACGGGCCCAGGCGGTTGCCCGGTGCGAACCCGGATGAGGGCGGCGCGAGGTCGGTGGAGCCGGGCAGCGGTGCCAGGACCAGCGGACGGTGCCCGATCACGGTCAGGCTTTCATCCGTACTGGGCCGTAGGTCGGTCGGTATCCGCGTGGCCGGCGCGGATGTGGGGGGCGCCGCCAAGGAGCGGGCCGACACGACGAGCGCGCAGACAAGAACCGTCTGTTTGCTGCCGATCGGCCAGGGCCTCAAGAGGTCGACTGCCACATTGGCGGGGCTGCTCGCACTGACGCGATCGACCATACGGGGCCGCGACACTGGTCCTCAAGCGGGAAATGTCCGGCGTATGGTCAGCTCGCGATCTTCTTCTCCTGCCCGATACCATGCGTCTTGAGATAATGGCGGAACTGATAATAGGTCAGCCCGAGCGCGCGGGCGGCATTGGCCTGGTTGAACCGTGCCGCCTCCAGCGCCTCGCGCAGCAGTTTGGCCTCGTAGGCGCGGGTGCGGGTGAGGAAGTCGCCCTCGACCGGTTCGGCTGGTGCGGAGATCGTCTCGGGCCGCGCCGCCGGCACGGCCTGTGCGTGCTGCGTGCCGAACGCGGCGACTGTCGCGCCGGCGAACGGGTCAACCAGCACGCGGTCGAGCGGGCGTTCGGGCTTTTCCATGCGGTAGACCGAGCGTTCCACCACGTTGCGCAGCTCGCGCACGTTGCCGGGCCAGTCATGGGCCAGCAGCGTGTCTTTCGCGCGCGACGTGAAGCCCGCAAACGCCTCACGGCCGAGCTCTGCGGTCATGCGGGTGGCGAAATGCGATGCCAACAGCTCGATATCCTCGCGCCGGTGACGCAGCGGCGGCAGCGCGATCACGTCGAAGGCCAGCCGGTCGAGCAAATCGGCGCGAAATTTCCCCGCCCGCGCCATCGCCGGCAGGTCGGCATGGGTGGCGGCGATCACGCGCACATCCACATGCACCGGCTCGCCGCCGCCGACGCGCTCGAAACTGCCGTATTCGATCACCCGAAGCAGTTTCTCCTGCACGGCGAGCGAAGCGGTGGCGATCTCGTCGAGGAACAATGTCCCACCATCGGCGAGTTCGAACCGGCCCGGCCGCCGCTTCGCCGCCCCGGTGAACGCGCCCGCCTCATGACCGAACAACTCGCTGTCGAGCAGGCTTTCCGACAGTGCGGCACAGTTGAGCTTGATGAACGGCCGGTCCCAGCGGCGGGAGAGGAAGTTCAGCCGCCCCGCGACCAGCTCCTTGCCGGTTCCGCGCTCGCCGATCGCGAGCACCGGGCGGTCGAGCGGGGCGGCCTGGCTGATATGGGCCAGCATTTCGAGGAAGGGGGGCGAGACCCCGAGTGGCGTCGGCGCCTCGCTCTCTCTGGGGATACGCGCCATAATCTGGTCTGCCTTGCCATGCCGAGTTAGGCATTCTGCGTCATTACGGCGCCGCTGCAAGCCGGAATATCGCCCTGATCCGGCCCTTCGGAGCAGTTGGCACGGCATGTGCAACGCTTCCATCGAACATGCGGCGCTGGCCATCCGGCGTGGCCCCGTAAAAGGATCGAGGAGCAGCGGTTATGGGCATTTTCTCAAGGCTGTCGGACATCGTGAACTCCAACATCAACGCGATGCTGGCGCAGGCGGAGGATCCGAAGAAGATCATCCGGCTGATCATCCAGGAAATGGAGGACACGCTGGTCGAGGTCCGCTCCCAGGCGGTGCGCACCATCGCCGAGCGCAAGGAACTCGAGCGCAGGATCGCCGCGACCGCCCGCGAGGAGGCCGAATGGGCCCGCAAGGCGGAACTGGCACTGACCCATAACCGCGAGGATCTCGCCCGCGGCGCGCTGGCGGCCAAGGGGCACGTGACGAAGACGCGCGAGACTCTGGAGGAGCAACTCATCCAGATCCGCCTCGGTCTGGCCCAGCAGGATGACGACATCGCCAAGCTGCAGGCCAAGCTCGCCGACGCCAAGACGCGCGAGCAGGCGTTGCGCTCCCGGCACGATCTGGCAAATTCGCGCCTCAAGGTGAAGGAATCGCTCTACGATTCACGCATCAACGACGCGTTTTCCCGCTTCGAGCAGGTCGAGCGCAATCTGGACGCTCTGGAGGGGCGCTCGGAAGCCTGGGAGCTGGGTCGCCGCAGCGGGGTTCCGTCGCTGCATGACGAGCTTGCCGGGTTGGAGAACGACGTGGTGGTCGAGGACGAGCTGGCGAAGCTCAAGGCGAAGCTCGGCCGCGGCACGCCCGGCACCTCGGTCGCGACGCGCGAGGGCGAGTGAGCCATCATCGTCGGGGCCGGAGATAAAGGAGCCTTTCCATGCATGACCTGACCGGTCTCGTCACCATCCTGCTGATTTTCGGCTTCCTGCCCTGGATGGCCATGCGCGGTCGCGCCGATCGCCGACGGCAGTTCCAGCAGGTACAGACGCTCAGCCAGGAGGAACAGCGTGCCGTCGACGAGATGTGGGAGGTGACTCGGCGGATGGAGACCCGCATCGCCAATCTCGAACGCATCCTCGACGCCGAGGTCGCCGGCTGGCGCACCCGCACACCGGTCTGATCAGGGAGGGCCGTCTCATGACCGAACAACAGGCCCGCATCTGGCGGGCGAACCGCGAGGCGCTGGCGGCCGGGGTCTGTGCCGGGCTCGCGCAGGATCTCGACCTGCCGCCGACCCTGGTGCGCATCGTCTGCGCGATCTTCCTGATCCTGCCGACCGGGCTCGCCTATCTGGCCCTCGCGCTGCTGATGCGCCAGCGGCCGCAGGCGATGTATCGCGGTTTCGCCGGCTCCTACAGCCGCATGCGCGCCAATCCCGAGGCACCTGGTGCGGCCGCCGCACAGGCGCCTTTGGGCGCGAAATGGGCGATGCTGCGCCAGCGTCTCGAACTGCTCGAACCCCGCATCGCGGCGGCGGAGTCCTGTGTGACGTCGCGCGAGTTCGATCTCGATCGCAAGTTCCGGCACATGGAAGGCTGACCGGGATGTCGAAGCTCCAGATCTTCCCGATCACCGACCCCTCACGCATGGCCGATATCCGCATGCGCCGGCGCCGCGCGGTGTTCCTGCTCGCCGCGATCGTACTGATCCCGTGCTGGTGGTTCAGCGGCGATGAACGCTCCGGCAGTGACCGCCACCGGCACAGCTCCGGCGGGGACCGGATCAATATCGACATCGACGACAGTCAGATCGAGTCCGCGATCAGTCAGGCGATGGGCTCGCTGGCCAGCATCCTCGGCCAGATGAAGCTCGCCGATCATGCCCGCCTCCGTGGCGCCGCACCGCCCTCCGGGCTTGGGCCGCAGACGGTCGCCGCCGGCGCGCTGTCGATCAGCGGAAGCTGCGACGGCAAGCTGACGATCATGCCGCAGGCCGGGCTGTCGGGGCAGGTGCGCATCTATGCCCGGCACGCTCTGCCCAATCTCTCCGGCGGTGAGGGCCGCACGCTGAACCTCAACCCCTGCTCGGGCGATTCGGACCAGGACGTCTATCTCTCGGTGCCGGCCGGCATGCCGCTGATGGTCAATTCGAGCGGTGACGGCGAGTTGGTGATCGGCGGCATGGACGGCGACGTCTCGGTCACGCGCGGCGGCGATGGCAAGCTGACCATCACCTCCGCCCGTCATCTGCGCCTCGAGCTGAGTTCCGATGGCGATGCCTCCGTGGCCATCGTCGACGGCGATGCCGTGATCAACCGCAGCGGGTCCGGCAGTCTGACGATCGGCGATTCGCGCGGCGATCTGCGCATCAATGCCAGTGGCGACGGCGACATCTCGCTCGGCGTGGTCGCGGCGACCACCGTGCTGAGCCAGCGTGGATCCGGCGACGTCAAGATCGGCACGCTGAGCGGTCCGGCGCGCCTCGACATCGCCGGCAATGGCGACCTGCATGTCGGGCTGGTGCAGACCGACGCGCTCGGCGTCGCGATGAGCGGCTCCGGCTCGCTGCGCATCGGCCCGGGCGAGATCGGCGTGTTCGATGCGAGCCTCGCCGGCTCGGACGATGGCGAGGTCTCGGCCCATGTCGGCACCAGCCGGCAGACCCTGTCGCACGACGCGACCCTGACCCTGCGCCACGGCGCCGACGGCTCGACCATGGTGCCGCTGCCGCCTCTGCCTCCGTTGCCCCCGCTGCACCCGCTGCCGCCGGGCTGAGGGAAAACCTTCGCTTCCCGCGCCGCCGGGTCTATAGAGCAGCCGACCATGGATGTGCCGCTGCCAGCCGGACTGCGCTTTGCCAAGATGCAGGGCGCGGGGAACGATTTCGTCGTGCTCGACCTGCGCGATGGCATGTCGTGCCCATCGCCCAGGCAACTCGTCGCTCTCGCCAACCGGCATTTCGGCATCGGCTGCGACCAGATCATGACCATCGGCCCGAGCGAGATGGCCGACGCGGCGCTGCGCTTCTTCAATCCCGACGGCACGGAATCAGGCGCCTGCGGCAATGCCACCCGCTGTGCGGTTGTCTGGCTCGGTGGCGTGCCCGGCAGACGCTATCGCCTCGCGACCGCCGCCGGCGTGCTTGTGGCCGAGCGGCTGGAAGATGGTCAGGTGCGCGTCGACATGGGGCCGCCGAGGCTCGGCTGGCGCGACGTTCCGCTTGCGCGCGAGATGGATACGCTGGCGCTGGATCTGCCCGGCGCGCCCGTCGCCTGCTCGATGGGCAACCCGCACGTGACCTTCTTCGTCGACGATCTCGACGCGACCGACGTGGCCGGGCTGGGGGCGGCATTCGAGACCAACACGCTGTTTCCGAGCCGCGCCAACATAGGTTTCGCGCAGATGACGGGTGCTGCGTCGATGCGGCTGTTCGTCTGGGAGCGCGGCGCCGGTGCGACGCTCGCCTGCGGGTCGGGCGCCTGTGCGGCCGGGGTCGCGGCGATCCGCCGCGGGCTGGCGTATGAGCGCATCGCCATCGCCATGCCGGGCGGTGATCTCGCCGTCGAATGGCGGGGCGAGGGGGTCTGGCTCAGCGGTCCCGCCCGCATGGTGTTCGAAGGCCGCGTCGGATGAGCGGTCCGGAAATCCTGACCTTCGGCTGCCGCCTCAACACTTATGAGAGCGAGGTGATGCGCGGCCATGCCGCCGGGCTCGATGACCTGATCGTGGTCAATACCTGCGCGGTCACCGCGGAGGCCGAGCGTCAGGCGCGGCAGGCGATCCGTCGCGCGCATCGAGACCGTCCCGAGGCACGCATCGTGGTGACCGGCTGTGCCGCGCAGATCGATCCCGCGCGCTGGGCGGCGCTGCCCGGCGTGAGCCGCGTGCTCGGCAACGAGGACAAGCTCGCGGCCGCGAGCTGGACGCCGCAGGCGATGGCGGGCGGCGATTCGGTCTCCGACATCATGGCGGCGAAGGAGACTGCCGCCCATCTGGTGACGGAGTTCTCCGGCCGGGCGCGGGCCTTCGTGCAGGTGCAGCAGGGGTGCGACCATCGCTGCACCTTCTGCATCATCCCCTATGGCCGCGGGCCGAGCCGCTCGGTGCCGGTCGGGGCAGTGGTCGAGCAGGTCCGCACGCTGGTCGCCTCCGGCTATAACGAGGTGGTGTTGACCGGAGTGGACATCACCTCCTACGGGCCGGATCTGCCTGGCGCGCCGACGCTGGGTCAGATGGTGCGCCGGCTGCTCGCCTTGGTGCCGGAGCTGAAGCGCCTTCGTCTGTCCTCGCTCGACCCGGTCGAGATTGACGACGATCTGTGGCGGCTGATCGAAGCCGAACCGCGTCTGATGCCGCATCTGCACCTGTCGCTGCAGGCGGCGTCCGATCTGGTGCTCAAGCGGATGAAGCGCCGGCATCTGGTCGCCGACGCGGCACGCGCGATCGAGCGCGCGCGTGTACTGCGCCCCGGGATCGGCATCGGCGCGGATCTGATCGCCGGGTTCCCGACCGAGACCGAGGCGCAGTTCGATGACACGCTGGGCTTCGTGACCGACTACGAAATTCCGTATCTGCATGTCTTCCCCTACAGCGAGCGGCCCGGGACGCCGGCCGCACGCATGCCGGCGATCCCGGTCGAGCAGCGCCGGGCGCGCGCGGCGAGGCTGCGCGCGGCGGGGGAAGCGAATGCGGCCCGCTTTCACGCCAGCTTCGCCGGACGCGAGATCTCGGTGCTGCTGGAACGTGGCGCCCAGGGGCATTCGGAGGTGTTCGCGCCGGTGACGCTGCGCGGGCATGAGGGCGACGAGACCGGCGGTCGGCTGCTGCCGGCGCGGGTGATGGAGACCGGAGCTGCGGGCCTGGTCGCGGAGGTGATCTGAGATGTCTGGATTCTTCGGCCGGCTGCGTGACGGCCTCCAGCGCAGCACGCAGAAGCTCGGCGACGGGCTGGCGCATGTGTTCGTCAGACGCCCGCTCGACGACAGCGTGCTTGACGAACTCGAGGAACTGCTGATCGGCGCCGATCTCGGCACCGCGGTCGCTTCTCGGGTGATCGAGCGCTTCCGGTCGACGCGCTGGGGGGCGGAAGTCACGCACGCGGAAATCCGCGCCGCCCTCGCCGAGGAGGTGTCGCGCGTGTTGGCTCCGGTGGCGGTTCCGTTCAGTCCCGATCCGGCGAAGCGTCCGCATGTGGTGCTGGTGGTCGGCGTCAACGGCTCCGGCAAGACCACCACGATCGGCAAGATGGCGCTGTCGTTCGGCAATGTCGGGCGCAAGGTGATGATGGTCGCCGGCGACACCTTCCGCGCCGCGGCGGTCGAGCAGCTTCAGGTCTGGGGCGAGCGGGTCGGAGCGCCGGTGATTTCCGGGCCGCCCAATACCGACGCCGCCGGCCTCGCCTACAAGGGTCTCGAGGATGCGCAGAAGGCGGGCGCCGACCTGCTGCTGATCGATACGGCGGGGCGTCTGCACAACAAGGCCGCCCTGATGGAGGAACTCGCCAAGATCATCCGCGTGCTGCGCAAGTTCGACCCCTCGGCGCCGCATTCGGTGCTGCTGGTGCTCGATGCGACCACCGGGCAGAATGCGGTCGAGCAGGTGCGGGTGTTCAAGGAGATGGTGGACGTCACCGGGCTGGTTGTCACCAAGCTCGACGGCAGTGCGCGCGGCGGCGTGGTGGTGGCACTGGCCGAGACCTATGGCCTGCCGGTGCATGCGGTCGGTGTCGGCGAGAAGGCGGAGGATCTGCGTGCCTTCGATGCGGGCGAGTTCGCCCGCGGCCTGGTCGGCGAGACGGTCTACGAACGCCCCTGAACGGGGCTCACTGCATCGGGATATTGAGCGACAGCCCGCCGGAGGGCTTCTGGCGGTGCGCCTGATCGGTCTCGATGTCGGAGCCGCGCATGAAGCCATCGCCCTTGAAGGTGGTCTTGCGGCTGAAGAAGGCCGGACGCACCGACGGATCCGTCGAGACAGCCTCGGCCGGGGCCTGGCTGTCCTCGTCGGGCAGCGGAGCCGACTGATAGCCGGCAAGCTGAGCATGGGCCGGCCGCGTCGCGCTGGTGACGACCTGCACCTGTCCCGGAGCGATCCGGCTGACCGGCACGGCATTGTCCATCATTGCGCGCGCACTCAGCGCATGGTCGGCGGGGCCGGGCTGGTCGTCCGCTGCGGGCGTGGCGTGGGCGGCCAGGGGGGTGGCAAGGGCGAGAAGCAGGGCGAAAGTGCCGCAGACAGGCCGAACCATCTTGATCATCATCTCAACGCCGAATTCGTTCACCCGGGCGCCCGCTGAAGACAGCTCCAGGCCGCGCTCACGATCATGTCATCGAAACTGCCGGCGCGATGCAATGAAAATAACGGTTTTGAAAGATTTGGTAGGACGAAGTGATCGTGAAACGCCGCCTCTTCCGGCACGTTGCAAAATCGGCATGAGTGACCCGACCGATCCCGTATCCGAAGACTCCACCCCGCCCACCGGCCGTCATTCCCCCCATCTCGATGATCTCGAACGGGCCCAGGCGGCAGAACGCGCTCCGGTCGGGCCGCTGGTGATCCATGAGGTAATCTGTGCGCAGGGTATCGAGGAGCTCGAGCGCGCCCCGGCCGGGCTGGCGCTGTCGGGGCTGGCGGCCGGGCTGTCGGTGGGATTCTCGTTCCTGGCCGACGCGACGATCGCCTCGGTGCTGCCGCATGCGCCCTGGGCGCATCTGCTGTCGAGCCTCGGCTACAGCATCGGCTTCCTGATCGTCATCCTCGGCCAGCAGCAGCTCTTTACCGAGACCACGCTGACCGCGCTAATCCCCACACTGACCGAATTGAGCCGGACCTATGTGCTGCGCACCTTGCGGGTCTGGGGCATCGTGCTGGTGGCCAATCTGCTGCCGACGCTGATCTGGGGCATCGTCAGCGCCCGGACCGGGCTATTCGACGAAGCCACGAAGGCGGCAATGCGTGAGCTGGGCGATGCCACCCTGGAACACGGTTTCGGTCATACGGTCGCACTTGGCGGCATCGCCGGCTGGCTGATCGGGCTGATGGTGTGGCTGCTGCCGGCAGCCGGATCGGCCAAGGTGCCGATCATCATCCTGCTCACCAGCCTGGTCGCCCTGCTCGGCACGCCGCATATCATCGCCGGCTCGGCCGAGGCCGTGTTCGCGGTGGCTTCCGGCGATGGCGGGGTGGTCGATTACCTCTGGCGGTTCCTGGTGCCGACGCTGATCGGCAACGTGCTGGGTGGCACGTTGCTGGCGGCGGTGCTCAATCACGCGCAGATACGCAACGAACTCAAGCCGATCAAGCTGGTCGGCGCGCTGGAGCGCTTCCGCAGGGGCTGAGCGTGCGACGCGGCGCGTCCCCGTCAGATCGACAGGTCAAGCCTGCTGCCGCGATGCGAATGAACGCCGTGATGTGTCTGCGGGCTCGAACTTGTGTCGAGCGTGGCCGAGGTCGCGGCGGACAGGCCGGCATTCGCTGTGGCGGTCGCGGTCAGCGGCGAGGCGGAGGCCGTGGCCGCGACCTGCGCGACCGTGTTGCGCGCCGTGGCGGCGAGGGAACCGGTGAGCGAGCCCGGCACGGAGAAGGCGCTGAGGGAGCTTGTCGAGATCATGCGCCCAGCATCGCCCCCGACCGGTTAAGGCGAGGTTAACGGGCTGCCGGAAATCCGCCCGGCAGCCCGTTTTTCTCAGACCGGGGCGATGATGCCGCGCAGCGCGTCGAGGGCGAGGATGCCGGGCAGGGTCTTGCCTTCCAGCCATTCGAGGAATGCGCCGCCGGCGGTGGACACATAGCTCATCTGGTCTGCCGCCCCCGCATGGCGCAGCGCGGAGACGGTGTCGCCGCCGCCGGCCACCGAGCGCAGCCTGCCCGCCTGGGTCAGACGGCCCGCCTCCTGCGCCAGCGCGTTGGTGGCGGCGTCGAACGGCTCGATCTCGAACGCGCCCAGCGGCCCGTTCCAGACCAGCGTCTTGAGCCCCGCCAGCTTCTCCTTGAGCAGCTCCACCGTCTTCGGACCGGCGTCGAGGATCATCTGGTCGGCCGGCACCTGGTCGATCCCGACCGTGGTGGTGGCCGCATGCGCCTTGAACTCGCTGGCACACACCGCATCCACCGGCAGGATGATCTCGCAGCCGCGCGCCTTCGCGTCCGCCAGGATCTGGCGTGCGGTGTCGTGCATGCCCGGCTCCTGGAGCGACTTGCCGACGGACACGCCCTGCGCTGCGAGGAAAGTGTTGGCCATCGCGCCGCCGATGATCAGCACGTCCACCTTGGAGAGGATGTTGCCGATCAGGTCGAGCTTGGTGGAGATCTTCGCCCCCCCGATCACCGCGCCGACCGGGCGCTCGGGGTCCTCGAGCGCCAGCGTCAGCGCATTGAGCTCCGCCTCCATCAGCCGCCCGGCATGGGCGGGCAGATGGCGCGCGACACCCTCGGTCGAGGCATGGGCGCGATGGGCGGCGGAGAAGGCGTCGTTGACGTAGACATCGGCCAGCGATGCCAGCGCCTTCGACATCTCGGGGTCGTTGGCCTCCTCGCCGGCATGGTAGCGGGTGTTTTCCAGCACCAGCACCTCGCCGTCCTTGAGCGCCGCCACCGCTGCCTCGGCCACCGGGCCGACGCAGTCATCGGCGAAGTGCACCGGATGGCCGAGCGTGGCCTCCAGCGATTTCGCGACCGGAGCGAGCGACATTTCCGGCACCCGCTTGCCCTTCGGCCGGTCGAAATGGCTGACCACGATCACCCGGCCACCCTTGTCGGCGAGTTCGCGGATGGTGGGCGCGAGACGCTCGATGCGGGTGAGGTCGCTCACCGCCCCATCGCGCATCGGCACGTTGAGGTCGGCGCGCAGCAGCACGCGCTTTCCCTTTGCGTCGAGCGCGTCGAGATTGCGGAACTTCGCGGTGCTCGCCATCAGACCGAACCGAACGCGGCGGCGGTGTCGCTCATGCGGTTCGAGAAACCCCACTCGTTGTCATACCAGCCGCACACACGCACCAGCTTGCCGCCATCGACCAGCGCGGTCTGGGTGGCGTCGAACGAGCAGGACGCGACCACATGGTTGAAGTCGGAGCTGACCAGCGGATCGGTGCTGTAGACCAGGATGCCCTTCAGCGGCCCCTCGGCGGCGGCCTTGAACAGCGCGTTCACCTCGTCGACCGAGCCGGGGATCTTTTCCGGCACGATGTCGAGCGAGACCAGCGACACGTTCGGCGTCGGCACGCGGATCGCGGTGCCGTCGAGCTTGCCTTTCAGCTTCGGCAGCACCAGCCCGACGGCGCGGGCCGCACCGGTCGAGGTCGGGATCATGTTGACGGCCGCCGCACGCGCGCGGTGAGGGTCCTTGTGCAGCGTGTCCACCGTGCGCTGGTCGCCGGTGTAGGAGTGGATCGTCACCATGTAGCCGCGCTCGATGCCGATCGCGTCGTCGAGCACCTTGGCCATCGGGGCGAGGCAGTTCGTGGTGCAGGACGCGTTCGAGATCACCGTCATCTCCGGAGTGATGACGTTCTGGTTGACGCCGTAGACGATGGTCGCGTCCACGCCGTCGGCGGGGGCGGAGACCAGCACCTTGCGCGCACCGGCGGTGATGAGTTGGGCGGCCGATTCCTTCTTGGTGAACAGACCCGTGCACTCCATCGCCACGTCGACGCCCTGGTAAGGCACCTTGGACGGGTCGCGCTCGGCCGAGACCTTGATCGGACCGTAGGTCTTGCCGTTGTGCTCGATGAGGAGGCTGTCGCCCTCGACCTTCACCGTGCCGGGGAAGCGACCGTGCACGCTGTCGTAGCGGAACAGATGGGCATTGGCCTCGACGCTGCCGAGATCGTTGATCGCCACCGGCACCACATCGGTGCGGCCGCTCTCGACGATCCCCCGCAGCACCAGGCGCCCGATGCGACCGAACCCGTTGATGGCGACTTTAACCGGCATATCGATGTTTCCTCGCAGACGATTGCAGTGTTTGACCTAGCCGAGGGCGCGACGCACCGCGTCGGCCACAGCATCCGGCGTGATGCCGAAATGTCGATACAGATCCGGCGCGGGGGCGGAGGCGCCGAACCCGTCCATGCCGATGAAGACCCCGCCGTCGCCGAGCCAGCGCTCCCAGCCGAAGCCGGACGCCGCCTCGATCCCGAACCGGGGCACCTCGCCCAGCACACGCGCACGATAGTCCGCCGGCGTGCGGGCGAACAACTCCCAGCAGGGCAGCGAAACCACGGCCACGTCGATGCCGGAGCCGCGCAGGATGTCGCGTGCGGCGAGTGCGACCGGCAGCTCCGCACCCGTGGCAATCAGCGTCGCCATCCGCCGCGCGCGCGCCTCGCGCAGGACGTAGCCGCCCATCGCACAGGGCAGCGGCGCGGGGCTGGATTCGAGCGGCCCGATCACCGCGCCCAGTCCGCCGCCGACCTCGCGCAGCCGCGGCAACGCGCCACGGCCCAGCGCGATCACGCTCGGCCCCTCGGTGCGCTCCAGCGCCAGCGTCCAGCATTCGGCGAGCTCCGACGGGTCGCCGGGACGGAACACCGCCACATTCGGCATCGCGCGCAGCGAGGCGAGCTGCTCGACCGGCTGGAAGGCCGGACCGTCCTCGCCGCGCGAAAGCCCGTCATCGGCGAGCAGGTAGATCACCCCCAGCCGCATCAGCGCCGCCAGCCGCAGTGCGACCCGCATGCGGTCGACGGAGACGAACGAGGCGATGCCGATGCCGCGCAGGCCGCCATGCAGCGCCAGCCCGTTCAGCAGACCGGCCATGCCGTGCTCCTGGGTGCCGCAGGCCAGCTCCGCGCCCGGGCGCGCCGGAACGCAGGCGGCGCCGGTCTCACCCTCGTGGCGGGCCGACAGCCCGACCAGCTCCGGCAGCAGCGTGTGCAGCACAGGCGGCAGGCCCGCCTGCGCGTCGGGCTGATGAGGCAGCCGGCGCGGCTCGTGCGCAGCGCGGTCGAGCCAGACCGGCTTCCAGTCCTGCGGCAGACGACCGGCCTGCAGGCGCAGGAACTCCTCGCGCCTGGCATGGGTCTTGAGGCGCTTGAGCCAGCCGCGGCGGGTGCCGGTATTGCGCCGTCCGGTCTCGACCCAGTCACTGACCTGACCACCACCGCCAGCCGCCGTGCTCGCGCCCGCACAGGCGATCAGAGCCGGGCGGCGGCCGCGCTGTGCGGCCGCCAGCGCAGAGGCGATCGCCTCGGCATCGTCGCGCGCCACCCGCCGCACGCTCCAGCCGCAGGCGGCGAACCGGGCCGCATGCAGGCGCCCTTCCTCGGGATCGGTCTCCTCGAACAGCACCGTGAGCCGTTCGAGCCCCATGCGCCCGGCGAGGGCTGCCGCCTCCTGTGCCACGCCGGCGGCGAGATCGGCCGCACCCGCCATCACCCAGATGCGGTGATCGACCAGCGAGCGGCCGAACCGGCCGGCCAGCATGCGCTCGGCCAGCGCCATGCCGGCGCCCATCGCCAGCCCCTGGCCGGGCGGTCCGACACTGGCCTCGATCGCGGGGTGCAGCCCGTGCGCGGCCTGTCGGGCGGTCGGACTGTTGAGCCGGCCGAACCGCCGCAGGTCGCGCAGCTCGATGCCTTCATGTCCGGTGAGATGCAGCAGCGCGTAGAGCAGGAAGCTGTGGCGCGGCGCCGAAAGCACGAAACGGTCGCGATCCGCCCAGCCCGGATCGGCGGCATCGAAACGCAGCGCCTGTTGCCAGAGCACCGCCGCGACATCGGCCATCCGCAGGCCGAGAGGATCGTCGGCGGCGTCCGCTTCCGACAGTCCGGCGATCCGGGCGAGACGGCGAATCGCGTCCCCGGGGGCATTGGCGGGAGAGTGGTCCGGGGTGGCCGCGGGGGCGTAGGCGACCGGAATGGTGATGTCCGCCTCCCGCACCCCGCTCTCCCCGCCAGCCGTCGAATTGGTTCGGAGCCACTGTTTGCCAGCCGTGCCGGACCCCGGCAAGCCCCGTTGCCGGCCGTGTCGCCCCTCTCTTTTCCGTATCGGGCGGAGTTGAGTTGTGCGGCGAAGCCTGCAAGCCTGCCGCCCATGATGGTCCGTCGCTCCCCGGTTCGCCCGTTTCGTCCGCTCGGCTTGCTGCCTACGTTGGCCCTGGCGACGATCTGTCTCATTTCCGGCTGTGCGCGGCTCCAGCATGTGGGCATCGTCGACCAGCGCACCTTTGATCCGAAAGCCGGCCTGCCGCCGCAGCCGCATCTGCCGCCCGCCCCGCCGGGCAGGCCCGGTCCGGGACCGCTGATCACCATCGAGGCCGGCACGGCTCCCGACCAGTGGCGCGCCCCGCTGAAGCAGGCGGTGCAGGCGGCACTGGCGCGCAAACCCAACGTGCTGTTCGAGCTTCGTCAGACGGTGCCGGCCGCAGGCAGCGTCGATGCGACCGTTGCCGGGGGCGAGCGTGCGGCGCACGCGCTGCTCGGCCCGGTGGCGCAGGCGATCGTCGATGACGGCGCGGCGATCGCCCAGGTCCAGGTCGGGGCGGCGAGCGAGCCCCTGCCGCCGGGCAGCCAGGGAGCCGTGCGGATCTATCTGCACTGACACATTCACTTACCGATCTGCGACGAGCGTTGCGTGATCGCCAGATTGCCGACACATCGCGGGCCAATAGCCGGGGCAGGGAGGAACTCTGCCGATGACCCGCACCGTGACCATCACCCTCGCATTCGCAGCGCTGCTCGCGCTCAATGGCTGTGTCGTCTATGGCGGCCCGTACTATCATCCCTATGGGTGGCATCCGCACCCTTATGGCTGGTGACGAAAACCCGGGCATTTTTGATCGTTGTCATTGACGCGGGGGCTGCGGAGGTCTGATCTGGCGCCCGTTGATCAATGTCCCGCCGGATGCGGCCCGCCCTGCGCGGCGGCACGCAGTGTGGGGCGGGGGACGAGCGAAGCGAATGGGTACCACCGGGTTCGAGCAGCATTGCCGGCGCACGCTGGCCGACATCCAGGCGCAGGGGCGCTACCGGCGCTTCACCGCGCTCGCGCGTGACGGCGTACGCTATCCGCATTACGACCGCGCGAGCGGCTCCGGCCCGCGTGACATCGTGGTGTGGTCGAGCAACGACTATCTCGGCATGGGTGTCGACCCCGACGTGGTCGAGGCCGGCATCGCGGCGCTGCGCGACCATGGCGCGGGCGCGGGCGGAACGCGCAACATCGCCGGCACCTCGCCGCTGCACGACGCGCTCGAGGCCGAACTCGCCGCCCTGCACGGCAAGGAGGCGGCCCTGCTGTTCGTGTCCGGCTATGTGTCGAACCAGGCCAGCCTGCAGACCATCCTGACCTCGATGCCGGGCTGGATCTGTTTTTCCGACGAGAAGAACCACGCCTCGATGATCGCCGGCATCAAGGGTGCGGCGAACGGTCGTCCCGGGGCCGCACGTTGCGTGATTTTCGCCCATAACGATCTCGCCGATCTCGAGGCCAAGCTCGCCGCCGCACCTGCCGATGCACCGAAGATGATTGCCTTCGAGAGTGTCTATTCGATGGATGGCGACATCGCCGATATCGGCGCGATCTGCCGGCTGGCGAAGCGCTACGGGGCGATCACCTATCTCGACGAGGTGCATGCGGTGGGTCTGTACGGCGCCACCGGCGGCGGCGTGTCGGAGCGTGACGGGGTCGCGGGCGAGGTGGATCTGATCGAGGGCACTCTGGCCAAGGGGTTCGGCTGCCATGGCGGCTATGTCGCGGCCAGCGCCGCGATTATCGACTTCCTGCGCTCGACGGCCTCGGGCTTCATCTTCACCACCTCGCTGCCGCCCGCGGTGGTGGCCGCGGCACTCGCTTCGGTGCGGGCGGTGCGGGCGCAGAACCATCGTCGCGAACACCTGTTCGAGCGCGTGGCCGCCCTGCGCGCCCGGCTGGACGCGGCCGGTGTGCCGCATCTGCCCACGCCCAGCCATATCGTGCCGATCCCGGTCGGCGACGCGGAGCGGGTCGCCGAGATCTCGCGCCGGCTGCTCGACGAGTTCGGCATCTACGCCACCCCGATCAACTACCCCACCGTGCCGCGTGGCCAGGAGCGCCTGCGCCTCACCCCGGGCCCCCGCCACAGCGATGCGATGATGGATGCGCTGGTCGCGGCCCTGTCGGAGTTGATGGCGGAAGCCAGCCCGGCACGGCGTCAGCGAGATGACGTCGAGGCGGCCTGAGGATGCGTCATACGGGGCGGTATGCGGGGTGGGCCGCCGGGGCGGTGGCCGGGCTGTGGAGCCTGTCTGCGTCCTGTGCGCCGCCGGCGGCTGACCCGCCCCCGCCCTCGGCAGCCGCCCCCGCTCCCACTCCGCCGCCGACAGCGACCCCGGCGCTGCTCGACCCGGCCGGCTTCGCGATCGGCGGGCTGCGGCTCGGCATGACGCCGGCGGAGGTGGAGGCGGCGCTGCATGGACGCGAGTTCGACAGCCAGACCATCCGCCGGCCGACCGCCGATGGACACGACACCTTCGTCGCCGCGCTGCTGCTGCGCTCCAAAGCAGTCAGGCCGCGCGCCGGCACGCGGGCGGTCCAGAAGGCGGGCGACAAGCCGGCTGATGCCGCAGGGGCCGCTTCCGTCGCGCCGGTGGAGCAGATCGCCGTGGTGTTCAGCCAGTTCGCCGGCAATCGCGCCACCGAGATCCTGCGGCTGCATCGCTATGGCCCCGAGGAACTGGTCGGCGACGCCAAGCTGCGCGTCGCCTTGCAGACCACCTATGGGCTGATCCTGCCGCCGCTGACCGGCGGCCCCGATGCGCCCGATACGCTGACCGCCACCCGTGCCTTCCCGCAGGCAAGCCCGGTGCCACCCGCCACGGCGATGCCGAAGATCGAGGCCCTCGCCACCCCGGAAGGGCCTGCCGCCCAGGCGGCGGATGCCCCGCCCGCCAGCCCAGCCCCGCCCCGTGGGCCGGCCGCGCCACCGACGAAACTGCCCGAATGCGTGAGCATCGCCGACCATACCGGCTTCGACATGGCGCTGCTGGCCTCCGATCCCGGCCTGGTGGCGATGCCGCTGTGGACCGGCTTCATCCCGGGCTGCGGCATCACCATCAGTGTGTCGGCGCATCGCGCCGCGTCGGACGGGTCGGCCTTCGACCTGATCTTCCAGCACATCATCGACCAGTCAGCGGCACTCGCCGATCTCGAGGCGCTGCGCGCGGCCCGCATCTCGGCTGCCGCCGCGGCGGCGAAGGCGAAACAGGAAGCCGCCGCCGGTCACGCGCCCAGCCTGTGACCGGCGGCGCCGTCCGGCTCAGCCCTTGATGAATTTCGCCAGGTCTTCGGCCGACATCGCGCCGGGCGCGATCCGGCTGCCCTCGATGAAGGTCGGCGTGCCGCTGATGCGCAGCGAGGTGGCGAGCGCGCGCTGTGCGTCGAGTGCCGCCGTCACCGTCGGGCTGTCCATGTCGGCGGCGAGACGGTCGGCATCGAGATGCAGGCCGATCGCGATCTGGCGGATGCGCGCGGCACTCGGCTCGGCGCTGTCGGTCATCAGCGCGCGCTGCATCGCTGCATAGGCGTTCTGGTTGGCCGCCGCCAGGATCGCACGCCCGTCCAGCGTGCTGGCCGGGCCGAGGATGGCGATCAGCTTGAGCACGATGCGCAGGTCGGGATTGGTCCGCGCCAGCTTCTCCACATCACCGACCATCCGTCGGCACCATGGGCAGCGCGGGTCGTAGAATTCATACAGCGTCACGCTGCCATGCGGGTTGCCGATCACCGCATCGCCAGGGGTGTTGTCCAGCTTGCCGCGCTGGGCGGCGAGGGCGGCCTGCTGGCTGGCGGTCTCGTCATCCTCGCTCTTCGCCCGCAAGGCGGTGATGGCGTCCGCGAGGATCGACGGATCGGATTTCAGCGCCTGGCGCATGATCTGCACGATCTCCTGCCGCTGGGCGGGGGTGAAACTGTCGGCCTGCGCGGCGGCGGGCAGGGCGAGCGGGATCAGCGACGCGGCAAGCAGGGGGCGAAATCCGGCCAACGGGTTGGTTCCTCGATCATGGGCGCCGCTGCCGGGCTGTTGCCGGGGCGAGGCGATAGGGTTAGTGACTGTGCCGGATTTCCAGACAGTGACTTACGACCACCCAACCTCTGCCAACGTCAAGACCACAACGGGGAAACGCGTGTCCGAAACTGCCGTCCCGACCGCCCACCGCCAGCGGGCATCGCTTCGTGCCGGCCGTCGTCGCGTGGGGGCTGCGCTGGCCGGCGCGGTCCTGCTCTCCGGCTGCTCGGATGTCAGCTCGCTGGTCAAGGACGCCCGCACCCGGCTGGTCGGCGCGCCCAACCCGTATCAGGCCGGCTATGTCGGCGATGTCGTGGCCGACGAGCCGCGCGCGGCGATGGCGGCGCGCGACGTGCTGGCGCGTGGCGGCAATGCCGCCGATGCGGCGACCACGCTCGCCCTCGCACTGTCGGTGACGCTGCCGTCGCGTGCCAGCCTCGGCGGCGGCGGCGTGTGCCTCGCCCGAGATGCGCGAAGCCGCACCCCGCGCGCCTTCCAGTTCCTGCCGCATCCCGGCACCGGCACGCAGGCCGACCGCCCGGCGGCGGTGCCGATGCTGCTGCGCGGCATCGTCGCGATGCAGGCCGCGCAGGGCCATGTGCAGTTCCGCGACCTGGTGCAGCCGGCGACCAACCTCGCCCGCCAGGGTGTGCAGGTCAGCAAGGCGCTGGCTGACGATCTCGCCGTGGTCGCGACCCCGCTGCTCGCCGATGCCCAGGCCGCATCGGTGTTCGGGAATGGACAAGGCGGCGTGCTGGCGATCGGCGACACGCTGGTGCAGCCGCAACTGGCCGCGACCCTCGACGGCATCGCACGCGGCGACGGCACCGAGATGTATACCGGCGCGCTGGGCCTGACCTTCGCCGCCGCCGCGGATGACGCCCATGCCGGCATCACCGCCGCCGATCTGCGTGCGGCCGTGCCGCAGACCACCGATCCGCTGACCCTGGCCGACGGCGCGACCACCGTGTCGTTCGCCCCCGATGCCGGCGGGACCGCGGCGGCGGCGCAGTATGGGCGCCTGCAGTCCGGCGGTGCGGTGAGTGGTGCTGGTGGCGTGCTGCCGGCCTCGACCAGCTTCGTTGTCACCGACGCGCAGGGCGGCGCTGTGGCCTGCGCGCTGACCATGGACAACCTGTTCGGCAATGGCCGTATCGCGCCCGGCACCGGCATCGTGATGGCCGCCTCGCCGGCCTCGCACCCGCTGCCGCTGCTGCCGGCCGCGATCGCCCAGCGCGGCAGTGCGCCGGTCGCGGTGGTCGCCGCCTCCGGCCAGGCCGATGCCGCGGCCGAGGCCGCCTCCGCGCTGTATCAGACGGTGCATGGCGGCAATGCTGCATCGATCACCCCGGCCACCGCGCAGGGCCGCGCCAATGTCATTGCCTGCCCGAACGGTACCGCGTCGAGCTGCACGGTGCATACCGATCAGCGCGGGGCGGGCCTCGCGCTGACCAGCGGCTGATCTCCGCGCACCAATGGCGTTGAAACAGGGCCGCGGCAGCCGCATCCCGAGCTTCCTGGCGATGGATGTGGTCGCCGCGGCCGAAACCCTCGCCGCGACGCTGCCGCCGGAGGCGCCGGGCCTGATCCGCATGGAGGTCGGCCAGCCCGGGCGCGGAGCGCCGCGCGATGCGGTTGCGGCGGCGCATCGCCTGCTCGACGCTTCGACTGCCGCAGGGGGTCCGTCGCTCGGCTATACCCAGGCGTTCGGCCTGCCCGCGCTGCGCCACCGTATCGTCCGGCATCTGGCCGACCTGCACGGCGTGGAGGTGTCGGCGGAGCGGATCTGCATCACCACCGGGGCTTCGGGCGGCTTCGTGCTGGCCTTCCTCGCCGCCTTCGATCCCGGTGACCGCATCGCCCTGGCCAGCCCCTATTACCCGCCTTACGTGAACATCCTCACCGCGCTGGGCATGGAGCCGGTGGTGCTGCCCTGCGGTCCGGAGACCGATTTCCAGCCCACCGTCGCGATGCTCGCGGCTCTCGATCCGCCGCCGGACGGGCTGATCCTCGCCAGCCCCTGCAACCCGGCCGGCACCATGCTCGGCGCGGACGCCTTCGCCGACATCGCCGTGTGGTGCGCGCGCCACGGCGTGCGTGTGATCAGCGACGAGATCTATCACGGCCTTCATTATGGCCCCACGCCCGTCACTGCCTCGGCGATGGAGGAGGCGATCACCATCAACAGCTTCTCCAAATACTGGCGCATGACCGGCTGGCGGGTCGGCTGGATGGTGCTGCCCGACGATCTGCTGCGCGCGGTGGAGCGGCTGGCACAGAACCTGTTCATCTCGCCGCCGCATCTGGCGCAATGCGTCGCGCTGGCCGCGATGGATTGCACCGACGAGCTGGAGGCCGACCGGCTCGCCTACCGCGCCACACGCGACGATCTGCGCGCCCGCCTGCCCGCCATAGGTCTCGACCGCCTCTCGTCCGCCGAAGGCGGGTTCTATCTCTACGCCGATCTTGCGGCACTCGACGCCGACCCCGCCTTGCGCGACAGCCGTGTCTTCTGCCGTCGCCTGCTGGAGGAGGCGCATGTCGCCGCAACGCCGGGCATCGACTTCGATCCGGTGCGGGGTCATGATTTCGTGCGTTTCAGCTATTGCGGCCCGACCGCCCTGATGCGCGAGGTGCCGGGCCGCATCGGGCGGTTTCTCGGTCGAGGTTGAGGTGGCGGCGATGGCGGCGGGTGAGATGGTGATCGTCGGCTACCGTCCGCATCCTGGCCAGGCGGCGGAGCTCGAGCGCCTGGTCGCCGACCATGTTCCGATCCTGCGTCGCCTGGGGCTGGCCACCGACCGCCCGGCACTGGCGATGCGGGCCGCGGACGGCACGGTGATCGAGGTGTTCGAATGGCAGCCGGGCGGCATCGAGCGCGCCCACGCCGATCCGCAGGCCGGCGCGCTCTGGGCACGCTTCGCCGCGGTGTGCGATTATGTGCCGCTGCGCGAGCTGCCGGAATTCGGTGCGATGTTCGCGCAGTTCACCCCGCTGGCGAGCTGACCGCCGGATCCGGCGCGCACCAGTCGCGCAGCCGCCTGGCGAGTGCGTCGACGAACACCCGTGTCCTCGGCGGCAGCAGGCGCTGGCTCGCATAGACCGCCCAGATCGAGAGCGGCTGCGGTGTTGCGTCTGCCAGCCGCACACGCACCAGCGCGCCGCGGGCGAGATCGTCGCGCACGAACCAGGCGGACAGGTTGGCGATGCCGGCACCGCCGAGGCAGGCGGCCCGCAGTCCGTCGATCGAGTTCGCGGTGAACCGGCCCTCGATCCGATGGCGCACCGGCGCCTGGTCGGCGAGGAACGTCCAGTGCCCGGTGCCGGTGATTGCCAGGCAGTCATGCTCGCCGAGCTCGTCCAGCGTGCGCGGCGAGCCGGCCTGATCGAGATAGGCGCGGGTGGCGACCAGCTCCCGAGGATTGGGCGCCAGTCGCCGCGCGATCAGGCGATTGTCGGCGAGGTCGGCGATCCGGACGGCGAGATCGAGCCCCTCGGCGACGAGATCGACCACGCTGTCGGTCATCAGCAGCTCGGCCGACACCGCCGGGTGCTCGCGTAGCAGCTCGACCAGCAGAGGTGCGACGATCCTGCGCCCGAATGCGACCGAGCTGGTCAGACGCAGCCTGCCGCTGGGCCCGTCCTCGCCGGCGCGGACCGAGGCGCGTGCTGCCGCGTGTTCGACGATCAGCCGGTGCGCATGCGGCAGGAAGGCGAGACCCTCCGCCGTCAGAGCGATGGCCCGTGTGGTGCGGTGCACCAGCCGCACGCCCAGCTCGCGTTCGAGTGCGGCAAGCCGTCGTGTGGCCGACATCGGTGTGATCCGCAGACGCTGTGCGGCCTTCGCCAGTGTCGCGCCACCGGCGACGGCGACGAACAGCTCGATCCCGACACAATCCATCATCTCGTCTCCCGTTATTGTGTCTAACCCGGAACGACATCGCCGGCATCCACCTCAAGCTGATAGCTCTTGGAGCTGTCCGCAATCGGGGAATATCCATGCCATTCGTCAAAACATCAGACGGAGTCGATATCTTCTACAAGGATTGGGGTCCGGTGGATGCGCCGGTGGTGATGTTCCATCACGGCTGGCCGCTCTCGTCGGATGACTGGGACGCGCAGATGCTGTTCTTCGCAGCGCAGGGCTTCCGCGTCGTCGCCCATGACCGCCGTGGCCATGGGCGTTCGGCCCAGGTGAGCGAGGGCCACGATATGGACCATTATGCGGCCGATGCCTTCGCCGTGGTCGAGGCCCTCGACCTGCATGGTGTGGTACATGTCGGGCATTCCACCGGCGGCGGCGAGGTTGCCCGCTACGTCGTCCGTCATGGCCAGCCCTCGGGCCGCGCGGCCAGGGCGGTGCTGGTCTCGGCGGTGCCGCCGCTGATGGTGGCGACCGCCGACCATCCCGGCGGGCTGCCGATGTCGCTGTTCGACGGTTTCCGCGCCGATGTCGCAACCCGCCGGGCGCAGTTCTATCGCGATATCGCCTCGGGTCCGTTCTACGGCTTCAACCGCCCCGGCGCCGAGATCCAGCAGGGCGTGATCGACAATTGGTGGCGGCAGGGGATGATGGGGAGTGCGAAGGCGCACCACGACGGCATCAGGGCCTTCTCGGAGACCGACCAGACGGCGGATCTGGAGGCGATCACCCTGCCCACGCTGATCATGCACGGCGATGACGACCAGATCGTGCCGATCGACATTTCGGCCCATCGCGCCATCGGCAAGCTGCGACATGGCACGTTGCGCGTCTTTCCCGGTTATGCACACGGCATGCTGACCACCCACGCCTCGGTGATCAATCCCGAACTGCTGGTCTTCGTGGCGGGGTGAGGTGATGACGGGGCATTCGAAAGCACGTCCGAGCGTGGTCCTCGTCCATGGTGCCTGGGCCGATGCGACGAACTGGCGACGGGTGATCCGGCGGCTGCTCGCCGACGGCGTCGAGGTGATCGCGGTGCAGAACCCGACCACCAGGCTTTCCGATGACGTCGCTGCCACCCGGGCGGCGATCGAACGTGCGTCCGGCCGCGTGGTGCTGGTCGGCCACAGCTGGGGTGGCACGGTGATCACCGAGGCCGGTGTGCATCCCAAGGTCGCGGCCCTGGTCTATGTCGCGGCCTTCGCGCCGCGTCCCGGCGAGTCGACCGGCGATCAGGTCGCCGCCCATCCCGCGCCGCCGGCGCTGGGCGGGATTGCCCCGGACAGCGACGGTCGTCTGCTGATGGCGGCCTCGAGCTGGATCGCCGACATCGCCCAAGACCTGCCGGAGTCGGAGGCGCGGCTGCTGGCCGCGACACAGACGCCGCTGGGGGCCGCGACCTTCGGCGATGCGGTGAGCCAGGCGGCCTGGAGTGACCGGCCCTGCTGGTATGTCCTCGCAAGCGACGACCGCGCGGTCAGCCCATCGTTGCAGCATGAGGTGGCGGACCGGATGATGGCGACGCTGAGCATCCTGCCGACCAGCCACATGGCGCTGCTGTCGGCACCCGATGCGGTCGCCGGTGTGATCCGTCAGGCGATCGTCGCCTCAGGCTGAAACGGAGCCCGGGACCGGCGGATATGCGCCGGCCCCGGGCCATCCGGTTCAGTTCAGCGGCGCCACCAGCCCGCGCGGGGCGCGGCGGGGGCGGTGCCGGCCTCGATCAGCACCGGCTTCGGCGCGTTGTCGGCGGCCTGGACGTCCTCTTCCGATACGGCAACGACGGCCGGCTCCACGGCGACATCCTCGGCAACCGCCGCGACCGGCTCCGCCGCCACCGGCTCGGCGGTCTTGCGGCGGCTGCGCCGGGCCGGTTTTGCCGGCTCGGCCTCCGGCAGCGGCGCAGTCTCGGCAGCGGCCTTGGCGCGGGTGCGGCGCGGCTTGGCGGCCGGTGCCGCCGTCTCCGCGGCCATCTCCGTGGCGGCCGGTTCGGTGTCGGCCGTCTCGGCCTTGCGCCGCGACCGGCGCGGCTTCTTCGCCGGCTCTGCCGTCTCCGCCTCGGCGGCTGCGACGGGCTCGGCCGGGAGCACCGACGGCGGTGCGACACTTGTCTCGCCCGTCGCCTCGTCCATCGGTGCCGCGTCCACCGGCTCAGCCGCAAGTGCCTCGATCACGCTCGCCGGCAGCGGACCGCTGCGATGCGCGCTGTCGCCCTCGAGAGCCTCGAAGATGTCGAATCCGGCATCGCCGAACGGATCGGCCGGAGTCGGGCCGGTGTGGACGGGAGCGGGAGCGGGGGCCGCCGTCTCGCCACGCTCGCGGTCACGGTCGCGACCCCGGCGGCGGCCACCGCGACGGCCGCGACGGCGACCGGCTTCCTCGGCCGCCGCGCCTTCGGCGCCGGTTGCGTCCTCCGGCACGCCATCCTCGGCTTCGCTGGCTACGCTCGCCTCGGCAGGCTCGTCGCCTGCATCGGCCGCGTGATCGGCAATGTCCGGCTGCTCGGCATCGAGCGGCATCGGGCTGGCGTCGTCACGGCGACCGCCGCGGCGACGGCGACGGCGACGGCGACGGCGCTGGTCGTCACCAGCCTCCGGGCTGCTGGCGCGGCTGTCGGGCGCACCGGACGACTCGCCCGCCTCGTCCTCGTCATCCTCGGTCTCGGACTCTTCGATCGCCGCCTCGGTCGCCTGCGGCAGAGGCAGGGGGACGGAGTCCGGCGCGCGGGCGGCGCGCATGTCCACCGGCTCGGCGACGCGGGTGCGGTCGATGCGCACCTGCGACGCCAGCAGCGAGTCGTCGGCGGCGAAATTCACCACCAGCCCGTAGCGCGCCTCGATCTCCGCCAGCCAGACGCGCTTGTGGTTGAGAACATAAATCGCCACCGGGCTTGCGACATGCACCAGGATCTCGGCCGCGCGGCGCTTCGCTCCCTCTTCCCCGATCACCCGCAGCACATGCAGCGCCGCACTCTCGGTGCCGCGGACCATGCCGGTGCCGGCGCAGTGCGGACAGGGCGACAGGCTCGATTCCGCCACCGACGGACGCAGCCGCTGACGGCTCATCTCCATCAGGCCGAAGGCACTGATCGAGCCGACCTGGATACGGGCGCGGTCGTCCTTGAGCGCTTCCTTCAGGCGACGCTCGACGGCCGAATTGTGCCGGCGGCTCTCCATGTCGATGAAGTCGATGACGATCAGCCCGGCCAGATCGCGCAGTCTGAGCTGGCGGGCGACCTCGTCGGCGGCCTCCATGTTGGTGCGGAACGCCGTCTCCTCGATGCCGCGCTCGCGGGTGGCGCGTCCGGAATTGACGTCGATCGCCACCAGCGCCTCGGTCTGGTTGATCACCAGATAGCCACCCGAGCGGAGCTGCACGGTCGGATTGTGCAGCGAGTCGAGATGACCCTCGACCTGGTAATGCGAGAACAGCGGCTGGTTGCCGTTCCAGAGCTGCACCTTGCGGGTGTGGTCGGGCATCAGCGTGCGCATGAACTCGCGCACGCTGCGCCAGCCCGGCTCGCCATCGACCACCACTTCCTCGATGTCGCGCGAGTAGCCGTCGCGGATCGCGCGGCGGATCAGGCTGGCTTCCTCATGGATCAGCGCAGGCGCGACCGAGGCGAGCGTGCGCTCGCGAATCTCGTCCCACAGCTCGAGCAGGTATTCGCAGTCGCGCTTGATCTCGGCGCGCGGCCGCTGCGCACCGGCGGTACGCACGATCATGCCCATACCGCGCGGGATCTCCAGCTCGGCGGTGATCTCCTTGAGGCGCCGGCGGTCGGCCGCCGAGGTGATCTTGCGCGACACCCCGCCATCGCGCAGCGAGTTCGGCATCAGCACGCAGAAGCGGCCGGCGAGCGAGATGTAGGTGGTCAGGGCCGCACCCTTGTTGCCGCGCTCCTCCTTGACGACCTGCACCAACAGGATCTGGCGGCGGCGGATCACTTCCTGGATGGTGTAGTGGCGCATCTTCGGCCGGCGCGGGGCGGTGTCGCGGCGGTCGTCCTCGCCACCGAGGCTCTCGGGCGGCAGGATCTCGCCTTCCGCCGCCGGCTCATCGCTGGCGCCGGCCTCGTCTTCTGCGCGCTCGTCGGTCTCGGCGGCGGCCTCAGCGCCGCTCGGCTCATCGTCGGCGGCCTCGGCATCGCTCTCGCCGCGCGTGGCCTGACGCTGGGCGGCAAGCGCCTCGGCGCGTTCCTGTTCTGCCTCGGCGCGGGCCTCCTCGGCGCGGGCCTCTTCCTCCTGAGCGGCGATCAGCTTGAGCCGATCGGCGACGGGGATCTGGTAATAGTCGGGATGGATCTCGGCGAAGGCCAGAAATCCGTGCCGGTTGCCGCCATACTCGACGAACGCCGCCTGCAGGCTCGGTTCGACGCGAACGACCTTGGCGAGATAGATATTGCCCTTGAGCTGCTTCTTCGCGGCGGTTTCGACGTCGTAATCTTCGAGTCGGTTAGAATCCAGCACGACCACGCGGGTTTCTTCCGCGTGGCTCGTGTCGATCAACATACGTTTGGTCATTAAGGAGAGAACTCCGGTGGGCCCGGCGCGCGGCGGCACCTGCGGTGCGGCGCGCTGTCAGGCCGATGGGAAAGGAGAAGAGGGTGTCCGGCCGCGTCGGCAGGTCCGGCTTCGCGGGAAGGCTCGACACCGACGCGACGGGCACGGTCAAATGACCGGTCCGGATTGTCAGAGGTGCGGAGCGCGTCGCGAAAGGCTGCATAGGGGCTGAAACGGGGTCCTGTCGTCGTTGCCGGCTCGTCGCCGGCGCGTCATTGACGTCGCATCAAGCTCGGCATTGCTGCCACTGGCCCGCGCGATGGTCGGACGAAAGCTGTCCAGCGCATTCCCGCGCAGCACGCCGCACGCAATGTCTTGACACACATAACATGCCGCAAACGGCGCGCCGCCGCAAGCGCGCCTGCCTGCCTCGCCCCCGGTCACATAAAACGGGTGCATCGTGGCCGCGAAATTCCTAGATTGCGCATTAGGAACGGCGCGCAACCCGTTGTCGCCCGTGAGTTATGGGGGCCAGGACGCACGTGTTGACCAAAAACAAGTCATCGCTCCCGACCGCTCGTCCCCCTTCCGGCCAGACCTTATCCGGTTTGGGGCGACGGGCCCTGCTGGTCCTGCCGGCTGCGTTCCCCGCTCTGGGTCTGGCTGCACCCCGGTCGCATCTCGCCGCCCCGGCCGTCCACAGGGGCGCAAAACCGCCGCCGCCGCTGGTGGTGCTTGACCCCGGTCATGGCGGCAAGGATCCGGGCGCGATCGGGGTCTCCGGCACCTATGAGAAACATATCGCCGAGGCGGCGTCGGCGGAACTCGAGCGGCGTCTGCTGGCCGGCGGCCGTTACCGGGTCGCGCGGACGCGTGATCGCGACATCTTCATCCCGCTCGAGGATCGCGTCGCCATCGCCCAGGGCCGCCGGGCCGCCCTGTTCATTTCCATGCACGCCGATGCGCTCCACGACCCTTCCGTGCGCGGCGCCAGCGTCTACACCCTGTCGGATCACGCTTCGGACGGGCAGACCGCAGCACTTGCTGCGCGTGAGAACAGCGCTGATCGGTTTGCGGGACCCCAGTTCGCAGGCACCTCTCCTGAGGTCCGCGCCATTCTCGCCTCGCTGGTCCGTCAGGAGACACGGCGTGAATCCGGGCAGATGGCGAGGTCAGTGGTGGCCTCACTCCGCGGGCGCGTCGCACTTCTCGACAATCCGGAGCGGCACGCCGGCTTCGTGGTGCTCAAATCGGCCAGCATCCCCAGCGTCCTTGTGGAGATGGGCTTCATGTCCAATCGCCTCGATGAGGCGGCGTTGCGCCGGGCGGATCATCGTGCCGACGTCGCCTCGGCCATGACACGTGCGGTCGATGCCTATTTCACCGTCGGGTCCTACATGCAGACGACCGGCTGACCTCTACCGGTCACTTGCCATCATAGCCGGGGCGAAACCTGCTCTCGCGACAAAAGTCAGAAAATCATACCGAGGCAAGTCGATCTTTAATTAAAAAGACCTCTATCGAGTAGTAATTTGAGACACCGGGCCGGCGCAGTTGAATGCCAGGCAGCGTTTGAACAAAAATCTGGATTTGTCATTGGAATTGTCCAAAAAAAAGGGGGAATTTCGGTAGCTTTTTGTTAGGATTTTCGAGTTCTAGTTGATGGGCGGCGTTCATGACGCTGTGTCGTCATCAGAAAGGCTCGGATAGCAGATGAAGTCTGACAACGACGTCACCTCCCGTGACGTGGAAACGACATTCATCGGAAGCGCCTACAATTTCGAGCAACTTCTCGACCCGGCGGTCGAGGCGGCGCTCGCGGGGCAGGCCATCGGGCTCTATATGCACGGCGTGGGGATGAACCTGTCCTCGCAGTATACACCAAGTTTGGCCAATGAATTTGCCGGACGGGGAAGCGGCGTTGCCGAGTTCGGTTCGAACTTCGGCTATGCCGAAGCCATCGTTCAGATACAGAACAATTCTCATACCATACAGTATCTCTATGTGGGCACCGATCTTCTTGCCAGCAATGGATCGGTCTTTGAGATCGAGAACAACGTCCATAGCCTGGTGAATGGTGAACGGGCTCTGAGTGCAAGTTACGACGCTGTCCGGGGTGCCTATTATTATGCGATTGCTCCGGGAGACGTGTACACGATTCATGTCGAGGCCACGGCGCTCGGTGTGGCCTCCAACGTTGCCGCTAACCAGATCACTGGTTTCAGTTCGCCATCGGCGCTGACCGTGCTGGCTTCCACCGCCGCGACCGGCGGTGAGGCCTGGAGCAGCGTCAGCCAGGATGGTCTGATCGAAACCTACCAAGCTGCCGACGGAACCTATTCGACCGGTCCTGGATTCTTCACCGACTATTTTGGTCAGTTCGGCTTTCTCTATCACGCGCTCGGCAACTTCCCTCAACAGGCCAACGTCAATGTCGACATGTCACATGCGTGGACGCAGCGTGAGCTTCTGTCCTGGGAAGCCTACGTCGACAACGCGAGAGCGATGGGCGTACTCAATATCGCACCGATTGCAGGCGACAACGATTACAGCGCCGATCTGACGCAGCCCTTCGCGACCAGCCCGTGGTATACTTATCTGCGGCAGGCGGAACTCTACAGCGGAGGCATCAGCTTCGACACCCCGCCGAGCTATTTCTTCGCCCGGGAGCAGGCGTACAGGGACAATGTCGTCGAGCAGATCCAGTGGGCCAACGCAAACGGCTTGAGATCGTCGGTCATCATCTCGCCCGACAATACCGATGCCGCAGCGAAAGGGATGGATTCGCAGTTTCTCGCTGAAACGAAGGAGATGGTCGCCTACTTGCAGAAATGCGATGCAATGCCGTCGCAATTCATCGTTGAGAACTATAACGATTCCGCCTATGGGGAGTATTACGATCCAACGGATCCCAACAGCCTGACGTCAATCGCACTTTATCTGTCGACGGTCACGCTCACTCCAACGAATTCCGAGGCCGGCCAGGAGACGGTCGGCAGTGCGGTCGCGGCCGACCTGATCGTGACCGGTCAGGCGCCCTCGATCGATGTCGGCATCGTGCCCGTCGCGATCTTTGGAAATGCCACTATCTACGGCGAGAGCCCCACGCAGCAGGTGACGGTCAGCGTTACGCTGGACTCCGCGTCGCTCGGTGTCCTGCATGATGCGAGCGGCCATTCTTTCACCACTGTGAGCTTTGCCGGCACGCCCGCTGCGGTGACCGCAAAGCTCGCGCAGTTGCAGTTCGTCGCAGCAGCGGGTGCGATGGGCAGCGAGGCGGTCCGCGTCAGCTTCTCCGACACGGCCGCACCCGTCACCACCGTGACCCAACTCCTCGTCGACACGCATGTGCCGTTGGCGCCGACGATGTCGCTCTCGCTCGACACTCTGGTTCTGAACGTGTCTGCGGATGTGTGGCAGCAGGGTGCGCG
>NZ_JACHXV010000002.1:0-235471 GCF_014192375.1 Endobacter medicaginis | reverse complement strand
CTCGCCCCCGCCACCGCGCTCGCCAGCGGCACCTACGCCATCACCGCCATCCAGACCGACGCGGCCGGGACCAGTTCGCTCGCCAGCGCGCCGCAGACGGTGACCATCGACACGCATGTGCCGTCTGCGCCGACGCTGACGCTGTCGCGGAATGTGACCAACATCACGACGCCGGGCGTGTCGGGGACGGCGGAAGCTGGCGCCACGGTGATCGTGACCGGTTCGCTGGGTGCGGGGCTGGTTGTTCTGGGTCAGGCCGTGGCGTCGTCCACCGGCAGCTGGAGCCTGACCTCGACGGCTCTGGCGGAGGGTACCTATCTGGTCGCGGCGACGCAGATCGATGCGGCCGGCACGCAGTCGGCGGCCTCGACGGCACAGAGCCTGACGATCGACACGACCGCCCCCGCGGCTCCCACGGTGAGTTCCGCCGACACGCTGGTGCTGAACGTCTCGGCCGATGTCTGGAAGCAGGGACCCCAGTTTACCGTCTATGTCGATGGCAAGCAGTATGGCGGCGTGTATTCGACCTCCGCGCTGAAATCCACCGGCGCGAGCCAGAACATCGTGATCACCGGCAGCTTCGGCGTGGGTTCGGGCACCAATGGCGCGCATCAGGTGTCGGTGAACTTCCTCAACGACGCCTATGGCAGCGGCGCCGGCCAGGACATCAACCTCTACGTCAACTCGATCACCCTCGACGGGGCGACGGTGGTGACCAACGCCGCCCAGCTCAGTGGCGGCATCGCCAACTATGCGACGGCGGCGCAGAAGGCGGTGAGCGTGGCGGCGGTGAGCAACCAGTCCTCCCCGGTGCTGTCTGGCAGCGGCGAGGCCGGTGACACGGTGAGTGTCACGGCTACGCAGGCAGGCACCAGCGTCCTGCTGGGCACGACGACGGTCTCGTCCCAGGGTGTGTGGAGCCTGGCGTCATCGCGCACGCTGGCCAACGGGGTCTATGCGCTGTCGGTTCATCAGGCCGATGCCGCCGGCAATGTGTCGGCGAATGCGGTGGTGCAGACGCTGAACGTCGACACGCATGTGCCGTTGGCGCCGACGATGTCGCTCTCGCTCGACACTCTGGTTCTGAACGTGTCTGCGGATGTGTGGCAGCAGGGTGCGCGGTTCATCGTCGACGTGGACGGCAGCCAGGTGGGCGGAGTGTATTCGACATCCGCACTCAAGAGCGCGGGTGCGAGCGACAACATCACGCTGACGGGCCTGTTCCGCAACGGCCCGGGTGCCGGTGGCGGCCACCGGATCTCGGTGGACTTCATCAACGACGCGCATGGCAGCAACCTGCCTGCCGACGACATCAACCTGTATGTCAACTCGATCACGCTCGACGGTGTGACCTCGCAGGTCAACAACGAACAGGGCAGCGACGGCTGGCAGGATTACTGGATCAATCCCGTCAGCGGTGCGACCACCGCGACGCTCGGCGGCAGCCTGACCACCAATGTCGCCCAGCCGCAGCTCCAGGGCACGGCAGAGGCCGGCGCGATCGTGACGGTGTCGGCCACCACGTCCGCAGGCGTCGCCTCCGTGCTGGGCCAGGCCGTGGCCTCGTCGTCCGGCGTCTGGGTGCTCGCCCCCGCCACCGCGCTCGCCAGCGGCACCTACGCCATCACCGCCATCCAGACCGACGCGGCCGGGACCAGTTCGCTCGCCAGCGCGCCGCAGAGCCTCACGGTGAGCTCGGCCGCCTCTGCCCAGATGCTCTTCATCAGCGGCTCGAGCGTCGTCCAGCTCTACGACGGCGAGACGGTTTCCGAGCTCGGGGGTCGCAATACCTATGTCATGGCGACTTCAGGGAGGTCGACGGTCCTCGGCGCGAGCCCCGGTGCGGGCGACGTGGTCGATCTGCGTGCCGCGCTCGCGGCAGTCGGCTGGGATCGTCAGATGAACGATCTGACCAGCTATATCTCCGCCGCTTCGATCAATGGCGGTGCCGATCTCCAGATCACCACCCATGCGGCCGGGGGAGGTGCTTCGAGCATGCTGGTCCTGCAGGGCCTGGGGAATGTCAGCGCCACGACCATGACGGACCACGCCATCTTCACCTGATCGTCGACGTTGCCGGTGGGACGCAGGCGGCGAACTCAACGATGGGGGCCGCCGCCATGAAAACCACCGCCGTGAAAGCCGCCGCCCGGCCGGCCGGCCCAGCCGCCCGGCCGCCCCCAGCCGGGACCACCCCAGCCGGGGCGGCCCCATCCCGGGCGGCCCCATCCCGGTCGACCCCAGCCGCGATAGCCCCAGCCGCCGTAACCCCAGCCGGGGCCCCATCCCCAACCGATGCTCAGCCCGAACGGAATCCAGGGCGCGTATCCGTACGATCCATAGGCATAGGCCGGTGCGAAGCCGCCATACCACCCGTCCCATCCCCAGCCCCATCCCCATCCCGAATAGCCGGCATAGACGGGGCCGGTTTCGATCGAGGTGGTGACGGGAACGTTCGCAGCGTTTCCATAGCCGCCATAGGCATAAGGGTTGACCGTGGTGTCTATGCCAGGCGCCTGTGCGGCCGGAACCTGATCGCCGGCTGCCGTCATGCAGCCGGCGTAGGAAGCGTTGTAGCGCTCCTGCGCCGCCTGGCTTGCGCTCAGCACACCGGCGGTCGGATCGCTGGCGGCGACATTGGCCGGCAGGCCGGCCTGACTGGCGGCCGAGCTTCGGCAGCGTGCATCGTCGGCCTGGAATTGCGCCGGGCTACGCGTGCTGCCGGGCAGGGCGAGGATGCTCGGTCCGGGCGGCGGCGCGGCGACGCAGCCACAGAGCATGGCGGTCGCCAGGATCGTCGTGCTGCCCAGCGCCCGACGGCACCATCTGGAGGGGAGAAATGCGAAGGCGGTCACGTCATCTGCCATCTCGTTGCGTGCTGAAGCTAACGCCGTTCGGGGCAGGGCGGCCACCGGCACGTCGTTAATCATGTGTAAAGTCTGTTTGCATCCTGTGTCCCGGCTGCTAGGTTCCCGCCCCATGTCGACCATGCCGACCTGCTCGTCGCCTGTGACGGTGCGCCTCGCGCCGGTCGGGGATCTGCGCGCGCTCGGTCTCGCGAACCTTCTTTCCGGGGCGCGACTTAGCCGCCCCTGAACGACGCGCAGGCCGCATCGTCGGTCGCGCGACGTCCTTCAGGGGGTGAAAGCATCGCGGCGTATCCCGACCCGGGGGAACGCCACCGCAACGCGCAGGACAGAAGGGTCGCCCTAGGCATCGCGAAGCCGGGCCACCGACCCTGGAGACAGGACAATGACCATCGACCATCCGAGTTTCGGCCGCATCGACGACGACCGGATCATCATCTTCGACACAACGCTGCGTGATGGCGAGCAGTCGCCTGGCTTTTCGATGAACATCGACGAGAAGCTGCGCATGGCCGATCTGCTGGCCAGCCTCGGCGTCGATGTGATCGAGGCCGGCTTCCCGGTCGCGAGCCAGGGCGATTTCGACAGCGTATACGAGATCGCGAAGGCGATCCGTGGCCCGGTGATCTGTGGTCTGGCCCGCACCGGCGGCCGCGACGACATCGCCCGCGCCGGCGAGGCGATCCGCCCGGCCGAGCGGCGCCGGATCCACAACTTCATCTCCACCTCGCCGCTGCACATGAAATACAAGCTGCGGATGGAGCCCGAGACGGTGCTCGACCTGATCACCCGCGGCAACACCGAAGCCAGGAACTACACGGACGACGTCGAGTGGTCGGCCGAGGACGGCAGCCGCACCGAGCCCGATTTCCTGTGCCGCTGCGTCGAGGCGGCGATCCGGGCCGGAGCGACGACGATTAATATCCCCGACACCGTGGGTTACGCCACGCCGGACGACATCGAGGCGCTGTTCGCCATGCTGCGCGAGCGCGTGCCGGGGGCGGAAACGGTGATCTTCTCGGCCCACAACCACAACGATCTTGGGCTCGCGGTCGCCAACACCCTGGCCGCGGTGCGCGGCGGGGCGCGACAGATCGAATGCACCATCAACGGCATCGGCGAGCGCGCCGGCAATGCGGCGCTGGAGGAGATCGCGATGGCGATCCGCACCCGCCCTGATGCGATGCCGTATCGCCACAACATCGTTACCGAGCACCTGCTGCGCACCTCGCGGATGCTGGCGACGATCACCGGTTTCGACGTGCAGCCCAACAAGGCGATCGTCGGGCGCAACGCCTTCGCCCATGAAAGCGGCATCCATCAGGATGGCGTGCTCAAGAACGCCGCCACCTACGAGATCATGACGCCGGAGAGCGTCGGCTGGACCAAGTCCTCGCTGGTGCTGGGCAAGCATTCGGGGCGGGCGGCGTTCCGCGACAAGCTGCGCGCGCTGGGCTATGGCGAACTGGGCGACAACCAGATCAACGACGCCTTCGCCCGCTTTAAGGACCTCGCCGACCGCAAGAAGGTGGTCTACGACGAGGATCTGGTGGCCTTGGTCGATGACGAGGTGCGCGACCATGCGACGCTGCGTTTCGTGGCGCTCGACGTGACAGCCGGTTCACGCCGCCCGGCCGAGGCCGTGCTGGAGCTGGACGTGCGCGGCGAGCCGGTCACCGCGACCGCGCAAGGCGCTGGCCCGGTCGATGCGGCGTTCAACGCGGTGCGGGCGGTGTTTCCGCATCAGGCGTCGCTGATGCTGTATTCGGTCGGCGCGATTACCGAGGGCAGTGACGCGCAGGCCCGTACCACCGTTCGCCTTCAGGAAGATGGCAAGATGGTGGACGGTCAGGGCGCCGACTCCGACACCGTGGTCTCGGCGGTGCGCGCCTACGTGCATGCGCTCAACAAGCTGATCACCAAGCGCCAGCGGGCCGAGCCCGAGGCACTGACCGCCTGAGAGAGGAGGGCGGCGGGGGCCTGACGCGCTCCGCCGCCCGCTGGTCAGTAGCCGTAGCCGTTCTGTCGATAATAGCCCTGACGCGGCGCCTGCGGGGTGGTGACCGCGCCGCCGGCCGCACCGACGCCGCCGCCGACCAGCGCGCCGATCGCCGCACCGTGACCGCCACCGGCGAGTGCGCCGATCGCCGCACCTGTGCCAGCTCCGATCAGGCCGCCGCCGACGGCGCGCTGGCCGGGGTCATAGGGGTTGGTGCATCCGGCGATCCCCAGCGCGCCTGCGAGCGCGAGCGGAGCCACGCCGAGACGGAGGAGAGGGTTGCGCTTCATGATCGGTCTCCTGTGAAGGTCTGAAATTCTCGATCCGGGCCAACGGTCCGGAGTCTCGATACGTCCTAAACTCTTGATGGGGGGTAAAGATGCGCCGCGCTCACCGTGGCGTCGTCGCCGCCCCGCCCACCGCGCCGACCAGCCCGCCGATCAGCGCGCCTGTGCCGGCATTGCCGCGGGTGGCGCCGGCGACCGCCGCGCCGGTGCCCGCACCGATCAACCCGCCACCGACCGCGCGCTGGCCGGGACTGTAGGGATTGCAGGCGGTGAGCGTCGTGCACAGCACGACAGCACCGGCGATCAGGGCCGGCCGGATGGCTGTAGCTGTCATCGGATCATCTCCTTCATCATCTCGTTCCCGACGGTTCAAAGCGTCGGGCCGCGGCAGGCATGGGACCACCGGATGGCGAAATCAGGGCAGGGCCGCAAAATCGTGCGGACCGGGGATCGGTGCCGATGGCGCCAACGCGACGATCGAAGTCTTGCGGGGTGCGAACAGGCTCTGTAAACGCTGCCGCCAGCACAGGCACCGCCGTTCATGAACCGGGCGGGGCCACAAGCGGCCTGTCTTTCCTTCCGTCTGGGCGCATCGGCTGCATGCTTGGCGGCCGTTGCGCGGAGTTGATGAATGTTCTCTCGCCTGCTGGGCTTCATGTCTGCCGATATGGCGATCGATCTCGGCACCGCCAACACGCTGGTCTACGTCAAGGGGCGCGGCATCGTGCTGGCGGAGCCGTCGGTGGTGGCGATCGCCGACGTGCGCGGCAAGAAGCAGGTGCTCGCGGTCGGCGAGGAGGCCAAGCACATGGTCGGCCGCACGCCCGGCAACATCACCGCCATCCGGCCGCTGCGCGACGGCGTGATCGCCGATTTCGAGGTCGCGGAGGAGATGATCAAGCACTTCATCCGCAAAGTGCACAACCGCCGCGCCTTCGCCTCCCCGCTGATCATCGTGTGCGTACCGTCGGGCTCGACCGCCGTCGAGCGGCGCGCCATCCAGGAGAGCGCCGAGAGCGCGGGTGCGCGCCGGGTGCAGCTGATCGAGGAGCCGATGGCGGCCGCGATCGGCGCCGGCCTGCCGGTGACGGAGCCTTCGGGCAGCATGATCGTCGATATCGGGGGCGGGACCACCGAGGTCGCGGTGATCTCGCTCGGCGGCATCGTCTATGCGCGTTCGGTGCGCGTCGGCGGCGACAAGATGGACGAGGCGATCATCAGCTACATCCGCCGCAGCTTCAACCTGCTGATCGGCGAGAGCTCGGCCGAGAAGATCAAGATGGAGATCGGCTCGGCCGCCTATCCGAACGACGACGCCGACGGGCCATGGCGCGAGGTCAAGGGGCGTGACCTCATCAATGGCGTGCCGCGCGAGGTGCAGGTCAGCCAGCGCATGATTGCCGAAAGCCTGTTCGAGCCGGTCAGCCAGATCATCGATGCGGTCAAGACCGCGCTCGAGCACACCCCGCCTGAGCTTGCCGCCGACATCGTCGACAAGGGCATCGTGCTGACCGGCGGCGGCGCGCTGCTCAACCGGCTCGACGAGGTGCTGCGGGCCTCGACCGGCCTGCCGGTGCTAGTCGCGGAAGACGCGCTGTCCTGCGTGGCCCTGGGGACGGGGCGGGCGCTGGAGGAAATGAAGCGGCTGCGGAACGTGCTGACGTCCATGTACTGAGTCAACGTGACGGGCCTGTCGTTTTTCCGACCTGCCCGTTAGTGTGCCCGGTCGAGATTCGGCGATTTTCCAGTTCGAGGTGGACACTCGCCAGATCAAAGAGTTAGTGGCCTGCTAAGTCCTGAACGTCGAGGCTGCGTCCCCGGCACGCAGACAGGGGACGTCGCGGGGAGGAGAGAGACCCAGAGTGGTTCGTCTGTCGATCCAGGCCCGTCAGGCGCTGTCGCGCCTCGTGCTGCCGGGGCTGGTGCTCGCTGCACTGGCCGTGACACTGCTCGCCCGCGTTGCACCCGGGCCGGCGCAGCAATTGCGTGCCGTTGCCTCAGACGCGGTCGCGCCGGCCTACTCGCTGGTCGGCGGACCGGCGAGCGGCGTGCGCGACATGCTGGCCACGGCGGTGTCGGTGCTGCATGTGGCGCACGAGAATGCGGAGCTGCGGGCCGAGAATGCCCGCCTGCGTCGCTGGTATGACGCAGCTCAGGCGCTGGCGACGGAGAATGTCGCCCTGCGCGCGCAGTTGCACTGGCTGCCGCAGCCGGAACCGAGCTTCGTCACCGCCCGCGTGGTGGCCGATACCGGCGGCCTGTATGACCGCGCGGTGCTGCTGTCGGTCGGGCCGAACAGCCCGGTGCAGCGGGGCCAGATCGCGCTCGACGCGTCAGGTCTGGTCGGTCGGGTCAGTCAGCTCGGCAGTCGCAGCGCGCGTATCCTGCTGATCACCGATGCCACGTCGCGGGTGCCGGTGATGCTGGCCGACAGCCATGCCCGCGCCATCGTGCTGGGCACCAACGCCGCGTGGCCGCGGCTGATGTACTATCCGCAGGATGTCATGCCCAAGGAAGGCGAGCGTGTGGTGACCAGCGCCGAGGCCGGTGCCTTTCCTGCCGGGCTGCCGGTCGGCACGGTGCATTACGACCACCCCGGCACACCCGTCGTCATTCCGGCCGCGTCGCTCGATTCGCTCGATCTGGTGCGTATCTTCGACTACGGGCTGACCTCGATCCTGCCGCCCGACGCGCCCGGTCGCGCGCATGCCGCCGAGACGGAGACGGCGCCGCCCGATGCGCCGAGGGCCGCAGCCCCTGCCGCCTCGCACGGCCTGCTCGGCATCGCCCGGGCCAATGCCGCAGGGTTGCCGTTCCTCGCGCATCTGCTCAAGCCCGTCGTCGCGAAGCCGGAACCGGCGCAACCCTGAGCCGCCGGACGCGTGATGGATGGTCACCCCACCGAGCTACGAGAGCAGACAGTTCGAGCGCCGGCCCGGAATACGGCCGCGGCAGACGCTCGGCCGCCGGCTCGATGCCGCATCCCGCGCCGCCTTGCCCGCGGCGATCGCGGTCGTGCTGCTGCTGCTGCTGCATGCGCCGCTCGGTCTGCCGGCGCAGCCGGCGCTGCTGCTCGGCGCGGAGCTGGCCTGTGTGTTCTACTGGTCGCTGTTCCTGCCGCGGGTGATGCCGTCGCCGGTGGTATTCGTGCTCGGGCTGCTGGTCGATCTGCTCGGCACCGGACCGCTGGGCCTGTCGGTGGTGCTGCTGCTGATCGCGCATGTCGCGGGCATCGCATGGCGGCAGGCGCTGATGCGTCAGGGCGCGCTGGTGATCTGGCTGGTGTTCGCGGGCGTGGCCGCGCTGTGCTGTCTGATCGAGTGGCTGGCGACCATGCTGCTCGAATGGCGACTGCTGCCACCCGGCTCGGCGGCGCTGCAGTTCGGCTTCGCGCTCGGCGAGTATCTGGTGCTGTCGGGGCCGTTTGCCTGGTGCATGCGGGTGGTCGCACGCCCGCACGGCTGAGCGCGCCGACGGTGCGGGCATGAAGCGTCCGTTCGGACGACGCGCCGGAGCGAGCCGGATGGTCGGGCGGCTGTTCGACCGCGCGCCGATGGATGCGCGCGAGCTGCGCAGCAAGGGCAGGGCGGTGTTCACCCGACGCGCGGTGCTGCTGATGATGGTGCAGACCGGCGCGCTCGGAGCACTCGGGGCGCGGCTCTACCGCCTCCAGGTCGAGCAGGGCCAGCATTTCTCCGATCTCGCCGAGGCCAACCGGGTCAGCACCCGCATGCTCGCGCCGCCGCGCGGACTGATCACCGACCGGTTCGGCGAGGTGCTCGCCGGCAACCGCATCAACTGGCGCGCCCTGCTGCTGCCGGAAGAGACCACCGACCTGGCCGCCACCCTGGACCGCTTCTCGCTGCTGATCCCGCTGGAGCCGCACGAGCGGGCGCGGATCGAGCGCGATGCGGCGCACAAGCGCAAGTTCATCCCCGTCATGCTGCGCGAATTTCTCTCATGGGAGGAGATGGCGAAGATCGAGGTCAACGCGCCCGACCTGCCGGGCATCGTGGTCGATGTCGGCACCACGCGGCTGTACCCGCATGGGCCGACCTTCGCGCATGTGATCGGCTATGTCGGGCCGCCCAACGACCGCGAGCTGGCCGACGATCCGATTTTGGCATTGCCCGGCGCGCGCGTCGGGCGTTCGGCCTACGAGGCGGCGGAGGATGACGCGCTGCGCGGCCATCCCGGTACCGTCCAGGTCGAGGTCAACGCCGTTGGCCGGATGCTGCGCGAGCTCGACCGCGAGGAGGGCACGCCCGGGGCGACGATGGCCACCACCATCGATGCCGGCCTGCAGACCGCGCTGATGGACCAGCTCGAGGGCACCGCCGCCTCGACGGTGGTGATGGATGTGCGCAACGGCGAGGTGCTGGCGATGGTCAGCCACCCCTCGTTCGAGCCGTCGCTGTTCGATTCCGGGGTCAGCCAGACGCAGTGGAAGGCGTGGATGGACGATCCGCAGACGCCGCTGCTCAACAAGGCCGCCGCCGGCGTGTATCCGCCCGGCTCGACCTTCAAGCCGGCGGTGGCGATGGCGGCGCTGCAGGCCGGCACGCTGAAACCCGGCGACCGCATCGACTGCCGCGGCTACATCGACATCGGCAATGTGCGCTTCCACTGCTGGGCCAAGCACGGGCATGGCTCGCTGGACCTGCACGGCGGCATCAAGTTCAGTTGCGACGTGTTCTTCTTCGAGGTGGCGCGCCGCACCGGCATGGACGTGATCGCCCGCTACGGTGGCGATCTCGGGCTGGGGGTGCGTCCCGATATCGAGCTGACGCATGTGCGCGAGGGCGTGATCCCGACTGCTGCCTGGGCGCATCGCCGCGGCCATCACCTCAGCGAGGGCGACATCGTCAATGCGGGCATCGGCCAGGGCTTCGTGCAGGCGACGCCGCTCCAGCTCGCGCTCTACACCGCGCGGCTGGCCAGCGGGCGGCAGCTCGATGCCCATCTGACCCGGGCGCAGAACGGCCAGCCCGACCCTCGCGCCGCCCATGACAGCGCCCCGCCGCTCGCCTTCGATCCAGCCTGGCTCGACTCGGTGCGCTCGGGGATGTGGGCGGTGATCAACGAGCGCTACGGCACCGCGCCCAAGGCGAGGCTGCCGCTGCCGGGGGTGACGATGGCCGGCAAGACCGGCTCCGCTCAGGTGCGGCGGGTGTCGCGCTGGGCGCGCGAGCACGGGCATTTCAACTCGGCCGAGCTGCCGTGGCAGTATCGGCCGCATGCGCTGTTCATCTGTTATGCGCCCTATGAGGCACCGCGCTACGCGCTGAGCGTGGTGATCGAGCACGGCAACGCCGGCGCCGACGTGGCCGCCCCGCTGGCGCGCGACATCATGATGCAGGTGCTCGAGCGCGACCCGGGCAATCGGAGCCAGGCCTGGAAGCCGCAGCCGGATCCGGCGCTGGTGGTGGCGTCGGCCCAGAGCGCTCCGTCCGGAGTGGGCGGGCCGTCCGGAACGCCGGCCGCCCCGCAGCCGCAGACGGAGTCCGATACCGAGTTCAGCTCCATTTTCGAGGGCAACGGGCTCGGCAGCGGGGCCGCGGTCGACAACGGGGCGGAGGGGCCGGACCAGTGATCAACGAACGCCGCCTGTGGCGCGCCACCCCCGGCTTCGGTGTTGCAGGCAAGCTGCTGCGGATCAACTGGGCCTATGCGCTGCTGATCTGCGCGCTGGCCGGGGTCGGCTACACGGCGCTGTATTCGGTCGCCGGCGGCAGTCCCTATCCCTATGCCGAGCCGCAGACCCTGCGCTTCGGTTTCGGCTTCCTGATGATGATCGCGCTGGCGATGACGCCGCTGCGGGTGCTCAGCAAGCTCGCCTGGCCGGCTTACGCGGTGTCGATCGTGCTGCTGGTGCTGGTGCTCAGGATGGGCCATGTCGGCAAAGGGGCCGAGCGCTGGCTGATCATCGGCGGCACCCAGGTGCAGCCGTCGGAATTCGCCAAGATCGCGCTCGCCCTGGCACTCGCCGCCTATTTCCAGCACATCTCGTGGGAACGGATGCGCAATCCGCTCTGGCTGGTTCCGCCCGCGCTGCTGACGTTGCTGCCGGTGGCGCTGGTACTGAAGGAGCCCAATCTGGGCACGGCGGTGATCATTGGCGCGGTGGGGGCGACGATCTTTCTCGGCGCGGGGATGCGCTGGTGGATGATCGCCCTGCTGGCGGCCCCGGTGCCGATGCTGCTGCGGATCGCCTATGCGCATCTGCACGACTACCAGCGCCAGCGCATCACCACCTTCCTGCATCCCGAGAGCGATCCGCGCGGCGCGGGCTACAACATCATCCAGTCCAAGATCGCGCTCGGCTCCGGCGGGATGTGGGGGCAGGGATACCTGCACGGCACCCAGGGACAGCTCAACTTCCTGCCCGAGAAGCAGACTGACTTCATCTTCACCACCATCGCCGAGGAGTGGGGGCTGGTGGGGGGGCTGACCGTGATGGGGCTGCTGCTGGCGCTGGTGCTGGGCGGCATGACGATGGCGATCCTCGCACGCAGCCCGTTCGGACGGCTGCTCGCGCTCGGCATCTCGATGAATTTCTTTCTCTACTGCCTGGTCAACCTGTCGATGGTGATGGGGGCGATTCCGGTTGGCGGGGTGCCACTGCCGCTGGTCTCCTGGGGCGGCTCGGCGATGCTGATGGTCATGCTCGGCTTCGGGCTGCTGATGTCGGTGTTCGTGCATCGTCACGACGAGATGCTGCCGAAGAAGCATCGCGACTGAGGCTAACGGCGCAGCGACGCGCTCGCACGTTCGACCCGGTCCAGCATCAGCGTCGCCAGGCGTGCCACCGACGGATCGGTGTGGGTGGCGAGGCGCTCCGACACCATCATCATCGGCGAGAGATGGCCGCGCAGATCGTGCACGAGCCGGCGACGTTCCGCGACCAGCGCATCGCGTTCCCGGGTCAGCGCCGTCGCCGAGGAGCGTCCGCGCACCAGCGCTCCCAGCAGCCCGGCCGTCATCGCCGCCAGCCCGGCCAGCGGGACCAGCCGCCGCAGCACGCTCATGCCGTCTCCAGCGCGGCGGCATAGGTTTCGGGCCGGAAGCCGACGAGTCGCTCGCGACCGGTCTCGAGAATCGGGCGCCTGATCATCGAGGGCTGGGCCAGCATCAGTTCGATCGCCCTGGGGGCATCGATCCCCTCGCGCGACGCCTCCGGCAACTTGCGGAAGGTGGTGCCGGCGCGGTTGAGGATGCGTTCCCAGCCTTCCGCCGCCACCCAGGCCTCGAGCGTGGCGCGATCGATGCCGGCCTTCCTGTAGTCGTGGAACACGTAGGCGATGTCATGCGCCCCCAGCCAGGCGCGGGCGCGCTTGACGGTGTCGCACTGGGTGATGCCGTACAGGGTCATGGCCATGGTGTCGTGTGCCCCGATGTTTCTTGACGCCGGACGCACCCGCCGCCTATAAGCCGCCGCTCTCGCCGGGTGCGGATCGCGCCGGGCCTGTCGTGTTGTCAATCGTCTCGTTCGTATCTCAGGAGTGCCGCCGTGAAGCGCACCTATCAACCTTCGAAGCTGGTCCGCAAGCGCCGCCACGGCTTCCGCGCCCGCATGGCCACCGTCGGCGGCCGCAAGGTGCTCGCCAACCGCCGCGCCAAGGGCCGCAAGCGCCTGTCCGCCTGAGTTCGGTTCCGGGCGGGGCGACCGAAATGACGGCGCCTGCCCGGCTGAAGCGACGTGCGGAGTTCCTGCACGCCGCCGCCTCGGGCCGCAAGGCGGCCATGCCGGGGCTGGTGCTCCAGGCGCATCAGCGCGACGAGAACGGCCCGCTGCGGGTCGGTTTCACTGTCACCAAGAAAGTCGGCAATGCCGTGGTGCGCAACCGCACCAAGCGTCGGCTGCGCGCGGCCGCTGCGATCGTCGCCGCCGAGGCGTTGCGTGAGGGCGGCGTGCTCGACGGGCACGATCTGGTGCTGATCGGCCGCGACGGCACCCGTTCGCGAGACTTTCGTGCCTTGCTCGACGACCTGCGCCGCGCGTTGCGCAAGACGGGTGTCACGTCCCGATGACGCCGCTGGCGCGGATGCTCGATGGCGCCGTGCTCGTCTACCAATGGACGCTGTCGCCGCTGCTTGGCGGACGGTGCCGTTTTCATCCGAGTTGCAGTTGCTATGCCCGCGAGGCGATCGCCGCCCATGGCGCGATCCGGGGCGCGGGTCTGGCCGGCTGGCGCATCCTGCGTTGCAATCCTTGGTGCGACGGTGGATATGACCCCGTGCCCGGCACCGGCCGGGACTGAATTCCTCTTCAAACGACGAGCGGTAACCGCAGGATCATGGACAACAAGCGGCTCATTCTGGCGATGGTGCTGTCAGTCGCCATCCTGGCGGTCTTCCAGTGGGTGATGCCGCATCCGAAGCCGCATCAGACGGCCAAGCAGGTCGAGGCGAGCTCGACCACGGCCACGCCGCCCGGGCAGGTGCCGGGTGCGGTGCAGGACGCGTCGGGCACCAATCCGGCCGCGATCGCGCAGGCCCCGCAGGCGGATGTGCGCATCCCGATCGACGCGCCGCGCGTGCATGGCAGCATCAATCTGGTCGGTGGCCGCCTCGATGACCTGGTGCTCAAGGACTACCACGAGACGGTGAAGGCCGATTCGCCGCTGGTGCGCGTGCTCGAGCCGGGGTCGGAAAAGCAGCCCAATTTCATCCAGTTCGGCTGGAGTGCCGCCGGCGGCGTCGCAGTGCCCGACAGCCGCACCGTCTGGAAGGCCGATGGCGACGCATTGTCGCCTGGCCATCCGCTGACGCTGTCGTGGGACAATGGTGCGGGGGTGGTGTTCCGCATCATCTACAGCATCGACGACAATTACATGTTCGGCGTCGACCAGCAGGTGGACAACCACACCGCGGCGCCGATTTCCGTGTTCCCGTGGTCGCGCGTCTCGCGCCTGTATGCGCCGGTCGACGCCTCGGGCGGGTTCCTGGTCGGCGGCGACGAGGGTGCGATCGGCATCTTCGACGGCCGCCTCCAGCAGAAGGACTACAAGAGCCTGGTCAAGGACGCCGACGCCCATGGCGGGGTGGCGTTCAGCGCCGGCGATACCGGCGGCTGGGCCGGCATCAACGACAAGTACTGGCTGACGGCGTTGCTGCCCGACAGTCCGGTGCCGATGACCGGCAGCTTCCGTCACATCGACGGCGAGGGCGAGCATGCGGCCGGCACCTACCAGGTCGATTTCACCACACAGTCGCCGCTGAGTGCCGCGCCCGGTGCGACGGCGCGTTTCCTCAGCCATGCCTTTGCTGGCGCGAAGGAAGTGCACCTGCTCGATACCTACCAGTCGCAGCTGCATGTGGCGGATTTCTGGAAGGCGGTCGATTTCGGCTGGTTCGCGTTCCTGACCCGGCCGATCTTCTTCGTGCTCGACTGGCTCAACACGGTGTTCGGCAATTTCGGCCTGGCGCTGATGGGCTTCACCTTGATCGTCAAGGCTCTGTTCTTCCCGCTCGCCAACAAGCAGTTCCGCTCGATGAGCAAGATGAAGCTGATCGCGCCGAAGGTCGCCGCCGTGCGCGAGCGCTTCAAGGACGACCCAGCGCGTCAGCAGCAGGAAATGCTACAGGTCTATCGCACGGAGAAGATCAATCCGGTCAGCGGCTGCCTGCCGATGCTGGTGCAGATCCCGGTGTTCTGGTGTCTCTACAAGGTGCTCTACGGCACCATCGAGATGCGGCATGCGCCGTTCTTCGGCTGGATTCATGACCTTTCGGCCCCCGATCCGACCAATCTGTTCAACCTGTTCGGTCTGTTGCCGTTCGATCCGACGCATTATGTCGCCGCCCTGCATATCGGCGTGTGGCCGATCATCCTGGGCGGGACGATGTTCGCCATGCAGCGGCTGAACCCGCCGCCGCCGGACCCGATGCAGGCGCGCATCTTCATGCTGATGCCGGTGATCTTCGCCTATTTCATGGCGGCACAGCCGGCCGGCCTGGTGATCTACTACTGCTGGAACAACCTGCTGACCGCGGTGCAGCAATGGTTCATCCAGAAGCGCGTCGCGGGCGAGGGCAAGACCGTGCAGTCCGCCCCGGCCAAGGGCTGAGGCGGCACGCGTGAGCGAGGCGTCGCCCGAATTCGGCGGGTTTCTCGATGCGGGTGGCGAGGAGGCCTACGGTGAGGAGGAGCGCGAGGCCGGGCGGCTGCTGTTCGCCCGCGAATGCCGCTTCTTCTACGCCGCCCAGCGTCTCGACCAGCTTCCCGAGGCCGTGCTGCCGGAGATCGCCTTCGCCGGGCGCTCGAATGTCGGCAAGTCGTCGCTGATCAACGCGTTGACCGGACGGCGTACCCTGGCGCGGGCATCGTCGACCCCTGGACGAACCAAGCAGCTCAATTTCTTCGATCTCGCCGAGCGTCTGGTGCTGGTCGACATGCCTGGTTACGGCTACGCGCAGGCGGCGAAATCGGTGAAGGAGGACTGGCAGGGGTTGATGTTCAACTACCTGCGCGGCCGCACCACGCTGGAGCGGGTTTTCCTGCTGCTGGATGCGCGGGTGGAGATCAAGGACAGCGACGTCGCGGCGATGAAGCTGCTCGATCGGGCGGCGGTGTTGTTCCAGGCGGTGCTGACCAAATGCGATTCGGTCAAGCCGGCTGCTCTCGCCGCCAAGCAGGCGGAAGTACGCGCCCTGGTCGGTCGTCATCCGGCCGCCTATCCGGCGATCGTCAGCACCAGTGCGGAGACGGGCAGGGGGATCGAGACCCTGCGCGCCACCATCACCCGACTTGCCCTGCCGGCAAGCTGAGACACGAGGCCAACTCATGAGCTTGAGTGACGAATCGCTGGCGGCGGCGAAACAGCAGGCCGAGGTGCTGGCCCGCGCATTGCCGTTCCTGCGCCGCTATGTGGGCGACACCATCGTGGTCAAGTACGGCGGCCATGCGATGGCCGGCGGGCCGGTGTCGGAGGCCTTCGGCCATGACATCGCGCTGCTCAAGACGGTCGGCGTCAATCCGGTGGTGGTGCATGGCGGCGGCCCGCAGATCAACGCCATGCTCAGCAAGCTGGAGATCAAGTCCACCTTCGTCGACGGGCTGCGCATCACCGATGCGGCGATGGTCGACGTGGTCGAGATGGTTCTGGCGGGTACGGTCAACAAGATGGTGGCCGGGCTGATCAGCCAGGCGGGGGCGCTGGCGGTCGGCATCTCGGGCAAGGATGCCGGGTTGCTGCGGGCGCGCAAGCTGACCCGCACGGTGCGCGATCTCGACAGCCAGATCGAGCGCGTGCTCGATCTGGGATTCGTCGGCGAGCCGGAATCGGTCGATCCGCGCGTGCTGCACGCGCTGTCGGGCTCGGGCCTGATCCCGGTGGTCGCCCCGGTGGGCATCGGCACCAACGGCGAGACCTACAACATCAACGCCGACAGTGCGGCTGGCGCGATCGCCGCCGCCCTGCATGCGACCCGGCTGCTGATGCTGACCGATGTGCCCGGCGTACTGGACAGCAACGGCCGCCTGATCGAGGAACTCAGCATCGCCGACGCGCAGGAGGGCATCCGCAACGGCATGATCTCGGGCGGCATGATCCCGAAGGTCGAGACCTGCATCGAGGCGGTGCAGCGCGGCGCGAGTGCCGCCGTGATCCTCGACGGCCGCGTCCCGCATGCCTGTCTGCTGGAGCTGTTTACCCCCGCCGGCCCCGGCACCCTCATCCGTTCCGTGAGCTGAACGCGCCTGGAGGGGCCATCTGGCGCGCGTTTTCTGCGCTTCGCTGCTCACGGCCACCAAGGCCGCTGCGCTGCGATGCTCGAAAGCCTCACGCCACCTGAGCCCGCCAGACACGTTCAGCCCGTTTTCCCGCGGGCGTGGCGCCTGGGGTGAAACCCTGTCTGTGGTTGGGCCTGGGACGGTCAGATGGCGTGTGACGGCGAGCACCGGAGCGGAGCGGCCTTGATGGCCGTGAGCACTGGCGCGCAGCCGTCGCGCGCCAGATGGCCGTTCCAGGCCCAGTCACAGACAGGGTTGGAGGCGTCAGGGGTCGGTGGTGGACATGGTCCACCGACTCCGATTCCGCCCCGGCTGGCGCTTGGTGTCGGTCAGGGCGGCGAGGGCGCGCTGGCTGAGGGATTCGAAGGTCTCGAAGCTGCGCGGAGCGCGCAGCGACATGCCGATCGACAGTTCGGGCAGGGTCGGCAGCAGGGTCGTCATGCCGTCGGCGGCGTCCGGCGGCAGACCGCTGCGGCAGAGATGCTCGGCGCGTTCGGCGGCGGCGAAACGGTCGGCGCCGTCGAGCCAGAGGACGAACACGTCGCCCGCGTGGCGGCCGACCAGGTCGGAGGCGCGCACCGCGTCGCGCAGCATCAGCGCGGTCTGGCGAAGCAGGGCGTCCGCCCGCTCCGGGCCGATGCGCTGATTGATCTCGCGGAAGCGCGCGAGGTCGGCATAAACCAGCGTGCCGGGAAGACCGCCGCGATCGAGGCGTTCGAAACGGCGCTCCACCTCCTCGCGGAACGCATCGCGTGACAGCAGCCCGGTCAGCGCATCGCCGCGGGTCTGCCGGCTGATCTCGCGGGCAAGCTGTTCCTGTTCGACGGCGGAGCAGGTCACGGCGGCAATCGCGGAGACCAGCGCGATGGTGTCCTCCGTCCAGTCCGGCGCGGTGTCCGGACGCCAGATGGCGAGGGCGGCGAGGCTGCCGAAGCCGCTCGGCGCGCCGCAGACCAGCACCTGCCATCCATGCTGCACCAGCCTGGTATGCGAGGCGGGACCGCCTGGGGCGATCAGCTCGGTGCAGCGGGATTCGAGCATCTCGGCGAGTTCGCGTGGCAGTGTGCCGGCATGGTGGCGCAGGCGGGCGCGCGGTGTGGCGAGGGTCTCGGGGAAATCGGCGAACAGCAGAGGCTGCGTGTCGTCGCTGCCCGGCGGGGTGGCGGTCTGGAGCAGGGCGATGCCCGCGCTTTCCACCATCTGCAGGGTACCGTGCAGCGCGGTCTGAACCATGGCGGACGGCAGCACCTGGGCGCGCATGCGCCACAGCAGCGCGGCGAGGTCGGGCAGAGGGTCGTCGGTGGAGGCGGGTCCGGCATGGCGCGGGCCGGTCGTGGCGGAAACAGGCATCAGGGTGGCGAAGCCCCGCACGCCGCGTCCGGTCGCGTGGGCAGTGGCGGGCAGGCCGCTGAGGCTGGCGGCTTCCTCGTCCACGGTGGCCGGGCCGCAGGTGAACGACAGCATCCGCATCCCGCCGGTGGCCTCGCGCAGGCCGATCCCGACGCCCCGCAGGCGCACCTCCGGCGCGAACGGATCGGGGTCGTGATGCGGGTGGGCGCGAAGGGCACCGGCCGGCGTGCCGAGCAGCGCGCTGGCCTGCCAGCCGAGGATGACCGGCGGCCAGAGATAGACGAAGCGCCCTTGCGCATCGGTTTCGAAGACGAACTCGGCGGCGAACTGCACCATGTCGCGCCAGCGGGCGCGGCTTTCCAGCACGGCGGCGTGCAGCAGGGCCGGAACCCGGCGATCGGAGATGCCCTGGCCGGAGTCGGCGCCGGGAGAGGTGGCCAGGCTGGCGGCCGGCGCGGAGGGGCGGCCGAGGGCGGGCGGGCGCCGGCGCGGCGGGATCAGGGCCACTGCGCGTGCTCCGGCGCCCGGGCGGTGGCGGGCGCGGACAGCGGGAGGAGGACGGGTATGATGCGCACGGGGCCCCGTTGCTGGTTGAGGTGTGTCGGCGGGTGTCAGTCTCTGACCGGGGCATCGTAGGCAGAAGAGGATGAAGCAACGGTAAACGCCTTGCCTTCGCCATCTTGCTTGCGCATGGTCCCCGCCGCCGGACGCCGCAGCGATGCGGGTGCAGGCAGACCGCTCATGCCCCGATCACCTCCAGATCGCCTTCAGGACCTTGTTCGAATGACCGCCGATTCCCGACATCCGACCGATGCCTCCGACGCCGCAGGCAGCGCTGTGCTGGCCGGACAGCTTCAGCCCGTCATCAATGCGCTGTGGGAGGATCGCGCCTCCCTGTCGGCGCGCACGGGCGGCGAGGCGCGCGAGGCGGTTGAGGCGGCCTTGGCCGGGCTCGATTCGGGCCGGCTGCGCGTCGCCGAGCCGCAGGCGGATGGCTGGGTGGTCCATCAGTGGCTCAAGAAGGCCGTGCTGCTGTCGTTCCGGCTCAATGACAGCGTCGTGCTCGCCGGCCAGGCGGGCGGCGCGTTCTATGACAAGGTGCCGCTGAAATTCGCCGGCTGGGACGAGCAGCGCTTCGTTGAGGCTGGCCTGCGGGCGGTGCCCGGCGCGGTGGTCCGGGCCTCGGCCTATGTCGCACCCGGGGTGGTGCTGATGCCGAGCTTCGTCAATGTCGGCGCCCGCGTCGAGAGCGGCACGATGATCGACACCTGGGTGACGGTCGGGTCCTGCGCACAGGTCGGACGCGACTGCCATATCAGCGGCGGTGTCGGCCTGGGCGGCGTGCTGGAGCCGTTGCAGGCGGGGCCGGTGATCATCGAGGACAACTGCTTCATCGGCGCGCGCTCGGAGATCGCCGAGGGCGTGGTGGTCGGGCGTGGCTCGGTGATCTCGATGGGGGTGTTCATCGGAGCGTCGACCAAGATCGTCGACCGCGCCACCGGAGAGGTGTTCACCGGCCGGGTGCCACCCTATTCGGTGGTGGTGCCGGGCGCGCTGCCGCCGCTGTCGGGGACCGGCCCGTCGCTGGCCTGCGCGGTGATCGTCAAGCGGGTGGACGAACGCACCCGGTCGAAGACGGCGATCAACGATCTGCTGCGTGACTGAGCCGGTCCCGCTCGCGGCGCCCGAGCTCGCCGATCCGGTCGCGCTGGCGCGCGCGCTGCTCGCCTGCCGGTCGGACATGGCGGGCGACATCCCGCGCGACGGCGGCGCCCAGGCGGCCCTTGCCGGCTGGCTGGAGGCGCTGGGCTTCAGCGTCACCCTGCTGCCGTTCGGCCCGGCCGGTGCGCAGACGCCCAACCTGTTCGCCCGGCGCGGCAGCGGGGCGCCGCATCTGTGCTTCGCCGGCCATACCGACGTGGTGCCGCCGGGGGACGATGCCTGGACCGCGGATCCGTTCGGCGGCGTGGTCGAGGATGGCGTGCTGATCGGGCGCGGGGCAGTGGACATGAAGGGCGCGATCGCCGCCTTCGTCGCCGCGGTCGCGCGCGCAGGCGCGCTGCCGGGCACCGTCAGCCTGCTGATCACCGGCGACGAGGAGGGGCCGGCCCAGGACGGCACCGTGCGCGTGGTGGCGTGGATGCGCGTCCACGGCATCGTTCCGGACGGGTGCATCGTCGGCGAGCCGACCAATCCGTCGGTGCTCGGCGAAATGATCAAGAACGGCCGCCGCGGCAGTCTCAACGCGACCCTTGTCGCGTCCGGCGTGCAGGGTCATGTCGCCTATCCGCACCTGGCCGACAATCCGGTGCACCGGCTGCTGGACTGCATCGCCGAGCTGCGCGGCCGCGTGCTGGACGAGGGAAGTGCGGATTTCGCGCCGTCCTCGCTGCAGTTCACCAGCATCGATGTCGGCAACCCGGCGGGCAACGTGATCCCGGGCCGCGCGCGGGCGCGGTTCAACATCCGCTTCAACGACCATCACACGGGGGCAAGCTTGCGCGACTGGATCGCGTCGGTCGCACAGGCGCATGGCTGTCTCGCCGAGATCGCGATCAGCGGCGAGGCGTTCCGAACGCCGGCGGGTCCGCTGGTCGGGCTGCTCGCCGATGCGGTGCAGGCCGAGACCGGGCGGCGGCCAAGGCTCGACACCGGCGGTGGCACCTCGGATGCGCGCTTCATCGCCAGCCTCTGCCCGGTGGCCGAATTCGGACTGGTGGGTGCGACGATGCACAAGACGGACGAACAGGTTTCGCTCGACGATCTCGAGCGGCTGAGCGCGATCTATGCGCGGCTGCTGCACGACTTCCTCACCCGGCCGGCGGAGGCCGCGCGATGAGTGCCACGCCCCCCGGCAGGAGGCGGCCGGGCCGCGGCGAGGTGCCGGGGCGGCAGTTGCTCGGCATGCTAATGATCGCGCGTGGCCGCCGCGAGGGTCTGGCCTGCTTCGGCGATGACAGCGAGGCGGTGCTGGAGGCGATCGCGCCCTGGGCGGCGATGTGGCTGGGAGTCGGGCTGCTGCTGGTGCTCATGCATCGAGGCGGCGTGGCGCTGCCGATGATGGCGCTGACCGCCTGTTCGCTGCTCGCCCCGCCGGTGCTGACCGAGGCGCTGTCGCGTCTGTGGGGACGCCGCGCGTTCTGGCCCCGCTTCGCCGCGGCGAACCTGTGGTGCGAGTGGCTGATGCTGCCGGTCTATGCGCTCGCCTTGCTGGTCGCCGCGATCCTGACCGAGGCTGGGGCGCCGGCGGGGCTGGCCAGCGGCGTGTTCGTGCTGTCGGCCGTCGGATACTGGGCCTGGATGCACTGGTTCATCGCGCGACATGGCCTGCGCATCGGCCGGCTCCGCGCCGGTGTGCTGGTGGTCGCACTGGTGGCGGTGATGACCCTGCTCGGGCTGGCCGGCGAGCGGCTGCTGCCGCAGTTGCGCGGCCCCCTGGTGCCGCATGTGGAGGTCGAGGACGATGCCGTCGACGCGACGGACGGTGGCAGTGCTGCAGCACCTCGTCCGGCGCAGCAGGACGCCGCCGGGGACTGGCGGTTCTGATCCGGATGTCGCGCGTGCGTGTGGCCTTCGGCGATCCGCTGCGTGCCTCGCTCGCGCTGGCGGTCGACCGTCCGCGCCGGTGGGCGGCGCGCCTCGACCAGGGGGATCTGGGGCGCCGGGCGCGGCTGAGCTTTCTTGCCCTGGGCTGTGCGATGCCCCTGATCGCGCTCTCCGCGCTGCTCGGCGGCGACGGTGCCGACACGATCGGGCGCATGCTGCTCGCCGATCTGGTCGCCTGGCTGGGTTTTGCCGCGTTCAGCGAGGTCGTGCTGCGGCGCGCCCGGCTGGCGGCGGGCTGGGCCCGCATGATCACGGTCTGGAACTGGTGCAATGTGGTTCAGATCGCACTGCTGCTGCCGGCGCTGCTGCCCGGACTGATCCCCTCCTGCCCGGGCTGGCTCCGGCTGTGGGTGATGCTGGTGGTCTGGGGGTGGGCGATGTGGCTGGACTGGCGGGCGATCCGGCTCGGTCTGGGCGACACCGCCGCGATGACCTGGCCGGCGGTGTGGCTAATGCTGGCCGATATCGCCATCGGCGTGATCTGCCAAGCGGCGGCCGAGAGTCTCGCGACCTAGCCGGCGACGTAAGCCAGCCGCCGGAGAGCTGTTGACGTCACGATTGCGGCTGTGCGGCTCCGAGGGGGGCTGATGGAGCGCTACCGGCCGGCGAACGGATCCGGATCGTAGGCGACGCCGGTCAGCACCAGCCCGTCCGGCGGGGCGGTGGGGCCGCCGGCGCGGCGGTCGGCGGCGGCGAAGGCACGGGCGAACTCGGCCACCGACCAGCGCCCCAGTCCGACAAACGACAGCGAGCCGACCATGTTGCGGACCTGATGGTGCAGGAAAGACCGCGCCGCGGCCTCGATCGTCAGGTGCTCGCCGGTGCGGGTCACCGCGAGGCGGTCCAGCGTGCGGACGGGTGAGCTGGCCTGGCAGGAGGCAGCGCGGAAGGTGGAAAAATCATGCCGGCCGAGCAGCAGCGACGCGGCCTGTGCCATGGCATCCGCATCGAGCGGATGGCGCACGTGCCACACCCGGCCCTCCTCCAGAGCGGGACGCGGGCGGCGATTGAGGATGGTGTAGCGATAGCGCCGGCCGGTGGCCGAGAACCGGGCGTTGAAGCCATCGGGCGCCAGGGCGGCGTCCAGCACCACCACCGGATGCGGCTTGAGGTGGAAATTCAGCGCCTCGCGCACGGCATGGGCCGAGAACTGCGCCGGCAGGGCGAGATGGACGACCTGGCCGGTGGCGTGGACGCCGGAATCGGTGCGTCCGGCGACCGTCGACGCGGGCGGGACACCACCGTCGAGACAAGCGGCGGCGGCTTCCAGCACCTCCTGTACCGACGGCTTTCCACCGTCGCCTCCCGCCGCGTCGCGTCGCTCGCCACGCGGGCTCTGGCGCTGCCAGCCGATGAACGGGCGGCCGTCATATTCGATCCGCAGCGCCCACAGCCGGTGGGTGGGCGCATCGAGGGGGTCCATGTTCAGCCGAGCCGGGTGAGGGGAGCGATCGGCTGGCCGCGCTGATAGGCGTCGGCCGGCATCATCGCCCGCCCCGGGCGTTGCAGGCGCAGCAGACGCAGGGCGGTGGGTCGCCCGTCTGCATCCGTGCCGCAGGCGACGGTCAGCCGGGCATCGAGCACGGTACCGGCAGGCTGCAGGGTCTCGACGGGCGCGATTTCGGCATCGCCGATCTTGAGCACGGTGCCGTCGAGCCGGGTCTGGGTGCCGGGCCACGGATCGTAGGCGCGGATCTGGCGCAGGATCGAGGCGGCGTCGTTTGTCCAGTCGATGATGCCGTCCTCGCGCCTGAGCAGCTTCGCGTAAGTCACGCCGTCGGCCGGCTGGACGACCGGCGGCGGCGGATCGGCGAGCACACGCAGGATCAGCGGCGCGGAGAGGGTGGCGAGCTGATCGTGCAGGATCGCGCCGGTGGTCGCCGGCGTGATCGGCACCGTCTCGGCGGCCAGCATCGGGCCGGTGTCGAGCCCGGCCTCCATCTGCATGATCGTCACGCCGCTCTCGGCGTCGCCGGCGCGGATCGCGGCCGCGATCGGCGAGGCGCCGCGCCAGCGCGGCAGCAGCGAGGCATGGATGTTGAGACAGCCGAGCCTGGGCGCGGCCAGCATCGCGCGTGGCAGGATCTGGCCATAGGCGGCGACCACGGCGACGTCGAGCCCGAGTTCGGCGAACGCCGCCTGCACGTCCGCATCGCCGCGCAGGCGCTCAGGGGTGCGCACCGCGAGGCCCAACTCCTCGGCGACGCACTGCACCGGGCAGCGCCGCTCCGTCTGGCCGCGGCCGGCCGGACGCGGCGGCTGGCAGTAGACGGCGGCGATCTCGTGCCCCGCCCCATGCAGCGCACGCAGGGCCGGCACGGCGAAGTCCGGGGTGCCGAGATAGGCGAGGCGCACCGGCTCAGCGCCCCTTGAGGTTCTTGGCGAGCTTGCGCATCAGCATGTTGCGCTTGAGCGCGGAGAGATGATCGACGAACAGCACCCCGTCCAGATGGTCGATCTCGTGCTGGAGGCACACGCCGAGCAGCCCGTCGGCCGACAGGGTCTGCGCAGCACCCTGCTCGTCGAGATAGCGTACGGTGACGTGCTCGGGACGCGTGATTTCGGCATAGATGTCGGGGATCGACAGGCAGCCTTCCTCGTGGACGGCGAGGCTCTCGCTCCGGGCGACGATCTCGGGATTGATCAGCGTGATGGGCCGGCGCTCGTCGCCGTCCGCCACATCGACGATGGCGAAGCGCCGGGACTGGCCGATCTGCGGCGCGGCGAGGCCGATGCCGGGGGCCTTGTACATGGTGGCATACATCGCCGGCAGCAGGGCGCGGATGGCGTCGAGCTCGCCCGGGGCGACGGAACGGGCCCTGGCACGCAGGGTGGGGTGCGGCGCGATCAGGATTTCCAGCAGCTCGGCGTCGGTCGGTTCGGTTTCGGACATGCCCGGTGATGTAGCGACAACGGTCCTGCGCGCAAGCCCGAGCCTTGCCGCGGCGTGTCATTCTGCCCATATAGGAGGGGTCGGAATGCCGTTTCGGGTTCCGTTCGGTCTCGCTCGATGATGGGGAGGCATGGAGGGAAGATGTCGACGCGACTGTTCACGTCGCCGCTGTTTCTGGGCTTCGACCATCTCGAGCAGATGATCGAACGAGCGTCCAAGAGCGCCGGTGACGGCTATCCACCCTACAATATCGAGCAACTCAGCGCGACCGGGTTGCGGATCACCCTCGCGGTGGCCGGTTTCTCGATGACCGAGCTGCAGATCACGCAGGAGGACAACCAGCTCGTGATCCGCGGCCGTCAGAGCGACGATGCCGCTTCCGGACGGGTGTTCCTGCATCGCGGCATCGCCGCACGGCAGTTCCAGCGGGCCTTCGTGCTGGCGGAGAACATCGAGGTCGGCCATGCCTGGCTCGACAGCGGGCTGCTGCATATCGACCTGCACCGTCCGCAGCCGGAGGTGAGGGTCAAGCATATCGAGATCGGCCAGCGCCCGCTGGCGACGCCGCCGGCGCGGCGCACGCGCGGCCTGGTGGTACACTCGACGCCTGCCGAGGCAGGCGTGGTCGAGCTCGGCACGTTGGAGGAGGGGAAGTGATGGGGCTGCGCAACCAGACGGTGATCGACGTGCGCCACCTCACTCCGCACGAGTTGCAGGGGTTGGGCGTCTCTCAGCTCGCCTACGTCAAGTCGGTGCATGTCGAGGGCGAGGCGGCGTTCGCCATCCACGCCGCGGACGGCACCCCGATGGCGCTCGCCGAAACCGAGGATCTGGCGATTGCCGCGATCCAGGAGAATGAGATGGTCCCCGCCCGCGTCCACTGATCCTCCATTCAGGGCTGCGTCCGAAGCGGCGATCTGACGCGTCTCGCCTGTGCTTCGGTGCTCACGGCCCCCCGGGCCGCTCCGCTCGGATGCTCGGCGAGACACGCCATCTCACCACTTCGGACACAGCCCTGAACGGAGCCTCGTGCCTTCCGGGTTTGGCCCGATGAAGCGTCGTCGTGTGCTGGTAGGTCAGCGGCGTCGCGTCAGCGCCGTGGGATGGCCGCCAGCGCGCGACGACCCTAGTTGAGGGTGGCGCCGGGGTCGATCCAGCCGATGTGACCGTCGCCGCGGCGGTAGACGACGTTGATTTCGGTGCTCGAGCTGTTGCGGAACATCAGCACCGACTGGGCGGTCAGGTCCATGCGCATCACCGCCTCGCTGACGGTGAGCGTGGCGATTTCGGCCGGCATCTCGGCGATCACTGTGGCGAACGGACCGGTACTGCCGTTCAGCCCGGTGCTCGAGGCGGGCAGGTCGGGTGCGGCGGCGGGTTCGTCCTGCTGGAGGACGTACTGGCGGCCGATTTCCGGACGGCGCTCGCGGGCGAGGTCGCGGGCATGGTCGCTGACCCGGCGGCGATAGCGGCGCAGGCGTTTGGCGATGTGCTCGGCGGCGTCATCGAAGGCGCCGTGCGCATCCGAGGCCTCGCCCTCGCCACGCATCAGCAGGCCACGCCCGGCATGCACGTTGATGTCGCAGGTGAAGAAGCTGCGCGCCCTCGAGAACGTCACGTTGGCCTCGATGGCATGATCGAAATACTTGTCGGCGATCTGGTTGAGATGACGCTGGACGCGCTCGCGCAGGGCCTCGCTCAGGTCGAGCTGCTTGCCGGCGACTGTAATCTGCATCTTCGACACTCCTGTCCGATCGGACCTCGTGGAGTGCGCCTGATCCGTCACCCGGACGGGAATGCCGCGAACACTGACGCCGGGCGGCGGGATCACGACGCGCCTAGGAGACGCCTAGGAAACGAGGGCCTTGATCCGCCTGCGCTGCACCGAACTGGGGATGCGCAACGCGTCACGGTATTTGGCCACGGTTCTGCGCGCGATGTCCACGCCCTCCTTGCGCAAAATCTCCACGATCGCGTCGTCGGACAGGATGTCGTCAGGAGGCTCACCATCCACCAGCGTGCGGATACGCTCGCGCACGGAGGCCGCGGAGTGGCTTTCGCCGTCCCCGGTCGCGGCGATCGCGGTGGTGAAGAAGAACTTCAACTCGAACAGGCCGCGTGGGGTGGCGATGTATTTGCCCGATGTGACCCGGCTGACGGTGCTCTCGTGCAGCTCCACTTCCTCGGCGATGTCGCGCAGGATGAGCGGGCGCAGCCGCGAGATGCCGTGGGCGAGGAACGCTTCCTGACGGCGCATGATCTCGGCGGCGACCTTGAGTACGGTCTGGCTGCGCTGGGCGAGCGAACGCACCAGCCATTGCGCCTGGGCGAGCTGGTCGGCGAGAAAGGCCCTCTGCTCCCGGGTGGCGCGGACCGCGATCTGCGCATACCAGCCCTCGCGCACCAGCAGGCGTGGCAGCGTGTCCGGGTTCATCTCCACCACCAGCGAGCCGTCCGGCAGTCGCCGCATCAGCACATCCGCCTGCACGACCTGCGCCGGCGCGTCCGACCAGTCCGCGCCGGGCTTGGGATCGAGGCGGCGGATCTCGGCCAGCATGTCTGCCAGATCCTCCGCATCCACCCCGCATAGACCCATCAGTCGGCGCATGTCGCGCGCGGCCAGCAGGTCGAGATGGTCGAGCAGGGTCGACATCGCCGGGTCGAGCCGGCGGCGCTCTGCAAGCTGCACCGCGAGGCAGGTGCGCAGGTCGGGGGCCAGCACGCCGACCGGGTCGAAACGCATCAGCTTCGCACGCACCGCCGCCACCTGCGCGAGCGGGGTGCCAAGGGCGGTCGCGAACTCCTCATCCGTCACGCTCACCCGCCCCGACGGCTCGAGCTGGGCGATGATCTGCGCGCCGATCAGCCGTTCCACCCGGTCGTGGATGTTAAGCCGGAGCTGGGCGGCGAGATGCTCGCGCAGTGGCGGGCGGCTTTCGGCGAGACTGTCGATCCAGTCCTCCTCGGGGGCCGCGCCGGCCGGGCCGGAAAACGCGGTCTCGCCGCCGGCGCCGCCATAGCCGTCGCTCATCGCCTCGCCGGGCGCGGTCTCGCCGAAGAAATCGACCTCCGACCCGTCCAGCGGGGCGGCGTTGCGTTCGGGCAGGGCGCCGGACTCCACCTGGGTGGCGATGTCCCCGCTCCCGGCGGCGGTGGCGCGATCGCGTTCCGTCCCAGGAAGTTCGGCCTCGAAACCGCCCTCGTCGTCGCGCTCGTCGCGGTCGAGCAGCGGGTTGCTTTCCAGCGCCTCCTCGACGAAGGCGGCGACCTCCAGATGCGAGTATTGCAGCAGCTTGATCGCCTGACGCAGTTGCGGCGTCATGACGAGGTTCTGGGTCTGCCGGAACTCGAGCCTGGGTGCGATCGACATCGGTGCGCCAGTATCGCCGCGAAGCGGGCGTGCTGCCAGCCCGGCTATTTCAGGGCGGCAACCGCATCGCGGAAGGCCCGGGCGAACCGCGCATCGTCCACACCCTCCACGTAGTCCACCGCGCGGACGCCGGCGTCGCGCGGGGCATAGTCCTTCTGCCACAGTCTGGTGCGGCCATAGAACATGCCTTCGGTGGTGCTGACGTCCATGTAGAGCGACTGCGTCTTGGTGATCAGGGTCGGGTCGGCGACGATCGCGGCCGCCATCTCGTCCCATAGCGGCATCGGGTCATAGAAGCGCGCCATGTAGGTGGTCAGCGGCGAGGGGTGTGCGGTGGCGATGGCGGCGACATCGTCCCTGCTCAGCATCACATGGCCGGAGACACCGGCGATGACAGTGATCTTCGGCCAGTTCTGGGTCAGCACGATATGCGCTGCCTCCGGATCGAAGACCATGTTGAAGTCGTCGGAAAACGACGGGTTGCCGTTGACCGAGACGAGGTTGCTGTCCACCAGACCGCCCACCATCACGAAGTCCTTCGCCAGCGAGGCGAACTCGGGATCGATGCGCGCGGCAAGCGCGAGGTTGGTCAATGGCCCGGCGGCCAGGATCGTCACCTGATGCGGGTGCGCATGCACCATGCGGATCAGAAACATCGCCGCCGGCTCCGGATCGGCGGCGAATGTCGGCGTGCCATCCGCCATCGCGCCCACCGGCGGCTGCACCATGGCCGCATCGGTGATCGGCCCATGCCGTCCCCACGCACCCTTCCAGGGCATCTCCCCATAGAGGATCTGATGCGCGCGCACCCGCGCAGGAGAATTGAGCAGCGGATAGACCGCCCCGTCATGCACCGGCACGTCGGTGTGCCCGATCAGTTCCAGCAGCCGCCGCAGATGCGCCGACGACGCGTTTTCCCAGCCATCGCCGGTGACCACGGTGAAGCCGAGCACCTTGACCGAAGGCGAGGCGAGCAGCGGGATCACCGACTGGATGTTGGTCCCGCCGGGTCCGTTGAAGTCGTTGTCGAGAATGACCAGCGAGGGTGCGGGCGCCGCCCTCGCGGCAAGACAGCCACCGATGAGCGCTGCGAGACAGGCGAGGACGCGGCGTGGCCGCATGAGCGGAACTCCCGTTACGTTGCGAGAACGCTCAGGTTCCGGTCGCCACTGCCCGGCGTCAACGGGCGATTACAGCGAGAAGTTCTCGCCCAGATACACCCGTCGGACATCCTCGTTGGCGACCACCGCGTCGGGGGTGCCTTCCATCAGCACCTGGCCGCCATGCAGGATGTAGGCGCGGTCGATGATCTCCAGCGTCTCGCGCACGTTGTGGTCGGTGATCAGCACGCCGATGCCGCGGTCCTTGAGGTGGCTGACGAGGTCGCGGATCTCGCCGACCGCGATCGGGTCGATGCCGGCCAGCGGCTCGTCGAGCAGCACGTAATGCGGCTGGCTGGCCAGCGCGCGGGCGATCTCGAGGCGGCGGCGTTCGCCACCCGAAAGGGCGAGCGAGGGCGAGCGGCGCAGATGCGAGATGCCGAACTCGCCGAGCAGCTCGTCGAGCATCGCCTCGCGGGTATCGGCGTCGGGTTCGACCACCTCCAGCGCCGCCATGATGTTCTGCTCGACGTTGAGACCGCGGAAGATCGACGCCTCCTGCGGCAGGTAGCCCACGCCCATGCGGGCGCGGCGATACATCGGCAGGTCGGTGATGTCCGCACCGTTGAGGGTGATCGAGCCGGTGTCGGGACGGACCAGACCGACGATCATGTAGAAGGTGGTGGTCTTGCCGGCTCCGTTCGGGCCGAGCAGGCCGACCGCCTCGCCGCGGCGCACGCCGATCGAGACGTCGTTGACCACGGCGCGACGCTTGTAGGTCTTGCAGACATTGTGCGCGCGCAGGCCGGCTTCCGGCTCGTATTCGTGAAGCGCCGCCCGCGCGGGCGCGTCGTTCTCGTCGGTCATCGCGTGGTGGCTCACTTGCTGCGCCCCTTGCCGGCAGGGGCCGCGCCATTGCTGATGCCCTGGCCGCCGCCGGTATTGTCGTTGGGCACCACGAGCCCCTCGACCCGGCCGCCGGGGGCCTGGGTCATGGTGGCGATGCCTGTCTTCATGTTGATCACCGCCGCCGCGCCGTTGAGCTGATTCTGGCCGCGGGTGATGTGGACGTTGCCGGCGATGCGGGCGACCGAGCTGGCGGGGGTGTAGACGCCCTTGTCGCCGGTGATGGTCTCGGTGGCGGTGCGCACCACCACATGGCCGAACGCATCGGCGCGGCGCAGCTTGCCGGAACTGGCGAGCGGGTCCTGCCCTTGGGTGTTCGGATCGGCAGGGGTCTTCGCCGGCTGCTTCTGGTCGGGCGCGTCGCTGTAGCCGACCAGCACGTCGGCGGAGATGCGTCGCCCGTCCGACGTGGTGACGGAAGCGTCGCCGCGGCCGACCGACATGCGGGTGTTCGGGTAGTATTCCATCGAATCCCGCGCCGTCATCAGGTCCTGAGGGGTGATCAGGCGCAGGTCGTGGCCGGTCATGATCATGACGGCGCGGTCCATATCGTAGATCGCATGGTCGCCGAAGGCCTGGTCGGTGGCGGTGAAGATATGCACATGGCCGATCGCCTCGAGACGGTAGATCTCGTTGGATCCGGCATCGTCGCCACCCGGATTGTCGCTGATATGGGTGGCGGGTGTGGCCAGCGGCGCGGTGCCGGGCAGGCCGCCGCTGGCGATGCCGCCCGGCGAGGCCGGGTTGGGCGAGGCGGGCGAGGGCGAGGCCGGACCGGGCGCGGGCTGGAGCTGCGTCTTGACCGCGGCTTGTGGCTGGCCGGGCGCGGACGTTGCCGGCAGCGCGCCCATCATCGCGCCGGTGGCGGCCTCCTTGGTCGGATGCGTGCCAGCCGGGCCGGCGGCTTCGGGTTTCTTGCGATAGTAGGCGCGCAGCAGGTCTGCGGTGACGGTGACGTTGCCGCGGGTCGCCTGCGCCTGGTTGAAGAAGGTGACGGTCTGCGCGTGCTGGTCGAGTTGCATGCCGCCGGCCGACGACACGGTGATCTGTCCGCCATGCGAGAGGTCGATCTGCTGGGCGCGGGCGCACCGGACGGGGGCGAGGGCCACCCATCCGGTCGCGACCAGCGCGAGGGCGACAGGAGATCGGGACAGGATCATCGGTGGTGCGGTCCGGCTCTGCGATGGGCATGGCCGTGCGCATGGGTTGCGTGCGGCGTGTGGTGGGATGCTTGTGTCGGATTGCGTGCCGCAGGGATAGTCCCGGAGCCGGCACGGGTGCCGGTCGCCGCGCGGGGGGCGGCATCCGGTGCCGCATCCGATGCCTGGGCGACATGGTCGTTGTTGAGCACCAGGCGCGCCGGACCGGCGAACTGCGCCACACCGGCATTCTGCGCCAGCATGTAGCCTTGTGCATCGAGCACGCCGAATGGGCCGTCGGCGTGGATCCAGTCCTGCGAGGCAATGACGTCGCCACGCAGGTCGACGACGGTGTCGGGGGAATTGGCGATCACGCCGTCGTCGCGATACAGCGTGACGTTGCCTGTCAAAGCCAGGAGATTGCTGTCCTGCATATACGTGCCGCGATCGGCGTGCAGCAGGACCCAGCCGGTGCCGCTGCTCATGTCCATCACCGGTGCGTCGAGATCGATGCGGTTCTGACCCATCTGCCGGGCGGAATGGGCGGTGATGGTGTAGGGGCGGTCATGGCTGTCGATGCCGCTGTAGTGCGGCGACAGCATGCGGCCGCTGTCGCGTCGCACGGCGGCCACGTCGCGGGCGGTCTCCGAGGCGAGGGTGAGCTGGCGGTTGATTTCCGGCCAGACCGCGATCGCTCCCAGCAGCAGCAGCGCGACCGCCGGCAGGCCGAACTTGCCGTAGCGCAGCAGCATGCGTCGGCGTGCCAGGTCGCCGGGGGCCGGGGCGGCGCGCAGCCGAGACATCGCGTCGCGCCGGTCGGCGAGGCCGAGGCGACGGCGGGCGATGTCGGCATCGCGTTCACCGCCGGGGTTGGGGGGACCGGAGATCTGGTTCATGCCACGCCCGCCCGCAGCAGGTCGTGGATATGCAGGATGCCGACCGGCCGACGGGCATCGTCGAGCACGAACAGCGAGGTGATCGGCCGGCGTCCCGCACCGTCGTCGCCCATGCGGGTGCGCCCGTCGTTCATCTGCCGCAATGCCTCGACGGCCAGCGTGTCGGCGGTGGTGGTGCGCGGGGCCGTGTTCATCACCGCAGCGCAGTCCAGCGTGCGCAGGTCGCGGTCGAGCGCCCGGCGCAGGTCGCCATCGGTGATCAGCCCGGCCAGGCGGCCTTCGCCATCGAGCACGCCGAGGCAGCCGAACGCCTTGCGGGTCATGATGACCACCGCGTCGGGCAGCGTCATCGAGGCATGGCCGAGCGGCAGAGCCTCGCCGGCGTGCATCAGCTCGCCGACCCGTTTCAGCCCCGCGCCGAGCCGGCCGCCCGGATGCAGCACGCCGAAATCGTTGGCGGTGAAGCCCCGGCGCCGCAGCAGGGCGACGGCGAGCGCGTCGCCGAGCATCATCTGCATCGTCGTCGAGGTGGTGGGCGCGGCGGTGATCGGGCAGGCTTCGGCCGCCGGTGGCAGGGCGAGCACGATGTCGGCGGCGCGGGCGAGGGTGGAGTCGGGGCGCGAGGTGATCGCCAGCAGCGGAATGGCGAAGCGGCGCGTATGGCCGACCAGATCGGCAAGCTCCGCGGTCTCGCCCGAATTCGACAGCGCGATCACGGCATCGCCCTGCAACACCATGCCGAGATCGCCATGCGAGGCCTCGGACGGATGCACGAAACTGGCCGGGGTGCCGGTGGAGGCCAGCGTGGCCTGCACCTTGCGCGCGACATGGCCCGACTTGCCGATGCCGGAGGTGATCACCCGGCCGGGCAGGGCGGCGATGATGTCGACGGCGCGGATGAAGGCGGCGGCCAGTGGCGAGGCGACCGGTCCGGCCGACAATGCGGCGCGCAGTGCTGCGATGCCGGTGGACTGGGCGTCGATCACGTCGAGGGCCACGGCGAGATCGGCCGAGCGGCCCGGCGCGGCTGCGCCATGCACAGGCAGCGCGGCTGCGCCATGCACAGACGGCGCGGCTGCGCCAGTCATGGACGACGCGCCGCCGCCGCCATCGGGGCTGAATCGGGTGGAACTCATGGCGCGCAGACTAGGCCCGTGCCCCGCCAGGCGCAAAGCGGGCGATCAATGGGCAAAGATGTCGGGCAGGTCGTAACCGAGCCGGTCGAGCCGCGCGCGGGCCGGCATGAAGTCGAAACAGGACTGGGCGAGGTCGAGCCGGCCCTCACGGATGAGCAGGCCCTCGAGCCGCGCCCACAGCGCATGAAGGTGCAGCACGTCCGAGGCGGCATAGGCGAGCTGTTCGGGGGTGAGGTCGGCCGCGCCCCAGTCGGAGGTCTGCTGCTGCTTGCTGATCTCGACACCGAGCAGGTCGCGGCACAGCTCGCGCAGGCCCTGGCGCTCGGTATAGGTGCGGGTCAGCTTGGCGGCGATCTTGGTGCAGCGGATCGGGGCGACCGTGATGCCGAGGCTGGCCTGCAGCAGGCCCACGTCGAAGCGGGCGAAATGAAACAGCTTCACCGTGCCGGGATCGGCCAGCAGACGCTTGAGATTCGGGCAGTCGGTGCCGCCATGTGCGGCGGGGATGATCTGCACCAGATGGGCGGTGCCGTCGCCCGAGGAGAGCTGCACCAAGCAGAGCCGGTCGCGGTTCGGGTTCAGCCCCATGGCCTCGGTGTCGACCGCCACCACGGGAGCGAATTCGATGCCGTCCGGCAGGTCGTTGCGATGCAGATGGATGGTCACGATGCCGCCGGCTCGGGGAACGAACAGGGTGGTGCTCATACCCCCGCGCCCGTCCGCCGCGTTCTGTAAGCTGGTGCCCAGGAGAAGACTCGAACTTCCACGACCTTTCGGCCACAGGTACCTGAAACCTGCGCGTCTACCAATTCCGCCACCTGGGCTGAGGGGCAACCCGGCAACCAGAAGCCGCCGGGGTGGTGGGGCGGCGATGTAACCGGCGCGGACGTGGTCGTCAATGCCCCCCGCACGCAAATTCTGCTAGGCAACGCAGATGGCCCGTCATGCGATGGGTCGATGGATGCAAAGGAGCACGGGATCGATGGCGCGGGACGTGGCGACGGTTTTCGGTGGCAGCGGCTTCATCGGCCGGCATGTCGTCCAGCGTCTGGCGGGGTCGGGCTATACCGTGCGCGTCGCCGGGCGCGACACCGCGCTGGCCGCGCGGCTGCGGCCGATGGGCCGGGTCGGGCAGGTGGTGCCGGTCTATGGCGCGTTTGGCGACGACGCCTCGCTGGCCGAATGCGTCGCCGGCGCGAGGGTGGTGGTCAATCTGGTCGGTATCCTCGCCGAGCGTCGGCGCGGCGATTTCGACCGCATCCATCATCGCGCCGCTGGACGGATCGCCGAGCTGGCCGCCGCCTCGGGCACCGAACGGCTGGTGCAGGTCTCGGCGATCGGCGCCGACCCGGCCAGTCCCAGCCGCTACGGGCGCAGCAAGGCGGCCGGCGAGCGCGCCGTGACGGCGGCGTTTCCCCCCGCCGCCATCGTACGGCCGTCGATCGTGTTCGGGCCGGGCGACGATTTCTTCAACCGTTTCGCCTCGATGGCGCGGCTGCTGCCGGTGATGCCGGTGGTGTCCGGCGCGACGCGGCTGGCGCCGGTCTATGTGGGCGACGTGGCCGATGCCATCGCCGAGCTGACCGCGCCCGGTCATCCGCCGGGGATCTGGGAGCTGGGCGGACCGGAGGTGCTGACGATGCGCGAGCTGCTGGGCTGGATCGTGCGACAGACCGGGCGCTCGCGGCCGCTGGTCGGCGTGCCGGCGGCGGTGGCGAAATTCCAGGCGGCGGTGCTCGGCCTGCTGCCCAACCCTCCGCTGACCTCCGACCAGCTTGCGATGCTGTCGCGCGACAATGTCCCCACCGCGGGCGCTCCCGGCCTGGCGGCGCTGGGCATCACGCCCACCCCGATCGAAGCTGTGGTGCCACGCTACCTGGAGCGGTTCCGCAAGCCCGGCACACAGGTGCAGGTGCCGGTCTGACGTCTGATAGGTCCGAAACGGACCTTTCTGAGGGCTGCAGATGCGACGCTTGCATAACTGCTCCTCGCAAATGCCGCCGCATAAGTCAGTACTGCTGTCTTTTATAAAAAAGACGTTTTGTTTAGGGTCATAATGTTGCCACGATAGCCAGACGGGAGAAGGAAACCGACGATGACGGACCGCATGCTGCAATTCGTCTCGCGGCCGCAGCGCCAGCCGCCGAAACGCGGCGTGGCGGATCGTCGGGCCGATTTCGGGGAGATCTACCGCGACTTCGCCCTGCCGGAGGCGGAGGCGCAGGCCTCGCGCTGCAGCCAGTGCGGCATCCCGTTCTGCTCGGTGCATTGCCCGCTCGGCAACAACATCCCCGACTGGCTGAAGCTCGCCGCCGAGGGGCGCTTGCAGGAGGCCTATGAGGTCAGCTCGGCGACCAACAATTTTCCCGAGATCTGCGGCCGCATCTGCCCGCAGGACCGGCTCTGCGAGGGCAACTGCGTCATCGAGAAGGGATTCGAGAGCGTCACCATCGGCGCCGTCGAGCGCTTCATTACCGACAATGCCTGGGACGAGGGGTGGGTGAAGCCGATCGCCCCGGTCGCCGAGCGGCCGGAGAGCGTCGGCATCATCGGCGCCGGCCCCGGCGGCCTGGCGGCCGCGGAGCAGCTCCGCAAGCAGGGCTTCCAGGTGCATGTCTATGACCGCTACGACCGCGTCGGCGGCCTGTTGATCTACGGCATCCCGGGATTCAAGCTGGAGAAGTCGATCGTGCTGCGCCGGCGCGAGCATCTCGAGGCGAGCGGCATCACCTTCCATCTCGGGCGCCCGGTGGTGGGCGGCATGGTCGACGACGAGACCGGTATCGGCTTTGCAGCCCTGCGCGCGCGCCATGACGCGCTGCTGATCGCGACCGGCGTGTATGCCGCACGCGACATCGGCGGCCCGGGCAGCGGGCTGGACGGTATCGTGCCAGCGCTGGATTACCTGACCGCGTCCAACCGCGCCAATCTGGGCGACGAGGTGGCCGCCCATGCCGATGGCAGTCTCAACGCGGCCGGACTGGACGTGGTAGTGCTCGGCGGCGGCGACACCGCGATGGACTGCGTGCGCACCGCGATCCGCCAGGGCGCGAAATCGGTCAAATGCCTCTATCGCCGCGACCGGCTCAACATGCCCGGCTCGCTGCGCGAGGTGAAGAACGCCGAGGAAGAGGGTGTCGAGTTCGTCTGGCTGGCGCAACCTGAGGCTTTCGTCGGCGATGACAGCGCCGGCGGACGGGTCAGCGGCGTGCGCGCCTTGCAGATGCGCCTGGGCATGCGTGATGCCACCGGCCGCCAGGCGGTGGAGCCGGTCGAGAACGGCCATTTCACGGTTCCCGCGCAGCTCGTCATCAAGGCGTTCGGCTTTGATCCCGAGGCACTGCCCCAGCTGTGGGACGAGCCGGGACTGGAGGTCAGCCGCTGGGGCACGCTCAAGGTGGACCGCAGCACGACGATGACCTCGCTGCCCGGCGTGTTCGCGGCCGGCGACATCGTGCGCGGCGCGTCGCTGGTGGTGTGGGCGATCCGCGACGGGCGCGATTCGGCGGCGAAAATCATCGATTTCATCAACGGACAGGCGATGTCGGCCGGCCAGGCCAATGCCATGCTGGTGGCGGAGTGAGCGCGATGGACGGGACCAATCACGACATGTCGGCAGAAAGCGGGGCGGCGTTCGTCTCCGGCTGGTCCGACAATGCACGGCGCCTGGCCGGGCTCTACCACCCCGAGGACGAGCACGACTCCTGTGGCGTCGGCTGCATCGTCGCGCTCGACGGCACGCCGCGCCGCGATGTGGTCGAGGCCGGCATCGCGGCACTCAAGGCGGTCTGGCACCGCGGCGCCGTCGATGCCGACGGCAAGACCGGCGACGGTGCGGGCATCCATGTCGAGATCCCGCAGGATTTCTTCGCCGATGCGATCACCGCCACTGGCGACGTCACCGACGGCCGGCAGATCGCGGTCGGCATGGTGTTCATGCCCAAGACCGATCTCTCTGCGCAGGAGCGCTGCCGGCAGATCGTCGAGACCGAGATCCTCGCCTTCGGCTATGCGATCTATGGCTGGCGTCAGGTGCCGATCGACACCCGCGTGATCGGCGAGAAGGCCAACGCCACCCGGCCCGAGATCGAGCAGATCATGATCCGCAACGCGCTGGGCCGCAACGAGGCCGAGTTCGAGCGCGACCTCTACATCATCCGCCGTCGCATCGAGAAGCAGGCGATCGCCAGCCAGCTTGGCGAGCTCTACATCTGCTCGCTGTCATGCCGGTCGCTGGTCTACAAGGGCATGTTCCTTGCCGAGCACCTGACGGATTTCTATCCCGACCTGCGCGACGCGCGCTTCGTCAGCCGCTTCGCGATCTATCACCAGCGCTACTCGACCAACACCTTCCCGACCTGGAAGCTCGCGCAGCCGTTCCGCCGCGTGGCGCATAACGGCGAGATCAATACCATCTCCGGCAACACCAACTGGATGAAGAGCCACGAGACGCGGCTCGCCGATCCGGGGCTCGATGCGCATATCGAGGACATCAAGCCGGTGGTGCAGGCGGGCAATTCCGACACCGCCTCGCTCGACAACGTCTTCGAGCTGCTCACCATCGCCGGGCGCGATGCGCCGATGGCCAAGGCGCTGCTGGTGCCCGGCTGCGTGGCACATGACGACGAGGCCAGGGTGCCGGGCGAGCACCGCGCGCATGACGACCTCTTCCGCTACTGCAACGCGGTGATGGAGCCGTGGGACGGGCCGGCGGCGATCTGTGCGACCGATGGCGAATGGGTCGTGGCCGGGCTCGACCGCAACGGGCTGCGCCCGCTGCGCTATACGCGCACCCGCGAGGGCCTGCTGATCGTCGGCTCCGAGACCGGCATGGTGAAGGTGATGGAAGCCGACATTGCCGAGCGTGGGCGGCTTGGCCCGGGGCAGATGATCGCCGTGCGCCTGTCGGATGGGCGTTTCTACGAGCACAACGCGGTGCTCGACATGCTGTGTTCGCGACATGAGTTCGGTGCGTGGGTGAAGAACATCCGCCGCATCGACGGCGTGGTGCATGCAGGCGCCGCGCAGCCGGCGCTGTATGGCGCCGAGGAACTGCGCCGCCGCCAGCTCGCCGCCGGCATCACGCTGGAGGAGCTCGAGGCGATCCTGCACCCGATGGTCGAGACCGCGCAGGAGGCGATCGGCAGCATGGGTGACGACACGCCGCTCGCGGTGCTGTCGGCACATTATCGCGGCCTGCATCACTATTTCCGCCAGGCATTCAGCCAGGTCACCAACCCGCCGATCGACAGCCTGCGCGAAACCCGGGTGATGAGTCTGAAGACCCGGCTGGGCAATCTCGGCAACATCCTCGCCGAAAGCGCCGAGCAGTGTGACCTGCTGCAGCTCGACAGCCCGCTGCTGTCGAATGCCGGCTATCAGGCCTTACGCGATTTCGTCGGCGACGAGGCCTGCACGATCGATTGCACCTTCGCCGTCGCCGAGGGCGCGATCGGCCTGCGCCAGGCGCTCGACCGCATCCGTCGCGAGGCGGAGGAGCGGGTGCGCGAAGGCTGCACGCATGTCTTCCTCACCGACGAGGCGCAGGATCGCACGCGTGCCGCGGTGCCGATGATCCTGGCGACGGCCGCGGTGCACACGCATCTGGTACGCACCTCGCTGCGCACCTTCACATCGCTCAACGTGCGTGTCGCCGACTGCATGGATGTGCATGCGATCGCGGTTGCGATCGGGGTGGGCGCCACCACCGTCAATCCCTATCTTGCCGAGGAATGCATCGCCGACCGGCATCGTCGCGGCCTGTTCGGCGATCTCTCGCTCGCCGCTGCCGTCAAGCGCTATGCCAAGGCGATCGACAAGGGCCTGCTCAAGACGATGTCCAAGATGGGCATCTCGGTCGTCGCCTCCTATCGCGGCGGCTACAATTTCGAGGCGATCGGCCTCTCGCGCGCGCTGGTGGCGGAATTCTTCCCCGGTATGCAGTCGCGCATCTCCGGCATCGGGCTGACCGGCCTCGCCCGCAACGTGCTCGAACGGCACGCGAAGGCCTGGGATCATGCGGTGGTGACCCTGCCGGTCGGCGGCTTCTATAAGATGCGCCGCTCGGGCGAGACGCACGCTTTCGACGGATCGCTGATTCACACGCTGCAGGTTGCGTGTGCGACCGACAGCTTCACCGTCTATCGCCGCTATGCCGAGGCCGTGCGCCGGCAGCCGCCCGTGGCACTCCGCGACCTGCTCGGCTTCCGCTCCAAGCGCAAGCCGATCCCGGTGGAAGACGTCGAGAGCATCACCGAGATCCGCAAGCGCCTGCTGGCCCCCGGCATCTCGCTCGGCGCGCTCAGCCCAGAGGCGCACGAGACGCTGTCGATCGCGATGAACCGCATCGGTGCGCGCTCTGACTCAGGCGAGGGTGGCGAAGATCCGGCCCGTGCGCGTCCCCGCGCCAATGGCGACAACGCCTCCTCGGCAATCAAGCAGATCGCATCGGGTCGCTTCGGCGTCACCGCGCAGTATCTCAACGACTGTCGCGAGATCGAGATCAAGGTCGCGCAAGGGGCCAAGCCCGGCGAAGGCGGCCAGCTTCCGGGCTTCAAGGTGACCGAGCTGATCGCGCGCCTGCGTCATGCGACGCCCGGGGTGACGCTGATCAGCCCGCCGCCGCATCACGACATCTATTCGATCGAGGATCTTGCGCAGCTCATCTACGATCTCAAGCAGATCAATCCGGATGCGACGGTCTGTGTGAAGCTCGTCGCGCGCGCAGGCATCGGCACCATTGCCGCAGGTGTGGCCAAGGCCAAGGCCGATGCGATCCTGATCTCCGGTCATTCGGGCGGCACCGGCGCGAGCCCGCAGAGCTCGGTCAAGTATGCCGGCGGTCCGTGGGAGATGGGGTTGGCCGAGACGCATCAGGTGCTGATGCTCAACCGTCTGCGCCATCGCATCAAGCTGCGCACCGACGGTGGCCTCAAGACCGGTCGCGACGTGGTGATCGCGGCGATGCTGGGCGCGGAGGAATACGGCATCGGCACCGCCTCGCTGGTGGCGATGGGCTGCATCATGGTGCGCCAGTGCCATTCCAACACCTGCCCCGTCGGCGTGTGCACTCAGGACGACGCGCTGCGCGCCAAGTTCGAAGGCACGCCCGAGAAGGTCATCAACCTGTTCTCGTTCATCGCCGAGGACGTGCGCAACATCCTCGCCGAGCTGGGCTATGCGAAGCTCGACGACATCATCGGTCGCACCGACCTGCTCTATCAGGTCAGCCGCGGTGCGGACTATCTCGACGATCTCGATCTCAACCCGCTGCTCGCCCAGGCCGATCCCGGACCCTATGCCCGCTACTGCACCCGCGAGGGCCGCAACGAGGTGCCGGACACGCTGGACGCGCAGATGGTGATCGATGCGAAGCCGCTGTTCGAGCACGGCGAGAAGATGCAGCTGCACTACAACGTGCAGAACACGCATCGTGCCATCGGCACGCGGCTGAGCAGCAAGATCGTGCGCCGCTTCGGCATGACCACGCTCGCACCAGGCCACATCACGGTGCGCCTGCGCGGCTCCGCCGGCCAGTCGCTCGGCGCCTTCGCCGTACGCGGCCTCAAGCTCGAGGTGATCGGCGACGCCAACGACTATGTCGGCAAGGGACTGTCGGGGGCGACCATCGTGGTGCGCCAGGCGCCATCCTCGACGCTGGTGAGCAACGAGAACGCGATCATCGGCAACACCGTGCTCTATGGGGCGACCAGCGGCGAGCTCTATGCCGCAGGTCAGGCCGGCGAGCGCTTCGCGGTGCGCAACTCCGGTGCGACAGCTGTGGTCGAGGGCTGCGGATCGAATGGCTGCGAATACATGACCGGCGGCGTCGTCGCGATCCTCGGTGAGATCGGCGAGAATTTCGGCGCCGGTTTCACCGGTGGCATGGCCTTCGTCTACGATCCGGAAGACAGGTTCTCCACCCTGGCAAATGCCGAGACCATCGGCTGGTCACGCGTGACGCCGGGGCGCTGGGAGGAAAAGCTGCGCGGCCTGGTCGAGACGCATGCGCGCGAGACCTCTTCCAAATATGCGGCCCTGCTGCTGCATGAATGGGAACGCGTTCTGCCGCGCTTCTGGCATGTGGTGCCGAAGGAATTCGCCCGCTTCCTCGAGGATCAGGGCGGTGCGTCGCAGACGCGGATTTCGGCGTAGCTCTTCTTTTTCTGAAGAAAAAGAATCAAAAAGACGTCTGGAATTTTCGGGTGGGTTCGGTGGGGTCTGTCACCCATCGAACCGCCTGAAAGAACTCGTCGTTGACTGTGTCTGGAATGGTCAGATGGCGTGAGGCTTTCGAGCATCGCAGCGGAGCGGCCTTGATGGCCGTGAGCAGCGAAGCGGAGAAAACGCGCGCCAGATGGCCGTTCCAGACACAGTCAACACACAGGAGGGTCGAGGCTGGTGAGCTCGGGCGTCTCATAGGCGCGCAGGCTGACAAGATGGCGTTCGGCGTCGGTGCGATAGAGGTCACGGGCGATGCCGCTGACCAGTCGGGCGACGCCGTATTTCATGCCGCTGATCGACGCGCCCGACAGACCCATGCTCGGCGTGGCGCCAAAGGTGAAATTGTGGATGTCGGCCAGCTCCGGCGCCGCTCCCGCATCGCGCTCGACGAACTGGAACGCGTCGCCGAGATAGGGATAGGTGCCGAGCAGGGCATGTTCCGAGCCGGGTTCGGGCGTGTAGCGGTCGCGCCACAGGGCGATCTGCCCGGCGAAGCGGGCGGTCTCGGGGCGCTGCGCGAAATCGACCTCGAAACCGGTGCCGACGATGAGGAAGTCGAATGCCAACTCGCCCTCCGGCAGGGTGGCGATGACCTCGTTGCCCTGCATGCGGATGTCGAGGAACGGCGCACCGGTGCGGAAGGAGAAATTGGTGTGCCTGCGGCAGCGCCAGAACGTGTCCTGCGGCGGCGGCTGGTTGAGATCGAAGATGTGGCGCATGAACTCCCAGCGCAGCCGATCCGGCAACTCGGCGTGGTGGCCGAGGAATCCGGCCTGTTCCATCCAGCGATAGGGGTTGACGCTCGGAATCACCCGGCGACGCAGACACAGCGTGACCGAACCAGCGCCGCCCTCCAGCGCGGTGGCGGCATTGTCGAACGCCGAGGCGCCGGCGCCCAGCACCGCGATGCGCGCGCCGCGCAGGCGCTCGAAATCGATCTCGGCCGCGGTATGTGCATAACGGTCTTCGGGCAGGGCCTGCGAGATCGAAGCGGGGATCTGCCATCTTCCGCTGCCGGCGATACCGGTCGCCAGCACGACCTTGCGCGTGTAGTGGGTTTGCGGGCCGTCGGGGCCCAGCACGGACAGCCTGAGGATGCGGTCGCCCGTATCGTCGGTCGCCGGCTCGATATCGACCACCTCGCTGTGGTTCTGCACCGGCAGCGACAGCACCGCGCGGAACCAGCGCAGGTAGTCCTGCCAGTCATGACGCGAGATCTTGTCGAGCGTCTCCCATGCCTCCGCCCCGTAGCGCGCCTCGAACCACGATTGCGGCGTGAGGGACGGGATGCCGCCATCGGGTCCGGTGACATGCTTGGGCGTGCGCAGGGTGAGCATGCGCGCGAAGGTCACCCATGGACCCTCCAGCCCCGGCTCGCCGCGGTCGAAGATGCGGATGTTGACGATGCGCTCGCGCATCAGGCCGAACGCGGCGCCGAGTCCGCCCTGGCCGCCGCCGACGATGGCGACATCGAGCACCGGCGCACCGCCGGCCGTGCGCGGCGGCACCCAGAGCGGCGCGGGGTAGGCGACGCGCTCCAGATCCTGCCTGACCTGGGCTTCGAGAGCGGCGAGCGGTGAAAGGCGCGGGGCTTGCGGATCGACGACGTTCATGACTCGCAGCCTAGCGATCCATCTGCTGCATCGCCATATCGTTGGTGAGGAGCAGGGAGGAAAACATGTCGCTCACCGACAATCGCACCGCATCGCGCTACGAACTGCCGAGCGAGAACGGGCTCGGCTTCATCGACTACCGGCTGGACGAGGCGGCGGGGCGCATCGTGTTGATCCATGCCGAGGTGCCGGCGGCGGCGAAGGGCAGGGGGCTTGGTCGTGCGCTGGTGGCGGCCGTGCTCGACGACGTCCGCGCGCGCGGGCTCAAGGTGGTGCCGCGTTGCGGCTTCGTCGCCGCGGTGATGAATCGCGAGCCGGGCTGGCGCGATCTGCTCGCCTGAAAGGGGTCTAGCCGCGGCCGGCCCAGAGCCTGTCGTGCGCGGCCTCGAACTCGTCGCGCGATGCGGGCGACTCGATTGCCGAGACGGCCGAGCTGCGCAGTCGCGCGGCGTAGGCGATCGCCGCCGAACGGGCCACCGGCAGGTTGCGATGGATCGCGTCGAGCGTGCCGCTGGCGCGAAGCATCACCTCGATCATGCTGGCGCCGTCTCGCAGCAGCGGACGGAAGGCGTCCTCCATCATCTCGCCGATCACCGGCCGGGTAATATGCACCGCAGGACGCTGCGCGCGCTCGTCCTGGTCCGGCTCCTCGGCCGGCAGCAGCAGCAGCACGCGCAGCAGGGCATTCATCACCTCGATGGCCGTGCCGGGATCGTTGACCGCGGGTGAGAGGGCGCGGCTGGCGATCTCGCCAAGCGCGATCAGCCCCAGGCGCGGATCCTGGTCGAAACTGCGATGGCGCTCGATGCTGAACGCCGAGACGAGCCTGCCGCGCAGTTCGTCGTCGAGGTTCGGGCGGGTCGCATTGTCCTCGGCCATCGCATGCAGCAGCGGCCGCAGCGGGTCGACCATCACGCCCGGGGTCGCGACCACATGCAGGGTCAGCCCGTGCGAGTCGGCCAGCCTGCCCAGGAGCGAAAGGTCGACATGTGTGACATAGCCGGTGGTGTTGCCGCACACCCTCTCCGCCTGTGTGGGGATCGCCACCGCCGGCAGTCCGCCGATGCGCGCGTCCTCTGCAAAGCGGCGCATTGCCTCTGCCGCGGCGTGTTCGACGCGGTCGATCACGTCCGCCAGCCGCCCGAAGATGGTGATGTGGGCGATCCAGCGCAGCAGGGTGACCACAACGACGCCGACCAGCAGCACCGTGCCGGCGAACAGGATCACCCGCCCCTGTTCGCCATAGATGCCGGTCTGCAGGCCGATGATGCCGACCACCGAGAACACGAACGCGCCGAGGAACGTCGACAGTGCGTTCTGCGAGGTCGGGTCGTCGACCATCAGTTGTGTCGCGCGTGGTGTGGCGGTCTGTGTCGACGAGCTGTAGGCGGTGACCATCGCGTTGATCGAGAAGGTCGTTACGGCCAGCATGCTCGATGCCATGATCTCGAGGATCGAGTCGACGGCGTTCTGGCCAAGATTTCCCGCCACGCGGAACGGCACGAAGCGGGCGACCACCCCGGCAAGGGCCGCGACCAACACGCCGCACAGGCTGATCAGCGCGGCGCGGAACCAGACGCGCCGGACGATCCGCGAAACGATCCGCTGCCAGCGCGTCACCCGCACCCTCCCCACCCGTTGCGGGCTGTCAAACGCCCGCGGGTGACCGCCGGTTCGGCTATTTCAGCGGCGCGGCATCGGCACCCGCGCCGGCGGCGCCGGCCGGGATCACCGGCAGGATCAGCACCGAGGGGTGGGCATCGTCGTGATAGATGGTCTGCGTTGCCTTGATGCTCGCCGACGTGGTGCCGAACGGTGCGCCGGTATTGGGATTGGGTGCGAATTGCGGATAGTCGCTCGACGAGATCTCCAGCCGGATGCGATGGCCGGCGGCGAACAGGTTCGAGGTCGGCCAGACCTTGATCCGGTACAGGGTCACGGCGCCCGGCGTGACCGGCGACAGATGTTCGAGGCTGTCGCGCACCGCTGCGCGCTGGATGCCGTTGGCGACGTTGATCGCGGTGCCGTCGGGGAACACGTCCACCAGCTTGGCGGTAAAATCGGTGTCTTTCGCAGTGGTGGCGGCGTAGAGCTCGACCGTGATCGGGCCCGTCACGTCGATCGGTTCCGAGAGCGGATCGGTGCTGTAGACGAGGATGTCGCCGCGCTGTTCGAGGGCCGACTGGTCGAACTGGCCCTGGCTGCCGCTGAACCAGGCACAGCAGGAGTGACCGCCCAGGCTGGGCACCGGATTGGCCGGATCATAGACGAAGCTGTCGGTCTCGGCACTCAGCCGGGCCGGGTCCGCCGCCGCGCCGAACGCCACCTTGATCGGTGCAGGACGGCCCGGCGCGGTGGCGGGCGGGACATCGAGCAATGCACCGTCGCCCATCACCGAGTTCGCGCCCATCCGGCTGGCGAGATGGAAGGTGCGATACTGGGTGCCGGGGATCGGCCAGGCGGTGGCGGTGTGCCAGCGGTTCTCGCCCATGGTGAAGTAGTCCACCCGCGGGCCGGTGGCGATGCCATTGTCGATGCCCTTGAGGAAATGGTCGTACCAGCCGAGCATCAGCTCGTTCACCGGGCTGTTCGCCACCGGTCCGATCGCATGCAGACGCGGGCTGACCATCGAACCGGGCCGCCCCCAGGCGATGTGCTCCCACGGGCCGATGACGATCCGCTGGTTGTTGCGGGCGATCGGCGTGCCCCCCTGCGTCTGCACACCGTTGAAGTTCTCCAGCGCGCCGGTGATGAAGGAATCGTACCAGCCGTCGAACGCCAGCACCGGGACCTGCACCTTGGCATAGCGCGAGCGTATGTCGAACGCCCTCCAGTAGCCATCGCGCAGCGGATGCGCCACCGCATCGAAGAAGTAGGGCGCCACCGCCGCATCGCCGGGATGGAAGGCAGCCACCTTGTCGTAGGGCAGTTCGTGCATCATCAGCGACGGGTTTGATCCGTCCGTGTAGAGCTGCAGCGCCAGCGCCGCATCTCCGCGGTTGGCGGCCGCCGAGGAAGCGATGGTCTCGGCCATCCACGGCTCGATGAAGGCGAGGCGGAAGGCGCCGTCCTCGTAGGTCCAGCCATCGTAATAGTCCGATGCGGTGTTGGACGGCACGATCGCCTTCAGCGAGGGCGGCGAGGCGGTGGCGGCAAGCCATTGCGTCGCACCCACATAGGACGATCCATACATGCCGACGCGCCCGTCCGCACCCGGCAGTCTCGCCGCCCACTCGACCGTGTCGTAGCCGTCGTCGCGATCGTAGCGATATTCATAGAACCTGCCGGACGACTTGCCCTGCCCCCGGATGTCCTGGATCACCACGATATAGCAGTGCGAGGCGAACCAGTCCGGCGACTGGAAGCGCGAGGGCTGTACCTGGGCCTCGCTCTTGCCGTACTGGGTGCGCATCAGGATCACCGGTACCTTGGCATCGGTCTTCGGCGTATAGACGTCGGCGCGAAGAATGGTGCCGTCGCGCATGGTTGCCGGCACATCCTTCTGCACGCTCACCGCGCAGCTGCCGCGGCCCTCGGCTGGCGGCCAGGCGGCGTGGGCCGCTGAAGCGAGGCCGAAGGTCGCGCAGCCGAAGGCGGCGGACAGGGCGATATGGCGCATCGAAGCCGTCTCCGTCAGAAACCGGTGGTGAACGAGCCGACGACGGCAAGTCCGCCGCCGACGATGTAGAGGGGCGCGACACCGCTCACGGTGTGGCCGTAGATACCCTGGGTGGCCTTGGCATTGGCGGTAGCGCCAGCAAGCCCGGACAGGTAGGCCGAGCCGCCCAGATTGGCGATGTTGAGCTGTACCTGGGGATGCTTGGCCGGGCCGATGCTGTGGAAGCGATAGCCGGCGGTCAGATCGCCGACCGCGTAGCCGGGAATATGCTCGTCGTTCATGAAGGTGGTGTACTGTCTCGAGACGTAGTTCGCGGCGAGATTGCCGAAGAACGTGCCGTCGTCATAGGACAGCCCGATTGCCCCGGTGAATTTCGGGCTCAGCACCGCGACCTTCCCAGCCGTCGGCAGGATGTCGGCGCCGGCGTTGAAATTGTTGTCCATCGTCGCGTGCAGGTATTGCGCCGAGACATAGGGGCTGAAATGGTGCCACGGCCGCAGCCCGATCTCCGCCTGCACGCCGCGCGATGTCTTGCCGCCCGCCTCCAGCGGGATCGGCAGCGGGATCGCGTTGACATAGAGGTAGGATTTCACCTGTGTGTTGGTAATGTTGTAGTTGAAGAACGAGGCGGTGATGTTGACCAGGCCGTAGTGGCGCCAGCCGAGCTCCTCGCCGATCGTGTATTCGCCCTTGAGCGGATTGACCACCGAGACCGCCGTCGGCTTCGACGACGAGAACAATTGTCCATAGACCTGAACCGAGGCCGGGGCGCGATAGGTGGTGTATCCATCGGCGTAGATCTGGTCGTGCGGGCCGAGCTGCCAGCTCATCGCGACCTGTGGCAGCGGCTGGTCGTAGCTCGCACCGTGATGATAGACCGCGCCGGGGATCAGGTTGGTCGAATAGCGGCTCACCAGAACCATCTTCAGCCCCGCGCTCAGTGACAGCCGGTTGCCGAACAGCTTGAGCGTGTCGAACACGAACGGGCTGTTGAGCTGCTGGATGAAGTTCATGTCCAGGGTGGCGTATTTCCTGCCATCCGGCATCAGGATATTGTGGTCGAGATAGCGGTTGGCGACCCCGCCCTGGAAATCCGCGACTCCATAATAGATCGGCTCGTCGAGATCGAGATAGGAATAGACCGTGCCGGCCTGGAAGGTGTTGTGGCCGTGCTCCCAGGTCAGATACGTGCTGAGGATGCCGGTGCGCTGCGGCACCGGGTTGATGCTCTGCACGGTCGCAACCCCCTTGGTGGTGTAAGGCAGGTTGAGGTTCACCAGCTGGTTGCCGAAATAGCTGTTGTTGGCCAGCGTGGTGCCGCTGTCGTAGTACTCGTTGAAGCGTGCGAAGGTCGGCGTCGCATGCAGGGTGAGCTCGTCGGTCAGACGGAACACCGTCGGCGCGATCACGAACAGCGAATCACGTGTGTAGGTGTTCAGACTTGCCGAATAGATCGCGCCTGGCGTGTAGCCGCCGGTATAGTTGAAGCCGCTGCCGTACTGCTTCCACTGCGCCATCGTCGGATTGCGGAACGAGTTGGCGAAATAGTCGTCCCACGACACGATCAGGGCTGCGGAGTTGCCGTCGCCCCATTCGCGGATCGCCTGAGCGTCGAGATGGTATTTGCGCTGCGTGCCCACACCGCGCCATTGGTCGTTGCCACTGGCCGAGAACGACACGAAGCTGCGGATGCCGCTCTGGCCGAGCTCGCCGGAATCGAGGCGCAGGAAGGTGCGATAGAGCGATTTCGAGCCGCCGCTGACATCGAGCGTGCCGCCCGTCTTCTGCTGTGCGGGCCGAAGGGTGATCGACATCAGTCCACCCGCCTCGTTGTAGACCGGTGCGGTCAGGTCGGGCGCACCCTGGGTGATGGTGACGCGGGCGATGTTGTCGGTATCGACGACGTTCTGGGTGAACGGCGTGTAGTTGATTGAATCGCTGATCGGCGCGCCCTCGTAGACGAAGCCGATCTCGGTCTGGTCAAGCCCGCGGATCGAGAGATAGGTCGAGGTCTGACCAAGCGGATCGGCACTCGCCGACACCACGCCGGGGAGCGCCTTGACGAGCGCGATCGGGTTCGAGGTCGGCGACTGCTTGGCGATGTAGTCGCGGGTGACGGCGCTGATCGAGATCGGGGCGGTCTGCTTGGGCATCAGGCCACCACCCGGCGTGGTGTTGGTCACGCCGTTGGCGCTGCCGATCCCTGCATGGACCATGATCTCGGTCTGACCGGGATCGACATGGCTGTGCTCGAGGAAATCCGAATGATAGCGCGAGGCCGAAGCCGGCTTCGCCTTGCCTGCCGGACGCGCGGCCTTGACGGGCGCGTGCTGTGCATGGGCGTGACCGGCGAGGGCGGTCGAGGCGAGCAGCAGTGCGGCGCAGGCGCCCAGTCTCGTGCTGGTGGCGACCAGGCCTGATCGGTAACGCGAAAATCTCGGCACGTTGTCTCTCCACGGAGGTGAGGTCTGGCCGACGTGTCTGTCCCGTTTGTGTCGCGGCTCTGATCGTCCGCTTTCCGAAAGATTTGCATTCGCGCAACAATGCGTTCAAATTGTTTCTCATCATGGGAACTATGAATGCAGTTCATATAGATCCGGGGGTCGATCGCGCTTCATCGCGACGCCGGATCGATCTGAACCTTGCCCTCACTTTCCTGGCCATCCTCCGCGAGGGCAGCGTGAGCCAAGCCGCCGACCACCTCTCGTTGACCCAGTCCGCAGTCAGCGCGTCGCTGCGCCGATTGCGGCTGCTGTGCGGCGACGAGTTGTTCATCCGATCACGCCGCGACGGCATGGTGCCGACCCGCCGCGCGCTGGCGATGGCCGAGCCGGTGGCAGAGGCGGTCGGTCTGCTGCGCCAGGCCATGCTGGGTGATGCGCGGTTCGACCCGCGCCGCGCGCGGCGGCAGTTCGTGCTCGGGCTGGTGGCCGGGCTCGAGTCGGCGGTCGGCCCGGCGATCCTGCGCCGGCTGCTGGATTTCGCCCCGCAGGTCAGCGTGCGGTTCCGCGAATGCAGCGACGCCGAGCTGCCGGCGCTGATCGAATCGCGTGCCGTGGAAATCGGGGTGGGCACGTTGTCGAGCCGGCCGACGCGGCTGCATCAGGACATGCTCGGATCGGTGCGCTTCGCCTGCATCCTCGATGCCGAGGCCTGCGGCGTGTGCCTGCCGCTCGATCTCGAGTCCTACCTTGCGCTACCGCATGTGCTGGCGTCCGGCGCGCGCCGCGACGGGCCGGTCGATCTCGCGTTGCGCGCAATCGGGCGCGAGCGCCGGGTGGCGTCGGCGGTGACGCATTTTTCCGCCCTGCCGGCGTTCCTGATCGGCATGCGGGCGGTTGGTACGGTGCCGATCTATGCGGCGCGGTCGATGGCGGCGGTCTCGCCGGCACTGTCGCTGTCGGAGGCGCCAGTGGCGATCCCGGCGCTTCAGATCGCGCTCATGACCAATCGCGACGGGGTGGCCGATCCAGGCGTGGTCTGGTTGAAGGAGGTGGTGGCCGAAGAAATCAGGATGGCGCTGTGCCTGCCCTGGGAGGCCGCGCCGGCGGGGGACGGTGCGTCATGACTGCAAGGCCCGTGCGCCGCGACACGAATCCGGGCGTGACCCGGAGGAAGACCCTCGCGGTCGGGCTCGGCAATTTCCTCGAATTCTACAATTTCCTCGTCTTCTCCACCTTCGCGCCGATGATCGGCCATTCCCTGCTGCCGCAGGGCGGAGCGGCGAGCCAGTCGGTGGTGGCGTGGAGCGCATTCGCGATCTCGTTCATCGCCCGTCCGCTCGGTGCGGTCGCGCTCGGCAGGGTGGCGGAGCGGCGCGGACGCCGGCTGGCACTGCTTGCCAGCCTCGGGCTGATGGGGCTGGGCTCCGCAATGGTGGCGTTCTGCCCCGGCTATGGGCGGATCGGCTGGATCGCCACCGCGATCACCATTGCCGGCCGGCTGCTGCAGGGCTTTTCCGACGGCGGCGAGGTCGGGCCGGCCTCGGTCGCACTGTTCGACATTGCACCGCCCGGGCGGCGGATGGGGCTGGTGCTGCTGCAGTTCATCACCCAGAACGCCGCCGCCACGACCGGGGTCTGTGTCGGCCTTGTGTTGTCCGCCTGGCTGTCGGAGGCCGCTCTTTATGCCTGGGGCTGGCGGGTGGCGCTGGCCGCGGGGCTGGCGATCGTGCCATTCGGCCTGTGGCTGCGGCGTGGGCTCGATGTCGGCGAGACCGTGGGCCGCAGTGCAGCGGAGAGCGAAACCCGGCTCGGCGCACGGCACGCGCTGGTGCTGTGCACCATGCTCGGCACCACGTCGATGGCCTATGGTCGCGCTTATGGCGTGACCTACGGCATCACCGTGCTGCGCATGCATCCGCGTGCGGCGATGGCGGCGATGGCGCTGGGGCTGGCATCTTCGGTGGTGGGCATGATCGCAGGGCTGATCCTCACCCGCCGGCTCGGTGCGCGGACGCTGACCATCGTCGCGTTGCTCGGGTCGATGCTGATCTGCGAGCCGCTCTATGCCTGGGCGGCGGCGGACCGGAGCTGGGGGGTGCTGGCGATCGCACAGTCGCTGATCGGGCTGGTCGGCGCGATGCCGTTCGCGCCGTTGCTGCTGGCGATGCTGACCGCGTTTGCGCCCGCCGAGCGGGCCACCGGGTTCGGACTGGTCTATGCGCTGGCGGTCGCCACCTGCGGGGCGACGACACCGGCGCTGCTGAGCTGGCTCAACGCATTCGACGGCAACCCGCTCTGGCCGGCGCATGTCTATGTGGTGGCGTCAGCGATCGCGCTGGCCGGCGGCCTCGCCCTGCTGGCGCGCAGCACCGATCCGGAACTCGCGCCGGCCACGCCGCTCACATCGGCGTCGGCGACGGCAGCGGGTCGTCAGGCAGGGGGATGAACTCCTCGTGGTCGGCCGGGGGCAGCGCCATCCGCCCCGCCTTCCAGTCCGACGCCGCCTGTATCAGCCGGTCCTTCGACGACGAGACGAAGTTCCAGTACAGGAACCGTTCACCGAGCGGTGCACCCCCCAGCACCATCACCGTCGATCGTTCCAGAGCCCGCAGCCGCGAGGCATGTCCGGCCACCACCGCCATCCTGCCCGCAGCCACGGTGCGGTCGCCGAGCTCGACGCTGCCGGTCGCGACATAGACCGCACGTTCGGCGTGGCCTGCGGGGATCTCCGCGCTCGCACCCGCCTCCAGGTCGAGATGCGCGTAGAACAGCGGCGAATGGGTGCGCGCGCCGGCCCGCAGCCCGTAGGCCTCGCCGGCGATGAGCTGCCCGTGGACGCCGTCGCTGCTCCATTGCGGCAGGTCCGCCCCCTCGTGATGGGTGAAGGAGGGCTCGGCCTCCTCGTCGCCCACCGGGAGTGCCACCCAGGCCTGGATGCCGTGCAGGTGGTCGCCGACCCGCTGCGCGCGCTCGAAGCGTTCAGAGTGGGTGATGCCGCGCCCGGCGGTCATCCAGTTGACTTCCGAAGGCCGGATCGCCTGCTCAGAACCAATCGAATCGCGGTGCATCACCTCACCGGCGAACAGATAGGTGATGGTCGACAGCCCGATATGCGGGTGCGGGCGAACGTCGAGCCCGTGATGGGTGCCGGGCGCGAGGTCGATCGGGCCCATATGGTCGAAGAACACGAACGGCCCGACCATCCGCCGCCGCGCGAAAGGCAGCACGCGCCCCACCTCCAGCCCACCGCCGAGCGAGCGCCGGCGCTGCTCGATCTCGAGTTCGACGAGGGGCATCCGCTTTCTCCCGGTGTGCGGGTTCAGTCTTCCCGATACAGCAGCCGCGCCCGGATGGTGCCGTCCAGTTCGCGGATGGTGTCGAGCAACTCGCGGTCGGTGCCGCGCTCGAGCTCGGCTTCCACCACCACATAGCCGATTTCGCCATCGGTCTGAAGATACTGGGCGGCGATGTTCGCACCCGCATCGGCGAACGCGTCGTTGATCCGGCGCAGGATGCCGGGCGCGTTGCGGTGCACGTGCATGAAGCGCGTGCCGCGCGGCGAGGCCGGAAGCTGCACCTGCGGGAAATTCACCGCGCCGGAGGTCGCGCCGGTGTCGGAATACTCGGCCAGCTTGCGGGCCACCTCGACGCCGATGCGCTCCTGCGCCTCCGCCGTCGAGCCGCCGATATGCGGGGTGAGGATGACGTTGGGCAGGCCCTGCAGCGGCGAAGTGAAGCGGTCAGCGTTGGAGCGCGGCTCGACCGGGAACACGTCGATCGCCGCGCCCAGCAGATGTCCGCTCCGCAGCGCCGCCGCCGCCGCATCGAGGTCGACCACCATCCCGCGCGCATTGTTGATCAGGAAGCTGCCCGGCTTCATCTTCGCGATCTCGGCCGCGCCGAACATGCCTTCCGTCTCGGGCGTCTCAGGCACGTGCAGGCTGACCACGTCGCTCTCGGCAAGCAGCCCCTCGAGGCTGGCGGCGGCGATCACGTTGCCATGGCCGAGCTTGTCGGTGATGTCATAATACATCACCCGCATGCCGAAGGCCTCCGCCAGCACCGAGAGCTGGCTGCCGATATTGCCGTAGCCGACGATGCCGAGCGTCTTGCCGCGCACCTCCCACGAATTGGCCGCCGACTTGTCCCAGCCGCCCTGATGCGCGGCATTGGACTTGCCGACGATGCCGCGCATCAGCATCACGATCTCGCCCATCACCAGCTCGGCGACCGAGCGGGTGTTGGAGAACGGCGCATTGAACACCGGAATTCCGCGCCTGCGTGCCGCACCCAGATCGACCTGATTGGTGCCGATGCAGAAGCAGCCCACCGCGACCAGTCGGTCGGCGGCGGCGAAGGCCGCTTCGGTGAGTTGCGTGCGCGAGCGGATGCCGACGATATGTGTGCCCGCCAGCGCCTCTGCGAGTGCCTCACCTTCGAGCGCGCCCTTCAGCCGGGTGACCTGCGTATAGCCATGCGCGGCCAGCCACTCGACCGCGGTGTCATGGATACCTTCCAGCAGCAGCACCTTGATGCGGTCGCGGGGAAAGGACAGCAGGTCGGACATGATACCTCCGCATCCCCGTCCGGAGACGGCCCGGAGGGAGGGTCGGCCTTACCTCATCCTGCCGCGGCCGCCAACGTAGGTCAGCGTCAGGCTGGTCTGCGCGCGATGACGACCTGGCTCTTCGGCAGCGCGCTGTCGAGCGCGCGCTGCACGCGCAACCCGTCCTTGGTCTGCAGCATCAGTTTCCAGGTTGTCGCCCACGCATCGAAGACGGGATGACGCTCGCCAAGCTCGACTCCCGTGCTCCAGAACATCGCCCACCAGACGGCCTCGTAGAACCCGTAGGTGTCGGTCCGCACGATCTCGAAGCCGGCATTGGCAAGGTGCTGAACAGTGTGCTCGGGCTGCAGGATGCGGATATGGTTGGGATGGGCGAAATAGGACGGCGGCGCGATCTCCTGCTGCACGGCCTCGGAACGCGGATGCGGGCAGGCGAGCAGCAGCAGTCCGCCCGGACGGGTGATGCGGAACAGCTCGGCGGTGAGAGCGTCGGGATCTTCCACATGTTCGATGACTTCCATGCAGATCGTGCGCGTGGCCGTAGCATCCGCGATCGGCAGCGCCTCGCCGTTGCCGTGCCTGGTCTCGACCCGGCCCGGCGCTACGGCGGCGACGCGGGCACCAGCACGGACCAGCCGGTCGGCGTCGAGATCCGACAGGATCACCCGCGCCCCCTGCCGGGCGCAGAACAGGCTCGCGCCGCCATCGCCGCAGCCGATATCGGCGACCACATCCTCAGGCCCGACCGGAAAGCCCGGGTAGAGCTGACCGAGATCGGCGCGAAACCAGCCATGCAGGCTGATCGCGTGCAGCCCGACATGTGCCAGCTCGTCGTCTTCCGGCGGTGGCGTTCGAATGTCCATCGGGGTCAGGGTCTGGCTCATCGGGCGATCACCGTTTCGCGAAGGGAAGGGAGGGCGTGCGGCGACTGACGGCGGGCGCGCCACCGGGTCGGGAGCTCGACCAGCCGGTAATTGAGGTCGGCGACGACCAGACAGGCGACGAGCGTACCCACGACATACAGCCATGACCCGAGATGTTTCGGGTGGGACGACTGGAGCGCAAAGCGGAAGACCAGTTCGTGCGCCGAGGCGAAGACCGGGATGTGGACGAGATACAGCGAGTAGGATCGTAGGCCCACCCATTCCAGCCCGCGGCGCAGCCAGCCATCCGCCATGAGCAGGTCGCGGTCATAGGCCGCGACCCAGACCAGACACCCCGCCAGCAGTGTGATCGGCAACAGCCGGAACGAGACGATCCGCAACGTTTCCGAGCCCAGCAGCACCAGCAGCAGCACGATCGCGGCTGGCAAGGCGATGCGGCGTGCGCCGAGCGCGGCGAGCGCGTCGGGACGCAGCGCCGCCATCACTGCCGGCCGGTGCCTGAACCCCCAGGCGAGCAGTACGCCGCAGGCCAACCCGCCGGTTCGTGTCATCATGCCAAGCGGTGTGACGACCTGAACGCAGCTCAGCAGCATGGCCGCCAGCGGGATCATGACCCATCCGCGCAGCGTCAACAGCGCTATCGGCAGCAGCGCATAGAACTGCTCCTCGAGCGACAGGCTCCAATACGGAAACACCAGGCCGCTATCGCCACGCCCGAATGTCTCCGCCTCATGGAAATTCATCAGATTGAGCAGGGCCGCGACGATGGCCGAAACGTTTGCCTCAACGGAGCGGAATGCGCCGGAACGGTTGAATACCACGCAGCCCAGCAGGATCAGGCCAAGCCACAGCCATGCTGACGGCAGCAGCCGCCAGGCCCGTTGACGATAGAATGCCACGCACAGCCCGAGACCGCTTCCGCGAGGCGCGCCTTCCACAGCCGGGAGCAGAACGCGTGTGATGACAAAGCCCGAGATGACGAAGAACAGATCGACCCCTGTCCAGCCTTGTCCGTAGCGCGACAGGAACGTGCCGAACGCGCTGCTCCAGTAAAGCAGATTGTCAGGCATGTGCTGCATCAGCACCATCAGGATGGCGACCCCGCGCAGCACGTCGATCTCGGCGATCCGCCCACGCGCATTGCCCGGGGCAGGGCAGGGAGGTGGCGGGGCGGCCACCTCAGTCCGCCGAGCCGGCATCGGCAAGGGCCTGCCATGGCGACGCTGCGCGGCCGCCATCCTGTCCCGATCGCAGCCGCACCACATCCGGAGTCTGAGGTTCAGGCGCCGAGCTGACATGGGTCACAGAACCCGGTCGGTGACGGACCCGATCGAGGAAGCGTGTCAGCTGCTTGAGCACCACCTGCCGCGAGCAGTGCGCGCGCAGCCCGTGATGCGCGGCCCTCGCCATGCGGTGATAACTGGCGGCGTCGCTCGTGGCGACCCGAAAGCTCTCCCGATAGGCGCCGAGCAGGGATTCGAGGTCGATCCGGTGCCTGCGGGTACGGATCGCCTCGCGCGGGTCGTGGGGCCAGTGAAACGGTTCGAGCGAACTGCGCACGACGAAGGCGTTGGCCTCGCTGATGTAATCCCGCATACCTGTATGCGCCGGCGAGATGGCGGGCTTGCCCGCGCTCATGTATTCCATCAGCGGCAGACACTGGCCTTCGCCGAGCGAGGTGTTGAGCGCGTAGGTCGAGATCTCGAGCAGCCGCGCGTACTCGCTTTCCTCGAGAAACCCGTCGATGATCACCATCCGGCAGCGCGTGGGCTGCACCTTGGCGAACTCCTCGACCATTGCCTTGAGCGCGCCCTCGCATTTGCGGTTGGTCGCCTTGAGCACCAGCGTGGCGCGCGGCTCGTCGCGCAGCGCCCAGCCGAAGGCTGCGATCATGTCGGAAAAATTCTTGCGCCCGTCATTCGGGTTGAAGATCGCCGTGTAGATCACGCCCGAGAGGGTTACGGCATGGGTGAGAGCCCGCTCGCGCCGGCTGCCCGGCAACTCGGCCTGCCCGTCGCGCCGACGCGCCGCACAGGTGTAGGGGGCCAGGTCGAAGGTGGCGCTGTCGATGATGCGACCGCGAACGTTCAGCAGGGTCGGTGGTGTCAGCACGCTGTTGCGCGTCGGATCGTAGGCTGCCGCGTGACGGTCCCAGACCGGAGCCGGAAGGCTCACGATCGGATACGCCCGGCCCAGCGCATTTCGCACGACGTCGACGGTGAAGCTGCTATGCGTGATCGCCTGTCCGACACGGCGCAGCAGGGCGCTCCAGTCGTCGCGCCAGTTGTCCGACCACGTCTCGTTCGGAAGCGTGTCGAATTCCCAGGCAAACACCGGAACCGTCGGGCAGACGAGGCCACCCGGCACGAGATGCGGTGGCGCGAAGCACAGGAAGACGCAATCGATGCCGCGACGGATCGCGGCGTTGTGGATACGGTCGACCTCGTGCTCCGGATCGGTGATCTCGATGACGATGCCGAGTTGCTCGAGCAGCGGCCGGAATTCCTTGAGCACGAAATAATAGCTGTATTCCGCGCGACCGAGATCGCGCGCGATGGTCCGCGAATTGGTCGGCGCGTAGACGAGGATCAGCATGATCAGACCTCCTCCGGCGTCTCGGCGAATGACGCCGTACCGAGGAACCGGCGCAGCGTCTTGCCGATCCGGGCTCGCGAACAGTAATCGTGCATCGTCTGTCGGGCGGCGTGCGACATCGCCAGCCGGCGCTCCGGTGGTCCTTTCAGCATTGCCGCCGCGGATTCATATGCCTCGACGATGCTGTCCCACTCGATGCGATAGCGCATGGTACGGAACATCGCCTGCGGATCGTGCGGCCAGACGTTGTGCTCGAGCGTACCGCGCACGATGAAGGCGTTGTCGGGTGTGATGTAGTCGGCCATTGCGGTGTGGTCGGGTGCGATCGCCGGTGCACCGGTGCTCATGAACTCCGCCAGCGGCAGGCACATGCCCTCGCCATGCGAGGTGTTGACGATGATGTCGCTCACCGAGGCGAGGTCGCGCATCTGATCGTCGTCAAGCCATGCGCCGATTGCGACGACCCGGCAGGCGAACGGTCCGCACTTGAACAGCAGGTTCTCGAAATGCGGCAGGAAGGACTCCGGCTCGCGATGGATGATCTTGACCACCAGTGTTGCGTCCGCGGTGTCGCGGAAGGCCCAGATGAAGGCGCTGACGAGGTCGCGCCAGTTCTTGCGCCCATCCTTGGGCGCGAAAATGGTCGTGAACACCATTCCGTCGAATACGATCTCGTGGACCGGATGCAGCAGGGCATCGGGCACATGGGCCGGCGGAACGGTCAGTGGCGGCACTGGCGGGATCTGCAGCGCCGGCGCGTCCCGCAGTGGCCAGAACGGGGCGGTCTGGCCGATGCCGGTGAGGCGCGTGTCGCGCACGACCCCGGCGCCGATGCGCAAGACCCGGGCCTGCCCGTCTGTCATCCGCCTTGGCTCGACACTGGCCCAGGCATCGTAGACCGGGGCAGGGATCGCCGCGACCTCGCAGTAATCGCCCATCGCGGCACGCACCTGCGCGGCCGCAAATTCCGACATCGCGATGCTGCGGCCATGGGCGAGAAACACATGCCGCCAATCCTCGCGCGGATCCTTGCTCCAGCCGCCGGTCGGCAGGGTGGTGAACTCCCAGGCGAACAGGCACACGGTCGGACAGGCCAGCCCGACCGGAGCCAGGTTCGGCGGACAGAATGCCAGCAGCGTGCAGGGTTCGCCCAGCGCCGTGAAATGAACGTGATAGCGGTCGGCCTGGGCCGGATCGTCGATCTCGATGACCGTTTCGGTCTCGGCGAGCATGTCGCGATAGGCATCGAGCAGGAAGCGGTAGCTGTACTCCGCCTCGCCTACCGGCGCCCCAGCGCGCCTCCCCGCTGCCTCTGGATTCCTGGCCGAACTGCCGAGATACAGCAGGAAACTCATCGACTTTCACTCCCTGGCCCGCCAGGTCCGCCGCGGAGGCAGGACCAGGCAGCTAAGCCGTCTACGCTCCGGTCTTTGCCGGGATTGTCGTATACGTCACCGTCGAGCAGCCTATGGCGCGCCTCCCGCGGACGCAAGCTTGGCGACGGCCGCGCCATGCAGGGCAGGGTCGCCCGCCGCGAGCACGTCGCCCGCGCAGCCCTGACGCAGTGCCGATCCCTGCCAGTCGGTGATGACGCCGCCCGCCCCCTCGATCACCGGCACCAGCGCCGCCCAGTCCCAGATCTTGAGGTCCTGCTCGGCGACGAGATCGATGCAGCCCAGGGCGAGCAGACCGTACGCGTAGCAGTCGCCGCCCCAATAGACGCGCCGGCACGCCGATTCGAGCCGCTGGAAGCGGGTGCGGCCGGTCGCGTCGAACATCGCCGGTGCCGTCGCCGACAGCTCGGCTTCGGCCAGCGACCCGCAGGCCCGCGTCGCCGCCTCGCCACCGAGCCGTCCGGTGAACAGCGTGCGACAGCCACGTCGGCCGATCCAGCGTTCGCCGGTCACCGGCTGGTCGATGATGCCCAGGCTCGGCACCCCGTCCTCCAGCAGCGCCAGCAGCACGCCGAAACTCGGCCGGCCGGTGATGAAGGCGCGGGTGCCGTCGATCGGGTCGATCACCCAGCACCTTCGCGCCTCCTCCCGCTCCAGCCCGTTTTCCTCGCCGAGGATGCCGTCCATCGGGAACGCCTCGCCCAGCACGCGCCGCATCGCCGCCTCCGCGTCGCGATCGGCGCGGGTGACGGGGGAGAGGTCGTCCTTGGTCTCCGCCACCAGCCGGCGCCGGAACCACGGCCGGATCGCCGCCCCGGCCGCCTCAACCGCGGCCAGGGCCGCGGCCAGCGTCGGATCGGGGCGCTCGGTCTCGATCCCGGCCAGGCTCATCGCGTCGTTCCCCCTCATTGCCCGGTTTGCGCAGGCAGCCGCGCCCTGCGTAATCTCCGGCCCCTTCAATCCCAGCCGAACCACCCTGTCCAGCCAGCCGGACCGAGCCATGAACCCGATCACCGTCATTCCCGCACGCATGGCCTCCACCCGCCTGCCCGGCAAACCGCTCGCCGAGATCGCCGGCCGCCCGATGCTGCTGCACGTGCTCGATCGCGCGCGCGAGGCGGCGATCGGTCCGGTGCTGGTGGCGGTGGCCGAGCCCGAACTCGTCCGCATCGTCGAGGCGGAAGGTGGCCTTGCGGTGCTGACCGACCCCGCGCTGCCGTCGGGCTCGGATCGTGTGCATGCGGCACTCGCCAGCCACGATCCCGAGGGACGTTTCGACGTGGTGGTCAATCTTCAGGGCGACCTGCCGCAGATGCCGGCTGCCGACCTGCGCGCGGTGCTGGCCGCCCTCGCCGATCCCGCGATCGACCTCGCCACCCTGGCCGCCGAGATCCACACCGAAGACGAGGCCGCCGCCGCGTCCGTGGTCAAGATCGCCTGCGCCTTTGCCGAGGGCGAGGCGACCACCCGGGCGCTGTATTTTTCCCGCCAGCCGATCCCCTGGGGGGCGGGGCCGCTCTGGCACCATATCGGCGTGTACGCCTGGCGCCGCGCAGCATTGGCGCGCTTCGTCGCGTGTCCGGAATCGCTGCTGGAACGGCGCGAGAAGCTCGAGCAGCTCCGTGCGCTCGAGGCCGGGATGCGCATCGCCGTCGCCCGTGTCGCAGCCGCCCCGTTCGGTGTCGATACCGAGGCCGATCTCGTCCGCGCCCGTGCCTGGTTCGCGCGACGGCCAACACCTGCCGGAGCGCCGGCATGACCCTGCCTCCTGTCGCCTTCCAGGGCGTGCCCGGCGCCTATTCCGACCTTGCCTGCCGCACCGCGCTGCCCGGCCATCCAACGGTGCCGTGTGCGAGCTTCGAGGCGGCGATCGAGGCGGTGCGCTCCGGTCGCGCGGGCCTGGGCATGCTCGCCTGCGAGAACAGCCTGGTCGGCCGGGTGCCCGACATCCATGCGCTGCTGCCGACCTCCGGCCTGCGCATCGTGGGCGAGCATTTCCAGCGCGTCGAGCACTGCCTGCTGGCGATCCCCGGGGCCACCATCGACGGGCTGAAGCGCCTGCACACCCACCCGGTGGCGATGGGTCAGGTGCGCCGGTTGATCGCCGAGTTGGGCCTCACCCCGGTGATCGAGGCCGATACCGCGCTGGCCGCCGAGCAGATCGCCGCGCGAGGCGATCCCGCCGATGCCGCGATCGCCTCCGCACTCGCCGCGGAACTCTACGGGCTCGACATCCTGCGCCGCAATGTCGAGGACGAGGCGCACAACACCACCCGCTTCTATATCTGTGCGCGTCCCGATGCCGACGGTGTCGCCGCGCCGATCGGCGCGGCGGGGGGAACCATGATGACCACACTGGTGTTCAGGACCCGCAACCTGCCGGCCTCGCTCTACAAGGCGCTGGGTGGCTTCGCGACCAACGGTCTGAACCTCACCCGGCTGGAGAGCTACATGCTGGACGGCGCTTTCACCGCAACCCAGTTCCTGTGCGACGTGGAAGGCCATCCCGACAGCGCGCCGATGGCCAACGCGCTCGACGAGTTGCGCTATTTCGCCGCCGATCTCGACATTCTCGGCGTCTATCCCGCCTCCTCGTTCCGTTCCTTCTGAAAGGGTCTGATCGCCGATGAGTGACACGCGTTACGACGTCATCATCATCGGCTCAGGGCCCGGCGGCGGCTCGATGGCCTGGCGGCTGGCGCAGACCGGCAAGAAGATCCTGCTGATCGAGCGTGGCGACTATCTGGTGCGCGGCCGCGACAACTGGGATTCGCAGAAGGTGTTCGTCGACGGCGTCTATCAGGCGCCGGAGACTTGGCGCAGCAGCAACGGCGACGAATTCCACCCCGGCCTGCACTATTTCGTCGGCGGCAACTCGAAATTCTACGGCTCGGTGCTGTTCCGCCTGCGGGAAAGCGATTTCCACGCCGTCCGCCATCCGGAGGGCGTCACGCCGGAATGGGTGGTGGGTTACGACGAGTTCGAGCCCTATTACCAGTCGGCGGAAGAGCTGTTCCACGTACACGGCCTGCGCGGCGAGGACCCGACCGAGCCGCCGTCGCGGAAGCCCTATCCCTACAAGCCGGTCAGCCACGAGCCGCGCATCCAGAAACTGTTCGACGATCTCACGAAGCTCGGCCACCGCCCGTTCCATCTGCCGGTCGGCGTGCTGCTCGACGAGGCGGAGGGTGAGACGCAAGGCCGCGTGCTGCCCGGCAGCCGCTGCGTGCGCTGCGATGCGTTCGACGGCTATCCCTGCCCGACCGATGGCAAGGCGGATGCGCAGGTGATGGCGGTCGACCCCGCCCTGCGCGCGCATGACAACCTCACCCTGCTCACCAACACCTATGTCGAACGCCTGCTGACCAGCCCGTCGGGCCGGGAGATCACCGGCGTCGAGGCAACCGCCGACGGGCGCCGCCAGGTCTTCACCGCCGATCTCGTGGTGGTCGCCTGCGGCGCGCTGTCGTCCGCGCTGCTGATGCTGCGCTCCGGCAACGACACCCATCCGCACGGGCTCGCCAACCGCTCCGGCCAGGTCGGGCGCAACTACATGCGTCACAACAACCTGACCCTGATGGCGCTGTCGAAGCAGCCGAACCCCACGCGGTTCCAGAAGACGCTGGGGCTGAACGATTTCTACCATGGCGCCGACGACTGGGAGTTCCCGCTCGGCCATATCCAGATGGTCGGCAAGTCCGACGGCACCGAGGTGCATGGCGAGGGCCTGCCGTCGTTCCTGCAATGGCTGCCGAAGAAGCCGTTCGACATGATGGCACGCCATTCGGTCGATTTCTGGCTCACTGCCGAGGATCTGCCGCTGCCCGAAAACCGCGTCTTCTACCGCGACAACCAGGTGCATCTCGACCTGACCGAGACCAACATGGAAGGTCTCAGGCGCCTCAAGCACAAGCTCGAGCTGATGTGCGACGCGATCGACCTGCACCCGCATCTGTTCCAGCGCGAACTCTATCTCGGCAAGAAGACCCCGATCGGCGGCACCGCTCACCAGGCCGGCACGCTGCGCTTCGGCGCCGACCCCGCATCCTCGGTGCTCGACCGCGACTGCCGCGCCCATGAACTCGACAATCTCTACGTTACCGACGCCTCGTTCTTCCCCTCGATCGGCGCGGTCAATCCCACACTGACCATCATCGCCAATGCGCTGCGTGTCGCCGACCACATCGTCGCCCGGCTGGGCTGAACGCCGCTCCGTGCGGGCGTGATGGTCGCCTGACCATTGCCGTCAGGCGGCGGCGAGCCAGTCCTCGATCAGTCGCCGGGCGATGGAAATCGTGCCGGGCAGCATGAATTCCGCTCCCGCCGCGTCCCGCCGCGCGACGATCTCGGCGCGGGTCAGCCAGTGCGCCTCGGTGATCTCCTCGGGATCGAGGGTGAGCGCGCGATCCTCGGCCAGCGCGGTGAAGCCGAGCATGATCTGGGCCGGGAACGGCCAGGGCTGGGAGGAGTGGTAGCGCACCTCGCCGACAGCCACGCCGACCTCCTCGGCGACCTCGCGCCGGACCGCATCCTCCAGCCGTTCGCCCGGCTCGACGAAACCGGCGAGCGTCGACAGCACGCGCCGCTCGCCGAAGCGTGGCGAACGGGCGAGCAGGGCGCGCTCGATCCCGTCGGCGTCGCGATGGCGCACCAGCATGATCACCGCCGGGTCGGTACGGGCGAAATGCTGCCGCCCGCAGGACGGGCAATGCAGCACCAGACCGGAGGGAGGCGCCTCCAGCCCATGTCCGCAGAACGAACAGAACCGCGTCTGCGCGCGCCAGTGCAGCAGGGCGGCGGCATGCGCGACCAGCGCGGCCTCCGGCTCGGTGAGTGCAAGCAGCGCGACCCGCAAACCGGCGAACCAGCCCGCCCCGGTCATCACCGCCGCCCCGGCGGCCAACGCGAAGATCGCACGTCCGCTGTCGGGGTGCAGACCCAGGAACACGGCGTCGGATGTCTCGATCGCTATGTCTTCGCGGGCCAGCAGGCGCAGGGCAGGGGCGTCCTCGGTGCCGTGCAGCAGCGGCTCGCCGGCGCGCAGCACCACGAACAGCGTCGATGGGTGCTGCAGCAGCCCGGCTGCGAATTCCGCATCACGGCGCTCGTTGCCGGCACGGTCCAGAACCCTGTCCAGCACGAACGCCGTACCGGTCTCGAAGAAATCGCTCATCGTGGTCACTCTAATCCGACCGTCCGTCAGCGCCAGAGGGGGTGCACGCGGCCGTGACGCATGCTATAGGCTGTCTCGGGAGGTCGGCGTCGGACGTGCGCCTCGCCAACTCGGTCAGGTCCGGAAGGAAGCAGCCGCAACGGGTACCGCTCGGGTCGGTGTCCGGCCTCCTACCCTTCACCGGGCGTCCGCAGGCCCTCAAGCGAGAGGGGCGATCTCCTGTCCGACACCGAATTCGGGACCGATCCCGACTCCCTGCCGATGCCTCAGGAGGCCGGTCCGGGGCTGTTCGGGGACCCGCCGCCACAAGCCGCCGCCGCGACCCCCTATCGGGTGCTGGCCCGCAAATATCGCCCCACCCTGCTGGCCGACCTGATCGGTCAGGAAGCGATGGTGCGCGTGCTGCGCAACGCCTTCGCAATGAACCGCGTCGCCCATGCCTTCATGCTCACCGGCGTGCGCGGCGTCGGCAAGACCACCACCGCCCGCATCATCGCCCGTGCGCTGAACTGCATCGGCCCGGACGGGCAAGGGGGTCCGACCGCCGATCCATGCGGGGTGTGCGCCAACTGCACCGCGATCCTCGCTGACCGCCACCCGGACGTGATGGAGATGGACGCCGCGTCCCATACCGGTGTCGACGACATCCGCGAGATCATCGAGGCGACCCGGTTCCGGCCGATGCAGGCGCGGGCCAAGGTGTTCATCATCGACGAGGTCCACATGCTGTCGCGCAACGCGTTCAACGCGCTGCTCAAGACGCTGGAGGAACCGCCCGCCCACGTGACCTTCATCTTCGCCACCACCGAACTGCGCAAGGTGCCTGTGACCGTGCTGTCTCGCTGCCAGCGCTTCGACCTGCGCCGAGTGCCGGCCGAACAGCTTGCGGCGCATTTCGCCGCCATCGCCGGGCGCGAGGGCGTGGCGATCGAGGCGGAGGCGCTCGCACTCGTCGCCCGGGCCGCGGACGGCTCGGTGCGCGACGGGCTTTCGCTGCTCGACCAGGCCATCGCCCAGCAGGAGGGCGGCGGGCCGGTCAGCGCCGCCCAGGTCGCCGACATGCTCGGCCTGGCCGATCGCGGACTGGTGTTCGATCTGCTCGAGCGGGTGGTGGCCGGAGATGCCGCCGCGGCACTCGGCCTGCTGTCGGACGCCTATGCGCGCGGCGCCGACCCGGGCGTGCTGCTCGCCGACCTGCTCGACGCGCTGCATGTGGTGATGCGGCTGCGCACCTTGCCGGCCCTGCGCGAGAGCGCCGAGCTGCCGCAGGCCGAGCGCGTGCGCGGCACCGCGCTGGCCGCGTGTCTGTCGGTGCCGGTGATCGCGCGGCTGTGGCAGATGGTGCTCAAGGGCATCGGCGAGATCGAACAGGCCCCCGACCGCCGCGCCGCCGCCGAGATGGTGCTGGTTCGGCTGTGTTTCGTCGCCGACCTGCCGACCCCGGGCGATCTGGTGCGCCAGCTCACCGCGCGCGGCGACGGCGCGGGCGCCCCGTCGACGTCCGCCCCGCCGGGCCCCGCCTCATCGCCGTCGGGTGCGCCTGTCGCCCGGCTGCGCGCCGTGGGCGAGTCGCCCGATGCCGGGGGCGTCGAGGTCCGTGCCCAGACGGCCCCCGCTCCCGCGCCCCCGGCACCGTCGCTGTGGTCGAGCTGGCGCGAGGTGGTGGCGTTCGTGGCCACGAAGCGGCAGGCGCAGCTGCACGGCCATCTGCGCCATTCCGCGCATCTGGTGCGCTTCGCACCGCCGGTGATCGAGCTGCGCGTGCAGCCCGCCGCCCCGCGCGACCTCGGCCAGAACCTCGCCGCCCTGCTCAGCGAGGCGAGCGGCCTGCGCTGGACGATCGCCTTTTCCGCAGCACCCGGTGAGCCGACCCTCGCCGAGCAGGAGGCGAGCCTCGCCCGCACCCGTCACGAACAGGCCGGCGTGCATCCGCTCGTGCAGGCGATCCTGGCCGCCTTTCCTGGCGCGTCGGTCGGCCCGGTGCGCGACGCCTCGCTTGACGAATACGGCCTGCCGCCGGAAATCCTCGCACCCGCCCTCGCGTTCGAGCCGCGATTCGCCGAGGATTCCGGCGCGCCGGTCGGCGAGGACGATCCGATCTACGATCCGGAAGACCCGATGGAGTACGCGTGAGATGAAGAACCTTGCCGGCCTGATGAAGCAGGCCAGCCAGATGCAGGCGAAGATGGCCGAAATGCAGGCCCGCCTCGAATCGCTCGAGGTCGAGGGCGAGGCCGGCGCAGGCATGGTGCGCGTCATCCTCAGCGGCAAGGGCGTGCTGAAGTCGGTGAAGATCGATCCCAAGCTTGCCGATCCGGCCGAGATGGAAATGCTCGAGGATCTGATCGTCGCCGCGCATGCCGAGGCCAAGCGTCATCTCGACGAGAAAACCTCCGCCGAGATGCAGTCGGCGACCGGTGGGTTGCAGTTGCCGCCGGGCTTCTCGCTGCCGTTCTGATGTTCTTTTTTGAAAAAAAGAACCAAAAAACCTTTGCCCGTTGGTCCCGTGTGCGTGGCGCGCGTCATGACCCGACGGACAAAGGTCTTTTTGCTTCTTTTTTTTAGAAAAAGAAGCATGACGGAGATCGAACGCCTGATCGCGCTGCTCTCGCGCCTGCCGGGTCTCGGCCCGCGCTCCGCGCGCCGTGCTGCACTGGCCTTGCTGTCCGAGCCCCAGCAGCGCCTGCTGCCGCTGGCGGCCGCCCTCGGCGACGCGGCGCGTGCGGTGCGCGCCTGCACCACCTGCGGCAATCTCGACACTTCCGACCCCTGCCGGATCTGCACCGACCCGTCGCGTGACCGTTCGCTGGTCTGCGTGGTCGAGGGGGTGGGCGATCTGTGGGCGCTGGAGCGCGCCGCGGTGCATCGCGGCGTGTATCAGGTGCTGGGCGGGGTGCTGTCGGCGCTGTCGGGCACCGGCCCCGAGGATCTCAACATCGCGCCCCTGCTGGCGCGCATCGAGGCAGGTGGCGTGCGGGAGGTGATCCTGGCCCTGGGTGCAACGGTGGATGGTGCCACGACGGCGCATTTCCTCGCCGACCGGCTCGCCACCCTGGACGAGGCGCCGCTGGTCAGCCGGGTCGGGCAGGGGGTGCCGATGGGCGGTGCGCTCGATGCGCTCGATGACGGCACGCTGGCGGCCGCGCTGATGGCCCGCCGTGCTTGATCCGATCGATCCCCTGATCCCCCGCCGCGCGCTGGTCACCGGCGGCGCGCAACGGCTGGGTGGCGCGATCGCGCTGGCGCTGGCGGGGGCGGGGTTCGACATCGTATTGCATTACCGCAGCTCGGCGGCACAGGCCGAGACGCTGGCCGGGCGGATTGCCGCGCTGGGGCGGGACTGCACCCTGCTCGGGGCCGATCTCGCGCGCGAGGACGAAGTCGCACCACTGGTCGGGCGCGCCGGCCCGCTCGGCGTCCTGGTCAACAACGCCTCGGTCTTCGAGCGCGACGAGTGGCACGATGCCGACCGCGCGAGCTGGGACCGTCATCTCGAGCCGAATCTGAGGGCGCCCTTCGTGTTGATGCAGTCCTTCGCGCAGGCGCTGCCTCAGGGTGCGCGCGGCATGGTGCTCAACATGCTGGACGAGCGGGTCTGGTCGCTGACCCCGCATTTCATCTCCTACACGGTGTCGAAATCGGCGCTGTGGACTCTGACGCGGACGATGGCGCTGGCGCTGGCGCCGCGCATCCGGGTCAATGCGATCGGGCCGGGTCCGGCACTGCCATCGCCGCGCCAGAGCCTCGCACAGTTCGAGCGCCAGTGTGCCAGCACGCCGCTGCGCCACGGCACCGATCCGGACGAGGTGGCGCGCGCAGCTCTCGCCCTGCTGGCGCTGCCGTCGGTGACCGGGCAGATGCTGGCCCTCGATGGCGGCCAGCATCTGCAATGGGCGCCCGGAGACGGTGCAGGAGCGGTCGAATGATGCGGCGTGGACGCATGCGGACGGTGTTCCTGCGCGACATGATGCTGGCGGCCCAGATCGGCGTCTACGCGCATGAGCATGGCCGGACCCAGCGCATCCGGGTCAATCTGTGGCTCGAGGTCGATGATCCGGAAGCGGCGGCCGGCCGGCTGGCGCCGGGTCCCGACCATCTCGAGCGGGTGCTGGACTACGAGGCGGTGGTGGTGATGGTGCGCGACATCGTCGCCCGTGGCCATGTGCGCCTGGTGGAAACCCTGGCCGAGCGGGTCGCCGCCGGCTGCCTGGCCGACCCGCGGGTGAGCAAGGTGCGGGTGCGCATCGAGAAGCTCGATGTGTTTCCCGAGCTCGAGTCGGTCGGAATCGAGATTATCCGCCACGCAGCGGATTGACTCGTCGGCATATCAGCCACTTGCCGCGAGGAGCCGTCCGAACCGCGTCCCGGCGATTTTGTCCACGGCGCGGCTTGACTCGCTGGATTTTCAACGATTTTGCAATATCAGCGTCATACTCAGTCAATCTCACGAAAAATTATGATTTAAAATCAGATACTTGACTGATATGCACAAAAAACATGCAATGCCGTGCGGAGCCCCGGTTTGCGGGCTGAAACACCCCTTATCGACCGCGAACCCACAGCTTTATCCACAGGAGTCGTGGATGAATGAAAGGTCCGGTTTTGTTCACGGCGGCGGTCTGTGGGACTTGAGTCCGGAGCGGGGCGCGCCTAGGTCACGGCGATGAACGAGACCGTCCCGACAGAGTCCGGCGCCTCCGAGCCCGGTGCGCGTGGCGTGACGGTGATCGAGCGGGCACTGGCGACCATGCCGCTCAGCCCAGGCGTGTACCGGATGCTCGATGAGCGCGGCGAGGCGCTCTATGTCGGCAAGGCACGGAGCCTGAAGAAGCGGGTCGGCAACTACACCCAGCTCGCCCGGCTCGACGAGCGGCTGCGGCTGATGGTCTCGCAGACCGCGTCGATGGAGATCGTCACCACCCATACCGAGGCGGAAGCGCTGCTGCTGGAGGCCAACCTCATCAAGCGGCTCAAGCCCCGCTACAACATCATCCTGCGCGACGACAAATCCTACCCCTACCTGATCCTGACCGGCGATCATGCCTTCCCCCAGATCGCCAAGTATCGCGGGCAGCGCGGCGGCGGGCGGCAGGGGCGCCAGACGCTCGTCGGACCGGTCAGCGACAAGGCGACGCTGTTCGGCCCTTTTGCTTCCGCCTGGGCGGCGAACGAGACGGTCAATGCCATGCAGCGGCTGTTCCTGCTTCGCTCCTGCACCGATTCCGTGCTCGCCTCGCGCCAGCGCCCCTGTCTGCTGCATCAGATCAAGCGCTGCTCGGCGCCCTGCACCGGCCGCATCGGCGAGGCGGAATATGCCACCCTGGTCGCCGAGGCGAAGGCGTTCCTGTCGGGTCGCGCCGGCAGCGTGCAGAAGGAACTCGCCGCCCAGATGGAGCAGGCGGCGGAGGCGATGGAGTTCGAGCGCGCCGCCACCCTGCGCGACCGTATCCGCGCGCTCACCCACGTCCAGGGCAGCTCGGTGATCAACCCGCAGAGCCTCGACGACACCGACGTGGTGGCGCTGTGGCAGATGGCCGGGCGTTCCTGCATCCAGGTGTTCCTCATCCGCGGCGGCCGCAACAACGGCAATGTCGCCTATTATCCCTCGCATGCCGAAGGCGCGGAGCCGGGTGCTGTGCTGGCCGCGTTCCTCGCCCAGTTCTACGACGACAAGCCGCCGCCGCCGCAGATCCTGACCAGCCACCCGATCGACGAGCAGGAATTGATCGCCGAGGCGCTGGCGCTCAAGGCCGGCCGGAAGGTCGAGATCGCCCAACCGCAGCGCGGCGAGAAGCGCGCCGTGCTCGACCATGCGGCGACCAATGCCCGCGAGGCGCTGGAGCGCAAGCTCGCCGAGGGGGCGGGGCAGGCGGCCCTGCTCGACGGGGTCGCGAAACTGTTCGACCTGCCGGCCTCGCCGGAGCGCATCGAGATCTACGACAACTCCCACATCATGGGCACCAACGCCTATGGCGTGATGGTGGTCGCTGGCGCGGAGGGGTTCATCCGCAACGCCTATCGCAAGTATTCCATCCGGGGCCCGATCACCCCCGGCGACGATTTCGCGATGATGCGCGAGGTGCTGGAACGGCGCTTCGGCCGCGCCCTGCGCGAGCAGGCGGCGCGCGAGGCGGAGGGCGACGGCGCGCCGCCACCGCGCACCGACTGGCCCGACATCCTGCTCATCGACGGCGGCGCGGGGCAGTATTCGGCGGTGCGCTCGGTGCTCGACGATCTCGGCGTGACCGATGTGAAGCTGGTCGCCATCGCCAAGGGCCCTGATCGCGATGCCGGCCGCGAGTGGTTCCACACCGCCGAACGCCCGCCGTTCCAGCTGCCGCCGCGCGACCCGGTGCTGTACTACCTCCAGCGCCTGCGCGACGAGGCGCACCGCTTCGCCATCACCACCCACCGCGCGGGCCGGTCCAAGGCGCTGGTGAAGAGCGAGCTCGACGAGATCGCCGGCGTCGGCGCGGCCCGCAAGCGCGCCCTGCTCAACCATTTCGGCTCCGCCCGTGGCGTCCGTCAGGCCGGCCTCACCGACCTCGAATCCGCTCCCGGCATCAACAAGGCGACAGCGCGCACGGTGTATGCGCATTTCCATCCCGGCTGGCGTGACTGATACCCGTCCGTCGCGCTAGACTGCGGGAGCCATGCTCTCCGACCTGCCCAATGTACTGACCATCCTGCGGATCGTGGCGGTCCCGCTGCTGGTCGGGCTGGTGATGTGGCGCACGCCGGTCGGCGATGCCGCCGCCTGCCTGGTGTTCGTGATCGCCGGCATCACCGACTATCTCGACGGCCACCTCGCCCGCGCCCGCCGCCAGCAATCCGATCTCGGCCGCATGCTCGACCCCATCGCCGACAAGCTGCTGGTCGGCGCGTCGCTGATGGTGCTCGCCGCCGCCCAGCGCCTGCCCTGGGGCGGGCTCTACGCCGCGATCCTGATCCTGCTGCGCGAGATCCTCGTCTCGGGCCTGCGCGAATATCTCGGCGGCGTGCGCATCACCCTGCCGGTGACGCGGCTGGCGAAATGGAAGACCGGCCTGCAGATGGTGGCGATCGGCATGCTACTGGCCGGCGACGAGACCGCGCGGCTGCTCGGGCTCGACGGACTGCCCATCGCCCTGCTCGGCAGCGTCGTGCTGTGGGCGGCGGCCGGGGCGACACTGGTCACCGGCTGGGACTACCTCACCTCGGCGCTGCGCCATCTCGGCGCCGTCGCCCCCCGCGGCACCGTCGCGCGCTGACGTCATCCGCGGCGATGCGTGTCGTCGGCCTGGTCGGCCGCTCCGGCAGCGGCAAGACCACGCTGATCGAGGCGGTGCTGCCGATCCTGGCCGCGTGCGGCCTGCGCGTGTCCACCATCAAGCACAGCCACAAGCCGCTCGCTCTCGACATCGAGGGCAAGGACAGTTTCCGTCACCGCGCCGCCGGGGCGCACGAGACGCTGGTTGCCGGACGCTCAGGCTGGGCGCTGCATGGTGGCCGGCCTGAGCACCCGCCGGGCCTCGCCGCGCTGCTGGGCCGCCTCAGCCCGGTCGATCTGGTGCTGGTCGAGGGATTTGGCGCCGAGTCGATCCCGCGCGCCGAGATCTGCCGCGCCGCACGGCTGTCGCAACCGGGTGGCGACCCGCTCTGGCAGGACGACCCGTCCATCGCCACATTGATCACCGACGCGCCGGCGGCGATGCGGGCGGCGGGATGGTGTGGCACCTGCCTGCCACTCGACGATGCCGGTGCCGTCGCCGCGTGGCTCGCCGCGACCTGCGGTTGACCGCAACCAGTGCCGATGGCACTTGCTGAGGGGTCGTTTCGCGGATGCAGCCGTGCGGTCGATGCGGGCAGTTTCGGCGACAACATGAGGGGCTTGAATGCGGCAGGTTTCGTTGAGGATGCTCGGCTTGACCGTCGGCGGGGCGCTGTGCGTCGGCCTGGGCGGCTGTTCGGGCGCCGGCAAGTTCTTCCGCGACACCGGACTTGCGCCGGGACTCAACCCGAACGATGTGCAGGGCAGCGGCGAGACGCTCGACCTCGTGCATGGCCGCGGCGTATCGACGCCGCCGCTGATGCCGGAGCCCGGCAATGTGTGGCCCGGGCCGCCGAAGCCCTTCCCGACCCTCCAGGACGTCGCCTCGCATCCGCTGGGCGGTGCCGGCGGCTACAATCCGCTTCTGGGCAACGTGCCCGGTGGCGGCAAACAGAATGCCCTCGCCCCCGGCGAGAGCCTGTCGATGGGTGCCAATGATTTCTCCGGCGGCGGCAGCGACCTCGACGTGCCGAGCGCACGCGTCGCACCGCTGCCGGCGATGCCCACCGTGCCGAAGAATGCGCTGCCGTCGAGCGGCCATGCGGGCGGCAAGGTGGTGATCCCCAACGGCGACGGCACCGCGACCGTCATCAATCCCGACGGCACCGTCACCACCATCAAGGTGCAGAAATAGACGCGGTCGCCCCCCAGGTCCGGGTCCGCTACTTCGCCTGGCTGCGCGAAGAGCTCGGCCGGTCCGAGGAGTGTGTCGCGCTGCCCGAGCCGGCGCGTATCGACGCGCTCGTCGCCGCCCTGTGCGATCGCGGCCCGCAATGGGTGGCCGCCTTCGCCCCCGGCCGGCGTGTACGCGCGGCCTGCAACCAGCGCTTCATCGGCCCCGACGCGGCCATCGAGGCGGGCGACGAGATTGCCTTCTTCCCGCCGGTCACCGGTGGCTGAGCGCCCCCCGCCTCTGATCCGGGTGCAGGGCGCGCCCTTCGATACCGGCGCGGAACTCGCCGATCTCCAGCATCGCGCCGGGCGCGATTGCGGCGGTGTCGCCAGCTTCCTCGGCACGGTGCGCACGTCGGCCACCGACGATCTCGCAGCCCTGCATCTCGAACATTATCCGGGCATGACCGAGACGGCGCTTGCCGGGATCGCCGGAGAGGCGACCGCGCGTTTCGGTCTGCTGGCCTGCACGATCATCCATCGCATCGGCCGTCTCGAACCCGGCGCGCCGATCGTGCTCGCCGCGGCCGCGGCCGCGCACCGCCGCGCCGCCCTGTCGGCGACCGAGCTGCTGATCGACGTGCTCAAGACTTCCGCCCCGTTCTGGAAATGCGAGGAATTCACCGACGGCCGGCGCGTCTGGGTGGAAGCGCGCGAGACGGACGAGGCCGCCGCCACCGCCTGGGCGGAGAGCGGCGGGACCGGGCTTACCCGCGTGCCCTGACCACGCGGCGGACCGCGCCGCACAGCGCATCGAGCTCGCCTTCGGAGATGGTCAGCGCCGGGGTGAGGTAGAGGATGTCGCGGAACGGCCGTACCCACACGCCGGCCGCCACCAGCGCGGCCTTGATCGCTGCCAGATCGACCGGGGGGGCAAGCTGCACGACCCCGATCGCGCCCAGCACCCGCACGTCCACCACTCCCGCCATCGCCCGGCAGGGGGCCAGCCCCGCCTCCAGTGCCAGGCCGATCGCCGCCGCCTGTTCGAGCCGCGGCTCGCGCTCGAACAGGTCCAGCGAGGCGCTCGCCGCCGCGCAGGCGAGCGGGTTGCCCATATAGGTGGGCCCGTGCATCAGCGCGTGCGCCGGATCGTCGGACCAGAACGCCTCGAACACCCATCGGCGCGCGATCGCCGCCGACAGCGCCATGGTGCCCCCGGTCAGCGCCTTCGAGACGGTCATGATGTCGGGCACGATGCCGGCCTGCTCGCAGGCGAACATCGTTCCGGTGCGGCCGAAACCCGTGAAGATCTCGTCGGCGATCAGCGGCAGCCCGTGCCGGTCGGCGGCCGCGCGCACACGCCGCAGCACCTCCGGCGGGTGGAACACCATCCCGCCCGCGCCCTGCACCAGCGGCTCGACCAGCACCCCGGCCAACTCATGCGCATACGCGCCGATCATCGTGTCGAAGCGCTGCCTGTCCTCCCCGTCGCGCGGCAGCGGCGCGATCACCTGCCGGGCGAGGCTGCCTGCGAACAGCGCATGCATGCCCTCCTCGGGATCGCAGACCGACATCGTCGCCAGCGTGTCGCCGTGATAGCCTCCGGAGAAGGCGAGGAACCGCTCGCGCCCGGCGATGCCGCGGTTGCGCCACAGCTGTAGCGCCATCTTCATCGCCACCTCGACCGCCACCGAGCCCGATTCGGCGAAGAACACGTGCCGCAGGTCGCCGGGCGTGATCGCTCCCAGCCGCTCGGCCAGGCGCAACGCCGGCGCATGCACCAGCCCGCCCAGCATCACATGCGGCATCGCCGCGAGCTGATCGCGCACTGCGGCCGCGATATGGGGGTGGTTGTAGCCGTGCACCGCCGTCCACCACGAGGCGATGCCGTCGACCAGCACCCGCCCGTCCTCCAGCGCGATGCGGCAGCCCTGCGTGGAGGCGGCCTGGAGTGGCGGCGGCGCCGTCTTCATCTGCTCGTAGGGAAGCCATAGGGCCGGGCGTGGGTCGGTCATGCGCGACGGTGTCGCAAATCCCCGCCCCGGCTGCCATAGGTGAACGACAAGGTGTCGGGTGTCGCGCCGGCTCGGACCGGGCGGCTCGGCGTTGCCTCCGCCGGGCCGGTTTGGCAGGAAGGGCCGCGTGACGATCTCCCCCTGCCCGAACCCGAACCGCCCGTCTCCGATCCGCCTCGACAGTGCCATCGATGCCTGTCTCGCCGGTCTCGAGACCTCCGGCCTGCGCCGCCGCGTGGGTCCGCTCGACCCGCCGCAGCCGCTCGACCCACCCGGCCATCTGCGTCGCGACGGACGGCTGCTGCTCGACCTGTCGTCGAACGACTATCTCGGTCTCGCCCGTCATCCGCTGCTCGCCGAGCGGGCCGCCGCCTGGGCGCATCGTTTCGGCACCGGCGCGCGCGCCTCGCGGCTGGTGAGCGGCACGCTGGAGGCGCACGAGGCGGTCGAGGCGCGGATCGCCGCGCTGAAGCAGCGCCAGGCAGCACTGCTGTTCGCCTCCGGATGGCAGGCCAATGCCACCGTGTTGCCTGCGCTGGCCAGCCTGCTCGACGGCGCGGGGGAGACGCTGGTGTTCACTGACCGGCTGGTGCACGCCTCGCTGCATCAGGGCTGCCGTGCCGCCGGCTGGCGGGAAATCCGCTTCCGGCACAACGATCTCGACCATCTGCGCACGCTGCTCGCCGCCCGTGCCGACCGCAAGGGCGCGCGCCTGATCCTGACCGAGACCGTCTTCTCGATGGATGGCGACCGCGCCGACCTGGCCGCACTGCGCGCCATCGCCGCCGAGTTCGGCGCCATCCTCTATCTCGACGAGGCGCATGCGACCGGCGTGCTCGGCCCCGCCGGGGCCGGGCTCAGCACGATCGGCGAACCGGCGCCGGACGAGATCGTGATGGGCACGGCGAGCAAGGCGCTGGGCGGGTTCGGCGCCTATGTCGCCGGCACGCGCAGGCTGCGCGACCTCCTGCTCAACCGCGCCTCGGGGGTGATCCACACCACCGCCCTGCCGCCGCCGGTGCTCGGCGCGCTCGATGCCGCGCTCGATCTCCTGCCCGGGCTCGATGCCTTACGCGCCCACCTCGCCGGTCTCGCCGACCGGCTGCGCGCCGGGCTGGCGGCACTCGGCCATGACACGGGGGCGTCCACGACCCAGATCGTGCCGCTGGCGGTGGGCGAGGCGGACCGGGCGCTGGCGCTGGCGGCCAGGCTGGAGGCGGCCGGCATCCTGGCGGTCGCCATCCGTCCGCCTACGGTGCCGCCTGGCACCGCCCGTCTGCGCCTCGCGCTCTCCTGCGTGCATGGCGAGGCAGATATCGACCGCCTGCTCGAGGTGCTGGCCTGATGAAGGTGATGCTGTTCCATGGCTGGGGGTTCGATGCATCGTTCTGGGAGGGGGTGGTCGCCTGCCTGCCGGCCGGGTCGGCGATCGTCGCCTGCGCCGAACGCGGCTATTTCGGCGCGTCGGTGACCGAGGCGTGGCCCGAGGGGCCGCGCGCCGGTACCGTCGCGGTCGGACATTCGATGGGGATGCTGCATCTGCTGGCCGACGCGCCCCGCGATCCGCCCGGCGCGATGCTGTCGATCAACGGCTTTGCCAGATTTTGTGCCGGTCCCGATTTCCCCGCCGGCGTCCCGGGCCGGCTGCCGACGCGCATGCTGGCCCGCCTCGAGACCGCGCCCGCGGAGGTGCTTGCCACGTTCCGCGCCGGGCAGGGCGAGGGTGCGGCCGGCCTTGCCGAGCCGCCCCCCACAATCGCAGGCGAGCGGCTGGCTGACGATCTGTGCCTGCTGATCGATGCCGACATGCGGGCGCAGTGGGCGTCGTTCACCGGGCCGAAAGCAGCCCTGGCGGGCGTCGATGACGCGCTGATCACCCGGGCGCATGCCTTCGCCTGCTTCGGCGACGCGCTGCGCCAGATCCCGGGTGGCCATCTGCTGCCGCTGACCGCGCCCCGCCTGTGCGCCGATGCGATTCTCGCCCTGGGGGCCGGGCTGTGACCGCGCGCATCGCCGCCAGCTTCGGTGCCGTCGCCGCCGACTATGACCGCCATGCCGGATTGCAGCGCGTGGTGGCGCGTCGTCTCGCCGAACGCATCACCGGCCTGTATCGCGCCGCTGCGCCAAGGCCCGCCACACTCCGCATCCTCGAGATCGGCGCCGGCACCGGGCTGCTCACCGAAGCCCTCGCGCCGCGTCTGGCCGGGCTCGGCGTGTCGGTCCACTGGACCGTCACCGATCTCGCGCCCGCCATGCTGGAGCGCATCGGCACGCGGCTGCGCACGCTGCCGGGCGCGTTCGACCGCCGCCGTCTCGACGCTGCCGATCCCCGCGCGATCGCCGCCCTCGACGGCCGGTTCGACCTCGTCTGTGGCTCCCTGGTGTGGCAATGGCTGCCCGACCGCGCCGCCACGCTGGCGGCACTCGCCGCACGTCTCGCCCCGGGCGGACGCATCGCGCTGACCACGCTGCTCGACGGCAGCCTCGCCGACTGGCGCGCCGCGTGGGGTGCCGGCCTTCCCGACTGGCCGGAAACCGGCACGCTGCAGGCCGAATGGCCCGGACCCGGCGGGGTGTGGGAGGCGGCCGACATCGCCGTCGCCCATGAAGGCGCGCGCGCCTTCCTGCGCGACCTGCGCGGCATCGGCGCGGCGATCGGCAATGCCCGCCCCGATCCTGCGCGGCTGCGCGCGGCGATGCGCCGTCTCGACGCCGCCACGGGCGGCGATGTGGGCTACAGGATCGGCACCGGGCTGTGGCGCCGGCCGCCGCGGCCGGGCGTGTTCGTCACCGGTACCGATACCGGCATCGGCAAGACCCTGGTCTCCGCCATTCTCGCCCGCGCGCTGGGGGCAAGCTATTTCAAGCCGATCCAGACCGGGCTCGCCGACGAGGCTGGCGATACGCCCACCGTGGCCGAACTGGCCGGCGTTGCCGTGCATCCGCCGGTGATTGCGCTCGCCGCCCCGCTTTCACCTCAGGATGCAGCCCGTGCCGAAGGCATCACGCTCGATCCTGCCGCCCTGCGCCTGCCGCCGGGCGACGGTCCCCTGGTGGTGGAAGGGGCGGGCGGGCTGATGGTGCCGATCGACGGGCAGACGCTGATGATCGACCTGATCGAGCGTTTCGGCCTGCCCGTGGTGCTGGTCGCGCGCTCCACGCTGGGGACCATCAACCACACCCTGCTCAGCCTCGAGGCGCTGCGCAGGCGGGGGATCGCCGTCGCGGGGGTGGTGCTCAGCGGGCCGCCGGACGTCGCCAACCGGCGCGCGATCGAGACGTGGGGGCGGGTGCGGGTACTGGCCGAGATCCCCCGGCTCGACCGGGTGGACGCGAACGCGGTGGCCGAGTGGGGATTTACGCCCTGAGCCGGTTCAGTAGCGGCGCAGCAGCCCGACCAGACGCCCCTGCACACGCACACGGTCGGCCGGGATGACGCGGATCTCGTAGTTCGGATTGGCCGGTTCCAGCGCGATCGCTGCCCCCCGACGGCGCAAACGCTTGAGCGTGACCTCGCTGTCGTCGATCAGGGCGACGACGATCTGGCCATTCTCGGAAGCTTCCTCCTTGCGGATCAGCACGGTGTCGCCATCGAGGATGCCGGCCTCGATCATCGAATCGCCGGCCACCTCCAGGGCATAGTGCTCGCCATTGCCGAGCAGCGCGATCGGCACCTCGATCTGGCTGCCGCTGTCGCGCAGCGCCTCGATCGGCTGACCGGCGGCGATGCGGCCATAGAGCGGCACCGCGATCGCGCTCGCCTGTTCGGCGACGCGCACGCCGGGCAGCCGCGAGGAGAAATCGCCGCGGATGACGTTGGGCGTGAAACTCGCCGCTTCCAGGGCGGGCTCGGGCAGTCGCACCGGTGCCGGTGTGATGTCCGCCGGCCGTTGCGTGCCGGGCAAGGGGTCGTAGCTCGCGCCCAGCCCGCGCTCGCGCAACTCGGTCATCGTCGGCAGCACCGAGGCGCGCGGCCTGGGGGTGTCGTAGTCCGGCATGCGCACCACCTCGAGCGCGCGCGCCCGATGGTGGCGACGGCTGAGGAACCCGCGCTCCTCGAGAGCGGAAATCAGCCGATGGATGCCGGATTTCGAGCGCAGGTTCAGCGCGTCCTTCATCTCGTCGAAACTCGGCGAGAACCCGGTCTCCCGCAGATGCCGGTCGATGAACATCAGCAATTCGTGCTGCTTGCGGGTGAGCATCGAGATCCTCTGGCGACACGCCGACGGCTCTCCTGACACCGGCAGCGTCAAGGAACAAACCGGCAACCTGATCGATGTTCTATTTCGGTTCCCATCCGTGCGTCAAGCGATTCGCCGCCATCCGGGCGGGGCGCTACAGCCCGTAGCCATCAAGGCGGAGGATCTGCACCGTCGCGCCGGCGGGCAGGGCGGCCGCGCCCGGCGGACGCAGGATCAGTGCCTCCGCCTCCGCCAGCCGTCGCAGCATGGCCGAATCCTGACGTGGAAACGCGCGCACCAGCAGCGTTCCGTCCCGCCCGACCGACAGCCGCGCGCGCAGATGATCGGCGCGATGGTCGTTGGCCCCCACGCCCTCTTCCAGCACTGCCTCGACCGGTGTCGGTCCCTCATCCCCGGTGCCCGACAGACGCGCCAGCGCCGGCAGCAGGAACAGCACGCTGCACACCATGGCCGAAACCGGATTGCCGGGCAGGCCCAGCACCGGCTGGCCGCTGCCGAGGCGTCCGTGCATCAGCGGCTTGCCCGGCCGCATGGCGATCTTCCAGAAGTCCAGTGTCAGCCCCTCCGCGGCGAGGGCCGTGCGCACCAGATCGTGCTCGCCCACGGAAGCGCCGCCGATGGTGAGCAGCATGTCCATTCCCGCCGCCGCGCGCGCAGTCGCGCCGATGGCGTCGTTGTCGTCCGTCGCCAGCGGCAGTAGCACCGGCTCCCCGCCTGCGGCGCGGATCAAGGCCGCCAGCATCAGCGAATTGGAACTGACGATGCCGCCCGGGCCGATCGGTTCGCCAGGCAGCGCGATCTCGTCGCCGGTGGCCAGCAGCGCGATGCGAGGCCGGCGCCGCACGGTCAGGAACGGATGGTTGGCGGCCGCGGCGACACCGATGTCGCGTGCGCCCAGACGACGCCCCGGGGCGAGCAGCACGCTGGCACGGTCGAAATCCTGTCCGCGGCGGCGGATATGGCGCCCCGTCGGAGCTTCGCAACTGGCGATCACCGCCTCGCCCTCACGGGTCGCGTCTTCCTGGATCAGGATCGAATCCGCCCCGTTCGGCACCACGGCGCCGGTGAAGATGCGCACGCATTCGCCGCGCCCGACCTCGCCACCGAACGGATGTCCGGCCGGCGCCGACCCGATCAACCGCAGCGCTGTGCCGGCCCGCGTGTCGGCCGAGCGTACCGCGTAGCCGTCCATCGCCGAGACGTCGGCGGGCGGGTTGTCGAGCCGGGCCACCACCTCACGCGCCAGCACCCGCCCCCAGGCTTCGCCCAGGGCCACGGTTTCGGTGCCGACCGGCACGAGGGGGGCAAGGATTCGGGTCCGTGCCTCCTCCACGCTGATCATCGACGAAGGAGGCTTTAAGGCGGACGGAGGGGTATCGGCACTGGTCATGAACGGTCTTGTGGCAGGTTCTGCTTGACGCGGGCAGTCTGGATGAGCATGTTCCGCGCCCTGTATATCCAACACCCTTAAGGCGCGCTGGGCCCACGGCGCAGGCTGAACGGGCCGAACAGCGCGAGGCAAGAGCCATGGCGAAGACCAACACCATCCAGATCAAGCTCGTGTCGAGCGCCGACACCGGCTATTTCTATGTCACCAAGAAGAACGCGCGTGCCCAGACCGGAAAGCTCGAGATGCGGAAGTATGATCCCGTCGCGCGCAAGCACGTCGCGTTCCGCGAAGCCAAGATCAAGTAAGATCGGTGCCCCTCGCGTGATCCAGACCCCGCCCGGCCCGTGCCGGGCGGGGTTTTTTCATGCCCGTCGCTCGATCGCCGTCTGCCCGTCAGCCCAGGCCCTGTAGGCCATGACCCGCATCTCGTAATCGGCACGCCGCTCCATCACCAGCGCCATGGTCAGAGCGACGACCCAGCCCAGCATGGTCCAGCCCAGCAGCAGATTGACCAGCACCACCGCGCCAAACGCATGCACACCGCGGAGGCGTGCCACCAGGGACGGCAGGACATACAGCGCCGCCCACATCACGAGCAGCGCTGCCAGCACCCAGTCGGCAAAAGCGGGCGCGTGCATCTGATGCCACCGGGTCGCCCAGTCGACGGGCCCGCTGGTATGATAATGCACCTCGGTGTGCACGCCGTTATGGTCGGTGATGATGGTCCGGTCCATTGCGTGCCTGTCCCATTGCGCTTCGCCGCCACTATCGCGACACTGAGCCACGCCCGGCAAGCGCCGGGTGGCAATGATGCGGAACAACAGATCATGGCGCTCACGTTCGGATACCGCGTGGCCGCGCTTCTGCTCGCCACCACCGGCATCACCACCGAGATCCGGGCCGATGACGGGACCCGCAAACCGTCCGCATCCGGCGCCACGGAGCACATCGTCGTGCGCGGCCAACAGCCCTATGCCGCACAGGCGCAACTCCACACGGCGACTGCCGCGATGGGGCCGCTCGGCCCGATGCCGATCCTGACCACACCGATGTCGGTGACCGTCATTCCGCAGGACCTGCTGATCAACAAGCAGATACGCACCCTCAACGACGCGCTGCGCGAACTTCCCTCGGTGCAGGTGCGCGACCAGCAGGGACTGGAGGTGTCGCGCCCGCAATCGCTCGGCTTCCAGGGCACCATCGCCCAGAACACGCGGCTCGACGGGCTCAACATCATCGGCACCACGGCCGTGCCGGTCGAGAATCTCGAGAGCGTGCAAGTGCTCAACGGCGTCGGCGGCGCGCTGTACGGGCCCGAGACCCCGGCCGGCGTGTTCAACTACATCCTCAAGCGGCCGACCGAGACGCGTCTTGCCCGGCTCGTCGGCAGCTATGCCGGCAACGGGCTGTTCACCTCGGAAGCCGATCTCGGCGGCCGCATCGGCTGGCTCGGCTACAGGCTCGATGTCGTGCATGGCGAGGGCGAGAGTTACGTGCGCGGCAGCACTGCCAACCGCACGCTGGGCAGCGGCGCGCTCGACATCCATCTCGATCCCGCGACGGTGATCCAGATCAACGGCAGCCATTACGAGGACAGCGGCTACGGCCTGCCCGGCAGCATCGTCTATGACGGCTCGTCCACCAGTGCCACCAACCACTCCACCGTCCTGCCGCCCGCGCCAGACCCGACCCGGCGCGGACTCGGCCAGCCCGGGGCAGGGACCAACCTGGTCACCGACACCGGCCTGCTCAAGCTGATCCATGATTTCGGGCCGGACTGGCGCTTCGAGATGGGCGGTCTGTATCAGGACGCGCAGCGCAACCTCTACGGCATCACCAACACGCTGACCGACGATCGCGGCGACATGACGGTGACGAAGAACTTCACCGCCGTGCCGCATTTCACCGTCGGCAGCAACGAGGCCTCGCTCAACGGCCATGTGCGGCTCTTCGGCCTCCGCAACGACCTCACGCTGGCGACCAGTGGCTTCATCAACGACCAGTACAACTACCGCAACTCGATCGCGGTGACGCTCGGCCGCTCCAGTCTCGCCGACCCGGTGATCTTTCCCGCCGTCGCGCGGCCGCCGACCGGCGGACAGTATCTCGCTGGCCAGTTGCGCCAGCAATCGGTCATCGAGGGCGACACGCTGCATATCGATCCGCACTGGGCGATCCAGGCCGTGTTCAGCGAGAGCTTCCTGCGTTCACAGAGCTTCAATGCGAAGGACGCGACCACCTCGCGCTTCAGCACCGATGGCGCGTTCAGCCCGACGGTGAGCGGCATCTGGACGCCGACGGCGAAGGTCACGGCCTATGTCACCTACGCCAGCAGCGTCGAGCAGAGCGACCAGGCGCCCTCCAATGCCCGCAATGCCAGCGCTTTCCTCGCCCCCTATCACGACGAGATGGTCCAGGCCGGGGTCAAATACGCCCCGCTGTCGCGGCTGTTGCTGACGGCCGATCTGTTCCGGATGACCCGTCCCTATGCCACCACGCCGGCGAGTGGGATCTTCCAGGTGGTCGGCGAGCAGCGTGATCAGGGCGCGGAAATGTTCGCGCAGGGCGAAGTGCTGAGTTCACTAAGCGTGCTCGGTGGCGTCACCTATATCGATGCCCGGCTGCGGAATTCAGGCAACCCGGCCACTTCGGGCAAGCTGATCGTCGGCGTGCCGCAATGGAAGAGCGACGTCACGCTCGACTGGCACCCTGCCATGCTGCGCGGCCTCGCATTGACCGCGACCGTGCATTACGAGAGCGACCGCGCCGCCACCGACACCAACAACTCTTTCGCCCCGGCCTATGCCACGCTGGACCTCGGTGCCCGCTACGCGACGCATGTGGCGAATCACCCGCTCATCGCCCGCCTGGGCGCGATGAACGTGTTCGACAAGCATTATTACTCTTCGATCGCCGATGGCAGCATCGTCGGCAGCCCCGGCGCCGACACCGCCTATCTCGCTGCCCCCGCGACCGTGCTGGCCTCGCTGGAAGTCGATTTCTGAGACCCTGAGAGGATCAACAGCTCCCTCCGCGACGGAGCGTAAGGCGTCTGGAAGGGTCAGATGGCGTGAGGCTTGCGAGCACCGGCGCGGAGCGGCCTTGATGGCCGTGAGCACCGGAGCACAGCAAACGCGCGCCAGATGGCCGTTCCAGGCGCCTTGCGCCTAGTAGAGCTTGTCGCGGCCGTAGGGGATCACGATCTCGTTCGGCTCGGCGAGGTTGAGCATCGCACGGGCGCGCTCGTCCAGCGTGTCGGCGTCCAGTCCGTTGTCGCGCAGGCCGGCGACGCGGCGGCGCCAGGCGGCTTCCAGTGCAAGCGAGTCCGTCTGTGCGGCCTGTGCCTGGGCCAGCATCTGTAACCGGCCCTCGTAGCTGCGCAGGCCATGTGCACCCTGGAACGCGTTCCAGCCGAAATAACCGACCAGGGCGAGGAAGATCGCCGGCGGGACAGCGGCGCGGACCTTGCGCTTGATATATCGCGTGATCGACACAGCCGTCCCACTCCTCGCCGCAACATCCTGCACTTACGACATTTTCATGAAACGGTGGGTTAACGAACGGCTGGCATGGCTGTCCTTGTCGGATTTGCCCGGTCGCTGTTGCGCGGCTGCAACAGCGACCGGATGCCGAGACGGGTCAGCCGCGCCTGAGGATCGAGCGGCCGGCATAGCGACCCGCGCGGCCAAGCTGCTGCTCGATGCGGATGAGCTGGTTGTATTTCGCCGTGCGATCCGAGCGCGACAGCGAGCCGGTCTTGATCTGGCCGCAGTTGCAGGCCACCGCGAGGTCGGCGATCGTCGCGTCCTCGGTCTCTCCGGAACGGTGGCTCATCACCGTGGTGTAGCCGGCGCGGTGCGCCATCTCGACCGTCTCCAGCGTCTCGGTGAGCGTGCCGATCTGGTTGACCTTCACCAGCACCGAATTGGCGCATTTCGCCTCGATGCCGCGCGCCAGGCGCTCGGCATTGGTGACGAACAGATCGTCGCCGACGAGCTGCAGCTTGCTGCCCAGCGTCGCGGTAAGCTCCGCCCAACCTTCCCAGTCATCCTCCGAACAGCCATCCTCGATCGAGACGATCGGGTAGCGGGCGGCGAGATCGGCGAGATAGGCCACCATCTCCGAGGGCTTGAGTTTCTTGCCCTCGCCCTCGAGATCGTAGACGCCGTCCTTGAAGAACTCGGTGGCCGCGCAGTCGAGCGCGAAGGTGACGTCCTCGCCCGGCCGATAGCCGGCCTTCTCCACGGCGCGGGTGATGAAGCCGAGTGCCTCGTCGGCCGATTTCAGCCCCGGCGCGAAACCGCCCTCGTCACCGACATTGGTGTTGTGGCCGGCCGCCGAGAGGCCCTTCTTGAGGGCTGTGAAGATTTCCGAGCCGATTCGCACCGCATCGGCCACCGAGGCCGCACCCACCGGCTGGATCATGAATTCCTGGATGTCGATCGGGTTGTCGGCATGCTTGCCGCCATTGACGATGTTCATCATCGGTACCGGCAGGGTGCGCGCATACACGCCGCCCACATAGCGGTAGAGCGGCAGGCCCACCTCCTCGGCGGCAGCCTTCGCGGCCGCCAGCGACACGGCGAGGATCGCATTCGCACCGATACGGCCCTTGTTGGGTGTGCCGTCGAGCGCGATCAGCTTGTCGTCGAGGGCGATCTGCTGGGTGGCGTCATGGCCGCGCACCGCGTCGAGGATCTCGGTGTTGACGAACTCGATCGCCTTGAGCACGCCCTTGCCGTTGTAGCGCGCGCCGTCGCCGTCGCGCAGTTCGACGGCCTCGTGGATGCCGGTCGAGGCGCCGGACGGCACCGCCGCACGGCCGACCGCGCCGCTGTCGAGCTCGAGATCGACCTCCACGGTCGGCGTGCCGCGGCTGTCGAGGATTTCGCGGGCGACGATATCGACAATGACGCTCATGGGGGCGATGTCCTTCGGTTCTGTTCGCGCCCGTCTTTCTGCCAGACTGGCGGCGCATCGCAAGGTGCGGGCGAGCGAAATTCGCCACCCCGGCTCCTGGTGACGCAACGATTGGGCTGCCGCCGCGCTTATCATCATCGTCACGGTCCGAGCATTTCAGACCGCATCACCCGCGACTGTCGCTGTCACGAATGTCCGATCCCGCTTCCCCAGACCGATCGGCGACGGCGAACATGTCGCTTGCCAGGGGCATGTCGGCCCTGGCCTGGCTCCGACGTGGAACGCCGCTGCTGGCCTACGCGCTCGGCCTCGCCGGTGCGCTGCCGGTGGTGGCGATGTCGACCGCTCTGGTCGCAATCCCGAGCGAGGTTCGTGTCCCCAAGCTGTGCCTGGCGCTGCTTGGCTACGGAGCCGTCACCCTGAGCTTCATCGGCGCGGTGCACTGGGGCATCGCGCTGGCGAGTCCACGCAGCACCGAGGCGAGCCGACGGCTCGCGCGGTGGCGGCTGATGCTGGGCGTACTGCCGGCGCTGGCAGGATGGGCGTCGCTGCTGATCGGCATTCTTATGCCGCCCTTTGTCGGGTTGCTGGTGCTGATGGTCGGGTTTGCGATGACCGGGGCGGTGGAAGCCTATGCCACGCGTCGGAACGCGCTGCCGCCCGGCTATATGTCGATGCGGTGGTTGCTGACCGTCATCGTTGAGGCCTGTCTGCTCGCGGCGGCACTGTCGCGGATGGTCTAGCCTGCTTTTGACAGCGAATCGAAGGCCTTCAGCCGCGTCACCAGAGCTTCCATCTCGTGCAACGGGATCATGTTCGGGCCGTCCGAAGGTGCTGCGTCGGGGTTCTCGTGCGTCTCGATGAACACCGCCGCCACGCCCACGGCAAGAGCCGCGCGGGCGAGGACGGGCGCGAACTCGCGCTGGCCGCCCGAGCTGCTGCCCTGTCCGCCGGGCTGCTGCACCGAATGGGTGGCATCGAACACCACCGGGTAGCCGCTGCGCGCCATGATCGGGAGTGCGCGCAGGTCGGACACCAGCGTGTTGTAGCCGAAGCTCGCGCCGCGCTCGCACAGCAGCACGCGCTCGTTGCCGGTATCGGCGATCTTGGCCGCGACGTTGGCCATGTCCCAGGGTGCCAGGAACTGCCCCTTCTTGACGTTGATCGCCGCCCCGGTCTCGCCGGCGGCGATCAGCAGGTCGGTCTGCCGGCACAGGAAGGCCGGGATCTGCAAGACATCCACCGCCTGCGCGGTCGGCGCGCACTGGGCGGCGTCATGCACGTCGGTCAGCACCGGCAGGCCGGTACGCTCGCGGACCTGCGCGAGAATCTCGAGGCCCTTGCTGATGCCGATGCCGCGTGCCGCACGGCCCGAGGTGCGGTTGGCCTTGTCGAAGCTGCTTTTGTAGATCACGCCCACACCCGTCGCGCGCGACAGCCCGGCCAGCGCATCCGCCATCTCGAAAGCGTGTGCGGCGCTCTCGATCTGGCAGGGGCCGGCGATCAACACGAAGGGCAGGTGGTTGGCGATCGTCAGATCGCGAATCTTGACGGCAGACATGGGCTCTTTCTCTCTTGCAGGGCCTTGTCCGGCGCCATTCACCCGAAAACGGACAGAAGTCCTTTGGTTCTTTTCCTCAGAAAAGAACGACTATACCAGCCGCGCCTGTCGCATCGACGCCTCGATGAAGCTCGCGAACAGCGGATGCGGATCGAACGGCTTGCTGCGCAGCTCGGGGTGATACTGCACGCCGATGAAGAACGGATGCTCGGGATATTCGACGGTCTCCGGCAACACCCCATCGGGCGACAGACCGGCGAATTTCAGCCCCGCGCCCTCGATCCGGTCACGGTAATGGATGTTGACCTCGTAGCGATGCCGATGACGCTCGGTGATGCGGTCCGCGCCGCGATAGGCGTCGCGGATGCGTGAGCCTTCGGCGAGGACGGCCGGGTAGGCGCCCAGCCGCATGGTGCCGCCGAGATCGCCGCCCGCACGCCGGCGCTCGATATCGTTGCCGCGTGCCCATTCCGTCAGCAGACCCACCACAGGGGCCTTGGTCGGCCCGAGTTCGGTGGACGATGCATCCTCGATGCCGGCGAGATTGCGCGCGCATTCCACCACCGCCATCTGCATGCCGAAGCAGATGCCCAGAAACGGGATGCGATGCTCGCGTGCGAAGCGCACCGCCTCGATCTTGCCCTCGGCGCCGCGTTCGCCGAACGCGCCGGGCACGAGGATGCCGTGCACGCCGTCGAGCTGGTCGATCGTGCCGGGACGCTCGAAGATCTGGCTGTCCACCCAGTCGACACGCACCTTCACCTTGTTGGCGATGCCGCCATGGATCAGCGCCTCGTTGAGCGACTTGTAGCTGTCGAGCAGCGAGGTGTACTTGCCGACCACCGCGATGCGCACCTCGCCCTCGGGCTTGCGGATGCCGTCGACCACGCGCTGCCAGGCGGTCAGATCGGGGGCGGTGTCGGTCGGCAGGCCGAAATGGCGCAGCACCTCGGTGTCCATGCCGGCGTCGTGATAGGCGAGCGGCACGGCGTAGATCGAATCCGAATCCAGCGCAGGGACCACCGCCTCGCGGCGCACGTTGCAGAACGAGGCGATCTTGGCGCGCTCGTTGTCGGGGATCGGCCGGTCGCAGCGGCACAGCAGCATCTGCGGCTGGATGCCGGCATTCTGCAGCTCCTTGACCGAATGCTGCGTCGGCTTGGTCTTGAGCTCGCCGGCCGAGGCGATGAACGGCACCAGGGTGAGATGCACGAACATCGTGCGCTCCGGACCGAGCTCGTTGCCGAGCTGACGGATCGCCTCGAGGAAAGGCAGGCTCTCGATGTCGCCGACCGTGCCGCCGACCTCGATCAGCGCGAAATCCAGATCGGCGGTGTCGGCGAGTACCACATCCTTGATCGCGTCGGTGATGTGCGGGATCACCTGCACCGTCGCGCCGAGATAGTCGCCGCGACGCTCCTTGGCGATCACCTCGGAATAGATGCGGCCTGTGGTGGCGTTGTCGCGCTTCGTCGCATGCACGCCGGTGAAGCGCTCGTAATGGCCGAGATCGAGATCGGTCTCGGCCCCGTCATCGGTAACGAACACCTCGCCGTGCTGATACGGGCTCATCGTGCCCGGATCGACGTTGAGATAGGGGTCGAGCTTGCGTAGTCGCACGCGATAGCCGCGTGCCTGCAGCAGGGCGGCCAGTGCTGCCGCTGCGATGCCTTTGCCAAGCGAGGAGACCACGCCGCCGGTGATGAATACGAACCGCGTCATGGGCGTCCCGTATATCGCACCGGCCCCGGCACCGGAACCCCCGTCGCGCGAGTCGGGCGGCGGATCAGCCCTGCCCGGCGGCGGCCTTGTCCATCCCCCGGCTCGACCCCATGCGCCACAGCAGATGCACCACCGCCATCACCGCCGGCCCGACGAACAGCCCGATCAGCCCCCAGGTCTCCAGGCCGCCCAGAATGCCCAGCAGGACCCACACGAACGGCAGCTTGGTCGAGCCGCCGATCAGCACCGGGCGGATGAAATGGTCGGCCAGGAACAACACCAACATGCCCCACACCGCCACCGCGATCGCCCCCACTGTCTTGCCGACCGCCAGCAGCACCACGGCCGCGATTGCCACCGCAATTCCGCCCAGCATCGGGATCATCGAGGCGATCGCCGTCAGCAGTCCCAGCAGCAGCGGCTGCGGCGCGCCGGCGATCACGTAGCTGATCCCGATCACCAGACCCTCGCCCAGCCCGACCAGCACCAGCCCGGCCATCGAGCCGCGCACGGAGCCGACGATATGCGTCATCACCGTCTCGCCGGTGGCGCCGAACAGCCGGTCCGACAGCACCTTCGCGCGGTCCTCGAGCTCCGGCCCGGCGCGCAGCAGGAAGAACAGCACCAGCAGCGAGAAGGCCGCGAGCACGGTGCCGTTGGCCATCTCATGACCCAGCGACTGGGCCAGATGGAGCGCACGCTCCGGCTGCAGGCGATGCATCAGCCGCTGCTCGCCGGCGGGGTCGGAGAGGTTCTCGCTCCACCAGTGCACCGCCTGGCTCGAACCGAACGGCAGTTTGCCGAGGATCGCCGGCGGCGGCACGCCATCGGACCGCGCGCTGTTGACCCAGTCCATGGCCGAATGCGCTTCCTTCGCCGCTTCGGTGCCGATCGCCACCAGCGGCACCAGGAAGACTGCCGCCAGCCCCGCCACGATCAGCAACGGTCCGACGGTTTCCACATGCCGCCCGCCCAGGTGCCGGCGCAGCCAGCCCGCCCAGGGCCAGAACACGATCGCCAGGATCACCCCCCACGCCACCGCCTCGCGAAACCGGCCCAGCGTGTAGATCGCCGCGATGATGAAGGCGGCGGCCAGCACCCCGCGCGCCCAGTCATGAAACCCGGCCCGGCGGCCGGCGGACACCACCGCCTCCAGCGGTTCGACGGCGGCACTGGTGGCTCTGGAGAAGAATTTCATGATCGTTCCGCAACGGGCTGCACTGATCCGCTCCCAACGCTCGCGCAACGAAAGCGTTTACTGCGGCGTGATCGCCACGACCCGCGCGGGAAAGCCCGATCCGTCCTTCGGCTTGGGGAAGCTCACCATCACCAGCGCACCGGCTTCCGGCACCTGGTCGAGATGGGTCAGCAGCTCGATCTGGAAATGCCCGGTGCCGAGGACGTAGCTCTCCAGCGCGTAATCGTCATGCGTGGTCGCCGAGCCCGGATCGGTGTCGGTGGTCTCGTGTCCGGACGCGGTGATGTGGCGCTGCTCGTAGAGGTAATGCAGCACCGGCGCGCTCCAGCCCGGATAATGCGCCACCCCATGCGCATCGACATTCTGCAGCGCCGCCTGGCTCGGCCAGCGCTTCGACCAGTCGGTGCGCAATGCCACGAACGCCCCCTCGGGGATCGGTCCGTGCCGCCGCTCCCAGTCGCGCACATCGTCCATGCTGACGACGGTATCGGGGTTCGTCGCCACCCGGGCATGAATGTCGAGCACCACCAGGCGAGCCAGGAACTGCCGTGGATCGATGCGGTCCACCGTCGTCATCCCGGCGTGGAAATGCGCCGGCGGATCGACATGCGTGCCCCATTGCCCGGCATGGGTGAAGACGTCGATGTTGAAACCGTCTTTCACGATGGTGAATTTTCGCGAGACGGTCTCGTCGGGCATCTCCTTCCAGTGCGGGATGCCCGGTGCGAAGGTGTGCGTCAGGTCGACGAACCGGGCCGCGTGCAGTGTCTGGTAGGCACGCTCGATCGCCGCCGCATCCTGCCCGGAGGCAGGGGAGGCACCCACAGAGGCAAGGCAGAGACAGGCGAGGGCGGCACGATGCGTCATGCCGCCCAGCCTAACGTCAGGCGGTCAGCTTGCCAGCCAGTTCCGCCACATGCCGGCCGAGAAAGCGCGCGCCATCCAGCTCGTTCGCCGAAGGCTGGCGCGAGCCGTCCCCGGCCGAGATCGTGGTCGCGCCATAGGGCGAACCACCGGTCACCTCATCGAGCTGGAGCTGCCCCTGGAACGAATAGGGCAGGCCGGTGATGACCATGCCGTGATGCAGCAGATTGCTCAGGATCGAATACAGCGTCGTCTCCTGGCCGCCATGTTGGCTCGCCGTCGAGGTGAATGCCGCCCCGACCTTGCCGATCAGCGCGCCCTTCGCCCACAGACCCCCGGTCTGGTCCCAGAAATTCGCCATCTGTGACGACAGCCGCCCGAACCGCGTGCCGGTGCCGACGACGATCGCGTCATACGCCGCCAATTCGGCGACGGTCGCGATCGGCGCAGGCTGATCGAGCTTGAAATGACCCGCCTTCGCCACTTCCTCGGGCACCAGCTCCGGCACCCGCTTGACGTCCACGCTCGCCCCGGCCGCACGCGCGCCTTCGGCGACCGCCTCGGCCATCGTCTCGATGTGGCCGTAGCTCGAGTAATAAAGCACTAGTACCTTGGTCATCGACACTCTCCCTTGATCCGCGATCGGTGATGAGCGGCAATGTCGTCCCGGCCTGTTATCGGGTAAATGGAAACCTCGGAAAGATCAGGTTGTCGTTTTTGACACGAAGCATAGGGACCCCGGGGACGCGATCGCAATGAGCCGACTGCCCGACCTCGAAGCCTGGGTTGTGTTCGCCAAGGTGGTGGAGACTGGCGGTTTCGCCCGTGCCGCCGAGGCGCTGTCGCTGTCGAAGGGGACGGTGTCGAAGCTCGTCACCCGGCTCGAGACCCGCCTCGGCACCCGCCTGCTGCACCGCACCGCGCATCGCCTTACTTTGACCGATGCCGGCCGCCAGGCCGCCGCAGATGCCGCACGCCTGCTCGAGACCGCCGAGCAGGCCGAGGCCGCGGCCCTGGATCAGGCCGCCGTGCCGCGCGGTCTGGTCAGGCTCACCGCGCCGGTCTCGTTCGGCGTCGCCCATCTCGCCCCGCTGCTGCCCGGGCTGATGAAGGCCTTCCCAGAAATCAGCCTCGACATCCATCTCGACGACGCGGTGGTCGACCTGCTCGGCGGCGGCTTCGATCTTGCGCTGCGCATCGGCGTGCTGGCCGATTCCTCGCTGCGCGCCAGGCGTCTGTGCGCCGTGCGCCGCCCGCTGGTCGGCGCGCCGGCCTATCTCGAACGCTTCGGCGCACCCGCGCGCCCGGCCGATCTCGCCGCCCATCGCGTGGTCGGCTACGCCAACCGCCCCGCCGCCGAGCGCATGCGCTTCGTCAACGCCGACGGCGAAAGCGAGTCGGTCGCGCTGTCCGGCCCGCTGCGCACCAACAATGCGGAGGTCGCGCTGCCCGCCCTGCGCGACGGCCTCGCCCTGTCCATCGCGCCGGAATTCATGATCTGGGACGATCTGCAGGCCGGCCGTCTGGTCGAGGTGATGACCGGCTGGCAGCTCCCCGACGCCGCCCTGTGGATCGTCACCCCGCCCGGCCAGCGCCCGGCCCGGGTCGGCGCCGTCATCGACCACCTCGCCGCGCGCCTGTCGCAGGCGCCCTGGAGAGGATCTGCGTGACCCTGCTGTTCCTGATAGCGGTCGGAGCGGCGATCCTGACCTGGTCGAGCCTGCGCTTCGGTGTGCGGCCCGGTGCCGTCGACCTGCTGTTATCGGGGCTTGCAGGGTTCTGTGCCGTGATCGCCGTCGGCGCGACCTACCGGGCGACTCAGCGCCTGCCGATGCACCTCGCCCCCTGGGCGCTGGGTTTTCGGGAGGAAGGTGCGAAGCTGCTCGCCTGGCTGATCGTGTTCGGCCGCGATTTCCGCAGGCGCATGCCGCCGGCGCGGCGGCTGAACGGGCTGGTGGCGATCGCCGCCACATTCGGCCTGTGCGAGGTCGCCGAACATGTCTCAGGCAACGCGAGCCCGGGCCTGTACGCCTGGGCGGTCCTGCTGCGCGCCCTCATCGCCCCGCTGCATGTCTGGTTCTCGCTGTGCGAGGTCGCTTGTCTCGAGTTCGCCCGCGGCGACCGCAGATGGCTTGCGGCCCTGCCGCTGCCGGCGCTCCTGCACGACGAATTCGACAGTGTGGCCGGTCTGTCCGGGCTCGGCCCGCAGGCGCAGATCTTCGCGCTCGCGCTCATCATCATCGTCATCGGACTTGTCGCGCTGTGGCTGTCGGACCGGCTCGTGCGCCCTGTGCGGCGCAGCGCGCGGTCTTGCGGTGTCGGTCTCGCCTGTGCGCTGATCCCGGTTCTTGTCATCGCCGGACAGGCCGGATGGCTTCCCGGACAGGGCAAGCTCTTTCCACTCCGCCCCTCGGCAGCCGTCGCACCCATCACCGCCTCCTGGGCGGTCATGGCCCTCGATCTTCTGCGTGAGCGACGCGCCCGGGCTCAGTGGGTCGGAACGGCAGGCGCCTGATTGGCCGGCGGGGCGGGCGCGGTCTGCACGGGCGCGGACGGCGGCGGGCTGGCGAGAATATCGTGGCCACCAGCGCCCGCCGTGCCACGGTTCATCAGCGCGAGGGTCAGCGACAGCGCGAAGAACAGCGTCGCCAGCACCGAGGTGCTTCGGGTCAGCAGGTTGGCGGTGCCGCGGCCGGACATGAAGCTGCCCATGCCCTGCGACGTGCCGATTCCCAGGCCGCCGCCTTCGCTGCGCTGGATCAGCACCACGCCGATCAGGGCGAGGGTGACGAGAAGGTGGCAGACCAGCAGGACGGTGTTCATCGACGATCAGACAATCTTGCGAAACCGGCGCCCGATCAGCGGGCGGCGCGGGCGATGGAGAGGAACTCTTCGGCCTTGAGGCTGGCGCCGCCCACCAGGGCGCCGCCGACCTCCGCCACCGCGAGCAGGCTCGCGGCGTTGGCGGCTTTTACCGAACCACCATAGAGGATGGCAATCTTCGCCCCCGCATCGCCGTAGCGCTCGACCAGAGCGCGGCGGATCATGGCATGAATGGTCGCGACATCCTGCTCGGTGGCGGCCTTGCCGGTACCGATCGCCCAGACCGGCTCGTAGGCGATGACGCCACCCGCAGCGGCGAAGCCGTCGGGCAGCGAGGCGGCGAGCTGGGCGTCGATCACCTCCTCGTCGCGATTGGCCTCGCGCTCGGCCAGCGTCTCGCCGACGCAGACGATCGGGATCAGCCCCGCGGCGATCGCGGCATCCGTCTTGGCGTGCACGATGGCGTCGGTCTCGCCGCGATCGGTGCGGCGCTCGGAATGGCCGAGAATGACGTGAGATGCGCCGAGATCGGTCAGCATGACGGCGGCGATGTCACCGGTATGCGCCCCTTCGGCTTCGGCCGCGCAATCCTGGCCGCCGAGGCCGACGGGGCTGCCGGCGACGATCGCGCCAACCGCGGCGAGCTGGGTCGCCGGCGGGCAGACCACCAGCTTCGCCTCCAGCCCGTCCGCCCCGGCGACCAGCGCGTGGGCCAGCGAGGCTGCGGCCTCGGTGCGGCCGTTCATCTTCCAGTTGCCGACGATCAGCTTGGTCATGCGCGCGGTCTCTTGCCCCATGGAACGACGGTTCGGAACGTGTCGGCGGCGCCCTCTGGCCGTCCGCCGTGCACATCTCTAAGGTGCGCGCCTTCGCCTGCCCAGCCCCCATCCGTTGGAACTCCATGCTCGCCACGCTCCGCCGCACGATCGTCGACACCTGGGTCGGACGGGTCATCGCCATCCTGTTCATCCTGGCGTTCGCGGGCTGGGGCATCGGCGACATGCTCACCAACATCTTCACGCCAGCGGGTGGCGGTGTCGCCAGGGTGGACGGCACCACGATTCCGGTCGCCGATTTCGATCGCGCCTACCGCCAGCAGCTTGGCCAGCTCGCCCGGCAGCGCAATACCGACCCGTCCAGCCTCGATGCGCCGACCCGGCAGCTCGCGGCCCGGCAGGCGGCCGAGCAGCTCGTCAGCCAGGCCGTGGTCACCCAGGCGGCGCGCGCCAAGGGGCTGCGCGTGCCTGACAGCGCGCTGCGCGATGCGATCTTCGCGATCCCCGCCTTCCAAGGCGCGAACGGCCAGTTCGACCGCACGGTGTTCAATCAGAAACTCGCCCAGATCGGCATGACGGAGCCGGTGCTGCTGTCGCTGATGCGCGAGGACCTCACCGCGCAGGCGCTGGTCGGTGCGCTGCAGGCGGGGGTGATGGCGCCGAAGCCGTTGATCGACAACGCCTTCGCCTACGCCAGTGCCACCCGTACCGCGTCGTTCGTGACCATCGCCTTTCCCACACCCGCCTCAATCGCGGCACCCGACGAGGCGACGCTGAAGCGCTGGTACGACAACCACGCCGACCAGTTCCGCAGCCCCGAATACCGCCGCATCCAGGCGGTGGTGCTGACCCCCGACACCATCGCGCGCGGCATGACCATCCCCGATGCCGACATCCACCGCGCCTATGACATGCTCTCGTCGCGCTACATCCTGCCCGCGCGGCGCACGGTCGATATCCTGATCGGCCAGGACCAGGCGAAGATGGCCAGCCTCGCCGCCGCGTGGAAGGCGGGTGCCTCGTTCGCCGACATCCAGAAACAGGCCGGCGACGCTGCGGCCCCGGTTTCGCTGAGCGAGGCGCCGGAAAGCGAGTTCCCCTCGCCCGAAATCGGCCACGCCGTGTTCGCCGCCAGCCCGAACACCGTCACCGGCCCGGTGCAGACGGCCGGCGGCTGGGCGGTGCTCAAGGTGAGCCGCGTGGTTGCCCCGCAGACCACCACCTTCGACCAGGCCAAGGCCGATCTCTCGGCCGAGATCGCGAAAGCGCGCGCCGGCTCCGACCTGTCGGCCCGCGCCACCAAACTCCAGGACGCGATCGCCGGCGGCGGGCTCGATGCGATCCCGACCGAGATCGGCGCCGCCCCGCTGCTCGGCTCGCTCGATGCACAGGGCAACACGCCGGAGGGCGAGCCGGCCCCGCTGCCTGGCCCTGACAGCCTGCGCCAGGCGATCATCACCAAGGCCTTCGCAACCAAGCCGGGTGCCCCGCCGAGCCTCGAACAGGTCGGCAATGACGGGTATTTCGCGCTCAGTGTGGAATCCATCACCCCGGCGGCGGCACGCAGCTTCGAACAGGCGCATGACGCGGTGCTGGCGAGCTGGCGTGAGGCGGAGGCGCGTCGGCTGGCCAACACCCAGGCCGCGGCGCTGTTCGCCCGCGCGCAGGGCACCGATGGTCATCGTCCGGGCATCGCCCAGGCGATCAACGATTCGGGCATGACCGGGCTCAGCGTGCAACAGAGCCCGCCGATCGGTCGCAACGTGCCGCCGGCCGGCGTGCCGGCCCCGCTGGCGCGGATCGCGTTCGACATCCCGGTCGGTCAGTCCACCATGGTCGAGGACGGGCATGCCTTCGTCGTCGCCACCATCACCGGCGCGCAGCAGGGCGATCCGCAGTCCGACCGCCTGCTCTACGGGCAAACGCGCGATGCGCTGACCCGCCTGATGGGCGAGGATGTCGGCGCGTCCTATGTCGCCTGGCTGCGGGGGCGGGCGAAGATCTCGATCAACCAGAAGCTGGTCGATTCCGCGGCGGGGCAGCCGTGAGCGCACCCCTTCACGCCGAGGCCGGTGCCGCCGCGCAGCGCGCCGCCTTCATCGACACCATCGAAGCCGGCCACCCAGCCGTGCTGTGGACCACGCTGCCGGCCGACCTCATCACCCCGGTCGCCGCCTTCCTCAAGCTCACCGCGCCCGGCGGTGCGGGGCGGCTCGCGGAGGCCTCGTCGCGGGCCTGCCTGCTCGAAAGCGTCGAGGGCGGCAGCGCGCGCGGCCGCTATTCGGTGATCGCCCTGCTGCCCGATCTGGTCTGGCAGTGCCGCGACGGCGCCGCGATGATCGACCGCGACCCCTCGGGGCGCACCGGCTTCATGCCGGAGGTCACCAGCCCGCTGGACAGCCTCGCCGCCCTGATCGAGGCCTCGCAGTTTCCGCTGCCCGCCGGCCTGCCGCCGATCGCGGCCGGTCTGGTCGGCTATCTCGGCTACGACATGGTGCGCCAGTTCGAGCATCTTCCTGCCGCGCCGCCCAACGATCTCGGCGTACCGGAAGGTGTGCTGATGCGTCCGTCGCTGTTCGTGATCTTCGACAACGTCCGCGACGAGCTCACCTTCACCGCGCCGGTCTATCCGGTGCTGGGCGGCGTGGGCGCGCAGGCGCTGCACGACGCCGCGCGTTCACTGATCGAGACCGCGCGCGCCGCACTCGAGGCGCCCCTGCCGCGGCCGGTTCCGCAGCCCGTAGCACGGGGCGTATCGGGCGAACCCAGCTCGACCTTCACCCGCGAGGGTTTCATCGCCGCGGTGCTGCGTGCGAAAAGCTACATCGCCGCCGGCGATGCGTTCCAGATCGTGCCCTCGCAGCGCTTCACCGCCCCGTTCGAGCTGTCGCCACTGGCCTTCTACCGCGCCCTGCGCCGGGTCAACCCGGCCCCGTTCCTGTTCCTGTTCCTGCTCGACGGCTTTGCGCTGGCCGGCAGTTCCCCCGAGGTGCTGGTGCGGCTGCGCGACGGCGAGGTGATGGTGCGCCCGCTGGCCGGCACCCGCCCACGCGGTGCCACGCCCGAGGCCGATGCGGCGCTCGAGGCCGAACTGCTCGCCGATCCCAAGGAGCGCGCCGAACACCTGATGCTGGTCGATCTCGGCCGCAACGATGTCGGCCGGGTGACGACCACCGGCTCGGTACGCGTGGCCGAGAGCTTCACCGTCGAGCGCTACAGCCATGTGATGCATCTCTCCTCCACCGTGGTCGGCCGGGTGCGGCCCGATGTGGATGCGCTGACCGCGCTCGCGGCCGGTTTTCCCGCCGGCACGCTGACGGGAGCTCCGAAGATCCGCGCGATGGAGATCATCGACGAGCTGGAGCCCACACGTCGCGCGACCTATGCGGGCTGCGTGGGGTATTTCTCCGCCGACGGCTCGATGGACACCTGCATCGGCCTGCGCATGGCCCTGCTCAAGGACGGCATGATGCATGTCCAGGCCGGGGCAGGGGTGGTCGCCGACAGCGACCCGGCCGCCGAATACGAAGAGACCCGCCAGAAGGCCCGCGCCCTGTTCCGTGCCGCAGACGAGGCCAGGCGTCTGGCGGCGGCGGAGATCTCTCCCGGCTAGAGACCTGACAAGGCGTCGAACCTCGCCCGCGCGGCCCGGATCGCCGCGTGGGAGCGATCCGCCCATGCCATCAGCCCGCCCAGCGGTTCGAGGATCGTCGCTCCCAGCGCGGTGAGGCGATATTCGACGGCCGGCGGCTTGGTGGGAAATACCTCCCGCTCGACCAGCCCGTCGCGTTCGAGATCGCGCAGGGTCTGGGTCAGCATCCGTTTCGAGATGTCCGGCACCGCGCGCAGCAAGGCGCTGAACCGGTGCGGCCGGGTCGCCAGGACCGACAGCAGCAGGGTGGACCATTTGTCCCCGACCCGGTCGAGCACGTCGCGCACCGGACATTGATCCTGCCGGGGCGGTGCGCCTGCCGCCGCGATGGCCGTACAGACCGAGCGATGGGTTACTGACGCCTCACCCTGTCCCAAATTCCTGCCTCCTTCACAGTCATGGCGGTCTCGCCTAGGTCGTTTGTATCAGTTCGAGACCGTCAGGAGCCATGTCGATGTCCGCACCGAAACTCTTCATCACCGGCGCCACCGGGCAGCTCGGCCGGCTGGTCATCGACACCCTGCTCGACACCGTCCCGCCCGGCTCCGTCGTCGCCGGCGTGCGCGACCCCGAGGGCGAGGTGGCCCGCAGCCTGCGCGAGCGCGGCGTCGAACTTCGCCTCGCCGATTACACGCGGCCCGACACGCTCGCGGCGGCATTCTCCGGCATCGACCGGCTGCTGCTGATCTCCGGCAACGAGATCGGCCAGCGTGTCGTCCAGCACGGCCACGTCATCGACGCGGCCAAGGCGCGTGGCGTGAAGCTGCTGGCCTATACGTCGATCCTGCGCGCCGACACCTCGCCGCTGGCCCTCGCCGAGGAGCATCGGGCCACCGAGGCCCTGATCCGTGCCTCCGGCCTGCCGCATGTGCTGCTGCGCAATGGCTGGTATAACGAGGTCTTCACTTGGCGCCTGCCCGAGGCGCTGCGGCAGCAGGTGCTGTTCGGCGCAGCAGGAGAGGGCCGCATCTCGTCCGCCGGCCGCGCGGATTACGCCGCCGCCGCTGCCGCCGCACTGGTCTCGGGGACGGAAACCAGCCGCATTCACGAACTCGCCGGCGACACCGCCTTCAGCCTTGCCGAGCTCGCCGCCATCCTGTCCCGCCTGACAGGCGAGTCGATCCCCTATCGCGACATCGCGCCCGACGCCCTGTGCGATGCGGCGCGGGCGGGCGGCCTGCCGCAGACATTCGCCGAAATCCTCGCCGACACCGATGCGGGTATCGCCCGCGGAGCGCTGTTCGACGATGGCGGCGCCCTCGGCCGGCTGATCGGTCGCGCCACCACGCCGATCCAAGACACCGTGGCCGGGTTCCTCGCCGCCATCCCGTCGGCCGCTCATTGATGTGCTTAACCTGCCTGCCGATCTGGGCTAGCCTTGTCGGCCTGACCTTGGGGCCGGCATGATCCTCGTCATCGACAACTACGACAGCTTCACCTTCAACCTCGTGCACTATCTCGGCGAGCTCGGAGCGGAGTGCGACGTGCGTCGCAACGATGCGCTGTCGGCCGACGAGGCGCTGGCGTTGCGGCCCGAGGCGATCGTGCTGTCGCCCGGCCCCTGCACGCCCAACGAGGCCGGGATCTGCTGCGACCTGATCGCCGCGGTCGCCGAACAGCCGCGCCCGACCCCGCTGCTGGGCGTCTGTCTCGGCCATCAGGCGATCGGGCAGGTGTTCGGCGGTGCGGTGGTCCGCACCACGCCGATGCACGGCAAGACCTCGAACGTCGCGCATGACGGCAGCGGCGTGTTCGCCGGCCTGCCCAGCCCCTATCGGGCGACGCGCTATCACAGCCTGATCGTCCGCCGCGACGACCTGCCCGACGAGCTGGTGGTCAATGCCGAGCTCGATGACGGCATCATCATGGGCCTGCGCCACCGCTCGCTGCCGATCCACGGCGTTCAGTTCCACCCCGAGAGCATCGCCTCCGAGCACGGCCACGCGCTGCTGGAGAATTTCCTCCGCCTCGCGCGCGCCTCCCGTCTGGTCGAAGCCGCGTGAGCACGCCGAAGACCTGGCTGGCGGCCGTCGCCGGCGGCGAGACCCTGTCCGAGGCCGAAGCCGAGGCCGCGTTCGGCGCCATCATGCGCGGCGAATTCGACGATGCGCAGATCGCCGCCCTGCTGATGGCCCTGCGCCTGCGCGGCGAGACCACCGACGAGATCCGCGGCGCGGTGCGCGCGATGCGCGCCGCGATGCGCCGCGTCGCCGCCCCGCACGATGCGGTTGATGTGGTCGGGACGGGGGGCGACCTGCACGGCACGCTCAACGTCTCCACCGCGGTGGCATTCGTGGTGGCCGGGGCGGGCGTTCCGGTCGCCAAGCACGGCAATCGCGCCGTGTCCTCGATCACCGGTGCGGCCGACGTGCTCGCCGCTCTCGGAGCGGCCTCGCTGGATGGCTCCGATGACGACGCCGAGCGCGCCTTGGCCGAGGACGGACTGAGCTTCCTCTTCGCTCCCGCCTACCATCCCGCCCTGCGCCACGCCGCGAACGCGCGTCGGGCGCTCGGCTTCCGCACCATCTTCAATCTGCTCGGCCCGCTGGCCAATCCGGCCGGGGTGCGCCGCCAGCTCGTCGGCGTCTACGACTCGCGCTGGCTCGGCCCGCTCGCCGAGACGCTGGCCGCGCTGGGCTCCGAGCGCGCCTGGGTCGTGCATGGCGCGGGCGGCCTCGATGAACTCGCCCTGTCCGGCCCGTCACAGGTTGCCGCGATCGAGGCGGGGGAGGTCCGTCGCTTTGAGGTGCATCCCGAGCAGGCCGGCCTCGCGGTCGCGCCGCTGGAAGCCGTTCGCGGCGGCGATCCGGCCCATAACGCCGCCGCCCTCGTCGCCCTGCTTGACGGGGCGCATGGGGCCTATCGCGACATCGTGCTGCTCAACGCCGCCGCCACGCTGATCGTCGCCGGACGCGCGGCAGACCTGCGCGAGGGGGCGGGTCTGGCTGCGGAAAGTCTCGACGCCGGGGCGGCGAAGGGCGTATTGCGCCGCCTCCGGGCGCGGGTGGCCGCCGCCCGGGCCGACCATGCGACCGCCTGAACCGTCGCAATGCCTCGACCGGATGCTGAAACGAGACCGATGACCCCGACTGCGATGGCTGCCTCTCCCCTGCCGGACGTGCTGGAGCGGATCTGTGCCCAGACCTTGGTCGAGGTCGAGCGCCGCCGCCTCGATACGCCGCTGAAGGCGCTGGAAGCGAAGCTGCGCGAGCGCTCGCCCGAGGATCGCCCGCGCGGTTTCGCCGCCGCCCTGCTCCAGGCGACGGCCGAGCGCCGTCCGGGCCTGATCGCCGAACTCAAACGCGCCTCGCCCTCGGCCGGGCTGATCCGGCCGGATTTCGATCCGGTGGCGATCGCGCGGGACTACGAGCGCGCCGGCGCGAGCTGTCTGTCGGTGCTGACCGAGGGGCCGTCCTTTCTCGGCTCGCTCGATGATCTCAAGAAGGCCCGCGCGGCGACCGCCCTGCCGGTGCTGCGCAAGGATTTCATTCTCGATCCGTGGCAGGTCTACGAGAGCCGCTGCGCGGGTGCGGACTGCATCCTGCTGATCATGGCGGCGCTGACCGACGAGCGCGCCCACGAGATGCTGCAGATCGCGCGGGCGATCGATCTCGACGTGCTGGTCGAGGTGCACGATGCCGACGAGCTGCAGCGTGCGCTTGCCCTCGATACGCCGCTGATCGGCATCAACAACCGCAACCTGCGCACCCTGGTCACCGATCTCGACACCACGCTCACGCTGGCGCCGACCTTGCCGCCCGACCGCATCGCGGTGGCGGAGAGCGGTATCGCCACCCATGCCGATATCCGCCATCTGGCCGGGGCGGGTGCGTCGTGCTTCCTGGTCGGCGAGAGCCTGCTGCGCCAGCCCGACATCGAGGCCGCGACGCGCGCCCTGCTCGGCACGTGAGCCGATGAGTGACGGGCGCCTCACCCATCTCGACGCGGAAGGGCGCGCGGCGATGGTCGATGTGGGCGACAAGCCCGCCACCAGCCGCACCGCGACCGCTGCCGCCACCATCCGCATGCGCCCCGAGACGCTCGCCGCGATCCTGTCGGGCGCCATGCCCAAGGGCGACGTGCTCGCCACCGCCCGCATCGCCGGCATCATGGCCGCCAAGCAGACCGCGTCGCTGATCCCGCTCTGCCACCCGCTGCCGATCAGCTCTGCCAAGGTCGCGCTCGACGCGAGCCCCGACGGCCAGGGGATCGACATCCGCGCCACCGTGCGCACCACCGGCCCCACCGGCGTCGAGATGGAAGCGCTGACCGCGGCCTCCGTCGCGGCGCTGACGCTCTATGACATGTGCAAGGCGATCGATCGCGGCATGAGCGTCGAGCGGCTGCGGGTGATCGCCAAGTCCGGTGGCCGCTCCGGAGACTGGTCGGCGCCCTGAGCGGCGCGCCGGGTGCCGGGTCTCATCCGCGATGTTTGACCGCGCCGGGCTTCGTTGACAGCAGCGTCGCCGGGCCAGTTTGACCGACGGGTTCAGCCCGGGATCGGCGGGCTCGCCCCGTCCTGGACGCCGGCCGGGTCAGGCTGTGTGCATCTGGAGATGATCGATGCCACCGGCCGTGCCGCGACCAGCCGCGTCAGGGTCCGTTGAAGATCGTTAATTGACCTAATTTACACCGCGCGGCCCACTTTTACAAAACCACGCAGCGGAGTATGCCAGCCTTCTGCACTGTCATTCGATGACGGGAAGGGGGAAAATCGATGGCCGAAGCGCCGCAAGAGACCAAGATCGCAGCCAATGCGGGTGAGCTCAGCAACGCACCGCAGCTCACACCCGACGAACTGAAGACCGCCTTCCGCGAGATGACGCTCATCCGCCGCTTCGAGGAGCGCGCCGGACAGCTCTACGGGATGGGTCTGATCGGTGGCTTCTGCCATCTCTACATCGGCCAGGAAGCCGTCGTCGTCGGCGTGCAGATGACGCTCAAGCAGGGCGACAAGATCATCACCTCCTATCGCGACCATGGTCACATGCTGGCGACGGGCATGGAGGCGCGGGGCGTGATGGCGGAGCTGACCGGGCGCTCGGGCGGCTACAGCCACGGCAAGGGCGGCTCGATGCACATGTTCAGCAAGGAGCAGCATTTCTACGGCGGCCATGGCATCGTCGGCGCCCAGGTCAGCCTGGGCATCGGGCTGGCGTTCGCCAACAAGTATCGCGGTACCGACGAGGTTGCGGTGGCCTATTTCGGTGAGGGTGCCTCCAACCAGGGCCAGGTCTACGAGAGCTTCAATCTCGCCGCCCTGATGAAGCTGCCCTGCATCTTCGTCATCGAGAACAACCGCTACGGCATGGGCACCTCCGTCGAGCGCGCCTCGGCCAGCAAGGACCTGTCGCGCAACGGCAGCCCGTGGGGGATTCCCGGCCTGCAGGTCGATGGCATGGATGTCGCAGCCGTGCATGACGCCGCCCGCATCGCGGTCGAGCACTGCCGCGCCGGAAAGGGACCTTATCTGCTGGAGATGCAGACCTATCGCTATCGCGGCCATTCGATGTCCGACCCGGCCAAGTACCGCACACGCGAGGAAGTCGAGAAGATGCGGGCCGAGCACGATCCGATCGAACGCGTGCGTCAGGCCCTGCTGCGTGACGGCACCAGCGAGGCCGAGCTGAAATCGATCGAGGACGAGATCAAGAAGATCGTGCTGGATGCGGCCGAGTTCGCGCAGTCCAGCCCTGAGCCGGACGTCTCCGAGCTCTGGACAGACGTGCTGGTGGAGGCCTGATCCGGTGAGCACCGAAATCCTGATGCCGGCGCTGTCGCCGACCATGACCGAGGGGACGCTGGCGCGCTGGCTCAAGAAGCCCGGCGACGAGATCCGCTCCGGCGAGGTGATCGCAGAGATCGAGACCGACAAGGCGACGATGGAAGTCGAGGCGGTCGATGAAGGCCGGCTTGCGAAGATCCTCGTCGAGGAGGGCACCGAGGGTGTGGCGGTCAATACGCCGATCGCCGTGCTCGCCGCCGACGGCGAGGACGTGGATGCCGCCGAGGCGTCGAAGCCGGCTCCGTCGCCGGCCGCTCCCGTCGCCGAGGCCGGTTCGGCCAAGGCGATCGCCGATACCGGCGCCGCGGAGCGCGCGCCGACGCTGGCCGCACCTGCCCCCGAGCAGGAGTGGGGCGAGACCCGCACGATGACGGTGCGCGAGGCGCTGCGCGATGCGATGGCGGCCGAGATGGAAGCCGATGCGGACGTGTTCCTGCTCGGCGAGGAGGTCGCCGAATACCAGGGCGCCTACAAGATCAGCCAGGGCCTGCTGGACAAGTTCGGCCCCAGCCGGGTCATCGATACGCCGATCACCGAGCACGGCTTCACCGGCATGGCGGTGGGCGCGGCGCTGACCGGTCTTAAGCCGATCGTCGAGTTCATGACCTTCAACTTCGCCATGCAGGCGATCGACCAGATCATCAACTCGGCCGCCAAGACGCTGTACATGTCCGGCGGCCAGATGGGGTGTCCGATCGTGTTCCGCGGCCCCAACGGTGCTGCCTCGCGCGTCGGTGCACAGCACAGCCAGTGCTATGCGAGCTGGTATGCGCACGTGCCGGGCCTCAAGGTGCTCGCACCCTATTCCGCGGCAGACGCCAAGGGCCTGCTGCGCGCCGCGATCCGCGATCCGAACCCGGTGGTGTTCCTCGAAAACGAGATCCTCTACGGCCAGAGCTTCGAGGTTCCCGTCGATCCTGATTTCGTCCTGCCGATCGGGCGGGCGAAGATCGAGCGCGAAGGCACCGATGTCACCATCGTCGCCTTCTCGATCATGGTCGGCGTGGCCCTCAAGGCCGCCGAGACTCTGGCAGCGCAAGGCATCTCGGCCGAGGTGATCAACCTGCGCTCGCTGCGTCCGCTCGACACGGCAACGATCATCGAGAGCGTGAAGAAGACCTCGCGCGTGGTCTGCGTCGAGGAGGGCTGGCCGTTCGCCGGTATCGGTGCGGAAATCTCGATGCAGGTGATCGAGCATGCCTTCGACTGGCTCGACGCGCCGCCGGTGCGTGTCGCCGGTCTCGACATTCCGCTGCCCTATGCGGCCAATCTCGAGAAACTCGCGCTTCCGCAGCCCGACTGGGTGGTGGATGCGGTCAAGAAGATCGTCTGAGGGGGCAAGCGAGATGGCCACCAACATCCTGATGCCCGCGCTGTCGCCGACGATGACCGAAGGCACGCTGGCGCGCTGGCTCAAGAAGGAAGGCGATTCGGTGAAATCCGGCGAGGTGATCGCCGAGATCGAGACCGACAAGGCGACGATGGAGGTTGAGGCCGTCGATGAGGGCATCCTCGGCAGGATCCTGATCGCCGACGGCACCGAGGCGGTCGCCGTCAACACGCCGATCGGCATTCTCGTCGAGCAGGGCGAGAGCGTTCCGGAATCGGCCGCGGCCGCGGCGTCGAAGCCCGAGGCGACACCGGCACCCGAGCCGGTCAAAGCCGAGGCGCCCGCGCCGAAGCCCGTCTCCACCTCGGCAGCGCCCGCTGCCAGGCGGGTCATTGCCTCGCCGCTAGCCAGGCGTCTCGCGAAGGAGCAGGGCATCGATCTGTCGACGCTGAAAGGCAGCGGTCCGAACGGCCGTATCCTGCGCCGCGACCTCCAGTCTGCACCAGAGGCTGCGCCGGCTGCCGCCGCTGCAAAGCCCGCGACCGCAACCGGCATCGCCGCGCCGCATCAGGCGATCAGGAACTCCAACATCCGCAAGGTCACCGCGCGCCGGCTCACCGAGAGCAAGCAGCAGGTCCCGCATTTCTACGTCACCATCGACGTCGAGCTCGACCGGCTGCTTGATCTGCGCAAGCAGCTCAATGCGCTCTCACCCGCAGAGGGCCCGGACGCGTTCAAGATGTCGGTCAACGACATGCTGATCAAGGCGGCGGCCGTGACGCTGCGTCGCGTGCCCAAGGTCAATGCCAGCTACACTGACGCCGAGACCATCCTCTATGACGAGGTGGATATTTCGGTCGCCGTCTCGATCCCGGATGGGTTGATCACGCCGATCGTGCGCAGCCCCGATCGCAAGACCCTGCCCGAGGTCGCCCGCGAGGCGCGCGTACTGATCGAGAAGGCGCGTGCCGGCAAGCTGCGCCCCGAGGAGTTCCAGGGCGGGACGTTCTCGATCTCCAACATGGGGATGTTCGGCGTGCGCGAGTTCGCTGCCATCATCAATCCGCCGCAGGCGGCGATCCTCGCCTTCGGTGCGGGAGATCGGCGAGCGGTGGTGCGCTCAGGCGACAAGCTCGAGATCGCGACCGTGATGAGCTGCACGCTGTCGGTCGACCATCGCGTCGTCGATGGCGCGCTGGCAGCGGAGTTCATGGCAAAATTCAAGGAAGTCGTCGAACACCCGATGACTCTGGTGATCTGAGATGGCCGAGCAGACTTTCGACGTCATCATCGTCGGCGGCGGTCCGGGCGGTTACGTCACCGCGATCCGCGGTGTGCAACTGGGCCTCAAGGTCGCGGTGGTGGAAAGCACCCATCTCGGTGGCATCTGCCTCAACTGGGGCTGTATTCCGACCAAGGCGCTGCTGCGCTCGTCGGAGATCAACCACCTGCTGCACAATCTCGGCGAATTCGGGTTCTCTGCCGACAATGTCGGCTTCGATCTGCAGAAAGTGGTGAAGCGCTCGCGCGGGGTCGCGAAGCAGCTTTCATCGGGCGTCGCCCATCTGCTCAAGAAGAACAAGGTGCCGGTGTTTGATGGGCGTGGAAAGCTTGCTGGCCCGGGCAGGCTTCTCGTCGAGAAGGACGGCAAGACAACCGCCACGCTGAATGCGAAGCACATCATCCTCGCCACCGGCGCGCGTGCCCGGGTGCTGCCCGGATTCGAGATCGATGGTGAGCGGTTCTGGTCCTATCGCGAGGCGATGGTGCCGAAAGCCATGCCGAAGAGGCTGCTGGTGATCGGTTCCGGTGCGATCGGCATCGAATTCGCCAGCTTCTACCGCAACATGGGCGCGGAGGTGACGGTGGTCGAGATGCTCGACCGCATCCTGCCGGTCGAGGATGCCGAGATCAGCACCTTCGCCCGCAAGGCATTCGAGAAGCAGGGGATGAGGATCGTCACCGGCGCCAAACTCGGCACGCCCGAGAGACATGCCGACGGCGTGCGCATCGCCGTCGAGGCGGGTGGAAAATCCGAGACCCTCGACGTCGACACCGTCATCGTCGCCGCCGGCATCGTCGGCAATGTCGAGGATCTCGGTCTCGATGGCACCAAAGTGAAGGTCGAGCGCACCCATATCGTCGTCGACGGTTTCGGCCGCACGGGCGAGGCGGGCGTGTATGCGATCGGCGATGTCGCCGGCCCGCCCTGGCTTGCGCACAAGGCTAGCCATGAGGGAATCGTCTGCATCGAGGCGATCGCGGGGAAGAATCCGCATCCGTTCGAGACCGGCAATATCCCGGGCTGCACCTATGCGCGTCCACAGGTGGCCTCCGTGGGTCTGACTGAAGCGAAGGCGAAGGAAGCCGGCCACGAACTGAAGATCGGCCGCTTCCCGTTCATCGGCAACGGCAAGGCGATCGCGATGGGTGAACCCGAAGGCCTGATCAAGACCATCTTCGATGCGAAGACCGGTGAGCTGCTCGGTGCGCACATGGTGGGTGCGGAAGTCACCGAGATGATCCAGGGCTTCGTCATCGCGCGCACGCTGGAGACCACCGAGGAAGAGCTGATGCACACGGTCTTTCCGCATCCGACGGTGAGCGAGGCGATGCACGAATCCGTGCTTGATGCCTATGGCCGCGTGATCCACATCTGAACCCGTCGCGAGCGCAGCCTATCCGGCAGGGACACCGCCGCGGCCTGAATTCTCCCGCGCGCGGCTCAACTGCTCGAGAAAGGCCCGCTCGTAGAGCTCGAACACCGCGCCCGCGCCCCGCGCTGCGACGTCGAGAGCCGCAGCGTCGGCTGCGAAGGTGGCCAGCCATGCGACGAAGCGCTGCCAAAGGCCGGCATTCGCTCCATGAGCGAGAAAAGCCACCGGCGCCTCCGGCCAGGCGTCGATGACCTGTCGCCGCAGGACCTCGTTGCCGAGCCGGGATCCTTCGATCACGTACAGCGCCCCGAGCCGGGCCGCCGGATCATCGAGTGCGGGAGGCACGAGCACCGTGCCCGGGGCAAGTCCCAGCACTTTCAGATCGCCCAGCAGTGCATCCGTCCGCCGACGCTGCGACCAGTCCGGTGGCACCGGCCCGGCCGAGAGCACTGTCTCCAGCCCGGGCAGCACCGAGGCGTGCGCACACAGCAACGCGCCGTATCCCGAGCGTGTGCGCAAATCGAGCCCGGAGCCGAGCGCATCGACACGTGCGTGGAACGGCCGCGTCGCCTCGCGCAGCAGCGCCCTCACGGCTCGGGCGCGGTGATCGGCGCCACCAGCGTCAGGCTCAGTCCGCGCCGCAGCGCGTCGTCGGTGAGGGTGCCCCCCAGCCGCGCGACGGTGGCGCGCACCATCAGGCTGCCGAAGCCCGTGCCCTTGCCCGTCGCGCCCCCGCCGGCCTCGATTCCGGCGATATCACGCCCGACGCCCTGATCGGCCACCGTCAGCCGCACCTGGCCGCCCTGGCGGCCGAGCGTGACGGCGATCGGACCAGGCGCGCCGCCATAGGCGTATTTGGATGCGTTGATCACCAGCTCGACCAGCACGATGCCGACATGCATGGCGCGGTCGCCGGTCATCAGGATCGGCGTGAGAATCGAGCGGAGATGCGGCGCCCACTCCCCGCCAAGCGCCTGCCCGAGATCGCGCATCAGCTCGCCGAGATAGACGCGCAGGTCGACGGTGTCGGTCTGTTCGCGGCGGAAGAGCTGCCTGTGCACCAGTCCGATCGCCGCTAGCCGCGCCTGTGCCTGCACCAGATGGTCGGACACCGACCCCGGCCCCGCCTCGCGCGCCTGCAACGCCAGATACGAGCCGACGAGCTGGAGCGAATTGAGCATGCGGTGATCGATCTCGCGCATCAGCAGATCCTTCTGCCGAAGCAGCGCGTCGCGCTCGCCGAGCGTGCGCTGGAGCTCACGGTTCAGACGCGCGGCGGCACGATCGTCCTGTGCCTTGGCCAGCAGACGCTGGAAGTGCCGCGCCGCATCCACCTCCTCCTGGGTCCATGCTGCCGAGCGGCCACGCACGGATTCCACCCAGGTCGCGAACGAGGCGCGTGGCGTCAGGCTGCGGTCGTCATCGCTCTTGTCGGCCGTGTGCGGATTGCCCGCCCAGGCGATTTCCTCGCGCTGCTCCACCCGCGTCCAGATCAGCAGTTCGTGCGGATTGGGCATGCGCAGGCACAGCAGACCGCTCGCCCGGTCGGGCCACGCCAGGGCGGGGGCGTAGAGCGCCGACAGGCACTGCGTCTGCAACACCTGAGTCTGCGCTGTCAGCGAAGCGATCGCGCTGTCCCGGGCCCAGGCCACCAGCCCCTCGAGATCGGCTCCGGTCGGGGTGATGCCCCAAGCCGTGGCGTCATCGCCCATCACATGGATGAAACCATGCGCGCCGAAGGTGAGTGCGAGAATGTCGCCGATGCCTCCGAACAAGGCCGCGCTGCTCTTGTCGGTGTCGAAATGCGTCGCCAGCTCTTCCACCGCCTCGCGCAGCCGCAGTCGCTCGTCATAGGCGCCCGACTGCTCGCGGGCCCGGATCTGCCGCCCCAGCACGCCGGCCAGAGCGACACCGCGCAGCACCGTCTCGCGCGACAGACGTCGCGGGATGGCGTGGTGACAGGCCACCAGCCCCCACAGCCGGTCCTCGCACACGATCGAGAACGAGGCCGATGCCCCGACCTCCATGTGCCGCATGTATTGCAGATGCACCGGCGAGACACTGCGCAGCCCGGTATCGCTCAGATCGAGTCCGGCGAAACTCTCCGGGCGGATCGGGGCGGGCGTGTAGCCGACATCCGGAATCGCACGGGCCAGCGAGCGCAGATACAGCGCGCGCGCCTGTTGCGGGATGTCGGCGGCCGGGAAATGATGGTTGAGGAAGCTGTCCAGCGCGTCGCTGCGCGTCTCGGCCACCACCCGGCCGGTACCGTCATCGAGAAAGCGGTAGATCAGGACGCGGTCGAAACCGGTGATGCTGCCGAACGCGGTCGCACCGCGCTCGCACAGCGAGGCGATCTGCGGCGCCGCCTCGAACCAGCGCCCCAGGCTCTCCAGCTCGGCGAGGAGCTGCATCGCGCCACGGGGATCCTCGTCCATCGGTTCCAGCTCGATGAGGATCTGTTCGCCCTTGCGATGGGCCACCGCCACGAAGGTTTCGCTGCGGCCGGCGATGGTGCCGTCGAGCACGACCAGCGGGTCGGGCACGGTCGGCGCCTCGTCCGCGAAATGCCGGGCGAGGTGGTGTGCGGCCTGGATGCCCAGCAACTCGCTGACGGGACGGCCGAGAACCGGATCCGTCAGCCGCGCCTCGACCTCGCCGGCGCAGGCGACCACGACCAGTGAAAGTCGGTCGGCGACCAGAAGCAGTCCGTGCGGCTGGATGGCACCGGGACGGTGGATCGGCTCACGATCGCATTCGGTGAGGTTCAGGACCGGGGGATCCGTGATGAGGGTCATAGCCGGCTCCTTGTTCCCCGGGCCATATCAGGGGATCGTCTCAGCCCGTTTGCCGGCTGTCTGTCCGTTCGCTGGCTGTTGCCTTGCTGTCATTCGGTCAACGTCAGCCGTTTTACACTATGGTCGCTTTTCCTTCGCTTGCCTAGCGCATCGCCGCTCCCGGCCAGGCGGCGGCGCGCCATCGACAGGCGGGAACGGCGCTTGCGCCACCAGATCAGCACTCCGGTGACCGACAGCATCGCCGTCGCCACCCCGCTCACCGCGACCAGGATCCGTCCCGTCAGCCCGATCAGGCGTCCGTCATGCCAGGGCAGTTGCAGGGCGAGTACCACGTCGCCGGCGCGACCGGTGCCCGGATGCAGGACCTGGGTGCGGCCGGACGCATCGATCCGCACGTGCCATGAGCCGAAACCAGTGCCGCGTGTCGTGCCGTCCTGGCTGAAGTAGAAGGTGGTCGTTCCGCCGAACCGGAACAACCCGGAGGGCCGCCCGCCCTGCCAGCCCGCCGCACGCGCCGCGTGCCAGGCCGCATCCTCCATCCGGTCGAGATTGCCCGGCTGTCGCGCGTCAGCCGCTGGCGGATCGTCCGCGGCACCCTGGACCGGCAGCAGATACGCCACCACCCTCTCGAAGCTGCGCGGCAGGGTCAGAGAGATGCCGCTGATCGCGATGCCGAACAACACGACCCACAGCCACAGCGACACCGCCCGGTGCAGGTCGAACAGCCGCCGGATGCCGCCTCGTGCGAGGCTGATGGTCCAGGCCAGCCGCCACTGCTTGAGCGCGATCTGCCGTCGGCTGACCAGATGCGGCGGCAGGGTCAGCAGGAAACCGTTGATGCAATCCAGCGCCCAGGCGATCGCCACCGCGCCCAGCAGCCATTGGCCGAACACCCCCAGCGCGAGCGAATCGTGGATACGGTAGATGAACGGGATCAGCACCCGCCGCGACACGCAGCACCCGCCGTACAGCCGCCCGCCCAGCACGCGGCCGGTGGCCGGATCGGCGAAGATCTCGTCCTCGGCGAGCGGCGCACCGCCGCGTGGCGAGAGGAACGCCACCGCCGCGCGCCCCGGCGGCGGGCGGTGGATGATGTAGCTCACGCTCGCCTGCGGCCGTTGCGCCTCGATATGGTCGATCAGCTCCTGCGGGGGCAGGCCCGGTCGCGCGGCCACGTCGAACAGGTCGGGGTTCAGCCATGCGTCGAGCGCGTCGTCGAAGACGATGACGCTGCCCGTCAGCCCCTCGCAGACCAGGAACGCCGCCAGGGCGAGCCCGACCCAGCGATGCAGCAGCAGCAGGGTCGTGCGCGACGCCAGCATCCGGTGACTGCTAGAAATGCCAGGCGAGACCGCCCATTACCGTGCGGCGATAGCCCTGTCCGCACCACTCGCCGTAATAGCACGAGGCGATATAGGCGCGGTCGAACAGGTTGTTGACGTTCGCGGTCAGCTCGAAGCCCTTCAGGCGCCGGTCGGCGACCCCGAGATCGTATCGTGCCACCAGGTCGAACAGGGTCACGTCGCCCACCGAGTAGGAGTTGTCCACGCTCGGCTTGCTGCCGGTGTAGCGCATCCCCGCCCCGAGGCTCAGCCCGGTCTTCGGCAGGCTGTACATCCCCCACAGCGACACCGCGTTGTGCGGCACCGCGGCCAGGCGCTTGCCCTTCAGCCCGGTATTGTCCTTGGTGTAGTAGGCGTTGATGTAGGCGTAATTGGCGATGAGCTGGACATTATGCCACGTCGCCCGCGCCTCCGCCTCGATGCCCAGCGAACGTGCCTCGCCGGCCTGCACATAGAGATAGGGGTTGAGCGGCGACGAGCCGGTCAGCAGGTTGTTGCGGGTCAGGTCGTAGCCGTCGAGCGTGAGGAGGATGTTCCGGCCAGGAGGCGCGTATTTCACGCCCACCTCGTACTGCTCGCCGCGCTCGGGCTTGAACGGCTTGCCGTTGGCATCCGTGCCGGCCAGTGGGCTGAACGACTGCGAATAGCTGAAATACGGTGCGATCCCGTTGGCGAACACATAGTTGATGCCGGCGCGGCCGGTCGAGGCGCTGTCCCACTGGGTCGAGCGCGAGTTGTTGGAGGGCGTGCGGGTGATGGTGCCTGCCCAGTCATGCCGGCCCGACAGTGTGAGGACGAAGCGGTGCCAGCGGAGCTGGTCCTGCAGATACATGCCATACTGGGCCAGCGTGACGTCGGTCTTGGTCTTCGCCGGCGGCGTCACCGCGAGCGTGTAGTCCGGGTTCTTCCAGTTCAGATCCGGCGGCGGCACTGCGCCGGCCCCACCGCCCACATAGCCGAAGCCGGAATCATAGGCGCTGTCGAGGTGCTGGAAATCGAATCCCGCCAGCACCGTGTGCGAGACCGTCCCGGTATGGAACTTCGCCTCCGCCTGGTTGTCGGAGGCATACTGGTCCGACCACTCGGTCGAGGCGGCGATGCCGCGGTTGATCGTGTATGGCGTGGTGGTGTCGATGGAGGAGGCATAGACGCTGCGGTAATCCAGCGCCACATGGAACCAGCGGTCGTTGCTGCGCAGGGTGAGCCAGTCATTGACCCGGCGCTCGAACTGCAGGCCGAACGAGCCCTCGGTGCGATAGAAGCGGTTGAAATTCGTGTCGCCGGTGAAGAAACCCATCGGGACGTCCATGCCGCGCAGGATGCCGCTGTAGCCGCCGCTCTGAGGTGTCCATTCATACAGGCCGATGAAATTGATCGTGGTCTTCTCGTCCGGTCGCCAGCTCAGCGAGGGCGCGACCGCCACCTCCTCGTCGCGCGTGTGATCCGTCTGGTCGTCCTGGCTGCGTGCGACCGCGGTGACGCGGAAGGCCCACTTGCCCGATGCATCGAGCGAGCCGGACACATCGCCGAACCCCTGCGCATGGCGGAAATTGCCTCCTTCCACCGCAAAAGTGCCATGCAGCGGACCGGGCTCGGGCAGGGTGGTGGTCTGGTCGAGCACGCCACCGGCGGCCGCCTGGCCATACAGCACCGAAATCGGGCCATTCAGCACATCGACGCGCCCCAGCACCATCGGATCGACCTGCGGGGCGGCATACTGGCCATTGGAGAGCAGCTTCAGCCCGTTGTAGTACGTGTCGGCGTCGAAGCCGCGCACGCTGAGCAGGTCATAGCGCGCCGCATCGCCGCCGCGCGTCTCCGGCGTCACGCCCGAGACATAGCGCATCAGCATGTTGAGGTTCTGCGCATCCATCAGCCGGATGGTGGACTGGGTGACCACGCTGACCGATTGCGGAATCTCGGTGATCGGCGTGTCGGTCTTGGTGCCGGCGGCGGAGTTCTTGGCCACCGGACCGCGCTGGACGCCATGCACGACGATGGTCTGCTGCGTCTCATCGGGGGTAGTGGCGGGAGCGGTGTTGTCTCGCGCCCGAGCCGGAACCGACATGAGCCCGAGGGCGCCACTGGCGGCTATGAGAATTACTCGCATTTGCATGCGTCCGCATAGGCGCTGCCCGTGGTTCGGCGCAAGACCGATCCATTCGTCGCGAACGTACATCAACGGCTGCTGTGGCCGGAACGCAACGGCGTCGATCGGCCCGCCATCGTCTCTTCCGGCGCGGCTCGCGCTTGACGATCCGCGACCGCAGGTCCACTTGCTAGGCCGAAATCAGGCGGGGGGCGGGCGCGGTGGCGACGCGACTGGTGATCGATCATCGGCGGGAAGGGCAGGGCACGCAGGCAGGTCTGCGCCATCCCGAGAAGGCGCATCGTCCCGACAACCCGATCCGGCGCAAGCCGGACTGGATCCGGGTGCGTGCGCCCGGTCATCCGGTCTATCACGAGACCCGCGCCCTGATGCGCGAGAACAACCTCGCCACGGTCTGCGAGGAGGCGGCTTGCCCCAATATCGGCGAGTGCTGGTCGCAGCGTCACGCCACGATGATGATCATGGGCGAGATCTGCACCCGCGCATGCAGCTTCTGCAACGTACGCACCGGCCTGCCGGAAGCGCTCGATGACGGCGAGCCGCAGCGCGTCGCCGATGCGGTGGCCAGGCTGGCCTTGCGCCACGTCGTGATCACCTCCGTCGACCGCGATGATCTGCCCGATGGCGGGGCGGCGCATTTCGCCGCGGTGATCGGCGCGATCCGCGCGGCCGCGCCCGACACCACGATCGAGATCCTGACACCGGACTTCCTGCGCAAGCCCGGCGCGCTGGAGATCGTCGTCGCGGCGAAGCCGGACGTGTTCAACCACAATCTCGAGACCGTGCCGCGGCTGTACCCGTCGATCCGTCCCGGCGCGCGCTACTACCAGTCGCTGCGCCTGCTCGATCGGGTCAAGCTGCTCGATCCCACCATCTTCACCAAGTCCGGTCTGATGGTCGGGCTCGGCGAGGAGCGCCCCGAGATCCTGCAGGTGATGGACGACATGCGTGTGGCGGACGTCGATTTCATCACCATCGGCCAGTATCTCCAGCCGACCGTGAAGCATGCCGCGCTGGAGAAATTCGTCACCCCCGACGAATTCGCCGATTATGCGGCGATGGCCCGTGCCCGTGGCTTCCTGATGGTCAGTTCCACGCCGCTGACGCGCTCCTCCTATCACGCCGATTCGGATTTCGCGCAGCTGCGCGCCGCACGACTCGCCCGTTTCGGCTGAGCGATGCCCACCTATGCGGAGAAACGCGCGCTCCCCTTCAGCGCGGAGCAGATGTTCGACCTCGTCGCCGATGTCGGCGCCTATCCGCGTTTCCTGCCGTGGTGCACGGGTGCGCGTATCCGCAGCCGCAGCGACACGGAGCTGGTCGCCGATCTCTCGATCGGCTTCGGCCCGTTCCGCGAGAGCTTCACCTCCCGCGTCGCCCTCGATCGCCCCCGTCGCGTGCGGGTGCGCTACGAGAACGGCCCCTTTCGCTACCTCAACAACGAATGGTCGTTTTCCCCGGCCGCCGCCGGTCAGGGCTGCACGGTGGATTTCTTCGTCGATTTCGAGTTCCGCAACCCGATCCTCAAGAGCGCGATCGGCGTGGTCTTCAACGAAGCGGTACGCCGGATGGTCAATGCCTTCCTCAGGCGCGCCGAGGATGTCTATGGCGCGCGGCGCCCTGTGACGGATGGACGGCCGGCGACGTAACGATTATCCGGGAACCTGCGGGTGCCTGCGCCGTTGGGTCGGACATGCGAGCCGCAGAACGGCCCGTGCCGTGTGTCGCGCACGCGGCTGAGGTTAACAGAGGAAAGATCGTCATGAACATTGTCGCCAAGTTCGCCGCCGCCGCCGCCGTGGCCGCGCTGGCCGTCTCCCCGGTGGCCGCTTCCGCTGCCACCAAGCATCACGCTCACACCGCCAAGCACGTCAAGGGCAAGCATATGGCGAAGGAGTCCGAGGGTGATGCCGCCGTGGCGCGCCTGAACGAGCAGTCGCTGCAGCAGGCCCGTACCGCCAACACCCCGGCGCCCGCGGCCCCGGCCGAAGCCCCGGCGCAGCCCCAGTAATCTGGCGGTCGATCGTCAGGTCATCGACGGCGGGCCCTCGGGTCCGCCGTTTTCTTGTCTGCCTCCCCCGATTGCCTCGGCGATCAGCGCCAGCGCGGCGTCGACACTGGCATCGCGCACCGCCGCCCGATCACCTCCGAACCGGTAGCGTCGCGCCGACACTCCGCCGGCAGACGCGATCGCGAGCCAGACCAGCCCCACCTCGCCGTCCGGGCCGGCCTGGGGACCGGCATAGCCCGTCGCACTCACCGCCAGATCCACGCCGAGACGCGCCCGTGCTCCGCGTGCCATCGCGCAGGCCACCGCCTCGCTCACCGCGCCCTCGACCGCCAGCAATTCGCGCTCCACGCCCAGCAGCGCGTGCTTGGCCGCGTCGGTGTAGGTCACGAAACCGCCCACTACACAGGCTGACGCGCCCGCCATCGCCGTCAGCCGCGCGGCGATCAGCCCGCCGGTGAGGCTCTCGGCGGTTCCCACACGCAGCCCGCGCGCGATCAGTGCCGCCACCAGCGGGGCCGCGTCCCTCATGCGACCCCGCCCCAATATGCCGCCAGCCAGCGCAGCCCGGCCAGCACGATCGCCGCCCCGAGACCTGCCAGCAGATCGTCGCCCATGATTCCCGCGCCCCCATGCTGCCGGTCGGCCCAGCCCACCGGTCCGGGCTTGGTGATGTCGAACAGCCGGAACAGCACGAACGCCATCACCCCGCCGATCAGTGCCACCCGCACGTCCCGACCGGCCGCCAGACCGGCCAGCGGCAGCATCGCCAGCAACTGGCCGGCGATCTCGTCGATCACGATCCAGCCATGATCGTCACCGTCCGAGACGCGCGCGATCGCCCATAGCCCGGCCAGGGTGGCGGCCGCCGCCGCCGCAAGCAGCCCGATGACGCCGCCTGCGGCCGAGCCTGTGGCCCACAGCACAACGCCACCGATCCCCAGGCCCAGCAGCGATCCGAACGTACCCGGTGCGCGCGGGGCGAGGCCGCTGCCGAAGCCGCAGGCGATCAGCCAGGCAAGCCTGTCGCTGCGTGCCATCTCAGGGCCGCCCACCACGATGGGCGCGATAGACGGCCGCGTTGGCCAGCACATACTGGACATAGTCGCGCGTTTCGCGGAACGGGATCGCCTCGATCCAGTCGACCACCACCTGCTCGCCGCCGGACGGCAGCGGCCCCGGCATCGGGCTGCCGAGCCACAGGTCGAGCCGGTGCGGGCCGGCATTATAGGCGGCCACCGCCACCGGCAGGCTGCCCGAGAAACGGTTCACCAGCCCGGCCAGATAGGCCTCGCCGAGCGCGATGTTGACCTGCGGCGCATCCAGCAGCATCGCCACACTCACCGGCGGGATCACGCCGGCCTGCGGGTCCCGCCGGGCGATCTCGTTGGCGGTGCCGGGCAGAAGCTGCATCAGCCCGCGCGCGCCGGCGGGGCTGCTGGCCTGCGTGTCGAAACTGCTTTCCTGCCGGATCAGCCCCGCCACCAGGCCCGGCGGCAGCGCCGGATCGCCAGGCACCGGCCAGGGCGAGGGCCAGCCCGGATCGAGCAGCGGCACGCCCTCGCGGCCGACCATGCGCGAGATTGCCACCGCCGCCTCCGGCAGGCCGAGATGCAGCGCCTCGGACGCCGCCATCGCACGCGTGACCGGGTCTGTATCGTCGATCGCGATACGCAGCAGGAAGCCGCGTGCCGGCACGGTCTGCTCCCAGCCGACCAGCAGGGCGGTGGCCCGGGCGAAGGGGCGGGTGGCGAAATCGAGCGCCTGGGCGCGGGTCCATTGCGGTTGCGGCAGGGCGGCGAGCGCGCGCGCCAGTTCGGCGCTGAACCGCATCGCCGCGGCACTGCGCAGCCCCGCGGTGGTGAACGGGTCGAAGGCCGGGGCGGCATCGCCGTTCAGCCGGCGGGCGAGGGCGAGCTGGCCGTAGAAAGTGGTCGGATAGAGGCTGGCGGCCTGGTCCTCGGCCTCGATGGTGGCGCGATCGGTGCTGGTCCGCGCCAGCCAGTAATGGGCATGGGCGAGGCTGGCAGGCGCACGGGCGGTGCGGGCGAGGGCTGCGAACGCGACATTGGCGGCCGCGATGTCGTGCATGCGCCAGGCCATCCAGCCGCCGAGCGACAGCAGCTCCGCCCGCGCCGTCCGGTCGCTGATCGATGCAGGATCGGCGATCCGGCGCGCCTCCGCCTCGCGTCCGGCTGAAAACAGGTCGCGGGCGAGGGCGCCGCGCTCCGCCCCCGCCGACGCATCGGACAGGGCTGCGGCCGGACCCGACCACAGGGCGATGGCCGCATCGAGATTGCCCCGGCGGTGCAGGGCGTGGGCGAGGTCGCGCAGCAGCGCCGGGTCGGCATTGCCCCTCGCCGCGAAACTCTGGGCCACGAAGCTCTGGGCCGCGGTGACCGCCGTCGCCGGCGTGCGCCGCAGGGCGAGTCGCAGTTGCCGCGCCGCATCGACGCGCCCGGACATCTCGTCGGCGGCCGGCAGCGCGTTGCGGGCCAGCAGGGCGTCGAACCGGGCGGCATCATCGCCGGGCGTGACCACTCCGGCCCAGCGGGCGAGGAAGGCACGCGCATCCTCCGGCCGGCCGAGTCCCGAGATCCAGGCCTGACGCAGCAGCGCCGCAAACCCCGCATCCGCTGGCGTCAGCACCGACCCGCAGGCCGTCAGCGTCGCCAGGCTGGGCGTGGTCGCGGCCAGTCTCGCACCGCTGCAAAGGGCCCGCAGCACCGACGGGTCGTGCTCGGCCGCCAGGGCCTGGCTCAGCCGTGCCGTCAGCACGCTCCGGCCCGGCCAGCCGGCATGGGTGTCGAGGAAGGCGGCGATCTCGGTGGCACTGGCCGCATCCGGCGTCTGCAGGCGCAGCCAGTCGACCAGTTCCGGCGCCAGCGGGTCCGCCCCGCGGGCCGCGAGCGCGCGGGCCTGCGCCCAGTTGCGGTCGCGCAGCGCCTGCGCCACCGACGGGTCGGGCTGGGCGTCGTTGACGGTGACGCCGTTGCTGGCCGGACTGCCCGGCAGCGGGGCGCCAACATTCGGCTGACAGGCGGCGAGGCCGAGCACGAGTGCGAGGAGGGCGGGTTTCGCCGGGAGCTTGGTCGATCTGGGCACGGGCACAGCTTCGGGCGGAAGGCCCGCCGCCGCAAGCATGCCGGTCAATGCTTGCGGAGCGGGGGGTGTCTGCCTAGGTTCACGCTTCGCGACGGCGCCGGCAGGTGGCGCGGATCGCAGCGGAGAGTTCTGAGGGATGTTCAAGGGGTCCATCGTCGCGTTGATCACGCCGTTCGGGACGGATGGATCGCTCGACGAACCGGCGCTGGAAGCGCTGATCGACTGGCATGTCGCCGAGGGAACGCATGGTCTGGTGCCCGTCGGCACCACCGGCGAGAGCCCGACCCTGACCCATGCCGAGCATCGTCGCGTGGTCGATCTCACCGTGCGCCAGGCCGGCGGACGCGTTCCGGTGATCGCCGGCGCGGGGTCGAACTCGACCCGCGAGGCGCTCGATCTCACCCGCCACGCCCGTGAGAGCGGCGCCGATGCGGTGCTGGTGGTGACACCCTATTACAACAAGCCGACCCAGGAAGGCCTGTACCGTCACTACATGACCATCGCCGATGCGGTGGAGATCCCGCTGGTGATCTACAACATTCCCGGCCGCTCGGTGGTCGACATGAGCGTCGAGACCATGGCGCGGCTCGCGCGGCATCCCAACATCATCGGTGTGAAGGATGCCACCGCCAATCTCGCCCGGCCGCTGGCGATCCGCCGCGCCTGCGGGGCGGGGTTCAACCAGCTTTCCGGCGAGGATGCCACCACCGTCGCCTTCCTCGCCTCCGGCGGCGAGGGCTGCATCAGTGTCACCGCCAATGTCGCGCCTGGGCTGTGTGCGCGCGTGCATCGGGCCTGGGCCGAGGGCGCGGTACAGGAGGCGATGGAGATCCAGCAGCGCCTCTATGCGCTGCATGAGGCGATGTTCGTCGAGAGCAATCCGGGCCCGGTGAAATACGCCCTCAGCCTGCTCGGCCGCTGCACCGAGACGGTGCGCCTGCCGCTCGCACCGATCGGGGACGCGGCGCGCGCACGGGTGCGCGAGGCGATGGACGAGGTCGGTCTGGCCAGCGCCGCTGACCGTGCCGTACCCGAGGTCGCGCTGCCCGGATGAGCAAGTCCGACAAGACGAAGTCCGGCCTGATCGCGCACGGCATCGCCTCGCAGAACCGCAAGGCGCGTCACGACTACACCATCCGCGAGACGATGGAGGCGGGGATCGTGCTCAAGGGGCCGGAGGTCAAGAGCCTCCGCCACGGCCGCGCGACGCTGACCGAGGCCTGGGCCGGAGAGCGCGACGGCGAGCTGTGGCTGTTCAACTGCTACATCCCCGAATACCAGGGCGGCGTGCTGTCGCGCTTCGAGCCGCGCGCGCCGCGCAAGCTGCTGCTGCACACCAAGCAGGTGAACCAGATGCTGGGCGCGGTGCAGCGCGAGGGCGCCACACTGGTGCCGCTCGACATCCATTTCAATGATCGCGGCATGGCCAAGGTGCTGCTCGGCGTCGCCGAGGGCCGCAAGAAGGCCGACAAGCGCGCCGCCATCGCCGAACGCGACTGGGCCCGCGACAAGGCCCGTCTGCTGCGCGCGCGGGGCTAGCCGCGCGGGTTCTGGAGCGTCACAAGCTTGGCGACCGCCTCGCGTATCGCCCGCAGATCGGTCCGGTCGAGCAGCGTCGACGCCGACCTCCGCCACGCTGCGTGACAGTCCGGGACAGGCCACCCCCCGTCACAAGGACACGCCGCGCCAGTTCGAGCGCGCCCGGCTGATCACGCCGGAAGCGGTGGTCGCGACGATCGCCCGGGTGATCGGATAACGCCGCTCACGAGACCGCCACCCGGCGTCGCGTCCCCAGCAGCACCCAGCCCAGACCGAGCAGCGACGTGACCGCGCCAGCGAGCGGGATCGCGCCATAGCTGAACCCCGCCGACAGCATCGCCCCGCCGAGTGCGGCGCCGAGCGCGTTGCCGAGATTGAACGCGCCGATATTGACCGAGGAGGCGAGGTTGGGCGCGTCGGCGGCTGCACGCATCACCTGCATCTGCAGGGGTGGGACCAGCGCGAAGCTCGCCACCCCCCACAGGAACACCAGCACCGCCACCGCCTGCTCATGCGGCAGCAGCACCGCGAAGGCCACCAGCACCAATGCCAGGCCGGTCAGCGTGGCGATCAGCGTGCCGTTGACCGAGCGGTCTGCATAGCGGCCGCCGATCCAGTTGCCGACCGACAGCCCCACGCCCCATAGCGACAGCATCGCGGCGACGAAGCCGAACGAGGCGTGGCTGCCGCGTTGCAGGATCGGCACGATATAGGTGAATACGGTGAACATCGCCGTCGAGCCCAGCACTGTCAGCCCCAGCGCCGCCAGCACCTCGCCACGCATCAGCACGCGCAGTTCGGCCCGCGCACTGCCGTGCGCCGGCGCGGGCTGCCGGGGCAGGGTGAGGGCGAGGGCCGCCACGATGGCCATGCCGAGCGCCGCGATCACCCCGAAGGTGGCGTGCCAGCCGAACCGCTCGCCGATCCAGGTGGCCAGCGGCACCCCGGCGACCGTGGCCAGGGTGAGGCCCATGAACATCGTCGCCACTGCGCCGGCGCTGCGCTCGGCCGGCACCAGCGAGGCGGCGACCACCGCGCCGACACCGAAGAACGCGCCGTGGTTGAACGAGGTGATCACCCGTGCGGCCAGCAGCAAACCATACGAATGGCTCAGGGCGGCGAGCCCGTTGCCGAGGGTGAACAGCAGCGCCAGGCCGATGAGCAGGGTGCGACGCGCGACGCGGCCGGTGCCCAGCGTCATGACCGGTGCGCCGATCATGACACCGAGCGCATAGGCGCTGACCAGCATCCCCGCGCGAGGGATCGATACGTCGAGGCTGGCGGCGATCTGCGGCAGGAGCCCCATCGGCGTGAATTCGGTCATGCCGATGCCGAAGGCTCCGAGGGCGAGGGCGAAGAGCGCGGGAGGGGTCTTCATGCACGCGGCCTTTGCGATGTCGATGAATGTCGTCCGCAAAGATGGACGGGCCATCCGGTCCGGATTAGACCGAAACGATGCGAAGCATCTTTGAACCAGACGCAAAGGTGAACGGAACCGACCGGGCGCGCGCGCTGAGCCTGTTCGCTGCCGTGATCGATCACGGCAGCTTCTCCGCCGCCGGCCGCGCGCTGGGCCTCACCCCCTCCGCCGTCGCGCGCGCCGTGGACCGCATCGAGGCACGGCTCGGCGTGCGGCTGCTGCTGCGCAGCACGCGCGCACTGTCGCCCACGGCGGAGGGGCGATCGTATCTGGGCGTCGCCCGACGCATCCTCGCCGATCTCGACGAGGCCGAGCAGGCGATTGCCGATCGTGGCGCCCCGCGCGGGCGCCTGCGGGTCAGCATGGCGCTGGCGCATGGCCGCCTGGCCGTGGTGCCGCTGCTGGGCGCGTTCATCTCGGCCTATCCGCATATCCGGCTCGATCTCGGCACCACCGACCGCGTGGTCGACATCGCCGCCGGGGAGGCGGATGTGGCGATCCGCTTCGGCCCGCTGCCGGACAGCACGCTGACCGCGCGCCGGCTCGGCGAGACCCGGCGCGTGATCGTCGCTTCGCCGGACTACCTGGCCCGTCGCGGCACGCCGCTGGTGCCGGAGGACCTGCTTGCGCATGACTGTCTGAACTTCAATTTCCGCCGCGCCGAACCGAGCTGGCCGTTCAGGCGCGACGGGCGCGACTTCGCGCTCGCCGTGCATGGCAGCATCGAGGCGAATAACGGCGAGACCCTCGGCCAGTGCGCGCTGGCCGGGCTCGGCATCGCCCGCGTCGGTGTCTTTTCGGTCGAGGCCGAGATCGGCGCTGGCCGCCTGGTGCCGCTGTTGGAGGCGTTCAATCCGGGCGATGTCGAGCTCATCCACGCCGTGTTCGTCGGCGGCCAGAACCTGCCGGCCAGGGTGCGGGTGTTCGTCGATTTTCTCGCAGCGAGGCTGGGATAGGGGGCTACTGCGGCAGTGGCGGCAGGGTCGGGGTGCGGGTGGCGTCGAGATCGAGCGTGTTCAGCAGGCCGATCGTCGCGTCCATCGAGCCGGTATTGAGCGCGCTCAGCGCGATCGGCTGGGCCGGGCGCGCCGCGATCGTCAGGGCGCCGCCCTGGGCCAGGAAGGCGCTCAGCCCGGGGGCGAGACGCGCGCCGGCCTGGCCGAGCGGGGCCAGCATCGCCTGCACGCGGGCCGAGAGCAGGGTGGCGACGGCCTCCGGCGTGCTGCCCGAGGCGGCGGCGCTGCGTTTGAGCAGCGCGTCGCGCAGGCCGCCATCGGCGATGGCGAGCGTGGCGGCGGAGAAGACCGCGCCGGCCAGCAGCTCGTGCGGCGGCAGGCCGGCATCGAGATCGTGCGGGTCGATGCGCCCCTGCATCGACAGCCGTAGCGTGCCGACATGGTCGAACGAGATCTGGACGGCCCGCAGGTCGAACACGCCGGTGGCATTGTCGCCGCTGCCGCGCGCGATCAGCGCGCCATGCACGCGTCCGTCGTCGAACGTGCCGGGCATCAGCGCCGGCAGGTGCCCGGCCGGCAGGTCGATGCCGTCGACATCGAGATCGCTGCGCGTTTTCGGGGCGGTGTCGTGTTCCATGAGCCGGATGTCGCCGAAGCGCAGCTCGCCGGATGCCGGAGGTGCTTGCGGCCTGCCGCCCTCCACCGAGGCCACCAGCCGGACCAGATGCAGTGTGGAGGGCTGGCTGAGCCGGCGTGGCCCGTCGCTGCGTCCGGCGGCCAGATAGGTGGCCTCGTCGGCCAGCCGGACGTGCTCGAGCGAGGCGGAGTCGAGGCTGAGCGAGGCGGTGCGCGTCACCTGGAACTGCGGACCGAGTTGCTGCGGCGTGGCAGGCACGGTGTAGCTCAGCCCGGTGACGGCCAGCCCGTCGATCGTCACATCGGAGCTCTGCTGCGGGCCGAACGCGGTCAGTCGGGCCGATCGGGCGGTGATCACCTGCGGCTGCGGGCCGTCCGTGGCGGCAGCCGTCGCCGCGATCGTCGCCCGCACGTCGTCCAGGCGCAGCGTGCCGGCGGAGAGGTGCTGCGCGACGGCGGCGGCGCGCATGGCCGGTGTCGGCCCCTCGGTCACCGTCGCGGACGATGCAGGCGTCAGTGTCAGCGGGGTGGCGTCGTCGCGCAGGTCACTCCCGTCGAGCGTGGCGGCGGTCAGCGTGATGTCTTTCGTGGCCGAGGCGACATGCAGGCTCACTGCCGTCGCATGCAGGTGGCGCAGACGGTGCGGGCCGTCGGGCGCGAGGTCCACATGCCCGGCGGCGAGGGTGCTGCCGTTGGATTCACGCAGTTCGACCGCATCGAGGCTCGCCGAACGGCTGAACGCATGCGGCGTCGCCCGGGTATAGGTCAGGCTGGCGCCCGGTGGCAGGCTGGCCCGGAACGTGGCGATGTCGCGCTCGAGCGTCGACTGCGCGATGTGGGGCAGCACCACGCCGGCACCGATGCCCGCGATGGCGAGAACCGCGACGGCGACGCCGCCGAACAGAACAGAACGTCTCACCCGAGCCCCTTCCCGACAGCCACGATGGCACCGCGACATTGGCATGGCGGAAGTCTTGCACCAAATCGCATGCCGGCGGCGGCGGTGGGGCTCGCGGACGCATCCGGCGGGCTGATAGAAGGCATCCGAAATGACCGCAGACGCTGCGACGCCCTCGTCCCTGGGCCCTCGCGCGTCGCACGGTCGGCCTGCCTTTGGGGGGAGAGCGCGTTGAACGGCACCGTCGTCCTGTTGATCGTCAATACGGCGGTGGCCGGGTTGTTTGCTGTCTCCTATGTGCTGATTGCCGTGGTCGGGCGCGGCCAGCGCCCGGTGATCGCCTTCGGCATCAGCTATTTCATCGGCATGCTCACGCCACTCTGCGAACTCGCCATCCACTGGGGCGCGCCGCTCGAGCCGCTCATGGTGCTCAGTCCGCTGACGCTGCTGGTCGCCTTCCTCGTCATGTCGGCCGCCTTGTCGGCGTTCGAGCGGCGGCGACCCTACTGGGGCGCGATTGCCGCTATCGGGCTGGTGGGCACTGCGCTGCGCATGTCGATCTGGACCGCGGAGCGCAACCACCTTGCCTACGAACTCGGCTATCAGGCGCCGTTCGTCGCCGCCCTCGGCCTGTGCGCATGGACCGCGATCGCACAATCGGCGCGGCGGCCGCTGCAACTGCTGCTCGGCACCCTGTTCGCCGTGATCGCGATGGATTTCCTGCTCAAGCCGTTCGTCGCCGTGAGCGTCGGATCCGGTGCGAGCCCGCGCGGCTATGTCGCAAGCGCCTACGCGCTGTTCTCCCAGGCCAGCACCGGCATCCTGCTGATCGCGGCCGGGCTTGTGGTGCTGGTGGTGGTGGTGCAGGCCCTGGTGCAGGATTTCACGCTGACCACCGAGACCGATCCGCTGTCCGGCCTGCTCAACCGGCGCGGCTTCGAGCGCCAGGCGCAGCAGATCCTCGCTGCCGCCGCCCGCAACGGCCGCGACATCACCGCGGTGATGATCGACTTCGACCACTTCAAGCGCATTAACGATACGTATGGTCACGATGTCGGCGATGGCGTGATCCGGCATTTCGCCGCCGTGCTCAACCATGTCCTGCCGCGCTGCGCACTCGTCGCCCGCATGGGCGGCGAGGAGTTCGCCGTCCTGCTCGACGACACCACCCTCGCCGGCGGCCAGTTGATCGCCGAGACCGTCCGCCATCAGCTCCGCAGCCAGCCCTGCGCACTGCCGCGCGTCACCGTGAGCCTGGGTGTCGCCCAGCGTTGGCCCGACGAGGCCCTCGGCGAATTGCTGCGTCGTGCCGACCAGGCCGCCTACCGTGCCAAGCAGGCCGGCCGCGATCGCGTGGTCTGCGATGCGCCGGGCTCCAACGTGGTCGATCTTCGTGGCGGGCTTGGCGGCCGAAGCGCCGGCTGAGGGGTCAGATCGACCGGTTCGCCGCACCGCACGCGACCCGCACCAGACGCTCCCGGTGGCGGCGGTACAACACCGTCCAGAGTCCCAGCCCACCCATCATTCCGTAGAGCACGAACGGACCGAGGGCCAGGTTCCGGCCGATCGAGAGGGTGAACGCCATCACGGCGGACAGCGCGAATCCGGCCAGCAGCCCGAACCCCCAGACCAGAGTCATCACCATCACCGTGTGGCGCACTGCCGCGCGGCCGCGCCTGGCATCGAAGGCGGCCGCGTCGGCGGCGGAGCGTCTGGCGAAGCTGGCGCGGGCCAGCGGCCCGATCAGCGGCCGCCCGATCGCCGCGGAAAACAGGAATGCCAGCGCGATCAGCAGCGTCACCATGTGTTCGCGCAGCAGCAGCAGGCGTGGCGAACCGCTGCCGATCAGGCTCAGCGTGGACAGGGCGAGCGCCGCCATCGCCAGCACCCCGTAGGCGTCGACGCGACGTTCCCGCAGGAACACCACCGCCGTCCATGCCAGCGAGGGCGCGAACGAGGCGAGCAGCGCATCCACATCGCCGAAGCGCTGGTGCAGCTGACCGTAGATCAGCGTCGGCAGCGCGACGTTGACGATGGTTTCGGCCGCCAGATGCGGCCCCCGGCGGCGGAACCAGTCGATGAGCGCGGCGCGGGTTCTGTCGGTGTGTCCCGATGTGTCGCTCATCCGACCTGCTCGCGCGCGAACCAGTTGCCGTGGAAGCCCGGCGGGATGCGGTGTGGCAGCCGGATGCTGGCCACGGGTGCGTCCTCGAAGTGCCTTGCGTCGATGATGGCAAGATCGGTGGTCTGTGCGGCCAGATCGACGACGAAGCCGATCAGATGGCCGTGGCCCTCGGGGCTGTCGGGTGCGTCGGGGACGAAGACGAACTCGCCCGGGATGCGTGCGGGGCCGAACTCGTGCACCGCGCGCGTGCCGATCGCCAGATCGTGCGCATAGAGCCGCGTCGCGCCGATGAAGCGCTCGTCGCGTTCCGTCGGGGTCGCCATCGTCCACACGAAGCGATGCTCCTGCGCGAAGAAGCGTTCGTCGATGCGGGGAAATTCCTGAGGAGCCGCATCGAGGCTGCGGATGTCGATCGAGCGCGTCACGGGGTCGATGATCCAGCGTTCGAGTCCGCGCGAGTGCGCATCCGGCCCCGGGGCATCCTCGACGAACATCGTGTCATATACGCACAGATCGAGAACGACGCGCCCATCGGCGTCGTCATGCGCATTGGCGACGTGGAACGCGTACGCCATCGGCGCATCGCACCAGACGATGTCCTGCGCAGTGCCCCGTCTGGGCAGCAATCCAACCCGCGCGCGGTGATCGGGGTTCCAGCGATAGGGCAGCGTGTGGCCGCCGATCAGTGCCTTCATCGAGAACGTCACAGGCAGATCGAGGATGATCGCGAAACGCGCGGTGATGGCGCAATCATGGATCATCGGGCCATGCCGCACCGGGATCGGCATCTCGCGCACCACCCGCCCGTCTGGATCGACCACCACATGGCGGATCTCGCCCGGATTGGGTCCCTCGTAGCAGATCGCGTGATGCTCGCCGGTGAGCGGATCGCGGTGCGGATGCGCGGTGAAGCCACCCTTCAGCGTGCCGGAGAACGGATCGTAGCACTGCTCGTCGAGCGTGTCGCTCAGACGCACCGGATAAGCGCCCGCCTCGACCAGGGCAAAGCTGCGGCCGCCGATCGCGACCACATTGGTGTTGACGGTATCGAAGATGTGCCGCGGGCCCGGGGCGGGGGACGTGCCGAGCTTCGCCGCCACCGCGTTCGAGCGGATCCAGCGGTTGCGATACCACAGCGCCCGGCCCTCGGAGATCGCCAGCCCGTGCACCATGCCGTCGCCGGAGAACCAGTGATAGCTGGCCGGGTCGGCCTCGACCGGGTTGGGGCCGATGCGCAGATAGCGGCCGTCCAGCCCGGCGGGAATGCGGCCGATGACGTCGAGCTCGGTGAGGGTGAGTTCCGTATCCATCGGCGCGTGCAGCCCGGTCAGGAACGGGTTGCCGTCCGGCGGTGGTTCGAGCCGGCGCCGGTTGTGCGCGGCAAGCGCCTCGACCCCCTTCGTCACCGTGCGGCGCATCAGCGTCTCGATCGGGCTTCCCATCTCGGGCTCCAATGTTTACACCGTTACCATGTGCGCCAATGATAACACTGTCAACATAAAGAAGCCGGCCTATCACCATGGCGATCTGCGACGTGTGCTGATGGCGGAGGGAATGCGGCTGCTCGCCGAACGGGACGCCGAATCGCTGTCTCTTCGCGAGGTGGCGCGTGCCGCCGGCGTGAGTGCGACGTCGATCTATCGGCATTTTCCCGACAAGGGGGCACTGATGGCGGCTCTCGCCCGCGAGGGGCTGGCACGGCTCGCTCTCGCCCAGCGCGCGGCATCGGAGGCCGCCGGTGGCGGCGAGGCGGGGTTCGCCGCCACCGGGCGTGCCTATGTGCGCTTCGCTCTGGCCAATCCGGCACTGTTCCGGCTGATCTTTGCTTCCGATGCGCTCGGGGGCGGCGCGGCGGCGGACTGCGCCGACACCGAAGCCGGTGCGATGCTGCGCGACAACGCCCTCGCCGAGGCCGCGCGTGTCGGCGGCGATGGCGATATCCGCGCCGTGCGCGCCTGGGCGCTGGTGCACGGCCTGGCGATGCTGATGCTCGACGGCCGGCTGCCGCACGACGAGGCGCTGATCGATCGCGCGATCGGCTGAACGCCGGCTGCGATGCATTTCCGGCCGCCTGATCCGCCGAGCTCCGTGCTGGCGAGAGCGCAGCGATTGCCCGGGCACCGCGAACGCGCCCTGCCTGCGGCTCGCGCACCCAATCAGCATCGGCAGCGTTGATGTCACCGGCCAGGCCGAGGCCATCGCACTGGCCTGCGTGCAAGGAGTTCCCGATGACGACCTTTTCCCCTTCAGCGCTCGCCGGCCGGATCGCACTGGTCACCGGCGCCGCGCGCGGCATCGGCCGTGCCGCGGCCCTCGCCCTTGCCGAGGCTGGCGCGGACGTCGCCGGGCTCGATCTCTGTGCCGTCGCCAGCACGATCGATACCTTCGCTCCCGCCAGCCGCGCCGATCTCGACGCGACCGGTGAGGCGGTGGAACGGCTCGGCCGGCGCTGGCTGGGCATCGTCGCCGACACACGCGACATCGCCGCCCTGCGCGACGCGGTGGCGCAGGTGACGGCCCGTTTCGGCGGTCTCGACATCGTGCTGGCCAATGCCGGTATCCAGGCCTTCCGGCCGCTGCTGGAGATGGACGATGCCGACTGGCACGATCAGATCGAGGTCAATCTCAACGGCACCGCTAATACGATCCGCGCGGTCGCTCCGGTGCTGGTCGAACGCGGCGGCGGCCGGATCATCGTCACCTCGTCGACGCAGGGGCAGCATGGCACGCTCAACGGCGCCAGCTACTCGGCCTCGAAATGGGGCATCCTCGGGCTGATGAAATCCGCCGCCCTCGAGCTCGGCCCGCATCGCATCACCGTCAATGCGCTGGTCCCCGGGCTGATCGACACCGCGCTCACCCGTCACGAGGACCGCTATGCACAGGCGATCGAGACCGGCGGCAAGCAGCCCAGTGGTGACGAGGCGAAGGACGAGAACGCCGCGGCCCAGACGCTTGCCGCCAAGCTGCCTCTGGGCCTGCCCTGGCTGGCGCCGGACAGCGTCGCGCCGGCGGTGGTCTTTCTCGCCTCCGACGCCGCCGCGATGGTCTCCGGCACCTCGCTGGCGGTCACCGGCGGCGACAGCGCCAACGTCACCGCCTGAGCGGGCTCAGGCCCGCAGCAGGCCCGTTGTCGGGCCGATGCCGTCGCTGCCGGGGAAGATGCGGTTCAGCGCCCCCCGATCGGTGATGCCCAGATGGCCGGCCAGCACGCCCTTGAGCAGCGCGCGCAGGTCGGTGGTCGGCGCAAGGTCGCGGTCCTGATACAGCTTCCCCGCACCCAGGCCCGGCCAGTCGCCACCGACCCTGCCGCCCTGTATCGCACCTCCGGCGAGGAACGCCACGCCGCCGGTGCCGTGATCGGTGCCCTGGGTGCCGTTGATGCGCGCGGTGCGGCCGAACTCGGTCATCGCCACCACCACCGTGCGCCCCCAGGCCTCGGGCCCGAGACTGTCGCGCAGCACCACCAGCCCCTGGTCGAGCTGGGCGAGCGGTGCGCTGAGACGGCTCGCCTGGCCGGCATGGGTATCCCAGCCGCCGATCTCCATCGCCGCCAGCCGAGGTCCGTCCGGCCGGCCCAGCAGGCGCCCTCCGGCGGCGGCAAGTTGGGCGAACGGATTGCGCGCATACGGATCGGGCGCACCGGGACGTCCGCCGGCTCCCATCGCCATTGGATCCTGCATGCCGGTCTCGGCGAGGGTGCGCAGGCGCAACCCCTCCGCAACCGTCCCGCCCAGCAGCCGGTCGCTGCCGCTCAGTGCGGCGATCCGCGCATACAGGTCGGGCGAGGGGCGTCCGGTGTGGTCCGGCGCGTAGCTGCCGACCTTGGCCGGGCCCTGCAACAGCAGCGGCACCGTCACCCCCAGCGCCATCGGATCGCGCGAAGCGGCCGCATCGTGCAGGCCGCGGCCACCGGCATTGGACTGTGCGAACGCCAGCGCCGCACGGTTCAGCCAGCCGCTGTTGAGCCGGTGCTCGGCGCCGCTCTCGAGACTGTCCTGCGCGTCGAAATGGCTGCGGCTGCGCGTCGCGCCGGCCACCGCATGCACGGCGAGCAGTTCGTTGGCGCGATACATCCCGTACATCCCGGCCAGTGCCGGATGCAGCCCGTAGAACCCGCCGAGATCGAGCAGCCCGCCCGGTTGTCCGGGCGGCGCGCCGACCAGCGGGCCGCGCAGCGAGGCCAGCGCGGGATCGCCATACGGCACCACCGCCGACATGCCGTCGAGCGCGCCGCGCAGCAGCACGATGACCAGACGCGGGTCGCGCGGACCGACCAGCATCGGCGCATCGCCGAACGCCAGCGACGCACCGCCGAAGCTCCATGCGGCGGACAGCCCGAGCAGCGCGGCGCGACGGCCGATCAGCGGCGCATGGGATTTGCGCAGATTCAGCATCTGAGGAACTCCGGAGATGCATAAAGCAATGTCAGCCCGTCGCGACGATCGCCGGCATGGCGGATCGCCTCCATCGTCGCAGGATGCAGGTTCGGGCCCAGTGCAGCCTGCGCGACGGCCATCGGGTCGGCCTTGGCACCCTGTCCGGCCAGCCCGTAGGCCCAGTCCACCCGGCGCAGCAGCGCATCGGGTGCGGCCCAGTCCACCGAGCGGTCCGACCAGCCGTTCGGCAGGCGGGCCTCCCACAACGGCTCGCCGAGTTCATAGAGCGCGCCGCGCAGTTTCGGCCGGTGCCCCTGCGGTAGGTCGAGCGTGCGCATCGCCGCCGCGGCATAGACGATCGGCGTGCGCAGCTTGCGCTGCTCGGTGGCCCCGGGATCGGGCAGGCCGACCAGCACCCGCGCCGCCGCGCCCAGATCGCCCTGGGTGTCGGCCAGCACCGATTGCAGCTTCGCCACCGCCTGCGGGGGCGGGGTGTCGGCGATGAAATGCGCCGCCATCTGCCGCGCCAGATGCCGATAGGTCGCCGGATGCGTCGACAGCATAGACAGCGCCTCGACGCCGCCATCCTCGCCCTCGCCGAACACCCGTCCGAGCAGCGTCTTGTCGCCCGGCTGATGCGCGTTCGGCCGGAAGACGAAGCCGTTGCGCGAGTTTTCGATCTCGCCGGGCCGTGCCACGCTCCAGCCGGTCAGGATGGCGGCGAAGCTGGTCACATCCGCCTGGCTGTAGCCGCCATCGCTGCCGAGCGTGTGCAGCTCGAGACATTCGCGGGCCAGGTTCTCGTTCAACCCGCGCCCGCTGCGCAGTCCCGCACGGCTCTGCGGACCGATCGAGCTTTCGTTGTCGAGATACTTCACCATCGCCGGATGACGCATCACCGCGAACAGCATGTCGGCAAAGCGTGCAGTCACGTAAGGACGAATGGCCTCGCGCACATACGGCCCGACCAGCGCGCGTGTCTCGCCCTGACGCGTGCTGACGGTGAAGTGATTGGCCCAGAACGCCACCAGCCGCTCGCGGAACGGCGAGGTGCTGTCGAGCAGCGCATCCATCTGCGTGTCGGCATCGGCGGCGAACACCGGCTCGACCAGCTTCACGCCGGTCTGGCGCAGCTTGCGCTGTTCGTAGAGCAGATCAAGACCTTCGGCTGCACTCGGCAATCCACCAAGCGCGGTCGCGGCCGGATCGGGGCCGGTGGTCTGGGCGATCAGCCAGGCGTGCGGATCAGACGGCAGCGGCTCGTCACCGCGGCGCCCGAGCCCGAAGCGCTGGAGGGCGCGGAAAGGGTCGATCGGTGTCGTCATGATGCAGGCAGAGTAGCGCGGGAAAGTCCCTCGCGGGTGTCACCAAGCGTGACGAAAGATCAACGGGCGTTCCTTTCTGAAAGAAAGGATCAAAGAACTTCCGGCGATTTTTCAGACAGACGTCTTGGAGCGCCTTTCGTGCGGGACCTGCTGAGCGCCAGCCGGCCTCACGCGTCTCGGGCGGCGTAACCCATGCCGCGATAGAGGGATTGCAGCACCTCGACCGCGTGACGGGCTTCGGCGGGATCGGCTGTCTCGTCGGTCCGGCCGTAGCCCTGGGCCATGTCATGCCCCAGCCACTGCACCACGATGCCGTCGCGTCGGGAGACGACGTAGATGTCGCGGTAATAGAGGCTGCATAGCGCATCGGGCTGCGGGATCAGCCAGGCGATCTGGCCACGGATCGGTACGATGCTGGTATCGCCCCAGAGCGCACGCGCGCCATAGCCGGTGCAGTTGAACAGGATGGGGTCCGGCAGCCCGGCAAGCTGCGAGGGATGGCTGAACGACCGGATCTCCAGGCGCCCGCCCCGCTCGAGGAACAGTCGCAGCAGATAGTCGCCATAGGAGGCGACGTTGAAGATCAGGTTCGGCTTGGTGTGAACCCTCGTGTAGGGCAGGGCGGTGTCGCCGGTCTCGAAGCGGTCGCCCTGCGGCTCCATGTCGGCGATGCGGTTGTCGAGTTCGGCGAAGCCGATCGGGTCCGGTGCCGGCGGCGGCGCGTCGCGGGCGGTCAGGCCGTAGAAGCGGTCCCATTCGATCGGCATGCCGGGCAGGCCAAGCATGCCCTGGTAGCGGGCGAACGAGGTCCGCGCCATCGTCTCCCATTGCGCGGCGAAGGCCGGGGTGACGTCGCTGGCTTTGGCGATCCGCGATGACGGCGTCCAGCTTCCTGAGGCGCGCGCCGAACGCGCCTGCGAGACGGGGGCGGCGGCGTGGATGGTCACGATCGCACCGCGCTCCTGCGCGACCAGCGCGGTGGTCAGCCCGATCGCGCCACAGCCGATGACGCCGACCCGGATGCCTTGCACCGGCGGGGCGCGGTCCAGCGCGGCGGCAGCGCTGCCCCATGACAGTGACCACCCGCTGCCGCCATGGCCGTAATGATGCACCACAGTCTTGGAAGCGAGCGTCTCGGTCTCGATCCGCGGGCCGGCCGCACGGAACGGCCGCAGGCAGACGGTGATGCGCGAGATCCGGTCCGCACGCGCCGCGATCAGTGGGGGCACGTCCGTCGCGAGGCCCGTACGGCGTGCCGGACCTGCGCAGGCGCCGAGCAGGCCCAGCGCGCCCAGGGCTACGCTGCTGCCCAGCCATTGCCGGCGGGGCAGGCCAGTGATCGGCATGGGGCGGGTCGGTCTGACAGGCATCATTTCGCTCGATTGGGATTTCGGCGCAGTCTGCGCGGCGCGTGCCGGGCGGTGAAGCCCGATTCCTTCAATCAGGCTGAACCCCGGGGTTAGGAGCGCCTTTGAAAACCCTCCAGCCAGTTTTCTGAGGCAGACGAGCGAGGATGCGTGATGGATGTCGCTCCTGCGCTCGTAGCATGTGACGAGCCTCCGGCAGCCGTTGCTCCAGGCGAAGCTGCGTTCGATCACCACACTTGTGGCGGCCGAGTTTCTGGACGGTTTCCGAGCCGCGCCGTGCGATGCGAGGTGTCGTGAGTGTTGACGCCGGTCAGAACGAACGCCGGAAAAAGCCCGTTTGCGTCGGTGGCAAGCCCGGCTCTAGTCGATCTTGTCGGCGGCCCGCAACCGACAGGGTTCTGAAAGGCGCTCTCAATCCCTGATGGCGTCGGTGATCCGGCGGAGCTGGCCGGCGGGATCCACCACGATCACGTCGAAGCGACAACCCTCCACGGCCCAGTCCGGGTGCTCGGCCAGCGCGATCTCGGCGGCCAGACGCAGCCGCGCCTGCTGACGCGGCGTGAGCGCGAATGCGGCCTCGGCCAGCGAGGGCCGTGCCTTCACCTCCACGAAGCACAGCAGCCCGTCGCGCCGGACCACCAGATCGAGCTCGCCCCCCGCGTTGCGCAGGCGGCGGGCGAGGATCGTCCAGCCGTCGTCGAGCAGTGCGCGTTCGGCCATGGTCTCCGCTGCGCGTCCCCCTGCCTCCGCCCGGCGTCCACGCAGGCGTCGCGCCGGGGCGGGGGTTGCGGGCGGGCGCGCTTGCGGCTTGAGTGGCGGGCCTTCCATCAGCAGGATCCTATCATGCGCTCGGCACACCGTCAGTCGGCCTCACGTCATCTGACGCATGCCGGAGCGGCGATCGGCCTTGCACTCGGCCTGGCGGCCGCGCCACACGCCCTCGCCTGGGGCGCGCAGGGCCACCGGCTGATCGCCAGACTGGCGATCCAGTCCCTGCCCGCCACGCTGCCGGCCTTCCTGCGCGACGACACCGCGGTCGATACCGTCGAGGCGCTGTCGGTGATGCCGGACAGGCTCAAGGGGGCGGGGCGCTCCTGGGACCATGACCGCGATCCGGGCCATTTCCTCGATCTCGGCGATGACGGCCGCGTCGCCGGCGTGGTGCCGCTCGCCAGCCTGCCGCCCGATCGCGAGGCCTACGACACCGCGCTGCGCGCCGCCGGCTCCGATCAGTACAGGATGGGCTTCCTGCCCTACGAGATCATCGACGGCTGGCAGCAGATCGTGCGCGATCTCGCCCAGTGGCGCGCGGCCGACGCGCAGGCGACGCGCAGCGAGGGCGAGACCGATTCCGATCGTCGCTTCTTCGCCCGCGAGCGCGACCTGTGGGCGGCGATGGCGATCCACGACATCGGAATCTGGAGCCATTTCGTCGGCGACGGCAGCCAGCCGCTGCATGTGACGGTGCATTTCAACGGCTGGGGCGATGGCCCGAACCCGAACGGCTACACCACCGACCACATCCACGCCTTCTTCGAGACCGAATATCTCAAGCACAACGTCACCGCGTCCGCGGTGCGCGCGGCGCTCCCGGCGCCGATGGCGGCGACGCACGACATCTCCGCCGAGACCTCGCGCTACCTGCTTGCCACCCATGGCCGCGTCGATGACGTCTACAGGTTGTACAAGGCGGGCGCGTTCGTCGACGGTAACCCGCAGGCGATCGGGCTGGAAGTGACCTCGCTCGCCGCCGGCGTGGGCGAGATGCGCGATCTGATCGTCGCGGCCTGGGCGGCGACCGACCATGCGAAGGTCGGCTACCCGGCGGTGCCGCTCGCCGACATCCTGGCTGGCCATGGCGGCTTCACCCGCGGCGACATCATCGACGCGCACTGACGCCCGCGTGCGCCGGGCCAGACGCGGATGAACTCCACTCCCGAAGGCACTGCGACGGATCTCGCCTCCGATACGCTGCACTGGCCGTGGCTGCATACCGCGCTCAGCCTGCTCGGCGTGGTGCTGGCGATCACCGTCACGCTGCACGTGCTGCGCACCAAGCGCGATGTCGCCGCCTCGATCGGCTGGATCGGGCTGGTGTGGCTGTCGCCGCTGATCGGCAGCGTGCTCTACGCGCTGCTCGGCATCAACCGCGTCCGCCGTCTTGCCCAGCGCATCCAGCGTCGTCGCGACCGTCGTGGTGCGTTCATCACCCGTGCAGCGCGGCGCGAAAGCGAGGCGGGCCACGCGCAGCTCGTCACAGCACTGACGAAACTGACCGCACGCCCGCTGCTTGGCGGCAACACGGTCGCGGTGCTGTCCGATGGTGACGAGACCTATCCTGCGATGATCGAGGCGATCGGTGCTGCACGCAGCACCATCGGACTGTGCAGCTACATCTTCCGCGACGATGCCGCCGGCGGCCCGGTGATCGACGCGCTGATTGCCGCGCATGAGCGTGGAGTGAGCGTCCGCGTCCTGCTCGACGGGATCGGGGCTGGCTATTTCCATTCCGCCGCCGCGAACCGGCTCCGCCTCGGCGGGGTGGCGGTGCAGCAGTTCATGCACTCGCCGCTGCCCTGGCGGATGCCGTTTCTCAATCTGCGCACCCACAAGAAGATCCTCGTGATCGACGGCCACATCGGTTTCATGGGTGGCATCAATATCGGCGCGGAGAACGTGCTGGCCGCCGCGCCGCCGCATCCCGTGCGCGACACGCATTTCCGCTTCAGCGGGCCGGTGGTGACACAGCTCGTGGAGACGTTCGCGCGCGACTGGTCGCTTGCGTGCGGCGAAACCCTCGACGACGAGATCTGGTGCCCCGACATTGCCGAAACCGGACACGCCGCCGCGCGGGTCATCACCTCGGGGCCCGATTCCGACATCGAGAAGATCGAGTTCGCACTGCTCCAGGCGATCAGCGTGGCACGCGCGCGGGTGCTGGTGATGACGCCCTATTTCCTGCCCGAGGAGCGCCTCGTCACGGCGCTCTCGCTGGCCGCGATGCGCGGGGTGAAGGTGAGCATCCTGCTGCCGAGACGCAGCAACCACCGGCTGATCGACTGGGCGATGTGGGGTCACGTCTGGCCGCTGCTCAAGGCCGGCGTGTCGATCCGCTTCAACGAGGGCGCCTTCGACCACAGCAAGCTGATGGTGGTCGATGACGATTGGAGCCTGGTCGGCAGTGCGAACTGGGACATGCGCAGCCTGCGGCTGAATTTCGAGATCGACATGGAGGTCTACGACGTCGATCTGGCATCGAATCTTGCGGCCAGGATCGAGGCGCTGTGCGGCGGGTGGCTTGCCGAACGCGATCTCGCCCTCCGCCCGCGCTGGGTCAAGCTGCGCGACGCCGCGCTCCGGCTCGGGCTGCCCTACCTCTGATCAGTCCGCCATGCGGATATGGGCGGCGAGATCGAGCACCTCCTGCTGCACGCCGGTCATCACGATCTGCACCCCGATCGCCAGCAGGATCAGGGCGACCAGCCGTGTCACGATGCGCGAGCCGGAGCGGCCGAGCATGCTCACCAGCCGCGGCGAGGACGAGTACAGTGCCCACACCACCAGGCTCATCGCGATCGCGGCGAGCGAGGTGCCGAGCCCGAAATCGATCGCCGCGACGGTGTCGCCGACCGGCCGCTCGGCGCCCAGAGCCACAGCCACCGAAATGCTGCCCGGTCCGACCGTGAATGGCATCGTCAGCGGAAAGAACGCGGTGGCCGCCACATCGCCGGCCGCCGCCGTGCGCCCGTCCTGATGCGCCTGGCGCTCCTTGTTGGCTTCCTGCCGCTCGGGTGTCTGCAGCATGTCCCAGGCCCGCACCGCCACCACCAGCCCGCCGGCGATGCGCAGCGCGGAGAGCGAGATGCCGAAAAAGCGCAGCACCTCGCTGCCGGCCCACAGCGAAACCAGCAGCAGGATGGCGCTGTAGAGCGCGACCCGGCGCGACAGCAGCCGTCGTTCCGCCGGCAACCGCCCGGCGGTGACGTCTGCGAACACCAGCGACGCGCCGATCGGGTTGACGATCGAGAACAGTGCCGGAAAGGCGAGCAGGAACGCGTTGCCGACGGCGGCGGGATCGAGGGCGTGGCCGAACGTCATGACCTCGCGCTCTCGGCGCCACCCTGTGCCGGGGTCAGCCACACCGCGATCGGATGGTGGTCCGACGAGCGGTTCGGCAGCACGCGGGCCGACGCACAGGCGAGGCCGCGCACGAGACAGCGATCGATGCGCAGCGGCACCATGTCGGCCATGCGGTGGGTCGGCTGGCGCGGCCCGACATCGCGGAACCCGGGCAGCAGTACCGGCCCGACCAGATTGTAGTCGCCCAGCACCGCCGCACGCCGCGGCAGGTAGGTGGCGATATGGCGGAGCTGACGCCGGTTGAGCACCTGCCCGTGCGACAGGTGCACGTTGGCGACGGTGAACGCTCCGATATCGACGAGCTGGCTCAGCCGCCGGATCAGCGTGCCCGGCGGCAGATGCACCGAGCGTGGCTCGGTGCTGAAGGGGCGGGGGCTCCAGCAGGCGAGACCGTGGATGCGGTCGGGCAGCGGATGACGCGCGTAATACCCGCCGATCAGGCCCGGCAACTGGTCGATCTCGCGCGTCGCCTCCTGCATCAGCAGCAGGTCGGGCCGCTCCTCGGCGACCAGACGTGCGACCTCCTGCACGCTCGCGCCGGTGCGACGGAGCAGGTTCCAGCTCACCACCTTCAGCGAAGCAGGCGTGTCAGCGGATATGGGAGGAAGGGCGGGGGTCAAGCGGGCGGGTCGAGTGCGGGTTCGGTGGGACGTTCGGCGGGCGGGGCGGAGGGAGAGGCGGTCTTGTGCGCCGATGGCGCCGGGCTGGCAATGGGATGGGCGGGCGACGGTCCGGGCGGTGGCGCGGTGCCCAGCATCGGTGCCGTGCGGGCGAATTCGGCCACCAGGCTGAACCCGACCCCCAGCAGCACCGGGCCAAGGAAAATGCCGAGTGCGCCGAACGCCACCACCCCGCCCAGTACCCCGAGCACGGTGATCAGATACGGAAGCTGCGCGCCGCGCGCGATGAAGGCCGGCCGCACAACGTGATCGACCCCGGAGATCACCAGCACGCCATAGCCGAGAAGGAAGATCCCCCAGCCGACATGGTGGCTCCACAGCAGCCAGAGTGCTGCCGGGATCCACACCAGCGGCGCGCCGATCGGCAGTACGGCTACGAAGGCGGCGATGGCGCCGAACAGCACCGGGCTCGGGACGTGGGCGAGGCTGAGACCGGCGCCGGTCAGGATGCCCTGCAGCAGCGCGGTGCCGAGCACGCCATAGACCGTCCCGCGGACCGTGCTGCCGGTGACGTTGAGCAGGCGCTCGGCCTGGCCGCCGGCGATGCGATGCAGCAACCGGCGCACCGTCAGCCCGAGCGCATCGCCGCTGATCCAGAAGAAGAACGCGATGAACACCGCCAGCGCGAATTGCAAGATCCCGCCCGCGATACGCAGCAGCAGGCTCAGCAGCGAACTGGCGATGGTCCCGAACCAGGGCTCGACGCTGGCCACGGCCGCCGAGATGTCGGCCGCTGACCGCCGCCAGGCGGTGTCGATCCGTGCGCCTACCCCAGGCAAGTGCCCGATCCAGGCGGGCGGGGGCGGCAGGCCGCCTGCCACAAGGTCGCGCGCCGCCACGGTGATCTGCGAGACGTCCTCGGCGCCGGCAGACGCCACCACGGCGATCGGCAGCACCACCAGCAGCGTACTCAGAACGCTCATCAGCAACGCCGCCGGGATGCGCCCGATCCGCGCCCGGAACAGCCGATAGAGCGGCCAGGTGGTGAAGGCGAGGATCGCCGCCCACAGCAGCGCTGAGGCGAACGGATAGAGCACCACCACGCAGCCGGTAGCGATGGCGCCGAGCAGGATGGCCATCAGGATGCGTTCGACGATCATGCGGCCGGGTCTCTCCGTTGGCGGGATGATCCGCCCCTGGCGCTCAAAAGCAAGTCCCGGGCGGTTGCGTTCCGTCCCGCCGCGACCGCTCCACGAGCAGGGTGCCTGCGACGGTGTATTTTCAAGACCGAAATAATTCCAAGAACATCGTCCCACGGAACGAGACAAAAACAGATAATGAAACAACCCAGGGGCAATGTTTTTGTGAGAAATCTCTTCTCGCGGTGGACAACCGATAATGTGTCACGCACGATTGCCCGAGAAACGGATCTCTCCGCGGCCCTGGGCGAATCGGGGCCCCGGCGCCCGGGCCGGGGGCGGGAGGGAGCGTTCGCTTTGAGGATTGATGATGCGCCTTAACGAGATCGGCCAGCAGTTGCGGGCCTTTCGACTGGAGTCCGGTTTGCGGGCCGAGGAGATCGCCGCGCGTCTCGGTGTCTCTCGTGCCGCACTCTATCGATATGAGAAGGGCGAGGTCATCAAGCTGGACACCGTCCAGCGCCTTGCCGAGCTGCTCAAGATCTCGCCTCTCTCGTTGCTGGGCATCGGCGTCGAGTATTACAACCGGACCATCGGCTTCTTCGAACGTCTCCGTCAGCTTGAGGAAAGTGCTGACCAGATCCTCCAGATATCCGATCCGTTCTGTTATCTCGTCACCTCCGATGCCTATGACGAACTCGTCGCCCGCGCCTATACCGAGCTCGCCGAGCTCGCCGGGCCGGAACGCGCGACGCAGCGCTCGCTCGGCGAGCAGGTGCTGGAGATCATGCTGTCGCGCAAGCGCACCTACCAGCACCGGCGCCCCGGCATCATCGCGATGGTCTCCGAGGCCCAGATCGAGCGCGTGCTCAAGGTCGGAGTCGGCGAGGGCATGCCGCTCTCCGACGAGCTGCGCCGCTCGGCGCGGCGGGTCGCGTCCGAAGAGATGGGCCGCATCGCCGACCTGCTCGACTCCGAGCCGATGGGGTTGCAATTCAGCGTCCTGGGCGCGATCGAGCCCTCGTCGCACTGCGCGATCATGCGCGACCGCGATCGCGCCACCCTCGCCATCAACCCGTTCCGGGCCGATTCGAGCTATGCGTCGGCCACCGGCGTGGCCATGGTCACCTCCGCGCCCGAGGCGGTCAGCTCCCACCAGCGCGTTGCCGAGCAGATGTGGCGCGCCTCCGCCAAGGGCCCGAACGCCGCGCGCCGGGTGCGCGAGATCATCGCGCAGCAGGGGCTGGCGATGAACTGACCAAGCGGCGATGATGGCAGCCTCTTCCGCCCGTCGCCCCAGGTGCTTCTCGTGTCGATCCCCGACCCCGCTCTCCCGCCGCTGATCGCACCCGATGCGCTGGCGCATCTGCTGCACGCGCCCGATCTGGTGCTGCTCGATGCGACCGCCGTGCTGCCCGGCCAGAATTTCGACCCGCAGGGGGAGTTCGTGGCAGCCCATCTGCCGGGCGCGTTGCGCTTCGACATCGACGCCCTCTCCGATCCGGCCGCGGACCTGCCCCATATGCTGGCCTCGCCGGCACAGTTCGCCGCCTCGGTCGGACGTCTCGGCATCGGCCCCGCCTCGCGGGTTGTGGCCTACGACCAGCGCGGCATTGCCGGGGCGGCGCGCTGCTGGTGGATGCTGGGCGTGCTCGGCCTCGACCGGGTGCAGGTACTCGATGGCGGCCTGCCCGCCTGGCGCGCGGCCGGCCTGCCGGTCGAGCAGGGCGAGGGGCCCACACCCGCCGCCGCCCGGCTTGCGCCCGCCTGGCGCGGCTCGCGCGTCGCAGCGCTGGGCGACCTGCGCGACGCGATCGCGCACGGCACACCCGCGCTCGTACTGGATGCCCGCAGCGCCGGGCGGTTCACCGGCACCGCGCCCGAGCCGCGGCCCGGCCTGCGCTCGGGCCATATTCCCGGCGCCATCAGCCTGCCCTTCACCGAAGTGCTGGACGGGCCGGCCCGCCTGTTGCCGGCGGAGCGCCTGCGCGAGATCTTCGCCGCCCACGGTATAGGCACTTCCCTCTCGCGCCCGGTGGTGACCTCCTGCGGCTCGGGCATGACCGCCTCGGTGCTCACCCTCGCGCTGGTCTCGGCCGGACTCCCGCAAGGCGCGCTCTATGACGGCTCCTGGGCGGAATGGGGCGCGCGTGGCGACACTCCGGTCGAGACAGGAGCCGCGGCATGACCGATCCGTCCGCGTCCCGATCCGGCTGGGCGGACCTCAACACCAGGCTCACCCGGGTCGGCCGCCCGCATGACGGCACCGGCTTCGTCAACGCGCCGGTCGAGCGCGGCTCGACGGTGCTCTACCCGTCGATGGACGCGCTGCGCGAGGCCTGGGGCGGGCGCTACCGCGGCCAGCTCAGCTATGGTGCGACCGGCAATCCGACCCAGCATCTGCTGGAGGAGGCGATCGCCGAGATCGAAGGCGGCACGCACTGTCAGGCGGTGGTCTCCGGCCTCGCCGCCGTCACCACGCCGCTGCTCGCCTTCCTCGGCGCCGGCGGCCACTGTCTCATGCCCGACAGCGTCTATGGCCCGACACGACGCTTCTGCGACACGCTGTTGCGCCGCATGGGGGTGGAGACGACCTACTATCCGCCGATGACCGACGCGGCCGGGATCACCGCGCTGATCCGGCCCAGCACGCAGGTGCTGTTCACCGAAAGCCCCGGCTCGCACACGTTCGAGGTGCAGGACATCCCCGCCCTTGCCGAAGCGGCGCACGCGCATGGCGTCAAGGTGCTGATGGACAATACCTGGGGCATCCACGTTTTCCAGCCCTTCCGCCACGGCGTCGACGTCTCCATCCAGGCGCTGACCAAATACCCCTCCGGCCATGCTGACCTGATCCTCGGCGCGATCACGGTGGCCGATGACGACGACTGGCACACGCTGCGCGACTGCGCGATCCAGCTCGGCCAGTGCGCGAGTGCCGATGATTGCTGGCTCACCCTGCGCGGCCTGCGCAGCATGGGCGTGCGCCTCGCCCAGCAGTCGCGCAGCGCGTTCGAGATCGCGTGCTGGCTGGCTGGCCGGCCCGAGGTGGCCCGTGTGCTGCATCCCGCGCTGCCGGATTGTCCGGGGCATGAATTCTGGCGGCGCGACTTCACCGGCGCGAGCAGCCTGTTTGGGGTGGAGTTCGCGCCCTCGTTCACCGATGCCGGGGTGGATGCGATGGTCGGCTCGTTCGGCGTGTTCAGCCTGGGCGAATCCTGGGGCGGCTATGAGAGCCTCGCCCTGCCGTCGCGCAGCCCGGCCACCCGCACCCATCCGACCGGCCATGTCGGGCCGCTGTGCCGCTTCCATGTCGGTCTCGAGAATCCTGCCGACCTGATTGCCGATCTCGAGGGTGGCCTGCGTGTGCTGCGCGAGGCAAGTGCCTGAGATTGCTGGCCCTCGTGACAAGACTGCGCGGAGAAATGTGAAATTCCGCCCGCTGACACGAAAAGTTCTTGCATCGGGGGGCAGGGGGTCCTATTTCCGGCCCCCTTGGCCCAAGGGGGCGATCCCGCCCAACAGGCTATCTACTGGTTTGGGGGTACGTGATGAACGCACTTGCTCAACTGGGGATGGTCTCGGATATCCCGAGCGAGAACCAGATTTCGACCGCGTCCTTTCCGGTGATGACCGGCGAGGAAAGCAAGGATTATTTCGTCGAAAAAGATGGGATGAAGTTCGCGGGGACTCACCTCCTCGTGGATCTGTGGGAGGCCACCAACCTCGACGATCCGGCGCTGATCGACCGCACCCTGTGCGAGGCGGCGGTGGCGGCGGGGGCGACGATCCTGCACAGCCACTTCCATCACTTCACGCCCAATGGCGGCGTGTCGGGCGTGGTCGTGCTGGCCGAAAGCCACATCTCGATCCACACCTGGCCGGAGCGCAATTTCGCGGCCGTCGACATCTTCATGTGTGGCGCGTGCGATCCGCACATCGCCATCCCGGTGATGCAGAAGACCTTCCGTGCCGGCCGCGTCGATCTCGACGAGCAGCGTCGCGGCCGCGTGTTCTGATCGCGCACGCCTGTCGCTGAATTGTCGCTGGCCGCGACAAGCGACCTTCGCCTAAGACACACAACACGCCGCCCGGCATCACCGGGCGGCGTGTTCGTTTATCGACCACATCAAGAGGATGACGATGGCCGACTCCTGGATCAACGAGACCCTGTATCCCGACTGGGGCCAGCGCTTCGCGGTCAGGCGCGAACTCGCCCGGGTGACCTCCGATTTCCAGGACATCGTGGTCTTCGAGAGCAGTTCGCACGGCAATGTCCTGGTACTCGATGGCGTCATCCAGATCACGGAGCGCGACGAGTTCGTCTATCAGGAAATGCTGACCCATGTGCCGATCCTCGCTCATGGCTCGGCGAAGAACGTGCTCATCATCGGTGCCGGCGATGGCGGCGTGCTGCGCCGCGTGCTCGCCCATCGTGGTGTGACGCGCGCGGTGATGGTCGAGATCGACGGCGAGGTGATCCGCCTGTCGAAGGAGTTTCTCCCCGGCATCGCCGGCGATGCCTGGAATGATCCGCGCGCCGAAGTCATCGTCGGCGACGGCATCGACTATGTCCGTCGCGCGCCCGACGGGGCGTTCGACGTCATCATCGTCGACAGCACCGATCCGATCGGCGTCGGCGAAGTGCTGTTCACCGACGAGTTCTATGCCAACTGCGCGCGTGTGCTCAGCGCCGAGGGGCTGATCGTCAACCAGTGCGGCGTGCCGTTCATGCAGGCCGACGAGCTGCGCGAGACCTCGCTGCGCCGTCGTCAGTTCTTCCCGCATGTCTCGGCCTATGTCGCTGCCGTGCCCACCTATGTCGGTGGGTTCATGACGCTTGGCTACGCCTCCAAGGGTGACGCGATCGGCACCCAGGATGCCGCTACCATCGCCGAGCGCGCCGAGCGTGATGGCATCCTCGGCACCACCCGCTACTGGTCTCCGGAGGTTCACGTCGCCTCCTTCGCCCTCCCCCCCTACATCGCTCGCGAGCTGCCGAAGTAGGGCATTCCCGCCTGGCTCGCCTTCAGCCCGGTGCGAAGCTCTGGACCAGGCTGCCGGCGACCAGATGCCAGCCATCGATCAGGACAAAGAAGATCAGCTTGAACGGCAGCGACACCGCGCTCGGTGGCAGCATCATCATGCCGAGGCTCATCAGGATCGACGAGACGACGATGTCGATGGCCAGAAAAGGCAGATAGAGCAGGAACCCCATCTCGAACCCGCGCCGCAGCTCTCCGATCATGAAGGCCGGCACCAGCGCGCGCCACGAGGTGTCGGCCGAGGGCGGCGCATCCGGCAGTTTCGCGATGTGCTGGAACAGGGCGAGATCGTCGGGCCTGATATTGGCGATCATGAAGTGGTGAAACGGTGAGGCCGCCGCACGCAGCCCGTCGAGTTCGGCGATCTGGCCCTGCATCATCGGCACGATCCCGTTCGCCCAGGCCTGCGACAGGGCGGGTTCCATCACGAAGAAGGTCAGGAACAGCGCCAGCCCGATCAGCACCGTGTTCGGCGGCGTGCCCTGCGCGCTCAGCGCGCTGCGCAGCAGCGACAGCACGATGATGATGCGGGTGAAGGCGGTGACCATCACCAGCAGGCTCGGCGCCAGCGACAGCAGCGTGATCAGCGCGGTGAGCTGCACCAGCCGGCTGGTGGTGCCGGCGTCATTGTGCCCGAGATCGATCGAGAAGGCCTGCGCCCGAGCCGCCTCGGGCAGCAACAGCAGCAGCCCGGCCAGCAGGACCGGCAGCATGAGCCGCCGCATCACGACAGACCCTCGGCGACCAGGGCCGCGAATGCAGGCGCGCAGTCGCCCAGCAGCAGGTCGGTACCGCCGCCGACGAGTACGGCGATCTCGCGCCCCGCGCAGTCGATGAGCAGCACCCGCCGTTTCGGGTCCAGGGCCAGGGTTTCCACCACCCGCAGTCGCCGTGGCCTGGCGGCAGGCGGGCGCAGCATCCCCCGCCACGATGTGCCGCGCCGCCGCAGCACGATGGCGGCGGCGATCAGCAGCAGGAGGAAGGCGGTGGCGGAACAGAGCGTCGATGTCGTCATCGGGCGCGGCCTTTTGCCGGGCGTTGCGGAGGCACCAGCATTGCCTTGGACCGGTTAAGGGAAGGTGAACACCCGCGCCGGTCGCGCCCTTTCGGCATTGTTCGGCAGCGTTAACGTTTTCGCAGTCTTTTGCGGCCAGATTGGCGGCACGGAGGCTCGAGATGCTGGAAGTCGGTTCAAATCCGCGATCGGATGTGGCGGTCGGGTCATCAGGCGCCGGCGGCGTGCTGGATCTCGCGGCGCGTCGCCTGCAATGGCTCGACGCGCGCCAGCAGGTGCTGGCCGCCAACGTCGCCAATTCCGATACGCCCGGCTACGTCTCCCGCGACGTCAGCCCTTTTGCCGACCAGCTTTCGCAGATCACGATGCAGGCCGCGCGTACCGATCCGGCGCATTTTTCGATCGATTCCGGTTCCGGGATCGCCGGTGTGCAGACCGTCGCGCATGAGCGCGCGCCGGACGGCAACGCCATCTCGCTCCAGCAGCAGCTCACCGAAATCGCCGGCAATGACAGCGACCAGCGCATGACCACCTCGCTCTATTCGAAGGTCATGCAGATGTATTCGACGGTTCTGGGCCGATGATCGGCCTCGGCGCCCGACACGGCAGAGGAAACGCCTAGATGGACATCGGCTCCCTGTTCGATATCTCCGCTTCCGCAATGGATGCTCAGACGACGCGCCTGCGCGTGATCGCCGAGAATCTCGCCAATCAGGACACGACCGGCTCGGCGCCGGGGGCGGACCCATACCGACGCAAGACGGTGACATTCCGCGACGTTGTCGATCAGGCGGGAACACCGCTCGTCGAGGTCTCCACCGTCGGTCGCGACAATTCCGATTTCGGCACCCGTTACGATCCATCGCACCCGGCGGCGAACGCTGATGGTTACGTCAAGACGCCGAACGTCAACAGCTTCGTCGAGATGATGGACATGCGCGAAGCCGAACGGTCCTACAGCGCCAATCTCAACGTCATGCAGATGACCCGAACCATGCTCAACCGCACGATCGACCTGCTGAAATGATTGACCGCGCCGCATCCTCGCTCTCGCAGTTCGCATCTGCCGCCTATGGCCGCATCGAACGCTCCACTGCCAGCGGCACCGATGCCTCATCCGGGCTGTCGAGCTTCGGCGCGACCCTCCAGGGGGCGTTGCAGGGCGCCGTCGATACCGGCCACCAGGCCGATCAGCAGACGGTCGCAGCCTTGAACGGGGAAGCCAGCCTTACCGATGTCGTGACCGCTGTGTCGCGCGCACAGCTCGCGCTGCAGACCACCACCGTGATCCGCGATCGCGTGGTGCAGGCCTATCAGGACATCATGCGCATGTCGATCTGACCCGGTCCGGCCCGATCCGGGCCGGCGGGACGAGGCCAGGAGGGCCTGATGCAGGAAGCCGATGTCGCGCTGATGATGCGCGATCTCTTCATCGTCGTGGTCAAGCTGGTCGGGCCGCCGCTGATCGCGGCACTCGTGGTGGGGCTGGTGGTGTCGTTCATCCAGGCCGTCACCCAGATCAACGAGGCGACGCTCGCCTTCGTGCCCAAGGTGCTGGCGGTGGGTGGCGTGCTGCTGCTGGTCGGTCCGTTCATGTTCACCACACTCGACGACTACAGCCACCGCATCTTCGAGCATCTGGTGACCACCGGTGGGAGCTGACTTGCCGGTGCTTGGCGCGCTCACCCCGCTCGCCTTCGGCTTCATGCTCACCGTGTGCCGGGTGAGCGCAGCGGTGATGCTGCTGCCTGGTCTGGGCGAGAGCGAGGCGCCGATAACGGTGCGTGCCGGGCTGGCCCTCGCCATGAGCCTGGTGCTGATGCCGGCGGTCCTGCCGCTGCTGCCCGATCCGCCAGGCGCGCCGGCGGCACTGCTGGCGTTGGTGGCCGGTGAATTGCTTGCCGGCGGTGTGCTGGGCTGGCTGGCGCGGCTGATCGGGATGGCGTTGCCGATCGCCGGGCAGTTGATGTCGACCATGATTGGCCTGGCCAGCGTGCTCAACCCCGACCCGGCGCTCGGCGCGCAGACGACCGGGCTGAGCCGGATGATGTCGCTGGCCGTGCCGGTACTGGTGCTGGTTTCCGGTCTTTATACCCTGCCGATCTCGGCGCTCGCCGGCAGCTATCACCTGCTCGCACCCGGTTTCCTGCTGTCGGGTCCGCCGCGGATGGGCGACATGGCCGCGGAGGTCACCGAGGCGACTGCCCGGGCATTCGCGCTCGCGCTGCAACTCGCTGCTCCGTTCGTGATTGCGGCCGCCCTGTTGCAGACCGTGATCGGCGTTCTCGGCCGGCTGGTGCCGTCGATGCAGGTTGGCAACTTCACCGCGCCCCTGCAGCTCCTCGGTGGCCTGCTCCTGTCGGCGATGCTGATCTCGTCGCTCGTCGGTGTCTGGACCGGGGCCGTACAGTCCGGCTGGGGGCTCCTGCCCGGATCGGGGGCGGGCTGATGGCCGAGGGCGAGGACCGTACGGAGGCCCCATCCGCCAGGCGCCTCGAACAGGCGCGCAGGGACGGCAATCTGGCGATCTCGCGCGAACTCGGCATGCTCGCCATGCTGGCGGCGGCGGGGGCGGCGGCCTTGGCGAGCCTGCCGTCCGCGGTTGCGGCACTGGCCCGGTCGATGGCCGGTCTGCTGGGAAATCTAGGCCAGGTCGATGTGGCGCGAGGTGGCCTGCGCCCGCTCATGCGGTCGCTTCTGACCCACGACATGATGCCGTTCCTGCCGCTGCTGCTCGCCTCCGCGCTCGGCACCCTCGCGATCGGGTTGTTGCAGAGCGGTCTGTCGCTGCGGCCGCAGGCGCTGATGCCGCAATTCTCCCGCATCAGCCCGCTGTCGGGCATCGGACGCATTTTTGGTGGCGAAACGCTGGTCGAGGCGTTCAAGGCGCTGCTCAAGCTCGGCGCGTTCGCCGTGGTGATCTGGTCCTGCGCGGCAGCGGCGGTGCCGGAGGTCGGCCGGCTTGTCAGCCTCGATCCCGCGTCGATGCTGGGCCTGTTCGGCCGCCTGCTGTTCCGCGCGCTGGTCGAGATCGTCGGACTGCAGGCGCTGATCGCGGTGCTCGATCTTGGATGGGTGCGCTGGCGGCGGCTGTCAAAGCTGAAGATGACGCGTCAGGAACAGCGCGACGAGTTCAAGGAGACCGAAGGTGATCCGCATATCAAGGGCCGCATCCGCGCCCTGCGCCAGCGTCGTGCGCGCAGGCGGATGCTCGACGAGGTCCCGAAGGCCGCGGTGGTGATCACCAATCCGACCCATTACGCGGTGGCGCTAGCTTATGACAAAGGCGGGCAGGGCGCGCCGAAGATCGTCGCCAAGGGCGTCGACGAGGTCGCTGCGCGAATCCGCGAGGCGGCGCGCAAGGCGAATGTGCCGCTGGTGCCCAATCCGCCGCTGGCGCGCGCACTGCATCGGCTCGAACTCGATACCGAGATCCCGCACGAGCATTTTCAGGCCGTCGCCGCGATCATCGCCTTCGTCTGGCGACAGAGACGCTCCGGCACGGCCGGGTGACACCATTCCTAGGCTTGCCGGAACAATGAGTGAACACGGCGCTGGTCGGGGCCTCGTCGAGGCGCTAGGATGACGCCGCGAATCGGGTGTGGCGTTGGTCCTCGTGGCATGAGAGGGTCGATGCCGTGACGTCGCTTTCAGACGCCTCGGGCGAAATCGGGAGTTTGGTATGGACAAGGTCAAGGCTCTCGAGGGCGCGCTGACGCAGATCGAGCGGGCATTCGGCAAGGGCTCGGTGATGAGGATGGGGCAGCGCTCCAACGAGCAGGTCGAGGTGGTGTCGACCGGATCGCTCGGGCTCGACATCGCGCTCGGGATCGGTGGCCTGCCGCGCGGCCGCATCATCGAAATCTACGGGCCGGAAAGCTCGGGCAAGACCACGCTGGCGCTGCATGCGATCGCCGAAGCGCAGAAGCTTGGCGGCACCTGCGCCTTCATCGACGCCGAGCATGCGCTCGATCCCGGCTATGCCCGCAAGCTCGGCGTGGATGTCGACAATCTGCTCATCAGCCAGCCAGACGCCGGCGAGCAGGCGCTCGAGATCGCCGACACGCTGGTCCGCTCGGAGGCGATCGATGTGCTCGTGATCGATTCGGTCGCCGCCCTGGTGCCGCGTGCCGAGCTCGAGGGCGACATGGGCGACAGCCATGTCGGCTTGCATGCGCGCCTGATGAGCCAGGCACTGCGCAAGCTGACCGGCACGGTCTCACGCTCGAACACGATGATGATCTTTCTCAACCAGATTCGTCTGAAGATCGGCGTGATGTTCGGCAACCCCGAGACCACCACCGGTGGCAACGCGCTGAAATTTTATGCCTCGGTCCGGCTCGACATCCGCCGCATCGGCGCGATCAAGGAACGAGACGAGGTGGTGGGCAACCAGACCCGTGTAAAGGTCGTCAAGAACAAGATGGCGCCGCCGTTCCGGCAGGTCGAGTTCGACATCATGTACGGCGAGGGCGTCAGCAAGATGGGCGAGTTGATCGATCTCGGCGTGAAGGCCGGAATCGTCGAGAAATCGGGCGCGTGGTTCAGTTGCGACAGCCAGCGGATCGGCCAGGGGCGCGAGAACGCAAAGCAGTTCCTGCGCGATCATCCCGATATCGCGTCGTCGATTGAAAAGCGTGTGCGCGAGCAGGCCGGCGTGGTTGCCAACGCCATGCTGGTGTCGCCCGACGAGAACGAAGCCGCCGACTGATCCGCACCCACGCGCCCATACGGGCCGCCGAAAATCAGGGCCGCATGGCTGGACACATCCGGCCGGCGGTCCTTATTTTTCGCGCCTGTTGGTTAACCAAGCGACGGACACAGGGTCCGGCCGGTGCGCAGTCAGCGTGCCGAAGAAGGGGGGGTACATGGCGGATTTCGCGAAAATCAAGGTGAAGAACCCGGTCGTCGAGCTCGACGGCGACGAGATGACCCGCATCATCTGGGCCTTCATCAAGGACCGGTTGATCCTGCCCTATCTCGATATCGACCTGAAATACTATGATCTCGGCATCGAATATCGCGACCAGACCGACGACCAAGTGACGGTCGACGCCGCCAACGCGATCAAGCAGTATGGCGTCGGCGTCAAATGCGCCACCATCACCCCCGACGAGGCCCGCGTGGCCGAATTCGGGCTGAAGAAGATGTGGCGCAGCCCCAACGGCACCATCCGCAACATCCTCGACGGCACCATTTTCCGCGAGCCGATCGTCTGTCGCAACGTGCCGCGTCTGGTGCCGCACTGGGACAAGCCGATCGTCATCGGCCGCCATGCCTATGGCGACATCTACCGTGCCACCGAGACCAAGATCGCGGCTCCCGGCACCGTGTCGCTGGTCTACAAGCCCGCCGACGGCTCCGCCCCGGTCGAACTCGAGGTGCATGATTTCAAGGGCACGGGCGTCGCACTCGGCATCCACAACACCCTCGCCTCCATCGAGGGTTTTGCGCGCGCGACTTTCAACTATGGCCTGTCACGCAAGCTGCCGGTGTACCTGTCCACCAAGAACACCATCCTCAAAGCCTATGACGGCATGTTCAAGGACACGTTCCAGGCCATCTTCGACGCCGAATACAAGGCGCAGTATGACGCGCTCGGGCTGACCTACGAGCACCGGCTGATCGACGACATGGTCGCTGCCGCGCTCAAGTGGAGCGGCGGCTATGTCTGGGCCTGCAAGAACTATGACGGCGACGTCGAGAGCGACATCGTGGCCCAGGGCTTTGGCAGCCTCGGGCTGATGACCTCGGTTCTGCTCGCGCCCGACGGCAAGACCGTGGAGGCCGAGGCCGCCCACGGCACGGTGACGCGCCACTATCGCGAGCATCAGAAGGGCCGTGCGACCTCGACCAACCCGATCGCCTCGATCTTCGCCTGGACCCGCGGCCTGATCTATCGCGGCCAGTTCGACGGGACCCCCGAGGTGACGAAGTTTGCCGAGACGCTCGAGCGCGTGTGCGTGGAGACCGTCGAGAGCGGTTTCATGACCAAGGATCTCGCCATCCTGATCGGCCCCGAGCAGAAATGGCTGACCACAGAGGATTTCCTCGCCAAGATCGACGAGAATCTCCGCGCCGCGATCATCGCGGGTTAACCCTCCGCCTCGCTGCGATAGGGCGACAACGTCTCCAGCTCCGCGATCTCGGCCAGGATCGCGGGGCGTTCGACGTCGAGAAATCCCGCTACCGCCCGGCGCAGGGCCGGATCGGCGATGAAATGCGCCGAATGGGTCGGCACCGGAAGATAGCCGCGCTGGATCTTGTGCTCGCCCTGCGCGCCGGCCTCGACGCGCGACAGCCCCTGCGAGATGGCGAAATCGATCGCCCGATAATAGCACAGCTCGAAATGCAGGAACGGCCATTCGCCCCGGCAGCCCCAGTTGCGGCCATACAGCGTGTCACCGCCGAGCAGGTTGAGCGCGCCCGCGACCGGCGTGCCGCGATCGTCGGCCATCATCAGCACCACCCGCTCACCGAGGCGCTCGCCCAACAGCGGGAAGAATGCCTCGGTGAGGTAGGCGCTGCCCCATTTGCGATCGACGGTCGACGTATAGAATTCGTAGAACGCCGCCCAGTCGGCGGGGCTGATCGCGCTGCCGCGCAGCGTGCGGAACGTCAGCCCCGCGCCCTGTGCCTCGCGTCGCTCGCGGCGCAGCGACTTGCGCTTGCGTGACGCGAGCGCGCCGAGAAAATCGTCGAAACTTCCGTAGCCCTGATTGTGCCAGTGATATTGCAGCCCGAGTCGCGGCAGCCAGCCGTCGCCCGTGAGGTCCTGTTGTTCCGTGTCGGTGCAGAAAGTGACATGTGCCGATGACAGGCCGAGTTCTCCCGTCACCTGGGCGATGCCGGCTGCCAGATGGCGACGCACCCGCCCGGCGTCCTCACCGGGGCGTACCAGCAGGCGGGGGCCCGGTACCGGGCTGAACGGCACCGCCGCCTGCAGCTTGGGATAATATCGTCCTCCCGCCTGCTCGTAGGCCCGTGCCCAGCCGTGGTCGAACACGTATTCGCCGTAGGAATGCAGCTTGGCGTAGAGCGGTGCGGCGGCGACCAGCACGCCTGACGCATCGCGCAGGGTCGCATGACGCGGCAGCCAGCCGGTCCGCCGTCCGGTCGAGCCGCTCTCCTCGATGGCGCTGAGAAAACCGTGGCTGACGAACGGATTATCGGTACCGGCGCACAGATCCCAGTCCGCGGCGTCGATCCCGGCGATCGCCTCGTGCAGTTCGAGCGTGAATTCCGCCAACCGCGTGGCTCAGTCGATCGCGAACAGCGCTTCGACTTCCACCGGGGCGCCGAGCGGCAGCGAGGCCACGCCGATCGTGCTGCGCGCATGCCGTCCGGCCTCGCCGAACACGGCCACTGCGAGGTCGGAGGCGCCGTTCATCACCGTCGCGTGCTGGGTGAATTCCGCCGTCGCGGCGATGAACCCGCCCAGACGCAGTACGCGACGCACCCGGCCGAGATCGCCGAGTGCGGCCTTCGCCTGCGCGATGACGTTGATCATGCAGGCCCGCGCCGCGATCACCGCCTGATCGATCTCGACCGTTCCGCCCAGCAGCCCGGTGCAGAGCAGCTTGCCCTCGACCAGCGGCAACTGCCCGGAGATGACGAGCACACTGCCCTCGCTCACGGCCGCGACATAGTTGGCGACGGGCGCGGCGGGCACCGGCAGAGCGATGCCGAGCGCGGCGAGACGTGAATCCGGCGTTTCGATTTCAGGCATTCAGCTCACCAGTCGCAGGGAAGGACGGCCACGTCGGCGGCCGGGGGGCGGAGGCACCGGCGGCTCGATCGGCAACGCCATCGGCAGCAGCGGAGTTTCGCCCTCGGTCGCCTCTGCCGACGGATCGGCGATGGTGCGCCCGAGATAATGCGCCGCCAGCGTGCGGAACACGTAATCGGGCACCGAGGAGGCCTGGGCGATCTGCGGATCGCCCTCGACCGGGCCCGCCGAGCCGCCGAACCGGGCATGGGCGAATCCGTCGACGAACGCATCGAGCGGCACGCCATATTGCAGGGCGATCGTCACCGCCTGCGCGAAGGCCTCGATCGCACCGCGCAGCGCGGCGCCCTCGCGGGCGGGCAGCACCTCGATCTCGCCGAGGCTGCCATCGTCATACTCGCCGGTGCGCAGGAACAGCCGGTGGCCGCCGATCGTCACCTTCTGCGTGAAGCCCTTGTGCCGCGCGGACAGTTCCCGCCGGCGTGGCCGCCCGGCGGGCGCCGCGGCCTCGCCAGGCGGGAGGTCGAGCTCGAACTGCTGCAGCGGTTTCGGCGGCGCGAGGTCGAGAAACGGCGCGATCGCGGCATGCATCGCCAGATGCGCCGGTGCGCGACGGCGTGGCTCGCCGACCAGAGGCGCGGGATCGCCGCTCAGCATCCGCGCCAGCGCCTGTTCGGGCGTCATCGATGCCGCGGCGAGGCGGGCCAGGGTGGAGCGGCGCAGGCTGCCATCCGGCGCGACGGGCGCGAAGACCGGCGCGATGCCGCGCGCCTCCACCCCGAGCAGTGCCTCGATCGCCGTCTCGGCCGGATCGACGGCGTCGGGCCGGGCGACGGTGGTGTGACGGGCGGAGCGTCCCGTCCTGCGGGCGGGTGCCGCGGACGCCGACCGCCAGGCGCGCGCGGCCGCGTCGGCGAGCGGGGCGGGCGCGTCGTGGAACACTTCCGCGAACGGGCTCGAATCGCGCGGCACCGGTGCGTCGGCCGCCTCGGCGCCGGCCAGCCGCGCGGTGGCGATCGCGGCCAGCGCGGCAGCGCTCGCCCGGGCGGCAGCGCTGTCATAGGCCAGACCAAGGCCGGCGAGGGCTGCATCGAGATCGGTCAGCCTGAGCTGCCCGCCGCCCTCGGTGCCGCCCGGCAGCAGCCGCGCGATCAGCGCCAGCGCCGCCTCGTAGCCGGCGAGATCGAACGTCCCGCCCGCGCCGGCGGTCTCGCCACCGGTGAAGGCCGACAGGCGCAGGCTGAACCCGCGTGGGGCCGCACCCCGCCAGCAGGCGGCATCGGGCGCGAAGCGGCGACACAGGATGGCATCGGCCAGCGCGCACGCGATCGGGCCCGGGTCGTGCGGCTCGGTGCGCTCGGCCAGAGCCAGCGCCCAGCCATCGACCACCTCCGGCAGGTCGGCCGCTCCCTCGCCGGGCGCGAGTGCTGCGAGTGCCGCGCCGGCATCGTCGTCCCACAGGGCAGGAATCCGGACGTCGCGGCGTGGTGCGTCCGGGTCGGCGCCGATGCGCAGCCGGCGCAGCCGCACGCCCCGCCAGATCGGGTCGGTGGGAGAGGCGGAGCTCGGCTTGCGCGGTTTGGGGGCCATGTTCCGATCATAGGCGGCGGTGGCGCCGCAAGACAGGCCACCACCCCGGCCGCGGCCCGATTCGTTGCCTGCGGAAAACGGGGATAACGGGGACCGCCCCGGCTCCGGCCCTGGCCCATAGACCGTGAGGGGGCAGCGTGGCAGATTGCCGCCCATGAGCATCCTCGGCACCCGCATCGCCACCTTCCTGCGCGGCCGCGAGGTCGGCCGCGACGCGGACGGACGGCGCTATTTCGAAGACCGCCGCGCCCGCGCGAAGGGCGTCGCACCCCACCTGCATGTCAGGCGCTGGGTGCTGTACCGTGGCGCCGAGGATCCCTCGGCGGTGCCGCCGGAATGGTGGGCCTGGCTGCACTATGCCGCCGCCGCACCACTGCCGGTGGAGGCGCGGCGGCCGTGGCAGCTTCCCTACGAGCCGAACATGACCGGCACGCCGGCCGGCTACCGCCCGCCGGGGAGCGCCTATCGCGGCGGCGTGCGGCCACGCGCCAGCGGCGATTATGACGCCTGGGTGCCCGATGACGCGGGCGCGGGTCATTGAGTGCGCAAGCCGTGATGGGCCGGGCGCGCGTCGAGATCGCGGTGGGCGTGCTGGTGCTGTGCGGCGTCGTGCTGGCCCTGGTGCTGGCGATGCTGGGCTCCGGGCGGCGCACGGCGGAGGGCTACACGCTGCACGCCAGCTTCGATCATGTCGACGGGCTCGACATCGGCAGTGACGTGCGTGTGGCCGGGGTGACGGTCGGGCAGGTGACGGCCGAACATGTCGATCCGCACAGCTTCCGCGCCGATGTCAGCTTCACCGTCGGCGATCAGGTCAGGCTGCCGACCGACAGCAGCGCGGTGATCACCTCCGACGGGCTGATGGGCGGCAAGTATATCGCCATCGCCCCCGGCGGCGCGAGCGAGGAACTCGCCCCCGGTGCGCAGGTCATGCTCACCCAGGGCTCGATCAGCCTTGAGCAGCTGCTCAGCAAGTTCGTGTTCAGCGTCGCCAACGGCAAGGATGCGCCGAAAGCCACACCGGCCGCCTCCGGCAAGGACGCCACACCTTGACCGAGACGCTGCCCGAATGGCGTCTCGCCGATGGCAGCGCGGTCGGCTGTGCCGAGAAGCTGCGCCTGCTGGCCGAGGCGGAGGCCGAGATCGGCGAGCGACTGCTCGACGCGTTCGAGGACGCGGTGCTGATGGGGCTGGATGCGGAGCGCGTGCGCTCGCGCCTCGCCGCCTTCGCCGCCCTGCGGATCGCCGCCCTGCGCAGTCCGCTGCGGGGCTGAGGTGATCGTCGCCCACCTCGTCCGGCCGGCGGGCATGGCCGCCCTGGCCGTGAGCTGTCTCGCACAGGCGCCGGTGACACAGGCCGCGACCGTGGTGCCGCCGCCGTCGATGCCCGCCGCCGATGCGTGGGTGGGGCGCGCGCAGGCGCAGGTGCGGGTGCTCGACAAGCTTGATGCCAGTACCGCGATCGTGACGCTCACCCCGGGCGAGGTGGCGCACGTCAAGTCGCTGTCGATCAAGCTCGGCCGCTGCCTGTCGCGGCCGGACGGCCTGCCGCAGGACGCCGCCGCCTGGCTCGAGATCGACGATCAGCGTCCCGATACACCTGCCTTCACAAACTGGCTGTTCGTCGCCGAACCGTCGCTGGTGATGTTCCAGAATCCCGTCTACGGGGTGACGCTGATCGGCTGTTCCGGCGCCCAGACCGCGACCTATGCAGGCCACGATGCTCAGCCCGCGCTGCCGCCGGCCACGCCCGACGGGTCTGCGCTGCCGCAGTCGCCGGGAGGGTCGGGGCCGCCGGCCAGCGACGACGCCGTGCCCGGTATTCCCGATCCGAACGCGCCCGCTCCATTGTCACCACCGCCGTCTCCGCAGAACTGACCAGGGCGCCCCGCGCATGCCGAGCCATCAGCTTCCCGATCTGCCGCCTCCCGACCGACTGGCGATCCTGCTCGATTTCGACGGCACGCTGGTCGATATCGCTCCCGCGCCGGACAAGGTCGTGGTGCCCGATGGGCTGCGCGACGCGCTGTCGGTGCTTCGCGTCGCCTGTGGCGATGCGCTGGCCGTCATCACCGGCCGGCCGATCGCGCAGATCGATCATTTCCTGCCCGACCTGCCCTACGCGGTCGCCGGCGAACACGGTTCGGCGATCCGACATGCGCCGGGCGAGGCGGTCGATCATGTCGTGCTGCCGGAACTGCCCGAGGAATGGCTCGATCGCGCCGAGGCGATGGTCGCGGGGTGGTCCGGCGCCCATGTCGAGCGCAAGCAGAGCGGTTTCGTGCTGCATTTTCGGGCCGTGCCCGAAGCTGGCGAGCCGTTGCGTGCTGCATTGGAGGACATGATCGCGCCGCGCGCGGCGGATTTCCACATCCTGTCATCGAAAATGGCCTGGGAACTGCGCCCCGTGGGTTCCGACAAGGGCAGCGCGCTCGAGGCGGTGATGGCAAGGCCGCCATTTGCCGGACGGGTGCCGCTGTTCATCGGCGACGATGTCACCGACCGCGATGCGATCGAGGCCGCGGAGCGCGCTGGCGGCATCGGGCTGATGGTGCCCGAGCGTTTCGGCGAGCCCGCCGATGTCCGCGCCTGGCTGGGCGAGCTGGCTGCGCGCCAGGGCGGCGCGCGTTGACCAGGGCTCCCAGGCGCAGCCCGGCGAAGCCCCCCGGCGGGTCGTCGCGTGTGATGCCGGCGGCACCGCGGCTGGTCATCGTGTCGAACCGGGTGCCGGCGCCGAAGGAGCGCCAGCAACTGGCCGGCGGGCTGGCGGTCGGACTCGCCGAGGCGATCGCCGGTCGCGAGACGCTTTGGTTCGGCTGGTCGGGCGACGCGTCGGACAATGTCGCCGCGCCCCAGATCACCACGATCGAGAACCTGACCTTCGCCCGCGTCGACCTGACCCGCTCGCAGGTGAAGGGGTTCTACGAGGGCTACTCAAACGGGCTGCTGTGGCCGCTGATGCATTATCGCGTCGGGCTGATGGAGTATCGTCGCGCCGATCGCGAAAGCTACGAGGAGGCCAACGAGCGCTTCGCCGATGCGCTGCTGCCGCTGCTGCGGCCCGACGACCTGATCTGGGTGCACGACTACCACCTGATCCCGCTGGGCGCGGCGCTGCGCGCGCGTGGCGTGCGGGCACGCATCGGGTTCTTCCTGCACATCCCGTTCCCGCCGCTCGCCCTGTTCGAGGCGCTGCCGGACTGCGATTCGCTGCTGCATGATTTCGCCGCCTACGATCTCGTCGGCGTACAGACCCGTCAGGATGCCGACCATCTCGACGCCGCCGGCCGGGCGCGCGGGGCCAGGCTGCGGGTGCAGGCCTTTCCGATCGGCATCGACCCGGACGGATTCGCCGCCCAGGCCCGCCGGGCGGAGGCCGGACGCGACGTGCGGCGGATGGTCGACAGCCTGGGCGATCGCGCCCTGATCCTCGGCATCGACCGGCTCGACTATTCCAAGGGCATCCCCGAACGGCTGCGCGGCTACGAGCGCCTGCTGCAGCGCTTCGAGCAGCACCGCAACAAGGTGATGATGCTCCAGGTCGCACCCGTCTCGCGCGGCGAGGTGGCGCAGTACAAGGCCCTCCGCCGTCAGCTCGACGAGCTCGCCGGACACATCAATGGCAGCTACGCCGAGTTCGACTGGTCGCCGCTGCGAACCATCACGCGGTCGGTGCCGCGCGGCACGCTGGCCGGATTCTGCCGCCTCGCGCGCGTGGCGCTGGTCACCCCGCTGCGCGACGGAATGAACCTGGTCGCCAAGGAATACGTTGCAGCGCAGAACGGAGAGGATCCCGGCGTGCTCGTGCTGTCGCGCTTCGCGGGGGCCGCCGATGAGCTGGCCGAGGGCGCGCTGATGGTCAACCCGCACGACCCCGACGCCATCGCCGAAGCCCTCGACCAGGCCCTGCGCATGCCGCGTGGCGAACGCCGCCGCCGCTGGCAGGCGATGGATGCGGCGATCCACACCGCCACCGCCGCGCAATGGGGCACCTCCTTCCTTGCCGATCTCGAGCGTCTTGATCCGCAGGAGAATGCGGAGGCCGATCATGCGGAGCCGTGACGGCTGGCGCCTGTATGGCATCGGGCTGTCGGCGATCTGCCTGCTCGCGCTGGGTACCGCGTGGTGGGCGCAGCATATCGCCGGCATGGCGCCGTGCCCGCTCTGCCTGTGGGAGCGCTGGCCTTACCGGATCGGGCTGCTGCTCGGACTGATCCTGGTGGTCAGTCCACGCGCGCTGGCGCGGTGGGTGATGGTGGCGTTCATCGTCGTGATGCTGTGCGGCGCGGGCCTGGCGGCGGTCCATATCGGCGTCGAGCAGAAATGGTGGGCCTCGCCGCTGCCGTCATGCCACGCGGCCTCGTTGCACGGCTCGGCCAGCGACATGCTGTCGCAGATGCCCGCGCATCCGGCGGTGCCGTGCGACGAGCCGAGCTATCCGATCCCCGCGGTGCCGGTCTCGTTCGCCACGTTCGACCTGATCTGTACCTTGCTGCTGGTCGTGGTGACGGGATTTTCGCTGTCGCGGCTGCGGCGTGCGCAACTGATCTTCTTCGGACGGTCCTGATGAATCATTCCCAATCCTCGGCCCCGCTGCCGGGCGACGGCAGCGCCGAACAGCGTCTCGCACGCATGATCCGCGTCGATCACGCCGGCGAATACGGCGCCGAGCGCATCTATTCCGGGCAGCTCGCCGTGCTCGGCCGTGGCGCGAAAGGCGACCTGCTGCGCCACATGCGCGACCAGGAGGTCGTGCACCGCGAGCGCTTCGCCCAGCTCATCGCCGAGCGCCGGGTACGGCCCACCGCGCTGCTGCCGCTGTGGCATGTCGCCGGCTTCGCGCTTGGCGCGGTGACCGCGCTGATCGGCGAACGCGCGGCGATGGCCTGCACGGTGGCGGTCGAGGAGACCATCGACGAGCATTATGCCCGGCAGGCCGAGAGTCTCGGCGAGGACGAGGCGCCGCTGCGCGAGACGATCGAGATCTTCCGCGCCGAGGAGCTCGAGCATCGCGATATCGGTCTTGCCAACGAGGCCGAGCTCGCCCCGGCCTATCGCCTGCTCAGTCAGGTGATCCGGGTCGGCTGCAAGGCGGCGATCGTGGCCAGCGAGATCGTCTGAACCCTGCGCGATGCAGCCTGTCCTGACCTTTCTCGAGCGGCTGCGTGCCGCGATCGAGGCCCGCCTGTCGATCGCCTGGGTGCTGGCGGCGGTGTTCCTCTGCCTTGTCGCCCCGCTCGGCGTGATGCTGGGTCAGATCACCCCGCCGGGGCAGGTCGCCGACGAGACCGTGCATGCGCTGCGGGCCGATGCGCTCAGCCGAGGACAGATCATCGGCCACCGCGCCCATGCCGGCGGCGATCCGGGTCGTCCGGTGGCGGCCGGGATCAATGCCGATGCGGCGATCTTCGACGTCACCAACCCGAATTACTGGTACCACATGATGACCTGGGTCTATCATGGCGGCATCGCCAGCCGTGACTGGTCGGGTGCCGCGGACCAGTTCTTCGAGATCGGCCCGGTCGCGGCCTATTGCCCGGTCTTCTACGCCCCGGCCGCGGCGGCGATCGGCATCTCCCGCGCGGCGGGGGCGGGGCCGCTGCGGGCGTTCCTGGTCGCCCGGGCAGTCAATTCGCTGCTCTACGCGCTGATCGGTGCCACGGCCCTGCTGCTGGCCCGGCGCGGTCGAGCGCTGTTGTTCTGCGTGCTGGCGTTTCCGATGAGCCTCTCGCTCGGCGCCTCGCTCAACCAGGACGGGCTGCTGATCGCCACCGCCGTGCTGGGCTTCGCGCTGCTGTCGGGCATCGCACCGGAGCGTGGGCAGGGGCGCCGGCTGCTCGGCGGGGCGGCCTGCCTGACCCTGGTCTGCCTGGCCAAGCCGCCCTACCTGCCGGTGCTCGGCGTGCTGCTGCTGCCGCTGCCGGCCGGCTGGCGCAGCCGGGCAGGGCGGGTCGCCCTGCTGCGCCGCGCCGGGCTGATCGTCGCCTGCGCCGCACCGGTGCTGGTCTGGACGCTGGCGGGCCAGCTCGTCGCCTCGGCGCCGCTGGCGCGCAATCCTTACGTCCCGGGCCCGCTCTATCACGGCCCGGCCGACAGTTTCGCCAGCACCGATCCGCATGCCCAGCTCGGGGTGCTGCTGCATGCGCCGTCGCTGATGCTGTCGCTGCCGTGGCGGGCGCTGGTCGACCATGAGTGGTATGTCGAGGAGACGATCGGCATCCTCGGCTGGCTGAACCTGCGCCTACCGGGCTGGCTGCTGACGTGGTGGCAATGGGCGGCGATCGCCTCTGTCCCGGCCGGGCTGCTGGCCGGCATCGCCCAGGCGCGCAGCCGGCTCCGCGAGGGGCTGCTCCAGGCCGGATTCGTGCTGGTGCTGTTCGCCGTGGCGGTGGAAGCGATCGAGCTGTCGCAATATCTGGTCTGGACGCGGGTCGGCGAGGACGGCGTGCGCGGCGTGCAGGGGCGCTATTTCGAGCCGCTGCTGCCGATGGCGGCCCTGCTGCTGCCGCTCGCCGACCGTGACCGCCAGATCCGCGCCACCACGCTCGCCTCGGCCCTGCTGGCCTGGATCCCGGCCGGGGCGGCGGTGGCGACCCTGCTGTTCCTGCCGCCAATGGTGGTGTCGTTCTTCTACCTGCACTGACGGCCGTTCCCGGACCTCTCCGGGAACGGCTCGTTCACCTGCGTGACGCGGGCTTGGTCAGCTTTTTGCGGCGAGCACCTTTTCCTTCACTTTCGCGCCGATCGTGGCATCGATCTTCGTCCAGTATTCGAAGGCGCGGCTGAGCACCGGCTCCTCGACGCCGGTCAGCAGGTGGCCGCTGATGTTGGCGACCAGCCGTTCGCGCGCCGCATCGTCCATCACCTTGTTGATGAGGTCGTTCGCCTGACTGAAATCGTCGTCATCCGCGCGCGGCGTATAGGCGGAGCGGACGAACTCGCCATCGGCCGCCCAGACGGCGTTTTCGGGGAAGCTCTGTGCATCGGGCACCGGGCCGCCCTTCGAGTTGGGTGCATAGACCGGGTCGGAGGCGAGCCTGTAGCGCATCGTGCCGCCCTTGACGTAGCCGCGCACCGGAGTTTTCGGCGCGTTGACCGGGAGCTGCTTGTAGTTGACGCCCAGACGGGCCCGATGTGCATCGGCGTAGGCGAACGAACGGCCGAGCAGCATCTTGTCCGGCGACAGACCGGTACCCGGCACCATGTTGTTGGGCTCGAACGCGACCTGCTCGATCTGGGCGAAGAAATCGGTCGGGTTGCGGTTCAGCGTCATCTTGCCGACCTCGTGCAGCGGGAACTCGCCCTGTGGCCACACCTTGGTCAGGTCGAACGGGTTGATGTGATAGGTCTTCGCCTGCTCGTAGGGCATGATCTGCATCTTGAGCGTCCAGCTCGGGAACTCGCCCCGCTTGATCGCCTCGAACAGGTCGCGGCGATGATAATCCGCGTCCTGGCCGGCGATCTTGCCCGATTCCTCCTGGGTGAGGAAGCCGATGCCCTGGTCGGTCTTGAAGTGATACTTCACCCAGAACCGCTCACCCTTGGCGTTCACCCACATGTAGGTGTGGCTCGAGAACCCGTCCATATGGCGCCAGCTCGACGGGATGCCGCGATCGCCCATCAGCCAGGTGACCTGATGTGCGGTCTCGGGGCTCAGTGTCCAGAAATCCCACTGCATGTCGTTGTCGCGCAGGCCGTTATCGGCACGGCGCTTCTGCGAATGGATGAAGTGCTGGAACTTGAGCGGATCGCGGACGAAGAAGATCGGCGTGTTGTTGCCGACCATGTCGAAATTGCCTTCCTCCGTATAGAACTTCAGCGCGAAGCCGCGCGGATCGCGCCAGGTGTCGGGGCTGCCGGATTCGCCGGCCACCGTCGAGAAGCGCGCCACCATCTCGGTCTTGCGGCCGGGCTGCAGGAAGTGCGCGCAGGTGTAGGCGCTGACGTCGTGGGTGACCTCGAAGACACCGAACGCGCCGCCGCCCTTGGCGTGGGGCTGGCGGTCGGGGATCATCTCGCGATTGAACGTCGCCATCTGCTCGATCAGGTAGTGATCCTGGAGCAGCACTGGCCCGTCGGCGCCGACGGTCAGCGAGAATTCGTCGCTGGCAGCTGGAATGCCGGATTCGTCAGTGAGAATGCCGCCGGAACTCTGCGTCATGAAAGGGTGCTCCCATCGGTTCGACCGACCGCCCGGCAGGCCCGGGCGATCGGTCGGTCTGGACCTTCAGAGCGTAAATCCGGGCTCCGGGTTTCGAGAAGCACCCAATCTCGATCTGCGCGCGTGCCGTGTGCTGCAGGCACGAGGCGCTCCGCCGAGGCCGCGGGGTGTCCTATTCGGCGCGATCGGCGGCGAACTGGAGCGCTGCGGTGCCGCCGGTTTCAATGAACAGGTTCATGAACTGCGGCACCGTGTCCTTGCGCGCCCAGTCACGCTGCAATTCGCAGAACATCTGCGCGACCGAGATCAGCTTCGCACCCGCCTGCTCGATGCGGCGCAGCGCGGCCTCGTGCGCCGCGACCGAGGTGCCGCCAACCGCATCGACCGGCACATACACCTCATAGCCTTCGGCCAGCGCGTCGATCGCTGGGAAGGTCAGGCAGGCCTCCGTCCACAATGCGGTCATGATCAGCTTCTTGCGGCCGGTCGCTTCGACCGCGCGGCGGAATTCCACGTCCTCCCACGAATTGATCGAAGTGCGGTCGTAGGTCGGGTAGTCCTTCAGGGCCGCACGGAGCTGCGGAACCGGCGGCTTGTTGAGCCCGGTCCTGACGTTGACCGTGGAATGCACGATCGGCAGACCGTAAACGATCGCCGCCTTCGCACAGCCGACGATATGATTGACCAGCAGCTGGCGGTCCATCGAGGCGATCGAGTTCACCTGTACGGGCTGGTAGTCGATCGCGATGAACGCGGCGTTCTGCGGCGTCAGCAGGCGATCGGTCTTCGGATCGCGGATCGGTTGTTCGCTGGCCATATATGACGTGTCCTTTCGCTGGGGCGTGAATGACGCGCAGGTGGTCCTGCGCGTCGGTGTCAGGCGGCGGCCGAGAAGCGGCCACGGTTGAAATCCTCGATCGCCTGGTGGATCTCCGCCTCGCTGTTCATCACGAACGGGCCGTAGCCGACGATCGGCTCGTCGATCGGCTCGCCGGTCAGCACCAGCGCGGTGGTGTCGCCATCGGCCGAGATCGTCACCGGGCCGCCCTCGCGGCCCAGCAGCAGCATTTCCGCCTCGCCCACCGCATGGCTACCCTCGACGGTCAGATGACCGCCCAGCACCACGATCATTGCGGTGTGTCCCTCCGGCAGCGCCAGCTCGAGCGTGGCATCGCGGTTGAGCCGCAGGTCCCACACGTTGATCGGCGTGAAGGTGCGGGCCGGGCCGTGCGCGCCGAGCAGGTCGCCCGCGATCACCCGCCCGATGCCGGCGTCGCCGGGCAGCTGCACAGCCGGGATGTCGGCTGCCTCGATCCCCTGGTAGCCGCCGGGCGCGTTCTTGTCCTTCGCCGGCAGGTTGACCCAGAGCTGTACCATGCGGAACGGCCCGCCGGTCCTGGCGAAGGCGGGGGAATGATATTCCTCGTGCAGGATGCCGCCACCTGCGGTCATCCACTGCACGTCCCCGGGCCCGATCACGCCACCGTGGCCGGCGGAATCGCGATGCTCGACCTCACCGTCATAGACGATGGTGATCGTCTCGAAGCCGCGATGCGGGTGCTGGCCCACACCACGCCGCTGGCTGGTCGGGGCGAAATTGTGCGGCCCGGCATAGTCGAGCAGCAGGAACGGGCTGATATGGGCGCCCAGCGTGTTGTAGGAAAACAGCGAGCGAACGGGAAAACCGTCGCCCACCCAATGGCCGCGATCATTGCCGTAGCGGCCGAGAATCGGTCTGCTCATGGCTGTCATCTCCTCGGCGAGCCTGATTGAGGTCGCCGTCGGAGTTGAAACTAGTGTCGCAACGCTGCGGCGCGTAGTCTCTGATTTTCAACGCAGCGTCCTGTTGGTGCAACGATGCGGGATCTTAACGACCTGTTCTATTTCGCCAGTGTCGTCGAGCATCGTGGTTTCGCCGCTGCGGCGCGCGCGCTCGGCCTGCAGAAATCCAAGCTCAGCCGTCGCGTCGCCGCCCTCGAGGAGAGCCTCGGCGTGCGGCTGCTGAACCGGTCGTCACGCAGCTTTTCCGTCACCGAGGTCGGCCGCGAGTTCCACGACCATTGTGTCGCGATGCTGGTCGAGGCGGAGGCAGCCGAGCAGGTCGCGCTCAGGCTGACGGCCGCGCCGCGCGGGGTGGTTCGGCTGAGCTGTCCGATCGCTCTGCTGGATTTCCAGTTCGGCCGTCTGTTCGCGGCCTTCATGGCCAGCTATCCGCAGATTGATCTCCAGCTCGAGGCGACCAATCGCCGGGTCGACGTGATCGCCGAGAATTTCGACCTCGCCATTCGCGTGCGTTTCCCGCCGCTGGAGCCCTCCGAACTGGTGATGCGTCAACTCGACACATCGAGCCAGTGTCTGGTTGCCAGCCCGGCCCTGGTGCCGCGGCGGCTGCATTCGCCGGCGGACCTCGCGGGGCTGTCCAGCCTCGACCTCGGCCCGCCGCGTCGCGATCATCATTGGACCCTGCGTGTGCTGGGTGAGCGCGCGGGCGAAACCGCCACCGTGCCGCACCGTCCGAGGCTGGTGACCGACGACATGGGCGTGCTGCGCGAGGCCGCCCTGGCCGGGATCGGGATCGTGCAACTGCCGACGCTGGCGATCTGGAAGGATATCGAGGCCGGGCGCCTGCTCCATGTGCTGCCGGACTGGCGCCCGCACGACGGCATCGTGCATGCGGTGTTCGCCGCGCGACGCGGCCTGCTGCCGGCGGTGCGCGTGCTGCTCGACCATCTCGGCCGCGAATGCGCCGCCGAGCGTGTCGCCGTGTCGGACGCGTTCCGTCGCCACGACCATCCTGACGGCGCCTGAGCGGGGCAAGCCGGCCCGCAGAATTTGTGTGATTATGTGCAGGAAAGGCCGAACGCTTCCTGCGCTCAATGTCGCCGCTCAGCCGACCCCCCCCGGTCTTCAATAGCCTGCTAATGGCGCCAGGCGCTGCCGGTATAGAAGAAACGCCCGAGACCGATGGTGAAGATCAGGCAGCCGAACAGGGCGTGCTCGACACACACCAGCCGCAGGGACCGGTGGCGCGCATAGTCGCGGGCAAACAGGGCGCCGCCGATGACGGTCATCGCGACCGCGACCCAGTTGACGAAGATGATGTGCGCAAAACCGAACGCCGCGGCGCTGGCGACGATGCAGCCACGCTCGCCGCCGAACAGGGCGTCATAGCGGGCGAACAGGAAGGCCCGATACAGCATTTCCTGGGGCCAGACGGACAACAGCGGATAGAGCAACATGATCGCCGCCCACAGCAGCGGACGCTGACGGGGGAGATCGAGAAACCCTTCCGGCAGCCACCGGGCCGTGAGGACGGCAAGCGGTACGGAAAGAACCACGAAGCGCAGCAGCACGAACGACAGTTCTCGTCGAGGCCGGTGCGGGCGAGGCTGGACATGGCAGGTGAGCACCCAGGCGAGCAGGGCTCCGAGCCAGAGTGCGGCAAACAGCACGCCAGGCCGATGCAGCCAGAGGATCAGCAACGGGCCGCCGATGAACAGGGCGGCGAACTCGGCCGCTCGCGACAGCCGAGGCGAACGGGCCCGGAGCATTGCCCGGGCCCGCGGGGCGTCAGTTGCGGGCGGCACCCGTGTTGTTGACGACGGCGCTCTGCGTCGCCTTGGCGCCGGCTGAGACGTCATGACCCACGGCGCTGGCATCCTGGCCCATGCCATGCACGGTATTGCAGGCCGAGAGGGCCAGCGCCGAGCCGATCAGGGCGGCACAGGCGGCGGTGGAGAGAACGCGACGGGTCTGCATCGACCTGTTTCCTTCGTGATGATGTATTAACGTCAGGGTTCGTACCGACTGATTGTCGATCGTTTTTGTAACGTGGACAGCCCGCGAAAGTTTTCCGCGCCCGCGCCCGATCGGCTGTGACAGGTTCAACACTCCCTAACACGCTGTGTTACCACAATTTCGACATGAATTTTGCTGCGTCGCACAAAAAGTAAGGTAGGCTTCTTAATTATTTGACGCGGCCCGGTCCGGCTCACTAGTGTCGGCGCCATCACGGCGAGAACGACGCCGGACGATGCGTCCTACAGATGCGCCACACAGCCGAGACAGACGAGACAACGAGGAAATGATGACCCATATCTCGCCGATCCCGCCGCCTGATGCCGGGCTGCTGCTGAAAGCCGATCCTGCCCGCGCCCTGTCCGGGACGGGCGTGATCCCTGGCGTGGGCCACAGTGCCACCACCGTCCGCGCCAACGACATCGCCCCGGTGCTGATCGAGCAGGCGATCTCGCGCGGCGAGGGCGTGCTGAGTGCACAGGGCGCGTTCACCACCCGCACCGGCATCCATACGGGCCGCTCGGTTGCCGACAAGTTCATCGTCGACGAGCCCGACACCACCGCCGAGGTCTGGTGGGGCAAGATCAACCAGAAGCTCGCCCCCGAGAAATTCGCCACCCTCGCCGCGCGGGTGCGCGCCTATCTGCAGGGCCGCGACCTGTTCGTGCAGGATCTGTATGCCAGTGCCGATCCGGCGCACCGGCTGCGGGTGCGTCTGGTTACCACCCATGCCTGGCATGCGGCGTTCGCGCGCAACATGTTCATCCGCCCGCCGGTCGAGGATCTGGCCTCGTTCGAGCCGGATTACGTCATCCTGCATGCGCCGGATTTTCAGGCCGACCCGGCGATCGACGGGGTGAAGAGCTCCACCGCGATCGCGCTGTCGTTCGCGCAGAAGCTGGTGGTCATCGCCGGCACCGAATATGCCGGCGAGATCAAGAAATCGGTGTTCACGGTGATGAACTGGGCGCTGCCGGCGCGCGGTGTGCTGCCGATGCACTGCTCGGCCAATGTCGGGCGCGATGGCGACACCGCGCTGTTCTTCGGCCTGTCGGGCACCGGCAAGACCACGCTGTCGTCGGACCCCGAGCGTGCGCTGATCGGCGATGACGAGCACGGCTGGGACGCGACCGGCGTGTTCAACATCGAGGGCGGCTGCTACGCCAAGACCATCGACCTCAAGGCCGAGGCCGAGCCGGCGATCTGGAACGCGACGATGCGCTTCGGCACCGTGCTGGAGAACGTCGTGCTCGACGCCGCTCGCCAGCCGGACTTCGCCGACCGCAGCCTGACCGAGAACACGCGCTCGTGCTATCCGATCGAGGCGATCGACAACATCGTGCCGGCCGGTCGCGGCGGCCTGCCGAAGAACCTGGTAATGCTGACCGCGGACGCGTTCGGCGTTCTGCCGCCGATCAGCAAGCTGACCCCCGCGCAGGCCATGTATCACTTCCTGTCCGGCTACACCGCCAAGCTCGCCGGCACCGAGAAGGGCCTCGGTGCGGGTCCGCAGGCGGCATTCTCGGCCTGCTTCGGCGCCCCGTTCCTGCCGCGCGCACCACAGGTCTACGGCAAGATGCTCGAGGAGCTGATCGAGACGCATGGCGTGACCTGCTGGCTGCTCAACACCGGCTGGACCGGCGGCCCTTACGGCGTCGGGTCGCGGATGAAGCTGTCCTACACCCGCGCGATGCTGCGCATGGCGCTGGACGGCTCGCTCGCCACCTACGAGACGGTGACGGACCCGCATTTCGGCCTCGCCATCCCGCAGGATGTGCCGGGCCTGCCGGCCGAGATCCTCGACCCGTCGAAGGCCTGGCCGGAAAAGGCGGCCTATGACGTGGCGGCGCAGGATCTGGTCAGCCGTTTCGCGGTCAACTTCGCTCTCTACGCCGATGGCGTCGATGACAGCGTCCGCGCGGTGATGCTCAAGCCGCACTGAGCCGATCACGCCCGCGTGCATCGGGCAACCTGCGTCGGTCTGCCGGGTTATGCCGGCAGACCAGAACAGGAGGTCACGATGGGTGAAGTCACCGACAAGCTGAAAGCCGCGGGCAACAAGATCGCAGGCTCGGCCAAGGAAGGTGTGGGTCGTGCGACCAACGATCCGCAGCTGGAAGCCGAGGGCGCAGCCCAGAAGCTCAAGGGCACGGGCCAGGACGTCAAGGGCAGCGTCAAGGGCGCGCTCGGCGACAAGCTCTGAGAACGTTTCCAGGCGATATGCCAGGGGCCCGCGCCGTCAGGCGCGGGCCTTTTTTTGTCAGGAAGCCGGACCGTAGGCCCAACTTCCCTTGGCTCGGCTCGCCTGCTCGAATGCCTCGCGTCCGTCATCCCGGATCCATGTGCCGAAATCCTGCAGGCTCGGCACCATTGCCCGCAGCTCGGTCAGGTCGGCGGAACCGGTCAGCCGTCCGTCGTCGAACAGACCGGCAAGTGCTGCGAGAAACGGGTTGGCGTCGAGTACCGTGTCAGGGAAGCGCCGATAGGCGATCGGTCGCCCGGCGGCTTGGGTGAAAGCCTGAGCCAGCTCCTGTCCCGTCACGGTGTCGCTGGCAACCTCCATCGTTCGGCCCGCGAACCGCTCGGGATCGGCAAGTACGGCCGCGACGATTTTGCCGATATCCGGCACCGCCAGAAGCTGCATGGCCTGGTCGGGCCGGGCGAAGAAGTTGAACTGGCCTTCCGGGAGCCCGAAGCCCGGCATGGTCAGCATTTCCATGAACGCCGCCGGACGCAGGATCGTCGCCGCAATCGGCAGCGTGCGGATATGGGCCTCGATGCGGGCCTTGCTGTCGAAATGACCGAGGCCCGTGGGTTTGTCGCCTACGGCGTTCGCCGAGCTGTAGACGAGGTGATGCAGGCCGCAGGCGACAGCCAGATCGGCGATCTGTATCCCCCAGGCGACCTCCTGAGCGTCGCTGACCCCATATATCTCGCCCTGGCCGGAGCTCGGCTGGACGCTGAAGACGCCATAGGCCCCCTGCATCGCGGCCATGATGGCCTCGCGATCGCCGAAACGGCCCTCGACGGTCACGGCACCGGCTCGGCGCAGTGCCCCGGCCTTCTCCCCCGCCGCATCGCGCACGAAGGCCCGCACCGTCCAGCCCGAGGCCAGCAGCGCACGCGCCACCGATCCTCCCTGTTGCCCTGTCGCCCCGAAGACGAGGATAGATCTGTCGCTGCCGGCCATCGTCGGGCCCTCCTGCTGGTGAGGGCTTCCCATATAGACGGCCTGCTGACCGTCGGAAGACGGCACATTCGCCTCCCTGAGGCACAGGAGTGATACCGTTGACGGAGCTGATCCACGGCCGGCCCTACGAGATGACCGAGCGCGGGCCGCGCCTGCGGCCCTGCGCGCCGAACGGGGTGCTGCCGCGGGTTGCGGACAAATGGGCGATCCTGACCCTGTCGCTGCTCGCACTCGCACCGGACCGCCGCATGCGGTTCTCCGCACTCCGGCAGGGGATCGAGGGCATCAGCCAGCGCATGCTCACCTTCACACTGCGCCATCTCGAACGCGACGGACTGCTGACCCGTCACTATTTCCCCGAGGTGCCGCCACGGGTGGAATACGAGCTGACCGAGATGGGTGCGAGCCTGCTGCCGGCTCTCGAGGTGCTGCTCGGCTGGATCGGCACGCACTGGTCGCGCATCGAGACGGCGCGCGCCGCCTACGATGCCGCCGACAGCCAGACCCGCAGCAGCGCGATGCCGGCCGCCAGGCCGGGACCGAACGGCAGTGCGGTCGATGCCCGCCACACCGCCCCGCGACGCGTCGCCGCCCACGCGCCGGCCGCCGCCCCAAGCGTCGCGACCGAGGCGACCAGCAGCACCGGCCCGAGTGCCGCCCAGCCGAGCCAGGCGCCGCCGGCCGCCAGCAGCTTCGCATCGCCGCCGCCGAGGCCGTCGCGCCCCCGCAGCCGGCGATAGATCCAGCCGATCGCCGCCAGCAGCCCCCAGCCGGCTACCGCGCCGATCGCCCGGTCGGTCACAACCGGGTCGGCCACCGCGCCCCCTGACTGCCACAGCGCTTCCGCGAGGCCGGCGAGCAGCAGCGGCAGTGTCAGCCCGTCGGGCAGGCGCCACCAGCGCAGGTCGCACCAGGCCAGCGCGAGCAGCAGTTCGAACAGCACCGCGTTGGCGATCCGCGTCGGCCAGTCGGGCCCCGCCAGCAGGGCCGCCGCCATCACCACGATCGCGGCCAGCTCGATGCGCCAGACGAACGGGTCCAGCCCCGCACCGCAATGCCGGCAGCGCCCGCGCGACAGCGCCGCACTCGCCAGCGGCACCAGATCGCGCGGCCCGAGGACCGTGTGGCAATCGTCGCAGCACGAGCGGCTCCACAGCACGTCCCGCCCCTGCGGCAGGCGCTCGACCAGCACGCCGAGAAACGAGCCGATCGCGGGCGCCGCCAGCAGCGCGAGCACGCACCCCGCCGCATCGCCCCGGCCGAAGCCCGCAAATCCCCCTTCGCCCATCGATGCGCTCTCCCGTGGCGGAACATCGACGCTATACTGACCGGCGATGCTGCAAGAGCTTCCCGCCCCGTCCGCCGCGCGTCCAGAGCCTGAAGGCGGGCCCGCGCCGTCACTGACCGATGTGCTGATCGCCCGCGGCACCGCCGAGCCGCGCACCATCGAGCGTGCCCGCGGCGTCGCCGAGGCCACCGGGCAGCGCATCGAATCGGTGCTGCTGCAGCTCGGCATGGTCAGCGAGCGCATGCTGGCCGAGGCCTATGGTGACCTGCTCGGCGCACCGCTCGCCGCACCGGCGCGTTTCGCGCTCGACGCGCCGCTGCTCGAGGAGCGGCTCGGCGCGCGTTTCCTGCGCCAGGCCCGCGCGCTGCCGGTGGCGGTCGAGGGCGATGTGCTGACCCTCGCGATGAGCGATCCGCTCGACGCCTTCACCCGCGATGCCGTCGCTGCCGCCACCGGACTGGCGGTCGTCGTCGAGATCGCCCTGCCGATCGATCTCGACGCCGCACTCAACCGTCTCTACCCGACCGGCGAGGCGGCCGGCACGGACGCAGGCGAGGCCGCCGACGACGACGCCCATGCCGAGGACACCGACCGGCTCAAGGACCTCGCCTCCGAAGCGCCCGTGATCCGGCTGGTGAACCAGATCATCGCCCGCGCCGTCGAGACCCAGGCCTCCGACATCCATATCGAGCCGTTCGAGGACCGACTGCGCATCCGCTACCGTCATGACGGCGTGCTGCACGAGGCCGACAGCCCGCCGGCCGGGCTGATCGCGGCGGTGATCTCGCGCATCAAGATCATGGCCCGGCTCGACATCGCCGAGCGCCGCCTGCCGCAGGATGGCCGCATCCGCATGGCGGTGCGCGGCCAGGAGGTCGATTTCCGCGTCTCCACCATCCCGTCGCTGCACGGCGAGACGGTGGTGCTGCGCATCCTCGACCGCTCCTCTGTGCGCTTCGACTACGCTACTCTGGGCCTGGATTCCCGGCTGGTGGCGCGTCTGCATGCGGCGTTCGACCTGCCCAACGGCATCGTGCTGGTCACCGGGCCGACCGGCAGCGGCAAGACCACCACGCTGTATACCGGTCTGTCGGCGCTGAACGCGACGACGCGCAAGATCGTCACCGTCGAAGACCCGATCGAATACCAGCTGCACGGCATCAACCAGATCCAGGTCAAGCCGCAGATCGGGCTGGATTTCGCTTCCCTGCTGCGCTCGATCCTGCGCCAGGACCCCGACGTGATCATGGTGGGCGAGATCCGCGATCTCGAGACAGCGCAGATCGCCGTGCAGGCCGCACTCACCGGCCATCTGGTGCTGTCGACGGTGCACACCAACTCGGCCGCCGCCACCATCACCCGGCTGCGCGACATGGGGCTGGAGGACTATCTCGTCACCGCCGTGCTGCGCGGCGTGCTGGCCCAGCGCCTGGTGCGCCGGCTCTGCGCCGCCTGCCGCCGGCCGGAGACCGTCAGCGCGGCCGTCGCCGAGCGCTTCGCGCTCCCGCGCGATGCCACCATCTGGCACGCCGCCGGCTGCGCGCAATGTCGCGGCACCGGCTATCGCGGCCGCCTGGCCATCGCCGAGTTCCTCGAGCCCGACGCGGCGATCGAGCGGCTGGTGCTGGCCCGCGCCGACCATGGCGAGATCGAGCGCGCCGCCATCGCCTCCGGCATGGTGCCGATGCTGCGTGCCGGGCTCAACGCGGCACTGGCCGGCGAGACCACCATCGAGGAGGTGATCCGCGCCATCGGCGCCGCCGGCGAGGCGGACTCCCTTGCCGCGCCGGACCCCGCCCCGGTGCTGCCGCTCGACATGGACGCCTGAGCCGCCGATGCGCGAGGCGGTGCCGGCGGGCCTGGTGGAGGCGAGTTTCCACTACCGCGCGCTGACCGCGGACGGGCGCACCGAGCGCGGCAGGGCCTCCGCCCCCAGCGCCGAGGAGCTGGCGCGCCGGCTGCAGGCGCAGGGACGCATGCCGCTGTCGATCACCGCCGATCGCGGCGGCGTCAGTCTCACCCTCCCTGGGCTCAGCCTCGGGAGTGGCGGCCTGTCGCGCAGCGAGCTTGCGCATCTGACCCGCGAGCTGTCGATCATGCTCGGCGCGGGGCAGGATCTCGACCGCGCGCTGCGCTTTCTGATCGAAACCACGAAAGCGCGGCGCCCGCGCGAGGTGCTGGGCCGGGTCCGCGCGCATCTGCGCGACGGCGGTCCGCTCTCGGGCGCCCTTGCCCGCGAGCCGGGCAGCTTTTCGCGCCTGTATGTCGGCATGGTGCGCGCCGGCGAGGCGGGCGGTACGCTCGGCCCGACGCTCGACCGCCTCGCCTCGGTGCTGGAGCGCGAACGCGCGCTCTCGGCCTCTGTGCAGTCGGCGATGATCTACCCGACCCTGCTGATCGTCGCCGCGATCGGCTCGATCGGCCTGCTGCTCACCCAGGTGCTGCCGCAATTCGTGCCGCTGTTCGCCGAGAGCGGCGCCGAGCTGCCCGCCTCGACGCGCTTCGTGATCGCGCTCGGCGCCATTGTCGGTGCGAGCTGGCTGCCGGCACTTGTGGTGGCGGTGGCGGCGTTCTTCGCCGGCCGCGCGCTGCTTGCCCGTCCCGGACCGCGCCTGGCCGTCGATCGCTGGCGGCTCGGCCTGCCGCTGCTGGGCCCGCTATGGCGCGAGACGATGGCTGCGCGGCTGGCCCGCACGCTGGGCACCATGTTGCTCAACGGCGTGCCGCTGGTCGCAGCCCTCGGCATCGTGCGCGACGCGCTCGGCAATGCCGCAGGCACCGCGGCGATCGATGCCGCCACCACCTCGGCGCGCGCCGGTTCGGGGCTGGCCCGCCCGCTGGCCGCCTCGGGGCTGTTCCCCGAGCGCACCATCCATCTGCTGGCCCTCGGCGAGGAGACCGCCCAGCTTGGCGCGATGGCGCTGCGCGCGGCCGACATTCACGAGGAGGCGGTGCGCCTGCGCGTGCAGCGGCTGGTCGCACTGCTGGTGCCGGCGATCACCATCGTGATGGGGGCGGCCATCGCCGGCATCGTCTCCTCGCTGCTGGTGGCGATGCTGAGCCTGAACAATCTTGCCCAGTAGAACCCGCAGCGGACGGTGTCCGATGGCCGTTCCGGGCGCGTTCCGCGGCGGGCCCCGGACGGGCTTCACGCTGATCGAGATGATTGTCGTGATCGTGGTGCTGGGGCTGGCGATGACGATCGTGCTCGGGCATGGGCGGCAGTATTCGCCGCGGCTGTCGCTCTCGGCGGCGCGGACGGAGGTGATCGGCGCCCTGCGCGCGGCGCGCGGCGCGGCGATCGGGCAGGACCGCACGGTGGAGATGCGGTTGTCCGCCGAGGGCCGGCTCAGCGGCAACGGACCGCCGGTCACGCTCGGGGACTCGGTGCCGGTCGGCTGCGACGAGCGCGGCGTGGCGCCGCGGATGCTGTCGGTCGCCTTCCTCGCCGATGGCAGCGCGCGGATCGATGGGGCGGCGCGCGACGGAGAGATCTGTCTGGGCGCGTCGGGCCTGCGCACCCGGATCGCCATCGACTGGTTCACGGGCCGGGTCCACGCGACATGAGGGCGGCCCGGGCCCGTCGCGAGGGCGGCTTCACGCTGCTGGAAGTGCTGGTTGCGACGGTGATCGCGGCGATCGCGCTGGCGGTGCTGTTCGGCGGTATCGGCTCGGGTCTGCGCGCCACCCATGCCGCGCTGCGACGCGAGGAGGCGCTGGTGCGGGCGCGCTCGCATCTCGCCGCGCTGAACGCCACCGCGCTGGTGCCCGGACGCAGCGAGGGCGACGATGGCGGCGGCTGGCGCTGGAGCACCGTGGTGCGGCCGGCGGAGACCGCCGCTGCGGTGTCGGCCGGGCCGGCGGCGCGGGTCTCGCGGCCGCTCGCGTTGTATGACGTACAGGTACGAATCTCGCCGCCGGGCGACGACGGCGCCGGTCCGGTGACGCTCGACACCCGTCTCATCGCCCCGGCACCGGCGGATTCGACGCCGTGAGCCGTCCCCGAACCGCCCCCCGAACCAGCCTGGACGAGGCCGGTTTCACCCTGCTGGAAATCCTCGTCGCCCTGGTGGTGCTCGGGCTGCTGATGGCGGGTCTGGCCGGCGGTACGCGGCTGGGTCTGGCCGGGTGGCACGCGCAGGACCGACAGCTCGCCGCGGCCGACGGGCTCGAGCCGGTCGATCGCGCGCTGGGCCGGCTGATCGAGGCGGCGGAGGCGGGGTCGCCGGACGGGCGCGGCTTCCTCACCGGCGAGGCTGGCCGACTTGCCTTCATCGCGCCGGCGGCACTGCTCGGCCGGCAGACCGAGGTGATCGACCGGCTCGATATCGCGATCGGTCTCGAGCGCGGACAGGACCGGCACGGTCCGGGCCGGCTGGTGCTGCGCAGCGCGCCTCATTTCCATGCCCGGCCCCTCCACCCGCTGCCGCCCGGTGCCCCGGCGCCGGGGACGCAGTCCACCGTCCTGCTCGACGGTGTCCGCTCGATCACCTTCTCCTATCTCGACCGCAACGATCACCGGTGGCATGACGAGTGGACTGCCAACATGCTTCCCGCCCTGATCCGGCTGCACGTTATCCGCGCCGGCGGGTCGGGGGAGAACGGTTCGATGGACTGGCCGGACATGGTCTGGGCGCCGATGCGCGAGAGGGGAGAATGAGCGCGGAGACGACCCTCGGCGACTATGCCGTCTGGTGGCGCGAGCGGATCGGCGAGCTGCTGCGCGACCTGCTGCCCGCACGCTGGCGCCCGGCGCCGCGGCCGGTGCGCTCGATCAGGCTGGACCGCGAGGGACGCCTCGCGGATGCGGCGGGGGGTGTGGCGGAGACGCCCTTGGTGCTGTCGCTGCCGTCGGGGATGCTGCTGGCGCGCGACATCACCCTGCCGCTGGCGGTGGGACGCGACCTCGCCGCCGCTGCGGGCTTCGAGATGGACCGGCTGACCCCGTTCACCGCCGACGAACTGCACTGGGGGGTGCGGCCGCTGCGTCGCGATGCCGGGCGCGGCGTGCTGGTCGCCCGGCTGGCGCTGGTGCCGCGCGCGCGCGTCGATGCGGCGCTGGCCGAACTCGCGGCCGCGGATCTGGCGCCGCACGCGCTGTCGGACGGGGTCGACGAGATCACGCTGCCGGCCGGGCTGGCCTGGCGACGGCGCGAGCGGCGGCGCATCGCCTGGCTGGCAGCGGCCTGCCTGGTGCTTGCGGGGCTGGCGGCCTGGGTGCCGTTCCTGCGCGTCGCCCGGCAGAATTCGGTCACGGAGGCGCGCATCGCCACCCTCCAGGCGCAGGCCGACATCGCCCAGCGCCTGCGCAGCCAGCTCGCCCGGCGCAGCACCGCCGCCGCAGCCTTCGCCCATGCGCGGCAGTCTACCGGCGATGCGCTGGGCGCGATCGCCGCTCTCACCCGCGCGCTGCCGGACGACACCTATCTCACCAGCCTCGGCCTGCATCAGATGCGCCTGTCGTTCGACGGGCAGTCGGCGGCGGCGGCGAAGCTGATCGGCCGCATCGCCGGCGACCCGGCACTGCGCGAGCCGAGCTTCGCCGCTCCGGTGACCTCCACCGGTACGCGCGACCTGTTCTCGATCCATGCCACCCTCGCAGCACCCTCGGTCGAGACACCGGGCGCGGGGCCCGCACCGTGAGCGAGACCATCCAGGGATCGGGACAGGGTTCGGGTGGGGGCTCGGGCGGGGGCTCGAGCCGCCTGCGGCCCGGCGCGGAACGGTTGCCGGGCGGTCGGGCGGGCCAGGCGCTGGCACTGGCGGTGACGCTGTTGCCCGTGCTGCTGATCTGGCTGGCGGTGATCGCGCCGCTGCGCGGCTGTTACGACGAGCGCGCCGCACGGCTGGCCGAGAACCAGGCCCGGCTTTCGCGCATGGAGGCCGCGGTGCAGGCGCTTCCGCATCTGCATGCCGCGGCCAGGCGCGCGGCGAATTCGACCGATGCGCCGAAGCTGCTTGTGGAGGGCGACAGCGATGCGGTCGCCGCAGCCGCGTTGCAGGAGCGGTTGCAGGCCATGGCCACCGCCGCGGGGGTCACCATCGCCAGCGCCGATACCATCCCGCCGGCGGCCGAGGGTGCCTACCGGCGCATCGCGGTGCGGCTGACGGTGACCGGGGACTGGGCCTCGATGGTCGGGCTGCTGGCGGCGATCGAGACCGCCACGCCGCGCCTGCTGGTCGACGACATGCAGATCCAGGCTGCACCCGGACTTGGCCCCGCCGGTCCCGGGCCACCGGGGCACACCACGATCGACGCAGCGCTGACGATCTTCGGCCTGCGCGCCGGTACGCCCTGAGGCGCGCGGCGATGATGTCGTCCGCGCCACACCGGCGCGCGTGCCGCACCGGTATGTCCCGCGGGTCGCTTGTCAGGCCGACCGCCGCCTGCGACAGAGCTTTTTGATGGAACCGATCGTCGCCGATACGAGTTATGCCCGGTCGCGCCGTGCGCGTCTTCGGACGCGGCGGGCCGCCATCATGCTGGTCCTGGCGCCGATGATCGGCGGTCTCGACGGGTGCGGCCCGTCCCGGCAGCTCGAGCCGCCGCTGCGGCCACTGCCGGCGCCGTCGGGAGGCAACACGGTCGCGACGCCCCGGGTCAGCGGCGCGATCGACCTCACCCCACACGAGGACGGTGCACTGCTCAGCGTCGGCCGCGGCGGCCGCGCGGGTGGCGCACGGGCGATGGCCGGCGGCGGCGATGACGATGCGGGTGGCGCTGGCACGGTGAACCTCGATTTCGCCGATTCCGACATCCGTGCCGTCTGCGCCGAGATCCTCGGCAACCAGCTGCATGTGAACTACACGATTGACCCCAACGTGCACGGCACCGCGACACTGCACACCACGACGCCGCTTCGGCGTGACCAGCTCCTGCCCGCCCTGCGCGCGCTGCTGACGCAGAACGGCGCGGCGCTCGCCGAGCAGGATGGACTGTATCGCGTCGTGCCGGCCGCTGCGGTGACCGGGATCGGCGGCAATACGGTGGGCGAGAGTGCGGTCGCATTGCGCTACACCTCGGCCGAGAACCTGGCGCGCGTGCTGCAACCGTTCGCGCAGAACGGCGCGCGTATCGTCGCCGATGCGGGCACCAACGCGGTGGTGGTGGCCGGCGATCCGGCGACGCGCGAGGCGCTGCTCGCACTGGTGCGCGCGTTCGATGTCGACGCGCTGGCCGGGCAGTCCTATGCGCTGTTGCCGGTCGAGTCCGGCACCGCGAAGGATTTCGCGACCGCGCTCCAGACCGCGTTCGGCGCGCAGAAGGGCGAGCCGCTCTATGGGCGCGTGCGCGTGGTGCCGATGGAGCGCATCGATTCGGTGTTGATCACCGCCGGCAGCCCGCAGCTCATCGAGGACGCGCAGCGCGTGTTCCGGCTCGTCGCCCGGCAGCGCAGCCGCACCGTGCGCGCCTGGCACGTCTATTACCTGCAGAACAGCCGCAGCAACGACATCGCCTACGTGCTGCAGCAGGCCTTCACCCCCGACAATGTCACCGCACAGCCGACGCCCACCGTGACCCAGGCGTCGCAGGGCAATGCGCTGATGGGCAATGCGATGGGCCAGAACGGTCAGTCGGGTGGCCAGTTCGGCGGCGGCTCCGGGCTCGGCGGCGGCATGGGGGGCTCGTCCGGCGGCCTGATGGGCGGGCTGGGCAACGCCGGCGGACTGGGCGGCCAGACCGGCAACACCACCAGCTCTCCGGACGGCAATCCGTTGCTGGGCGGCCTGGGTGGCGGCAGCGGCTCAGGGCTCGGCGGCAGCGGAAGCGGTGGCCGGAACGGCCAGTCCGACACCAATGCGCTGCGCATCATCCCCAATCCGCAGAACAACGCGGTGCTGGTCTATGCGACCCCGGACGAGAACGACCAGATCGAGGCGATGCTGCGCAAGATCGACATCACCCCGCTTCAGGTGCGCATCGACGCCACCGTCGCCGAGGTGACGCTCAACGACAACCTGCAATACGGCACGCAGTTCTTCTTCAAGTCGGGCGGCGTCAACGGCGTGCTGTCGAACGCCTCGCAGTCGCTCGGCAGCTCGGCGATCACCGCGGCGATGCTGTCGACCGGCTTTCCCGGCTTCGTCATCGGCGGCCATAGCGGTGGTGGGGCGCCGTTCGTCATCAACGCGCTTCAGGACGTCACCACCGTGCATGTATTGAGCTCGCCGGAGCTGATGGTGGTCGACAACCACCCCGCCTCGCTGATGGTCGGCGATCTGGTGCCGTATCTGACCGCCTCCACGCAGTCGACGATCACCGCCAACGCGCCGATCACCAACTCCGTCAGCTATCAGCAGACCGGCGTGATCCTGCAGGTCACCCCGCACGTCAACAATGGCGGCCTGGTCACGCTCGATGTGTCGCAGACGGTCAGCGATGTGGGGTCTTCGACCACGCCGACCACCTCGGGCGGGCAGGCGATCAACTCGCCGACGTTCAACGAGCGCAACGTGACCTCCCGTGTCGCCGTGCAGGATGGTGACACGGTCGGGCTGGCGGGCCTGATCCGTGACAATGTCTCGCGCGACAATGCCGGCATCCCGTGGTTCAAGGACATCCCGCTGCTCGGCGCGCTGGCCGGCAGCCAGAACAACAAGCGCCAGCGTACGGAACTGCTGGTGCTGATCACCCCGCATGTGGTGCACGACCAGCGCGACGCCTATGCCCTCACCGAGGATCTCCGCGAGCAGCTCCAGCACGCGGCGCGCGTGCCGGACATGCTGCAGAACCTGCCCGCCGGCGGCTTCGCCGATCCGAACGCGCGGCTGCGGCGCTCGGTGGGCCTGGGCCCCTGAGACGATGCGCCCGCGGCATCGCGAGAGCGGCTTCGCGCTGCTGGTGGTGCTGTGGACGCTGGGTCTGCTGGCTCTGCTGGGCACGCGCGTCGTCGGCGCCGGGCGCACGGAGATGACCCTCGCCGGCAATCTCGAGCGCTCCGCACGCCTCGAGGCGCTGGCCGATGGTGCGGCGCGCACAGCGCTGTTCCATCGCCTGCCGGGAGCGCCGCCCTGGCCCGCTGACGGGCAGTGGCGTTCGGACCCGCAGGCCGGCGGCGCGGCGCGGGTGGCCTTGCGCATCATCGCGCTCGGCGGACGCATCAATCCCAACCTTGCCCCGCCGGAGGAATGGATGGGTCTGTTTACGGCCCTCGGCGTGCCCAGGGAGGTCGCAGCACCGCTCACCGGCGCGCTGATTGCCTGGCGCACCCCGGGCATGGGCGATCCGTCGGCGGCGAAATACACCCAGACCAACCGCGACTGGGGACCGCCCGGGACGCAGTTCGAATCGCTTGGCGAGCTGGGGCTGGTCTACGGGACGACACCTGAGCTGCTAGCGCTGCTGCGGCCGCATCTGTCGCTGGCCACCACTCTGGAGCCCGACCCCGTACTCGCCGATCCGGTGGTGCTGCGCGCATTGTCGCTGGCCGGCAACTCGAACCTCTCCGCCGGCGGCGCTGCCGCCGCCGATCGCGCCCTGCGCGCCCAGGCTTACGAAATCGAGGCCCTCGCAACCGACGGCCCCGCACGGTTCGGGCGGCGGATCACGGTGCTGATCGATCCGTCCGATACCGACCATCCGGCGCATGTGCTGGGCTGGGAGAGCTTCTGAACGGAGCACGCCGAAGGTATTGTGCTCCTTTCAGCGTGCGTTCGGCCGCAGCAGCGCACGGGCGGCGGCATCGATTCCGTCCAGTGTCAGCGGATACATCCGCCCGCCCATCAGTTCCCCGATCAGCGTCGTCGACATCGAATATTCCCACTCCATCGGCGGCACCGGGTTGAGCCACGCGGCGCAAGGGTAGGTCGCGGTCAGCCTCTGCATCCAGGCCGCTCCCGGCTCGGGATTGTCGTGCTCGACCGAACCGCCGGGAATGGTGATCTCGTAGGGGCTCATCCGCGCGTCGCCGACGAACAGCGCCTTGTAGTCGGAGCCGAAGCGATGCAGCACGTCGCGTGTCGGGATGCGCTCGCCATGCCGGCGCAGGTTGTCCTTCCACAGCCCTTCATAGACGCAGTTGTGGAAATAGAAGAATTCGAGGTGCTTGAACTCCGCGGTCAACGCCGAGAAGAGCTCCTCGCACAGATGGATATGCGGGTCCATCGAGCCGCCGATGTCGAGAAACAGCAGCAGCTTGATCGCATTGCGCCGCTCGGGGCGCATCGCCACATCGAGAAAGCCGCGTCGCGCGGTGCCGGCGATGGTCGCGTCGAGATCGAGCTCGTCTGCTGCCCCCTCGCGCGCGAAGCGACGCAGCCGGCGCAGGGCAAGTTTGATGTTGCGCGTGCCGAGCTCGACGGAATTGTCGAGATTGCGGAATTCCCGCTTCTCCCAGACCTTGATCGCCCGGTTGTGCCGTCCCGGGCCGCCGATGCGCACGCCCTCGGGATTGTAGCCACCATGGCCGAACGGCGAGGTGCCACCGGTGCCGATCCACTTGTTGCCGCCCTGGTGACGCTCCTTCTGTTCCTCGAGACGTTTCCTGAGCGTTTCCATGATCTCGTCCCACGAGCCGAGCGACTTGATCGCCGCACGTTCCTCCTCGTTGAGCATGCGTTCCATCACCGCACGCAGCCAGTCCTCGGGAATGTCGGCAGCCTCCTCCTGCGCCTCGACCACGCCCTTGAACACCCGGCCGAACACGCGGTCGAACCTGTCGATCTGTCCTTCATCCTTCACGAAGGTCGCGCGCGCGAGATAATAGAATTCCTCGACCCGCGGCTCGATCACGCCCGCATCGAGCGCCTCCAGCAGGGCGAGGTGTTCCTTCGGCCCGACCTTCAGCCCCGCGCCCCGCAGTTCCTCGATGAAGGAGAGGAACATCAGCCGCGCCGCGACAGGAATGCCAGCCGCTCGAAGAGCTGCACGTCGGCCTCGTTCTTCAGAAGCGCCCCATGCAGGGGCGGGATGGACTTGCGGACGTCCTTTTCCGCCAGCACCGACAGCGGCATCTCCTCGTGCATCAGCAGCTTGAGCCAGTCGATCAGCTCGGAGGTCGACGGCTTCTTCTTCAGCCCCGGCGTCTCGCGGACCTGGAAGAACATCTCCAGCGCGCGGGCAACGAGGCGCTTGTCGATCCCAGGGAAATGCACGTCCACGATCGCCTGCATGGTCTCGCGATCGGGAAAGCTGATGTAGTGGAAGAAACAGCGCCGCAGGAACGCGTCCGGCAGCTCCTTCTCGTTGTTCGAGGTGATGACCACGATCGGCCGCTCGCGGGCTGCCACCGTCTCGCCGGTCTCGTAGACATCGAAACTCATCCGGTCGAGTTCCTGCAGCAAATCGTTGGGAAACTCGATATCGGCCTTGTCGATCTCGTCGATCAGCAGCACCGGAAGGGCAGGGGAGGTGAACGCCTTCCACAGCTTGCCGCGCCGAATGTAGTTGGCAATGTCGTGCACGCGCGGATCGCCGAGCTGCCCGTCGCGCAGCCGGGCGACGGCATCGTATTCATACAGGCCCTGATGCGCCTTGGTCGTCGACTTGACATGCCACTCGATCAGCGGCGCGCCCGCGGCGCGTGCGATCTGCTGGGCCAGCACCGTCTTGCCGGTACCGGGCTCGCCCTTGACCAGCAGCGGCCGCCGCAGCGTCACCGCCGCATTGACTGCCACCTTGAGATCGTCGGTGGCGACATAATCCTGCGTGCCTTCGAACCGCATCCGCCTGGGTCCCCGCTGCTGCATCCTTGCGTCGTCACTCAAGCACGTCAGCGGATCGCGATCACCTCAAGATATGCCGCCTCGACACAGGTGCGTCCGTCGGGAGCGATGTTCGCCTCGCGCCACAGCTCCTCCAGCGCGTCCGCGTAACGCGCCTGCCCGGCCGCATCGAGGGCGGCGAAGGCGCGCAGCGTCGGCCCGAAGCAGCGCCGGTAGAACGCTACCGTCTGCGCCGGCCCGAACGGCAGGTCGAAACGGGCGCGGCCCTCGGCGAACCGCAGCTCCGCCGCATCGTGCAACAGCGCGGCGACATCTTCCGCGCGACCCCACCGCAGCGGTGAGGCCACCCCCGCAGGTGGCGGCACGAACCGGGCGCCGAGTGCGAACATCCGTCCGACGAAGCCGTCCGGCGTCCAGCTCGCCAGCGCGATCCGCCCGCCGGGACGACACACACGGAACAGCTCGGCGGCAGCGCGATGCTGATCGGGCGCGAACATCACCCCGAACATGCTCAGCACCGTGTCGAACGAGGCGTCGTCATAGGGGAGGCGCTCGGCATCGCCCTCGTCGAAGCGGATCGTCAGCCCTTCGGCCGCGGCCCGTGCCGCGGCCGCCTCGATCAGGTTCGGCGCGATGTCGATGCCGCTGACCCGGGCGCCGGCACGTGCCGCCGGCACGGCGAGATTGCCGGTGCCGCAGGCGATGTCGGCCACGCGCTCGCCCGGGCGCAGCGCGAGACGCTCGACGAACGCGTCCGCGGCCGGCTGCGCAAACCGCGCGACCTCGCCGAAATCGCCCTGCGTCCAGTTGGCGCGCAGCCCGGCCCTCAGCGCGTCAGACATGAGCGTCGTGATCCATCCGGACCTCATCGGGCAGGAATCTCGCCAGAGCTTCCGTCGCCAGCCGCTCGAATGCCAGCACGATCTGCGCGTCGCCGTCGAGATGGCGCTGCATCGCGTAGCGATAATGTCCGTCCATCGCGAGATAGATCGACAGCGCCAGCGCGCGATCGAGGCCGAGGCGTCCGGTCACCAGCGTGGTGATCGCGATCAGTGCGGTTTCCACCTCGTCGACGACCTCGACGAGTGCGGGGTCGAACATCGCCTGGCCGCGGATGTCGTACCAGAGCCGGTGGGTTTCGGCATTGTCGCGGATGGAGGCGGCGAGGGCCGCCACCACCCGTGCGGCCACCACCCGTGGCTGCGTCGCACCCCCGATCGCCTGTTCGATCGCCGCGATGAAGCGCGCCTTGTAGCGACGCACGCAATAGCCGATCAGCGCATTGCGATCGGCGAAATAGTAATGCAGCCGGCCTAGCGACAGCCCGGTGCGCCGCGCGATGTCGCGCAGCGAGGTGTGGGCATAGCCGAGGCTCTGCAAGGTCTCGATGGCGGCATCGGCCAGCGCGTCCCGCCGCGCCGCATGCCGCCGCTCGCGCGCCGATGCGATCATCCGCGTCAGCCGCGCAGGGCGTGCAGGAAGATGCGCGGCAGCTTCAGCAGGCTCGGGCGGTGCTGGAAGCGTGTCAGCAACCGTCCCATGTGGTGCTGGGTGCGGTGGCTGACGAACCAGGGCGGCTTCGGCAGCAGGCTCAGCTCGCCGGAGAGCAGGTTGCGCGGGAATGGCCGCCAGGGTGCGCGCACCACGCTGCGCTCCGGCCTGTCGAACAGCCAGGTATTGTGAACGACGCCGATGCCGCTGCCGACATCGTGCAACGTATGGCCCGGAAACGCGCCCCAGCTGCAGGCGGTGTTGAGAAAGGCGAGGCCCGACCAGGCATTGATCGCGATCGCGCCATAGCGCAGCCCGCCCAGCAGCTCCTCGAAGCGGCGCTGCCCGATCTGCCGCAACGTCGCCGGATGGATCAGGATGTTGGCCCCCAGCGTGCCGTGGAGCCGGGTGTTGGCATAGTCGATCGCCGCCGCGAGGAAGGCAGCGGGATCGTCCTCGCCGATCTCATGGACCGAAAGTGCGGGGCCGAACACTTCCGTCTGTGTCATCCGCCCGTGCGTCGTCGCCTGGGCGGGTGCCAGGAGACACACGCCGTCGGTGCCGAAATCGACACGCTCGATGCGCTCCGCCTCGTCGCTGAATGCTGACAGGCGTGCCGCCGCACCAGGATAATAGGCCGGCCTGCCCTGCAGGGAGGCCATCACGCGGCGCAGCCGGTCGAGCAGCGCCTCCTTCTGCGTCCACGGAGCAGAGATCACCAGCATCTGGCAGGCGACGCAGTTGAAGCCGGAATTGTGCAGCTTCTGGGTGGCGATATGCTCGGCCTGGAAGGCGAGATCGGCGCGGCTCCATGACCCCGGCACGACAATGGTCGGGCAGACCGCGCCGAGTTCCGAGGTGATGGTCTTGTCGAGTTTCGGTGTTCCGGCGGCCCTGTTGGCCACACCCTCCGCGCCCGCGCCCCACACGATCGCATCGTGCGAGGCGGCAGCACCTGTGATGTGGATCGCCGAGATCGACGGATGCGCGCACAGATACGCACCCACATCCGCCCCGCCGCGCACGATGCGCAGCGCATCGCGCACGATCAGCGGCCGCAGGGCGTTCGACAGATACTCGGTCAGGTAGTCGTTGACCGGGTTCATCTTGAGGATCACCGCACGGTGCTCGACGAACATCATGTGCAGCACGTCGAGCGGAGCGATCGCGGCGATGTTGCCCGCGCCCAGCACCAGCCCGACGCGCCCGGTCCTTCCGGCGGCGGGTGCGTCATAGGCGGAGGCGGTATGGCTGGCGAGATTGTCGCTGGTCACGCCGGGCTGCATCCAGATTTCCGCCGACACGCCCGACAGCAGCAGCCGATCCCACAGCGTGTGGGGCAGCACCCTTACAGCGAGCTGTCCGGTCGCGGTGCGACGCTTGCGCAGGCGCCGCAGAAAGCGCTTGCCGTCCAGATTGGACAGAGTCTCGATCAGCCCGTTGCAGGCGGAGATCAGCGCGTACGGCCCCGACAGCCATTCCTCGCCGGCCAGCGGCGATCCGGCCGGCAGCAGCTTTCGTCGCGCGGCGATCCCGACCCAGCCATCGGCGACGGCCGCAGTGCGATCGCGGATCTCGTCGAGAATCGCGATGCGTTCGGCGGTCGTGGTGTGCGCCCAGGATGTGGCGGCGGCGGACACCACCGCCACATCCGCATCGAGGGCGTCGGCGTCGAAACAGTCGATCCGGTTGATCTGGTTCATCGTCTCAGACCTTTTCCATCAGCACGTCGCCGTAGCGTTCGCGCAGGACGTTCTTCATGACCTTGCCGGTGGCGCCCAGCGGCAGGCTGTCGACAAAGACCACCCGGTCGGGGATCTGCCAGTTGGCGACCTTGTCGCGGTAGTGATCGCGGATCTCGCTCTCGTCCGGCGTACTGCCGGGGGATGCGACCGCGATGAGCACCGGGCGCTCGTCCCATTTCGGATGCCGCACGCCGATCGCGGCGGCATGGTGGATGGAAGGGTGCGCGACGGCGATGTTCTCGAGCTCGACGGTGGAGATCCATTCGCCACCCGACTTGATGATGTCCTTGGCGCGGTCGCGGATCACCATGTATCCATCGGCATCGAGGGTGGCGATGTCGCCGGTCGCGAACCACCCGTCCGGCGTCAGCGCGCTCTCCTGCGCGCCATCATACCGTGCGACGATCCAGTGGCCACGGACCTGCAACTCGCCCTGCGTTGCGCCGTCGGCGGGCAATGTGCGGCCCGTCTCGTCGACGATGCGAAGCTCGACGCCCCAGGGCGGGCGCCCCTGTCCCTCGCGCAGCGCATCTCGTTCGTCGACAGACAGGGTCAGATGCTTCTGCAACGGCCGGTTGACCGTGCCGAGCGGCGAGGTCTCGGTCATGCCCCAGGCATGGATCAGTTCGATCCCGTAGCGCTCGCGAAACAGCCGCGCCATCGAGGGTGGCAGGGCGGAACCGCCGACGATGGTGCGCCGCATCGACGCAGCCTTCGAGCCCGTCGCTTCCAGCGCGCCGAGCAGACCGAGCCAGATGGTCGGCACGCCGAGCGAGACCGTGACCTGCTCGTCATCGATCAGCCGCACCAGGCTTGCCCCGTCGAGCTTCGGGCCGGGCAGCACCAGCTTCGCCCCGGCAAGGGCGGCGATGTATGGTGCGCCCCAGGCATTGACGTGGAACATCGGCACCACCGGCAGCACCGTATCGCGCGCGGCGATGCCGATTCCGTCGGGCTGGTTGCCGCCCAGAGCATGCAGGACGGTGGAGCGATGCGTGTAGCCGACGCCCTTCGGCCGCCCGGTGGTGCCGGACGTATAGCACAGCGATGCCTCGTCGGTCTCGTCCACCTCCGGCCAGGGCCTGTCCGGATCGCCCATGGCGAGCAGTTCGTCGTAGAACAGCAGGCCGTCGACGGCGAGGGCGGCCTCATCGTCGCGTGGCCCCATCAGCACGAAATGCCGCACCGGATTGTCGCGTGCCCGGATTGCGCCGATCAGCGGCAGGAAGGTGCGGTCGAAGAACAGTACCTCATCGCGCGCCTGGCCGAGGATGAAGCACAGATGCTCCGGCGTCAGCCGCGGGTTGATCGTATGGATCACCCGCCCGCCGCCCGGACAGGCGAAATACAGTTCCAGATGGCGACGATTGTTCCAGGCAATCGTCGCGCAGCGTGCGCCGCGAGCGATGCCGAGCCGGTCGAGCGCGCCCGACAGCCGGCGCGCATCGGCCGCCACCTTGCCCCAGGTGCTGCGCGAGACGGAGCCGTCGCTCTCCACCGAGACGATCGAGGTTCCGGCATGATATCGTCCGGCATGTTCGATCAGCGAGGTGATCGTTAGCGCGCTGGTCATCATCGTCATGGCTGCGTGCTCCTCACTCTGCCGCCATCGCGTGCCGCATCGCACCCGCCCGGATGAAATCCGCGCCGCGTTCGGCAATCATGATGGTGGGAGCGTTGGTGTTGCCGCCGATCAGCGTCGGCATCACCGACGCATCGATCACCCGTAGCCCATCGATGCCATGCACGCGGAGCTGCGGATCGACCACCGCGAGCGGATCATGCCCCATCCGGCAGGTGCCGACAGGGTGATAGATGGTGTCAGCGCGGGCGCGGATGTGATGTTCCCACTCGGCATCGGTCATGTCGTCATGAACGCCGAACAGCTCGCGCCCGACATAGGGACGCATCGCCGGTGCCTGCATGATGCGCCGCACCAGCTTCGCGCCGCGGATCAGGGTCGCGAGATCGCGCGGGTCCGACAGATAGGCCGGGTCGATGCCAGGGGCGGCAAATGGATTCGCACTTTCGAGAAAGACCTCTCCCCGCCCATGTGGGCGCAGCGTGCAGACATGGCACGAATACCCGTGCCCCATATGCAGCTTGCGGGCATGGTCATCGACGATCGAGATCACGAAATGAAGCTGAACGTCCGGCAGGGCGAGTTCCGGCAGGGTCTTGAGGAATGCTGCCCCTTCCGCAAAGGGGGTGGCGATCATCCCTGTTCCGTCACGGCGCCATTTCAGCACTTCAGCCAGCAGCTTCAACCCGGCGGCGGCGCCGATGCCGAAATTGTCGTGATCCTTCGTTGTCCAGGCCTGGATGAAATCGAGATGGTCCTGGAGATTGCGTCCCACGCCTGGCAGGTCGACCACCGGGCGAATCCCATGGCGGCGCAGTTCGTCGGCCGGCCCGATTCCCGACAGCATCAGCAACTGCGGTGAATTGAACGCACCGCCCGAGACGATCACCTCACGACGCGCCCGCACCCGCCGGTCGCGTCGTGCGTGGCGCAACGCCACGCCAGTCGCGCGGCCGTCTTCGATCTCGATGCGCGTCGCATGTGCCCGGGTCAACACCGTCAGATTCGGTCGGCCGGCCCGGATCGGTTCGAGATAGGCGGCTGCCGCCGAGCAGCGTTCGCCGCGATGCGCGCGGTCATGGAACTGGGTAACCTGATACAGCCCCACCCCCTCGTTATCGCCGGCATTGAAATCGGCGACCTCGCGGTGCTGGCACTCGCGCGCCGCGGCGACGAAGGCGCGCGAGATGGGTCTCGGCGAGGCCTGGTCCGAGACCTGGAGCGGGCCATCGCCACCGTGGACCTCATCCGCGCCGTGCTGGTTGTTCTCCGAGCGGCGGAAATACGGCAGGCACTCCTCCCACGACCAGCCCTCGCAGCCTAGCTCCGCCCACCCGTCGTAATCGGCGCGGTGACCGCGGATGTAGAGCATCGCGTTGATCGCACTCGACCCACCCAGACAGCGGCCGCGCGGCTGGTAGCCGCGCCGGCCATTGAGCCCGGGTTGCGGCGTGGTGCGATACGCCCAGTTCGAGATATGGCCATAGCCCGGCAGGATCCCGACCACGCCGGCCGGGGCGCGGATCAGCAGATGGTCGCCGTTCCCGCCGGCCTCCAGCAGGCAGACGCTGGTCGTCGGATCCTCGCTCAGACGCGCGGCGAGGGTCGCTCCCGCCGAGCCGCCGCCGACGATGACGTAGTCGAACACGTCCTGAGAGGACATGACTGAGGTTTCCTTCCCATGGCTGCGGCTGTTTCGCCGCTTGACCGCGAGTAAGGGCCGTTTCTGGACGAGTGTCCAGAATCTTCGTCACCGCCCGGACGTCGGCAACGCATGCGCATCCCAGACAATGGCTCCGCCGACCACGGTCAGCAGCGCATGCGTGTCCGGTAATGCGGAGACCGGCACCACGAGGACGTCGCGGTCCAGCACCGTGAGGTCGGCCAGCCGTCCGGCGATGAGGCGGCCCCTGTCACCCTCGGTGAACTCCGCGAAGGCCGAGCCGGCGGTGTAGGCGAGCAGCGCCTGCGTGCGGCTGATCGCCTCGTCGGGCCGGTTGGCATCGCTGACCGCGCCGGCGATGCTCAGCCACGGGTTGAGCGGCCCGTCCGATCCCAGCGCCAGAGGCATGCCCGCGGTCAGCGCCGAGCGCAGCGGCTCCGCCCGCGCGGCGCGCATCCGTACCAGCAGCCCCGGCAGCAGACCGCGATCGATCGCGCCGATATCGAGATGCGTGCCCTGCTGCGACAGCACAACGCCCATGGCGCGGGCGCGCCGAAGCAGGGCAGGGGTCAGACCGTCGCCATGCTCCATGCGCAGCCGCCGCCCGCGCCAGACCGCCGCCCCGCCAGTGCGTGCCATCGCGTCGAGCAGTTCGGCGGCGGCCGGCGTACCATAGACATGGAACTGCAGCTGCTCGTCCCGTCGCAGCCCGTCGCGCAGCATCGCCTCGACGACCGCCGGCGGAAACAGCGCCGGCAACGCGGCCAGATCATGCGGGCTGCCCGGGCCCCTGGCGGCCGCCGTCTGCGCCAGGCCCGTCCCGCGCGGCGTCAGCGTGCCTTCGAACGTCACCCCGTCGAGCAGCCATTTGGTGCCATTGACCGACACCAGCCTCGATGGATGCGGACCCACATCGCGGTTCTGGTCGAAATCCGGCCCCGTGGGCGTGGTGCAGTTCATCCGCGTCAGCCGGATGCGGATCGGGCTCGGCATCTGCGCCAGCAGCCGCGCTTGGCGCGCGACCGAACCGCAGGCCGGCATGTCCTGGATGGTCGTCAGTCCCCAGCGGGCGCCAGCCTCGATCTGGTGGCGCAGCCCGGCCAGCGCGTCCGCGTCCGAGGTGAGGTCGGCGAGGCGCCCGGCGACCTGACCAAGCGCATATTCGCGAACCACCCCGTTCAGCCGCCCGCCCGCATCGCGCTCGAACCGGCCGCCGGCCGGGTCGGCGATGTCCTCGCCGATGCCGAGCCGGCGCAGGGCGGCGGAATTGAGGATCGCCGCATGCCCGTCGAAGCTGCCCAGCAGCACCGGATGGTCTGGCCACAGCCGGTCGAGTGCGGTGCGGTCCACCGCACGGTCGGCGAACAGCGTGGTGCCGAACGTTGCCATCAGCCAGGCCCCTCTCGCGGCACCTGCCTCCGCGCGACGCAGCGCCGCCGACAGCCCGGTCCAGTCCGGATCAGGGCTGCCGGGATCGGCGACGACCTCGTCCGCCGGCTCGATCGACAGATGCGCATGCGCGTCATTGAGCCCAGGGATCACCCTGCGGCCGCCGAGATCGATGCGCCGGGTGGTGCTGCCGGCCAGGGCGAGGATCGTCGCATCGTCGCCCACCGCCACGATCCGTTCGCCCTCGATCGCGATCGCCTGCGCCTCGGGCCGTGCCGGATCGGCGGTGAAAACCCGGCCGTCGAACAGCACCAGCGAAGGCTCGGCCATTGCCTGCACCCCACAGCCGCCGCTCAGACAGGCGACGAGCAGCACACAGCAATACCGTGCGGACAGTCGGCGGCGGGCGGGTCGCATGGGGCCATTTTCTCCGGCGTTGCGTCGTGCTGCTTTAAGCCGACCACTCGACCCGTGTATTTCGGATTCCTGCCTTTTTTGCTGGAGCCGCACCATCGAAACGCCCGCGCCCGCCCTGTTCCGCAAGGTGCCGGCCGTCCTGGCGCACTGCATCCGGCAACGGGCCGAGTGGTCTCTCTGCGCGATGGAGCATTCCCGGATCGGGGCGATCGCCTTCGATGCACCCGCGGCACCGTTTCACCACCTCGCCCTGCCGCTCGAGCCGGTGCGACTGCGCTTCGGGCTGAGGGTGGACGGCAGGCAGGAGTTCGGCCGCAACGCCCCGTTCATGCTGACCGCGATCACCGCCGGCACCGGCGGCCTGACCAGCTGGGACGGTGCTTACGAATCCGCCTGTTTCTATTTCTCCGACGCCTCGCTCGGCGCTGCTCTCGGCCGCGACGACATCGACGGTGCCAGGCTGCTGCGCACCCGCGCCGAGCTGCATGCGCCCGAACTCACCGTCCTGCTGCACGCGCTGCATGCCGATGCAGCGGCCGGGCAGCCGCATGGCCGGCTGGTGGGCGATTCGGTGTTCGTCGCACTGGCTGGCCGGCTTGCCCCTGAGATCCGGCGTGCAGGCATGCGGGTCCGCGGCGAGGCCGGGCGCGTCGCGCGGGCGCTGCAGTTCATCCACGCCCATCTGACGGACGTGCTCGATCTTGCCGCCATCGCCGATGCGTCGGCCACCAGCCCGTTTCATCTCGCGAGGCTGTTTCGCGCCGCGCTCGGCTGCTCGATCTGGCAATACGTGCTGCGCGAGCGGGCGCGGCTGGCCGTGTTCCTGATGCGCGACCCGGCGCAAGGGCTCGCCAGCATTGCGCAGACGGCCGGATTCGACACCTATGCCGGGTTCATCGATGCGGTGCGCCGCGAATATGGCGAATCACCTGGCCGGCTGCGACGTGCCTTGTGTCAGGGGGTCGCGTAGAGCGCGTCGATCAGGTCGAGCGCCCGGCCGTGATCGTCCTGTTGCATCTTCGCGTGATCGGCGATGCGCAGCAGCGCCGTCGCACCGTGCCCGGTGCGCGCCCAGGTGCCGAGGCCGCGCCGGTTCGGATCGCCGGTGGCCGCGAAGCGCACCCAGGCGGACATCATCTGTGCCGAGACCCGGCGATCCACGGGCCCGGGTGGCGGCTCGCCGGTATAGCCGGGCAGGTCGAGCGTGCCGAACACATAGCGCAGCTCGTCGGAATGCATCGGTGCGCGCCCGCCCTGGGGCAGCGCGAACAGATACCGCCAGACCGGCTGGCGGTCTGCGGCCAGCGTGCGTGCGGTGCTCCGGATGCCGTCGCCGAACAGTCCGTCGGCGACCAGATCGCGACCGGAGGTGGCCGGATCGGCCGGCGGGTAGATCCGCAGTGCGCGCGGCGTGAGCGACCCGAAGACCGTGCGCAGCCGTGCGACATAGGCTGCGCGATCGAGCGACTTCCAGTCGGCTGCGAACATCGAGCCTTCGTCGAGATTGCCGCCGATGATCGCCGGGACCGGGTTGGCGAGCGCCTTGCGTGGCTGGACGGGCAGCATCCACCCGTCGACCACCGGACCGGGATAGGGGGCGGGGGCCATCGGCGGGGCGGGCGGCAGCACCTTGAGGTTCAGCGCCAGCAGCTTGTCGGCCGGCAGGGCGCGCAGTTCCGTCAGCGTGCCGAGCCGCGCGCCGGTGGCTTCGGCCGCCTTCAGCGTCGGCAGCGGGAAGCCCGCCGCCGGGCTCTCCGCGATGGCGCGCGCGAACAGCCCTCGGGCCATCGGGCTCGCCAGCAGGGCGACCACGGCGCTGCCGCCGGCGGACTCGCCGAAGATCGTCACTCGCGCAGGGTCGCCGCCGAAGGCGGCGATATTGTCGCGCACCCAGGCGAGGGCGGCGATCTGGTCGAGGATGCCGTAATTGCCCGAGACATGGTCGGGCGACGTGGCCGACAGCTCCGGATGGGCGAGGAAGCCGAGGACGCCGAGCCGGTAGTTGAACGACACCAGCACCACCCCCTTCGCGGCAAGGGCGGCGCCGTCATAGAGCGGGTCGGAGCTGAAGCCGCCTACGAAGGCGCCGCCATGGATGAACACCATCACCGGCAGCGTCACGCCCGGTGCATGCGGCGGGGTCCAGACATTGAGGAACAGGCAGTCTTCGGATTGCGGCTGCGTGAGCGGTGCGTCGCCGAACGGCACCTGCGGGCAGATCGCGCCGAACTGCGTCGCATCGCGCGGTCGTTGCCAGGGTGTGGGCGGCTTTGGCGGCGCCCAGCGCAGCGCTCCCACCGGCGCCGCCGCATACGGAATGCCGCGATAGACAGAGACCGTGGTGCTGCCCGTGGTCTCGGAACCGCCGCTGACGGGACCGGCGGTGGTCGTCACGGTCGCGGCGTGCGCGGCCGCGGTGAGCGTGAGTGCGGTCAGCGCCAGGGCGCGTGCCCAGCCCTTCATGTCGACCCTCCCAATGGCCCGAGCGCGTGCGCGATGCCAGCCGGGCCGGGCAGGGCGCCGCGCGGAAACAGCACGTTGACATGGCCGAGCTTGCGCCCCGGCCGCGCCTCCGCCTTGCCATAGTGATGCGCGATCAGCCCGTCGGTGGCGATGATCTCGGGCCAGCCCGCCATCGCCTCCGGCCCGACGAGGTTCTTCATCACCGCATCCGAATGTCGCCGCGCCGCCGGCAGGGGCAGGCCGGCCACTGCTCGGACATGCATCTCGAACTGGCTTGCCGGACATGCATCCATCGTCCAATGCCCGGAATTGTGCGGTCGCGGCGCGATCTCGTTGACCAGCAGCGTGCCGTCGGCGGCGAGGAACATCTCCACCCCCAGCAGACCGACCAACTCCAGCGCCCCGGCGATCCGGCAGGCCAGCGCCTGTGCCGACGCGGCGATGGCGGGCGCGACCGGGGCGGGGGCGAGGGTGAGATCGAGGATATGGTGCGTATGGATGTTCTGCACCGTGTCGAACACGGCGAGGCTGCCATCGACTCCGCGCGCCACCATCACGCTGAGCTCGCAGGCGAAATCGACCACCGCCTCGGCGACCAGCGGCTTCGGTTCGAGGGCTGCGAACGCGGCGCGCGCCTCGTCGGGGCTGCCAACCCGGCGCTGGCCGCGCCCGTCATAGCCGAGCCGGGTGGTCTTGAGGATCGCCGCCCCGCCGAGCGCGGCCAGCGCCGTCTCCGCCTCGTCGGCGCTGGTGACCGCGCGATAGGGAGCCACCGGCACGCCGGCACCGGTCAGGAACGCCTTCTCCGCCAGCCGGTCCTGGCTGAGTCGCAGGATCTCTCCCGAGGGCCGCACCGGGCGCAGCGAGGCCAGCAGGTCCAACCCCGCGACGGAGACGTTCTCGAATTCGAAAGTCACCACGTCGACCTCGGACGCGAACGCGCGCAGGGCCGCCGGATCGTCATAGCCGCCGATGGTGAGGCCGGCGGCAACCTGGGCGGCCGGTCCGTCGGGCTCCTGGGTCAGGATATGCGCGCGATAGCCCAGCCGTGCCGCTGCGATCGCCGACATCCGCCCGAGCTGGCCACCACCGACGATACCGATCACCGCGCCGGGCGGCAGTGCGGCGTTCATGCGGGTTCTGCCGGCTCCACGGGTGCGACGGCCACCGCTTCGGTCTGCCGTGCCCGCCAGGCATCCAGACGTGAGGCGAGGCCTGCATCGTGCAGGGCGAGGATCGCCGCCGCCAGCAGTGCCGCATTCACCGCGCCAGCGCGCCCGATCGCCAGCGTGCCGACGGGGATGCCGGCCGGCATCTGCACGATCGACAGCAGGCTGTCCTGCCCGCGCAGCGCATGGCTCTCCACCGGCACGCCAAGCACCGGCAGCGGCGTCCAGGCCGCGCACATGCCCGGCAGATGCGCCGCGCCTCCCGCTCCGGCGATGATCGCCTGCAATCCGCGCTCGCGGGCGGTCTTCGCATATTCGGCGAGACGATCAGGCGTGCGATGCGCCGACACGATTCGTGCCTCATGGGCGACATCGAGGGCCGACAACGTTTCGGCGGCATGGCGCATTGTCGCCCAGTCCGACTGGCTGCCCATGATGATGCCGACCAGCGGCGAGGGGTGGTCGCTCACGCGCCCGGTCACGCGATGGAATCCGGGATCAGCCGGCTCTCGATGCGCGCGATCTCGTCCTTGAGCAGCAGCTTGCGCTTCTTGAGCCGCTGGAGCTGGAGCTGGTCGACGGTCGCATCGACCAGCCGGCTGATCACCGTGTCGAGGTCCCGGTGCTCGCTGCGCAGCTCGTGCAGGTGACGCAGCATCGTGTCGCGATCGTTGAGCATGGAATCCGCCATAGCATGCGCCGCCGCCGCCGTCATTCCCGCCCCAGACGGATCGCGGTGTGACATTACAAAGTCTTTGGCGTGACGGATTTGTGTGGCGCGCGCGCGCGATCCGGGTCTAGCGTCAGAAGCCCAACCGGACGACGGAAGGAGCCTTGAACATGAGCCTGCAATCCAGGATCGACACGCTCAAATCCCGACACGCCAGCCTCGACGACCGCATCCGCGACGAGGATCACCGACCGCTTCCCGACAGCGGCGTTCTCGCCAGCCTCAAGCTTCAGAAACTGCGCCTCAAGGAGGAGATGGAGCGGCTCCAGCACCACTGACGGCGCCGCTCTGCAAAGCGGGGGCCGGGGGCATCGCTCCCGGCCCTTCTCATGTCAGACGGTCTCGGTTTCTTCCGGGGCCGGGGCGACCGGCACCTGCTGGCCGTCACGGATCAGCCGCTCGTTGGCGGCATTGACCATCGCATTGAGGTCGGTCTGGCTGCACAGGCCCAGGATCACCGGGTCGCGCGGCTTGATGTTCGCACTGTTCCAGTGCTGGCGGTCGCGCACCTTCTGGATGGTGTCCTTGGTGGTGCCGAGCAGCTTGACGATCTGTGCCTCGCCGAGCTGCGGGAAGTTGCGCAACACATAGGCGATCGCGTCCGGACGGTCGTTGCGCTTCGCAACCGGGGTATAGCGCGCGCCGCGGCCCTTCTTGGGGGCCGGATGCGCCTGCGGCAGGATCTTCAGCCGCGCCGCCGGATCGGCCTCGCAGCGGGTGATTTCCTCGGCCGTCACCTGGTGATTGGCCACCGGGTCATAACCGACGATTCCCTGCGCGACCTCGCCATCGGCGATGGCCTGCACCTCGAGCGGGTGCATGCCGCAGAATTCGGCGATCTGGGTGAAGGTGAGGGCCGTCTTCTCGATCAGCCATACGGCCGTCGCCTTCGGCATCAGGGGCAGGGTCATCGTCTCTTATCCCTCATCGGGGGATCTCACGACACGACCGGGCGGCGAACCCCGGGCCCGGGCCGCGCCGGCAGATCCGTGTCGCGTGCGGTATCCGGCAAGGATACCAGTAGGACCGGCATATGGGGCGGCAGCGGGGCAGGGGTCAAGCGCTCCGGGCGCGAAGCGGGCATGAAAAAAGGGGACCGGCCGTGGCCGGTCCCCTCCAGTTACATTCGGCAATCCGCCGTTCAGGCAGCGCTGCGCTCGTTGCCGGCCTCGATGGTCGCGACCGGAGCCCGGGCGGCATTGTCCTGAAGCGCGCCGATCTCGATGCGACGCGGCTTCAGCGCCTCGGGCACGATCCGCTTCAGGCCGATATTGAGCAGGCCGTTGGCCAGATCGGCGCCGTCGACGACGATATGGTCGGCCAGCGCGAAGCGGCGCTCGAAGGCGCGACCGGCGATGCCGCGATACAGCAGCTCGCCACGACCATCCTCGTCCTGCACGCGGCCGGTGACGATCAGCGTGCCCTCGCGCACGGTGATGTCGAGATCCTCGGGCGCGAAGCCGGCCACCGCCATCGAGATGCGATAGCTGTCATCGGCGGTCTTCTCGATATTGTAGGGCGGATAGCCGGTGCTGCCGGCATTCTGTGCTGCGGTGTCGACCAGACGCGCGAGGCGGTCGAAGCCGATCGCGGTACGGAACAGGGGAGCGAAATCGTAGGTCATGAAGAAAACCTCCTCGAAGGCAAGGTCATCGTGTGGTTCCGCCGAGCGGCCGGAACCGGTGGTGATCTCGAAGCCCCGTGCGGGCACCTCGATGAAGCAAAGATTGGAAGGCGCAGCCGGGCTGTCAAGAGAGACAGAAAAAGGGCGCCTCCCGGCCGGGAGGCGCCCTTTTTTCGTCCTGCCGCGAGGGGCTGGAACTCAGCCCTTGGCGCGGGTGCCGATGCCGGCGAAGCGCTTGTTGAACTTCGCCACCTGGCCACCCGTATCGAGCATGCGCTGCACGCCGGTCCAGGCGGGGTGCGATTTCGGGTCGATGTCGAGGCGCAGCGTGTCGCCTGCCTTGCCGTAGCAGGAGCGCGTCACATAGGTGGTGCCGTCGGTCATGACGATGTTGATGTCGTGGTAATCGGGGTGGATGCCCGGCTTCATGGCGTGATCCTCGGAGCTGCATGGCCCCGATGCCGACCGGGACGCTGAGTAAGACGCGGGCCTATAGCGCAGCCCGGCCGGAAAATGCAACCGCGCTCACATCATCCCTACGACAGGTGGGCCCTGAGGTATTGCGGCGGCAGGTTCACCTTCGCGCCGAGCGCCTTCGCCGCGCGCAGCGGCCAGGCCGGGTCGGCCAGCAGCGCGCGGGCCAGCAGCACCAGATCTGCCTGGCTCGAATCGATGATGGCCTGCGCCTGCTGCGGGTCGTCGATCATCCCGACCGCACCGGTCGCAAGCCCGCTGCCGCGCCGCACCGCTTCAGCGAACGGCACCTGATAGCCCGGCCCGGTGGCGATCTTCGCATCCGGCACCAGCCCGCCGGACGAGCAGTCGATCAGATCGACATCTCCCCGCGCCGCCAGACGCCGAGCGAGTGCGACCGTGTCGTCGATCGTGAGACCGCCTTCCGCCCAGTCCGAGGCGGAGACGCGTACGAACAGCGGAAGCTCGGCCGGCCACTCGGCGCGTACCGCATCGATGACCCTCATCAGCAGCGTTCCCCGTCGTTCCGCATCGCCACCCCAGGAATCGTCACGGGTATTGGTCAGCGGCGAGAGGAATTCGTGCAGCAGATAGCCATGCGCCGCATGCACCTCCACGATCTGGAACCCCGCCCGGCGTGCCCGCGCCGCGGCTTCGCCGAAGCGCGCGATGACGGTCTCGATCGCCGCATCGTCGAGTGCCGCGGGCGCGCGCTCGTCCGGCTGGAACGGCACCGCGGTCGGCCCGACCGTCGGCCAACCGCCCTCCGCGAGCCCGAGCTGCGCGCCGCCCTCCCAGGGTCGCGCACAGCTCGCCTTGCGTCCGGCATGGGCGATCTGGATGGCCGGCACCGCCCCGCTTTGAGTGATGATCCCGGCCAGCCGGGCGGCAAACGCCGTCTGCGCATCGTTCCAGAGCCCCAGGCAGCCCGGCGTGATGCGCGCGTCGGGCGAGACATGCGTGGCCTCGACGCAGACGATGCCGGCGCCACCCGCCGCCTTCGCACCGAGATTCTGTATGTGCCAGTCATTGCCGAGCCCGTCGACGGCGCTGTACTGGCACATCGGCGAGACGGCGATACGGTTGCGCGCAGTGACCGAGCGCAACACGATCGGGCTGAACAGGCTCGACATCCATCAATTCTCTATTGCTGAGGGGGAGCCAAGCCATGTGGGCCGGGCAGAGGCAGATTTCGAGGCGTCGGGGATGAATATCCTCTCGATCCAGTCCTGGGTGGCCTATGGCCATGTGGGTAACGCGGCGGCGGTCTTTCCGCTGCAGTCGCTCGGCCACGAGGTATGGGCCATCCATACCGTGCAGTTCTCCAACCACACCGGCTATGGCGCGTGGACCGGTATGGTCACGCCGCCCGACACCATCGCCGGTCTGGTGGACGGCATGGCGGCGCGCGGCGCGCTTGCCGGGGTGGGGGCGGTGTTGTCGGGCTATGTCGGCGATCCGGCCACGGGGGACGCGATCCTGGGCGCGGTGCGCCGGGTGCGGGATGCGCGCCAGGATGCGCTGTGGTGTTGCGATCCGGTGATCGGCGATGTCGGGCGCGGCGTTTTCGTGCGTCCCGGCGTGGCCGAATTCTTCGCCAATCAGGCGGTAAAGCAGGCCGACATCCTCACCCCGAACCTTTTCGAGCTCGGCAGGCTGACCGGCGCCCCCGACATCACGACCGAGGTGCGGGCGCTGGCGGCGGCGGAAGCACTCGCCGCGCGCATGCGCCCCGCCGGCCCGCGCATCGTCGCGGTCACGAGTCTCGATCTCGACGACACGCCCGCCGATGCGCTCGACCTGCTGGTGCTGCACGGTGACCACCGTACCCGGCTCCGCACCCGCCGGCTCGACGTACAGGTCAACGGGGCGGGCGACCTGATTGCCGCCCTGTTCCTGCATCATGTCTGCGCTGGTGCCGATGCCGCCACCGCCCTGCGCCGCGCTGCCTCTTCGGTCTGGTCGGTGCTGGAGGCGACCCGTCCCGACCCCGTCACCGACCGGGGCGAGCTGGCGCTGATCGCCGCGCGCGACGCGATCGCGAACCCGACGGTGGAGATCCTCGCCTGGCAGGTGTGATCGACGTCCGCCCCCCATTGCCTGATGGCTTCGCCCGCGTATCATCTTTGACAAGTTTTCTATTTCTGTGAGAAGGGATTTTGCAGGGGCAGGAATACCCGCTCGCTGGAGCCATCTGTTTCAGAACAGCCGGCCTGCAATACAAACACTCACCATCATCCCGCGACCCATCAACGGAGAGACTTCATGGTTGCAATCCCCAAGTCGAGCTTCATCAGCGACTTCAAGGCGTTCATCACCCGCGGCAACGTGGTCGATCTGGCGGTCGGTATCATCATCGGTGCTGCGTTCACCGCGATCGTCAACAGCCTGGTGAAGGATCTGATCAGCCCGTTCATCGGGCTTGCCACCGGCGGCATCGACTTCTCGAACATGTTCGTCACGCTCAAGGGTCCGGTGATGCCGAGCCTCGCCGAGGCGCAGAAGGCTGGGGCCGTCACCTTCAACTACGGCAGCTTCCTCAACTCGGTGATCCAGTTCCTCATCGTCAGCTTCGTGATCTTCGTGCTGGTGCGCGTCCTCACCAAGCTGCGCGTGCGTCAGGACGCCGCTCCCGCCGCGCCGAGCACGACCGACGTACTGCTGACCGAGATCCGCGACCTGCTCGCAACCGGCCGCGCCTCGTAAGCGCGCCCGGCGTTCCTGACCATTGGCCGGGCCGGATGGGGGCAGCCCCATCCGGCCCGATCGCGTTTGAGGGCCGCCACCGCATCGGCATCAAGGATGATGGCCGAAGGCTGCGCCATCCGGCCCGCAATCCGGCAAGGTGGGATTTCACCCGCCCGGTGTTTGCGTTAGCCTCCATCCCGATGCGCCGATCCGCCCAAGCCTTCTCCCCGCACCGGCGCAGGCAAGCTGCCAGCGTATTGGCCCTGCTAAGCGGTCTGATGTGCCTGTCGGGCTGCGCGCCGACCAGCCGTCTGTCCGCGCCGCCGCCGCCCGCGGCCGTGGCGGGCGACCGCTACGCCATCGCGCACGGCATGGCGCTCGCCTTCATGACCTCCGGGCGGGCCACCGGCATGGACCTGCTCCAGGTCATCCATCTCGATCGCGCGGCCCTGCTGTCTCTGGCTCAGGGCAACACGTCGCCCGCACCCGCAGAGGCTTTGATCGATTACGTCACCCGGCGCGAGATCGATGGCCAGCCGGCGCCCTCGACCGTGCCGCCGGAATTCCTGCGCCACCCGCCGCTTCCTGCCGCCCCCGCACCGCGCACGTGAACGGTGCGGCGCGGTCTCAGCGCACCTTCGGCGGCTGGGCGGCGCGCTTGAGCCGGCCTTCGCCCATCAGCAGCAGCAGCGGCGCGGCGATGAAGATCGAGCTCGACGTGCCGACCACGATGCCGAACAGCATCACCCAGGCAAAGCCCGACAGGCTCTCGCCGCCGAACAGTGCCAGCGGCAGGGCGGCGAGGAACACCGTGGTGGAGGTGCCGAGCGTGCGGTTCAGCGTTTCGTTGATCGACAGGTCGATCAGCTCGCGCAGCGGCATCGAGCGGTATTTGCGCAGGTTCTCGCGCACCCGGTCGTAGACCACCACCTTGTCGTTGGTCGAATAGCCCAGGATGGTCAGGATCGCGGCGACCATCACCAGGTCGAACTCGAACCGCGTGATCACCAGGAACCCGACCGTCTTGGTCAGGTCCAGCACCAGCGTGATCACCGCCGAGAGCGCGAACTCCCATTCGAAGCGGAACCAGATATAGGCGAGGATCATCAGCAGGCTGATGCCCAGTGCGAGCAGCCCGTTGCGGAACAGCTCCGCCGACACCGACGGGCCCACTGCATCGATGCGCAGGATCGTCGAGCCGGGCTGGGCGGTCTCGATGGCCGACTTCACCTTTGCCTGCTGCGCCTGGGTGGCGGCTTCCGAGCCGGCCGGGTCGAGCCGGATCAGCACGTCGTCGGCTGCCCCGAAGCGCTGGATGCCTGCCGCCTGCACGCCGGCCGCGGCAAGTGCGGTGCGCAGCTTCGCGGTGTCGGCCGGCCCGGCGGTGCGGGCCTCGACCGTGACACCGCCCGAGAAATCCAGCCCCAGCTTCAGACCGGGATGGAGGAACAGCACCACCGAGGCGATCGAGAGCGCCGCCGAGGTCGCGAGCCCGGCGAAGCGGCCCTTCATGAAGCCGATGCGCGTGTCGTCGCGAACGAAGCGCAGGACGGGGCGGAAAGCGGGAATGACGGCCATGAAATGCCCCTCAGACCGGAAGCGTCTTCGGACGCTTCGCGGCATACCAGCCGACCATCAGCATCTTCGAGACGAACAGGGTGGTGAACAGGGTGGTGACGATGCCGATGGTGATGGTGAGCGCGAAGCCCTTCACCGGCCCGGAGCCGAACACGAACAGCATCACATGCGCCAGCAGCGCGGTGGCGTTCGAGTCGATGATCGTGCCGGTGGCGCGCTCGAACCCGGCCTGCATCGCCGCCAGCGCGGTGCGCCCGCGCTTCACCTCCTCGCGGATGCGCTCGTTGATGAGGATGTTGGCATCCACCGCCATCCCCAGCGTCAGCAGCATGCCGGCCATGCCGGGCAGGGTCAGCGTCGCCTCGAACAGCGACAGGATGCCCAGCATCAGCACCAGGTTGAGCACCAGGGCGAAATCTGCATACAGGCCGAACAGCCCGTAGAACAGCACCATGAACACCATCACCAGCACCAGCCCGACGCCCAGGCTGATCGCGCCGGCGCGGATGGAATCCGCCCCCAGCTCGGGGCCGATGCTGCGCTGTTCGATCACGGCCAGCGGTGCGGGCAGGGCGCCGGCGCGCAGCAGCAGCGCGAGATCGGTTGCCGACTGCGCGGTGAAACTGCCGGTGATCTGCCCCGAGCCGGACGGGATCACGCCCTGGATCACCGGGGCCGAGATCACCTTGTTGTCGAGCACGATGGCGAAGCGCTTGCCCAGATTGGCCCGGGTGACATCGGCGAATTCACGCGCCCCGGCATTGTCGAAGGTGAAGTTGACGGCCCATTGCCCGGTCTGACCGTCCTGGCCGGCCTGGGCGTTGGTCAGATCGCCGCCATCGACATCGACATGGTCGCGCACCGGCAGCTTCTCGTTCGGATTGTCCTGCATCGGCAGCAGCGTCACGCCGGGCGGCGGCGGCGCGTTGGGGCTTGCATTCGGGTCGAGCAGCCTGAACGTCATCTTCGCCGTGGTGCCGAGCAGCGCCTTCACCCGCTCCGGATCGGAAATCCCCGGCAGGTTGACGACGATGCGGTCCGGACCCGAGACGCTGATCTGCGGATCGACCGCGCCGGTGGCGTCGATGCGCCGGCGCACGATCTCCACCGACTGGCTCAGCGCCTCATGCGCGCGCGCCTTCATCGCCTCGCCCGACAGCGTCACCGCGATCGACCCGTCGGGCCGCGCGGCGGCATCGAACTCGCCCGGCACCGCGCGCGGCATCTTTGCGATCGCGGCGAGATCGGGCGTGCTTTCCTCCGGGCTGCGCGGCGTGAACGTCACCGCATGCGCCGCCGAATCGGCGGTCAGATTGCGATAGCCCAGGCCGGCCGCGAGCAGGCTGGCGCGCACATTGTCGGTCAGCGTCGCCAGGCGGTCGCGTTCGAGGGCGGCGAGATCGACCTGCAGCAGCAGATACGACCCGCCGCGCAGGTCGAGGCCGAGATGGATCTGCCGCCACGGCGTCGACGGGGTCGGCTGGCGGACGAAGTTCGGAATGCACAGCAGCAGGCCGAGCAGGCAGGTCCCCCAGATCAGGGCCTTCTTCAGCGGCGTGAAACTCATCATCGGCGGGGCATCTGTGCGCTATGGGTCCGGGGAGCGAATTGGCGCGGGAACATGCAGCCCAACCCGGCCCGATGCAATGGCCGCCCGGCGGCGGGGGCGCTCTTGGCGCGACTTGGTCGGGAGCCTATGCGTTTATGCCGCACTTCACCGCCCGAAGGGGACCGTCCTGATGCTCGGCATCGGCCGCAAGACCAGCACTTCCAATACCCCTGCCGGGGATGGCCGGACCCTGCGCGTCGGCGTGATCGGGGCGGGGCATTTCGGTCGCTTCCACACGCTGAAGGTGGCGGCGAGCCCGCGCGCGACGCTGTGCGGCCTCGCCGACCCCGACACGACCCGCGCGGCCGGTGTCGCCGCCGAGGCGGCGAGGCTGGGCAGCAGTGCGGTTCCGGTGCTCGATGCCGACGCGCTGATCGCCGCGTCGGAGGCGGTCATCGTCGCCGCTCCCGCCGCCGCCCATTTCGAGCTTGCCGCCCGCGCCCTGTCGGCCGGGCGGCATGTGCTGGTCGAAAAGCCGATCGCCGCCACGCTGGAGGAGGCCGACGCGCTCGCCGACATCGCCTCGCGGTCGGGATGCGTGCTCCAGGTGGGCCATCTGCTGCGCTATTCGGCCGAGCATGCCGCGATCAGCGCGCGCATGCGCCGGCCGCTCTATATCGAGGCCACCCGGATCGCGCCCTTCAAGCCGCGCGGCACCGATGTGTCGGTGATCCTCGACCTGATGATCCATGATCTCGATCTGGTGCTGGCCATCGTCGATTCCCCCATCGAGATGGTCGATGCGATCGGCGCGGCCGTCACCTCGCCGCACGAGGACATCGCCAATGCCCGGGTGCGCTTCGCCAATGGCTGTGTGGCCACCATCACCGCCAGCCGGATCTCGCTCAAGACCGAGCGCCGCATGCGGCTGTTCTCGGAAGAGGGCTATCTGTCGGCCGATTTCGGTGCCCGCGAACTGACCATGATCGGCCGCGACGCCGGCATCCCGCTGCCCGGCACGGGCGGCTTCCGCCGCGAGGTGGTGAGCTGGCAGGACCACGACACGCTCGCTGCCGAACACGACGCTTTCTACGCCGCCTGCCTCGACGGCGCGCCGGTGGTGGTCGACGCGCTGGCCGGCCGCCGTGCGCTTGAGGCGGCGCTGGCCGTCACCGACGGGATCGAGGCCGCGCGCCGGCGGATGGAGCTGTCGGGGCTGATCGGCACGGCGTGAGCCGCCGGCTCAGGTGCAGGTGATGGTCACCGTGTTGCTCCACAGCGTACCGGTGTGATCGACGTTCGATGGCACGTGGCGCCCGTCCTCGGCAGAAAAGAACAGCGTCCCGGGCGCCTTGCACAGCCCGTGGAAGGTGACGTTCAGCCCGCCGCCCGCATCCGCGCGGATTGGCTGGCCGCCGATCGTGGTGATCAGCACGAACGGCAGCGTGTTGTCGGTCACCCGCACGCCGACCGGCGCGCCGGGCAGGAAGCCATGCCCGGAAATGATGATCGTATTGCCCGGCTGGCCCGCCGCACTGATCGTGATCGGCGAGGGGCTCGCCGCGGCCGGCGTCAGACGGATCGTGGAGGCGCCGGCCGGCGGGGTGGTGGCGCAGGCGATGTTGGAGACATTGCCCGACACACAGCCCTGCGTGCCGCCCTGGGTACGGGCGCGCATCGAGAAGCAGTAGCGTGTCGCCGGCGCGAAGCCGGGTTCGTTCAGGCTCGTGCGCAGGTTGTAGCTGACATGGAACGGCCCGGTGCCGGTCATGTCGCGGCCGATCGGGCGGTTGTTGCCATCGCGGATGTAGATGTCGAACCACATCAGCGGCTCCTCGATCTTCTTGCCGGTGGCGTTGCGCCAGCTCCAGCCGATGGCGTTCGGACTCACCGTGTCGATGGTCAGGTGATCGGGCGTGCCGGGGCGGTTGTGGCAGCTTGCCCACGCCTGCGGTGCCCCGCTCAGTGTCGCCGTCATCAACAGGGCGGCAAGGGGCAGTGGGTACGTCATCGATCATCCTCCCATCGCGCGCCACCCAAACGGGCGGCCGCCATGGTTCATGATCGTCGCGAGGATGGTTCTATTCCCGTCGGAGCGAGGCTGCCTCAACCCTCCAGATGGGTCTCGGCCACGCGGGCCACCTCCCGCGCCACCTCGCCGGCCAGCGGCAGCACCGGACGCGGCGGTGCGGCGCCGGGAATGCCGCGCCTCGCCGCCAGCGTATGCATCACCCGGTAGCTGCCATGGGCACGAAACAGCGCCCAGACCGGCTCCAGCCGCTTCGACAGCGCAGACAGCGCCGTCTCGTCGGCCGCAGACGCCGCAGTCGTCAGTTCGAGACAGAGACGCGGGTAGAGCCCGGCGAGTACGCTGTACCAGGCATCGCCCCCGGCGCGCAGGGCTGCGGCGGCGTGCCAGTCGACGCTGAACCCGACCGAGAACCCCGCCGGCACCACGCCGCGCAGCGCCGCGAGCGCGCCCGCCGCCTGATCCTGTGGTGGCGCGGGGCTCTTGACCGCCACCACGCCATCGATCCTCGCCAGATGCGACAGCACCTCCGGTGTCACGGCGAACTGCGTGTTGCGCGGATTGTCATACACGCAGAGCGGCAGGCCGACCCGGGCGACATCCTCGAACAGCCCGACCACCTCGCGCGCCGTCAGCGGCGCATAGGAGACCGGTGCGAGCAGGCCGAACGCCGCCCCCGCCGCCAGCGCATCCTGCGTCATCCCGACCGCCGCCGTTGTAGCCGTCGCGCCGACGCCGACCATCAACTTCACCCGGCCGGCGAGACATTCGGCCGCCGCCGCGACCGCGCGCCTTCGCTGCGCGCGGCTGAAATACGGGTACGAACCGGTGCTGCCGAGCAATCCGACTGCGTCCACCCCGGCTGCGACCAGCGGTTCGAGCAGGTGCGAGAGCGCATCGGTGTCGACGATCCCGTCCTGCGATGGCGTGATCGGAAAGGCGATCAGCCCGCCGGGCCGAGCCGGCGTCATCAGCCCGGGATCGCCGGCCAGACCAGCCGTGCCGCCATCCACAGCGCCATGCCGACCATGAACAGGTTCTCGGTCAGCGACACGAAGCCGAGCGGCACGTTCGCACCCCCGCCGACGCAGGCGCATTTGAGCTGCCGCCGGTCGATATAGACCGCCTTGAACACCGAGACCGCGCCGATGCCGCCGATCAGCAGCGCAAGCGGGATCGACACCATGGGCAGGATTCCGGCTGCCATCAGCACGCCCGCCGCGGCTTCGGCGAACGGGTAGATATAGGCATACGGCACCCAGGCCCGGGCGAGCAGGTCATAGTTGAGGAACATCGTCGAGAATGTCTCGACATTCTGCAATTTCAGGATCGCCAGGATGCACATCGAGAACGAGATGAACCAGGCCAGCGCCGTCGCGGTCAGCGGCGTGCCGAACGCCTGCCAGCTCGTCGCCATCCCCATCAGCGCAGCGACCACGAAGACCGCGATCACCGGCCGGTAGGTGGTAGCCTTCGGGTCGCGCGCGATACCGAAATGCTGGCGCATGTCGGAATACCCGCCGATGCGCTCTCCCCCGATGAACACCTGCGGCGTGGTCGAGACGCCCAGGCGCGCCTTGAGCGCATCCACCTCCTCGCGCGTGCGCAGCAGATGGTCCTCGATGTCGTAACCGCGACGGCGCAACAGGAACCGCGCCTTCTGCCCCGACGGACACAGATGGTCCGGCAGCGCCATGCGATAGAGGATCGCGCGACGGGGTCGGCCATCGGCAGCCATCGGCGCGGGCGGATCGAGAGGCAGACTGTCCATGATGCGGCCCTCCTTGCTGTTGCGCCACAACGCACCAATCTAGCATCCGTACCGCGGTACGGAGTCAATGATGTCGAGCACAGTCCCTGCCATGACCATTTCCGAACTCGCCCGTGCCGGCGGCGTCGGGGTCGAGACCGTCCGCTACTATCATCGTCGCGCCCTGCTCGAGCGTCCACGCGGGGAGGGGATCCACCGGTATGGCGCGGCCGATCTCGCGCGCCTGCGCTTCATCCGCGGTGCCCGGGGGGCCGGATTCAGCCTCGACGAGATTGCCGGGCTGATTGCGCTCGATGCGACGGACGACCGGGCGCGCGCCCATGCCATCGCCCGTGAACGGATCGCCGCTCTCGATGCGCAGATCGCGATCCTCACCGCCGCGCGCGACGCGCTGTCGCGCCTGGCCGACGAATGTCACCGCGGCGCCGCCGGACCGTGCCCGATCCTCACGGCCTTCGAGAACTGATCTGCGGGTTGCGCAGTTTTCTGAGCCCGAGATGGCATTTTCGTTTTGACTTCATACCGTGCAGACCTGTATCGGAACCGTCATATGACCGATCTGCGTCAAGGCCGGTGCAGATGACTGTCGCCCGCAAGGGCTGAGCCACCACGGATGGATCAATGGCGATCCGTCAGCCGCATGGGCGGCGGTGACATGTATCCACGTCACCTCGAAAGACCGTAACCTGATGAAAAGCATCGCTTGCAACAGCAATGTTGCGAAATCCGACCTGCTGCGCACGTCACGGAGGCTGCTGGCCGCCCTGTGGATCCCGGCTTGTGCGGCGACCGCTCATGCGGACCCCGCGCCTGGGATCGAACAACTCGGCGTGAAGCCGGTCGCCGCCACCCGTGCCGTGCTGCCGAAAACGCCGCCCGCTCCGGCACGCACGCCACACACCACCGATTATGGCGTCTTCAACGCCGGCAAGGGTGCTGCCTCCGGCTTCGGCATGGTGGGCCCCTACGGCCAGGCGCGCTGGGTCGAGAACTGGAGCGACATCGTCAACACCCCGCCCGAACGTCTGCGCAATGACTGGTTCAACCGCCTCAAGCATATCCCGCTCACCCGCGACGGCTGGATGTGGCTGACGCTGAGCGGCGAGGAGCGGCTGCGCTACATCTTCGAGAACCAGCCGCTGATGGGCACCGTCGCCGGCAAGACCGACGCCTCGCGCGTCCTGCTGCGCAGCCAGTATGGCGCCGACCTGCATCTCGGCCAGCACGTGCACGCCTATGCCGAGCTGCTCAACGGCGTTGCCGGCGGGTCGAACTATTACGGCTACAATACCGGCATCCAGCGCCAGCGGCTCGACCTCCAGCAGGGCATTCTCGAAGTGAGCGGCCATCTGCTCGGCGCGCGGATGGGTGCGATCGGCGGCCGGCAGGTGTTCCTCGACGCACCGGTCTCGATGCAGTCCGCCCGCGACCTGCCCAACGTGCAGCAGACCTGGGACGGCTTCCGTGGCTATGCGCTGTGGCACGACACGCGCATCGACCTGTTCGACTTCATGCAGACCAACAAGCAGCCGATCGGCATCTTCTCCGACGGCACCAATTTCGCCGCCCGCATGTATGGCGCCTACAGCTCCACCGCGCTGCCGGCGTTCTCGTTTCTCGGTGTGAAAAGCCGCATGTTCGCCGACGTGTTCTTTCTCGGCTACCTGCTCAACGGCACCCCGGCGGCGATCCCGACCGCGCGCGTCGGCGGCACCCAGGCCGGCTCGACGCGTCGCGACTCCGTCGGCGCCCGCCTGTGGGGCAATACCGGCCCGATCAACCTCAGCCTGACCGGCATCTTTCAGGGCGGCGAGTTCCGTCCGGCGCGCAACCTCACCCCCGTGCGTGACGTACGCGCCTATGCGATCAACGGCTTCGTGGCCTGGGCGCCGCCCACCGCGCCGGCGAAGCTTTCGGTCGGCCTGCAGGCAGACCTGTTCTCCGGCGGCTCCTACAAGAGCACCGACGGCGCCGTCGGCACCTTCGCCACGCCGTATTTTCCGCTGCCCTACTACAACGATGTCACCCTACAGCTCACCTCGCAGAACCTCGTCGGCGCGGGGCCCCTTGTCGAGGCGACGCCGCTGCCCAACCTCAAGCTGCGCCTGCACGTGCCGTTCTTCTGGCGCGAGAGCACCAACGATGCGGTCTACGCGACCTCCAAGATCTACACCTGGCGCAACGGCCTGTCCGGCGGCTACATCGGCACCATCCCGCAGGCGCAGGTGGCGTGGAACTTCGCCCCGCATCTGACCTGGACCCACGACATCGCCGGTTTCGCCGCCTCCGACGCGATGGAGCGCGCAGGTGCGAAGGGCGGCGTGTTCTACATGCAGACGCTCGAGTTCAAGTTCTGACCCGGAATGTCTGGGCCGGCAGGCAGCTGCCGGTTTTCCAGCCCGGCGACGCGTTCGGGGTGTTCGTCGGCGCCTCGGCCCGTTTCCTGCGCGTCGGTGCGCGCGGCCGCCAGGGCCGCTCCGCTCCGATCAGGGCGCGGACAGGACCTCGAACCGGGCCATCGGCACCTGCGCACGGTCGAGGGTGAGCTCGTCGGCGCGCAAGGTGTAGCCATCGGTCGTGGCCAGGGCGGCCATGAAGCCACGCTCAACCTGCATGCCGTTCACGCAGGCCATCATCGTGCTCGCGACGCGGCCGAAATGCAGGCTGCGCGCCGCGGGGTCGAAAGCGTAGGTGCCGTGGTACCGGTTGCAGCCATTGGAGCCGCTGACATGGCCGTCTTCGAAATGCAGCGTCGCCGGATGCGGGAGTTTCGGCACCGCCTGTCCGTTCAGCTCGACCAGCACCCAGTCGGTCTGCGTCAGATGGCCGGGATCGGTCCCGACGCAGCCGGACAGTCCGATCGCCAGCAGCGGCAGCAGAACCCTGTGCATGATCATCCTGTTCCTCACAATTCCTCGGGGATGGTTTCCGGGTCGATCGGCTTGTCCATCTCGGCCAGATGGCGCGGATCGCCGCCGCTGCGCGCGCCCCAGGTGATGAAGCCCAGGGCGGCCACCGCCACCAGCGCCATGTCCCAGCCATAGGGGATCAGGCCGATGCCGCCGAATTGCGGGCTGCCGATCTTCGAGACCAGGGCGATGAACGGGATGTAGGCCAGCAGCCACCAGGCGGCGCGCAGGTCGCGCGTCCAGACGTCGCGGCCCGCATCGCGGCGATAGAACACATAGATCGGCAGACCGATGACCAGGATCAGGATGATGCGGCCGGTCAGCGGCCATTTCGCCCAGAACAGCAGCTCGGAGGCGGCAATGAAGGCGATCGGCGCGATCACGCCGAGGGCGGGCGCGCTCACCGCGCGTCGTCGCTCGGGGGCTGCGCGGCGCAGCGTCATCGCGGCGACGGGGATCATCAGATACGAGAACACGGTCGCGACCGAGATCGCCGCCGCCAGCGTGCCCCAGCCGCGGAAGAAATACAGGAACACGAACGCAATGCCGAGATTGAACCACAGCGCCGCCCGCGGCGCGTGCCAGACCGGGTCGATGCGGCCGAGGGCTTCCGGCGCGGTGCCGTTGCGCGCCATGCCGACCACCATTCGCGAGACCGAGGCCATGTAGGTGGTGCCGGTGCCCGAGGGCGAGAGGAAGGCGTCGAAATACAGCGCCAGGGCGAGCCAGTTGAGGTTGAAGGCCAGCGCGAGCTGCGCGAAGGGTGAGGAGAAATCCACATGCGCCCAGCCCTGCGCGATGCGCGCCGGATCGACCGCGCCCAGATAGGCGACCTGCAGCAGCAGATACACCACGGTGGCGATCGCCACCGAGCCGATCACCGCGAACGGGATCGAGCGGTCGGGATTGCGCGCCTCGCCGGCGAGGTTGAGCGGCGACTGGAAACCGTTGAACGAGAACATGATCCCCGAGGTCGACACCGCCGTGAGCACCCCGGCCCAGCCATAGGGCAGGAAGCCGCCGGCCGAGCCGTCGCCGCCGCTCGGCGTGGCTCCGCTGACATTGCCGCCGTGGAACCCGGCCGCGATCAGCGCGATCGCGGTCAGCGCCGGAATGATCAGCTTGATCACCGTGATCGCCGAGTTGGTGTGCGCGAACAGCTTCACGCCCCAGTAGTTCAGCAGGAAATAGCCGATCACCAGCAGCCCCGACAGCACCAGCCCAAGCGTGCTGAGTTCGCCATGGGCATAGAGATTGTGCGTCCATTCGAACGGCCACGAGCTCATGTACTGGATCGAGGCCTCGCCCTCGACAGAGATCACCGAGGCGATGGCGATCCAGTTCGCCCAGCCGGCGATGAAGCCCACCAGCCCGCCATGGGTGTATTGCGCGAACCGCACCATCCCGCCCGTCTCTGGCATCATCGTGCCGAGCTCGGAGCCGATCAGAGCGATCAGCATCACCACCACCGCGCCGATCACCCAGGCGATGAGCGCCCCCGGCCCGGCGATCGACGCCGCCCGCATCGCCCCGAACAGCCAGCCCGAACCGATGATCGCGCTCAACCCCGTGAACAGCAGCGCCCAGCGGCCGACGACGCGATGCACATGCGTCGCACCTCCGACGCCCGAGCCGGTCGACTGACTGTCCATATTTCCTCCGCCGCTCCACAAGTCATGTGCAGGCTCTGGCTCAGGCCTGCATCAGACGCATAGGGGCAAAGTCCGGGAGCGTCCACCCGAAGCGAGGCAAGCAGCCGCGGCCTATGGAGGCGAGGAACGGGGTCGCGCCGTCGAGCGGCGGGGGATGAGGCTGGGGGTCGCGATGCGCACCCGGCCTGCGCCGGCCTCCGGGCCATCGACCAGCAGCTCCAGCGCCGAGGCCGCGATGGTGTCGAACGGAACCCGCACCGTGGTCAGCGGCGTCGGCAGCAATCCGACGATCGGGATATCGTTGTAGCCCACCACCGACACATCGTGCGGCACCGACAGCCCGAGCCGGGCGAGGGCGGACATCGCCCCGATCGCGGTGTTGTCGTTGACGGAGAACAGCGCGGTCGGGCGCTCCTGGAGGTCCATCAGCCGCAGCGCCGCCTGACCGCCCGATTCGATGCCGAAGCTCGACTCCACGCTCAGGGCGGGGTCGGGCGTGATGCCGGCTTCCTCCAGGGCCCGCCGGTAGCCCTCGGCCCGGCCGCGCGCGGACGAGGCGAAACCGGGGCCGGCAATCAGCCCGATGCGGCGATGGCCCAAATCGATCAGATGCCGCGTGGCGAGATAGCCGCCGAGGCGGTCGTCGCCGATCGACGACAGCGAATGTCCGTCGGTGCGCAATGCGAGCACGCAGGCCACCCCGCGCGCGCGCAAGTCGTCGATCAGCGGATCGCCTTCCCGGAACGTCGCCAGTACCAGCCCGTCGACGCCCCGACGCAGCAGCGACTCGGCCGCCAGCCGTTCCGCGCCCGGGTCGTCATCCGTGGTGGCGACCACCGCGAAACGGCCGCTGCGCGCGCAGGCGCGGGCCATCGCCTCGTAGAACACCGCCATCACCGTATCGGTCAGCCGTGGCACGATCACGCCCACGGTCATCGTCTGCCCGCGCCGCAGGGCCGCCGCCGAGACGTCGCGCACATAGCCGAGCTCGGCCGCGACCCGGCGCACGCGCTGCGCGGTCTCGTTGTCGGAATGCGGCAGCCTCTCGTCGAGGATCCGCGACACGGTGGATTTCGACACCCCCGCTGCAGCGGCGACGCTGTGCAGGGTGGCTCTGGGTGTCCTCGACCGGCTGATCGCGCTCATCGTCCCTGCGTGCCGCAACATCGCGCTTGACACAAGCACGACCCCGGGTGTCATCTGGGAACGTTCCCGCAAACGATCCCGTCCATGAGGATCAGCGCGGGAAGGTGAATCGACAACGATGGCCTGCGCCCACCCGGCGCACTGCCAGACCCTGGGAGAACACACACATGGACATGCCCGTATCCACCATCGAACCGGTCTCGCGTGACCGCGTCATGGACCTGCGCGGCCTCAACCCCGCCCCGGTGACCGCCTTCACCCGCGACGGAAAGGTCGACTGGGCCGCCAATGCCAGGCTGGCGAAGTGGCTGATCGAGAAAGAGGGCGTCAAAAGCCTCGTCTGTCTCGGCCATGCGGGCGAGGGCACCTTCCTGACCCAGGCCGAGCAGGTGCAGCTCATCGAGACCTTGGTCGAGGCCGCCGACGGCCGCGTTCCGGTGATCGCCGGCATCACCGGCGAGGGCACCGAGGTCGCCTCCCTCGAGGCACGCCGCGCCGCCGATGCCGGGGCGATCGGCGCGCTGGTCTACCCGTCGCATGGCTGGCTGCGCTTCGGCTATCAGGATGGCGCGCCGCAGGACCGCTACAAGGCGATCCACGAGGCGTCCGGCCTGCAATGCATCCTGTTCCAGTATCCGGACGTCACCAAGGCCACCTACAACCTCAAGACCCAGCTCGAGATCGCCGCCCAGCCGGGGGTGGTCGCGACCAAGAACGGCGTGCGCAACATGCGTCGCTGGGACACCGAGATCCCGGTGCTGCGCCGTGAGTTCCCTGAGCTCCAGATCCTCACCTGCCATGACGAGTATCTGCTGCACACCATGTTCGACGTCGACGGCGCACTGGTCGGCTACGGCAACATCGCCCCCGAGCTGCTGATGGCGATGATCAACGCCGGCAAGGCGAAGGACTACGCCAGGGCCCGCGCCATCCACGACCAGCTCCTGCCGGTCACCAAGGCGGTCTATCATCGTGGCTCGCACATGGAAGGCACCGTTGCCCTCAAGCTGGCCCTGGTCGCCCGCGGCGTGCTGGAGCATGCCACCATCCGCTCGCCTCTGAAGGATCTGAGCAAGGAGGCCGAGGCCGAGATCTTCGCTGCCATGAAGGCCGCGAAGATCGTCTGATCGCAGGCCGGTCCGGTCCGCGGCGGGATACCCGTCGCGGACCACCCACTCTACAAACGTCCATAGACGCGCCCGCGGGCCCCAGGGTCCGGCAGAGAAGCGCGCGAGCGGGAGACAAGACGACCATGACGGCAACACTTGCCGCAGGCAGCGCGCTCGGTCGCGCTGCTTCCCTGTCACGCAGCCTCGATGCCGAGCGCAGCGTCACCCTGCTTGCCAGGCTCGAACGCCTGCCCGCGACGCGCCCGGTGCTCTGGGCGCGGTCGGTCGTCGGCATGGCCACCTTCTTCGACGGGTATTCGACGCTGGCGATCGCCTATGCGATGCCGATCCTGGCGCAGACCTGGCACCTCACGCCCGCCACCACGGCCGCGATCATCTCGTCCGGCTATTTCGGCCAGCTTTTCGGCGCGCTGTTCTTCGGCTGGCTCGCCGAGCGCATCGGCCGGCTGCCGGTACTGATCATGACCATCGCGCTGTTCGGCATCATGTCCGTCGCCTGCATCTTCTCGTGGGATGCGAGCTCGCTGATGCTGTTCCGCTTCCTGCAGGGGATCGGCACCGGCGGCGAGGTTCCGGTGGCCTCCGCCTATGTCAACGAGCTCTCCGGCAGCCGCAACCGCGGCCGCTTCTTCCTGCTCTACGAACTGCTGTTCCTGGTCGGCCTGGTGTTCTCCGGCATGGTCGGCTACGCGCTGGTGCCCCGCTTCGGCTGGCAGGCGATGTTCATCGTCGGCGTGATCCCGGTCGCCGTCGTCGCCCCGCTGATGCTCACCCTGGGTGAAAGCCCACGCTGGCTGATCGGCGCCGGACGGCTCGACCGTGCCGAGCGCCAGATCGACCGCATGGAGACCTCGGCGCGTACGCACGGCCAGCCGATCCCGCCGATCGAGGTCGATACCGTGGTGCCGGTCACGCCGGCCACCGTCGGCTCGCTGCGCGAGATGTTCGGCCGCTTCTACGGACCGCGCACCGCCCTGCTCTGGTTGCTGTGGTTCGGCGCCTACATGATCAACAACGGCCTCGCCACCTGGCTGCCGACGCTGTATCGCACCGTGTTCCACGTGCCGGTCGGACGTGCCATCGGCCTCGGTTTCGCGATGACCGGTGTGGCCGCCTGCGCCTCGCTGATCTGCGCGCTGCTGATCGACCGTGTCGGTCGCCGCCGCTGGTATGCCGGCGCTTTGCTGTTCGCCGTGATCCCGCTGGTCACGCTCTATGCGATCGGTGCCCACACGGCCTGGGCCGTGTTCGGCCTCGCAACCCTCGCCTATGCCGCGGTGCAGACGGTGACCTACTCGCTCTACCTCTACTCCGGCGAGCTCTACCCCACCCGGCTGCGCTCGACCGGTGCCGGTTTCGGCAGCGCCTGGCTGCGGCTCGGCTCGATGGCCGGCCCCTGGCTGATCGGCACCATCGTCGCCGGCGGCGCGATCGGTCCGGTGTTCCTCGCCTTCGCCGGCATCGCCCTGCTGACCGGGCTGATGTGCTGGCGCTTCGCCCCCGAGACCGCCGGCAAGTCGCTCGAGCAGCTCTCGCCCTGACCTCGATGAAAGTGGACGGCAGCCCCGTCCACTTTCTCTCACTCGCAAACGATCCGATCCCATAACAAGCCCGCCACAGACGGGCAGGATTTCAGGAAACACCCATGTCCACGCGCCTCGTTGCCGCCGCAGCCCTGCTGTCGGCTGGTTTCGGCACGGCTGCGGCCAGCGCCCGGAGCGCCAGCCCACCCCCCAGCCCGACTTCCCCCGCCGCGACCGCCCCTGCCGTTCCCCCGATCGACACCAACCATGCCTGGCCCGCCGCCCGCCCCACGGTCTCCAGGTCCGCCCCCGACCCGCGAGAGAGCCACGCCATCGCGCAGCTCCATGTGCTGCCCCCGCCCGAAACCGGCTTCGTCCCGGCCCCGCCTACCGGCCCGCTCGCCCCGGTCGGCATCGCGCTGCAGAATCACGGCATCTATCTGCGTGCCCTGGCCGTGGACGAATTTGCCGGCAACGTGTCGGGTGGCGTTCGCCGTGGCACCGGCAACTCGATCGCCACCCCGTTTGGTGCCGATCTCGATTTCAACCGCATGATCGGCCTTCCCGGCGCGGTGCTGCACATCTCGTTCAACCGATCCGGCGGCACTTCGCTGGCGCAGGCGTACACGGGCAACACCGTCAGCTTCCAGACGCGCTACAAGACCTACCAGAACCTCCGCCTCTCGGCCCTCGCCTGGGACCAGAGCCTGCTGCACGGGGCGGTCGAGATCTCAGGCGGCCGCGTCTCGGCGCTGACGTATTTCAACGCCTCGACGCTCTACTGCACGTTCCAGAACAACGCGATCTGCTTCAACCCCGCCGCGCTGCCGATCCAGAACCGCTCGCTGTCCTTCTTTCCCTATGGCACCTGGGGCGGGCGGGTGAAGGTCAATCCGAGCAAGCGCGTCTACATCCAGGCCGGCGCCTTCGAGGCCAATACCTCGCTGATCCCCACCGACGGTTTCGACTGGAATACCCATGGCGGCACCGGCGTGCAGACCGCCGTGGAACTCGGCATTCACTCGCCGAGCCAGCTCGCCCCACACGCCTACAACCTGCGCTTCGGCGCCTATCGCAACAGTTCGCCGGTCAACGACCCCTATTACAACAGCCGTGGCCTGCCGAAACCGACCCACAATGGCACCGCGCTGATCCACCCCGAGGGCCAGGACGGCTGGTATGCGATGGGCGACGGCGTGCTCACCCGTCTCGGAGCCGACAGGCGCCGCAACATCACCGTCTTCGGCGGCGTCATCCAGGCGGTGCCGGACTACACCCTCTTCAAGCTCCAGGCTCTGGCCGGCCTGGTCATTACCGGCCCGTTCGCCTCGCGCCCGCTCGACACGTTCGGCATCGTCGGCACCTATCTTCAACTCGGCCGCAACGAGCGCGACTATCTCCAAGCGATGCGCCGCGCCGCCCAGGGCACATCGCGCGTGACCAAAGGCGAGGGCATCTTCGAGATCAACTACGGCGCGAAGGTGATGCGCGGGGTCACCATCAGCCCCAACATCCAGTACGTGCTCCAGCCCGACAACGTGCTCAAGCCCTCGCAGCGCTCCGCCTCGCACAACATCCTCGCCTTCGGCTTCCGGGCCTCCATCGAGCTCGGGGCCGTCGCCGGACTGCCGGTCTGGCACTGAGCGTGCAGGGGGAGGGGCTCAGCCCGCCCCCTCCAGCGCCGCCTCCGCGGCCAGCCAGTCGGCCTCGGCGGCCTGGGTGAGCTTGTCGACCTGGGCGAGGCGCACGTTCAGCGCCGCCACCTTGGCGCTCTTGCCGGCCGCGTAGAGATCGGGGCTGGCAAGCTCCGCCTCGATCTTCTTGCGTTCGTCCGTCAGCCGCGCCAGTCGCGCCTCCGCGTCCTTCGCGGCCTTGCGCAGCGGCGCGGTCTGCTTGCGGGCCTCGGCGCGGTCGCGTCGGTCCTCGCGCGCCGCCTGAGCCGAGACGTTCGCAGGCTTGTTCGCCGCCCGCGCCTCGCGCGCCCGCTCCGACAGCCAGCGCCGGTAATCGTCCATGTCCCCGTCGAAGGCGCTCACGCCGCCCTCCGCCACCAGCCACAGCCGGTCGGCGACCAGCTCCACCAGGTCCGGGTCGTGGCTGATCAGCAGCACCGCGCCCTCGAACGCGGACAGCGCGCGCACCAGCGCATCGCGCGCATCGATGTCGAGATGGTTGGTCGGCTCGTCGAGGATCAGCAGTTGCGGCGCATCCCGGGTCGCGAGCGCGAGCAGCAGCCGTGCCTTCTCGCCGCCCGACAGCTCGCCCACCCTGGTCTCGGCGCGGTCCGCATCGAGCCCGAACCGGGCGAGCTGCGCACGCACCGCCGAGGGGATCGCCTTCGGCATCGCCCGCGCCATGTGGTCGATCGGGCTGTCACCCAGCACCAGCTCGTCGGTCTGATGCTGGGCGAAATACCCCACACGCAGTTTCGGGTTGCGGAACATCGACCCCGCCATCGGTTCGAGCCGGCCTGCGACCAGCTTGGCGAAGGTCGACTTGCCGTTTCCGTTGGCACCCAGCAGGGCGATGCGGTCCTCCATGTCGATCGACAAGTTGATGCCGCGCAGGATCGGCGTCGTGTCGTATCCCACCGTCACGCGGTCGAAGTTCAGCACCGGCGGGGCGAGCTGGGCGGGGGCGGGAAAATTGAACCGCGTCGGCGCGGCCTCCACCACCGACTCGATCTGCGGCAGCTTCTCCAGCGCCTTGATCCTGGCCTGCGCCTGCCGGGCCTTGGAGGCCTTGGCGCGGAAGCGGTCGACGAAGGACTGCATGTGCGCCCGCTGGGTGGCGATCTTCTCGGCCATCCGCGCCTGTTGCATGGCCTGCTCGGTGCGGATGCGGACGAACTCGCTGTAGCCGCCGGGGGTGAGGCTCAGCTTGCCGCCGTCGAGATGCGCGATCGCCTCCACCGCCCGATCGAGCATGCCGCGATCGTGGCTGACGACCAGGGCCGCACCGGGGAATTTCGCCAGCCACGCCTCGAGCCACATCGTCGCCTCGAGATCGAGATGGTTGGTCGGCTCGTCGAGCAGCAGCAGGTCGGGGTTGAGGAACAGCGCGGTCGCCAGCGACACCCGCATCCGCCAGCCGCCCGAGAACTCCCGCACCGCGCGCGCCTGTGCGGCCGCATCGAAGCCCAGGCCCGACAGGATCGCCCCCGCCCGCGCCGGCGCACTGTCGGCCTCGATGGTGCGCAGCCGCTCATGGATCTCGGCCAGCTCATGCGCGCGCTCGGGATCCTGGCTCGCCGCCAGCAACGCGGTGCGCTCGGTATCGCCCGCCAGCACCGTCTCCAGCAGTGACGCCTCGCCCTCCGGCGCCTCCTGCCGCACCCAGGCCATGCGCGCGCGGCTCGCCAGCCGGATGGTGCCGCCATCGACGGCCCGCTCGCCGCAGATCGCCGCCAGCAGGGTGGACTTGCCCGCCCCGTTGCGCCCCACCAGCCCGATGCGCCGCCCCGGCTCCACCGAGAGCGAGGCGCCGTCGAGCAGCGCGCGGGTGCCGACGCGCAGGCTCAGATCACTCAGGGTCAGCAGGCTCAAACCGTGTCCAGTCCATGCAGGAAGATGACAATCCGGCGCCGGGCTTGCCGCAGCGCGGCCGCTTCGTCTAGATGCGCGCGATCCGAAAGCACTGATGCCTTTGGCAGACATTAACGAGGACCGACCCGTCATGGCGACCGAGCGCACGCTCTCCATCATCAAGCCCGACGCGACCCGGCGCAACCTGACCGGCAAGATCAACACCGTGTTCGAGGATTCGGGCCTGCGCATCGTGGCGCAGAAGCGCATCCAGCTCTCCGACGCCCAGGCCGGCGCGTTCTACGCCGTGCACAAGGAGCGTCCGTTCTATGCCTCGCTGGTCAGCTCGATGACCGCCGCCCCGGTGGTGGTGCAGGTCCTCGAAGGCGAGAACGCCGTGCTGCGCCACCGTGAGGTGATGGGCGCGACCGATCCGAAGAAGGCCGATGCCGGCACGGTGCGCGCGCTCTACGCCGAAAGCATCGAAGCCAACTCGGTGCATGGGTCCGACAGCCTGGAGAACGCGAAGACCGAGATCGCCTTCTTCTTCGCCGAGACCGAAATCCTGCCCTGATCGAAGCTCCGCGACAGCACGAGCCGAACCGGACGGCGGGCGAGGGACCATCCCGCGCCCGCCGTATCGCGTTGCATCGCTCGCTGTTCGTCCAGATCGTCGCCGCCAGCCTGCTCGGCGCCGTGATCGGCGTGTTCGCGCCGCAGCACGCCCAGTCACTGAAGATCCTCTCCGACGCGTTCCTGCGTCTGATCTCGATGATCGTCTCGCCGCTGGTGTTCTGTGTCGTCGTGCAGGGCATCGCCGGCGCGGGCGATCTGCGCTCCGCCGGCCGTGTCGGTCTCGCGGCACTGGTCTATTTCGAGGCGATGACCACGCTGGCGCTGATCTTCGGCGTGCTGGTTGCTCTCCTCTGCCATCCCGGTGCGGGGCTGCATGTCGATCCCGCCTCGCTGTCCTCCTCCGTCCTGGCCGGTAACGGCGAGCGCGCCGCCAGCCTCGTGCGCGGCGGCATCGGCGCCTTCCTGCTCGGTCTGATTCCCGCCAGCCCGGTCGCGGCCCTTGCCGGCAACGACGTGCTCCAGGTGCTGGTCTTCGCGCTGCTGTTCGGCGCCGGACTGTCGCTGGCCGGCGCGCCCGCGGCCCCGGTCGCGCGGCTGATCGACGCGCTGGCGTCGGTGTTGTTCCGCATCATGGGCCTGATCGTGCGCGTTGCCCCGCTCGGCGTGCTGGGCGCGATCGCCTATACAGTCGGCCGTTACGGCCTCGCCTCGCTCGACCAGCTCGCCGCCCTGGTAATCGTCTATTTCGCCGCTGTTGCGCTGTTCGTCGCGGTCGCCCTGGGCGCGGTGATGCGCCTGTGCGGTCTGAGCCTGCTGCGTCTGATCGCCTATCTGCGCACCGAGCTGCTGGTGGTGCTCGCCACCACCTCGTCGGACGCGGTGCTGCCGCAACTGATGGACAAGCTCACCGCGCTGGGCATCCGCCGCGAGGTGGTCGGGCTGGTGATCCCGGCCGGCTACTCCTTCAATCTCGATGCGCTGTCGATCTATCTCGGTCTCGCCGTGCTGTTCATCGCCCAGGCCACCGGCACGCCGCTGCACTGGTCCCAGCTCGCCCTGGTGCTCGGCACCGCGCTGCTGACCTCGAAGGGCGCGCACGGCATCCCCGGCGTCGCCATCGTCATCCTCGCCGCCACCCTCGCCGCGGTGCCCTCGGTGCCCGCGATCGGGCTGGTGCTGGTGGTGTCGGTCGACTGGTTCATCGGCATCGCCCGCGCGCTCGGCAATGCCTTGGGCAACTGCGTGGCTACCATCGCCGTCGCGAGCTGGGGACACGATATCGACCTCACCCGCGCCCGCGACGTGCTCGGCGGCCGGCCTTGGAGGCGGGGCGGTGAAGGGGCATGATCGGATCGTGTCCAGCCTGCCGCACCCCGCCTTGTCCGAGTCCCGCATCACCGGCGCCGCCCGCCTCGCAGGCGTGATCGGCTGGCCGGTCACGCATTCCCGCTCGCCCGCACTGCACAATCACTGGCTCGCCCGCTACGGCCTCGACGGCGCCTATGTGCCGCTGCCCGTCGCCCCCGGACGTCTCGCCGAGGCGCTGAGCGGCCTGCGCGCCTGCGGCTTTCGCGGCGTCAATATCACACTGCCGCACAAGGAAGCCGCCTTCGCGCTGTGTGACAGCCTCGACGACAGCGCGCGCGGGGCAGGGGCCGCCAACACGCTGGTGTTCACCGAAGATGGCCGCATCCACGGGCTGTGCACGGACGGCACCGGCTTCCTCGACAACCTCCGCGCCCATGGCGTCGATCCGCTTGCCGGTCCGGCGCTGATCCTCGGCGCCGGCGGCTCCGCCCGCGCCATCGCGGCAGGCCTGCTCGGGCTCGGCGTGCCCGTCACCATCGCCAACCGCACTCCCGAACGCGCCGAGGCCCTCTGCGCCGCGCTGCCCGGACTCGCCCGCCTCGACTGGGCCGACTGGGCTGCCGCGCTCGGCCGCTTCGCCCTGCTGGTCAACACCACCTCCGCGGGCATGGGCGGCACGCCCGCACTCACGCCCGACCTCGCAGCCGCCGCCGACAGCCTCACTGTCGCCGACATCGTCTATGTCCCCCGACTCACCCCTTTTCTCGCCGCCGCCGAGGCGCGTGGCCTGCGCTGCGTCGGCGGCCTGGGCATGCTCCTGCACCAGGCGCGCGGCGGGTTTTCCGCCTGGTTCGGCATCGACCCGGTGGTCGACGACGCACTGGCCGCCCTGGTCGGCGCCGACATCCCCGAACGCTGATGCGCATCATCGGCCTGACCGGCGGCATCGGCATGGGCAAGTCCACCACCGCCGCGACGTTCCGCCGCCGCCACATCCCGGTCTTTGACGCCGACCGTGCGGTCCATGCGCTCCAGGCCCCGGGTGGCGCCGCCATCGCGCCCATCGCCGCCGCCTTTCCGGGCACCGTCCACGACGGCACCCTCGACCGCGCGGCACTGCGTGCTCGTGTGACCAACGATCCCGCCTCGCTGAAACGCCTCGAAGCCATCATCCACCCGCTGGTCCGTCACGCGCAGACCCGCTTCCTCGCCCGCGCCCGCCGCGCCGGCCGCTCGCTGGTGGTGCTCGACATCCCGCTGCTGTTCGAAGGCGGCGCATGGCGCCTGTGCGACGAGATCATCGTCGTCAGCGCGCCGGGATCGGTGCAGCGCGCCCGCCTGCGCGCCCGTGGCCGCATGAGCGAGGCCGAGATCGACGCCCTGATCGCCCGCCAGATGCCGGATGCCGAGCGCCGCCGGCGCGCCGATGTCGTCTTCTCGACAGGCATCGGCAAGATGTCGACCTACCGCCAGCTCGCACGCTGGCTCGCGCACAGGAAGCACCGATGAGCCGCGCCGTCCTCTTCGACACCGAGACCACCGGTCTCGATCCGCTGACCGGGGACCGCGTCATCGAGATCGCCGCCCTCGAACTGCATCGCGACCTGCCCACCGGCCGCGTCTACCACGTGCTGATCGATCCCGAGCGCGACATTCCCCCCGAAGCCTCGCGCGTGCACGGCTTCACCCGCGAGGACCTGCGCGGCAAGCCCACCTTCGACGCGGTGATCGCCGACTTCCTCGAGTTCATCGGCGACGATCCGCTCATTGCGCATAACGCGCCGTTCGATTTCGGCTTCATCAACGCCGAACTCGCCCGCCTGTCGATGCCCTCGCTCGCCGCCGGCCGGATGATCGACACCCTCGCCATGGCCAAGGCCCGCTTCCCCGGCCTGCCCAACTCGCTCGATGCGCTGTGCCGCCGCTTCGACATCGACCTCTCGGCCCGCACCACCCACAACGCCCTGCTCGACTGCAAGCTGCTCGCCGAGGTCTATGTCGAGCTGACCGGCGGCCGCCAGCGCGGCCTGGTGCTGGCGGAATCCGTCACCCGCATCACCGCCACCTACACGCACGACCTCGCTGCTCGAATCCCCCGCCCGATCCTCGTTCCCGCCGATGATCTTGCCCGCCATGCCGCCTTCGTCGCCCGGCTGACGGATCCTGTCTGGGGCGCGTAAGCGCATTCGCGGGGCGGCGCCCCGCAATCCCCCCACGCCTGGATGCGTTATGCTGCGTGCAACGAGAACAGAGGGAACGAACCTGTCATGATCGCGCTCAACCGTGGGGCTCTGGCCGAACTGCCCGGGTCGGTGGCCCGCTTCGGCTATGACCGCGACGCGGTCCGGGCCGGGATCGCGCATTTCTCGGTCGGCAATTTCCATCGCGCGCATCAGGCCTGGTATCTCGACGCGCTGCTGTCGCTGCCGGGCAACGAGGGCTGGGGCATCTGTGGCATCGGCATCGTCGACGACGCGACCGAACGCCTCAAGACCGAGACCTTTCCCGCCCAGGACGATCTCTACACGCTCACCCTGTGCCCGGCGGATGCGCCGGCGCGGGTGCAGGTGATCGGCTCGATCGTGGAGTATTTCTTCGCCCCCGGCATCGGTGACGAAAGCGACCACGATGCCGTGTTGGAGCGTCTGGACGACCCGGCGATCCGCATCGTCAGCATGACCATCACCGAGGGCGGCTACAACATCGACGCCCAGACCGGCGCCTTCCGGCTCGACCATCCGGCGGTGGCGCGCGATCTCGCCCATCCGGGGCATCCGCACACGGTGTTCGGCTACGTGATCGAATCGCTCGCGCGACGCCGTGCGGCGGGGACGGCGCCGTTCACTGTGCTGAGCTGCGACAATCTGCGCCATAACGGCGCGGTGGCGAAGCGCGCCTTCACGGCGTTCGCCCGTGCGCGTGATCCCGGGCTCGCCGACTGGATCGAGGCGAACGTCGCCTTCCCGAGCTGCATGGTCGACCGCATCACCCCTGCGGTGCTGGCCGAGAAGGCGGAGGCGCTCAACGCGGCCAGCGGCATCGACGACAAGCTGCCGGTATTCGCGGAGGACTTTGCCCAGTGGGTGATCGAGGACCGTTTCAGCGGCGGGCGGCCGAAGCTGGAACAGGTGGGCGTCACCTTCACCGACGATGTCGGCGCCTATGAGTCGGTCAAGCTCCGGATGCTGAACGCGTCACACACCATGCTCGCCCTGCCGGGTCTGGGAGCCGGTTTTGCCACCGTCGACGAGGCGATGGGCGAGCCCAGGCTGCGCCGACTGCTGGAGGATTTCCTCGACCGCGACGTGATCCCGCTGCTCACTGCGCCTCCGGGGATGGAGCTGGTCGCCTATCGCGACGCGGTGTTGCGGCGGTTCTCCAATCCGGTGATCGGCGACCAGCTTGCCCGCATCGCCTTTGACACCGCCTCGAAGATTCCGGTCTTTCTGGGCGATACCATCGCCGAGACTCTCGCCCGGGGCCGCGACCACCGCCGGCTGGCCTTCCTGCTCGCGGTCTACGGCCGCACTCTGGCCGGCCTGGGCGATCAAGGCGGTCTGCCGCGCATCGCCGAGCCCAATCTCGGTCCGGCCGATCTCGCCCTGGCGCAGGATGCCGACCCCGCGTCCATCCTGAAACTGTCGACCTTCGGCGACTGGGGCCTCGATCGTCACGCCGACTTCATCGAGGATCTGCGACGCCGCCGGGCTCGCATCGAAGCGGTGGGCACGCTGAAAGCCCTCTCGGAGCTTTGGCTGGGGGACCTGGAAGCGCAGAATTTCCAGCTCAGGTCAACGATTTCAGAGACTTAACAGGCGGTTTGTATCCGGCTTTTGTAGCAGGCGTTGCGGCATAGATACAATCCCTCGGCGGACGGAGGCACTGAAGCTACGCGTCCTTTTTTCGGCGAACAGCTTTCGTCGCCTGAAGACCGGCGTCGCGTACGAATCCAACACTGAGACCGAATGGCTTGCCGAGACGCGCGAGGGTTTCCGCTTTCGGGTTAGCGTGTCCGTTCTCCAGCTCGCTTACCTGACGCTTCGTCAGCCCGAACCGCTCGCCGAATTCGGGTTGCGTCATCGACAGCATGTCGCGCATCCGGCGAACACCATCGGCAACGCCAAGCTCACCGTTCCTCGCCATGCTGAAAAACTCATCGCGCAGTGTATTGGCTTCGGAATCAAGCTTTCTTGCAACCATATCATGTCTCCTCGATGGATTTGACCAGCACTTCGGCGTTCACAAACGGGTCACGCGCAGTGACGCTTGACAACTCATCAGTCGGGACACCGCAACTTTGTGCAAGCTCGCGGATGCGGCGCAAATTCGGCAGCAATTCCTGCAGGGCGAGCAGCACCTGCTCGGGGTATAGCTTCGTATCCCGAGCAACGGCCGCGCAGATGGCACGGATGCCAGACGGCGATGGCACAGGCTTTTCGTCGCACGCCCACCGAGTGGAGCGATAGACATCATACTTAAGGCGCATGGGTGCAAAATCGAATAACGGTGTCAGTCCGACATAATCGCGTCGTTTGGTCAGGGCAGTGTTGCGGCCGTGATTATCGGGGTCACCCATGGCAGTCGCTATGATGTCGCGCTTCAGGTATTCGATGACCTCGACCTCTGGTTTGGTCGTTACTCGTTTTATGACATCAAGATAAGCTTCATGGCTCGTATAATAGGCGAACTCAGCAATCCCAGCCGCCGCTACGATACTTTCCTGGCCATAACGAACAACGCTGCCGTTGATGATTTCGCGGTCGAAGCGAGGAATCATCAGTGAATCGCCTATGCAAAACAGCGGTTGCCCGCAGCGCAGACCGAACGCCCTCGCGGTCTCGATGTAACCGGGTTCGCTACGCAAGATGAGGGCATCATGCCTCTCGCTCTTGCGCGCCACTGTCTTGACGATGAAGTGCGCAGCTGCCTCGGCGTCTGGCACCACGGAATCTGGTGCCAGCATGCCATCAGCGCGAGTCGTGAGCAGCAACTTGGGCCACACGCCCTGAACGCCGCTCGAACCAGCAGCCAGCAGCGCGTAGCGGCGTGCAATGTCGTAAAACGGCTCTTCGCGACGAGCTATGTCATCCATCGACAGACCGACGATTTCCACGCCTTTATGTAGCTTTTGCGCGTCTTCCCAAGCTTGCTGAACCCGAATGTTGCCGATGGGAGAGCCGCCAGCAAGCCTTAGCAAGGGCAATTCAACTTCTGGCGAATTCTCATCGATTCTCAGCTGAGTCGCGATTCGAGTGCGCGCGTCGCCCTGAGGAAGCAGGTCAAGCAGGAACGCCGGCCAATTGGTCGCTTGCTTTGCCTCCATGGTAATAGGGAATGCTACGGACAAAGCCCGGTCATCAATGGGCGGGGCACCTGAGACGGTTCCGTGAGCCATCCAGTATCCGATATTGTAATCTAGGTCGGCGGAGCTGCGATGGCCAGCCTTGGCGTTGTTAATCCGCAGCGTTGCAGCATCATGCCATGTGCCGTCGAAGTGAATCTGCAGATTGAGCTCAGCAGACATTATTCCATCCTGATGGGTCGTAACGTGTCGTGAACCTAATTCAGATACCACTAGAATGGAACCGAAAGCAAGGGATGGTTGGCAATGATACCATTGCGATGGGATTTATGCCCTACCTTCGACGACCGAAATGGCGCTCGCATCCGAGCGAGTGGCCGGGCTTTCGGAGACCGCAGCTGAGCCGACAACCTTGTCGAGGCGCTAGGTGCCTTATAAAAATATAGGATGGAAGCGGTGTGGCCGCCGTGCAGTGCGGATGTGGGCGCGTGATGGCAACCTGCCTACGAGCATCACACCTTGACTACTCGCCTTCGTCCCGGGGCTCCAGGTCCAACCAATCGCCGCCTACCTACAGCCGCCGTGCCTCATGCAGCCGCCCTTCGTTGACCGCAGCTTTGCAGCGCATGCGCTCGATGACCGTCGCAGTGTTCGCGCTCAGCCATCATCACGCTTTTCCATCCCGCACTCGTTTCAAGAGCGCCCCGACATCGACCGGCGGCACAGGCGGCAAAGTGTGGTTCACAGCGCTCCGTGATGCCGCCGCCAGAGCAGGCGAGTGTCAATCCCGTCCGGATATAAGTTTTCTCGGCCTGGAGCTAGTCAGCGGTTCACTAGCTCCCGAAACGCCGCCTCATTCTCCAGCAACACCCGCTCCACCTCAGTTTTCAGCAACTCATCAGTCGCCGCCCCATCATCAGCCACCACCGGAGGCTCAGCCGGCACGATACCCTCGCCGCCCTTCTCATCCTCAGCCATCACGACCTCTGAACATGGTACCAATCTGACCGTTTGATAACACACGATAGCGCCCGTTCACAGTTATACCCAAATCGCCGATTTTTGGTATAACTCAGCAATCACAAGCATCTAGCGACCGTCGGCCCGTCATAGATTCCACTTCTGTTCTCACGGCCGCGCCTGCTACCATGCCGCCATGTCCACCCCCGCCGCCAGCTCCGACACGCCGACCGACGCCGAATCCGCGGCCGCGGTGAAGGCCGTGCTGGCGCTGATGGAGCGCTGGCAGCTGTCGGATTCACAGCAGTGCGCGGTGCTCGGCATCGATGCGGCACAGCTGGCGGAATGGCGGGCTGGCCGGGTCGAGCTGCGGCCTGTCGATGCCAGGTCCCTGGGGCTGCTGCTGTCGATTCACCGGTCGCTGCGGATGGCATTCACGGACCCAGAGCGCGGCTACGCTTGGGTGCGCAAGCCGAATGAAGCGTTCGCCGGTCGGTCGGCGCTGAATGTGATGTGCGAGCCGGGCGGACTTGAGAGGGTGGCGGCGTATCTGGCGGCGGAAATTATGATTCAGTAGTCATATTGGTCGAGGAACACCAATCCGGATTTATCGGCTGCCCGCATTTCACGAATCTTAGTAATTGCCCTGCGAAAATCTATCTTCAGTCCTTTGTATATGAAGACGTCACCGATTGTGCTACGTACTGTTATATCAATTTCGGCAGATTCCGGCTTTGTCTTGTGATATATTTCTTGCCAATCGATATTGAATGAGCACTTCTGTCCGCGAATCAGGCGTTTCCCTGTTATGGAATATGAGTCTTTTGAGTCTCGTATCGATGTACCGTTTACCACGTATTCAATGCTGTCGAGCGTAATCTCACTCCAGCCTGAATTTACTATCACCATTTCGACTTCTGGTATTGCATCGTACAATAGTCTCTCTTGAATGGTCAGACTAAGCTTCGCTGTATCTTTTTCTGCCTGAGACTTTCTTTGGTTCCTAGCCCGCCATTCTCCCAAGCCGAGCGCAGTGCCGCTAATCGCCAGTGCGAGCCAGCTTGTGACGTCTGACATCAGTCAATCCCCAGCCTGATAGCGCTGCCAGTTTTTTGAATCAGTCGACTCTAGCGGGCGAGTCCCGAAATTGATATCGAGTCGGCATGCTCCCGAAACCCATCATCGTCCAGGTAACCAGCGACCTGCACCTGGAATTCAGCCCCTCACATCGCGGATTCGAGGACAATCAATCATGGGCCGACATCGTGCTGCTCGCCGGCGACACGGACAAAGCCGGTATGGCCGTCGCACAGGCCCGCCGGCTGTTCGCGAGCCCCGACATCGTGGTCATCGGCGGCAATCACGAGCATTACTCGACGAAGAAATCCATCGACGATGGCATCGCGCAGATGCGGCGCCAGGCCGACGAGCTGTCGACGCCGGAATCCCGGATTCATGTGCTGGAGGACGAGGCCATCGTGGTCCCCGTCCGCGGCACCGATGTGCGCGTCGTCGGCGCGACGCTGTGGACTGATTTTGCGATTTTCGGCAATCCACGCGTCGATGCCGGCATCGTCGAGCGGTCGTTGAACGATTTCCGACTCATCAGGAGAGCCGACCGAGTTGATTGGCGCGACCGGTTGACGCCCGGAGAAACGGCACGTCGACACGCTCACAGCCGGCAGTTCATCGAATCACAGCTGAGGACACCGCACGCCGGCCCGACCGTGGTGCTGACACACCATCAGCCATCGCTCCGCTGCGTCGCCCGCCAGTATTTGCGAGACCCCGTTACCGCTGGATTCGCGTCGAATCTCGATGACGTCATCGCCCTGCAGCCGGCGATGTGGGTGTCCGGACACACCCATGTCTCGCACCAAGTTCGGGACCCCGGCGGCTGCCTGCTGCTGGGAAATCCGGCGGGCTACGAGATGCGTGGCAGAACGCTGGAGAACCCCGATTTCAACCCGCACCTCGCCGTCGAGCTGACCCTGGACCCCGACACCGGTTCATGGCGTGCGCAGGTGCCGAATTCCGGTATCTGAAGGCGCGTGATGTAAGAATTAGCTGACATGTCGGTCCTCAGGATGCCATTACCGAGCCCGAAATCGATGCTGAGCGCGGTGTCCTGATACCGTGTTTCCGTCCACGTTCCAGCAAATCGCCATACAGCCACGTACAGCGCCGATATCCTCGACAGGTCCCAGACGACCTAAAAGCCACCCAGCCCCATCCAGAATCGATTTCTGAGGCACCTCATCTCGGCGGCCATCCCATTTCCGGCCACGGGTCATCCCGTCCGACCGTCCGTAGCTCCGCCGGCGACATCTGCTCGTTATCGTAGGCCACAGGCACCCCGGCATACTGCAGCCGAGGCCTCCGCCGACCGCGGACCTCGAAACTGGGAACCGACGGCTTCGGACCGGCGCCGGACTGGTATCGCCGCCACGCCATCCTCGGCCGCCACTCGATATCCATGCGGTCCAGTGCGCGACAGACAGCTCGATACAGACCGCCGGCAGCGAGCTGATACCCGCCGCCAGAGGATTCCAGCCTGCCATAGATTCCTGTGCCCAGCTCGGCGACCAAGTTCTTGGAGATGATGGTCCTGATGGCTGTGGCGGTCTGCTGCAGGGCCAGGTGCTCGAAATCCTGCCGCAGATAGATACTGTCGGGCACCGCTCTCATGTAGTCGCGCAGCCGCTGGATGGCCTGGTCGGCAGACAGCTCGCCATCACACGGCCACGGGTCGATGGCAGCGAAACGGGCCAACTCAGATTTCGGGTAGGTCTTGTTATCGTACAGCAGCACCTGCTTGCCGTATCCCATCTGCGGCATGCGGTTGCCCCGGACTTCGAAAATCACCCGGGCCGGCACCTGGGTCGTCCTGCCGGCATTGTAATCGCGAACTGCGCGGCCGGGGCGGAACTCGATTCTGAGTTTTTGCAGCACGCAAGCGCAGGATTGCTCGAATGGAAACGCCGGCACGGGCCCGGGTCGGAACACGCCCTCCTTCATCGGCACATAGAGACCCTGGCCGAGGCGACCCAGGACCTGGCGGCGAATCAGCGTGTCGATGGCCGGCTTGGCGTCGGCGCCGGCGATATCGCGCAATTCTTGTAGTGTGTAGGCCGCGTCGCCGGAGATGGTGATGTAATGCTGGATGGCTTTGATGGCGGTTTTGTCAATCATGGTGGCGCGTCCTGTGGGCACATCATAGTCCGCAGGTGCCGGTATTTGCAATGCGAACGCTCGACCGAAAGGTCGTCATGTTAACATCGATGTTAATATGAAAGCCGGAATCCAGCAGATACATGCATGTGAGCGTCAACATTTCATGCAATCGACAAAAGGTAGTACTTTCTTTGAACTGTTTTGCTTGAAATCGAGTATATTGAAATCAAGAAGGCACGATGCTTTCGCAACCGCCGGCGGGACCGGCTAACAGGGGAACGACCATGAACACCACGGACAACACTTTTCGACCGGCGCCGCTGGACCTTCAGCTGCTCGGATTCTTCGACCGCGACATCTCCGATGCACTGTCCTCAGCCGCCAAGAAGCTGGAGAATCTGCCGGACGGACACGGCCTGGTCGGCCAAGAGCTCGTCCTCGACCGCCAGGAATGGATGGCGCTGTCATCCATTCTCGATTCCGGAGATGGCTCTGTGTATCTGCGGATTTTCGGAAACGACGTTGTCTTTTACAATGAAAATTCCGACGAGGGCGGCCTCGCCCATCATCTGAACTGAACCCGATGCCGGCGGGGAACATCCTGCCGGCATCACCACCACGCCGGCAAGACCGGCCAACAATCAAACAGGAGGCAGGAAATGCCCGAAATCATCTCGAAAACCCGACTGTGTGGTGGCGACTGGCTGCTGCTGGTGTCGACCAAGGACGTCGATAGCCGCACTCTGATGACCGGGTTCACACTGAGAGTTCTGCGGTCCAGCGAGCCGCGCTACACGAAATCAAACTCCAGCCGAGTGCTCGAAATCCTCGTCGAACAGCGCTACGCAGGCCGCATCGACGACAGGTCCGCACGCGCTGGAATCGACGAGGCACGTGCACAGTTCGATGAGATTGCGCGCCTCGACCATCTGAGCAGCACGCCGAACTCGTACAGCGTGCATGACATCGCGCCGGCGAATCTGAATGGTCCGGCGAATCGCTTTGGATTCAGGCCGATGCGGGTCGCACAGGCGGCGTAGAGCCACACGGCATCAACGGAGAACACAGCAATCAGCACCCCACCCGGGGCAACAGGAGGAAATGATAATGAGAGACTGGTTCAGACGACAGCCGATTCCGTGGACAGCGCCTGGCGCCGCATCACGGACATATCAATCACAGACACTGCATGCACCGCGCGACGATGGCCCGGAATCAGATTGGATGCACTGGCAGCCGGAGGATTGCTGCCGCATCACTCACGCCGGCGGCTCCAGGCTGAGATATCTCGATATCAAGCATGCGGACCATTTGCTGCAGAAGCGGTGCGGACCCGGTTACCGGGCAAGCGCGGACAGCGACAAAATCCGATATCGTACATATATCGAGCGCAAAACACAGCTGTGCCATGATGCCGTCCGACGGTGCGTTCCATGGTCTCGGTGCCTGACCGTTCCTCATCTCCATGGCTCAAAATTCTTCGATTTGCGCGGACTTGCAGTCGGCCAATCACCCGGAAATCCGCCAATCATCGCCATGGCAATATGTGCCGGCGGTGTCTCCTCAGTTTCGCAGACTTGCCATCACGAAATCTGGCATGTCGCCGAGAGGCTCATGAACCCCCGCATTGTGCGCGATATCGATGCCGCACTGCGCCAGGGCGTCGCTATCGGCGATGAGGATTACTACGACACTGATATCGAGCGTCGGGCGCGAGCTTATGCCGCATATGCCGTCACCCGCGACATGGGCATGTACTACGAGAAACCTCTGCGCGAGCACACGCCTCAGGGCGCTTTCGAGATGGTCTACACGGGGAATTTCGGAAACATGATAGTCGGCTCTGGTGACGAGGTCGTCGCGCACTGGATGTCCGTCGGCCGCGAGGAAGACGAGGACGACCTGTGGTCCGTTGGATACTGACCCAGACAACAAAGCCAACATTGTAGAAAATAACACGCAATCGACAACTATTACGGCGTCGTTTGCACGTTTTCTGCTACAATATGCGTACGAAACCCGTCATCAGAAACGAGGAGCAAGCCGATGACACACCACGATTTCGACTTCCCAACCCCCGACCGCGACCTTGTGGCTCGCTGCGCCCGTGCAGCCGCGGCGGCATTCGTCGCCCGCCATCACGGCTTTTCGGTGCCTGTCGTGTCAACCGACACCAGCGTCCGCTCGCAGATGCCGGTTGTCGGCCAGCCATCCCGAATCATGAAGCTCGTGCTGCCGCTGACCGAGGTCGCACTGGCCGGGGTTATCGGTGAACTGATGGCACGGCGCCAGGATGCCGACGACATGGATGCTGTGGAAGCGGCGCTGGATGAGATGCGGAATCTCGATGACGTGGCTGCGGCAGCGTATCTGATTTCCAACATCGCCAGAGTCTCGATGCCGGCGGCGCGCAGGTTCGCGGACGAGGTTCTGGAGAACGGGCGCCATCATGTGCCGCGTGCGACCGTTCTCGGGCTGTACGAGCAGCTGTATGCGTCGGCTTGGTCGGTTCTTAGGGACAATGGCGACGTAATCGAAGATGTTGCCGCCGAGCTGTACGGCGCGGCCGGTCACGAGCTGACTTGGCTGGAGTTCGAAGCCATCTGTGATTCTGCCGGCGCTGCGCTCCACCCGGTCACCCGATTCCGGAACGAGCTGAATCGGTTCCGCACTGACACCGGCATCCCTCCCACGACGGTTTCCAGAGCCGCTCTCGGGCATAAGTCCTCGCTCGCGGGACTGAAGCGCGGAGCGGTTTCGATACGAAATATCGAGCGGTGCCAGACGTGGATGCGGAGATATCGTGCCGGCGAGGTCCATGTGCCGCCGGTCCAGGGTGCTGTGCAGCTGCAGTACGCAGACTGATAGCGGAAATCGGTAAGATGACGTGATGGGCCGGGGAGGAATCCTCGGCCCTGTTTGTTTGCGTGATGTGTGCAGCGGCGGCAGGTGAATCTCGGTAGCGGGAATCGTAAACCGGTTTGCTAACCCCGTTACCTCGTGCGTTCGTACGACGGTTGCAGGAGTTTGGAATCAGATTGTCGGAATCACGGAATCTGATTCCTGGCGCGCGCAGATGTGTTTCTTTGGAGTCATGAACTTGCGGGGCGACTGGAGTGGAGCACGAGATAGCCAGTAGGGCGGATGCTGGCGGGATGATGCCGGTGCGATGTGTGTGTTATCCCGGCGCGATGTGGTATTCAGAAAATGCAAATCGGTAATATGTCTACAAACTTCCAATTCAGTGACCAATTTGTTGACGGTTAGAGCCCGGAGCTGAGCATAGCCGACATCCGAATAGAGTTCCGGTGGCTGAACAGTCGGCGCTCCTCGTCATCCTGTGCGGCGCTCGGAGGTTCCCAATCCTCCACCTCGGCATCCGCAGCGCGGTCGTGCTCGCGAGCCGCCGGGTCGGCCGACACCAGCTCCCGGCGCCGCTTCAGGAATGCCGAGTGTACAGCCATGCGGGCTTTTCGTACGGCGTCCGGCAGAACCTCTTGGACCTCTTTTTCCTTGTATTCGACTTTCGGCAGACTGGCTTTCATCGCCTTAAGCTCTGCCAGGGAGGCGACCAGGTGGCACCGGGCAGCCATGGCATCGCAAGCGGCAATCTCGTCAGCCCAGGCGTTGTGAGCCGCAACGACATTCCGCAGCGGTGTGCTGGCCATTCGAGACCATGCAGAGCACCGGCGGCCACGGAAATAGTGAGGTTCGTCCGGCCGGCCGTCCGGAACCTCGTCCGTCAGGGTCTCCAGGGGCGCTCCCCATGCCCGCTTCATGGTCTTCGTCGACATCTGCATCGCCTCCGCCAGCGCAGTTTGTGTGATGCGGTTGGCGGGATTCCAGTCATACACGATGTCGGCGATTTTCCGCTCCGTTCTCAGGCGCTTGGTGTACGCCGCATAGTCAGCGCCGGCAGCCTGTTTCTCTTTGACCGTGTGTTCCGTGTCGCCGGCGAGCTGCATCACACCACGGTTCACATTGCGTGCAGTCTCGCCCGGGACGAATTTGGTTTGCATGAAAATCGTGACATTCGACGAAACCGAGGCGACCTCATCATCGCTCAGCGGCCAGGCGAACGCATCATTGATGGCCTCGGCCTGCGCCGCGATGGCGTCCGCGTCCGTCTCGTGCCGCTCGAATGCCCATGCCCGCAGGCGGTCGAACAGGCCGCGGTTGGTGCCCTCGGCAGCCGGCTCCTGGGGACCGGGACGGCGTTTGCCGGGCTGCTGTGAGCGGCGAACGAGATGGCCGTAGGTCGGATGTAACTGGTGGACGATTTCAGTCAACAACATGTCAGGTGTGCCGGGGATGGTCCGATACGCCAGCGCCACAGGCTCGGTCTGCGGGTCGGAGAATCCCTGCGCTGTCTCGTGCCCGGGCAGGTTTTTCAACAGTGCCCATGGAGAGCGGACCAGCGCCACATGCGGCAGCAGGACACCATCTAGAGCGGCAGCCATCAGGGCGCCGGCATACCAGAGCGTGCCGCGCGGGTCTTTCCGTCCGCCGGGTTTGTTCTCGGTCATGCGGACCGGTGTCTCCAGCTGAACAATCGCGCTGCAACGGCCGCTGGCGGCGTCGATGACCAGGGTCGGTCTCACGTACGGGGGAAGCTGCTGAAGGGCTTCCACGGCCGCCTGGGCGTCGCAATCGATGACCAGGGCGTTGCACCATTCCGGCGAGTTCGGCGTGAACAGCGGCTGCAGGATTGCGTCGCCCAGGTACATCTGCTGCGCCGACGACATCTCAGCGCCGGCACGCGGCCTGCCCGGCAGGTGAGGAATCATATAGGCGGCGAGTGGTGCGAGATGCGGTGCGGCGGCCTGCGCGACGACGATGGCTCTCTGCAGCGGCTGTGAGATGTCGCCGGCCAGAGTCAGGTGATGCCGGCCGATGTTCTGATTGAGGTCGATGGTGTGGAGAACCGAGACGGCCGACGACGCAACGTTCGGCGAGATATGCCGCAGTCCGCGGAGGTAGTTTTGAGAGTCGAATGGCATCGTCGTCGTCCCCGAGAAACATGCGTTTTCCCGACGGATTCATTGACGTTTGCGTGCAATCGACGCATACTAATCAAGTCCCCGTAGAGAGTCATCCGGAGCGACGGCAATCGCTGTGATGGATGACTCTCTACAATGACATATCTCTCCGAAAACCGAGTCGACTTTTTTCTTCTGTAGACAAATTTGTTTTGTCAACGGGCGCGGATGAGCGCTGATGTCTGCGGATAGACGGTTTGTCTACGGCTCGCGGCGCTGACAAACACCGGTTCAGCAGGTAGGGGACGTTAGGTGTCATCTGGAAATGCGTAGCCCCAGTATTAGTTATCTGTCGCATGCGCGGTTGCTGGGTCGGATGGCTGCCACGAGGTGCTGGTTGAACGGTATCTCTCGGCTGACCGTATT
>NZ_JACHXV010000001.1:339811-462439 GCF_014192375.1 Endobacter medicaginis | reverse complement strand
GCCACCGCCAGCGTCGCGTCGCCAGCCCGGATCTCCTGTGCGACCGACAGGATCGCCTGCGCGCCGGAGCCGCAGACGCGGTTGACGGTGAGCGCTGGCACGCCGACCGGGACGCCGGCCCCGATCGCCGCCTGGCGGGCCGGGTTCATCCGGTTGCCCGCCTGCACGACATTGCCCATCACCACCGTGTCGAGCTTCGCCCCATCGAGACCCGCGCGGCGCAGCGTCTCGCACACCACAACCGAACCAAGCTCCGTCGCAGCCACGCCCTTCAGCGTGCCGTTATAGGACCCGATCGCGGTGCGCACCGGTTCACACAGGACGATCTGCTGCTCGCTCACCACCATTTCCCCCGAAATTCCGACTGATTGCCGTATAGGATAGGGGGTCGGGACGCTGCGCGATAGGCCGGCGCGCGATGGCGCTCCCCGCCTCGACCCCCGTCGACCGGGTCAGATCGCGACTTGCGCCGCCGTGACAGCGGCGACCGCCTCGAGGAAGGCGCGCAGCTTCGCTCCCGGCAGGCGGCGGGCATGATGCAACATCCACACCTCCACCGGCGCGCCGACCCGCCCCCATTCGACGAGCCGGCCGGCGTCGAGATCGTCGGCGACCAGCAGCCGCGGCAGCACGGCCGCGCCGCCACCTTCCAGCACCGCCTCGCGCACCATCGGCATGCTTGACAGCCGCGCGCCGGGACGGATCGCAACCTCGCGCTCGGTCCCGTGGCGGTCGCGCAGCTGCCAGACGCGCGTCTCCACACTGCCGAACATCACCGCCGGCACGATGTCAGGACCTCCGAGCCAGGGCGAAGAAAGCGTGGGCGCTGCGGCGATCACGCGCGCGTCGACGAGGATGCGGCGCCCGACGAGCTGTTCATCGGCGGCGGGATCGACGCGGATCACCACATCGAACCCGTCCTGAACCGGGTCGGCGCGGCGGTCCTCGGCCACCACTTCGAGGCGCAATTCGGGATGCGCCAGTGCGAGACGCGCCGCCACCCGGCCGAGCACCACCTGGGCGAACACCACCGGCGCGCTGACCCGCAGCCGGCCCTGAACCTCGGTGGCCTGGGCGCTGGCGGCCGCAGCGGCCTCGCTCAGCTCGGTGAGCGGGCCGGCGATACGGGCGGCGAGCACCGCACCTTCCTCGGTCAGCCGCATGCGTGCACCGCCGCGCAGGATCAGCCTGACCGCAAGCTGGCGTTCGAGCTCGGCAATGCGCCGCGACAGACTTGCCTTGGGCCGCCCGGCGGCGCGCTGGGCGCGGCCGAACCCGCCATGCCGGGCCACCAGATCGAAATCGGCCAAGAGAGACAGGTCGGCGGGGACGTTCGGCATCGTTGCGTTCCATTTCCGGGACAGCTTGTGCCGAAATTGACGACTTATCAGCCAGAATGGAGCGCCCAAGATTTCCCGCAAGGCGGCGCCATGCGTCGCCAGGCTGAAGGAGACATTCTCATGACCATTCTCGTCACCGGCGCGACCGGCCTCATCGGTCGAGAGGTGCTGGACGCGCTGCGCGCGCGATCGACCACGACCGCATTGCGGGCGCTGACCCGTGATCCCGCCGCCGCCCGGCTGCCCGACGAGGTCGCCGCCATCGCCGGCGACCTCGCCGACCCGGTCGGGTTCGAAGCAGCACTCGACGGCGTTGACACTCTGTTCCTGCTGGTGCCGAACATCGCCGATGAACTGACGCAGGCCATGCTGGCGCTGGACGCGGCCCGCCGGGCAAAGGTAAAGGGCATCGTCTATCTGTCGGTCTTCGGCGCCGACAATGCAGAGTATGCCGATCTGCCGCATTTCGCCTCCAAGGGCACGGTCGAACGGATGATCGAGGCGCTCGACCTGCCGGTGACGATCCTGCGTCCGGCCTATTTCATTCAGAACGACGCCGGGATGCGTGATGCGCTCACCGGCCCCGGCCTCTATCCGATGCCGATCGGCGAACGCGGCCTCTCGATGGTCGATACCCGCGACATCGGCGAGGCGGCGGCGGTCGAACTGCTGCGCCGCGATACCGCCCCCGGCACGCTGCCGCGCGAGACCTATGCGCTGGTCGGCCCGGAGGCGCTGACCGGTCCGGCGCTCGCCGCCCTGTGGGGCGAGGTGCTGGGTCGCGAGGTCCGCTATGGCGGAGACGATCTCGACGGGTTCGAGGCGCGGCTGCGCCAGACAATGCCGAACTGGCTGGCGCGCGACCTGCGCCTGATGTGTGTGCGCTACCAGAGCGCGGGGGCGGTGGCGGGGCCGCAGGACATCGCCCGGCTGACCGCGCTGCTCGGCCATCCCCCGCGCAGCTACCGCGCCTTCGCCGCCGAAATGGCCCGGTCCTGGGTGGGGTGAGGCGAGGGAGCGTTCTGCGCACGCGAGCGCCGCTCCAGCGGCCCGTATCGCCTACGTCACGAGCACGGCACGCGGCGACCGCCGCTCAATGGCTCGGGCACTCCGGTTGTGGTCGGCAGGCTGAGCGGCAAGCCGCGCAGCGAGCGAATCGCCAGGAAGCCGAAGCACTGCGCCTCGAGCGCGTCGCCGTCCCAGCCGACCCGCTCCACCGGCGCGACCTCACCGGGCAGATGCCGTGCCAGGGCGCGCATCAGGGCAGGGTTACGACGCCCTCCGCCGCAGACCAGCCAGCGCGCGGGGGGCAAGGGCAGTGTCATTGCCGCGACAGCGCCGGCGGTGAAGGCCACCAGCGTCGCCGCGCCATCGGCCGGCGAAAGGCCCGAGACCGCGTCGAGCGCGCCTGCGAAGGCCTGCCGATCGAGCGATTTCGGCGCCGGGGCGGCGAAGAACGGATGCGACAGGAGGCGCGCGAGGAGCGCCGCGTCGGGCCGCCCCGCCTCGGCCAGCGCGCCGTCGATGTCGCAGGGAACGCCCGTGTGGCGATGCGCCCAGTCGTCGATCAGCGCGTTGCCGGGGCCGGTATCGGCGGCGAGGATGAGGCCGCCGTGCAGATAGGTCAGGTTGGCGACACCGCCGAGATTGAGCACGGCGACGGGTTCCGACGCTGCCAGCCCGGCCGCAAGAGCGGCATGATACAGCGGCACCAGCGGCGCGCCCTGGCCGCCGGCGGCGACATCGGCGCTGCGGAAATCGTGCACCACCATGCACTGGGTCGCGGCCGCCAGACGGGCGGCATTGCCGATCTGCCAGGTCCGGCGACGCGCCGGATCGTGCAGGATGGTCTGGCCATGGAAGCCGATCAGCTCGGCCGCCTCGCCCTGCTGCGTGCAGACCGCGGCCACCGCCTCGGCATGGCGGTCGGCGAGCAGGTCGGACAGGGCGCCGACTTCCGCGTCATCCGGGTCGGTGATCGACGGCGCGCGGTCGAGCAGCGCGCGCAGCCGACGGCGCACGGACGGCTCGTAGGCCACGGTCAGTGCTGCGCCGGTGCGGACGATGCGCTCGCCATCGGTCTCGATCCAGGCGGCGTCCACCCCGTCGAGCGAGGTGCCGCTCATGAGCCCGATGACGCGCCGCGTGTGGGCTGTTACACCCTGCGCCTCCGACATCTCACCCCCCTCGCCCGCCTGACCGGACCCGATCATGCCGACAAACCCGTTCCTGCTGGAAGCCGCCGCCCGCGGCTTCATCTTCCAGTGCACCGATCTCGACGCGCTCGACGCGGCGATGAACGCCGGCACCATCGCGGGCTATATCGGCTTCGACCCGACCGGCGACAGCCTGCATGTCGGGCATCTGTTCCAGATCATGATGCTGCGGTTGCTGCAGCGTCACGGCCATCGGCCGGTGGCGGTGGTCGGTGGTGGCACCGCGAAGATCGGCGATCCGTCGCTGCGCGAGGAAGCGCGTCAACTCATGGACGAGGCGCGCATCGCCGCCAACGTCGCCGGTATCCGCGCCGGGCTGGAACGGCTGCTGAGCTTTGGCGACGGGCCGGCGGATGCGATGCTGGTCAACAATGCCGACTGGCTGGACCGGCTCGGCTATATCGAGCTGCTGCGCAATGTGGGGCCGCATTTCTCGGTCAACCGGATGCTGAGCTTCGATTCGGTCAGGAGCCGGCTCGACCGTGAGCAGGGGCTGACCTTCCTCGAATTCAACTACTCGATCCTGCAGAGCTACGATTTCCTCGAACTCGGCCGCCGCCATGACGTGCGGCTGCAGATGGGCGGGTCCGACCAGTGGGGCAACATCGTCTCCGGCGTGGATCTGGTGCGCCGGCTCGACCAGCGGCAGGTGTTCGGGCTGACCACGCCGCTGCTGACCACCGCCTCGGGGGCGAAGATGGGCAAGACCGCGTCGGGCGCGGTGTGGCTGTCGGCAGAGAAGTTGCCGGTGTTCGAATACTGGCAGTTCTGGCGCAACACCGAGGATGCGGATGTCGGCCGCTTCCTGCGCCTGTTCACTGAACTGCCGCTCGACGAGATCGCGCGGCTCGATGCGCTCGAGGGAGCCGGGATCAACGAGGCGAAGAAGGTGCTGGCGACCGAGGCGACCGCGCTGGTGCATGGCCGCGCCGCGGCCCAGGCCGCGGCCGAGACGGCCCGATCGGTGTTCGAGGGCGGGGCTGCGGCCGGTGGCCTGCCAGAGAAGCGGCTGGCCGGTGGGCTGCCGAAGGATGGGCTGACGGTGGTGCGCGCCTTCGTCGAGGCGGGTCTGGCCGCGTCGAACGGCGAGGCGCGGCGGCTGATTCGCGGCGGCGGCGCGCGAGTCAACGACGCTGTGGTGGATGACGAGGCGGCGCGGCTGGCCTCGACGGACTGGCGGGACGGGACGGTGAAGCTGTCATCGGGGCGCAAACACCACGTCCTGCTGCGCCTGTAGGCCCACCGGCTGACGGGCGGCGACAGGGGCGCGAAATCCGTGCGGCGTTAACCCCTTCTTATCGGCTCGGGGCGCAGGGTCGCATCATGCGTTACGTCCTGTCCGCCCTCGTCCCGCTCCTTGGTCTGCTGACGCTGCTGATGCGGCCATCGCCCTGCGCGGCGGCGCCGGTTGCCGTGCCCGGGCCCTATCCCGGCGTCTCCGCCTCCAGCACCGCTTCCGGCAGTTCGGCCACCGGTCTTCTCAATGCATCCGGGGCCTGGTTCGCGAGCGGCGCCGCCCCGCAGACACTGGTCTGGGATCTCGGCACGCCCAACCGCATCACCGCCCTCAAGGTGGTGTTTCCGGCGACGGGCTGCTGGTCGTTCACGGTCGAGGGATCCGACAACGGCAGCAACCTGCAGCCCGAGCAGTGGACGCAGCTGCTGTCACAGGCCGGTAAACTCTGTTCCGACAGCTATGGCGTGAGCGGCCTGGCGACGTTTCGCTATCTGCGCGTCACCATCCTTGGTGGCGGACGCATCGGTCTGAGGTCGCTGCAACTGACGGCGACGCCTGTGGCGGCCACCCCGAACGCCTTCACGTCCGCCATGACCCTCGCGGCTCTAGCGCCCGCGGGAACCGCGCCGACGGTCGTGATGGAGGCCTGCGACCTGTGGTCGAGCCAGGCGATGTGGCAGTCCGTCCTGTCTCGTGCGCCCTACAACCGCCCGCTCACCGGTCCCTATGGCGGCCTCTACGACGATTCGGAGACCGACACGACCAGCGCGCGTGTCGTGTTGGCGCGCCGGGCTGGCATCAACGCTTTCCAGAGCTGCTGGTACCGGCAGAAAGGCAATGCCGGGCAGCCCGTGCAGGCCATCTTCAACGGTGTCATCCGTGCGCTCGCCGACACCTCGCCCGCACGCGCCAGCCTGCAGTTCAACATCCTGTGGGACAATGCGAATCCCGTCGATGGCGGCATCAGCGGGGTGGACGATTTCCTGGGAAACCTCGCCTCCTTCTGGATCAACTCGTATTTCACGCGGTCGAACTATCTGCGCATCGACGGCCGGCCCGTGCTGGTGATCGCCAGCGCCGACATCCTCGCCAGCCAGCTCGGCGGCACCGCCCCGGCCGCAGCCGCGATCACCCGGTTCCGCGCCCTGGCGGTGCGGGCGGGGCTGCCGGGGCTGGTACTGCTCGCCACCAACAACGGCTCCTCACACGCCAGCAACGCCCTCGCCGCCGCGATCGGCTTCGATGGGGTCATGGCCTATTCGACCCCGACCTTCACCGGCACGCTGACCACCGCGACGCCGAGCACGCAGCAGTTCATCGCCGCCGAAAAGCAGTCCTGGGCGGACTGGGCCAGGTTCTCGGTCCTGCCGAGCACGCTGACGGTGTCGATGGGCTACGACACCAGCATCTGGAGCGACCTGCTGTTCAAGTGCCTGCTGTCGCCGACCCAGCTCGGCGACCTGCTGAAGGATGCGCTCGCCACCGCGCGGGCCGCGCCGGCGAACACGCTGCGTCATCAGATTCTGTTCATCGACAACTGGAACGAATATGGCGAGGGGCGCTTCATCGAGCCCAGCCTGGCCTATGGTGGCAGCTATCTGAACGCGATCTCGGCCGTACTGTGCCCGGCCTGCCGGTTCAGCTTCACCCCTGCCCGGGGCATATTGTCGACCGCGCCCTGAGGACACAGTCCGCCCGGGCTCGTACACCGCGACGGCACGGTGGGCTCAAGGTGCAGGCTCGATCCGGATCGAGCCGAGACCAACGCCGAAATGGCGCGCGTCGGTGGGAATGCGCACGGTGGCGCCGTCGTCGAGGGTCAGCGCCAGCAGATCGCCCTGCCGGCCGAGATCGGCGGGCACCACCAGTCGATAGGTCGCCATGTCGGGAGCGACCGAGAACCGCGCCACCACCGGACCATCCGCCGCGCCGGCATGCACGACAACCGGACGCGGCACACCACCCGGCGGCGCCTGCAGGCCGAGGGTCACCGCGACCGGACCATCACGCAGGGCATCGGGCAGCACGATCCGCAATTGCGGGAACGGCGAGCCCGCCCAGGCGCCCCAGGGCTCGAGCTGATACCAGCCATGCACCAGCGAGGCACCGAAGCGCTCGCCTTGCGCACCGGACACCGTCACGTCGGACGGCAGCGGAGACGGCGCGGGCGGTTGCGGCAGTCCGGCGAGCCCCTGACCGTCGGCCGAACACAGCACATCCTCACCGAGCACGCCGCAGCGCGCCCCATACGCCTGCCAGACATGGGCGAGCGCGTCGCGCCGCTCGCCATAGGCGAGACCGAGCACGCCCGGCGGCAGCCGGTCGGCGGCGCCGAGATTGGAATCGCAGGCCGTCCCTGCGGGGGTTCGGGCGGCGTAGATGCTGTCGGTGGCGAGATCGTCGGGCGCGGCGAGCAGGATCGCCGCCATCGGCTGCGTCATATCCCAGACATTGCATTCCATGCGCGGACGCAGCCACAGCGTGCGGTAGCCGGCAAGGACGCCGCGCAGTCGCGTCGCCTCGGGGGTCGGTGCCGCCTCGCCGGCGCGTTCGGTGTCGGTGACGCGCGCGCGCAGAGGGATGGCATCGACAAGCTGCAGCAACGCCGCCAGCCCCAGAACGACAGGAAAGAGACGCGGCTGCGTAACGCAGACGCCGCGCACGCCGGCAAGCAGCAGCAGGTAGGCCGCCGGCCAGAACAGCCGCCCCGAGGAGCGCAGCGCGTGCGCGCCGGGCGGCTCGAAGGCGACCTGCCACAGCGTGTGATGGAACGCCATGGCGTGGTTGGACAACGCATACAGCGTCAGCACGGCCATCGCGGCAGCCAGCCCGGCGTGGCGTCGCAGGGCCGAGCGCACCCAACCCCGTCCCGCCCGCGTGACGAACAGGACGAGCAGCAGGCCGAGCAGGCCGGCGCCGAGATACTGGTAGCCTTCATATTGACCGCCGGTGCCCTCGATCGCGCCGATCCCGAGCCGAGGGGCGAACCAGCCCAGCCCGGGCCAGACGGGGGCGGCGAGATTCATCGAGTATTTGCCGAAGCCATTCGGATCGCCGGGCGCGAGATAGTCGAAGCCCCAGGCGGCCCATCCGATGAGGGCGGTGGCCAGCGCGACCAGAGCCGCACCCCCGGCGGCGGCACGGAAATCGCCACGCAGGATCTGGCTTGCGGGCACCGCAGCGGCGATCGCCGCAATCATCGCCATCAGATAGGGATGGACGAACAGCGACAGCACCAACACCGCGCACAGGACGGCGAGCCAGGCCGTCGCATGGCGTGGACGCATGGCGCGCAGATACAGGCCGAGGGCTGCGAGCAGCAGGAAATGTCCGTCCAGCCCGGCATGCAGGAAGCGGAACAGGAAGCTCGGCATCGAGGACGCCATCACCGCGATCGCGACGGCCGGCAGCAGGCGGCGTTCGCCGGTGCCGCGCAGGGCGAATACCGCCGCCACCGGCTGCATCAGCCAGGCGAGCCCGAGGAACGGGCCGATCCCCTGCTGCACCCATGGCACCAGGGGATGCAGCAGTTTCAGCAGCACCGCCACAAGCGGGATGCTGTCGGTGAGCGCGATGCTGATGCCATACGGCGCATCGAGACGCTGCGCTTCGAGCAGCGGCCAGTGCCAGGGCTGGGCGAGGAAATACACCTGGCCGGTGACGTGCTGGACATAGTCGAGCAGGGCCTGCGGCGGCGCGCCCGGCGGCAGGAATCCGGCGATCACCCGCAGCGGCAACGACCACAGCACGGCGCACAGGCCGATCCCCGCGGCGATGGCGTAGGCCAGTGCCCGGGACCGGCGTTCGATGGCACTTCTGGCGGCGTCTGGGGGTTGCGTGGTCGTCATGCGGGCGTGGTAGCCCGCTTCGCGTCCGGTATGAAGGCGAACCGCCGCTATTTCGTGTGCGAGGACGCGGTCTGGCCGAACAGCACCGAGCGGCTGGCATCGTTGACCGTCGGCCCCGACCGCAGGGCCTCGCCCCTGGCGTAGGCGCGCACCGTCGAGGGACGGTCGCGGATCGCGGCAAACCAGCGGGCGAGGTCGGGGAAATCGGCGAGGTTCTGCCGCTGGCGCTCGTGCGGCACGATCCACGGATAGCAGGCCATGTCGGCAATGGTGTAGGTGTCGCCGGCGATGAACGCCCGGCCCGCCAGACGCCGGTCGAGCACGCCGTACAGCCGGTTGGTCTCGTTGACGTAGCGGGTCATCGCGTAGTCGATCCTCTCGGGCGCGTACTGCACGAAATGGTGGTTCTGCCCAGCCATCGGGCCAAGCCCGCCGACCTGCCAGAACAGCCATTCATTGACCGTCTTGCGCCCGCGGATATCGCCGAGGGTGCCATGGCCGGTCTTCTCGGCCAGATATTGCAGGATCGCGCCGGATTCGAACACGCCGACCGGCTCGCCGCCATCGGCGGGCGCGCGGTCGATGATGGCGGGGATGCGGTTGTTGGGCGAGAAGGCGAGGAATTCGGGCCGGAACTGGTCTCCGGCCGAGATGTTGACCGGGTGGATCTCGTAGTCGAGACCGAACTCCTCGAGAAACATCGCGATCTTGTGGCCGTTCGGCGTCGGCCAGTAATGCAGCTCGATCATGTGTATGCCTCCTTCCGGTCCGTTCGAAACCATCCCTACGAACCGGAGAACCAGTTGTAGCCCTGATCCTCCCAGTAGCCACCGGGGTAGGTGTTGGTCACGAACAGGGCCTGGATATATTTCGGATTCTTGAAGCCGAGCTTGGTGGGAATGCGCAGGCGGAGCGGAGCTCCGTAGGCGCCGTTGAGCGGGTCGCCGGCGAAATCGAGGGTCAGGATGGTCTGCGGATGCAACGCGGAGGCCATGTCGATGCTCGAATAGTATTTGTCGGCACATCTGAAACCGACATAGCGGGCCGTGAGGTCGGCGCCGATGCGCTGGAGGAAGCGACCCAGCGGCACGCCGCTCCACTGGCCGATCGCACTCCAGCCCTCGACGCAGATCAGCCGGGTGATCTGGCTTTCCTGCGGCAGCGTGCGCAACCGTGCGAGCGTCCAGGGCGTGCGGTCGGCAACGAGCCCGGAGAGCTCGAGCTTCCAGCCGTCCGGGTCGATGTCGGGGACGTCGTCGATGCCGTAATAGGCATTGAACGGAAACGGGCGGGTGATCTGGCTGGCGGCGTAGGTCGGCGCGAGGCGCCTTGGATCGAACAGCCAGGACTGCACGCGGTCGTTGAAGCGCGACATGCTGCGCAGCATGCGATCGAGCGCGCCGTCGCCGGACAATGCATCGTCGTCGCAGCCCGACAACAGCGCCACCGCGCCGAGCGACAGGCCACCGTGCAGCAGCATCCGCCGTTGCAGGCGGGCGAGTTGCGGGCGGTGGGCATCGCGAAGGGCGCGGCGCTCGTGCGGTGTCATCGTGCGCGTCCGGTGATCATCGGTGGCAGGGTCTTCGGCACCAGGGCGACGAGTGCCAGATGGATCGCAACGAAGCCGACGATGCCGCTCATCGCGACGAAATGCAGCCAGCGCACCACCGGATAGCCGCCGAGCAGCCACGCCAGCCCATGGAGCTGCACCGGCTTCCACAGCACCAGCCCGGAGACCACCGCCAGGGCGCCGAACCCCAGCACCATCAGATAGAGCAGCTTCTGCACGGCATTGTAGTGTCCGGGCTGGTGCGGCAGCTGGAAGCGCAGGGCCGCGCGCAGGTCGGCGAGGACCGAGCGCGGGGTGACGGGAAGCAGATCGCGGGCGAGATGCCGGCTGGCCAGACCATAGCCGAGATAGACCAGCGCGTTACCCGCCAGCAGCCACATCGCGGCGAGGTGCCAGGCGATCGACCCGCCGAGCCAGCCGCCCAGCGTCGCCCAGGGCGGGAAGCGCACGGGCAGCAGCGGAGAGGCGTTGTAGATGCCCCAGCCGCTGCCGACCATCAGCGTGATGGCGACCGCGTTCACCCAGTGGGTGAGCCGCACGACCAGCGGATGGGCACGACGGGACGGCAAGGACATCGGCGGCATTCCCGCGACTTACATCGGCGGTTTGACGCCATCCTCGCCGGCGACGATGCGCTTGGCCTCGACCGTATCGCCCGTCTTCGGCCCGAACACCACCACCTTCACGCCCGGCTTGAGCAGCGAACGGTCGCCGGGATCGAGGGTGACCACGGGGGTATCGTCGGGCAGGTCGACGATCTTCTCGCCGCCCTTGTAGGCGACCTTGATGGTGCGGCCCTTCGCCCCCATCGCGCTGACGGTGCCATTGGTCATCGAACTTGCCGCGGCCGCCGGGGCGACGGTGCCGTTGGTCATCGAACTGACCGCACCATTGGTCATCGAACCGGACTTGCCCAGGTCCCACGGATAGGAACCCTCGCCGGTGCCGCGCATCGCCTCGGGGAAGATCGTCACCTCGAGCGCGCGCAGATGGTCACCGTTGCCCGGCACCGCGGCGGTGCCGATGAAGCTGTTCGGCTTGATGTCGTCGAGGGAGGCCTTCTTCGCGCCGACGATGCGGCTGTCGGCGGTGAGGTGGGCATCGACCTTGCCCATCGGGGTGCGGATGACCGCCGTGTCGCCGGAGACGGAGACGATGGTGCCACGGACACGGCTCGGCGCGTCGGCCAGGGCCGTGGTCGCACCGGCCAGGGCCGATGCCGCGACGAGAGTTGCGGTGATGAGCGAACGCATGAAACTGCCTTCCTGTCGACGATGAGATCACCGTCGCAACGCGCGCCGGGGTGATTCGTCGCTGTCTTCGGCGACGGGCGGACCCCGGTTACAGCCTCAGCGCGAAATCAGAGCCCAGCGCCCGGGCCCGGCGCCCGACAAGGCGACCCATCCGCCCGCAATGGCGACGTTCTTCCAGAAATGGATGAACATGTCGGCGCGCAGCGCACCCTGCATGGTCCAGTAATGATGGCCGACAATGCCGGTGACCAGCGTATAGGCGGCCATCAGCAGGGCGAGGGGCGAGACCAGCACCCCGAGCGCGATCAGCAGGCCGCCGCCGAGCTCCATCGCCACGGCGATCGCGGCGGCGAGCTGCGGGAGTGGCAGGCCATCCTGCGCCATGTAGGCCGCGGTCGGTCCGAAGGCGGTCAGCTTCTGCCAGCCGAGCAGCACGAACAATGACGCGAGGGCCAGTCGTGCGAACAGCAGTGCCGCGTCACGCGGCAGCTTCACGCCATTGAGCTCCATGCTGTCCGCTTCCCTCTGCCGGCACCCCAGCATGGGATGTTTCCGCGGGCGAGGCGAGACAATTCAACGGCCCGCCATGGCGGGCCGCAGCGCGATCACCCTCGCCGGCCGAGCAGGAACAGCGCCTGCTCGCCGAACAGGTTGGCAAAGCGCACCGAGCGCCGCCAGGGCGCACGGTCGCCGGCCTCGTCCACCGCCATCCAGTCCTCCACCACATAGCCCTCCTCGGCGCACAGCGCGAAGAAGTCGCGGATCGTGCAGGGATGGATGTTGGGCGTCTCGTACCACGGGCGGCCCCAGGTGGTGGTCATCGGCATCCGCCCGGTCGTCAGCAGCTGCAGGCGCAGCTGCCAGTGGCCGAAATTGGGGAAGCTGACGATGGCGCGCCGCCCGATGCGCAGCATCTGACGCAGCACCTCGCGCGGACGCTCGACCGCCTGCAGCGTGCGCTGGAGCACCACATAGTCGAAGGCCGCATCGGGGTAATGGGCGAGGTCGCTGTCGGCGTCGCCGTGCATCACCGGCAGCCCGTGCGCGACCGATTGCGTCACCGCCGCCATGTCGATCTCGATGCCGCGCGCATCGCACTGACGCGTGCGGAACAGGTGGTCGATCAGCGCACCGTCGCCACTGCCGATGTCGAGCACGCGCGAGCCGGGCGCGATCATGTCGGCGATGAGTTTCTGATCGAGACGCATGACGACGTGATAGGGCAGGTCGGGCGGCGGGGAAATGGCCGCCCGCCTCCCCCTTGCATCTGCCTCAGGGAGCCTTGCCCCGGGGTCCGGGGGCCGCGACCCCGGGGGGTGCCGGGCGGAGCCCTGCGTGGATGGCCGCGCCGTCGAGGAAGCCGGCGACGGTTCGATGCATGTCGGGCTCGTCGAGCAGGAAGGCGTCGTGGCCCTTGTCGGTGTCGATCTCGACGAAACTGACATTGGCCGCCGCCCGGTTGAGCGCGCGGGCGATGGCGCGGGACTGCGCGGTGGGAAACAGCCAGTCCGACGAGAACGACACCACGCAGAACCGCGTGAAGGTGCCGGCGAACGCGGAGGCGAGGTCGCCGTCATGGTCGCGGGCGAGGTCGAAATAATCCATCGCGCGGGTGACGGTGAGATAGGAATTGGCATCGAACCGGCGCACGAAGCTGCTGCCCTGATGGCGCAGGTAGCTCTCGACCTCGAACATCTCGCCGAACAGCCCCGCCCCGCCGCCCGCGGCCGGGCTGGCGGGGGCGGATTGCAGGCGACGGCCGAACTTGCGGGTCAGCGCCTCTTCCGACAGATAGGTGATGTGGGCCATCATCCGCGCCACCCCGAGTCCGCGCGCCGGGATGGTGCCGCGGTCGCGGTAGTGGCCGGCGTGGAAGTCGGGATCGGCGGCGATCGCCTGGCGCGAGACCTCGTTGAAGGCGATGTTCTGCGCCGAATGCTGGGCGGCGGTGGCGATCGGGAGTGCTGCGAACACGCGCTCGGGATAGCGGGCCGCCCACTGCAGCACCTGCATGCCGCCCATCGAGCCGCCGATGACGGCGAACAGTCGGTCGATGCCGAGATGGTCGATCAGCCGCGCCTGCGCGTCGACCATGTCGCGGATGGTGACGGGCGGGAAATCGGTGCCCCAGATCGTGCCGTCGGGCCGGGTCGAGCGCGGGCCGGTCGAGCCCATGCAGCCGCCGAGCACATTGGCGCAGATCACGAAGAAGCGGTCGGTGTCGATCGGCAGGCCGGGGCCGACCAGGTTCGACCACCAGCCCGGCTTGCCGGTGAGCGGGTGGGGCTCGGCGACATACTGGTCGCCGGTCAGCGCGTGGCAGACCAGGATGGCGTTGGCACGGTCGGCATCGAGCCGGCCGTAGGTGCGATAGGCAACGACGAGTTCGTCGAGCACGGCGCCGCATTCGAGCGCCAGACCGTCGCCGAAGCGCACGTGCTGGTGGGAATCGTCCGCCGCCGCCCCACCGGCGGGCAGGACGGCCGGATCGAAGGCGGGCCGGGGGACGTTCATGGGGGCCTTCCTTATCTCAGAAGCCCCGGTGTTCCAATCTGCCGCACGCCGCATCCGCAAGCCGCTCGCTGCCGCTCGGATTGACAAAACGTCAGTGCCTCTGTTCGTATCCGAAATCATCCACCGGCTCGCAATCCTCGATCGGAGCGGCGCGTGACGTCCACCGACCAGCACGATCCTGACAGAAAACAGCCGCCTTTGCTGATGCTCGGCCATTCGGGCCTGTTCGACACCGAGTTCTACCTCGCCAACAACCGCGACCTCGCACATCTCGGCAGCGAGGCGCTGCTGCATTACCATCTGTTCGGCTGGCGCGAGGGACGCAAGCCGAACGCGCATTTCGACCCGCGCTGGTACTGCGAGACCCATGCCGAATGGCTCGGCGCGGAGACCGATCCGCTGCTGCACTACATCGAGCACGGCGAGGCGGCCGGATTGCGGCCGATCTCGTGGTTCGACCCGCACTGGTATCGGGCCAACCATGACGTGCCGGCGGGCATGCTGGCGCTGGCGCATTACCTGTTCAACAAGGCGCGCGGCGGGGTGCGGCCGATGCCGGGCTTCGACCCGGATTTCTACCTGCACGCCTATCCCGACATCGCTTTGGCCGGGCTCGACCCGGTCGAGCACTACATGACGCAGGGCTTCCGCGAGGCGCGCCGCCCGTTTGCCGGGTTCGATCCGGTGGATTACCGCCGCACGCATCTCGCCGAGGCCGATCTCGACGCCAATCCGCTGCTGCACTACCTCGCCCGGCGCGACGCCCCGCCCGCGCCCGCGCCGCCCACCGCCTCGCGCACCACCATCGCCGACGAAGTGCGGCGCACCAGCGCCCCGGGCCCGCATTTCGAGACGCGCCGTCCGCTGCCGCAGGGCGTGGTGCCCCGCGCACTGCTGCTCGCCTACTACCTGCCGCAGTTCCACCCCTGCACCGAGAACGACGCCTGGTGGGGCGAGGGCTTCACCGAATGGACCAATCTGCAGCGTGGCCTGCCGCGCTTCGCGGGGCACTACCAGCCGCGCATCCCGCGCGATCTGGGCCATTACCGGCTCGACGATCCGGCCGTGATGCGCCGGCAGATCGAGATGGCACGCGCGGCCGGGATCGGCGGGTTCGCGTTCTATTTCTATTGGTTCGACCGCAAGCGGCTGCTGGACGGACCGCTGGAAGCGTTCCTCGCCGACCGCTCCCTGGCGATGCCGTTCTGCCTGATGTGGGCCAACGAGAACTGGTCCCGCCGATGGGACGGCTCGGAAGACGAGGTGCTGCTCGCGCAGCATTATCGCGAGGAGGACGAGGCGGCGCTGGTGGCGGCGTTCGTCCGGCACTTCGACGATCCGCGCTATATCCGCCTGCACGGCCGGCCGCTGCTGCTGATCTACCGGGTCGACGTGATCCCCGACGCCCGGGCGACGATCGCGCGCTGGCGGCAGGCGTTCCGGCGCGCCGGCGCGGAGCCGCTGCTGGTGATGGCGCAGGCCTTCGACTGCAACGACCCGCGTGAGTACGGCCTCGACGGCGCCATCGAATTCCCGCCGCACAAGGTCGCCCGCAACCTCGAGCTCATCAACCAGAGCCTCGACATCCTCGACCCCGCCCTGACGGCGAACGTGCATGCCTATGACGCCGTGGTCGAGCGCGCGCTGGCCGAGCCGCCGGCGGCATTCCCGCTGATCCGCACCGCCGCCCCCTCGTGGGACAATGATGCGCGTCGGCAGGGGCACGGGCTGGTGCTGCACGGCTCGACACCGTCACGCTACGAGGACTGGCTCGCAGGCCTGATCGACCGCGCCGTCACGCAACCGTTCTTCGGCACGCCGGTGGTCGCGATCAACGCCTGGAACGAGTGGGCCGAAGGCGCCTATCTCGAGCCCGACCAGCATTTCGGCAGCGCCTACCTCAACGCCACGGCGCGCGCCCTGCTGCGCGGCCGCGCGGGCGATTCGCCTCGCGACGCCGCCCATGCGCTGCTGCTGGTCGGCCACGACGCCTACCCGTCGGGTGCGCAACGGCTGCTGCTCGCGCTGGGTGCGAGGCTGCGCGCCGATCACGGCGTGATGGTGCGCTTCCTGCTGCTGGGCGACGGCGCGCTGCGGGCGGCCTACGAGGCAGTGGCGCCGACGACGATCGCCGCCGCCGACAGCCCGGCGGTGGCCGACCTGCTGGACGGGCTGCGCGCGCGCGGCCTCGCCCATGCGGTGCTCAACACCTCCGCCACGGCGCTCCTCGCCCCCGCCCTGTCGGCGCGCGGCATCGCGCATGTCCAGCTCGTGCACGAGCTGCCCGGCCTGCTCGGGGCGTGGGGGCTGCTCGACCCGCTGCGTCGCAGCGCGGCCTGCGCCAGCGCGGTGATCTACCCGAACCCGTTCGTCCGGCAACGCGTCGATGCCGCCCTCGGTGCAGCAGCCGAGGTCCTGCCGGGCGCGCCCCGCCGCCTGCTGGCCCAGGGCCTGTACACCGCGACACGGTTCTCGACGACGGCGCGACGCGCCCTGCGCGCCCGGCTGGCGATCCCGCCCGACGCGCCGGTGCTGATCGGCTGCGGGCATGGCGACCTGCGCAAGGGGCTGGACCTGTTCCTCCAGCTCGTGCAGCTCGATCTCGACCGCCGGGTCGCCGGGCGCGCGCCGGTGCATGCGATCTGGCTCGGGCCGATCGATCCCGGACTGCGACAGCATCTGGGCGCCGAGATCGAGGCCGCGGTCGAGGCCGGCCAGCTGCATCTGCCCGGACAGACCGAGGCGGTGGGGGAGTGGCTGTCGGCGGCGGATGTCTTCGCGCTTACCTCGCGCGAGGATCCGCTGCCCACCGCAGCGCTGGAAGCGATGGCCTGCGGCCTGCCCTGCATCGCGTTTCGCGGCACCGGCGGGGTGGCCGAGCTGATCGATGCCGAGCCCGCGCTCGGTGCGTGCGTGCCGGTCGGCCAGACGGCGGCGATGCTGCGCGCCGCCCGCGCCGCCGCACGGCGGACCCAGGCGCTGCCGGCGCGGCAGCGCGCCGCGCGGGGCCGCACGTTCGCCGCGCGCTTCAGCTTCACGGACTATGCCGACGCCCTGCTCGGCCTCGCCCTGCCGGCAACGCGGCGCATCTCGGCGGCGGTGTTGTCGTTCGACTATGCGCGCTACCTCGACCAGCGGCTGGCCTCGGTGTTCGGCCAGACCCATCCGCTCGACGAGGTATTGGTGCTCGACGACGCCTCCACCGATGACAGCGTCGCAGTGGCCGAGGCCGCGGCCAGTGCGGCCGGACGGCGCATCACCCTGCACCGCAATGCGCGCAATTCCGGCTCCGTGTTCCGCCAGTGGCACGAGGCGGCGCGGCGTGCGCGCGGCGAGTGGCTGTGGATCGCCGAGGCCGACGATGCTGCCGAGCCGGAGATGCTTGCGCGCCTCGCCGCAGCGCTGGACCGCGCACCGGCGGCGGTGATGGCATTCTGCGATTCGGTGGCGATCGATGCCGACGGGGCGGTCAGCGGCGACGGCTACAAGCCCTATTACGCCGAGACCGTGGGCACGCTGCTCGACCATGACGGGGTGTTCGACGGGCCGGAGTTCGTGCGCACCGCGCTGGCCGAGCGCAACCTGGTGCTTAATGCGAGTGCCGTGCTGTTCCGGCGCGAGGCCCTGCTCGCCGCCCTCGACTCCTGCGCGGGCGCGCTCGCCACCCTGCGCATGGCCGGCGACTGGCGCGTCTATATCGAGCTGCTCAACCGCCCCGGGGCGCAGCTCGCCTATGTCGCGCAGCCGCTCAATCGCCACCGCCGGCACGCCCTCAGCGTCACCCACCGGCTCGCGGCGGGCGCGCATCTCGACGAGATCGCCGCCATCCACGAGGCCGTCTCCCCCGGCGCCGGCGCGCGACAGGAGGCCTACCGGCGCAAGCTGCACCAGCAGTTCAACGGGGGCTGAACCGTCGGGGTCACGGGCGGGATGTCGACGCCGTGAGCGGCGCAAAGCGGGGCGCGCCCGCGACGGTGTCGTTCCACATCCCCAGCGGCCGCGCCCACAGCCCGCCACCGGCCTCGTCGCGGTAGATCACCAGCCAGTCCTCGGTCTCGCTGTGCCGGGCGAGGTCGAGCACCGCGTACACACCACCCTTGTAATGGCGGTAGCGCCCAGGGGGTGGGGCGTCGGCGGGCGGTCGGGGGCTGGACATGCTCCTGCTTGGCAGGCAAGTGGCGGCGTCGCAAGCTCCGGCCCAGGCCGCGTTCCGCGTGGTGCGCAGGCATCGCAGGCGTGGCTGATGCGTTGACCTCCGTGATGAAAGACCGCCGCGCCGCCATGATCCACCGAATTGCCGCCCTGGCGCTTGTCCTGCTGGCCTGGCCAGGCCCCGGCCGCGTGGCGATTGCGGCGAGCGCGCACCATCACCACCCGCGCGCGGCGGAAGGCGGCGGGCCTGTCCTGCTGACCGCGCAGCCGAATTCACCGCTCGATGCCACCGCGCGGACACTGACGCGCTACGATCTCGAACAGGCCGCCCATCATGGCGACCAGCCGCTGGTGCTGATCGGCTCGGCGCGGCTCGATCCCCGCTCGAAGGAGGCGGCGCTGTTCGTGCAGTTGCAGTCCGCCAGCCTGTGCGGTTCGGCGGGATGCTCGACCAGCGTCTACCTGCATCGCGGTGGCGACTGGCTGAAAGTGCTCGATTCCGTCAGCGGGCCGATCCGGGTTCTGCCTGCCACGCATGGCGGCATGCACGACCTGATGGTCAACGACGACGACCGTTGGGTGTGGAACGGCCGCGGCTACCGCGACACCCTCGCCGCGCCCTCGATGGACGGCCTCAAGCGCTCGATCGAGCGACACCAGAAGACGCTGCCCCCCGCACAGCGCTCGACGGCGCCGAGCGACACGTCGCCCTGAGGGTCCGACGAGCCACCGCGTCCTGCGGCGATGCGGTGGAGCGGGTGAAGGGAATCGAACCCTCGTATGCAGCTTGGGAAGCTGCCGTTCTACCATTGAACTACACCCGCAGCGGTGCCGGGTTATACGGGGTCGGGGCCGGGTTGGGAATGGGGAAATGCCGGTCTGACCGCCTCGCAGGGGAGGCAGGCGGTGGGCGCGGTTGACCCGGGTGGGGGTGAACTCTACAGTCCCGGCCGCGACGGTGGGGTGATCCCTCCTTCGTCCTCGTGATTTGTCCGGCCGGATTGCGGCGAGGAAAAACAAGCGCGCTAAAGAGGCCCAGCGGCAGCTGTGTGCACCGGCCCGGTGCAGGCAGACACCGTGTCGGAACTCGTTGGCCGGGCAGTACCGCAGCAGGCGAAGAACCCGTTCGATGTCCGATCCCGCACCCAAGACCCCTCACCGCCTCGCCACCCGCCTGCTGCATGCAGGCGTCGAGCGCACGCCGTATGGCGAGACGTCGGAGGCGATGTTCCTGACCTCGGGCTTCGTCTACGACGATGCGGCCCAGGCGGAGGCGACCTTTCTCGGCCAGGTCGAGCACTATCAGTATTCGCGCTTCGGCAACCCGACCGTCGCGGCCCTGGAGGCACGGCTGGCGGCGATCGAGGGCGCCGAGGCGGCGCGCGCCACCGCCACCGGCATGGCCGCGGTCAGTGCTGCGATCCTCGCGCATGTGAAGGCCGGCGACCGGGTGGTGGCCTCACGCGCGATCTTCGGCTCATGCCACTGGATCATCTCCACCCTGCTGCCGCGCTACGGCGTCGAGACGGTGTTCGTCGACGGCGCCGATCTCGATCAATGGCGCACGGCGCTGGCACAGCCGACCGCGCTGGTGCTGTTGGAGAGCCCGTCGAACCCGATGCTGGAGATCGTCGACCTTCGCGCGGTCAGTGCGCTCGCGCATGCGGCCGGCGCGCTGGTGGTGGTCGACAACGTGTTCGCCACCCCGCTGCTGCAGAAGCCGCTGGAGCTGGGCGCCGACGTGGTGGTCTATTCCTGCACCAAGCATATCGACGGGCAGGGCCGGGTGCTCGGCGGCGCGGTGCTGGGCAGCAAGGCCTGGATCGAGGAGACGCTGCAGCCGTTCATCCGCAATACCGGGCCGGCGATGTCGCCGTTCAATGCCTGGGTGCTGCTCAAGGGGCTGGAGACGCTGCATCTGCGGGTCGACGCGATGAGCCGCAATGCCGCCCGGGTGGCCGACTTCCTCGCAGCACAGCCGGGCATCTCGCGCGTGTGGTATCCCACCCGCGACGACCATCCGCAGAAGGCGCTCAACGACAGCCAGATGCAGGGCGGCGGCACGATGGTGACGTTCGAGGTCGAGGGTGGCAAGGCGGGCGCCTTCGCGCTGCTCGATGCGCTTCGGCTGGTGTCGATCTCCAACAATCTCGGCGACAGCCGCTCGCTCGCGACCCATCCGGCGACCACCACGCACATGCGCATCGGCCCCGATGAGCGCACCCGGCTCGGCATCACCGACGGGGTGATCCGGCTGTCGGTCGGTCTCGAGGACGCGGACGATCTGTGCGACGACCTCGCCGCGGGACTCGCCGCCGTCGCCAGCCGCAAGGACAGCTCCGCCGCATGAGCCGCCGCCCGCCGCCGCCATCGATGCTCCAGCCCGATCCGGCCGAGACGGAGGCGGCGGGCGAGGTGTGGACTGCGATCACCCGCGACATCGCGGTCAGCGTTCGCACCGCCTTTCTCGAGGACCATTCCGACCCGCAGACCGACAACTATGTGTGGTCGTATCACATCACCATCGACAATCGCGGCACGCACACGGTCCGGCTGCTGCGGCGTACCTGGCGCATCACCGATGCGCGCGGCCAGACCCGCACCGTCGAGGGCGAGGGGGTGGTCGGCGAGCAGCCTCTGCTGGCGGGCGGGCAGTCGTTCTCCTATGCGTCCGGCACGCCGCTGCCCACCCCGTGCGGGTTCATGACCGGGCTGTACCACATGGTCGTGCCCGGTACCGGCGAGGAGTTCGACGTCATGATCCCCGCCTTCAGCCTCGACAGCCCCTACCAGCCACGCCTGAAACACTGAGACCCGCACATCATGACCGATACCCCCCGCCCCTCACGCGACGAAGCGGAGGCCGCGATCCGCACGCTGCTGCGCTGGGCCGGCGAGGATCCGGGCCGCGAGGGGCTGCAGGACACGCCTGGGCGTGTGGCGCGCGCCTACGAGGAATGGTTCGGCGGCTACGGCATCGAGCCGGAGACGCTGCTGACCACGACGTTCTCGGAGGTCGAGGGCTACGACGAGATCGTGCTGCTGCGCGACATCCGCATCGAGAGCCATTGCGAGCACCATATGGCGCCGATCCTCGGCCGCGCCCATGTCGCCTATCTGCCACGCCGCCGTGTGGTGGGCATCAGCAAGCTTGCCCGCGTGGTCGAGGCCTATGCGAAGCGCTTCCAGATCCAGGAGCGGCTGACCGCGCAGATCGCCAACACCATCGACCGCGTGCTGGAGCCGCATGGCGTGGCGGTGGTGATCGACGCCGAGCACCAGTGCATGACCACACGCGGCGTGCACCAGCCGGGCGTCTCGATGGTGACGTCGCACATGCTGGGCGTGTTCCGCGACAATCCTGCCACCCGCGCCGAGTTGCTGGCGATGATCGGCGACCGCCAGCGCCGCTGAGCAGGGCGCGGGGTGCACAAGTGCACCCCGCCCCCGTGTTCAGTTCGATTTCGGCAGCGCGAAGCCGATGATGTAGTCGCCGTTGCGCGAGCGCATGCCGCCATGGCCGCCGACATCGATCACCACATATTGCCGCCCGTCCGTCCCCATATAGGAGATCGGCGTGGCATTGCCGCCGGCCGGCAGGGTAGTCTCCCAAAGCGTGTCGCCGGTCTTGGCGTCGATCGCCCGGAACGCCTGATCGGTGGTGCCGCCGATGAACAGCAGCCCCGACCTGGTGGCGATCGAGCCGCCCATCGAGAAGATCCCAGTCGGCAGGCCGACCGGAATGCGCACGCCGAACGGCCCCATGTTGGCCGTCGTGCCGAGCGGACGCGTCCACAGGACCTTGCGGGTGACGAGGTCGATCGCCTCCATGTGACCCCACGGCGCATTGACGCAGGGCGCCTGGATGATGCTCAGCCACGGCCGGATGATCGCCGCATAGGGCAGGTAGTATTGCGGGTTCACGTCGAAGGCGCCCTGCGGGAACGGATGCCCCCACCCGGCCCAGTCCTTGATCAGCCCCTCCTTCACCGCCTTGTCATGCGGCACCAGCTGCATGACGAAGGGCTGGTTGGTCAGGTTGGCGTAAAGCACATGGCGCACCGGGTCGATGGTCGCGCCGAACCAGTCCATCACCCCGTCGAAGGCCGGGTTCCCCAGCGTCTCGGTGGTCGAGATCGGCGTGAACAGCGGGCCCTTGTTCATGTTGTTGAACCGGATCCGGCACAGCGCCTGGTCGATCGGCGTCGCCCCCCAGACATCGTTGTCCTTGAGCGGCGGCGGGGTGAAGGACGGCATGCCGGTCGAGAACGGCTGCGTCGGCGAATAATGCTCGCCCGGGGTGTTGCCCTGCGGCACCGGCTTTTCCTCGACGGTGGCGATCGGCTGCCCGGTCTCGCGGTTCAGCAGGAAGAGCTGGCCCTGCTTGTTGGTCTGCACCAGCGCGGGGATGGTGCCGCCGTTCGGGCCGCCGGGCAGATCGACCAGGGACGGACCGACCGGCAGGTCGAAATCCCAGATGTCGTGATGCACGGCCTGGAAATGCCAGCGTTCCTGCCCGGTGGCCGCGTCGAGCGCGACCAGGGAGGTGTCGTAGGTCTCGTCGAACGGCCGCCGCTGGCCGCCGAAATAGTCGGGCGTGGCGATGCCGGTCGGGATGTAGACCAGATTGAGCTTCGGATCGGCGGTGAACACGCCCCAGCCGTTCGGCGTGCCGCGTGTGAAGGTCTCGCCGTCACCGAGCGGCTTGGTCGCCGGTACGCGGCCGACATCCCATGCCCAGGACAGCTTGCCGGTCACCGCGTCGAAGGCACGGATCACGCCGGACGGCTCGCCCTTGGACTGATTGTCGTACACCCAGCCGCTGAGCATGATGCGACCGTCCATCACCATCGGCGGCGACGAGATGAAGTGAAAGCCGGGCGGGATCAGCCCCATTCCCTGACGCAGGTCGACATAGCCGCCATCGCCGAAATCGGTGCACAGATGGCCGGTCTTCGCGTCGAGCTCGAACAGGCGCGGCAGATCGGAATCGGTCGACACGATGCGCTGCTGACAGGGTGCGCCGTCGCCGGCCGGCTGCACCGTCTGTGCCAGCTTGGTGTCGGGCACGGTCGAGGTGTCGATCCTGGTCTGCGCCGCACCCGGCGGGGCGACCACCGCGCGCGCTGCCGGGGTATCGGCATCCGACGGACCGGCGATATCGCCGGCCGAGGCGTCGAAATACGAGACCCCGCGGCAGGCCTGGTAGACGTTGTGACTGAGATCGCCGCCGGGCTGGAAACGCCAGATCTGCTTGCCCGTGGTGGCATCGAGCGCCAGCACGTCGCGGTGCGGCGTGCACAGATAGAGCGTATCGCCGATCTTGAGCGGCGTGGCTTCGAAGCTGAACTCGCGACCGTTGGCGTTCTCGCCGTGTCGCGGCATGTCGCCGGTGCGGAACTCCCACACTTTCTGAAGCTGGGCGACGTTGGCGGGCGTGATCTGGTCGAAGGGCACGTAGCGGTCACCCGCGGCAGTCCGGCCGTAATAGCGCCAGTCGTTGCCGGCCTCGTCGGTTCCAGGCGCGGACGCATTCCAGTCGGCGGCCGTGGCGAAGACCTTGTGGCGCTCGTCGGTGATGCGGTAGCCGAGCGCGAAGGTGGCGGCGATCAGCAGCACGCAGACCGCCTCGCCGAGCCAGCCCAGGTTGCCACGCCCGCCGACGCCACGAACCACCCCGGGAAGAAATACCAGCAGGCCGAGCACGGCGGGAGCGATGATGCGCGGGATCAACGCCCAGCCGTCGAGCCCGACATTGGCGAGCGCCCAGATCACCGTGCCGAGCAGCACCAGGGCGTAGAGCCACACGCCGATGACGGACAGGCGGCCAAGCAGGATGCCGGCGGCAATCATCGCCACGCCGACGATGCCGTAATACCAGGTGTCGCCCTGCCAGATCAGGATCGCCCCGAGAGCGAGAATGACCAGCCCGACCACGACCAGCGCCGCCGCCGCGAGTCCGACGATCAGAGGGACGCGACGCCGGAGCTCGTGCAGCCCCTCCGATATCGAATGTGACGCGGCCATTGGCAGGGGGTCTCCGGCTGATTTCGCGGCGCCAACGTCCTGACCATGCAAATGTTGCCGCCCTCGATGTCACGAACTGTGGCCGAGGGCCGAACGGCCGGAGTTCAGTGACCGGCCGGCGCGTGCGGGAGGTAATTGGCCTCGAGGGTGGCGATCTCGTCCGCCGACAGCGTCACCGACAGGGCGGCGATCGCGTCGGCGAGGTGATGCGGCTTCGTCGCGCCGATGATCGGGGCGGTGACGCCGGGCTTTTGCAGCACCCAAGCCAGCGCGATCTGCGCGCGCGGCAGGCCGCGCGCCTCGGCGATGCGTCCGACCGCGTCGGCGACCGCACGGTCGGCGGCCTCGGTCGCGGCATACAGCTTGCGCGAGACCTCGTCGGTCTCGGCACGGGCCGACGTCTCGTCCCAGGGGCGGGTGAGCCGACCGCGGGCGAGCGGGCTCCACGGGATCACGCCCACCCCTTCCGCCCGGCACAGCGGCAGCATCTCGCGCTCCTCCTCGCGGTAGAGCAGGTTGAGGTGGTTCTGCATCGAGACGAACCGCGTCCAGCCATGCCGCTCGGCAGTGTGCAGCATGGTCGCGAACTGCCAGGCCGCCATCGACGAGGCGCCGATGTAACGCGCCTTGCCGGCACGAACGACGTCGTGCAGCGCCTCCAGCGTCTCCTCGATCGGGGTGTGCGGATCGAAGCGGTGGATCTGGTAGAGATCGACGTAGTCGGTGCCGAGGCGACGCAGCGAGTGGTCGATCTCGCTCAGGATCGCCTTGCGCGACAGGCCGCCGATATTGGGCCCCTCGCGCAGCGGGAAGAACACCTTGGTGGCGATCACCGTCTCGTCACGACGGGTAAAGTCCCGCAGCGCGCGGCCGACGATCTCCTCGGAGGTGCCGTCCGAGTAGAAGTTGGCGGTATCGAAGAAATTGATCCCCGCCTCCACGGCCTGGCGGATCAGCGGCCGCGACGCCGCCTCGTCGAGCGTCCAGGGATGCGGGCCGCGATCGGGGATGCCAAAGCTCATGCAACCGAGCGCGAGGCGCGAGACTTCAAGGCCGGTGCGGCCGAGGCGGGTGTACTCCATGCGGGTATCCTCGCCGGATTGTCGGCGAGCGTCTATGGGAGGACGCAGGCAGCACGGACAGGGGCCACGACGATGAGCAGGGACCACAGCAGGCAGCGCAGCATCGACGGGCATGCGCTGGCCCCCGAGACGCTGATGCTCGGCTACGGCTACGACCCCACCCTGTCGGAAGGGTCGGTCAAGCCGCCGGTGTTCCTGACCTCGACCTTCGTGTTCCGCTCCGCCGAGGACGGGCGCGACTTCTTCGACGTGGTCTCCGGGCGCAAGCCGGCCGGCGAGGACGGTGCGGGGCTGGTCTATTCGCGCTTCAATCACCCCAACAGCGAGATCATCGAGGATCGCCTCGCCCTCTACGAGGATGCGGAAGCGGCGCTGGTGTTCAGCTCGGGAATGTCGGCGATCACCACCGCGATCCTGGCCACCGCGCGCCCCGGCGACGTGATCCTGCACAGCCAGCCGCTCTATGGCGGCACCGAGACGCTGCTGGGCAAGACGCTGGCCGCGTTCGGCATCGCGGCCCACGGCTTCGCCGATGGCGCGGACGCGGCGGCGATCGAGGCCGCCGCCCGCGCCGCACAGGCGAAGGGGCGGCTCAGCCTGATCGTCATCGAAACACCGTCGAACCCGCTCAACACGCTGGTCGACATCGCCGCCGTGCGCGCGGCCGCCGAACGCATCGGGGCTGCGAGCGGGCTGCGACCGCTGGTGCTGTGCGACAACACCATGCTCAGCCCGGTGTTCCAGAAGCCGCTGGCGCATGGTGCCGACCTCGTTCTGGCTTCGCTGACCAAGTATATCGGTGGCCACAGCGACCTGATCGGCGGCGCGGTGCTGGGCGCGAAGGCGGCCCTCGCCCCGGTGCGGCTGCTGCGCAGCGCGATCGGCACCCAGCTCGATCCACATTCCTGCTGGATGATCGGGCGCTCGCTGGAGACGCTCGACATCCGCGTGCGCCGGGCGGCAGCGAACATGCTCGCCGTGGTCGAGCGGCTGGACGCGCATCCGAAGGTGCGCGCCGTGCATGCGCTCGGCCCGGGGCGGGGGTCCGATACGGTGCGTCGCATCTATGACGCGCAGTGCACCGGCCCGGGCTCGACCTTCGCCATCGAGATCGATGGCGGCCGCGAGGAAGCCTTCGCGGTGCTCAACCGGCTGCGGCTGTTCAAGCTCGCGGTCAGCCTCGGCGGGACCGAATCGCTCGCCTGCCACCCGGCCTCGACCACCCATTCCGGCGTGCCGGCGGAGACCCGGGCACGGATCGGGGTCAGCGAGGGGCTGATCCGGCTGAGCATCGGCATCGAGAACGTGGACGACCTGATCGCCGATCTCACGGGCGCGCTGTCGGCACTGGATTGAGCCGCGTGTCGAGCGCGAACGGCTCCTGCGCGACCGGCTCGTAGACGCCCGAGGGCGCCGGCACGCGCAGCAGCAGGTTCCAGCTATGCGTCGAGACCGCGCTTGGGACCAGCACCGCCACATGCGCCGCCAGCAGCGCATCGCCGAAGCGCTGCTGGCCCGCGCCCGGGGGGCCGGGGCGCAGCCAGTTCGGGTTGGGAATGTCGGCCGCCGCGACCACATGCACCAGAGCCGGGTCGAGCAGGCGGAACGAGGTCAACACATGCGCCACCGTGTCGAGCGCATCGAACCCCTTGTGCACCGCGACCTCGACGATCGCGGTGGCCGGATCGAGGCTGGCATACACCACCCGCGTGCCACGGCTGTTCCAGCGGCCACCGTAGAGGAACGCGCCCTCACCCGACTCCCAGGACGGCGCGAATCTCGCCGTGTCCAGCCGCCAGCCGATGAGGTCGCCCGACCCCAGCGGCGGCGGCAGCGGGGTCATGTGTAGACGCCGGTGCGCATCCGTCCGAGCAGGTCGCGCACCATCTCGGTGCCGGCCGGGGTGGCGAGCAGGTCGAGCGGCCGGTGACGCTCCAGCGCGATCGCCGGCGTCTCCAGCCAGCGCTCGGCCGCGTCCTGAGTGCCGAGCACATCGCTCGCCAGCGCCAGGATCTCGGCGAACAGCCACAGTTTGCCGCCCTGCTCGCGGGTCAGCATCCGCTCCGGCGCGCCGCGACGTCGCTGGAAGGTGCGTAGGCTGAACCCGACCGCGTTTTCCATCGCCCTGTCGACCTTGAGATGGTCGAGCTCGGCGAACAGGCACACCGCCGCCGAGGACGGCATGCCTTCGAGGATCACGTCATGCACATCCATCGGCCCGCTCACCCTCCGACCGAGATGGCGTTCGCCCCCGAGCAGGCCGACCGCCCTGTCGAACGGGTCGTGTTCCGGCAAGGGGTATTCGAGTGCTGCCGACATCATGCCTCCGCAGGCGTCATGTGTCGCGTTTATATACGACACATGACGCCGCGTTCAAGCTGCATCGAGCGCCTTGAGCGCGATGTCGCGTCGGAACACCCCGTCCGCCCAGGTGATCTCCGCCACCGCCGTATAGGCCGCGTCGCGCGCCGCGCGCAGATCGGGGCGTTGCGCGCACACCGTCAGCACCCGCCCGCCATCGCCGACCAGCACGTCACCCACCTGCTTCGTCGCCGCCTGGAACACCTGCACGCCGTCGATCGCCTCCGCCCGCGCGATGCCCTCGATCACCCCGCCTTTCGCCGGCGCGCCGGGATAGCCGCGCCCGGCGATCACCACGCCGACCGAGGCGATGTCGGCGAAGCTGAATTCCACCTCCGACAGCCGCCCCTCGCTCATCGCCGCGAACGCCGCCAGCAGGTCTGAGGTCAGCCGAGGCAGCAGCACCTGCGCCTCCGGATCGCCGAACCGCACATTGTATTCGATCAGCTTCGGTCCCTGCTCCGTGAGCATCAGCCCGACGAACAGCACGCCGCGGAACGGTGTCCCCCGCCGCACCATCTCCGCCAGGGCGGGCCGGACGAACACATCCACCGCCGCCTCCTGCGCGGCGCGGTCGAACCCGGCCGGCGGGCACAGCGCGCCCATCCCGCCCGTATTCGGCCCGGTATCGCCCTCGCCGATCCGCTTGTGGTCCTGCGCCGCGCCCACCAGAACCGCATCCAGCCCGTCGCACAGCGCAAACAGCGACACCTCGCGGCCGGTCAGGCACTCCTCGATCACCACCTCCGCCCCCGACGCGCCCAAGCCCCCCGCGCGCATCATCATGTCGATCGCCGCCAGCGCCTCCTCGACGCTCTCGGCCACCACCACCCCCTTGCCCGCCGCCAACCCGTCCGCCTTGACCACGATCGGCGCCCCACGCCGGCGGACGAATTCGCTCGCCGCCTCCGCATCGGTGAAATGCTCGTAACGCGCCGTGGGAATCCCCGCCGCATCCGCCACCGACTTGGTGAACGCCTTGCTCCCCTCGAGGGCCGCCGCCGCGCGGCTCGGCCCCGCACAGGCCAGCCCCGCCGCAGCACACGCATCCGCCAGCCCCGCCACCAGCGGCGCCTCGGGGCCCGGGATCACCAGATCCACCCCCTCGCCCAGAGCCAGCTCCACCAGCCCGGCCACATCATCGACCGCCACCGCCACATTGCGCCCATAGCGCGCCGTCCCGGGATTGCCGGGCGCCACGATCAACGCCTCCAGCAACGGGCTCCGCGCCAGCATCATCGCCAGCGCATGCTCCCGCCCGCCCGACCCGACCAGCAATACACGCATCCCATGGCTCCCCGATGGCAGGGGGCGCCGCCCCCTGCACCCCCGGCAAAGGGCTTAGCCTTTTGCAAACCGATTGTTGAGGGGGTGATGAGGGAGGGGCGCGGACGGGAGTCGCCGGCGCGGACGCGCCATCACCGCCCCTCCCTCATCACCCCCTCGAAAACCGAGGTGCAGGAGGCCGAGCCTCCTGCCAGGGGGTGCGGGGGACAGCGTCCCCCGGCAGACGGGCGCCACGGGATGGGCGTATGCTGTGCGGATGAGTGAGATGCAGGGCAATGTGCCAGAGTTCACGGTCTCCGAGATTTCCGGGGCGGTGAAGGCGACGCTGGAGGGGCGGTTCGGCCGCGTGCGGGTGCGCGGCGAGGTCACGGAGCTCAAGCGCTATCCGTCGGGGCATGTGTATCTGTCACTCAAGGACGAGGGCGGCAAGATCGCGGCCGTGGTGTGGCGCGGATCGGTCTCGCGGCTGGGGCTGGCGCCGGAGAACGGGGTCGAGGTGATCGCGACCGGCAAGATCACTGCCTATGGCGAGCGGTCGTCGTATCAGCTGGTGATCGACCGGCTCGAATATGCGGGTGCAGGGGCGATGCTGGCGCGGATCGAGGCGCTGCGGGCCCGGCTGGCCGAGGAGGGGCTGTTCGAGGAGGCGCGCAAGCGGGGGTTGCCGATGCTGCCGGAATGGGTGGGGGTGATCACCTCGCCGCAGGGGGCGGTGCTGCACGATATCCGCACCACGATCGCGCGACGGTTCGCGCGCAACATCCTGCTGTGGCCGGTGCCTGTGCAGGGCGAGGGTGCGGCGGCGCGGATCGCGGCCGCGATCGCGGGGATGGACCGGCTCGAGCGCAAGCCCGACGTGCTGATCGTGGCGCGCGGCGGCGGCTCCCTGGAAGACCTGATGGCGTTCAACGACGAGGCGGTGATCCGGGCGGTGGCGGCCTGTTCGATTCCGGTGATCTCGGCTGTGGGACATGAGACCGACACCACGCTGATCGACCATGTCTCGGACCGGCGCGCGCCGACGCCGACGGCCGCAGCCGAGCTGGCGGTGCCGATGCGTCTCGCGCTGGTGAGCGATCTGGCGCATCGGGCGGCGCGGCTCGGACACGGGTTGCAAAGGGTGGCGCAGGTCGCGCGACTGCGGCTGTCGCGGGCGGCAGGGGGCTTGCCCGACCTGCCGGGAATGGTGGGGATAGCGCGGCAGGTGCTGGACGATCGCGGACATCGGCTGTCGCTGTCGCTGCCGGCGCTGGTGGCTGAGCGGCGCGGGCAACTGATGGAGCGACGACACCGGCTCGCAGGCGCGCTGCCGCCGCTGCTGGCCCGGGCGCGGGCGCGGCTGCTGGCCGTGGAGCGGCGCGTAGCCTCACCGCATCTGGCGATCGCGCAGCGGCGCGGCGCGCTGGCCGTGGCGTCCGGCGGGCTGACCTCGGCAGGGCGCGCCCCGCTCCGGGAGGCACGGCTGCGGCTTGGACTGCGCGTGTTGCCGCGTGCGCCGCTGGAGGCGCTGCTGCGCGAGCGGCGGGCAGTGCTCGATGGGCTGGGCGCGCGGCTGGAATCTGCGAGCTACGAGGCAGTACTGGGCCGCGGCTATGCGTTGGTACGCGATGCGGCGGGGCATGCGGTGGGCTCGGCGGCGGGCCTGCGCGTGGGCGAGCGCCTAGAACTGGTGTTCGCCGATGGCGCACGCGACGTGCAGGTACTGGGCAAGACGGCGCAGGGGGAGTTGGGGTTGTAGCGCCGCCCGCATGAACGGCGAGCAGGGACGAACGGACACTTTGCAGGCGAACGTCGAACAGGCCTGAGCCGCGTTCTTCCGGGTCGCCCCGCACGCGGCTATGCTGCTCACAAAACACAGGCCGCGCGGCACGGACGGCCATGGCGGGAGCAGTTGATGACCAAGTGGGTGTACCGGTTCGGCGCCGAGGGCAATGAAGGCCGGTCGGACATGCGCGACCTGCTGGGCGGCAAGGGCGCCAATCTCGGCGAGATGGCACAGATCGGCCTGCCGGTGCCGCCGGGCTTCACGCTGACCACCGAGGTCTGCACGGCGTTCTATCGCAACGAGCGCCAGTATCCCGACGGGCTGCATCAGCAGGTCGCCGATGCGCTGGCGGCGGTGGAGCGGGCGACCGGGCTGGGGTTCGGCGATCCGGAGCGCCCGCTGCTGGTCTCGGTGCGCTCGGGCGCGCGGGTGTCGATGCCGGGGATGATGGACACGGTGCTCAATCTCGGGCTGAACGACACCACCGTCGAGGGGCTGGCGCACGGCTCGCAGGACCCCCGCTTCGCCTGGGATTCCTATCGCCGCTTCGTGCAGATGTTCGCCTCCGTGGTGCTCGGCGTGTCGCACCACAATTTCGAGGAGATCATCGACGACGCCAAGACCGAGCATGGCGTGAGCGACGACACCGAGCTGTCCGCCGCGCACTGGCAGGAGGTCGTCGCTGCCTACAAGGAGCTGGTCGAGCGCGAGACCGGGGCGGCGTTTCCGCAGGACCCGCACGACCAGCTCTGGGCAGCGATCGGGGCGGTGTTCGGCAGCTGGATGAATCCCCGCGCCAACACCTATCGCCGCCTGCACGACATCCCCGCCGACTGGGGCACCGCGGTCAACGTGCAGGCGATGGTGTTCGGCAACATGGGCGAGGATTGCGCGACGGGGGTATGCTTCACCCGCGATCCGTCGACCGGCGAGAACATCTTCTACGGCGAATATCTGATCAACGCCCAGGGCGAGGACGTGGTCGCCGGCATCCGCACGCCGCAGCCGATGGCCGAGGGCCGCGCGAAGCCGGGCGAGCTGTCGATGGAGCGCCGGCTGCCAGGAGCGTACGGCGAGCTGCTGGCGGTGCGCGAGCGGCTGGAGCGGCATTACCGCGACATGCAGGACATCGAGTTCACCGTGCAGCAGAACCGGTTGTATGTGCTGCAGACCCGCACCGGCAAGCGCACCACGGCGGCCGCGCTGCGCATCGCGATCGAGATGGCGCAGGCCGGGATGATCACCGAGGAGGAGGCGCTGACCCGGATCCAGCCGACCTCGCTCGACCAGCTGCTGCATCCCGCCCTCGATCCGAAGGCCGAGCGCCATGCAATCGCGCGTGGCCTGCCGGCCTCGCCGGGGGCGGCGGGCGGCGCGATCTATTTCTCCGCCGACGAGGTCGAGGCGCGCGCGGCGAAGGACGAGGCCACCATCCTGGTGCGCATCGAGACCAGCCCGGAAGATGTCCACGGCATGCACGCGGCGCGCGGCGTGCTGACCACGCGCGGCGGCATGACCAGCCACGCGGCGGTGGTGGCGCGCGGCATGGGGCGGGTGTGCGTCGCCGGCGCAGGCGGCATCCGCATCGACTACGCCGCGCAGACGCTGACGGCCGGCGGGGTGACGCTGAAAGCCGGCGACTGGATCACGCTGGACGGTTCGACCGGCGAGGTGTTCGCAGGCGCGGTGCCGACGATCGAGCCGAACCTGTCGGGGGATTTCGCCACATTGATGGGCTGGGCGGACAAGGTGCGGCGGCTGAAGGTGCGGGCCAATGCCGAGACGCCGACCGATGCCGCCACGGCGGCGCGGTTCGGCGCCGAGGGGATCGGGCTGTGCCGCACCGAGCATATGTTCTTCGCCCCCGAGCGCATCGGCGCGGTGCGGCGGATGATCATGGCAGGTGATGCGACCTCGCGGGCGAGGGCCATCGAGACGCTGCTGCCGTTCCAGCGCGCGGATTTCGCCGCGCTGTTCCGCATCATGGGCGACCGGCCGGTGACGATCCGCCTGCTCGACCCGCCACTGCACGAGTTCCTGCCGCATACGGACGAGGAGATGGCCGAAGTGGCCGAGGGACTTGGCCAGACGCTCGCCTCGATCAAGGAGCGTTACGAGGCGCTGGCCGAGAGCAATCCGATGCTGGGTCATCGCGGCTGCCGGCTGGGGATCACCTTCCCCGAGATCTACCGCATGCAGGCGCGCGCGGTGTTCGAGGCCGCGGCCGAGGTCGCGGCGGAGACGGGGCGGCCGGTGCGGCCCGAAATCATGATCCCGCTGGTCGGCTCGGCGCGGGAGCTCGAGATCACCCGCGCCGAGATCGAGAAGGTTGCCGCCGAGACAGCGCCGAAGGACGGCAGTGCCGCGGTGGAATACAGCGTCGGCACGATGATCGAGCTGCCGCGTGCGGCGATGGTCGCAGACGCCATCGCCGCGGAGGCGGATTTCTTCTCCTTCGGCACCAACGATCTCACCCAGACCACATTCGGCATCTCGCGCGACGATGCCGGCACCTTCCTGCAGCAGTACATCGAGACCGGCGTGCTGCCGAAGGATCCGTTCGTGACCCTGGACCGCGATGGCGTCGGGGCGCTGGTGCGCATTGCCGCCGACAAGGGACGCAGCACGCGGCCGGACATCAAGCTCGGCATCTGCGGCGAGCATGGCGGCGATCCGTCCTCGATCGAGTTCTGCGAGATGCTCGGCCTCGACTACGTTTCGTGCTCGCCGTTCCGCGTACCGATCGCACGGCTCGCCGCCGCACAGGCAGCATTGCGGATGCGACGATCGCAAGCGGCGCACAAGGCATGACGGACAACGAACGCGACCTGTTCCGCCAGTTCGCCGGCCCGCTGCATTCGGGCAGCGAGCGGCAGATCGACCTGCATCTGGTGTCGGATGCAACCGGCGACACGCTCAATGCCATCGCCCGCGCCTCTGTCGCGCAGTTTCGCCACAGCCATGTCAACTACCATCGCTGGAACCTGATCCGCACCCGCCAGCAGGTGCAGCGCGTGGTCGCCGGAATCACCGAGACACCAGGGCCGGTGCTGTCGTCGATCATGGACGTACGGCTGCGCGCGATGCTCGATTCCGCAGCGCTGCCGCTCGGGGTGACGGTGGTCAACGTGCTCGATCCGGTGCTGAACCTGCTGCGCGAGCGTCTCGGCGAGCCGGCGGAAGGCCGGCCGGGCATGCAGTATGTCATGGACGAGGATTATTTCCGCCGCATCGATGCGATGCATTACGTGCTCGCCCATGATGACGGCCAGGCGGTCAGCGGGCTGGCGGAGGCCGACATCGTGCTGGTCGGCGTGTCGCGCGCCTCGAAGACGCCGACCTCGTTCTACCTCGCCAATCGCGGCATCAAGGCGGCGAACGTGCCTCTGGTGCCTGGGCGCGAGATCCCGGCCGAGCTGCACACGCTGGATCGGCCGGTGATCGGGCTGACGCTGGAGCCGATGCTGCTGGTCGAGGTGCGCCGGCACCGGCTTGCCGTCGATCTCGGACAGAATCGCAATCTCCTCGATGCCAACGACCCCTATATCGATCCGGACTCGGTGCGCGGCGAGATCGTCTGGGCGCGCCGGCTCTGTGCGCAGCACGACTGGCCGGTCATCGACGTGTCACGCCGCTCGATCGAGGAGACGGCGGCCACCGCGATGAGCTTCGCCGAACGCTGGCATCTCAGCCGCCCCGGACATGGCGAGGCGCTGCCGCAGCCGGTGTGAGGGATCTGCGGTCATCAAACCGGCCGAATTGTAACGGTTTCCGACAGGCGTATGAAGCTTGCGTGTCCGTTACGGATCGCTGATTGACCCTCCTCGGGCGGCTGATAAATGTCGCGCCGTCCGAACGAACGGCCAGCGGCCGGACGAAGCGGGCGCCGGCCAACATGGCCATGGGGCGTGCTCGTGCTGCCAACGCTTCGTGGTGTTGATGAAACATCAGGTGTCGCAATGAAACCCGTTCGATTCCGCCTCGCATTGCTGCGTGGCCTGAGTGCCGCAGCGCTGCTGTGCAGCTCGGCCACGCCCGGCCTCGCCGCCGGCCTGCCGTCCAATCCGGACAGCGTAAAGACCGCCACCCCGATCAAGCATCTGGTGGTGATCTATAACGAGAACATCTCGTTCGATCACTACTTCGCCACCTACCCGAACGCCGCCAATCCCTCGGGCGAGCCGCAGTTCCACGGCTGGCTGGTGCCGCGGGCGAACACGCTGGCGATGGCGGGACTGCTCGCCACCAATCCGAACACGAACTCTGCCAACGGGAGCGGCGCCTCGCTGCCGTTCCGCCTCGACCGCACGCAGGCGGCGAGTGCCGACCAGAACCATTCCTACACGCCCGAGCAGCAGGCCTATGACGGTGGTGCTGCCGACCTGTTTCCGAAATACACCGGCGCGGGATCTTCGGGCGCTGCCGGTTCGTTCGGCACCACCGGCCAGGTGATGGGCTACTACGACGGCAACACCGTCACCGCGCTGTGGCACTATGCGCAGCTCTATGCGATGAGCGACAACGCCTATACCGATACTTACGGGCCCTCGACGCCGGGCGCGCTCGAAGTGGTGTCGGGCCAGACCAATGGGCTGGTGTTGAGCAAGTCGTCGAAATCGTCCTACTACGTCAAGGACGGTCAAGGCGGCTACACGATGATCAACGACGTCGACCCGACCGGGGATGTCTGCTCGTCGACCACCAATTACGGCACCATGACGGGCCGCAACATCGGCGACCTGCTCAACGCCGCCAACATCAGCTGGGGCGGCTTCATGGGCGGGTTCGACCTGACCGCCAGAAACCCCAACGGCTCCACGGGCTGCTCGCGCAGCACGGTCTCCGACACGGTCGGCCAGACCGTGACCGACTACATCGCCCATCACAACTGGTTCCAGTACTACGCCTCGACCTCGAACCCGACGCATGCCCGCCCGAGCGCGATCGCCGCGATCGGTTCGTCGGTGCAGGCCGACGGCAGCACCGCCGAGCCCGCCAACCATGAATACGATCTCAACGATTTCTACGCCGCGGTGAAATCCGGCAATTTCCCCGCCGTGTCGTTCATCAAGCTGCCGGCCTATCAGGACGCGCATGCGGGCTACTCCGACCCGCTCGACGAGCAGGTCGGCACCGTCAACGTCATCAACTTCATCGAAAGCCAGCCGGACTGGGCGAACACCGCGATCGTCGTCACCTATGACGACTCCGACGGCTGGTATGACCATGCCTACTCGCAGCCGTTCCACGCCTCCTACGATCCCAGCGCCGACAAGCTCAACGGATCGGGTGTGTGCGGTTCGGGAACAGCTCCCAACGGTGTCGGTGGCCTGCCCGTCAACGGCCGCTGCGGCCCCGGCACGCGCATCCCGTTCCTGGTGATCTCGCCCTGGGCAAAGAACGACTACATCGACCATACGCTGATCACGCAGGCCTCGGTGGTGAAATTCATCGAGGACAACTGGCTCGGTGGCCAGCGCATCGGCGGCGGCTCGTTCGATGCCTCCACAGGCTCGATCGCCAGCCTGTTCGATTTCGATCCCACTCATCACATCCCGGCGGTATCGATCGCGCTCGACCCGACCACCGGCGAGTTCGCCTCGCAGTGGTGGTTCCCCTACTTCGCCTCACAACCGGCCTCGACCTGGCTGAACCCGCTGCTCATCCAGACCCAGCCCTGGGCACCGCCGGCGCGCGACTTCCTCTACACGCTGGCGATCACCGACTGGGCCAGCCAGGGCCTGCCGACCGATCCGTCGCTGTATCCGAGCTGGCTGCTGCAACTGATCTACGGTCACTGAGCCCGGACACCACACCTTGCAGATCCGCCTCGTTGTCGCCGCCATGCTCTGCATGGCGGCGATGTCGCAATCGCGAGCAGCACCCGAACCCGGACCGGACGGCTCGAACCTGAACCCGGTCCAGCTGCACCGGCCGCCGGTCGCGCCGCTGTCGGCCGTCGCACAGATCGGCCGCGCCATCTTCCATGACCGGAGCCTGTCCGCATCGGGACGGCAGTCCTGCGCGAGCTGCCACAGCCCCGACCATGCCTACGGACCGCCCGACGATGCCGACGTGGCACTGGGCGGCGCGGCGCTGAACATTCCCGGCGTGCGCGCAGTACCGTCATTGATGTATCTCGAGCGCGAGCCCGCCTTCAGCATCGGGCCCGATGCCGGCGAGGTGGAAGACACCAGCCTCGCCCAGAAGGTCTCCCTGGCCAAGGGAGCCGCCCGCGCCACCAAGATCGCCGATACCGCTGCGGCCAGTGCCAATCTCGTGCCGCAGGGCGGGCTGTTCTGGGATGGCCGCGCCGACACGTTGCAGAAACAGGCCCTGGTGCCGCTGCTCAATCCGCTGGAGATGGCCAACCGGTCCGAGGCGGAGGTCGCAGCCAAGCTGCGCGCCGCGCCCTACACGGCGCAGCTCGTGCAGATCTTCGGGCCGACTGTTCTGAAACAGCCCGGCCTGCTGCTGGCGGAAGCGATGTTCGCCGTCGCGCGCTACCAGTTCGAGGATGCGTCGTTCCACCCCTATTCCAGCAAGTTCGACGCCTGGCTCGAAGGACATGCGAAGCTCTCTGCGGCGGAACTCCGCGGCTGGCGGCTGTTCAACGACCCCGCCCGCGCCAATTGCGCCGGCTGCCATGTCGACCAGGTGACGGACAGCCGACCGCCCCTGTTCACAGACCATCAGTTCGAAGCACTCGGGGCACCGCGCAACCCGGCGATCCTCGCCAACCGCGACCCGCACTACGTCGATCTCGGCATCTGCGGCCCGATCCGTACCGATCTGCGCGCGCAGACGCAGTATTGCGGCATGTTCCTCACCCCCACGCTGCGCAACAGCGCGCGTCGCTCGGTGTTCTTCCACAACGGCGTGTTCCATACGCTGCGCGAGGTGATGGACTTCTACAATTTCCGCGATGTCGCACCCGACAGGGCCGTGCCTCACCGCAGGGGCGAGACCCTCGCGGTGCTGAGCGACCTGCCGGCGCGCGACCGCGCCAATCTCGACCGTCAGGACCCGCCCTTCGACCGCCATCCCGGCCAGGCGCCGGCGATGAGCACGCAGGACGAGGACGACATCATCGCCTTTCTGCACACCCTCAGCGACGCAGCTCCGGCAGACGGCTCGACCGGCGAAGCAGGCAGCGTCGCACCGGCCGGGCATTAACCATATCGCAAAGTCTTTGGGCCAGAGTGCTGTCTGTGTCTTCAAGCCAGAACAGCCGAGGTCGATGTGCGCTCCGGGTCCCGAACACTCAATCTCAAGGCGTTGACCGTTGCCACGTTCTTCAGCCTGTTCCTGTTATCGGCGGGAGTGGCGGGCTTCGCGATCACGCGCCTTCACGAGATCAACAAGGTCACGGGGGCGTTCCCTGACGAGATCCGCACGATCGCGCTGCTGACCAGGCTCGACGAGAACGCCCAGCTGCTCCGCGCGACGGATCTCCTCGCCCACGCTGCAAAATCGGCGAGCGAGCGTGAGCACGACGTCGACGAGGCCCGCAGGATCAGCGAGGCCCTGTCAGCTGGATGGAGCGCCTACGCGCCCACGGTACATGGCGCCGAGGAAGAGCGCCTCGCACACAGCTTCCATGAAAGCTGGCAGCAGTTTCTCGCCATCCAGGGCGAGGCGACCGCATTCGACCGCGCCGGCGAGACCGCGATTGCCGACCGGGTCTTCACACAGGACTTCCAGGCGGCCGGCGAGGCCTTCGCCAGAGATGTGGCCGCGGTTCTGGCCTACCGGGTGGAAATGGGCACCAGCAGGGCGGCGATGGCCAAGACAGCCGGCGTCGAATCGATCTACGGCGTCATCGGGGCGTTGATCCTGACCGCCCTGATTTCCATCGTCATCACGATCATGGCCATCCGCAGGATCAGCCTGCCGATCGTCTCCATGAGCCAGACCATGCTTCGCCTGGCCGATGGCGCGCTCGAAACACCCATTCCCTGCCTGCATCGAACGGACGAGATCGGCTCGATGGCGCAGGCCATGGACACCCTCAAACGCAACGCGATCGCCAGCCGCGCCGCCGAGGTGCAGCATCGCGAGGAGCTCGACCGCCGCAAGCAGGCAGAGGAGCGCAGTCGCATCGAAGCGGCCGAGCAGGCCGCCGCTCAGGCCGCAGAGCTCATCGTCGGTTCGCTGGGCGACGGGCTGGCGAGCCTCGCCGCGGGCGATCTCGGGCGGATGGTCAGCATCGTGCTGCCCGACGCCTACGAGCCGCTGCGCCGCAACCTCAACGATACCACTGCCGCGCTCGGCCGGACGATGTCGGACCTCATCAACAGCGCCGGCAGCGTGTCCTCCCGGGCGCGCGAGATGGCGCAGTCCGCAAGCGAGCTCAGCCAGCGCACCGAACGTCAGGCCGCCAGCCTCGAAGAGACTTCCGCAGCCCTCAGCCAGATGCTCGACGGGGTGAAATCGACCGCCCAAGGCTCATTCGCGGCCATGAAGCTTGTCGACCAGGTCAGGGGAGAGAGCGAGCAGTCCGGCGTCGTCGTCGGCGATGCGATCGCCGCGATGGGACGGATCGAGAACTCGTCACGTCAGGTCAGCACCATCACGGGGCTGATCGACGAGATCGCCTTCCAGACCAACCTGCTCGCGCTCAACGCCGGCGTCGAGGCAGCGCGTGCCGGCGATGCCGGGCGAGGCTTCGCCGTCGTGGCGTCCGAGGTCCGCAGCCTCGCACAGCGCTCGGCCGAGGCTGCGAAGGAGATCAAGGCGCTGATCTCGGAGTCGAGCGGCGAGGTCAAGAACGGCGTCGATCTCGTCGTCAGGGCGGGAGCGGCACTCACCACCATCCGCAACCAGCTCACCAGCGTCAGCGAGATCGTCAATTCCATTTCGGCCGGCACGCGCGACCAGACCACGACCCTCAACGAGATCAGCATCGCTGTCGCCGAGATGGACCGCATGACGCAGAGCAACGCCGCAATGGCCGAGGAAAGTGCTGCGGCTTCCGAGGATCTCGCGATGCAGGCCTCGGCACTGACCGACCTCGCCGGCACCTTCCGGATCGGATCAGGCGTCGCCCAGGGGCGGGTGGGCGCGCGCGACCTCGAACACATCTCCGGGAGCCGGGGTCGGACCGCTTCGTTCGGCGCTCGCACCTCCGTCAATGCACGCGCCGTCGTGCTGCCTTTCTCCTCGAAGGACTGAACCATGTCGTTCATCTGCCCGCACCGCCGCGCGCCGCTGGTCGCCTGCCGCACACAGGCAGGGTCGAAGCGGCGGTCCATGACCACCCTGGCCGCCCTGACCACCCTGGCGACACTTGCCATGTCGCCGGTGGCGGCCGCCGCCGGCGAGATCGGCGTCACGATGGTCCCACCCGTCGGCTTCTTCAAATTCCTGCGCGACGGCATCGACGCACGTGCGCATCAGCTCTCCGGCGTCAACGTCTCGTTCGCCTATGCAGAGGCCGGCGCAGGCGCGGCCCAGGTCGAACAGGTTCGACAGTTCATCCAGCGTCACGTCGATGCGCTGATCGTCCTGCCGGCCGATGCCGGCTCCACCTCGGCAATCACGGCGCTGGCGATCGCCGCGCACACGCCTTTGGTCTTCGTCAACAATGGCCCCCGTCAGGACTGGTTCGCCGGTCGTGTCGCCCTGGCCATCCCGAACGATATCGTCGCCGGCAGACTGCAGGCGGAAAAACTCGCCGAGGAACTGCACGGCAAGGGACAGATCGTGCTCATCATGGGGCCCGCATCGCATTCCGCCGCCGCGATGCGCACCCAGGGCGTACGCGACGTGCTTGTCCACTACCCCGACATTCATGTCATCGAGACGGCCAGCGCCGACTGGGACAGACAGAAAGCCAGGGAGCTGGTCGCGGGCTGGCTCGGCAAGGGTGACCATTTCGATGCCGTCGCCGCCAACAACGACGAGATGGCGCTCGGCGCGGTGGCCGCTCTGGCCGATGCCGGCCTGCCGGACGGCAGGATCATCGTCGCCGGCGTGGACGGGCTGCCGGATGCGGTTGCGGCGATCAAGGCCCACAAGCTGAGCTTCAGCGTGCTCCAGGACGCCGCGCTGGAAGGCCGCAAGGCGCTCGATGACGCGCTTGGCCTGGCGGCCAATGCCGCGGTCCAGCAGTACGACTGGGTGCCGTTCGATCTGATGACCGAGCAGACGCTGGCTCAGGCGGCGACGTCGACCCAGCGCGACAACTGACGCCGCGCGCGCCCCTCACCTGCCGGTCATGATCCGTTCGACAAGCTGACCCACCGTCGGCACGAAGCCATTCGAATAGAACGGGTCCTGAGCGAAGCGATAGGCGTTGTGGCCACTGAACATCAGGTTGTCGTCCATCACCGTCGGGTCGTTTTCGGCATGGGCGATCTGCTGCAGCGTCTTCTGGATGCAGAACGAACGCGGATCGGCCTTGCGACCGTTGTTATAGCTCGGCCCGACCTGGCTCCAGTTCGAGAACCGGCACTGCGACAGGCAGCCCATGCAGGCGGCCTGATCGGCATTGATCTCGGCCGCACGCTCGGGGGTGACGAAGATCATCGTCGAATCCGGGGTGCGCATCGCCGTGGTCTCGCCAGCGCGCTCCCAGGCGCGGACATGGGCGAGGTCGGACGGGGTGAGATACACCACCCGGCCACGGGCGCCATACTCGTAGGGGGCGACGTGCTCGCCCACCGCTTCGGTGCTGAACGCCACCTGCCGCTCCGAACGGCCGGCGAGTTCGCGCAGGAAGTCGTTGTTCACCGCCGAGGAGTAGAAGCCCGTCGGCGAGAAGCGGTTGAGCGAGATGTCGCCTTCACGCAGGGTCAGCAGGCGCTGTTTCCAGCTCTGCGGGATCGGACTTTCCTGGGTCAGGAGCGGGCGGGTGCCGAACTGGAAGGCAACCGGGCCGAATTCGGGATTGTCGATCCAGTCCTCCCACTCCTCCAGCCACCATACGCCGCCGGCCATGATGATCGGCGTGGTATCCAGACCGAAGGCGCGCATCTGCGCGCGCAACGCCTTCACCCGCGGGGCGGGATCTTCCGGCCTGAGCGGGTTCTCGCTGTTCGACAGCCCGTTATGACCGCCGGCGCGCCACGGATCCTCATAGACCACGCCGCCGAGCAGCTCGGCCGCCTTGCTGTATGAGCGCTTCCACAGCGCGGCGAAAGCGCGCGCCGAGGACACGATCGGGTAGTAGTGGATGCCGTGTTTCGCGGCGATCTCGGAGAGGCGATAGGGCATGCCGGCGCCGCAGGTAATGCCCTGCACCAGCCCCGGAGCCCCGTCGAGCACGCCTTCGAGCACGCGTTCGGCCGCGCCCATCTCCCACAGGATGTTGACATGCAGCCGCCCACGCCCGCAGCGCAGTTCGTGCGCGCGGCGGACCTGTGCGATGCCGCCGGCGATCGCGTAGTCGACCAGTTCGTCCTGGCGCTCGCGCCGGGTGCGGCCGTGATAGACCTGCGGAACGGGGTTGCCATCCGCATCGTAGCTGTCGGCGTTGACCAGGCTGACGGTACCGACACCGCCCGCACCCGCCCAGTGCCCAGCGGAGATGCCGGTCGAGACCGACACCCCCTTGCCGCCTTCGACGAGTGGCAGCACCTCGCCGCCGCCCATCCGAATCGCATCAATCGGCTTCATCGGCCGAAGTCCCCTCGCAGTCTCGTCAGGTAGAAGCCGTCAGACGGCGTCCACGGCCTCCCGGGAGCGGCCACCCTCGCGACCGCCCTCACGGCCACCCTTCGGGCCGACCTGGTCGGAGATATCGGCGCCGGTCGCCTGATCGACCACCCGCATCGACAGCTTCACCTTGCCGCGATCGTCGAAGCCAAGGCACTTCACCTTCACGATATCGCCGGCACTGACCACGTCGGAGGTCTTGTTGACCCGGCCCTGCTGCAGTTCGGAGATATGCACCAGACCGTCACGCGCACCGAGGAAGTTCACGAAGGCACCGAAATCGGCGACCTTGACCACCTTGCCGGTGTAGATCGCGCCGACCTCGGGCTCGGCAACGATGCCGCGAATGCGGTCGATCGCCTTGTTCGCCTGCTCGTCGGTCTGGGCCGCGATCTTGATGGTGCCGTCGTCGTCGATGTCGATCTTCGCACCCGAGAACTCGACGATCTCGCGGATCACCTTGCCGCCGGTGCCGATGACGTCGCGGATCTTCTCCTTCGGCACCGAGATCGTGGTGATCTTGGGCGCCGTCGACGACACGCCCGAGCGGTTCTCGGTCAGCGCCTTGGCCATCTCGCCGAGGATGTGCAGGCGGCCTTCACGGGCCTGCTCCAGCGCGATCTTCATGATCTCGGGCGTGATCGAGGTGATCTTGATGTCCATCTGCAGCGAGGTCACGCCAGCTTCGGTACCGGCGACCTTGAAGTCCATGTCACCGAGATGATCCTCGTCGCCGAGGATGTCGGACAGCACTGCGTAGCCCTTCTCCTCCTTGATCAGACCCATCGCGATACCGGCCACCGGGCGCTTGAGCGGCACGCCGGCATCCATCAGGCTGAGCGAGGTGCCGCAGACGGTCGCCATCGAGGACGAGCCGTTGCTCTCGAGGATCTCCGAGACCACGCGCAGCGTGTAGGGGAAGGCCTCCTTGCTCGGCAGCAGCGGATGCACCGCGCGCCAGGCGAGCTTGCCGTGGCCGATCTCGCGACGGCCCGGTGAGCCCATGCGGCCGGCCTCACCGACCGAGAAGGGCGGGAAGTTGTAGTGCAGCATGAAGTGCTGGCGATACTCGCCGTCCAGCGCGTCGATCACCTGCTCGTCCTGGCCGGTGCCGAGGGTGGCGATGCACAGCGCCTGGGTCTCGCCGCGGGTGAACAGCGCCGAGCCATGCGCACGCGGCAGCACGCCCACCTCGGCCACGATCGGGCGCACGGTGCGGGTGTCGCGGCCGTCGATGCGCAGGCCGGTGTCGAGGATCGCATTGCGGACCACATCCGCCTCGAGATCCTTGAGCAGCGGCTTGGCGGCCTCGGCGTTCAGCCCTTCCTCGGTCAGCTTGGCAAGGATCGCCTTCTTCGCCGCCCCCACCTTCTCGTAGCGGGCCTGCTTGACCCGCTCCTGGTAGGCCTCGGCGATCGAGGCGCGGCCAAGCTCGCTCACGCGGGCCTTGAGCGCGCGCTGCTCGTCGGTTTCCTCGGCCAGCGCCCAAGGGGTCTTGGCGGCATGCTCGGCGAGCTCGATGATCGCGTTGATCACCGGCTGGATCGACTGGTGGCCGAAGGTCACCGCACCCAGCATCACCTCTTCCGAGAGCTCGGAGGCCTCGGACTCGACCATCAGCACGCCCTCGGCAGTGCCGGCAACGACGAGATCGAGCGTCGGGTTGGCCTTCATCTCGGCGGTGGTCGGGTTCAGCACATAGGCGCCGTTCTCATACCCCACCCGACAGCCGGCGACCGGACCGAAGAACGGGATGCCCGACAGGGTGAGTGCGGCCGAACAGCCGATCAGCGCGGCGATCGCGGGGTCGTTCTCGAGGTCGTGGCTGAGCACCGTGGCGACGACCTGCACCTCGTTGCGGAAGCCCTCGGGGAACAGCGGGCGGATCGGGCGGTCGATCAGGCGCGAGTTCAGCGTCTCGACCTCGGAGGGACGCCCCTCACGCTTGAAGAAGCCGCCGGGGATCTTGCCCGCGGCATAGGTCTTCTCCTGGTAGTTGACGGTCAGCGGGAAGAAATCCTGCCCCGGCTTGACGTTCTTGGCACCGACGGCGGTGCACAGCACGATGGTGTCACCATAGCTGACCACCACGGCGCCATCGGCCTGACGGGCCATCTTGCCGGTCTCGAGCACCAGCGTGCGGCCGCCCCACTCGAGCTCTTTGCGGAAATAATCGAACATCTGAATCGTCCTCTTCCTACGTCATGTCGCGGCGCAAGACGGTCGGGAAATCATCGGCGGCGCCCTGCCACCCTGACGATCGGGTGGGCGGCGTCTCGGACGGCATGGAGGCGGTCACGCGCGCACCGGAGCGCGACCAGAGGCACCATGTTGCCTGAAACGCCGGTCGGGTCGGACCGCGTCTATCTCCGCAACTCGCTTGCGGCGCTTCGGTGTCTTGTAACGCGAAACCCGGCCGGGATCAAAATCCCGGCCGGGTTCGATGTCAGCGCAGGATTTCTGCGTTCAGCGGCGCAGGCCCAGACGCGAGATCAGCGCCTGATACCGCGCCTCATCCTTGCGCTTGAGATAGTCCAGCAGGCTGCGGCGGCGGCCGACCAGCATCAGCAGACCGCGGCGCGAGTGGAAATCCTTCGCGTGCGTCTTGAGGTGGTCGGTCAGGTTGGAGATCCGCTCGCTCAGCAGGGCGACCTGGACTTCCGGGCTGCCGGTGTCGTGGATGGCGGTGGCGTATTCGCCGATGAGCGTCGTGCGACGCTCGGCTGTGATCGACATCGTGTGCTCCATGGGTTCGGTGTTGTCAGAAAAGGCGTTCCGGCTTCAGCAGCCCGTCCTCGAGACGGGCCAGTCCGGTCACGCGCGTCCCGGCCGTCACCCGCACGAGTCCACCAGCGGGATCGGCGGCTTCGGGAATGCGGCCCAGCAGCGTGACCAGGCTGATCGCCTGTCCATGCGAAAGGGCCGCCGCCTCGTCGTCGGTCACGGCCAGAGCCGGGATGTCGGCCAGCGCGGTCGAGACCGGACGCAGAAGCGTCGGGGAAGCGGGCGCGTTGTCGTCGCCCGCGAGGCAATTGTCCAGAGAAATCGCGTCCTGCTCGTGAAATGGCCCGACGCGAAGCCGACGCAGGGTGGCAACATGGCCAACCGTGCCGCAGGCACGGGCGAGGTCACGGGCCAGCGAGCGCATGTACACACCCTTGCCGGACTGCACCTCGAAGATGGCGGTCTCGGCATCGACGCGCTCGATCAGTTCGAAACGGTCCACCCGCGCCGGGCGCGCCTCCAGCACCGGGGCACGACCCTCCCGCGCCATGTCGTAGGCCCGCTCGCCGGCCACCTTGATCGCCGAGAAGATCGGCGGGATCTGCATGATCTCGCCCCGGAATGCCTCCAGTGCGGCGTTGAATTGCGCATCGGTGGGCCGCACGTCGGAGGTTTCGATCACCTCGCCATCGGCATCGTCGGTGTCACGCGCCTCGCCGATCTTCAACGTGAAATGGTACAGCTTGGTGCCGTCCATGATGTACGGCACGGTCTTTGTCGCCGCCCCGAACGCGACGGGCAGAACGCCGGTCGCGAGCGGATCGAGCGTGCCGCCATGGCCGGCCTTCTGCGCATCGAAGCCACGACGCACCCGGTTGACCACATCCGTACTGGTCATCCCGGCCGGCTTGTCGACGATCAGCCAGCCATTCAGCGGGCGGCCCTTCCTGCGGCGCATCAGCCCGCATCCTCGTCGCTGCCGTGGTCGAGATCGCGCTGCACCTCGGGCGAATGCAGCAGCGCGTTGATCGAGGTCGCGTAGTCCAGCGCCTCGTCCGGCTGGAACGAGATCTGCGGTGCGACCCGCAGGCGCAGCGCATGCGCGAGCTGGGTACGCAGATAGGGTGCCGCGCGCTTGAGTGCCGGCAGCAGCGCGTCGATATCGGAGCGTCCAAGCCGCGAGACGAAGGCGGTGGCGTGCTTGAGGTCGGGACTGATGCGGACTTCGGCCACCGTGACCTGCGCATCCGCCAGCTCGGGATCGCGGAACTCGTGGCGGGCGAAGATCTGCGCCAGCACGTGACGGACTTCCTCGCCGACCCGCAACTGACGCTGCGTCGGCGCGCCGGGGGCGGTGCGGCCGCCGCCGGATTTCTTGCTGCTCATGGCCTGTATTTCTCTTTCTTCTTTTTCTGAAGAAAAAGAAGCAAAAAGACTTTCAAATATTACGGGCGACCCCGGGAGGCCGCCCGCAACAGATCAAAGTTTTTTGGTTCTTTTTTCAAAAAAGAACGTCTTTCTTCTCTTACGCCGGCACCAGCTCGCTCTCGAAGCACTCGACGACGTCACCTTCCTTGAGGTCGTTATAGCCATGGAAAGAGAGGCCGCATTCGTAGTTGCGGGCCACTTCCTTGACATCGTCCTTGAAGCGCTTGAGCTGGCTGAGCTCGCCCTCGTGGATGACCACGTTGTCGCGCAGCAGACGCACGCCGCAACCGCGCTTGACCACGCCCTCGGTGACGTAGCAGCCGGCGACCTTGCCGACCTTGGTGATCTCGAACACGCGACGAATCTCGGCATAGCCGAGGAACTTTTCGCGATGCTTGGGCGCGATCTTGCCGCGCACGAGCTGCTCGATGTCATCGGCCACCTGGTAGATGATCGAGTAGTAGCGGATATCCACCCCGTCACGCTGCGCGAGTTCGCGCGCCTGGCTGGTCGCGCGCACGTTGAACGCGACGATGACCGCGTTCGACGCCTTTGCCAGCTGCACGTCGCTCTCGGTGATCTGACCCACCGACGACAGCAGCACGCGGACCTTGACCTCCTCGTGCGCGAGCTTGAGCACGGTGGCCTGGATCGCCTCCGCGCTGCCCTGCACGTCGGCCTTGACCAGCACCGCGACCTCGGACTGCGCGCCGGCAGCGATACGCGCCAGCATCTGGTCGAGCGTTCCGCGCGACGCGGCCGCACCGGCAGCGGCCTTCTCGCGCAGCTTGCGCTGACGGAACTCGCTGATCTCGCGCGCCCGCGCCTCGCCCTCGACGACCACGAACGGCTCTCCCGCGCCCGGCACGCCGGACAGGCCGAGCACCTCGACGGGGACCGACGGGCCGGCTTCCTTGAGCGCCCGGCCCTTATCGTCGAGCATCGCGCGCACCCGGCCCCACTCGGCGCCGGCGACCACGATCGAGCCCTGATCCAGCGTGCCCTTCTGCACCAGCACGGTCGCCACCGGACCGCGGCCGCGATCGAGACGGCTCTCAATGACAGTGCCCTCGGCGGTGCGGCGCGGGTTGGCGCGCAGATCGAGCACCTCGGCCTGGAGCAGGATCGCCTCCTCCAGCCTGTCGAGGCCTTCGCGCTTGAGCGCGGAGACCGGCACATCCATCGTGTCGCCGCCGAGGCTCTCGACCACGATGTCGTGGCTGAGCAGCTCCTGGCGCACGCGCTCTGGGTTCGCACCCGGCTTGTCGATCTTGTTGATCGCCACGATGATCGGCGCTTCCGCCGCCTTGGCGTGCCTGATCGCCTCGATGGTCTGCGGCATCACGCCGTCATCGGCGGCCACCACCAGCACGACGATGTCGGTCACCTGTGCACCACGCGCGCGCATCGAGGTGAAGGCCTCGTGGCCGGGCGTGTCGAGGAAGGTGATGCGCGCACCGCTCTTCATCTGCACCTGATAGGCGCCGATGTGCTGGGTGATGCCGCCCGCCTCGCCGGCGGCGATGTCGGTGGCGCGCAGCGCGTCCAGCAGGCTGGTCTTGCCGTGATCGACATGGCCCATCACGGTGACGACCGGCGCACGCGGCTCCAGATCCTCCTCGATGTCCTCCATGCCCTCGATGCCGAGCTCGACATCGCTGTCGGCGACACGGCGGACACGGTGACCGAATTCCTGGATCACCAGCTCGGCGGTGTCGGCGTCGATCGACTGGGTGATGGTCGCCATCACGCCCAGCTTCATCAGCGACTTGATCACCTCGCCGGTGCGCGCCGCCATGCGGTTGGCGAGCTCCTGCACGGTGATCGTCTCGGGCAGCACCACGTCGCGCACGACGCGCATCTGATCGGAGCGCAACCGGTCAAGATCGGCCTGGCGACGCTCGCGCTCGCGCTGACGACGCACGGAGGCCAGCGAACGGGTCTTGTCGTCATCGCCCTCGATCGCGGCGCGCACGTCGATACGGCCGCCGCGGCGCGGATCGCCACCCTTCTTGGGCGCGGCCACCTGCGGCTTGCGCGGCGGCACCGCCGCACCCGGACGACGCACCACACCCGTGCGGGCGCGGTCCTCCTCCTCGGTGCGTGCCCGCAGGCGCAGGGTCTCGGCCGGCGGCGCCGGCGCGGTGGTGGGGGCCGGACGCTCGGTGCGACGCACCGGCGCCTCTCCGACTACGCGAAGCTGCGGCATCGGCAGCGCCTGCGCGGCGAGCGCGGCGGCAGCCTCGGCCTCGGAGGCGCGACGGGCGGCCTCCTCTTCCTCACGGGTCCGCTCGGCGGCACGCGCGTTCTCGGCCTCGGCGCGACGCGCCTCTTCCTCGCGGCGCGCGGCTTCCTCGGCGGCGGAGCGGATCGAGATCGACTCCTGCTCGCGACGCTCGGCCTCGCGGCGCTCGGCTTCCTTCGCGGCCGCCTCGCGCACCGCCGCCTCGCGACGCTGCTGCTCGAGCACGCGCTGGCGGGTGGCAAGCTCGCCCGCGGTCAGCGCGCGGCCGGCGCCGACCGGACGCGTCGCCGCACCCGAGCCACTGCGCTGCGCCCCACCGCCGGAGCCCCCACCCGAGCCGGGCTGACCCGGCGCCGGCGCACCCGGACGCGGGGTGCGCTGCTTGCGCACCTCGACCTGCACCACCTTGGAGCGGCCATGGCTGAAGCTCTGCCGCACGGAGCCGCCGTCCACTGTGGGTCCGACCTCCCCGCGGCTGGCCGGACGCAAGGACAGCCTGCTGCTGCCGCGCCCCGCCTCGCCCTTCACCGTGTCGTGCTCGTTGCCGTCGCTCATAGACCCGCCTGTTCCCCATCTCCGCCGGATCGACCCGTCGGAGCGGGCTGTCGTTGACCGGACAGCCCCATCCATCTCTCACCGTCGACGATCAGCCGCTCGGCCAGCCGGCCAGGCGCGATCGCGACATGCACCACATGGTCACGGCCGAAGACCGTGCCCAGTGCTGCCGCATCCAGCACCGCCACCACCGGCAGGTGCCTTGCCCCCGACAGCAGGCGCGAACGCTCGTCCGCACTGCCATCGGCAGCCTCAACCACAAGTGCGGCCCGCCCCGACGCGATCCACTCGCGCGCCTTGGCGAAGCCGCTGACCGCCTGACCCGCCCGGCGGGTCAGGCCCAGCGCATCGACGATGCGCCGGGTCAACGCGTCCTTCAGCAGGGCGGGGAGATCGGGCGGCAGCGTCACCGAACCGCGTGCGGCGCGTGCGAACACACCCCGCTTCGCGGCGCTTTCTATCACATCCCGTTCCGCACTCAACCAGATTCCCCGGCCGGGCAGCCTTGCAGCGAGGTCGGGGACCACCAGCCGGTCCGGCGACACCACGAAACGGATCAACTGCTCCTTCGGCTTGCGGGTCCGGGTGACGGCGCATTGCCGGACCGGACCCGTCTCCTCGGCTTCGGGCAGTTCGATGTCGGGCGCGTCAGGCGTGGCCGGGCTCCTCATGCGCGGCCTCGGCGGCCTCGCCGTTCTCGGCCGCGAACCAGTGCTCACGGGCCGCCATGATGATCTCGTTGGCGGTCTCCTCGTCGATCGCATCCGATCCCAGGATTTCGACCAGCTCGTCACCGGCCAGATCGGCGAGGTCGTCGAGCGTCTTGACCCCCTTCTCGCCGAGGGCGACCAGCCCGGTCGGGCTGAACGCCTCGAAGGCGGCGACGTCGTCGGTCACGCCGAGCGCGATGCGCTGCTCGTTGAGCGCCTCGTCGCGGCGGATCAGATGACCGGAGGCGCGGCGCACCAGTTCCTCGGCGACGGTCTCGTCGAAACCCTCGATCTCCGCCAGTTCCTCGACCGGCACGAACGCCAGCTCCTCGATGGTCTCGAAGCCCTCGGTCACCAGCAGGCCGGCGATCACGTCATCGACATCGAGCGCTTCGACGAACACACCGGTCTTGCGGCGGAATTCCTCCTGCCGGCGCTCGCTCTCTTCCGCTTCGGTGAGGATGTCGATGTCCCACTTGGTGAGCTGGCTGGCCAGACGCACGTTCTGGCCGCGACGGCCGATGGCCAGGCTCAGCTGCTCGTCGGGCACCACGACCTCGACTCGCCCGGCATCCTCGTCCATCACCACCTTCGACACCTCGGCCGGGGCCAGCGCATTGACCACGAAGGTCGCCGCCTGCGGGCTCCAGGGGATGATGTCGATCTTCTCGCCCTGCAGTTCGGCCACCACCGCCTGCACGCGCGAGCCGCGCATTCCGACGCAGGCCCCCACCGGATCGATCGAGCTGTCGCGCGAGATCACCGCCATCTTGGCGCGCGAGCCGGGATCGCGGCTGACCGCCTTGATCTCGATGATGCCGTCGTAGATCTCGGGCACTTCCTGCGCGAACAGCTTGGCGAGGAACGCCGGGTGGCTGCGCGAGAGAAAGATCTGCGGGCCGCGCGGCTCGTCGCGCACGTCATGGATATAGGCGCGCACGCGGTCGTTGTTGCGGAAGTTCTCGCGCGGGATCAGCTCGTCGCGGCGCAGCAGTGCTTCCGCATTGCCGATCTCGACCATCAGGTTGCCGTATTCGGTACGCTTGACGGTGCCGTTGACGATCTCGCCGACCCGGTCCTTGAACGCGTCGTACTGGCGCTTGCGCTCATACTCGCGCACCCGCTGCACGATCACCTGCTTGGCGGTCTGGGCGGCGATGCGGCCGAAATCGATCGGCGGCAGCGGATCGACCAGGTGCTGGCCGATCTCGATACCGGGCTGGAACTTGCGCGCGATATGGACGGGGATCTGGGTCTCCTCGTTCTCCACCACCTCGACCGCCTCGGTCCAGCGCTGCAGGCGCACATCGCCGGTGCGGCGGTCGATGGTGGCGCGGATGTCCTTCTCATGGCCGTATTTGGCGCGGCCGGCCTTCTGGATCGCCTGCTCCATCGCCTCGAGCACTTCCTCGCGGTCGATCGACTTCTCGCGCGCCACGGCATCGGCGACGAGCAGCAGTTCGGGGCGGTGTACGGAGGTGTCCATCGGCGTCCTCGTGTTCTCGAAATCAGTGACGGTTGGCGCGCGGCTTGGCGCGCCGGTTGGCAAATCGTCCGGGACCGCGACGGGGGGCATCGGCAGACACCTCCGCTTCCTGCGCCGTCCCCGCTTCGGTCTCAAGATCGTCCGGCTCGTCCGCGCCTTCGGGCATGGTGGCCGCGATCAGCGCATCGGTCAGCACCAGCTTGGCGCGGCGCAGCTCGTCGAGCGGCAGCACCACGTCGGAACCGTCATCGAGCCGCAGCGTGGCCGAATGGTCGTCGGCACCGATGATGATGCCGTTGAAGCGCTTGCGCCCGGCCACCGGCACCATCGTCTCGGCGCGGGCCAGATGACCGGCGAAGCGCACCCAGTCCTTCGCCCGGGTCAGCGGCCGGTCGATCCCCGCCGAGCTGACCTCCAGGTTCCACGCCCCGGGGATCGGATCGTCGACATCGAGAATGGCGCTGACCGCGTGACTGATCGCCTCGCAATCCGCTACCCCGATCAGCGATCCGTCGGCGCGATCGGCCATCACCTGCACGGTCGGCCGCTCGCGGCCCAGCACGGCGACGCGGACCAGATCATAGCCCATCGCCTCCAGCCCCGGCTGGATCGCGGCCGTGATGCGCGCATCGAGCCCGCCCGCGGTCAACTGACCGGTGGCGGTGAACGGCGTATCGTCGTGATCGAGCTCGTCGTGGTCCAAGGTCTGCGCTCCAAAGCCGAAAGGGCGGCCCTTGCAGGCCACCTCCCGGGATCGTGGAGATTGTCGTTGATGTGCGCCAGATAGAGCCAAACCGGCCCGAATACAAGGGTTGTCTCGCGGATCGTCCGCAGCGAGCGACCTGTATCGGCGTGAACCGATTGTTAAGCCTCTCGCGCGCATCATGGTCATGAGATGCGCACCCTCGCGCAGAGGTCGGGGCCAGTGGATCCACCAGCACAGACAGAGCACCTCGCTGTCCCTCGCCTTCGGCGCGTCGCACACCGTGCGGCCGCCCTGACGTCCTGGCTGACCGCCCCGGACAGCCAGGATGACGAGCCGATCCGGCCGCAGCTCGGTGTCATGGGGGTGGCCACCCGCAACGACGTCCTGCGCAGCATCATCATGATCGCGATTCTGGTCACCTGCTGCGGCTGTCTTGGCGGCCTCGAGGCCACGGCCCCCCTGGCGATGTTCGCCGCGCTGACCTCGGCGGCGAGATGGTTCTATACCGGACCCGTGCAACGGGCGCGCGGCGATGGCCCGATGCTTGCGGCGACACTGGCCTGCGCATTCAGCGCCGGCCTCATCGGCGGGGTCGCGATGTCCAGCGGCCATAGGGGCCTGATGGTGATTGCTGCCGTGCAGACGGCCGCCATCGCGGTCGGCCACAGCATGGTCAATGCGGGCATCCCCCGCGCCGCGCGTCTGTCCGCGTCGATCCTTATCATCACCTTCGTGATATTGACGGCGATTTCGCTGAGATCGGAGGTACTGCCGATTGTGCTGCTGGTACCCGTGTGGCTGATGGTGATCTTCACGGTCGTCGCCCGGCTGCATGCCGTACTCGCCAGGTCGCTCTGGGCGCAGCGCATGACCGACCATCTCGCCAATCACGACCCGCTGACCGGCCTGCCGAACCGGGCACGCTTCATGCAATGCCTGCAGGCGGCCTGCGACGTCGCCGCGCACCCGGGCGCGGCGACGGGCCATGTGCTGTATCTCGACCTGGACGGATTCAAGGCCGTCAATGACTCGCTGGGCCACATCGCCGGCGACCAGTTGCTGCGGGCGGTCTCGCAGGGCTTCACCAGGGCCCTCGGCGAGGGCGATATCCTGGCCCGGCTCGGTGGCGACGAGTTTGCGGTCATTCTCTCGCCGGCCCCGCCCGAGCGGGTTCACCGGATCGCCGAGGCGCTGGTGCACGTGGCCACGGCACCCTTCCAGCTCGATGGCCTGCCGCCGATCCGGATCGGCGTCAGTATCGGCGGGGCGACGCTCGCCGCGCGCCTGGGCATCTCCGATCTCCTGCATCTGGCCGACACCATGCTCTACGAGGCCAAGCGTTCGGGCCGCGGCACCTTTCGCCTTGCCCCCTGCCCGGCGACAGACCTCGCCCCGGCCTGACCTGTCACTGGGTGCCCAATGCCGGGGGATCGGCAAGCGCGCTCAATCTCCCGGCACGCTCCCCGCACAGGGGATATCGGGTGAGCCGCCGTCTGCCGTGTCCGGGCCCTCACAGCCCTTCGCGATGGCGATACGCCTCGATCCGCCGGCGCGATGCGAGACGGCATTTCGGCAGGCCGAGATCGTGATAGAGTGCACGATAGCGACGCCGATTGGTCGGTGTGATCAGTACGATGTGGCGGATCATCTCCCATTTGACGCTATCGTGCCCGCCATCGAGACCGCCCGCGCGATCTGCGCGCCACCAGCAGCGTCGCAGATAGCGCAACAGGCTGAGCCCGGCCGACACATCGAGCACGATCACCCCCGTCGCCCGGGCGAGACGCTGCGGCAGGCAGACCGAATAATTGCCTTCCATCACCCACGCCTCGCCCGCGATCGCGCAGTCGTGCAGCGCGATGAACTCGGCTTGAGGCCGGGGCTGCCAGTCCGTCTGCGGCCTGTGGCGCAGACGGTCGAGATGCACGACCTCCACTGCGAGCTTGTCCCCGATCGCCACCGCCAGCGTCGACTTGCCGCTGTTCGATGGCCCGAGAATGCAGATCCGACAGCCCAGCTGCGATAACGGCGTCACGGCCTGTTCTTTCGAAGAAAGACGTCTTCCCGCCTCACGCCGCGTCCTGATCCTCGTCCTTCTTCTCGGGCAGCCGCACCCGCAACTTGCGGATATGCCGCGCATCGGCATCCAGCACCCGAAACTCGGTGCCGCTGTCGTGGGTGAGGATTTCCCCCCGTGCCGGCACCCGCCCGGCAAGGCGGAACACCAGGCCACCGACGGTATGGATCTCGGACTCGCGCTCCTCCTCGGTCAGCACGCGGCCGGCGCGTTCCTCGAACGTCCCGACGGGCAGGCGGGCGTCGATCTCGATGGTGCCGTCGGGGCGTTCGACGAAATCCTCGGCGATCGGCTCGTCATGCTCGTCGGCAATGTCGCCGACGATGGTCTCGACCAGATCCTCGATGGTCAGCAACCCGTCGATGCCACCATATTCGTCGATCACCAGCGCCAGGTGGGTCCGCTGCTGGCGCATCTGCAGCAGCAGGTCGAGCACCGGCAGCGAGGGCGCGACCAGCAATGGCGGGCGCAGCAGCGCCTCGAGCGAGAAGGTCTCGGGCGTGCCGACATAGCCGACCACGTCCTTGAGATGGACCATGCCGACCACGTCGTCGAGCTGCTCGCGGTAGACCGGCAGGCGCGAATGGTTCTCGCGACGCATGATCTCGAGTGCGCCGGCCAGATCGGTGTCGAGCGGCATCGCGACGATATCGGCGCGCGGCACCATCACATCATAGGCCGAGGTCTCGCGCAGGCGCAGCACGTTGGCGATCAGCGCGCGTTCCTGACGGTCGAGCTCGGGCGCCTCACCCTCCACCTCGCGTGCCTCCGCCGCCTCGCGCACCAGCTCGGCGATCGAGTGGCGCACGCCGAGATCGCGCTTGCGGCCGAACCAGCCACCCAGCCGGCCCAGACGGGGACCGCGTTCGGAGCCGGGCTCGTCGACGCGGTCGGAGTGTTCGCTCATGGCCGCACGCTCCCGCCCGTCCGCCACGGGTTGGGCACGCCGAGACGGTGCAGGATTCGGGTTTCGCGCATCTCCATCCGCCGCGCTTCGCCGGCGAGATGGTGATCGTCGCCGCGCAGGTGCAGCGCGCCATGCACGACCAGATGGGCGAGATGATGCGCCGGCCGCCAGCCCTTCGCGAGCGCCTCGTCGCGCACGGTCTCGAAGGCAAGGATGATGTCGCCGCCCGGGAAGCCCGGAGGTGGCTCGAAGGTGAGCACGTTGGTGGGCTTGTTGCGGCCGCGATGGCGCGCGTTGAGCGCCTTCACCCGACGGTCGCTGTCGAGCACCACCGCGCCTGCGCCACCGGCGGCGTGGGCCGCGCGGCGGATCCAGCGTTCGGCGTCGGGCACCAGCCGGTGCCAGCGTGAATCGAGGATCAGGATGTCGGGATCGAGGGCGCCGTCGATGACGGGCCTGTGCGCCCGGCGTGTGATGGCGTCTGCGTCATCATGCGCCGGGCCGGGGGTACTTCGGGGTTCCATGGTCCTTTGGGCGGCGATGGCCGCGTTGTGATGGGCGCTATTTAGGCCGACGGCCCCGCGTCGTCATCATTTTCGATGAAATGGTCGGTCTCATACTGTCGCGCAGGGCCGTTCTTTCGCGCCGCCTCGCGGCGGTCATAGGCATCAACGATTCGGGCCACCAGCGGATGGCGGACCACGTCGCGGGATTCGAAGCGGTTCACCGCGATGCCCGGCACGCCCTCGAGCGTGTCGAGCGCATCGCGCAGGCCGGAGCGCACCCCCGAGGGCAGGTCGACCTGGGACAGGTCGCCGGTGATCACCATGTGGGTGCCCTCGCCCATGCGGGTGAGGAACATCTTCATCTGCGCCGAGGTGGTGTTCTGTGCCTCGTCGAGGATGACGAAAGCGTGGGCCAGGGTGCGGCCACGCATGAAGGCCAGCGGGGCGACCTCGATCTCGCCGGTGGCCATGCGGCGGACGAGCTGGTCGGGCGGCATCATGTCGTTGAGCGCGTCGTAGAGCGGCCGCAGATAGGGGTCGATCTTCTCCTTGAGATCGCCCGGCAGGAAGCCGAGCCGCTCGCCGGCCTCGACCGCGGGACGCGACAGCACGATGCGATCGACACGTCCCGCCTGGAGCATGGCGACGGCCTGGGCGACGGCGAGATAGGTCTTGCCGGTGCCGGCCGGACCGATGCCGAACACCATCTCGTTGCTGGCCAGCATCTCCATGTAGCTCGCCTGCCCCGGCGAGCGCGGACCGACCGCGCCGCGGCGGGTGCGGATCGCCGGCAGGTCGGAGAACGGCAGGCGAGGGTCGTCGTTCGACACCACGCCCGGGGATGGACGCAGGGCGGCGACGACGGCGCGGTCGGCGGCCTCGCGCCGGGGCGAGCGTGGCTCGAACACCTCGCCATGCACGCCGGACAAGCGGATGGCGGCGTCGATATCGGCCGGCCCGACGCTGCCGCCGCCACGCAGCCGCGTGTAGAGCGCATCCAGCGTGGAGCGGGTCAGGGCAACGCGGCCCGGCTCGCCGGTGATGGCGACGCGGTTGCCGCGGCAGGAGAGACGCACGCCGAGCCCCTGCTCGAGACGGGCGAAATTGCGGTCGTGGTCGCCGAGCAGCTCGCTCAGCAGGTGGTTGTCATCGAAGGTCATCGCCGCGGTACTGGTTTCAGGCGGTGCACCTGCCGAAAGGCCGGCGGCGGCTCGGGCGGAGCGGCGGAAATCCCTCGGGATCTGGTTCAAGCGCGGTGGTCCTCCAAGGCAGGTTGCAGGCAGTCCACTTCTGAAGTCTGCGACGGGGCGATGCGCGCTCCGCCGATCAGCGCGCCTGATACCGAGTTGGTCGCGGCGGCGCGGATGTCAACGAGGGCGCGGGCGCCGATCAGCGACTCCCCGCCCTCGACATGGATCGGTTGCAGCCAGGGCGTGCGCCCGGCGATCTGGCCCGGATGACGGCCCGGACCGGTGAACAGCACCTCGGCGCGGCGGCCGACGCAATCGGCGTTGAACGCCGCCTGCTGCTCGCGAAGCAGTGCCTGGAGCGCCTGGAGGCGCTGGTCGGCGACAGATTCGGCGACGCGCAGCGGCGCACCGGCGGCGGGCGTGCCGGGGCGCGGCGAGTACTTGAAGCTGAACGCCTGCGCGAAGCCGATGTCGCGCACGAGCTGCAGGGTGGCCTCGAAATCGGCCTCGGTCTCGCCGGGATGGCCGACGATGAAATCCGAACTCAGCGCCAGATCGGGCCGGGCGGCGCGCAGGCGGTCGACCAGTCGGCGATAGGCGTCGGCGGTGTGGCCGCGGTTCATCGCCGACAGCATGCGGTCCGAGCCCGACTGCACCGGCAGGTGCAGGAACGGCATCAGTTGCGGCAGGTCGCGATGCGCTGCGATGAGGTCGTCATCCATGTCGCGCGGGTGCGAGGTGGTGTAGCGGATGCGCCACAACCCGTCGATCTCGGCCAGGGCATGCGCCAGCCTCGCCAGCGACCAGTCCGACCCGTCCGGGCCGGTGCCGTGATAGGCATTGACGTTCTGGCCGAGCAGGGTGATCTCGCGCGCGCCACGGGCGACGAGATGGCGCGCCTCCGCCAGCACCGAGGCGACGGGGCGCGAGGATTCCGCCCCACGCGTGTAGGGCACCACGCAGAACGAGCAGAACTTGTCGCAGCCTTCCTGCACGGTGAGGAAGGCCGTCAGCCCGGGGGCCGCGGCCGACGCGCCGGGCACCGCCTGCGCGGTGATCGCCTCGGGCAGGAAGTCGAATTTCTGCTCGGCGGGAAAGTCGGTCTCGATGACCTTGCCGCCGGCGCGCGCCGCACGCGCGACCATTTCCGGCAGCCGATGATAGGTCTGCGGGCCGAGCACGATGTCCACGTACGGCGCGCGGCGGGTGATTTCCTCGCCCTCGGCCTGGGCGACGCAGCCGGCGACCGCGATCACCGTGTCGCGGCCCTGGTCGGCACGCTCGCGCTTGACCAGCCGCAGCCGGCCGAGCTCGGAGAAGACCTTCTCGGCGGCGCGGTCACGGATATGGCAGGTGTTGAGGATGACCATGTCGGCGGCATCGGGGCTCTCGACCGGCCGGTAGCCCAGCGGCGCGAGCACGTCGGTCATCCGCGCGCTGTCATACACGTTCATCTGGCAGCCCCAGGTGATGACGTGCAGTCCCTTGGTGGAATTCGGCGAGCTCACGGATCATCCCTCCTGCTGCGACGCGAGCGGCGCAGAAACAGGCAAGGGCAGGTGCGGGTCAAGAGAAAGCGGACACCGAATCGATCATCGGGCCAGAGCACTCCGGATGAACGACCACAGGTTCGGCAGTCCCGGCGCGGATGTCAACCGAAAGCGGCGCTCAGCCCATCCGGTTCTGGCGCAGCGCGGCCATCCCGTCGGCGACCAGCGCGTAGGCCGCGCGGGAGAGCGACTTGCGGCTGTCGAAATCGACCGGATCGAGCGGCGGATGCAGCAGGATGGTCGCCCGCATCGAGCGGTGCTGGGCGAGTTGCCAGACATGCGGGGCGAGCGACATGTCGCCATACCAGGCGAAGATCGGCCGCTGCTTGTGACCCACCGGCAGGCCGCCGAGCCGGTCGAACACGATCGAGACCGGCTGCACCAGCGGCGTGCCGGTCGCCGCCGCATCCGCCCCGCAATCGGCGATGGCGAAGAACGAGGAATGGAACGGCAGCACCCTCGTGCCATCGGAGCTGGTGCCCTCGGGGAACAGGATCAGGTCGTCGCCTGCGGACAGGCGCTGCCGCATCTCGGTGCGCTCGCGCCCCGTGTTGGCGCGCTGGCGGGAGACGAAGAAGGTGCGGCCGAGCCGGGCCACGGTACTGACCGCCGGCCAGCTCGCGACATCGTCCTTGGCGACGAAACACGCCACCAGCCGCCCACCCAGCACCGGCACGTCGAGCCAGGACGAGTGGTTGGAGACATAGACCACCGGCCGGCGCTCGGCGGCGCGTGCATCATGCATGCGCCCGGCGATCGGCGCACCGATGACCCGGATCCGCATGCCCAGCAACAGGCTCACCACCGACCAGTAGAACCGCGCGAACGACGCCTTGGCCCGGCCCGGCAGCATCAGCAGCACCGACTGGATCGCAGCCGCGACCAGCGTCCACACCACGATCAGCAGCAGCCGGCGGATGGCGCGTGCCCGACGCACCAGGCGCCGAAGCGGCGACTCCGGCGCGTCGTTGGCGAAGGGAGCGAGGGAGTCGTCCGTCGCGCCGGCCGGCCCCGCTTCGGGCGGATACGCGCCATTGGCTGGGATCGGCGCGAGTTCCGCCGGATCGGCGCGGGACGTCGACATGCCCCACCGTTAGAGCCTTGCCTCGATTTCGACAATATCGGTGATGCCGCGCTGCGTCTTTGACGCAACGCTCCCGCTCCAGCGGACGGGGCAGGGCAACCGCGGCCGGTTTTCAGCCTTGGCAGGGCGATGTTTCAACGATGCAATGCCACGATGCGCCTGTTTCCGAGTGTATCCCCTCCCCGCAGAACGCATCTCGCCCTGGCCGGCGGCCTGCTGTTCGCCACGGGGTGCTGGACGGTGGCGCGGGCGGCAGACCCGCAGCCCTACAGTGTGAAGGTGACGCCCACCGGCAATTCGAGCCTCGATGCGGCGCTGTCGGGCAGTTCCAGCCTGGTGTCGTTGCAGAAGACCGAGGCCGTCAGCCCGTTCGCACTGGCCGGGCGGGCGCGCGGCGACTACGACCGGCTGAAGACCGCTCTGGAAAGCTTCGGCTACTACGACGGCCATGTCGCGATCCTCATCGACGGCCACGAGGCGAGCGACGCCGCCACGGTGGACGCGATTGCCGCCATTCCCAAGGGGCGCACCGCGAAGGTGGTGATCACCGCCCATGAGGGGCAGATGTTCCATATCGGTCACATCAGCATGGACCTGCCGCCCGGACAGAGCCTGCCGGCAACGGTGCGGCACGATTTCGACCTGCGTTCGGGACAGGACGCGGTCGCCTCGCAGGTGCTCGATGCGCAGGGCGCGCTGCTGAGCGGTCTGCGCGAGACCGGCCATGCGCTGGCCGACGTGCCCGAGCCGGTGGCCTATCTGAAGCCGGCGACGCACACGCTCGACATCGTGTTCAAGATCACGCCCGGACCGCGGGTCGATATCGGTCACATATTCCTGGACGGCCTCGGCCATGTGCATGAGAGCTTCATCCGACGCCGGCTGCTGATCCATCCGGGCGAGCTGTGGCAGCCGAGCCGGATCGAGGCGGCGCGCCAGGACCTCGCCTCGCTGGGCGTGTTCTCCGATGTCGCGGTGAAGAACGACCCACCCCCGGGCCGCACGCTGGATGTGGACGGGCGGATGCCGCTGCTGTTCAGCATGCAGGAGGCCAAGCGCCACACCGTGTCCGTGCAGGCCGGCTACTCGACAGATCTCGGCGGCTCGGCCGGTGTGACCTGGACACACCACAACCTGTTCGGCAATGCCGAGCGGCTCGACCTCGTCGCACTCGGCACCGGTCTGGTCGGCACCGCGGTCAACGGGCTCGGCTACGACGTCTACGCCAAGCTGACCAAGCCCGACTTCCTGCGTCGCAACCAGAACCTGACCATCAAGCTCGAGGGGCTGAAGCAGAACCTCTATTCCTACAACCAGACCGCGCTGATCGCCTTCATCGGTCTCGACCGGCGGTTCTCGAAGCACTGGACCGGCGCGGTCGGGCTGCAGGGCGAGCGCGAGAAGATCATCCAGGAAGGGCTGACCCGGCACTACACGCTGGTGCAGCTTCCGGTCTCGGCGAATTTCGACAATACCGACCTCGCCAGCCCGCTCGACAGCCCCACCCATGGCTTCCGGGTCTCGCTGACCGCGACGCCGACCGTGTCGCTGGGCTCCGGGCATGATGTCTACGTGCCCGAATTCGACTCGGTGGCCCATGGCGGGACGCGGGAGTTCGCCATCCTGCAGGGCACCGCGACCACGTATTTCGACGTCTCCCGCCTCGGCTGGACGAAACCCGGTCACACGGTGATCGCGCTGCGGGGCATCGTCGGCTCCGTGCAGGGCGCCTCGACCTTCGACCTGCCGCCCGACCAGCGGCTCTACGCCGGCGGCTCGGCCACCGTGCGCGGCTTCCGCTACCAGGGCATCGGGCCGGTCTTCGCCGATGGCTACCCGGTCGGCGGGGTGGCGATGGATGCCGGCAGCTTCGAGCTGCGCCAGCGTGTGTGGAACAAGATCGGCATGGCCGCCTTCCTCGATGCGGGCCAGGTCTCGACCAGCTCGCGGCCGTTCCAGGGCACGGTTCGCTATGGCGCGGGCATCGGCGGCCGCTACTACACCTCGATCGGGCCGCTGCGCGTCGACGTCGCGGTGCCCCTGAACCGGCCGAAGACCGGCAAGTCCGACGCGTTCGAACTCTATATCGGTCTCGGGGAGGCCTTCTGATGCGCCGCAAGCTGCTCTGGGCGGTCGGGCTGATCCTCGGCGTGCCGCTGGGCCTGGCCCTGCTCGCGGTGCTGATCGTGCTGGTCGGCGCGAATACCGGTCCGGGCCGCAGGCTGATCGAGAACCAGGCCGCCAGCCTGACCTCCGGCACCGTGCATCTCGCCGGCCTGTCGGGGCGTTTCCCCGACGACCTGCATCTCGCGCGGATCGAGCTGCACGACACGCAGGGCATCTGGCTGGCGATCGACAACCTGCATCTGGACTGGTCACCGCTGGCGCTGATCGGCAAGCGGGTCTCGGTGCAGACCTTGACCGCGAGCCGCATCGATGTCGAGCGCACGCCGGTGAGCACGGCAAGCACGCCCGCCACGACTGAACCCGCCAAACCCGGCCCGGGGCCGAACTTCGGCGTCGACCTGCGCCATCTGGCGATCGACACGCTGCATGTCGGGCCGAGCCTGATGAACGGCGCGGCGCCGAGCGGGGCCGATCTCGCCATCACCGGCCGCGCCAAGCTCGCCACCATCGCGCCGCTGTTCGCCGGCATCTCGGTCGAAACCCTGCCGAACTCGGACATCGCACTCGCCGTCACCCGAAAGGACGCGCCCGGCGCGATCGGGCTGACCGCGCTGGTCGATCACCCGAAACTCGCTTTGCATCTGTCCGCCGAGGACCCCGATCGCGGTCTGGTCACCGCGCTTGGCCATCTGCCGGCGCTCGATCCGCTGTCGCTGAAACTCGACCTCGACGGCCCGCGAACGGCGACAGCACTCAACCTCGCGCTGTCCGCCGGGCCGCAGACCGCCCGGCTGACCGCCGCAGCCCATGGCACGGCCGATCTGGAGACCATGGCCGGCACCCTCGCGCTCCGCGCCGATGCGCCGGCGATGAGTCCGGTGGCCGGGGTGTCGTGGCAATCGCTGCATCTCGATCTCGCCAGCCGCGGACCGTTCAGCCGTCCGACCGTGGACGGCACCGCCCATATCGCCACGCTGGCCGCCGGCGGGGCCACCATCGACGCGATCGACGCGAAGATCGACAGTCAGGCCGCCGCCGATGCGCTTGCCGGGCTGGTCAGGCTGCACGCGACGCTGGCCGGGGTACATCTGCCCGGACCGCAGCCCGAGCTGGTCGCCGCCCACCCGATCGAGATCGACGCCCTCGCCCATCTCGACCAGCCGCACAAGCCGGTCACGCTGACCGTCGCCCATCCGCTGATCGGACTCGCCGCCCAGACCGACACCGCGCCGTCGATCACCGGCACCGCGAAGCTGACCCTGCCCGACCTCGCCCCGCTGGCCGCGGCCGGCGGGGTGCAGCTCGCCGGCTCGACGGCGCTGGATGCGACCTACGACATCGCCTCCGACCCCGCGCATGGCGCACGGCGGGCGATCGGCCTGGACGGCCGCATCGATCTGACAGGCGGCATGCCGCAGGCGGTCGGACTGATCGGCCATGACGGGCATCTGGTGGCCAGGATCGTGCAGACCCAGGCCCCCGCGACGCCCGAGACCCCCGCTCCGCCCGCCGACATCGCCATCCAGACGCTGACCCTCGACGGCGCGGCGCTGCATGTCGATCTCTCCGGCACCGACAACGCCAACGTGCTCGATCTGGCGGCGAACGCGGCACTTCCGAAGCTCGCCGCACTCAGCCCCGCGCTGCGCGGCGCGCTGACGGCAAAGGCGCATCTGAGCGGCCCCACCACCGATCTCGCCGCCCATGTCGAGGCGAGCGGCGATCCCGGCACCGCGACGCTGCCACAGGGCAGGCTCCATGCGGTGATCGACGCGACGCATCTGCCCAGTGCTCCCGACGCCACCGTCGCGCTCGACGGCACGCTCGACCGCGCGCCGCTGCATCTGGCCGCCAGGCTCGACACGCAGGCCGACGGCACCCGGCACATCGTGCTGTCGAAGCTGGACTGGAAATCCGCCCGTGGCACCGCCGACCTGAACATGGCGCCCAAGGCTGCAATCCCGCTCGGCTCGGTGGATCTGGCGATGTCGCGGCTGGCCGATCTCGCACCGCTGGTCGGCCAGCCGGTCTCGGGATCGCTGTCGGCAAAGCTGCGCACCGAACAGTCCGGCGCGGTACCGCGTGTGCTGATCGACCTGCACGCCAACGATGCCGGACTGCCCACCGCGCGCGTCGGCCGGCTCGCCCTCACTGGTCATGTCGACGATCCGACCGCCGATCCGAAGCTCGATCTCGCGCTGAATGCCACCGGCATCGCCGCCGGCAGCATCGGCGGCCAGGCGAACCTCACCCTGCGCGGGCCGAAATCCGCACTCGCGATGGTCGCCCATGCCGCCCTCACCGGCGCGATCGCCAACAGCAACGGCCCCGGGCTGATCGATGCCGCGCTGGTGCTCGACGCCGTCCACAGCACCGTCGCCCTCAGCCGGCTGACCGCCACCGCCAAGGACGAACGCCTCGCACTGACCGCCCCGGCGAAGCTCAGCTACGGCAAGGAAACCGCGATCGACCACCTGCACCTCACCGTGGTGCCCGCCGCCGGCGGCGCGTCGCCCGCGCAGATCGACCTCGCCGGCCGTATCACGCCGACGCTGGACCTCAACGCGACGCTGGCCAACATCACGCCCGCGCTGGCCAGACCCTTCGCGCCGACCCTCGACGCCGCCGGCGTGATCGCCGCCCGCGCGCATCTGACCGGGAGCACGGCGAAACCGTCGGGCAACATCCATCTGACCGCCACCGGCATGAAGATGGCCTCCGGCCCAGCCGCTGCCATCCCGGCGGCCAACCTGATCGCCGATGTCGATCTCGCCGGCACACTGGCCCGCCTGCGCGCCGGCCTCACCGCCGGGCGCGACATCGACCTGCACGCCAACGGCACCGTCCCGCTGCCCTCGGCCGGCCCCTCCGGCCAGCTCGCCCTGCGCCTGACCGGCCCGGTCGATCTCGCGCTGGCCAACCCGATCGTCGAGCAGCAGGGCCGCCATGTCACCGGCCAGCTGAACCTCGATCTCGGCGTCGCCGGCACGCTGTCCGCCCCGTCGGTCAACGGCAGCGTGCGGCTGGCCAACGGCTCGGTCGCCGATTACGCGCAGGGCGTGCGCCTCACTGCGATGACCGCGCTGGTCACCGCCGCCGGCAAGTCACTGACGCTGTCGAATTTCGACGCCCGGGCCGGCGACGGGCATATCAATGCCAACGGCACGATCGGCGTGCTGGAACCGCAGATCCCGGTCGACCTGCACATCACCGCGAAGAACGCCCGGCCGCTGTCGAGCGACCTGCTCACCGCCGTGCTCGACGCCGACCTGCGCATCCACGGCCTCGCACAGGGCAACCTGGCCGTCGGCGGGACGGTGACAATCGATTCCGCCTCGATCAACGTGCCGAACTCGCTGCCCGCGTCGGTCGCGAAACTCAACGTGATCCGCCCCGGCCAGAAACCGCCGCCGCCCACCCCGCCGAGTGCCACGGCGATCGCGTTGGCGCTCGTGCTCAACGCGCCGGGGCAGATCTTCATCCGCGGCCACGGGCTCGATGCCGAGCTTGGCGGCAAGCTGACGGTGGGGGGCACCACCACCGCCCCGCAGGTCGCCGGCGGCTTCGAACTGCGTCACGGCACCTTCGACCTGGTCGGCACAAGGCTGACCTTCACCCGCGGCAAGGTCGGCTTCAACGGCACCGGCGTGACCGGACGGCTCGATCCCTCCCTCGATTTCCTCGCCGAGAGCGCGGTCGGCTCGACCACCGCGCGGCTGCATGTCGGCGGCTATGCCAGCACGCCGAAGATCGATCTCTCCTCCTCGCCCCCGCTGCCGCAGGACCAGATCCTGGCCCTGCTGCTGTTCGGCGAGACCAGCGGCAAGATGTCCGCCTTCCAGGCCGCGCAGGTCGCCGCTGCCCTCGCAGAACTCTCCGGCGTGGGCGGCGGCGGCTCGACGCTGAACTCGATCCGCTCGGGGCTGGGTCTCGACCGGCTGTCGATCGGCGGCGGCAACAACGGCACCGGCGCGAGCGTGGAAGCCGGCCGCTATGTCGCGCGCGGCGTCTATGTGGGTGCGAAACAGGCCACCAGCGGCGGCGGCACTTCCGCCCAGGTGCAGATCGATCTCACCAAGCGGCTGAAGCTCGCAACGCAAGTCGGCACCGGTGGACCGACGACGGGCGCGATCACGCCCGAGAACGATCCCGGGACGTCGGTGGCCCTGAAATATCAGTTCAACTACTGAGACACGGAAGGATCGCCGGGCAGATCGCTGTCGACCGCGCCGCGTTCGGGAAGGAGAAGGCCTGTTGGATCCTCTCGCAACCCCGGGCTATCGTGCGCGCCCCCGAGTCCTGCCATGGGAACCGAAGCGCCGATGACCACCCTTCTGCCCCGCCGCCTGCTGCTCGGCGCCAGCCTGGCATTTCCCCTTGCGCGCGCGGTGGCTGCCGATGCGCCGCCGGAGCCGGCCTCGGTGATGGGCAAGCCGGATGCCAAGCTGGTGGTCAAGGAGTGGTTCTCGCTCACCTGCACGCATTGCGCCTCGTTCGCCGTGCATACCCTCCCCGAGGTCAAGGCGAAGCTGATCGATACCGGGCGCATCCGCTACGAGTTCTATGATTTCCCCTTCGACCAGGTGGCTCTGATGGCCGCCGAGGTGGCGCGCGCGCTGCCGGCCGAGCGCTACGAGCCGTTCATCATGGCTCTGTTCGCCAACCAGCAGCGCTGGGCCTTCGCCGAGGGCGTGAACCCGCAGGCCGAACTGCAGAAGATGGCGCTGCTCGCCGGGCTGTCGCCGGCCGGCTTCCAGAAGGCGATCACCGATCCGGCGATCCAGGCCAAGGTGCTGGCCGACTACAATTACGGCGCCAATACCTATCAGGTGGACTCCACCCCGACCTTCGTGTTCGGCAAGGAGGTCTACCGGCAGGGCGACATGCCCTACGCCGAGTTCGAGAAGCGCGTCGCAGCCAATGGCGGCTGAGGACGCGGTCGTTCGTTGCCCCCGCATCCCGTCCGTTTCGTCCGGTTGCGCATCGCCGGCTTCAAGAGCTTCGCCGAGCCGGCCAGCGTCGAGATCCTGCCCGGGCTGACCGGCATCGTCGGTCCGAACGGCTGCGGCAAGTCCAACGTGGTCGAGGCGCTGCGCTGGGCGATGGGCGAGAGCTCGGCGCGCGCGCTTCGCGGCGGCGAGATGGACGACGTGATCTTCGCCGGCACCGCCGCACGGGCGGCGCGCAACCTCGCCGAGGTCACCGTGACCATGGAGGGCGCGGCCGGTCTGGCGCCGCAGCCGTTCCATGATGCCGACGAACTGCAGATCACGCGGCGGATCGAGCGCGGTGCGGGCAGTGCGTATCGCATCAACGGCCGCGACGCCCGTGCGCGCGACGTGCAGACGCTGTTCGCCGACCTCGCCTCGGGCGCGCGCTCCTCGGCGATGGTCAGCCAGGGGCGTGTGGCGGCGATCGTCGGTGCGCGGCCGGAGGAACGCCGCGCGATCCTCGAGGAGGCCGCCGGCATCACCGGGCTGCATGCGCGCCGGCACGAGGCGGAGCTCAAGCTGCGCGCCACCGAGGCCAATCTCGCCCGCGCCGAGGATGTGCGGCTGGGGCTGGAGGCGCGGCTGGGGGCACTCGGCGAGCAGGCCAAGCAGGCGGCGCGCTACCGGGTGGTGGCCGTGGCCCTGCGCGAGGCGGAAACCACGCTCGATGCCCTGATCCATGCCCGCGCGCATGAGGCCGTCCGCCGCGGCCGCGAGGCATTGGCCACGACCCGCGCGGCAGCCGAGACCGGCGCTGCGGAAGCGGCCGCCAGGGAAGCCACCCTCGCCGAGGCGACGGCGCGGCTGCCACCGCTGCGCGAGGCCGAGTCGGAGGCCCGCACAGAGCGCGAGCGCCGCCGGATCGCGCTGGAGGCGCTCGCGGAGGCGCTGGCCCGCGACGAGGCAGAGCTTGCGGCGCTGCGCGAGCGGCTGGCGCAGGCCGAGGCCGATCGCGACGCCGCCCGCGCCCGGCGCGACGCGGCCGCCGAGACGCTGGTTGGGCTGGAGGCCGAACTGGAGGAGATCGACGCCTGGCTCGCCGCCCTGCCCGAGCGTCTGGAGGCGAGCGAGGCCGCGCTGACCACCGCACGCGCGGAGGAGACCCGCGCCGCAGAAACCCTCCGGCTGGCCGTCGAGCGTCGCGACGCCGCCCGCGAGACCGCCCGCGACATCCTCACGCAGCACGACGACGCCGCCGCCACACTGGAACGGCTGACCCTCCGGCTGACCGCGCTCGAAGCCGACATCGCCGACGCGACTGCCGCGACACCCGACGCCGAACGCCAGGACGCGGCCCGCTCTGCGCAGCGCGACGCCGAGGACGCCGCCGCCGCCGCCCGCACGGCGCTCGACGCGGCCATGCAGGCCCGCGCCGCGGCCGCGGCCGCGCTCGTCGAGGCGCGCGAGCACCATGCCGAGGCGGTACGCGCGCACGAGGCGGTGCGCCGCCAGCATGAAGCCCTGACCGCCCGCGCCGCGAAGCTCGCCGAGACCGACGCCACCCTCGCCACCCAGGAGGAGCAGGCCCGCGGCCTGCTGTGTCCCGAGGCGACGCAGGCCGCCCAGGCCACCGTCACCCGGCTCGAGACCGAGGCCGAAACCGCCCGACAGGCGCTGGCCGAGTGCGGCAACGCGCGCGCCACCGCGGTCGCGGCCGCCGACGAGACGAGAGCCGTCGCGATGGCGGCGCGCGCGGCACGCGAACGCTGCGTCTCCGCCGCGCAGGCCGCCCGGGCGCGGGCGAGCCGGCTCGACGGGCTGCATGCCACGCTGTCCCGCGACCACGACGCCGCCCTCACCGCCCTCCCCGATCCCGCCATCGCGTCAGCGGCCCGGGACGCGGCGGCGGCGGCCGAGATCGCGCTGGCGCAGGCCGCGCAGGCCCTGGACGACGCGCAGACGCAGGCGGAGGCAGACGAAACGCAGGCGCGCGCCGACGAGGCCGCCCGTCATGCGGCGGCCACCGCGCTGGCCGGGCTGCGCGCCCAGATCGAAGGCCTGTCCGGCGGCCTCGGCGGCGACCCGGCCGGCGGTTCCGGGGCCGCACTGCCCCCCGTCGCCGCCAGGCTGCGCATTCCACAGGGGCTGGAGCCGGCCCTCGCCGCCTGTCTCGGCGACGGTCTGGACGCCCCGCTGCAACGCCGCGCCGATGGACCCTGGTGGCGGCCGGACGGCACCCCGGCGCCGGTCCCGCAGGGTGCCACCGGCCTGGCCGGACTGATCGAGGCGACGGATGCGGAGGCGCGCGACTGGGTGATGCGCACCCTCGGCGGTGTCGGGTTGATCGAGACCAATGCGGAACCGGCGGCACTGCTGCCGGGCCAGATGCTGGTCTCGCGCGCTGGCGGGCTGTGGCGCTGGGACGGTTATGTCCGCCCGCCCGGCCACGATCCGGCGGCCGAGCGGCTGGCCCAGCGCGCCCGTCTGGGCCGGCTGCGTGCGCAGGAGACCGCCGCCGCCGCCGCCCTCCCCGATCTGGCGACCCGCGCCGACGCCGCTGCCGCGCAGGCCACCGCATCGGCCACCGCCCTGCGCGCCGCGCGACTGGCGCGCGACGAGGCGGAGCGCACCGCCGTCGGCGCCCGCGCCGCCCAGGCACGGGCCGAGGCGGAAGCGACCGCCCGCCGCTCGCGTCTCGATGCGCTCACACCACAGCTCGAACAGCTCACCGCCGAGCGCGACGAGGCCCGCGCCGCGCTCGAACAGGCCGAGGCCGCCCTGCGCGACAGCGACGACCCCGCAGGGGCCGCAACCTCTGCCGCACAGGCCCGCACCGCCGCCGAGACGGCGGAAAGGGCGGAACGCAGCGCCCGCGAGCACCTGCGCGATCTGGAAGGCAGGCTCGCCGACGCCCGCCGACAGGCGGCGGCGGCGGGCGCGCGTCAGGCCGAGGCCGACAGCCGGCTCGGCAGCCTCGCCCCGCAGCGAAAGCGTATCGCCGCCGAACGGCAGGACATCGCCACGGCGCAGGCGGAGCTGACCACCCGGCTCGCCGCCCTCCCCGCCCTGCCCTTCCTCGCCGAAGCCGCCTCCGAGGCCTCCCGGCTGGATGCCGAAGCTGAGTGCGCACTGACGGCTGCGACCGCCGCGCGGGAGGCCGCCGAGCGTCTGCGCGGCGAATGCGTGGCACAGACCGCCTCGCTCGCCGCCCAGGCCGACACGCAGGCCGCCCGTCTGGCGGCGCTGACCCCGCAGGCAGCGGCCCTGCGTGAGGATCATCACGCCGCCACCTTGCGCCTGGCGGGCCTGGTCGACGCGCTGTCCAGCCTGCCGGATGCAGCCCTGCTGGCCGGCCTGGCCGAGGCGGCGGCGCAATCGGCGCACGAGGCCGGCGCGGCGCGCGCGACGGCGCAGGCCGAGCACGATGCGCTGAGCGCGGAGCGGCACGGACGGCAGGCGCGTCGAGCGGGCCTGTCGGGTGAGCGCGACCGCTGGGCCGCCCAGCTCGCGACCGGCGATGCGGCGCTCGCGGAATGGCAGGCCCGCACCGAAACCCTGCTGACGGGTGTCGCGCAGGCTGAGGCCACTCCTCGCGCCGCCCGCGCGCGCAGCGACGACGCGCAGGCAGCGGCCGCAGCAGCCGGCGCGCACTGGCTCGAAGCGCAGGCCGCCCTCGCCGATGCCGAAGCCGCACTCGCGGCCGCGCAACGCGCCGCGCGTGGGGCCGACCTCGGCTCGGCCGTCGCCCGCGAGGCCCAGGCACGGGCGGAAACCCAGCACGCCCAGGCCGAGGAGGCGCTGTCGGCCCTGCTCGCGGCGACCGAGCAGGAAAACCGCGCCCTGCCAACCTTCGTTCCGGACGATCTGTCCGACGCCGCCGAGACCGGTCTGCGCCGCAAGGTCGCCCGGCTGCTGCGCGAGCGCGACGAGATCGGCCCGGTCAACCTGCGTGCGGAGATCGAGGCGCAGGCGCTGTCGGACGAGGCCGGCACCCTGCTGCGCGAGCGCGAGGAGATCGAAAGCGCCATCGCCCGGCTGCGCGGCACCATCGGCAACCTCAACCGCGAGGGCCGCGAGCGTCTGGGCGCGGTCTACCGGCAGGTTGATGCGCAGTTCCAGACCCTGTTCGCCCGCATGTTCGGCGGCGGGCGGGCACATCTGGGGCTGGTCGGCTCGGACGACCCGCTGGAAGCCGGGCTTGAGATCTACGCGCAGCCGCCGGGCAAGAAGCTGGCCACCCTGTCGCTGCTGTCGGGCGGCGAACAGGCGCTGACCGCGCTGTCGCTGATCTTCGCGGTGTTCGGCTGCAACCCCGCCCCCGTCTGCGTGCTCGACGAGGTCGACGCGCCGCTCGACGACGCCAACGTCCAACGCTTCGCCACCCTGCTCGGCGACATGGTCAGCAGCACCGGCACGCGCTTTCTCGTCGTCACCCACCACCAGCTCACCATGGCCCATATGGACCGGCTGTATGGGGTGACGATGCAGGAGCGCGGCGTCAGCCGGCTGCTGTCGGTCGATCTGCAGGCCGCCAGCGCGATGGTCGAACGCGGGTAGCAGCACTCGGGGCGTTGCCCCGAACCCCACCAGGAGCCTCGGGCTCCTGGACCTCGGTCAGCGCAGGCGCGCCATGGTGAAGACGTCGACGAAACCAAGGATGAGGCGATCATCCTGCGTGAAGCAGAAACGTGTCGTGGCGAGCGAGAGGCCCCGCCCTGCGGGGCCGCCCGGCCGTGATCTGCGAGCATCGCAGCGGAGCGGCCCAGGCTTGGCTAAAAATTGGGGCCGTGAGCAGCGAAGCGCAGCAGATCGCCGTCGGATCGCCGCCACGGCGCGTTTATGCGCCTGATTTCACTGGAAGGGGAGGTAGCGGAACGACATCATCACGATGCTGATGTCGCTGTGTGGAGCGCCCCCGATGCCGCTGAAGGCGTCGCGCTTGATGTAGGCGTACTGGATGCCGTTCTGCAGCGTGCCGAACGGTCCCCGAAGCGGGCGGTACCAAAGGCCGATCGTGCCTTCGGTGATGTTCTTGGTGTTGCCGATGCAGGCCAGCGTGCTGAGCTCGGTCAGGCAGCCGGCGTTGGAATAGAGCGGGTTGCCATAGCCATAGCCCTTGCCGGCGGCGTCGAAATCCTCGCGATGCAGGATGCGCTCGGTGCCGAAATAGGCATAGATGTCCCACGGCTTGGCGGGATGATAGACCACGCCGGCGAGGCCCATGAACTCCGGCAGCGGTTTCGGCTTGCCGGAGGAATCGATGGTGGCATCGGCCATCAGGGCCGGTCCGTAGCGGCCGATGCCGGTGCCGACCAGGGCATTGCCCATGAAATCGAGCTTGCCCTTGACGATCGGCAGGATGAACGAACCGCCGCCACCGCCGGCGAGCACGGTGTTGTTGGAGCCGGAGCCGACATGCGAGACGCGGTTGCGCTCGAATTCCATCAGGCCGAACAGCTCGTAATGGCCCCAGCCGGGATCGGCCGCGCCCTTGAGGATGATGTCCGGCGCGATCTCGTTGGAATAGTTGTAGGTGGAGTTGTTGGTGCCGATGCCGGGAAAGCTGTTGGTCACGGTGCCGACGGCGGCGGGCGCTGCGCCATTGGGACCGACATAATAGACGGTCTGCGGCTCCTCGAACGACAGGGCGAGGTGGTATTTCGACTTGTCGAAGCCCTTGACGATGCGCAGCTGCGCCTGGCGCGTGTAGGCGAAGCCGACGACCAGCGCCTGGTCGATGGCCAGCGGCGCGTTCTCGAGGCGTTCGGAGATGCCGACGCGGGTCGCGGTGGCCAGCGACCACGACTGGCCGGCGAGAATCTTGAGATCGTAGTCCTTGCGCTCGTAGGTGCCGTAGGCGTTGCGCAGGCGCAGCGTGTAGCTGTTGGTCTCGCGGGCGTTCGACGACGTGCCGGCGGAGACGAAGTCCATCTCGTAATAGGCGGCGAGGTTGGTGACCGGGGTGATGTTGTCCTGGGCGAGGATGCCGAGGCGCGAGCTGCGTCCGCTCATGCGGAACTCGGACTGATGGTAGTTCACCGCATTGGGGTAGGGGATGCCGTTGCCGAAATCGGAGGCGTTGTCGAGGCTCTCGTTGCGCGAGCGGTAGATGGCGGCGAGATCGACGTAGCCACCGAGCGTGACCGAGACCTCACCGATCTGGAACGTGCCCAGCCCGCTGGCCGCATAGGAGCGGTGCGGGACGCCGAAGACGTTCAGGTAGGGCGAGCCGGCCGGCGTGGTGTACGACGGCGAGACCATCACCATGCCCTGGCCCGGCCCCATGTAGACAGGGATCTTGGTGCCCGGAGACAGGACGGCAGCGGTGCGCGGTGCTGCGGCGCGCTCGCGCTCCGACCGGGCGCGCAGTTCGGCGTTGCGCTGAGCCAGATCGGCCTTGACCTTGTGCAGCTCGCCTTGCAGGGCGCGGATCTGCCGTTCGATGGCGTCGATCCTCTGATCGGTCGAGGCATGGGCCCGGGGGGTGCCGAACGTGAACGTGGCACCGAGCGCGGTTGCCGTCAGCAGGCCCGCCCTGACGGCCGGAAATCGAGTCATGTCGTCCCTCCGTGGCATCGGCGTCGCCGCTTCATTGGCGAGGGCGATCGCGAGTCACGGGGTCTTTTTATGTCATGGACGAAACGGACGGGAGGGTGGCGGGAGCCTCAGATGATTTCGTGGCGTCGAGCGTTACGAAAATGTCACGCTCGACGCCTGGCGCAGCCTCACTGGAACGGCAGGTAGCGGAAGCTCAGCATGACGATGTTGTCGTCGGTCTTGGGCGAGCCGCCGATGCCGCTGAAGATCTGGCGCTTGGTGTACGAATACTGCAGCCCGTTCTGCAGGGTGCCGAACGGACCCTTGAGGGCACGCCACCAGTAGCCGACCGTTCCCTGCGTGATGGCCCGGGTGTTGGCGACGCACAGCGTGGCCGCCGAACCTTCGATGTTGCAGCCGCTGTTGTTGTAGAGCGGGCTGCCGTAGCCATAGCCCTTGCCGCCGACGGTGAAATCCTCGCGATCGAGCACGCGCTCGGTGCCGCCATAGGCATAGAGATCAACGGTCTTGACCGGGTGGTAGACCAGCCCGCCGAGCGCCTGCAGGTTGGTCAGCGGCACGATATGGCCCGCGGCGTCGAAGGTGGCGTCGGGCAGCTGGCTGGTACCGTAGCGGCCGATGCCCTTGCCGATGGTGCCGGACAGCTGCAGGTCGAGCTTGCCCTTGATCAGCGGCAGGATCGTCGACCCGCCACCGCCGCCGGCGATCTGGACATGGTTGGTGCCCCAGGTGCCGAGGCTCTGGCGCGCCTGGAAGAAGCGCATCAGGCCGAACAGCTCGTAATGGCCCCAGCCGGGATCGGCGGCGATCTTGAGGATCGTGTCCGGCGCGATCTCGGTGGTGTAGGAGGTGGCGTTGTTGTTGGTGCCGCCGCCGGTGACGGAGGTGGTGATGGTGCCGACCGAAGCCGGCACGATGCCGTTCGGACCGGCCGAGGCGTACAGGGTCTGCGGCTCCTCGAAGGCGAGGCCCAGATGGTATTTCGAGTGATCGAAACCCTTGACGATGCGGATGCCGGCCTGGCGCGTCCAGGTGAAGCCCGGAACGTACTGGTGGTCGATCGCCAGCGGCGCGTTTTCCTGACGCTCGGTCAGGCCCACCTTGTAAGCCGTCGCCAGCGACCAGGACTGGCCGCCGAGGATCTTGAGATCCCAGTCGTGATTGTAATAGGTGCCGTAGACGTTGCGGACGCGCAGCGTATAGCTGTTGCTCTCGCGCGGATTGGAGCTGGTGCCCGCGCTCTGGAAGTCCATCTCGTAATAGGCGGCGAGATGGGTGTTGGGCGTCGCGTCGTCCTGGGCGAGGATCGACAGCCGCGAGGCACGCCCCGACATCAGGAACTGGTTCATGTGACCGGCGGCGACGTTGCGAAAGGGGATGCCGTTGCCGAAATCGGAGGCGACGTCGTTGCCTTCGGTGCGCGAGCGATACACCCCGGTCACGTCGACGAATCCACCCAGCGTGACCGACACGCCGCCGACCATGAAGGTCCCCTGGCCGAGCTTGGCCATCACGTTGTGTGGCGTACCCTCGACGTTGAGATAGGGCGACCCGGCGGGCTGGGTGCCGGAAGCACGCGCCATGCCCACACCCGGGCCGAGATAGACCGGGTTGCCGTGGATGTCGCGGCCATAGACCGCCTCGTTGAAGCCCGGACCGTGCTGGGCGGCAGCGCGTTTCTCGGCGGCGTCCTTGCGGGCCATCTCGGCCTTCACATGGTGCAGCTCCGCCTGCAGGGCGCGGATCTGCTTTTCGATGCTGTCGATGTTCGACGCTGCGGCTCGGGCGGGTGCCGCGACGCAGAGCGCGCAGAGCACCGTGACAGACGCGCCCGCGGCGAGCCAGGCGCGGCGCGGGGACGAATTGGCATCCATGACCAGATCCTTGAAAGAGGCCCGCGATGCCAACAATCCGGCACCGCAATCACGGGCCGCTTATATCGACGCGGTCGGCCGGGTTCTGTCGCGCTTTCATAACAGTTCGGTTGCGGTTTTGTGACGTGACCGGAAAAGCACGTTTTGTAACAACGGTTCTGGCGTCAGGGATATTTCTGGCTTGCCCTGCCGGCGTCTGCTGCCGCAGCCGGCAGCCAGACGCGAAAGATCGAGCCCTCGCCCGGCGTGCTCTCGATGGCCAGCTTGCCGCGGTGGCGACCGATGATGTGCTTGACGATCGCAAGGCCCAGCCCGCTGCCCGATCGGCCGGCATGGCTTTCGTCGACACGATAAAATCGCTCCGTCAGACGCGGGATGTGCTGCTCGGCGATGCCCGGCCCGTCATCGGCAACCGAGATCACCACCCCCGGCAGGGCCGACCATAGCGGCTCGTCGAGACTGACCGATGCCGACGGCGCGGCCTCGACCGACAGACGCACATGTGCGCCTGCAGGAGAGTATTTCGATGCGTTGTCGAGAAGGTTGCCAATCACTTGTGCGATCTGGTCGGTATCGGCGGCGACCTGCGGCAAGCCGCTGTGGATGTCGAGGGACAGATTCTGGTCGCGTGTCGCGAAGAGCGGCCGCAATTCCGCCGCCACCCGCTCGGCGAGCAGACCGGCATCGGCGACACCGCGCGGACGCTCGTGTTCGGTGAGCTGCACGCGCGACAGCGACATCAGATTGTCGATCAGCCGACGCATGCGCTGCGCCTGGCCGGACATGATTTCCAGAAACCGCTGCTGGGCGACGGGATCATCGGCGGCGGGACCACGCAGCGTGTCGATGAAGCCGATCAGCGCGGCGAGCGGCGTGCGCAGCTCATGGCTGGCATTGGCGACAAAATCGGCGCGCATGCGGTCGAGAGCGAGGTTCTGCGTGCGATCGTCGAGCACCACGCCAAGCAGACCGTCACGGGCGAACGGCTCCGGCAGACGCATCAGCGAAGCGCGCAGACGGCGCTGCACCGGCACGTCGAGCGGGATCTCGATCTCGGTGACACTGGCCGCGGACAGCGTGGCCGCCGCCGCCCGCAACGCCGGATGACGCAACACCGCACCGGCAGCGTCGCCGAGCAGCGCGTGCGCGACGGCATTGGCGTGACGGATCGAAAAGCCGCGATCGACCACCGCGATCGGCGCCGCCAGCGAATCGACAATCCGGGCCAGCAGCCGGCTCGCTTCCGCCTCGGCCCCGCCCGTCGAAACCGATTGCGACGCTGCCACGTCGAGCGCAAGCGGTTGCGGTCTGCGCCGCAGCGAGACCAGGCTCGCGCCAAGCACGGCGCCTGTGGCCCCCGCCGCGATCAGCCAGGCATCGATCATCCCGGGCGGGCAGCCTCAGACAGCGTCCACATCCAGCGCGTAGCCGGCCGAGCGCACGGTGCGCACCACATCGGTCTCGCCCGGACCGTTGAGCGCCTTGCGCAGCCGGCGGATATGCACGTCCACCGTACGCGCCTCGACATGGATGTCCGCCCCCCAGACCGCGTCGAGCAGCGCCTCGCGCGCGAACACCCGGCGCGGGTGGCGCAGGAAGAACTCCAGCAGCCGGAACTCGGTCGGGCCCAGATGCACCGCCCGCCCGCCGCGGGTGACGCGATGCTCGGTCGGATCAAGCACGATGTCGTGGAATTCGAGCAGCCTGCTGCCCTGTTGCGGACGCACGCGGCGCAGCAGGGCGCGCATCCGCGCAGCGAGCGCCTCCATGCTGAACGGCTTGGTGATGTAGTCGTCCGCACCGGTGTTCAGTCCGCGGATCGAATCGCTCTCCTCGACTCGAGCGGTCAGCATGATCACCGGGACGTCGCGCGTCTCCGGACGGCGGCGAAGCTGGCGGCAGACTTCCAGACCCGAGAGGCTGGGCAGCATCCAGTCGAGCAGCACGATATCGGGCGTGACTTCCGCCACACGCAGCAGCGCCTCCTGCCCGTCCGACGCCTCGTCGACGACATAGCCGAGCTTTTCGAGATTGTAGCGCAGCATCACCGCCAGCGCGGGGTCGTCCTCGACGCAGAGTACGCGCGGTCGCACCTGCTCCTCGCGCGATGCGCCACGACGCGCACGCTCGCCCGCGCTCCCCGCCACTCCGCTCATCGCGCCGCTCATTCGCCGTCCCTCACCGGTGTCTGGCCGCGCGGCCGCTCGGCCGGCAGCATGTCGCCGGTCACCGCGTAATGCACGCGCTCGGCGATGTTGGTGGCATGATCGCCGATGCGCTCGAGGTTCTTGGCGATGAACAGCATATGCGTCGAGGCGGTGATCGAGCGCGGATCCTCCATCATGTAGGTGATGAGCTCGCGGAACATCGCCGTGTAGAGATCGTCCACCGCACGATCGGCGCGCCAGACCTCCAGCGCGATCGAGGCGTCGTTGTTGTTGACGGCATCGACGGCGAGCTTGAGGCTTTCCTGCACCAGCCGTGCGAGGCTGCGCATGCCGCCCGAGGCCATCGCCGGATTGACGGCCTCGATGCGCATGCTGCGCTTGGCAACATTGGCGGCGTAATCACCGATGCGTTCGAGATCACCCGAAATCTTCAGCGCGGCGACGATGCCGCGCAGATCCTGCGCCAGCGGCGAGCGCAGCGCGAGCAGGCGGATCGCGAGCTGCTCGATCTCGCGTTCCAGCGCGTCGACCGCCGCATCGCCTTCCATTGCCGCCGCGGCATCGCCGGCGTCACGGAACAGCATGGCATTGACCGCATGCGAGGTCTGCGCCTCCACCAGGCCACCCATGCGGGCGAGCAGGTCACGGAGCTGATCGAGCTCCTGTTCGTAACTCTTGACGATATGGCGTTGTTCGGTGCCGGTCATGATCAAATTCCTCCCAGCCTTCAGCCAAAGCGGCCGGTGATGTAATCCTGGGTGCGCCGCTCGCGCGGGCGGGTGAACAGGATGTCGGCCGGTGCGACCTCGATCAGCTCGCCCATGAAGAAGAACGCCACCTGGTCCGCGCAGCGCGCTGCCTGCTGGAGGTTGTGGGTGACGATGACGATGGTGAAATCACCCTTGAGCTCATCGAGAAGTTCCTCGACGCGGGCGGTGGAGATCGGATCGAGCGCCGAGGTCGGCTCGTCGAGCAGGATCACCTCCGGCTTCGTGGCGATGGTGCGCGCGATGCACAGCCGCTGCTGCTGGCCGCCCGACATCTCGGTCGCCCCCGCCTTCAGCCGGTCCTTGACCTCGTCCCACAGCGCCACCCGGCGCAGCGAATCCTCGATCCGGCCGTCGAGCTCGCTCTTCGACGGTTTCTCGTGCAGCCTGATGCCGAAGGCGATGTTGTCGTAGATCGACATCGGAAACGGCGTCGGCTTCTGAAACACCATCCCCACCCGCGAGCGCAGCGTGTTGGCGTCCAGACCGCCATCGAGAATGTTGACGCCGTCGAGCATCGCCCGTCCCGTGGCGCGCTGCCCGGGATAGAGATCATACATCCGGTTGAGCGTGCGCAGCAGGGTGGACTTGCCGCAGCCCGACGGTCCGATCATGCCGGTGACGCGGCGGGCGGGGAAATCGATGTTGATGTTCCGCAGCGCGTGGTTGTCGCCATAATAGAAGTCGAGGTTCTGCACCGAGATCTTGGTTTCGGCCGGCAGCGCCTCGACGGCCCGCACCTCCGGCGCGCCGACGGTGATCGGGGTGCTGGCGGGCACGCGCTCTGCCGGGGTGTGTTCGCTCATCTGGTTCACGACCTCGTCTACCTTTTCGAGCGCAGCATCACCCGCGCGATGATGTTGATCGCCAGCACGCCCACGGTGATCAGCAGCGACGCCGTCCAGGCGAGCTGGATCCAGTCGTCATAGGCCGAGCCGGCATATTGATAGATGGTCAGCGGCAAGCTCGCCATCGGCTGGTCGAGACTGACCGACCACACCAAGTTGCCCAGCGAGGTGAACAGCAGCGGCGCGGTCTCACCGGCGGTGCGTGCCATCGCCAACAGCACGCCGGTCGCAAGCCCCGCCTTCGCCGCGCGGCAGATCAGCAGCGTCACCCGCCACTGCCGTGCGCCGAGCGCACTGGCCGCTTCGCGCATCTGCACCGGCACCAGCCGCAGCATGTCCTCGGTGGTGCGCACCACGATCGGGATCACCAGCACCGCCAGTGCGACCGACCCGGCAAAGCCCGAGAAATGCCCCAGCGTCTCGACCAGGATCAGATAGACGAACAGGCCCACCAGGATCGACGGCGCCGACAGCAGCATGTCGGAGACGAACCGCACCGCATTGGCGAACGGCGAGTTGCGCCCATATTCGGCCAGGAAGATCCCGGCCAGCAGCCCGATCGGCGTGCCGATCACCATGCCGAGCGCGGTCTGGATCAGCGAGCCGACGATGGCATTGAGCAGGCCGCCACCCTGTCCCGGGGGTGCGGCGACATGGCTCAGTGCGTCGATCGTCAGTCCCGAGAGCCCGCGCGCGACCAGCGTCCACAGGATCGAGCCCAGGGCGGCCAGCACCACCAGGGTGGCGAAAATGCACAGGGCAGCGACGAGCCGGTCGGTGCGGTGGCGCCGCCGCTGCTGCTTCGAGACCGACAGCCTGATGCCCTGCGGCACGGCGTCCAGCGTGGTGGCACTCATCGTGACGTCTTCCGGCTGCGCAGCAGCATGCGTGAAATCGACAGCGTGATCAGCGAAATCACCATCAGGATCAGCCCGAGCGCGAGCAGCGCCGACAGCTTCAGGCTGCCGGCCGAAGCCTCGGGGAATTCGAGCGCGACCAGCGAGGCGATGGTGTTGCCGGGTGCGAACAGCGACGGTGATGTGATCCGCGTCGAGTTGCCGATCACGAAGGTGATCGCCATCGTCTCGCCCAGCGCGCGGCCCAGGCCGAGCATGATGCCACCCACCACCGCGGTGCGCGAATAGGGCAGCACGATCCGGCTCAGCACCTCCCAGCGCGTGCAGCCCAGCCCGTAGGCGCTCTCTTTCAGCACCGGCGGCATCGCGGTGAACACGTCGCGCATCACCGCGGTGATGAACGGCGTGACCATCACCGCCAGGATCAGCCCGCCGGTGAACAGCCCGGTGCCGAAGGGTGCGCCGGAAAAGAACGCCCCGATCAGCGGCGCATGGCCGAGATGATGGATCAGCCAGGGCTGGATGTCCTGTGCCATCACCGGCACGATGACGAAGAAGCCCCACATGCCGAAGATGATCGACGGCACCGCCGCCAGCAGCTCGATCGCGATACCCAGCGGCTGCGCGAGCCATTTGGGCGCCATCTCGGTAAGAAACACCGCGATGCCGAACGCGAACGGCACCGCGAACACCATCGCCAGGATCGCGGTGACCAGCGTGCCGTAGATCGGCGCCAGCGCGCCGAACTTCTCGGTGACCGGGTTCCAGATGTTACTGATCAGGAAATGCGGCCCGAAGGTCGCGAACGCATCGCGCCCGCCCCAGGCCATCACCGCGATGATGCCCCCCATCAGCACCAGCACCAGCAGCGCCGCCAGCCGGGTCGCGCCCGAGAAAGCCCTGTCGCCACCCGCGCCCGAGATCGCCCCTGCGCCCATCATCCCCTCAGCTTTCTTCTTTTTCTGAAGAAAAAGAAGCAAAAAGACTTTTGAAAGTTTGCCGGTGGGTGAAAGGCATACCCCCCACACCCGACCCGAAAAAGGAGGGGGCTGGGTCGGAAGGGGTCAGATGTCGTGTGTTCGAGAGCATCGCAGCGCAGCGGCCTTGTGGGCCGTGAGCAGCGAAGCGCAGCGAACGCGCGTCAGATGACCCCTTCCGGCGCAGCCCCCAACACGCTCAGAGCTTCGGAGCGCCGGCGACATGGGTCCAGGCGGCCCGCACCTTGGTCTCGACCGAGGCTGGCAGCGGGACGTAGTTCAGCTTCAGGGCGGTGTCGTTGCCGTGCGTGTAGGCCCAGTTGAAGAAGCGGATCACGTCGGCCGAGCGCGCGGTGTCCTTCGGCGCGGTGGGCAGCAGCACGAAGGTCGCCGACATGATCGGCCACGCGCCCTGACCCGCCGTGTCGAGCAGGTCGACGGCGAAGTTCTCGGCATGATCCCAGTCCGCACCCTTCGCGGCGGCCTGGAAGGCGGCCATGGTCGGCTCGACGAAGCTGCCGGCATGGTCCTTGAGCTGCGTCGTGGTCAGGTGGTTGTTGGCCGCATAAGCGTATTCGACATAGCCGATACCGCCGACGGTGTTGTGAACGGTGGCGGCGACGCCGTCATTGCCGCGCGCACCGGCACCACCCGGCCAGGAGATCGAGCTGGCAGCACCCACTTCCGACTTCCAGCTCGGGCTCACCTTGGCGAGATAGGAGGTAAACACGAAGGTCGTGCCCGACCCGTCGGCGCGGTGCACCGGGGCGATGGCCAGATCCGGCAGCTTCAGATCGGGATTGGCGGACGCGATGCGGGTGTCATTCCAGTTGGTGATCTTGCCGGCGAAGATATCGGCCAGCACGTCACCCGACAGCTTGAGCTGGTCGGTGCCGATGCCCGGGACGTTGACGATGGCGACCACCGCACCGGTCACGGTCGGGAACTGCAGCAGCCCGTTGGCCTCAAGCTTGCTCGCCGCCATCGGCGCGTCCGACGCACCGAAATCGACGGTGCGGGCGATGATCTGGTTCTGACCGGCACCCGAGCCGATCGACTGGTAGTTCAGCGTCACATTGCCGCCGGCGGCCTTCTCGGCCGCAGCCCAGGCGCCATAGATCGGCGCGGCAAAGCTCGAGCCGGCGCCGGTGATCTCACCCGCCCGGGCGGCGGTGCCGGCCATGAAGGGCATGGCGGCGGCGCACAGCAGGGCCAGTTTGCTGACGAACGGAACACGCATGGGGGGTCGATCCCTTGTCTGCCGGCGCTTCGTGTCGCCCGGCCTCGTTGATGCGTCCCGCGGCGCGAGACGCGACGCGATTGCGAGCCGGGTTCTAGCCACGCTGCGTGATTGTCATATGACAGCCCGATGACAGTTCGATGACAATGACAGAGTGTTGCAGCGCGCCTCAGCGGCGCCGGGTCAGCTGGCTCACATCGCGCACCGCGCCGCGCGAGGCGGAGGTGGTCAGCGCCGCATAGGCCTGCAGCGCGGGCGAGACCGTGCGCTCGCGCTCGGGGTGCCAGCCATCGGCGGCGTCCAGCGCCTCCCGACGCGCGGCGAGTTCCGCATCGGACAGGTCGGCGCGCAGCACGCGGTTCGGGATGTCGATCTCGATGATGTCGCCATCCCGCAGCAGGCCGATCGCACCGCCTTCCGCCGCCTCGGGCGAGATATGGCCGATCGAGAGACCGGAGCTGCCGCCGGAGAAGCGGCCATCGGTGATCAGCGCACAGGCCTCTGCCAGCCCCTTCGACTTGAGATAGGAGGTCGGGTACAGCATCTCCTGCATGCCCGGCCCGCCGCGCGGCCCTTCGTAGCGGATCACCACCACGTCGCCCGCCTTCACCCGGTTGCCGAGGATCGCCGAGACGGCGGTGTCCTGGCTGTCGAAGATCACCGCCGGACCGCGGAAAGTGAGCAGGCTGTCGACCACGCCGGCGGTCTTCACGATCGCGCCGTCGAGCGCGATGTTGCCGTACAGCACCGCCAGCCCGCCATCGCGGCTGTAGGCGTGGGCGATGTCGCGGATGGTGCCGCGCGCGCGGTCGGTGTCGAGGGCGTCGTAGCGCACCGACTGGCTGAACGCCTCGGTGGTGCGCACCCCGCCGGGGGCGGCGGCATAGAACACCGAGGTGCGGTCGCCCGGCTGCCGGGCGGGGGCGAGGATGTCCCAGGCATCGAGGGCCGCGCCAAGCGTGGGACTGTGCACGGTGGGCAGGTCGCGATGCAGCAACCCCGCGCGGTCGAGCTCGGCGAGGATGCCGATCACGCCGCCAGCACGGTGGACATCCTCCATGTGGATGTCGGACCGGGCCGGCGAGACCTTGCACAGATTGGGCACGCGACGTGACAGCCGGTCCACATCGGCGATGGTGAAGTCCACCTCGCCCTCCTGGGCGGCGGCGAGCAGATGCAGCACGGTGTTGGTCGACCCGCCCATGGCGATGTCGAGAGACATGGCGTTCTCGAACGCCGCGAGGCTGGCGATGCCACGCGGCAGCGCGGTGGCATCGTCCTGTTCGTACCAGCGCCGGGCGAGATCGACGATCTGCCAGCCGGCCTCGACGAAGAGCTGCCTGCGGTCGGCATGGGTGGCCAGCATGCTGCCGTTGCCCGGCAGCGACAGACCGAGCGCCTCGGTGAGGCAGTTCATCGAGTTGGCGGTGAACATCCCCGAGCACGAGCCGCAGGTCGGACAGGCGGAGCGCTCCATCACCGCAGCCTCCGCATCGGTGACGTTCGGGTTGGCGGCGGCGACCATGGCGGTGATCAGGTCGGCACGCCTGGTGGTGGTGGCGACGCCGTCCTGCACGACCACCTTGCCGGCCTCCATCGGGCCGCCGGAGACGAAGATCGCCGGCACGTTGAGCCGCATCGCCGCCATCAGCATGCCCGGCGTGATCTTGTCGCAGTTGGAGATACACACCAGCGCATCGGCACAATGCGCATTGACCATGTATTCGACCGCATCGGCGATCAGCTCGCGCGAGGGCAGCGAATACAGCATCCCGCCATGGCCCATGGCGATGCCGTCATCGACCGCGATGGTGTTGAATTCCTTGGCCACCCCGCCGGCCGCCTCGATCTCGCGCGCGACGAGCTGGCCCATGTCCTTGAGATGGACGTGGCCGGGGACGAACTGGGTGAAGGAATTGGCGATCGCGATGATCGGCTTGCCGAAATCGCCATCCTTCATGCCGGTGGCGCGCCAGAGGCTGCGCGCACCGGCCATGTTGCGTCCGTGGGTGGTGGTTCTGGAACGATATTGCGGCATGATGGGGCGATCATAGCAGAGCGTTGCGCGGCGATGATAGGCGCAGGGCCCGCCGCTCCCCTGAAGTTGTTACAACCCAGCCCCGATCCCGCCCCAATTCCCGACCAGCCTGCGTGAAACAGACGCACGGGGATGCAACGTCATGACCAGCCGCCCAGGCCTCGCCCTTCTCGCCCTGCTTGCCACCACCGCGCCCGCCGCCGGACCGGCGGTCGCGCAGAGCTGCACCTGCCCGCCCGTCGCCCTGGCCTCGGGGCCGGTGATCGAGGCCGAAGCGCCACCGCCGCCGCTGCCCGAGGAGACGCAGCCGCCGATCCCCGCGCCCGGCTACATCTGGACCCCGGGCTACTGGTACTGGAACAACGTCGACTACTATTACGTCCCCGGCGTCTGGGTGGAGCCGCCGCATCCCGGCCTGCTGTGGACACCGGGCTTCTGGGCCTTCGCCGGCGGGCTCTATCGCTTCACCCACGGCACCTGGGGACCGCAGGTCGGCTTCTATGGCGGCATCCCCTATGGGCACGGTTATGACGGGGTGGGCTACCAAGGCGGCCGCTGGACGGGCAACACCTTCTTCTACAACCGCACCGTCAACAATTTCGGCGGCGTGCACGTCACCAACGTCTACGACCAGACCGTCAACCATTTCGACGGCCCGCGCGTCAGCTACAATGGCGGTCCCGGCGGCATCGACAGGCGACCGGATGCGGCGCAGGCAGCCTATCTGCACGGGCCGCACGAAGCGCCGACCCCGATGCAGATGCAGCACCTGCGCGCGGCCGGCATGGTGCCGGGCGCGTTCGACGCCATCAATCGCGGCCACCCCGCGCCCGACGAGCTGCGCAACCACATCCACGAGACGGCGGACCGGCTGCCCCCACCGTCGCCGGGCATGCGAACGCCGCTACCGCACGCTGCGCCACCCGCCACGCCACCACATCCGGCACCGCGACCAGCGATGGAACACCCGTCCGAACCCGTCGCCCGGCCCGGGATGCACCAGCCGCCGCGTTTCGAGGCCCCACGCGTGGAGACACCACGCACAGAAGCCCCGCACCCGGAAGCGCCGCACCACGAGATGCCGCCCCCGGCCGTCCACCCGCAGCCGCACGAGCCACCGCACGGCCCGCCGCATGAGGCGTTCCATCAAGCGCCTCATGAAGCGCCGCATCCGCCCCCGCATGAGCGGGACGGCAGGCGGGAATGATCTGCACAATCGGGGTCTGGGGCCTGCGGCCCCAGCGGGTGCAGGGCGGTGCCCTGCATACCCCCTCTTGACCGCCCCCGTCGTTGCAGGCGCATGAACATCGCATGCATCTCGACGGCCAGCTTGTCCTTCCCGACCGCGTGCTCCCTGGCCGTGTGCGGTTCGATACGCGGATCACCGCCATCGAACCCCGTGCCGATGCGCCGGCGCGTTACATCCTGCCCGGCTTCATCGACACGCATGTGCATGGCGGCGGCGGCGGCGACACGATGGACGGCGTGGACGCGATCGAGCGGCTCGCCCGCTTCCATCTCGCCCACGGCACCACCACCCTGCTGCCGACCACCATCACCCGCCCCTGGCCGGAGGTGCTCGCCGCGTTGCGCGCCGTGGCGGAGGTGAGCGCGCGCGGCATCGCCGACGGCCCGCGCATCCCTGGCGCGCATCTCGAAGGCCCGTTCCTCTCGCCGCATCGGCTCGGCGCGCAGCCGCCCTTCACCCAGCCCCCCGAACCCCGCCTCGTCGCCGAGGCGCTGGCGACGGGCTGCGTGCGCGTCGTCACCCTGGCCCCGGAACTGGACCACGCCGACAGCGCCATCGACGCCTTCGCCGCCGCCGGCGTGCGGGTCAGCCTGGGCCACAGCACCGCCGATTTCGATACCGCCACGGCGGCGATCTGTCGCATCTGCGCGGCCGGCGGGGTGGCGGGCGGCACGCATCTGTTCAACGCCATGGGCGGCATCGAAGGGCGGCGTCCGGGCTTGGCCGGCGCGCTGATCTGCCATGGCGAGGCGCATGCGGAGCTGATCCTCGACGGGTTCCACGTCCATCCCGGCAGCTTCCGCCTCGCCGCCCGCGCGATGGGCGATCGGCTGCTGTTCGTCACCGACGCGATGCGCGGCACCGGGCTGGGCGACGGGCCGAGCGAGCTTGGCGGCCACCCCGTCACCATCACTAAAGGCCGCGCGCTGCTCGCCGACGGCACGCTGGCCGGCAGCGTGCTGACGCTCGACCAGGCGGTCCGCAACACCCTTGCCCAAGGCAGCAGCATCGTCGAGGCCGCAAAGCTGGCGAGCAGCAACGCGGCGGATTATCTCGGCCTCGACGATCGCGGCCGCATCGAGACCGGGCGGCTTGCCGATCTTGTCGTGCTGGACGAGACGTTTGCGGTGCGCGAGGTGCATGTCGGCGGAGCACGGCGGGTGGCGCGATGACGCCACCCGGCCGGATCGTGATCCTCACCGGCGCAGGCATCAGCCGCGAATCCGGGCTCGACACGTTCCGCGACGCCGGTGGCGTGTGGACGCGGTGGCGGCTGGAGGATGTCTGCACGCCGGAGGGATTCGCACGCGATCCCGATCTGGTCGACAATTTCTACAACCTGCGCCGGGCGGAGCTGCGCGGCATCTCTCCCAATGCCGCCCATATCGCACTGGCCGAACTCGAAGCCCAGATCGGCTGCGAGGACGATTCGTTCCTTCTGGTGACGCAGAACATCGACGACCTGCACGAGCGCGCCGGATCGCAAAACCTCGTGCACATGCATGGCGAATTGCTGCGCCTGCGCTGCACCGGTTGCGGCGCCACGCCCGCCTGGCACGAGGATGCGACGCGCCAGACACCCTGTCCGCAATGCGGGCAGACCAGCCCGCGCCCGGATGTGGTCTGGTTCGGCGAAATGCCGATGCACATGCCACGCATCGAGGCCGCACTGGCCCGGTGCGATCTGTTCGTCGCCATCGGCACCTCGGCCACTGTCTATCCGGCAGCGGGGTTCGTCGATCTGGTCAACCGGATCGGCCGCGCGCGCACGGTGGAGATCAATCTCGCCGCCTCCGACCGCTGGGATGCGTTCGACAGTATCGTCAGCGGTCCGGCGAGTGCTGCGGTGCCGGCATTCGTCCGCGACCTGCTGGCGGGCTGAGCGAACCAAGATAGGCCCAGATCGCCGCAAGCTGCGCGTCCGGCAGGGCTGCCGGCGAAAATCCCTCCATGCGCTGTCCCGGCCAAGCCCGCACCGCACGGGGATCGCGAACGATGCTGCGGAAGCCCTCGAAGGTGAGATAGCGCGTCGCGTTCATCGGCTGGCCGAGATCGGGTCCGAGCGCACCGTCGCCCGCGCCGAGCAGCCGGTGACACGGCGCGCAATCGGCCGCGAAGGCCGCGCGCCCGGCCTGTGTCCGGGCCGTCTGCGCCACGGGCAATGCCGGCCCGTCGAGCGGCGCGATGGCGACCAGACTGTCCACCCAGCGCTCGCGCGGCACGCCGGCCGCCCCCGGCCCGAGCCAGACCAGCGCGAACGGCCCGCGATCGTCGCCATTGCGCCGGCGCGGCCAGGGCGTGGTCTCGATCGCGATCCAGGGCTCGGCACCCGTCCGGCGCGCCGACGCGAACGCCGCGGCATCGATTCCGGCCACGAAGGCATCGGCGGCACGAAAGCTCAGCCCCGCACCCGGATCGAGCAGGGCAGCGAGCGGCACCACCGCGACGTCGCGCCCCAGCCCGAGCGCGGGGCCGGAGAGATCGGCGCGCTTCACACCCGGGACGTGCAGCAGGTCCGCCGCCGACAGGCTGCGGCCCGAAGCGACGATCGCCAGCACGCCCGCCGCCTGCGCGCCGGAAGCCATGGCGAGGCCCAGGGCCGCGACACAGGCAACGATGCAGCACCGTCGCACGCACCACCCCATCGCGCTATCCTCCACCCATGATGTCCATCAGCCCCGGACCACACGACGCCCTGATCATCGTCGATGTCCAGAACGATTTCCTCCCCGGCGGCGCGCTGGCGGTACCCGACGGCGATGCGGTGATCCCGCCCCTCAACCGCCTTGCCGCCCTGCCCTTCGGCTGCGTGGTGGCGACACAGGACTGGCACCCGCCCGACCATATCTCGTTCGCCGCCCAGGGCGGGCCGTGGCCGGTGCATTGCGTCCACGCCAGCGCGGGCGCGGATTTCCCCGACCTCCTCGATCTGCGCTCCGTCACCCACATCATCCACAAGGGCACGACGCAGGCGCGCGATTCCTACTCGGCCTTCTTCGACAACGAAGGCGAGACCTCGACCGGCCTCGACGGTCTGCTGCGGGCGCTCGGCATCGAGCGTGTGGTGATCGGCGGCCTCGCCCTCGACTACTGCGTCGCCGCCACCGCCCGCGACGCCGCCCGTCTGGGCTTCACCACGATCATCGTCCCCGACGCCTGCCGCGCGGTGGCAGGCGCGGCTTTCGACCACGACACCCTCTCTGTCGGGACAAACATCGGATTCACAGCGTTGGCGGCATTCGGCGAATTGGCAAGACGACGATGAAACTTACATTCACCAAACGCGACGGCAAATACGACGAACTCCTCATTCGGAGGAACAACGAGGAAGCCGAGAAAGTCATGTGTCCCAAACAGGGGATTCTTCCGCATGACATGATCCACTATGCAGTGGAAAGCGTGCTGTCCCACCGCGGCTTTTTCTCACTCGTCCGTGACGGACAATCGGCTGATTTTACGGCCATGGGCGGGGATGAAGAGGAGGCGATCGAACGTCTGGTCGAGACGTTCCAGGCAGAGTTATGGAGCGCCTGTGTCCCGACCGCGGATTTGCTTTCCACCTACGAACAGGCCTGTGACGCCCGCGGACATCGCATCACCAAGGTCAGGCACGCTGATATCCATGCCATACGCTCAAGGCTCGGCGAACTCTCCGAGCGATGGTCGGCCTTGGCACCCAACGAGACGATGACGCTCACCTTTGATCCAGCCGAGTAGACAGCATTCTCAACGATGAGAAGTTCTTTGGTTCTTTCTTTCAAGAAAGAACATCTTCTCTTTCGGCGACCGCCCTGCGTAGATCGGTGACGAACGCCGCGTATTCCCTCGCCTTCGCCGCCTCGTCGGGCAGTCGCAGCAGGTAGGAGGGATGCACCGTCACCCACCCCGTCGAACCGTCATCGAGCGGGATCGGCCGGCCGCGTTCGCGAGAGATGGTGACGGGGCGGCCGAGGATGGCGCGGGCGGCGGTCGCCCCCATCATCACCAGCGTGCGGGGTGCGACCAGGCTGCGTTCGCGGGCGAGCCAGGGGGCGCAGGCGGTGATTTCGGGGGCTTCCGGCTTGGCGTGGATGCGACGCTTGCCGCGCGGGGTAAATTTGAAGTGCTTGACCGCGTTGGTGACATACAGCGTGTCGCGAGCGATGCCGGCCTCGATCAGCGCGCGATCGAGGAGCTGCCCGGCCGGGCCGACGAAGGGACGACCGGCGAGATCTTCCTGATCGCCGGGTTGCTCGCCGACCAGCATCACCGTCGCATCCCCGGGGCCTTCGCCAAACACGGTCTGCGTCGCCGGTTGCCAGAGCGGGCAGTTGCGGCAGCCCTGTGCCTCAGCGGCAAGCGTCGCGAGGTCCGAGGCGCGGGACGGGTCGGCTGCTGCGGGCCGGGGAGCGGCACGGGGCGGGTTGGGGCGCGGCGCCGAGGCCCCGGCCGCCACCATCGCCTCGGCGCGGCGCGGCGCCTCGCGGATCAGCTCGGCGATGGCGGCGGTCTCAGGCATGTTGCGCCAGTATTTGCGCGGCATTTCCGACAGCATCGCCGAACGCTTGAGACGGGCGGGATTGAAGATGGAGCGGAAATAGGTCTCCCAGTATTCGGCCATCGCGTCGTCGCCGGGAATGTCGGCGGCCCGCGCGCCGGGTCCGAAGCTCGGTGCCGTGCCGTCCCAGTGCAGCGTGCGATACGGGGTCAGGATCGAGAACCGCATCGCGGCGAAACGGCGGATGAAGAAGCCGGCATTGGCCTCGACGATGTAGTGCTCGGGCTCGAACCAGGCGAGATGGCGCACGCCCTCGCCATCGTCGATCTCGCGGAAGCGCAGGAAGGCCCGCATCTTGTGGGTGTCGCGCGCCACATTCTGCGCGAGCTGCCGCGCGCGGGCGACGGACGGGTCGGCGAGGTCGCCCGCGATCGCCCGCTCGCCATGGGTGGCGCGCCAGACCAATCCATAGAGCAGGGCGAATCGGGCCGGCTCGCGCGCCTGCAGCACGGTCTGGCTCAGGTCGACGAGATGACGCGAAAGCGAGAAGGCAGGCGCCGATGCGTCGGTCGGTGGTGCCGCGTCGGCGGCGAACAGATCGTCCGGTGCCTCGACCGACCACGTCACCTGCTCGGGCGGCACCTGTGCGGCGATCAGCCCGCGCACCGCCTGGCGCCAGCCATCGTGATCGACCTCATGCGCCAGCACGATGCTGCGCATCACAGCAGCGACAATTGTTCGGCGCGCGGCGCGAGGCGGCGGCCGAGGGCGGCGCTGGCCGGGTCGCCAAGGGGGCGATGATCGAGGGCGATGACGAACGGCGCGATCCGGGCGACCGGCAGCCGCAGCCGGACAAGATCGTCCAGACGCAGCCGGCGCGAGCGCCTGGCGACCAGCAGCCGATCCACGCCCTTCGTGCCGAGACCGGGCACGCGCAGCAGCATCTCGCGTGGGGCGGTGTTCACATCGAGCGGGAAATGCTGGCGGTTGGCCAGCGCCCAGGCGAGCTTGGGGTCCATGCCGAGGGCGAGGTTGCCGCCAGCCTCGGTGGCGATCTCGTCGATGCCGAAGCCGTAGAAGCGCAGCAGCCAGTCGGCCTGATAAAGCCTGTGCTCGCGCAGCAGCGGCGCCGGGGCGAGCGGCAGGGCGGCGGAGGCGTCGGGGATCGGGCTGAACGCCGAATAGTAGACCCGGCGCAGGCCATAGCCCGCATAGAGCGTGTTGCTCATCGACAGGATGGTGCGATCGGTGGAGGCATCCGCACCGACGATGACCTGCGTGCTCTGCCCGGCAGGGGCGAAACGAGGCGGCTTCGCCCGGCCCGGCACGGTTCTTTCGCGCGCGGCGTCGATGGCGAGGCGCATGCGGCCCATCGAGCGACGGATGCCGGGGAGGTCCTTTTCCGGCGCATAGGATTGCAGCGCCTCCTGGGTCGGCAGCTCGACATTGATCGACAGCCGGTCCGCCCAGCGCCCGGCTTCGTCGAGCAAAGCCGGGTCGGCATCCGGGATGGTCTTGAGATGGATGTAGCCGCGAAATCCATGCTCCACGCGCAGCGTTCGGGCGACGGCGACCACCTGTTCCATCGTGTAGTCGGGGCTGCGGATGATGCCCGAGGAGAGGAACAGTCCCTCGATGCAGTTGCGACGATAGAATCCGAGCGTGAGCCGCACCACGTCGTCGACCGAGAACCGCGCCCGGCGCACGTTCGAGGAGGCGCGATTGATGCAGTAGACGCAGTCATAGAGGCAGGAATTGGTCAACAGGATCTTCAGCAGCGAGATGCAACGCCCGTCCGGCGCATAGGCGTGACAGATGCCCATGCCCTCGCTGGAGCCGATTCCCGGCTTGACCGCGCCGTCGCGGCCGATCGACGAGCGCTTGTCCGTGCCGGACGAGGCGCAGGACGCATCGTATTTCGCCGCGTCGGCAAGGATCTCGAGCTTGGCCAACAAATCCATGTGATGTTCTATATTGGTTCCGGTGGTTGACTGCAAAAATGGACGTGTGGACTTGCGCAAGGGGCGCAAACGCGCTCCAAACTCGGCCATGCTCGCCGCCACCACACGCCTGACCCATCCGGCCCTCACCTGGCGACGCAACGCATTGGAATTGTGGGGCGAACGCGGCATCGACAGCCGGGGTTTGTTCTACGAGCAACTCGATTTCAACGGTCGCGGCGACGCCGACAGCCGCCGCCGCATGCGCGTGCAGGCGCGCCAGCTCTATGTGTTCGCCCGCGCCGAATCGCGCGGCGAGGCAGGGGCAGCGGAGGTGGTCGATCGTGGCTTTCCGGCCTTCCAGCGCTTCTGCGCGCATCAGGAGGCGGGCTGGATCCACCTGCTCGAAGCCGATGGCAGCCCGGCCGACATCCTGCGCGACACCTACGACCACGCCTTCGTGCTGTTCGCCCTCGCCGCCCTCGCCCGCACCGCCTCGCATGGCGCGCAGGCGCGTGCGCTCGCCCAGTCAACGCTCGGCTGGCTCGACGAGGTGCTCGCCCATGAGGCGGGCGGCTTTCACGAAGGCCATCCGGCCTCGCTGCCGCGCCGGTCGAACCCGCACATGCACCTGCTGGAGGCGATGCTGGCCTGGTACAGGGTGGAGGGCGACCGCCAGTTCCTCGACCGCGCCAACATCATCGGCGGGTTGTTCGAGAAGCATTTCTTCGACCCGGCGCATGACACGCTCGGCGAGCATTTCAACGATGACTGGTCGGTGGTGGCACCGCCGCTCGGTGACAGCGTCGAGCCGGGACATCATTTCGAATGGTGCTGGCTGCTGGTGCGGTTGGCCGAGGCCGGCGGCGCGGACTACCGCGAGCAGGCGGCGAGGCTGTATCGCTTCGCGCTTGCGCACGGGCTCGATGCACACGGCTTCGCGGTGGACGAGATCGACCGCGACGGGCGGCCGCGACGGATGAGCCGCCGGCTGTGGCCGCAGACGGAGCTGATCAAGGCGCATGTGGCGATGGGCGAGCGCGACGCCGCCGAGACGAGCTTCCGCGCCCTCGCCGACACCTACCTCGCCACCGCCACGCCCGGGCTGTGGATCGACCAGTTCGATGCGGCGGGGCATGGCGTCTCGCCGGTGGTGCCCGCCAGCACGCTCTATCATATCGACGTCGCCATCGACGAGCTGACCGCCGGGCGCTGAGCCGGACGCACGGGATGCAGCTTCGCGAAGACCAGATCCAGCGCTATTCGCGCAACATCCTGCTCGCCGAGATCGGCGGCACCGGCCAGCAGCGCCTGCTTGACGCCAGGGTGCTGATCGTCGGCGCAGGGGGGCTGGGCTCGCCGCTGGCGCTGTATCTCGCCGCCGCCGGGGTGGGCACGATCGGCATCGTCGACGACGACCATGTCGAGCTGTCGAACCTTCAGCGACAGATCGCGCACTGCACGGCGCGAATCGGCGCGCCCAAGGTCGAATCGCTCGCGCAGGCGGTGGGTGCGCTCAACCCGGACACCCGCATCGAGCCCCATCCGGTCCGCCTCGACGCCGGCAATGTCGCGGCCCTGGTCGGCGCCTACGACCTCGTCTGCGACGGATCGGACAATTTCGACACCCGCTACCTGCTCGCCGATGCCTGCGTGCGCGCCGGCCGCGTGCTGGTCGCCGCCGCGGTGCTGCGCTTCGACGGCCAGCTCGGCGTGTATCCGCCCGATGGCCCCTGCCTGCGCTGCCTGTATCCGGAGCCGCCCGATCCGGGCTCCGTGCCGAGCTGCGGCGAGGCCGGCATCCTCGGCAGCGTCACCGGGGTGATGGGCACGCTGGCCGCCACCGAGACGCTCAAGGTCATCCTCGGCATCGGCGAGACCCTGGCCGGGCGGGTGCTGAGCTGGGACGCGCTGTCGGGCCGCTTCGCCGAATTCCGGCTGCCGCGCGACCCGGACTGCCCTCTGTGCGGCGAGAGGCACCGGCCATGAGCGCGCCGCTGGCCGTCATGCTGGTGTCGGGCGCGCAGGCCCGGCTGCTGGCCGGCCTGACGCTCGCCGCCGGCGGGCTGGCGATGGGGCGCGAGACGCGCGTTTTCGTTACCGGCGAGGCGCTGGTTGTGTGCCTGCCTGATTACCACGCCGCAGAGGACGATCGCCTCGCCGGCCTCGGTCTCGCCGGGGTGGCTGGCCTGCGCGATGCGTGCCTCGGCATGGGCGCGACATGGCTCGCCTGCGACAGCGCCCTGCACGCGGCCGGCCTCGCGCCCGAGGCGCTGCTGCCCGGCATCGAAGTCGGCGGCATCCCCGCGCTGATAGAGGGCGGCCTGACGCCCGCGGTGTTCTGACCGCGCTCGGGCCTTGACCCCTCGCGCGGTGCGGAGCACGGAAACAGCCATGACGCCCGCCGCCGCACGCCTGACCTTGATGCTCGCCTGCCTCGCCACCGCCTCGGGCACACAGGCCCGGGGCACGCCGAGCGCCCATGCGAACGCAGGCGCGACGACCGCCACCGCGAAGCGATCGCCCGCCCCGCTGCATGCCCGGCCGACAGCCCACACCGCCACCCGCCAGGGCGCCCGTCACCCGACGCACCCGATCGCCGCGCATCCTGCCCACAAGACCACGCGCGGGGCCATGCACCGGCCCGCCCATCACGCCGTTGCCGCCGCGGCCGGCGCGGCGGCGGGCGCGGCGGCCGCAGCCAAGACGGCCAAGGCGGCGGCCCCCACGCCACCCCCCACGCCGCCGCCGGCCGACGACAAGGGCACCGTCACCGGACTGCCGCTGCCGCGGTTCGCCTCGCTGCGCGCCGACGACGTCAACCTGCGCAGCGGGCCGGGCACGCGCTATCCGATCCAGTGGGTCTATCACCGGCGCGACCTGCCGGTGCGGATCGAGCGGGAATTCGATGTCTGGCGGCTGATCGAGGACATGGACGGGGTGAAGGGCTGGGTGAACCAGGCGACGCTGATCGGCAGTCGCGGCTTCGTCGCCACCGCGCCGCTCAGCCTGCTGCGCGACGGCCCGGCGCGCGACGCCACGGTCCTGGCCGCGGTGCGCGCAGGCGTGGTCGGACGGCTGCTGCGCTGCGATGCACCGCCGCCGGGTGCGACCCCCGAGCCGCTGGCGGGGCCGGACGGCGCGCTTGCCGGCGCCGCCGACTCCGCCCCGGTCGGGCCGCCGGCCGCGCCCGGCAGCACGGTCGACCCGCAGGACACTGCCGCGAAGCCGAAGACGGAGGCCGCGAAGCCGCCGAACGTCGCGCCGAAATCCAGCGCGCCCGTGGTCACCGACCTCGCCGGGACCGACGCCGTGGTGGCGCAGGCGATCGCGCAGGCCCAGGCCGGAGCGGTGCATCCGCCGCCGGCAGATGCACAGCCCGGCTGGTGTCGGGTGCGCATCCGGGACTATACGGGCTGGCTGCCGCGCGACGCGCTGTATGGCGTGCTGCAAGGCGAGGTCATCGCGCCCTCCTGAAACCGGAGGGCGCGGCAGAAACGAAGACACGAGAACGCACCGCCGGCCGGACGGGCCGAAGCGGGCGCCACAACGCCTTGAGAGGGGTGGCGGCCAGGCCGCCGTGCAGTATTGCCATGTCGGACAAGATCAAGCGCCAGCGCCGCACCAAGATCGTCGCCACGATCGGGCCGGCCAGCTCCACGCCAGAGGTTCTTGAAACCCTGTTTACCGCCGGGGTGGACGTGTTCCGGCTCAATTTCTCGCATGGCGAGCACGCCGACCATGCCGAGCGCATCCGCATGATCCGCGAACTCGAGGCCCGCACCGGCCGGCCGATCGCCATTCTTGCCGACGTGCAGGGGCCCAAGCTCCGCGTCGGCCGCTTCGCCGAGGGCCGCGTCACCCTGATCGCCGGCCAGCCCTTCCGTCTCGATCTCGACGAGACCCCGGGCGACAGCCATCGCGTGCGCCTGCCGCATCCCGAGATCATCGCCGCCGCCGAGCCCGGCTCGCATCTGCTGCTCGATGACGGCAAGCTGCGCCTGCGCATCACGTCGAAGGGCGATACCCATCTCGACACCGAGGTGGTGACCGGCGGCCCGCTGTCGGACCGCAAGGGCGTCAACGTCCCCGATGTGGTGCTGCCGATCCCGGCGCTGACCGACAAGGACCGCCGCGACATGGCGTTCGCGCTGGAGCACGGGGTCGAATATATCGGGCTCAGCTTCGTGCAGCGGGTCGAGGACGTGCGCGAGGCGCGCGAGATCGCCGCCGGGCGCGCCTGGATCATGACCAAGGTCGAGAAGCCGCAGGCGCTGGAGGATCTCGAGCAGATCATCACGCTGTCGGATGCGGTGATGGTGGCGCGCGGCGATCTCGGCGTCGAGCTGCCGCCCGAGGAGGTGCCGCTGGTGCAGAAGCGCATCGTGCGCCTCGCCCGCCAGCTCGGCCGGCCGGTGGTGGTCGCCACCCAGATGCTGGAGAGCATGATTTCGGCACCTGCGCCGACCCGCGCGGAAGCCTCCGACGTGGCCACGGCGGTGTTCGACGGGGCGGATGCGGTGATGCTGTCGGCGGAGACCGCCGCCGGCCAGTATCCGGTCGAGGCGGTGGAGATCATGAACCGCATCGTCGCGCGGGTGGAGCGCGACAGCGGCTGGCAGAACCAGATGCGCGCCTCGCGCCCGGCCCCCGAGGCCGACACGGCGGACGCGATCGCGGCCGCCACCGCGCAGGTGGCGACCACGGTGGGCGCGCGCGCCATCGTCGCCTACACGCTGTCGGGCAAGACCGCGCTGCGCATCGCGCGCGAGCGGCCGGAGTGCCCGGTGCTCGGCCTGTCGGGCACGCTGAGTGCCGCACGCCGGATGGCGGTGGTGTGGGGCGTGCACGCGATGGGGGTGGCCGGTCACAACGCCGCCGAGACGATGGGCGACGTGGTGCGCCAGGCGGCCCGCAGCGCGCGCGAGGAAACCTTCGCCGAGGCGGGCGAGCTGATCGTGGTTGCCGCCGGCGTGCCGTTCGGCAAGGCTGGCACCACCAACACGCTGCGCGTCGCCACCGTGGAGTAGGCTGCACCGATGAACCCGCGTCTCCCGGTCCCGACGATCTGCGCGACGGTGCTGATGCTGGCCGCGCAGGCAGCAGGCGCGCAGGAGGCCGTGCGCGGCATCGGCTATGCGCCGTCGGTTGCCGATCCGACCGAACACGTGGCGCTGCCCGCTGTCGGGGCCGATCCGCTGTCGCACCCGATGTCGCTGTCGTGGAGCCCGGGCGGCCTCGTCGCCGATGCGCCGGCCGGCGGCTCCACCAGCACCGGCATCGGTCCCGTGGCCGCGGCCGACGATGCGGTCGGCAGCGATTCGGGCCTGCCTGTCCGGCACCGGCTGCACGGTTCGGTCAGCGCCTTCGTCGGCAGCCACGGCATGGCCGGCACGGCGCTCGAGACCCACATCGCCTCGCTCGGCAACAGCGGCGTCGCTGCCGCGGTGGCGGTGTCGGCCGCCCATCTGCCCAGCCTGAGGGTCCCGGGCGGCGGCCGCGTCGACGGCGGCAACACCCAGTCGGCCAGCCTGTCGCTCGACAAGCAGTTCGAGGACGGCAGCCATCTCGGGCTGAATTTCGGTTATGCGCGGCTCGGCAACAGCCCCTATGGCGTGGTCGGGCCGTATGGCGGATCGTATGGTGGACCCTGGGGCTATGGCATCGCCGGTCCCTGACCCGCGCGCGGGTCGAACTTCAGCGGCTCAGTCACAAATGCTTGCTTCCGGCCGCCGGCACACTCACTTTCGGGCAGCGCCCACGCGCACCCCTTGCCTCGCGGATGGACGACCCAGCACATGACCGATCACGGCGGCAAGGACGCTGACCGGACCCGGGCCGCGCGGCTGGCGCGCGAGCTGGAGGCGGCCATGACGCGCATCGCCGAGCTCGAGCAGCGCCCCCGGCCCGCCCAACCGGCCCTGTCGAGCCTGCCGATCGTCGCGGAAAGCCCGTTCCGGGTGATGATGGAGCAGATCGGCGAAGGTGCGCTCACTCTCCAGCGCAGCGGGCTGATCACCTACTGCAACAACCGCTTCGCCGAGATGCTCCAGGTCGAACGCGACCGCATCATCGGCCGCCATCTGCGCGATTTCCTGCGCACCGCCGATCATGCGCGCTTCGATGCGCTGCTCGAATCCGGCATCGAGACCACGATGCGCGACGAATTCGTGCTGAGCGCCGAGGGCGGCAGCTCGCTTCCGATCGCGCTCTCGCTCAGCCCGCTGCGGCGCTACGCCTCCGACCCGCTGATCTGTGCGGTCACCGCCGACCTCACCGACCAGAAGCAGCAGGACTACACGCTGCACGAGGCGATCGGCCGGCTGGAGGCGGAATCCCTCCAGCGCGCCATCGTCGAGGAGGCGCTGCGCCAGAGCCAGAAGATGGAGGCGATCGGCCAGCTCACCGGCGGGCTGGCGCATGATTTCAACAACCTGCTGACCGCGATCCTCGGCGCGCTCGAACAGATGCAGTCGCAGCTCGCGCAGGGACGCACCGACCGCCTGGCGCGTTATGTCGATGCCGCGCGCGAGGCCGCCGACCGCGCCGCCGCCCTCACCCACCGGCTGCTCGCCTTCGCCCGTCGACAGCCGCTCGACCCGGTCGAGGTGTCGCCGGCCCGGCTGATGGCGGGAATGGAAGAGCTGATCCGGCGCACGGTCGGACCGCGCATCGAGGTGTCGCTGGCCGGGGCAACGGACGGGCTGACGCTGTGCGACGGCAACCAGCTCGAGAACGCGCTGCTCAACCTCGCCATCAACGCCCGCGACGCGATGCCGCGGGGCGGGCATCTGCGCCTCGCCGTGCACGGTGTGACGCTGTCGCCCGAGCAGGCGGCCCTGCGCGATCTCACCGCCGGGCGCTATTTGAGCATCGAAGTGACCGATGACGGCGAGGGCATGACCCCGGAGGTTGCCGCCCGCGCCTTCGATCCGTTCTTCACCACCAAGCCGGTCGGCCAGGGCACCGGGCTGGGTCTGTCGACGATCTACGGCTTTGCCCGCCAGTCGGGCGGGCAGGCGGAGATCGCCTCCACGGTCGGCGAGGGCACCACCATCACGCTGCTGCTGCCGGAGGTCGTGTCTGCGCCCGCGCCCGTCGTGACGGCGCCGATGGCCAGCACGTCGCTCGGCGGCACCTGAGCCCGGGGCGCTATCCCAACAGCCGTCCGACGACGCGCGCGGTGTAGTCCACCACTGGAATCACGCGGCCGTAATTGATCCGGGTCGGGCCGATCACGCCGATGGCGCCGACGATGCGGCCGGAGTCGTTGCGCGCCGCCGCGACCACCGTGGCCATGCCGGGGATGCCGCCGCGAAAGCCACCCTCCTCGGCGGCCCGGTCCGCGACACGCTCCCCGGCCGGCGCGCCGACGCCGCTCTCGGCGCCGATGAAGATGCGCACCCCGTCGGAGGCATCGGCGAGTTCCAGGAGCTGGAGCATCGTCTCCTGCGTCTCCAGCCGGTCGAACAGCGCCTGGATCGCGCCGATCCGGTCGGCCTGGGTGAGGTCGGCGAGCAGCCGCGACTGGCCGCGCACGATCAGCGCGCCGCCGCGCTCGCCATCGCTCCAGGTGGCCAGCCCGCTCTGCACGATCCCGGCGGCGAGGCTGTCGAGGGCGGCGCGGTTGTCGGCCAGTTCCTCGGCGACGGCGCGGCGCAGTTCCGCCAGCGTGCGTCCCGTGGCGCGGGCGTTGAGATAGTTGCCGGCCTCGACCAGCGCCGAGGGCGGCAGGCCGGGCGGGACCTCGATGACCCGGTTCTCGACCTGCCCGTCGGCCCCGACCAGGATCACCAGCGCCCGCGTGGGCGCGAGCGAGACGAACTCGATGTGGCGGATCACCCCGTCGCTCTTCGGCGCCAGCACCACCCCGGCCGCCGCCGACAGGCCCGACAGCATCGCCGAGGCATCGGTCAGCACCTCGTTGAGAGAGCGGCCGCGGGCGGCGAGCCGCGCCCCGATCGCCTCGCGCTCGTCCTCCGACAGCGTGCCGAACTGCAGCAGCCCGTCGACGAACAGGCGCAGGCCGCGCTCGGTCGGCAGCCGGCCGGCGGAGACATGCGGTGCCGACAGCAGCCCGGCCTCGGTCAGCTCGGCCATCACCGCGCGGATCGAGGCGGGCGAGAGCGAGACCGGAAGCCGCGCCGCCAGCGTGCGACTGCCGACCGGGTCGCCGGTGGCCATGTACTGCTCGACGATCTCGCGCAGGATCAGCGCTGCGCGCGGGGCGAGCCGGCGGGTGTCGCTCACCGGGCCCTCACCCTGTCGCAATCCCGAGCCGGGCGATCGCCGCCGGCAGCACGCGCTCCAGCAGCCGGGCCCACGCCGCCTCGCCGGCCGCGTCCCCGATCAGATCCTGGCGGATCTCGATCTCGACCGAAGGCAGGCCGCGCGCCTCCGCATGCACCGGCACGGTGTAGTCGCTGTCGTCGCCAAGCCGGTAGGGCTCGTTGTCGCCGATCACCAGCCCCGGCTCGCGCTCGAACTCGGCACGCAGGGCGGCGGCGAATTCCGGGTTGCGGTTGTACAGCAGCCCGACATGCCAGGGGCGGGCAAACCCGTCCATCACCGGGGTGAAGCTGTGCAGCGCGAACACCACCGTGGGGACCGCGCGTGCCGCGCGGTCGTCGAGACAGGTGGCGATGTCGTCGTGATAGGGCGCCCAGATCTCGCGCTGCCGCGCCTCGGCCTCGATGTCCGACAGACCCGCATTGGCCGGGATCACGGTGCCGTCGCTGCGCTGCGCGATGAAGGTCGGGTGACCGGGGCGGCGGTTGCAGTCCACCACCAGCCGCGAATAGGCCTGCGCGATGGTCTGTGCGCCGAGGGCCGCGCCGAGCCGCTCGCCCAGTCCGGCGACGCCGATGTCCCAGGCGATGTGGCGGTCGAACTCGGCGGCCGGAATGCCGAGATCGCCCAGATGCTGCGGCACGCGGCGGCCGGCATGGTCGATGAGGACCAGCAGCGGCGAGCGCGCGCCGGCGCGGCGGTGGATCACCGGTGCGACGTCGGCGGGTCCAAGCAGCGTGACGGGCAGGGCCGGCAGGGGCTCGGCGGCTGTGGGTAACAAAATTGCGTCTCCTGACCGACTCGGCAAAGCTTGTTATGACCGGACACTGTCAGTCTATGATACGGTCATGCAGATGTCGTTGCCCACCGGTCACCTACCGCTGGCAGGACGAGCGGACGGTGGCGAGGGAGGGTGGCGATGCCGGTTCTGACGGTCAGACATGTCACGACCTACAAGTACCGCCGCCCGGTCGGGTTCGGCGAGCATCGTGGCATGTTCCGTCCGCGCGACAGCGAGGACCAGAAGGTGCTGGAATTCTCGCTCGTCATCAGCCCCACGCCGAGCCTGGTGCGTCACGTACAGGATCCGTTCGGCAACGTCATCACCCTGGCCAGCTTCAACCGCCGCGCCCGCGAACTGAGCTTCGTCAGCACGCTGAAGGTGCGCCACACGCCGCTGATGCCCGGCGAGGCCGACCTGCTGCCCTGGGCGCGCGCCTGGCCGTTCAGCTACGATCCCGACACCGCGGCCGACCTCCAGCGCTCGATCGAGCGGCAGTATCCCGACCAGGGCCACGCGGTGGAGGCGTGGGCACGCACCTATGTCGAGCGCTACCACAACCGCTCGATCCTCGCCCTGCTGAGCGGCATCAACGACGACATCCGGCGCGACTTCACCTACACCAGCCGCCACGAGGAAGGCATCCAGGAGCCGGCGCGCACGCTCGCCCTGCGCTCGGGCACCTGTCGCGACTTCGCGGTACTGATGATGGAGACCGCGCGCACCTTCGGCCTCGCCGCGCGGTTCGTGTCCGGCTACATCTACAGCCCCGGTGCCGACCGCACGCCCGCCGATCGCGCGCCGGCCAGGCCTCCCAGGCGCCTCGGCGGCGGCTCCACCCACGCCTGGATCGAGGTGTTCCTGCCGGGCGCGGGCTGGGTCGAGTTCGACCCCACCAACGGCATCGTCGGCACGCGGGACCTGATCCGCATCGCCTGCGTGCGCGACCCTCACCAGGCGGTGCCGCTGTCGGGAAGCTGGACCGGGTTTCCCGCCGACAGCGAAGGCATGGAGGTCAGCGTCGACGTCACTTCCGACGAGGCCACACACAGGGTGACCCGTTCCGACAGCGGCACCGCGCCGGCCATGGGCGCATCGTCCGCCGCCGTCACGGCCTCGGATCCGGGGCGCGAATTCCGGGTCGCCTGACGCAACCAGACCACGTGGGCAGAGTTTGTAACGACCACCGACCGACCGTATCGGCCGCTCCGGACAGCAGGACGGCAACACCGAAAAGGACTGACTGCATGCTGATCCGCGCCGGCTACGACATCTCCTTCAGTGTGCCGGCTCCCACGCCGCTGCTGCTGCTGCTGAGCATCCATCCGAGTCGCGATCCCGATCTGCGCTCGCCGCACCAGATGGTCTTCGACCCGCCACTGCCGCACAGCCATTACATGGACGGGTTCGGCAATATCTGCACCCGGGTCACCGCCCAGCCCGGCACCCTGCGCATCCGCAACGAGTTCACCATCGAGGACAGCGGGGAACCCGACATTCTCGCCCCCGAAGCCGAGCAGATCCCGGTCGAGGACCTGCCGGACGACGTGCTGGTCTACCTGCTGGGCTCGCGCTACTGTGAGACCGACCGGCTGTCCGACACCGCCTGGTCGCTGTTCGGCCACGTGCCGCCGGGCTGGGCGCGGGTGCAGGCGATCTGCGACTACGTCCACGATCGCATCACCTTCGGCTACGAGCATGCGCGTTCCACCCGCACCGCCTATGAGGGCTTCATGGAGCGCCGCGGCGTGTGCCGCGACTTCGCCCATCTCGCGGTCACGCTGTGCCGCTGCATGAACATCCCGGCGCGCTACTGCACCGGCTACCTTGGTGATATCGGCGTGCCGCCGGTCGAGGATCCGATGGATTTCTCCGCCTGGTTCGACGTCTATCTGGGCGGTCGCTGGTATACGTTCGATGCACGGCACAACAAGCGCCGCATCGGCCGCATCCTCATGGCCCGCGGCCGCGATGCGACCGATGTCGCACTGTCGACCAGCTTCGGCGGTGCGTGGCTGACCGGGTTCGAGGTCATTACCTACGAGCAGGAGGCCGGCAGCGTCGACACGCCGGTCCGCGCCGCGCGCGGCTGACCCGCGCCTCGACACCCGCGCCTAGCGACGACGCTTCGTCCGTCGGGTCGGGCCGGTTCGCGACTCCGCCATCTCCCGCACCGCCTCGACCAGCCGCCCGATCGGCGCCTCCCACGCATCAGGCCGCTCCTGGCGGAAGATCCGCATCTGCGGATACAGCGCCGTGGTCTCGCTGCCATGCCCCCAGCGCCAGCAATTGTCGAACCGGTCGAGCAGGAATACCGGCTTGCCCATCCCCCCGGCCAGATGGGCGACCGAGGTATCAACGCTGATCACCAGGTCGAGCCCGGCGATCAGTGCTGCCGTGTCGTCCATGCTCCGCGCCTCGTGCATCGCGTCATGGATGCGCATGCCCTCCGGCGGGTCGAAGAGCTGGTCGGCCGGCGGGCCGAGCTGGAGGCTGACCAGCGAGACCCCGCGCAGACCGCCCAGCGCGGAAAGCTGCGCGAGCGACACGCTGCGCCGGCGATCCACGGCGACCGCCCAGTGCAGATGCGCGCGTGATGCCCCCGCCCAGACCAGCCCGACCCGCAGCGTGCCGGGCGAGGGCAGGTGTTCGGACCAGCGTGCCACCGCCTCCGGCGCGGGCCGCAGGTAGGGCACGGGCGCCCCGTCGCGCCCGGAGGTCGCCGCCAGCGCGCGGGGCAGCGACATGAACGGGCAATGCCAGTCGTAGCGCAGGGTGACGCGATCGGCATCGACCGCCTCGGCCACGCCCTCGACCCGCGCGGCGAGGCTCAGCAATGCCGCCGGCACCGCCACCACCACCCGCGCGCCATGCGCCGCCAGCGGCGCGATGAAACGCAGGAACTGCAGCGTGTCGCCGAGCCCTTCCTCATGCGTGACCAGCACGGTGCGGCCGTCGAGCCGGGTCTCTTTCGACAGGCTCGGCAGCAGCGTCTCGCGCGGCAGCTCGGTATGCCCGGGCAGATGCAGCCGCCACTCGTATTCGGTCCAGCCCTGGGTCATGCGGCCGGCCTTGAGCAGGCAGATGGCATGATTGAGCCGCAGCTGTGCCGCCCCCGGCGACAGCGAGATCGCCCGCCGGTAGGCCTCCAGCGCCGGCTCGAACCGGCCGAGTGCCGCCTGCGTGCAGGCGATGTTGGAAAACGCGGCGAAGCTGTCGGGCCAGCGCCGTGCCGAGTCGGCAAACACCTCCAGCCCCTCCTCGAGCGCGCCGGAGGCGGTCAGCGAGATGCCGAGCTGGTTGGTGGTGATGGCGGTACCGCCATCGAGTGCGACAGATCTGCGCGCCGCGGCGACCGCCTCGTCATGACGGAAAGCCTGCGTGTAATAGAGGCTGAAGGCGTGCCACAGCCGCGGCTCGTCCGGCGTGCGCGCGGCGACTGCGCGATAGACGTGTTCCAGACGCGCGAGGGTATTGGGCTCCGTGACCAGCGGCGCGAGATCGCACAGCGGATGCAGCGCGTCGGGGCGCCGCTCGGCGACCTCGACCATCGCCGCCGCCGCCTCCTCCGCCCGTCCCTCCAGCCCGAGCGCGAGTGCGCTGAGCACCAGCGCGTCGAGATCGCCGGCCGCCACACGGGCGCGCAGCGCCTCGGCGATGCCCTCGCCGCGGCCGGTGCGCAATTGCGCGGCGGCGCGCTGGACCGCTTCGGCCTGCGACGGATCCGCGGCCAGCTCGCCGGCGGGGTCGCGCTGCAGCAGGGTAGCGCTCATCGGCGGCCGGTTTCAGCCTGCGGGGTCGGTCGCGCGTGCGATCATCTCGCGCAGGACCGGCCCGACGGACGACGGAAGATAGGGCTTGGTGAGCGCGCGGTCGCGCGGCCCGAGTCGCGACGGATCGATCGGCTCGCCGCTGGTGAACAGCACCGGCACCCCGCCCGCCTGCTGGCGGACGGCACGCGCGACGCCGAATCCGTCCATCCCGCCGGGCAGGTTGAGATCGGTCAGCACGATGTCGGGCGGTGACGCCTGCATCTGGGCGAGGGCCTCGGCGCCCGTGGCGGCCTCGATCACCTCGAAGCCGTCATCGGCGAGGATTTCCGCCAGGGTCATCCGGATCAGGAACTCGTCTTCGACCAGCAGCAGCCTGGGCATGTCCTCACTCATCCATCACAACCGCCCAAAGCCCTTCCGCGCGTGGGCGGCCGCACGGGGGAAACAAGTAAAATCAGACCTTCACGGCCCGTCGCTGAAACGGAAGACTTGAACCTCGCCGGCTCGCGGCGGTATCGCTGCCGTCGGTCCGCATCCAATATAGGGCGACGGAGCGCATTGCGCACCCCATGCGCCGCCCCACGCCCCGGAGGTCACCCGATCATGGTCGATCCGTTCGCCTGGCTCGCCGGCTGGATCCAGCAGGAATGGCTTGTGCCGGCCCTTTGGCGCCTCGGCTGGATGGACTGGGAGGACGTCTCGTTCATGTGGGCGCTGTTCGCCATCTACGGCGTGCTGCAGGTGGTGGTGAACCTCGCGATCTGCTGGCCGGCGGAGCGGTTCTGGCCCCTGCGGCGCACGCTCGACCGCGGTCATGTCGGCATGGACGTCGTCTACACGCTGATCGCGCGCATCGGCGTCTTTCCGCTGGTGACGTTCTTCGGTTTCTACAGCGCGCAGGTCTGGCTCAACGGCTGGATGACCGATCACGGCTACGTGCCACCCACGCTGGAGACGCTGTTTCCCTGGCTGATGGGCCAGCCGGTCGTGGCATTCCTTGTCTATGCGGTGGTGCTCGATTTCGCCGATTACTGGCGGCACCGCTTCTCGCACACCTTCGGCTGGTGGTACGGGCTGCACGCGCTTCACCATGCCCAGCGCGACATGACCTTCTGGTCCGACGACCGCAATCACGTGCTCGACGACGTGATTTCCTATGTCTGGTTCATTGCGGTCGGGCTGCTGATCGGCGTGCCGCCGATGCAGTTTCCGGTGCTGGTGCTGGTGCTGCGTCTGGTCGAGAGCCTGTCGCATGCCAACACGCGCCTGCATTTCGGCTGGCTGGGCGAGCGTCTGCTGGTGTCGCCGCGCTTTCATCGCACGCATCACGGATTGCGGGCGGCGGGGCGCAACAGCGTCAATTTCGGCGGTGTCCTGCCCTGGTGGGACATGCTGTTCCGCACCCACGACTTTGCCGACGACGTGGTGGAGACCGGCGATCCGAAGGCGGGTGCGCGCCTCGAGGGCGGCTCGTGGATCGCGCAACAGACCGAGGGGCTGCGACTGTCCTGGCGCCTCGCCACCCGCCGCCTGCGGGCGCGGGCCTGACCGCAGCCGCGGGGATGTTCCACCCAGGGCTCTCCACGGAACTCACATGACACCTGCGTGAACGTGGGAGCAGCCCATCATTTTGCGCTGGACTTACCGCACCGCAGCATGATTAAAGCGCAACTAGAAGTGGAACCCCTCCGGTGCACGGCTGGTTGGGTTCGCGGGTGACTGGCGCCACGCTGGGCAATCCGTTCTCCAAGCACGTGCAGAAACGCGGTCTGCGGAAAGGATATCCAGATGAGCGACTACGTATCGGTGATGGGTGCCTCTGGCACCGCGGTTAACGTCAGCATTCCGGGCAACCTTGCCGCCAACCTGCTCGCCTCCTCCGTGGCGACCTCGCTCGCCCAGGCGGGTATCGCTGCCTACACGCCGACCACGGCGGGTTCGCTCGCAGTCGGCTCGAGCGGCGTGATCGCCGTCTCGGTCAACAGCCCGGCCTCGATCACCGGCGGCTTCAACGGCAGCACCGTGTTCGCCGGCACCGGCGGCACGACCTTCCAGGCGGGTGCGGGCGGCGGTGCCTTCTTCGCCGGCGGCAGCTCGAACGTGTTCTACGGCTCGGCCGATACCGGCGCGTGGACGATCGCGACCGGTGACGGCAACGACACCATCCTCGCCGGCGCGGGCAACTCCACCATCTATGGCGGCGGCGGTGCCAACCTGATCGGTCTCGGCAAGGGTAGCGACACCGTGTTCGCCACCGGCTCGGGCGACACGATCAATGGCTCGACCGGCTCGGCGACCATCGCCAACTCCGGCACCGGCGCGCAGATCTTCGGCGGCACCGGCACGACGTCGCTGTTCGATGTCGGCTCGAACACCACCTTCGTCGGCGCCTCGGGAGCCTCGACCCAGGTCCAGGCCGGTGCGAATGGCGTCTACTGGCTGAGCGGCCCATCCACCGTGTTCGGCGGCCTCGGCAACGACACCATCTCGGCCGTCAATGCCAACGTCACCGTCTATGCCGGCGCGGGCAGCCAGTCTGTCCTCGAGACCGGCGCCAGCAAGGTCACCTTCATCGGCGGCGCCGGCATTGGCCAGATCGATGCGGGCTCCTCGGGCACGGCGGCGATCTTCGGCTCCAACGGCTCGAACATCAGCTTCAAGGGCACGGCTTCGGGCACGGCGATCGTTGCCGGTGCGGGCAGCGAGACCATCTCGGCGGCCAGCGCCTCGGCCGGCGTCACCTTCTACACCGGTTCGGGCAGCGCCAGCCTGGTTGGCGGCGCGGGCAGCGATGCCTTCGTGGCCGGCAAGGGCACCAGCACGCTGACCGGCGGCGCGGGATCCAACACCTTCATCTTCCAGTCGGGCGTGACCGGCAGCGGGGCGGCGGTGTCGATCACCGATTTCGGCTCGGCGGCGGGCAACCTGGTGGTGCTGAAGGGCTACGGGGCGAACGAGGTCGCGACCGCGCTCGCCACCCAGACCCACTCCAACGGCAGCACCACCATCACCCTGGCCGACAGCACGAAGATCACCTTCGTCGGTGTCAGCTCGCTCAGCAGCAGCAACTTCAGCGGTCAGTAAGACCGCTTCGGTCGATCCCGCCGCAAGGCGGGGTGGACACCGCAAAAAAGGGCCGGAGGGAAACCTGCGGCCCTTTTTTCATGCTCGCCCTCAGGCTCAGAAGCTCAGCAGCGGCTCCGCCTGCGGCCTCTCGCCGCCCTCCTCCAGCGCGCGCCGCAACACCGCCGGATACAGGCGGTGCTCCTGCTCCAGCACCCGCGCGGCGAGGCTGTGCGCGTCATCATCCGGGCGCACGGCAATCGCCGCCTGGCCGAGAATCGGGCCCTCGTCGACCCCCGCGGTCACCTCATGCACCGTGCAGCCGTGGATCTTCACCCCGGCGGCCAGCGCCCGCGCATGGGTATCGAGACCGGGAAAGCTGGGCAGCAGGCTGGGGTGAATATTGATCATCCGTCCCGCCCACCGATCGACCAGCAGCGGCGTCAGCCGGCGCATGTAGCCGGCCAGGCAAACAAAGCCGATCCGTGCCTCGTGCAGCCTGGCGTCGATCGCCGCCTCGTGGGCGGCGCGGTCGCGGCCGAACGGGCGATGGTCGATCACCTCCGCGGCGATGCCGTGGTCACGGGCCAGGACCAGCCCGCCGGCCTCCGGCACGTTGCTCAGCACCAAGGCGATCTCGGCCGGGTAATCCGCGACCGCCGCCGCCGCGATCAGCGCGCCGAGATTGCTGCCGCGGCCGCTCACCAGCACCGCGACGCGCCTGCGCGGTTTCATGAGAAGCTGACCGGCCGCGTGAAGCGCACGCCCGTTCCCGGCTCGATGCTGCCGATCCGCACCGGCTGCTCGCCCGCCTCCTCCAGCATCCGCATCGCCGCCTCCGGCTCGCCGGTGACGATCACCATGCCGATGCCGCAATTGAACACGCGCAACATCTCCTCGCTCGCCACCTGCCCTGCCTGCGCCAGCCAGGCGAACACCGGATCGGGGGTCCAGGCGCTGCCATCGATCGCGGCGCCGAAGCCCTCGGGCAGCACGCGCGGCAGATTGCCCGGCAGGCCGCCGCCGGTGATGTGCGCCGCCGCCTGCACCAGGCCGGCGCGATGCAGCGCCAGCACCGGCGTGACATAGAGCCGGGTCGGGGTCAGCAGTGCCGCCCCCAGGGTCTGCCCGGGCGCGAACGGCGCCGGCGCATCCCAGCCCAACCCGCTGGCGGAGACGATCCGCCTTACCAGGGAGAAACCGTTCGAATGCACGCCGCTGCCGCGCAGCCCGATCAGCGCATCGCCGGCGCGCACCGCCTTGGGCAGCAGCGCCGACCGCTCGGCGGCCCCCACCGAGAAGCCGGCGAGATCGTAATGCCCGGCCTCGTACAGCCCCGGCATCTCCGCGGTCTCGCCGCCGACCAGCGCGCAGCCCGAACGCTGGCAGCCCTCGGCGATACCCGCCACCACACGCGCCGCGTCGGCGACGTCGAGCCGGCCGGTGGCGAAGTAATCGAGAAAGAACAGCGGCTCCGCCCCCTGCACGATCAGATCGTTGACGCACATCGCCACCAGATCGATGCCGACCGTGTCATGCAGCCCGGTCTCGATCGCCGCCAGCAGCTTGGTGCCGACGCCGTCGGTGCACGACACCAGCACCGGATCGACAAATCCCGCGGCGCGCAGGTCGAACAGTGCCCCGAACCCGCCCAAGCCCCCCATGACGCCCGGTCGCGTGGTGGCCTTGGCATGCGGCTTGATCGCCTCGACCAGCGCATCTCCGGCTTCGATGTCGACACCCGCGTCGCGGTAGGTCGAGGGCGGACGGGGAGTCTGGGTCATCTGGCATGCTCGCGATCACGTTCTCGCGGCCATCTAATGCACAATGCGCGCCGATGAAACGCCCCGGCTTGCTTGAAACAACCATGACAATCGCCGCCAGGCGCTGGCGCAGGGCGGCTTGGCGATGGACGCTCGGCGGACAGTCAACCATGATCGAGACATGAGCCAGAAACAGAGCACCCCTCCCGCCCGCCGGTCCGGCACGGCTGCGAGCCGCCGTGCCGCGGCGCTGAAGCAGTCCGGGGGCCCGTCGGCGCGACGCGCGGGGCGGGGGGCGATCGCGGTCGCACCGCCCGAGCCGCCGACGCCGCAGACACCGACGAGGTTCATCAACCGCGAACTGTCCTGGCTCGACTTCAACCTGCGTGTGATCGAGGAATCGGAAAACAGCACCAACCCGCTGCTGGAGCGGCTGCGCTTCCTGTCGATCAGCGCGGGCAATCTGGACGAATTCTATTCCGTCCGCGTCGCCGGCCTCGCCGACCAGCTCCGCGAGGGCCGCACCGACCTGTCCTCTGACGGGCTCACCCCCTCGGCCCAGCTCGCCGCCGTGCAGGGACGCGCACGCGAGCTGCTGATGCGGCAGCAGCGCAACTGGACCGCATTGTGCTCCGAGATGGAGGCCGCCGGGGTGGTCGTCTGCACGCCCGGCGACCTCACCGCCACAGACCGCGCCTGGCTGGAGGCGCAGTTCATGGAGCGGGTGTTTCCGGTGCTGACCCCGCTGGCGATCGATCCGGCGCACCCGTTTCCGTTCGTGCCCAACATGGGGCTGGTTCTCGCCCTGCGTCTGACCCGCGAGGAAGACAACCAGCCGCTGCGCGCACTGATCCTGCTGCCCGTGCAGATCGAGCGCTTCCTGCGCCTGCCAGCCATGCCCGACCGCGCCGAAGCCGCCACCACCACCCGGTTCATCGCGCTGGAGGACGTGGTGGTGATGTTTCTCGACCGGCTGTTTCCCCGCTTCACCGTCGGCGGGCGCGGCATGTTCCGGCTGATCCGCGACACCGATGTCGAGTTCGAGGAGGAGGCCGAGGATCTGGTCCGCTCGTACGAGACCGCGCTCAAGCGCCGCCGGCGCGGGGTGGTGATCCATCTCGACGTCGACCGCGCGCTGCCCGACGACCTGCTCGAGCTGGTGATCGACGAGCTCGACGTGCCGTCGGACGCGCTGGTCGTGCATGACGGGCTGCTCGGCGTGGTGGATGTGAAGCAGCTCATCGTCGACGGGCGCCCCGATCTGGTCTTCACCCCCTATACGCCGCGCTTCCCCGAGCGCATCCGCGATTTCGGCGGCGACTGCTTCGCCGCGATCCGGGCCAAGGACATCATCGTCCACCACCCGTTCGAGAGCTTCGACGTGGTGATCCAGTTCCTCCGCCAGGCCGCACTGGATCCGGCGGTGGTGGCGATCAAGCAGACGCTGTACCGCACCAGCCGCGACAGCCCGATCGTCAAGGCGCTGATCGAGGCGGCCGAGACCGGCAAGTCGGTCACCGCGATGGTCGAGCTGCGCGCACGCTTCGACGAGGAAGCCAATATCCGCCTCGCTCGCACGCTGGAGGCCGCCGGCGTGCAGGTCGTGTTCGGCTTTGCACAGCTCAAGACGCACGCCAAGCTGTCGCTGGTGGTGCGCCGCGAGGGCGGCGCGTTGCGCTCCTATGCGCATTTCGGCACCGGCAACTATCATCCGATCACCGCGCGCATCTACACCGATCTGAGTTTCTTCACCTGCGACCCCGCGCTGACCCGCGATTCGGCGCGGCTGTTCAACTACATGACCGGCTATGCGCGCCCGGCCGAGATGGAGGCGCTGGCCTTCAGCCCGCTGACCATCCGCCCGACCTTGATCCAGCTGATCGAGGCCGAAATCGCCCATGCGAAGGCCGGGCGGCCGGCGACGATCTGGCTGAAGATGAACTCGCTGGTCGATTCCAAGCTGATCGACAAGCTCTACGAGGCCTCCAATGCCGGGGTCAGCATCCTCGCCATCATCCGCGGCATCTGCTGCCTGCGGCCCGGGGTTGCGGGCCTGTCGGAGAACATCCGCATCAAGTCGATCGTCGGCCGCTTCCTCGAACATGCGCGGGTGTTCGCCTTCGGCAACGGCCACCGCCTGCCCGGCCGCGAGGCGCTGGTGTTCATCTCCAGCGCCGACTGGATGGCACGCAACATGGACTGGCGGGTGGAGAGCATGGTACCGATCCGCAACCCGACCGTTCATCGACAGGTGCTCGAACAGATCATGGCCAACGATCTCCGCGACACGCTGCAATCCTGGACGCTGGGTGCGGACGGCGCCTGGACGCGGCTGCCGCCGGGTGCGAAGCCCTTCTCCGCGCATCGCTATTTCATGACCAACCCGTCGCTCTCGGGCCGCGGCAGCGCGCTGCACGGCCCGGCCGTCCCGCTCGCCAAGCCACAGCGGCGCCAGGACCGGGTCAAAGAGGACTGAGCCCCACATCGTGCAGGCCGCCACCCAGCCCTATCGCGTCAACCGCACCGGCGCGCCCCGCGCCGCGGTGGTCGATCTCGGCTCCAATTCGGTCCGCCTCGTCGTCTACGAGACGCATGGCGGGCTGCCGGTCACCATCTTCAACGAGAAGGCGGTGCTGCGCCTCGGCCGCGGCCTGCACAGCACCGGCCGGCTCAACGAGGAGGGCGTGGCCCAGGCGATGGGGGTAATGGCGCGCTTCAACGCCGTGGCGCGCGGACTGGAGGCGCAGCCCTTCGAGGTGCTGGCCACGGCGGCGGTGCGCGACGCCACCAACGGCCCCGATTTCGTCGCCGCCCTGCAGGCGCGCATGCCCGAGGTGCCGATCCGCATCCTGTCGGGCGACGAGGAAGCCGCCTACGGCTCGGCCGGGCTGCTGAGCGGCCTGCCGGAAGCGGACGGGGTGATGGCCGATATCGGCGGCGGCTCGTTGGAGCTGGTGCGGCTGGTCGACGGCGTACGTCACGAGGCGGTATCGCTGCCGCTCGGCGTGATCCGGCTCGCCGACCGCGCCGGGGGCGATGTCGCACAGGCCAGGCTGATCGCCCAGGCCGAGCTGGAGGCGGTCGACTGGCTCGATGGCGTGTCCGGGCGCGACCTCTATCTGGTCGGCGGCGCCTTCCGCGCGCTCGCGCGCATCCAGATCGCGCGCACCGGCTACCCGCTCAACATCATCCACCACTACACCATCACCCGCGAGGACGCGCGCGAGCTGTGCGGCACCATCGCGGGCTCGCCGCGCAAGGCGCTCGAACGCATTCCCGGCGCCCCACGCCGGCGTCTCGACGACCTGCCCTTCGCCGCCACCGTGCTGCGCCGCCTGCTGCGCCGCGCCGCGCCGCGCCGTGTGGTGTTCTGCGCCAACGGGCTGCGCGAGGGCTGGTTCGCGCATCGGGTGATGGGCGGCATCAGTCGCGACACCCACCCGATGCTGGCCGTCGCACGCGACATGGCCACGACCTACGGCCGCAATCCCGCCCTGCCCCCGGCGCTGATCGACTGGACCGCGCAGCTCTATGCGCATGAGAGCGCGGCCGGCGCGCTCAAGCGCGAATCCGCCTGCTGGCTGTCGGATATCGGCTCGCACGACCATCCCGAATACCGCGCCGAACAGACCTTCCTGCGCGTGCTGCACCAGCCCGGCGCCGCGCTCGACCACCCGACCCGCGCCTGGCTCGCTTTCGTGCTGGCCACCCGCCACGAGGCCGAGCCCGACCAGCCGTTCCTGTATCCTGCCCGCCGCCTGCTCGACCCGGTGCGGCTGCGCCAGGCGGAGACGCTGGGGCTGACGCTGCGGCTGGCCTATTCGCTGTGTGCCGGCACGCCCGAACTGCTCGCCGGCACCTCGCTGCAGCGTCGCGGCGACCGGCTGATCCTCACCCTCGCCCAGGGCAAGGACGTGTTCGTCTCCGACTCCGTCGCCCGCCGGCTCGACCGGCTGGCCGAGGCGATGGGGGTCACGGCCGAGATCGTCAACCTCACGGCCACCGCCGCATGAGGCTCCCCCGGACGGCGACACTGCTGATCGCCCTGCTCGCGAGCTGCACCGCCCCGGCCATCGCCCCGGCCGCCCGCGCCGACGGCACCGTCCTGTGGCGGCTGGTCTCGAAGGCCTGCGTGCCGAACCAGCTCGCCCATCACGATCCCGCTCCCTGCGTGCTGGTGCATCTCGACGACGGCATCGAGCGGGGCTGGGCGGTGCTCAAGGACATCCGCGGCATCAGCCAGTTCCTGCTGATCCCGACCGCCAAACTGACAGGCATCGAGAGCCCCGAACTGCTCGCGCCGGACGGCCCGAACTATTTCGCCGCCGCCTGGAGCCAGCACGACCGGGTCGGCGCAGCACTCGGTCACACCCTGCGCCGGCAGGACATCGCGCTCGCCATCAACTCGCGGCTGGCCCGCTCGCAGGAACAGCTCCACATCCATATCGACTGCATCCGTCCCGATGTGCGCGACCTGATCGCACAGCATCAGGGCGAGCTCACCTCGTCATGGCAGCCCTTCCCGGTCCCGCTGGTGCATCACCGCTACTTCGCCATGCGCCTGAAGGGCGACACGCTGAGCCAGGACCCGTTCCGCCTGGTCGCTGCAAGGCTGCACGATCCCGCCGCCGAGATGCCGCGGCAGACCCTGGTGCTGGCCGGCGCAGACTTCCCCGACGGGCCGGGCTTCGTGCTGCTCGACGGCGAGGTCCGCCTGCTGCACGGCGATCTCGGCGGCGGCGAGGACCTTCAGGACCACAGCTGCCGGCTCGCCCGCTGAGCCGGCAGCCTACCGGGCGAACGGCCTGAGCAGCCGGTCGAGATAGTCGAGTTCGGCCGGCGGGCGCTGACGGTCGGAATCGCGCCGACGCAGCTCCTCCTCGAGCGCACGCGAACGTGCTCCGGCATCAGCGCCGGGCAGCACCGGGCTGGTGGCGTCGTCATCGCCATGGCGGCCGCTGCCCTGGTTCAGCGGACGGCCGAGCGCATCGCGGTCCTGACCGTCCGCGCTGCCCTGCCCGCCATCCGAACCGTCGCCACCGTCACCCTGATCGCCTCCGCCGCCCTGACCGTCGGGGCCGAAGCCGGGAATGATGCCGCCGCTGCCGGATTCGGCCCGGGAACTGTTCTCCGACATGGTCTGGCGCATCTGCTGGCCGCCATCACCCAGATCCTTGAGCGCCTCGGTCTGCGCGGCGGAAGCGGCGGCATCGTCACCCTGCCGCAGGGCGGCGCGCGCGCGCTGCATCGCCTCGCCGGCATCGGTCAGCTTCTGTGGCAGCTTGCCCTGAAAGGCCTTGAACTCCTGGGCCAGCTCGTCGGTGGCGCGTTGCAGCGTGTGCTGCGCCTGCGCCTCGTCGCGACGCGCGACGTCCGGCGCGGCAGGGGAGGAACCAGGGGCCGACGGCGGACCGGCGGACGTATCGCCAGCCGTATCACTGAGCACATCGCCAGGCATCCCGCCAGGCGCATCGCCAGGCATCTCGCCGGGCGCATCGCGCCACGCGGCGGTCGGATTGCCGGTCGGATCGGGATGCGGGTCGCGCTTCTGCGACGCGTCCAGCAGCGCCGTCTGGCGGCCGATGATGTCCTTGAGCCCGGCCATCTGCTCGCGCGCCTCGGCAGCGGCCTGCGCCTGCTGGGCGGCGGCGGCGGCGTCGCGCGGGGTGGCGGCGCGCATCCGGTCGAGCATGGACTGCATCTGCTTGAGCTCGCGCATCGCCTGGTCGGTGCGGCCCTCGGCGGCATCGCGCTGCATCTGCTGCATCATCTTCTGCAGATCGAGCCCGCCGCCGCCCATCGCCGGATCCATCGGGATCGCGTTTCCCTGCCGCCGCGCCTGATCGGCCAGCGCCTGCATGCGGCGACGGATCGCCTGGTTCAGCGTCTCGACGCGACGCCTGAGCTCGCCCTGCTCGCGGTCGTTCTGCCCCTGCGGGCCGAGTTCGCGCATCCGCCGCATCTGCTCGCGCACCGAATCCTGCGCCGCACGCAGTTCCATGCTGGCGGCGCGTGCGGCGCGATCGTTGCCGAGCGCATCCTCCACCGACAGCGCCAGCTGCCACAGCCGCCCCTGCGCCTCAGCCAGCATCGCCGCCGCCTCGCTGCGATGATCGGGCGCCATCGTGCCGCCCACCAGGGCCGCAGCGGTGACCAGTTCGAGATAGAGATCGGTCTGCGTCTGCAACGCCCCCGGCGCCTCGCCCAGGGTGAGCAGATCGGCGGCGATCGCCCGCGCGCGCTCGGGGTGCAGCGCCAGCCGCCGGCGCTGCGCCTGGATCGCCCGGGCGAGCGGGTTGCGGAACGCATGCGCCGGCAACCTGACCCGCGCGACGGGGCTCTCGCCCACCTCCCCCGAGCCGTCGGCGGCGCGCAACACCACACTGGCCGCGCTGCCGGCGAGCGGATCGGCGGCGAGATCGGGAGTGGCGACGCCCTTTGCATCGCGCGGCCGGCCGGGCAGCGGGATCGGCACCACGATCGGCATCCGCGCCCCCTCGGGAGTAATGCGCGCCTCCAGCGAGGCGACGCCATAGGGGTGAGACACATGCCAGGGCAGGCGCAGCAGCGGCTGATCGCGGGTCGACCGGTCCGATCCGTCATCCTCCTTGCCGGATGTCATGGCGGGGGTGGGCGGCTCGGTCCAGCCGACCTGCGGCGCGCTGCGCGGCACCACCTCGATGTGCCAGCGCGGCAGGTCATACCCTCCCGCGCTCAGCCGCAGCACCGTCGAGCTCTCCAGCCGGCGGGTCATCGTCCAGGACTGCGGCCCGAGCCGTCGGTCGCGCCCGTCGCCGCCCAGCGATGGCGGGCGGGAGGCACCGGTAACGGTGGCGGTCAGCACCGCGCCCTGCGGCACCCGGATCGTGGTCTGGCCGACACCGCCCGAGGCGTCGGTGGCGAGGAACACCGGCGCGACGCCGCTGTACTCCGGGCTGGTGATCCAGGCCTGCACATGCGGCGGCGGCCCTTCGCGGTTCTGATAGCCCGGCCAGAGCCCCGACACGATCCGCCCCGGTGCGCGCGACCCCGCCACCACCGCTCCGGCCAGCAGCGCGATCGCCAGCAGCAGCGACAGCCGCCATGGATCATGCCGGGCGAGGCCGAGCCGCGGCCAGCCGGCGCGGGTCTGCGACAGCGCGGCCGCGACGCGCCCCTGATGCGCGCGCCACAGCGCCTCGGCACCCGGACCGGACACGACCGGACGGTCAGCCAGTGTGGCGAGCGGCTGATGGCGCAAGCCCGAGGCCTGCTCGATGCGCGCATCGAGCAGGCGGGCGGCAAGCGGGGCGGGTGGCACCGGCAGGCGACGCAGGGCGCGGCGGCACAGCCACACCATCACCAGCCCCACCGCCCCCAGCAGCAGCGCATGCAGCCAGTCGGGGAGCGCCTGTGGCCAGCCGAACAGGCTGGCGGCAAGATACAGGCCGAAGACGAACAGCGACGGCAGCAACGCCGGCCACAGCCGCTCGATGCGGGCCACGCGCGCGGCACGGCGGCGCGACAGCGCCAGCCGGTCGGCCGCGATCAGGCCGAGCGCGTCGCTCAAGCGCGCACCAGCCAGCCCGGCACGCTTTCACCGGCCCAGAGTGCCTCGACCGGCTGGCGCGGCCGGATCACGCTCCACCTTCCGCCACCGATCATCACCTGGGCGGCGAACGGACGGGCGTTGTAGGTCGAGCTCATCACCGCGCCATAGGCGCCGGTATCGAGGATCGCCACCAGCTCGCCGGCGCGCATCTCCGGCATCCGCCGGTCGGCCGCGAGGATGTCGCCGGTCTCGCAGACCGGGCCGACCAGATGCATCACCCGCCCGGCTCGACGCTGCGGCGCAACCGGCACCACCGCATGGAAAGCGTCGTACAGTGCCGGACGTGCGAGGTCGTTCATCGCCGCATCCAGCACCACGAACGGCGTTGGTGCCGCCTTGGTCTGGATCACGCGCGACAGCAGCAGCCCCGCCGGTGCGGCGAGCCAGCGCCCCGGCTCGATCGACAGCGCGAGATCGAGCCCGCCGAGCGTGGTCGCGATCGCGCCCGCCCAGGCGGCCGGCACACCCGCCAGCGAGGCATCGTCCCCATAGGCGATGCCGAGCCCGCCGCCACAGTCGACCCGGCGCACCGCATGGCCGGCGGCGCGGATGTCGCCGACGAGGGCGGCGACGCGACGATAGGCGTCGCGGAACGGCGCCGGCACGCCGATCTGGCTGCCGATATGCACCGCCAGACCATCCATGCGCAGCCCGGGCAGGCGCGTGCCCTGCGCATAAAGCGCCGCCGCATCGTCGTGTGCCACGCCGAACTTGGTCTCGGCATGGCCGGTGGCGATCTTGGCGTGGGTGCCCGATTCGACGTCCGGATTGACCCGCAGCGAGACCGGGGCGGTGAGGCCGAGGGTGGTGGCGCGCGCCGACAGCCGGTGCAGTTCCTCCGCGCTCTCGACATTGATCTGGCCGATGCCGGCGCGCAGGGCCGCGTCGAGCTCGGCATCGGTCTTGCCGACGCCGGAAAACACGATCCCGGCCGAGTCGATGCCCGCATGCAGGGCGCGGGCGAGTTCGCCGCCGCTGACCACGTCCATCCCGACCCCGGCCCCGCGCATCAGGGCCAGCACGGCGAGATGGTCGTTGCTCTTCATCGCGAAATGGATCGCCACCGGCACGCCCACCTGCCCCATGGCAGCCTGGAGCGTACGCACCCGCCGCAGCAGCGTGTCGGCGCCGGTCACCCAGCACGGTGTACCAACGCCCTGCGCGATCGCGGCCAGGCTCACGCCGTCGAACAGCAGCCCGTCCTGCACGTCCATGCGCAGCCAGGGGCGCGCGGCCAGCAGCACATCGGTGCCGGCCGAGGCCGCGCACGGGTCGAGGGTGGGGAGATCCATGCGGGCATGGTAGAGCATCCACGCGCCCGACCCAACGCCTGTCGCAACCCGAGCCCGCCGGAGCCTGCCGATGCCGCCATCCGCCGATCTGTCCGCCGCGATCGCGGCCGCCATCGACGCGCGGGGCAGCGCCTACGCCCCCTATTCCGGCTTCCAGGTCGGCGCGTCGGTGATCGACGAGCACGGCCGCGTCCATTCGGGCTGCAACGTCGAGAACGCCGCCTACCCGGAGGGCACCTGCGCGGAGGCCGGCGCCATCGCGGCGATGATCCGCGCCGGCGGCCGCCGCATCGTCGCCGCGGTGGTCGCCGGCCCGGATGCCACCCCCTGCACCCCCTGCGGCGGCTGCCGGCAGAAGCTGCGCGAGTTCGGCCAGGCGGACCTGCCGGTCGTCATCGTCGGCATCGCCGGCGACCGGTTGCTGACGCGCAGCCTCGCGGAACTGCTGCCGGATTCGTTCGGCCCCGGGCATCTGGGCTGATCCGGCGGCAGCAGCCGACACCCCGCCCCCCGTTTTTTGCCCGCCGCCGGGCGATCTGGTAAGCGGGCCGACCGGGATGGCAGGGAAGCGGCAGGACATGGTGCAACAGCGGGCGGGCACGGGCGTGCTGATGGAGCTGCGACCGTGCTTCGACGGGTTCGCCGGCATCCCGCAGGAGACCCGGCTGCTGTTCCAGACCTTCGCGCGCATGGACGGCGTGCGCATCGGCGGGCTGCTCAACGGCGCCGGCTCGGTGGGTCGAATCCGCGGCGGCGGCGACGGCCGCCCCGACACCGCGCTGATGCGCCAGGCGCAGGAGCTGATCTCGCTCGATACGGGCGAGAAGCGTCAGCACCTGCGCGGACGTCTGGCGCGCCGGTTGCTGCGTCCGTTCATCTACGACCGCGCCGAGGCGCTCCGCCACTGGGGCGCCGTGGAGGATCTCTCCTCGACCCTCGATCCGGAGATGTTCGGCGACTGGCTGTGGATGCGGCTGTTCCGGCTCGGCCTGCCGGCCAGCGACCGCCACCTCATCCAGCGCGGCACCTTCCCGGTCCCGCGCCTGTCCTGGGGCGACGCGGCCCGTCTCGCGACCTTCAACCCGCGCGGCCGCACGGTGCTCGACATGGCGTCCGGCGGCGGCTGGGACATCCATCTCGCCCACACCCCCAGCCCCTACCGGCTGCGCGGCGGCCGGATGATCGTGCGCTATCACGACGCGATCCCGCTGCTGTGGCCACACACCATCAGCCACGCGCTCAACCACGCCCGCAGCCACTACAACATGCTCAAGGGCAACATCGCCGACGGCGCCTATTTCGTCTGCACCTCCGAGCCGGTGCGTGCCGACCTGCTGAAACTGTTTCCCGAGCTCGAGACCCGCTCGACCACCATCCCGACCATGTCGTCGGCGACCTTCCGCCCCGATCCGCGGCCACGCCGAGAGCTGCTGTCGATCATCGCCCGCGGCCGCCGCGCCGCGAGCGACATGCTGCGGCGCCGCGACGACGCGCCTTCCGGCAAGTCCGACGGCGGCGGCAGGGCCGAGACCGCCGAGATCGCCGACGAGCCCTATGTCCTCGCGGTCTCGACCCTGGAGCCGCGCAAGAACTACGCCATGCTGATGCGCGCGGCGGTCGCCGCCCGCCGCGCCGGAGCGAAGTTCCGGCTGGTGCTGCTGGCCAATCCGGGCTGGCGCAGCGAGGGCGACGTCAAGCTGCTCAAGCAGCTCATCGCCGAGGGCGCGGCCTATCACCTTGCCGACATCCCGATGAACGACCTGCGCGCGCTCTATACCGGCGCCCATGCAGTGATCTGCCCTAGCCGCGCCGAGGGGTTCGACCTCGCCACCGTCGAGGCGATGTCCTGCGCCGCACCGCTGCTGGCCTCCGACATCCCCGTCCATCGCTGGGTCTGCGGCGATGCGGCGGAGTATTTCGATCCCTATGACGAGGAAGCGCTGACCGCGCTGTTCATGCGCGTCACCGCCCTGCCGCGCGACACCGGCCGCCTCGCCGAGCTGGCCGAGGCCGGACTCCGGCAGAGCGCGCTCTACCGCCAGGCCCAGCTCGAGCCGCGCTGGGCCGAAACCATCGAACGCGTCGCCCGCTCGTGACGCAACAGGACCTGCCCGTGCCCGACAGCCACGCCCATGTCGCCCATGTCGCCCATGACGCGGCCGACATCCGCGGCGCCGCGCGCTCCCTGCTGCGCGCCATCGGCCTGACCTTCGGTCCACACTGGCAGGCGATCCGGCTGTGGCTGGATCGCGCCGGCCTCGCCATCGGCGGGGCGCTGCTGACGCTGTGCTACCTGCATCACTATGCCCGCTCCCCGGTCCGCCCCTCCGGGCTGGTCGCCGGCCAGGGCTGGTGGGACTGGTATGACCAGTCCAAGACGCTCGAGGCCGTGCTCGCCCTGCGCGCCGGCGACCTGAGTGCGGCGCATCAATGGTATCCGCCGCTCTATGCGATCTGCGGCGCGCTCGGCGCCGCGGTTTCCGGGCATCATCCGTTTCTGCTGGTCAATCTCGCCGGCCTGCTGGCGAGCTTCCTGCTCAGCGTGGCGATCCTCGACGCACTCGGCCTGTCGCGGCTGACGGCGATCATCCTGTTCGTCGCCGTCACCGTTCTGGACAGCAGCATACTCGATGCCTGGGTGGTGCCGTGGAACACGGTGCTGTCGATCCCGCTCGAACTGCTCGGCCTGCTGTCGGCGCTGCGCATGCTCCAGGGCGACCGCCAGCGCCGCTGGCCCTTCGCGCTCGGGCTGGCCATCGGCCTGCTGCCGGCGCTGCGCCCGAGTGACGTGCTCGGCCTCGCCCCGGCCGCGATCGCGGTCATCGCCCATCTGACGGTGCCGGTGGTCCGCCGCCGCCCGGGCGCGAGCGGCGCGCTGGTCGGGGATACGGGCCTTGGCCTGACCGGTCTCGTCCTCGGCGCCGCGGTGACGGTCGGACTGCACCTGGCGATCTGGGGCCGCCATGCCGGCGGCTATGTCGAGATGAGCCGCGAACTCGGGTTCGACTGGCGGCTGATCGGCCTGCACTGGGTGACGCTGGTCGTCGATCCGCGCCCCGTCTTCGGCGGTGCAACGGCGCTGATCGAGGTGTGGTGGTGGCTGGTGCCTGGCCTGGCCGGCATCGTCTGGGCGGTGCTCGCCGCCCGCGCCGCCTCTACCCTGCAACGACGCACGCTGGCGGTGGTGCTGGGCGGCATCGTGCTGCACTGGATGCTCTATCTGGCCTATCGCGACCTGCATCCGCGCGGGCTGTGGCGCTTCCACAACTACCATTATTTCGTCTGGACGCTGCCCTTCATCGCCGCCTTCGCCTGGGCCTGGGTGAAGGCCGGCATCGCCTGGAGCGTCGAGACGCTGCGCCGGCGGCCGCATGTCCACCCCGTCTGGACCGTGCTGGCGGGCGGCGTGGTCGCGCTGCTGGCGATCTGCTGGCGCACACAGCTCACCCCCGTCACGTCGGGTCCGCTCGCCGCCCCGGTGGTGGTCGACGCCGCCGCCCGCACCGTCAGCCTGCCAGCCGGACTGCCGGGCCTGCGCGACGCCCTGCTGCTGCCGATGCAGGGCAGCGAGGACAACATCTACTTCGACGCCGCCCTCAGCCTCGACGCCGGCGGCCGCCAGTATCACGATTTCTTCGCCCTGCGCGCCTTCCCGGTGCCGGGCGGGGCGATGATCCTGCCGCTGCGGCCGCTGCCGGCCGGTCCGGCGACGCTGTCGCTCGGCCCGAAGATCAGCCTGCCGGCCGATGGCCACGCCGTCATCGCCCATCTGTCCACCGAGCCCGGCCTGCCCTGCTGGCTGCCGCACCGGCTGCTGCCCGCGGCCTGCCACGACGATGCGCCGCTGCCGGGTTTCCCGCTGCCGCCGCACCAGCTCGATTTCGACGGCCGCAGCGAGCCGAACTATCTCATCGCCGGCGGCTGGAGCGACCCGGCCAACGGACGCTGGACGGTGGGCTACCACTCCGAGCTCCGCTTCAAGGTCCCGTCCGACGTGCTCGCGCAGCAGCCCGGCGTGATCGTCGAGGTCGAGGCCGCCGGCTTCATCCCGCGCGGCGCGCCGATGATCGAGGCCGTGGTCAGCGCCAACGGAACGAAGGTGGCGGAATGGCATGTCGGCTCGACCGCTCCGGTCGCACTGCGCGCCGCGGTGCCGCGCGCCGCCATCGCCGCGGACGGCACCGTTCGTCTCGACATCTCGGTGCTCAATGCCCGCCGCCCCAGCGAGTACGACCGCCACTCCGACGACCGTCGCCTGCTCGGCCTGCGCCTGCTGGCGCTGCGTCTGTTGCCCTGGTCGCAAGGCGCCGAATAGCCCGGAGCCGAAACCGTGCGTCAGACAGCCGTCCCAGGCCCACGCGCCGTCTCCTGCCCGCACGGCGGAATGGGTCTGGAATGGTCAGATGACGTGAGGCTCTCGAGCATCGGAGTGGAGCGGCCTGGATGGCCGCGAGCACCGAAGCGCAGAAAACGCGCGTCAGATGGCCGTTCCAGGCGCACGCGCCGTCTCCTGCCCGCACGGCGGAATGGGTCTGGAATGGTCAGAT
>NZ_JACHXV010000001.1:0-339713 GCF_014192375.1 Endobacter medicaginis | reverse complement strand
ATGACGTGAGGCTTTCGAGCATCGGAGCGGAGCGGCCTGGATGGCCGTGAGCACCGAAGCGGAGAAAACGCGCGTCAGATGGCCGTTCCAGGCGCACGCGCCGTCTCCTGCCCGCACGGCGGAATGGGTCTGGAATGGTCAGATGACGTGAGGCTTTCGAGCATCGGAGCGGAGCGGCCTGGATGGCCGTGAGCACCGAAGCGGAGAAAACGCGCGTCAGATGGCCGTTCCAGGCGCATTCCGCCCAGATTCGATGGAGTGCTGGAGATAGAACAGCCGCTTGGTCTCCAGCCGCGCCCGCGACACGGTATCCAGCACAAGGCCGCAGAAGAACGACAGGCAGGCGATCACCTCCAGCCCGGTCGACAGCAGGGCCGTCGGCAGCCGCGGCACCAGCCCGGTGTGCAGGTAGGTGAGCACCACCGGGGCGGCGAGCCCCAGCCCGATCACCGCCAGCACCGCCGCGATCAGCCCGAAGAAGGCGAACGGACGCTCCTGCTTGGCGAGCACGACGATGGTGCGCAGGATGCGGAACCCGTCGCGGTAGGTCGACAGCTTGGAGGCTGAACCGGGCGGACGCTCCCGATAGGGGGTGTCGATTTCGGCGATCGGCATCGACAGTTCCAGCGCATGCACGGTGAGCTCGGTCTCGGTCTCGAACCCGGCCGCCAGTGCCGGGAAGGACTTGACGAAGCGGCGCGAGAACACCCGGTAGCCCGACAGCAGATCGCGCAGCCGGTCGCCGAAGATCCCGGCCACCAGGCCGCTCAGCACGCGGTTGCCCAGCACGTGGCCGCGACGGTAGGCCGCCTCGATCTCGGTGACGCGCGCGCCATTGACCATGTCCAGCCGCTCGTCGCGCAGACGCGCCACCATGGCCGGCGCGGAAGCCGCATCGTAGGTCGAGTCGCCATCGACCAGCACGTAGATATGGGCCTCGATGTCGGAGAACATCCGCCGCAGCACATGCCCCTTGCCCTGCAACGGCTCGCGGCGGACGATCGCACCGGCCGCGCGCGCGACCTCGGCCGTGCCGTCGGAGGAGTTGTTGTCATAGACGTAGATCGCGGCCCCCGGCAGGTGGGCTGCGAAATCGCGCACCACCGTCCCGATCGCCGCTTCCTCGTTGTAGCAGGGCACCAGCACCGCCACGTCGGCATAGTCGCTCATCTCGTCAGACCAACTCACACGAAAAAGAAAAGTCTTCTTTCTTGAAAGAAAGAACCAAAGAACTTTCGATTATCCGCGCGGACTCTGACGGACAAAAGTCCTTTTGCTTCTTTTTCTTCAGAAAAAGAAGATCCTACTGCGCCGGATAGATCCTCGGATAATGGATCTCGTCCGCCGGGCCCGGCGGACTGGGCGCACCCTTCTTGCCGCAGCCCGACAGTCCGAGCGCCAGCGCGATGCCGATCATCGCCGCGATCAACCCGGTGGTGATGGCGACCTGGGCAGGCCTGCGCGCAGTCATCGTGAGATCTCCAGCCGTTGCAGCCATCCGGCCGCCTGTGCCGCCACATTGCCCGGCGCGGTGCCGCCATAGGAGGTGCGCGAGGCGACCGACGCCTCGACGGTGAGCACGTCGAACACCGCCGCCGTGATGCGCGGTTCCACCGACTGCATCGCGGCGAGCTCGAGCCCGGCGAGATCCACACCCTGCCGCTCGGCCAGTGCGACGATCTGGCCGGTGACATGGTGGGCATCGCGGAACGGCAGCTTCAGCACCCGCACCAGCCAGTCGGCCAGATCGGTCGCGGTGGCATAGCCGCTCCCCGACGCGGCCCGCATCGCCGCCGCGTCGGCCACCAGATCGCGAACCATGCCCTCCATCGCGGCGAGCGCAAGGCCGGCCGCGTCGGTCGCGTCGAACACCGGCTGCTTGTCCTCCTGCATGTCCTTGGCATAGGCCAGCGGCAGGCCCTTGATGACCATCAGCAGCCCGACCAGGGCGCCTGTGATGCGGCCCGACTTGGCGCGTGCGAGCTCGGCGGCATCCGGATTGCGCTTCTGCGGCATGATCGAGCTGCCGGTGGTGTAGGCGTCCGAAAGGCGGATGAAGTGATAGGGCTGCGAGCACCAGATCACGATCTCTTCCGCCAGGCGCGACAGATGCACGGCGAGGATCGACAGGGCCGAAAGATATTCGAGCGCGAAGTCGCGATCCGAGACCGCATCGAGCGAGTTGGCCGTCGGCCGGTCAAAGCCGAGGGCGGCTGCCACCGCATGGCGGTCGATCGGAAACGAGGTGCCGGCAAGGGCCGCCGAGCCGAGCGGCAGCTCGTTGAGCCGCGCGCGCGCATCGCGCAGCCGGCCGCGATCGCGCGACAGCATCTCCACATAGGCCAGCAGGTGATGGCCGAACGTCACCGGCTGCGCGGTCTGCAGATGGGTGAACCCGGGCATCGGGGTCGCGGCATATTCGGCCGCGCGGGTGGCGAGAGCCACCATCAGCCCGACCACCTGTGCATCGAGCGCGTCGATCGCGTCGCGCACCCAGAGGCGGAAATCGGTCGCCACCTGGTCGTTGCGCGAGCGCGCGGTATGCAGCCGGCGGCCCGCATCGCCGATCGCCGCCGACAGCCGCGCTTCCACATTCATGTGGATGTCTTCCAGCGCCTCGTCGAAGCTGAAACGCCCGGCCTCGATTTCGGCGGCGATGGCGTCGAGCCCGGCGGTGATGGCGCTCACATCGGCCGGTTCGATGATCCCCTGCGTGCCGAGCATCGCCGCATGCGCCTTCGAGCCGGCGATGTCCTGTCGCCACAAGCGCTGGTCGAAGCCGATCGAGGCGTTGATCCGGCCCATGATCTCGGCCGGGCCGGCAGCGAACCGGCCGCCCCATTGCTGGTTGGCGGCCGGGCTGGTCTGGGCAGGGGTGTCGGGTCGAGTCATGCGCCGGACCGTATCGGTCGCGAACGGGCGGCGCAATCGCACCGCCCGCATCGCTCACATTGAATGGGCGGGAGCCTGTCCGGCCGGTGCGGGGGCCGCGTTCATCTGGCCGGGCTGGGTATTGTGCTCGGCATCATAGGCGGCCGCCTTGTTCGCATAGGAGCGCTTGTCGCCGGGGTGCTCCTGGTCCCACAGCGCCGCCTTCTGCCGGGCTTCCTTGCGATATTCATGGCGGACATACATGCCCGTCGCGCAACCGCCGACCGCACCGAGCACGCCGTGATGGGCGAGATGCCCGCCGACCCCGCCGACCGCGCCATATTTGAGGCAGCCGCCCGGCTCGGCGAGAGCGGCCGGGGCGACCAACGACGCACCGAGCACGCCGGCGCAGAGCATCAGGACAGAACGAGACGACATGAACGGCTCCATGAGCGATCGGCCGGCAGCCTCCCGCCAGCCATGATGCGACCATTCGCCCGATCTGTGGCGAATCTGCGGCAGACCGGCACGCCTCAGCCGAGCAGCGCCTCGCCCACATAGCGGTCCGGCCGCGCCCCGCCCGGGCAGGCGAAGAGGCCGCCGCCGACATGGGTGGTGAACTGGTTCATCATGTCGAAGCGGCTCATCTTCTCGAACAGCCGGATGAACCCGGCGCGCGGATCGGCCTGGTAACAGATGAACAGCAGCCCGGCATCGTATTCCATGCCCTGCCGCCAGGGCGGCCAGCGCTCGGCGACATAGCTGACGCCGTTGTCGTAGGAATAGGACCGCCGCAGGATTTGCGCCCCGCCATTGGTCTCGGGCGCGGCGAGACGGACATGCGCGTTCTCGGCGATCACCGGGTTGCCGTCGGCATCGTTGGCATCCAGATCGAGCCGGTCGAACTCGCGGCGACAGCCGATCGGCGCACCGGAGGCCTTGTGACGGCCGAAGGTCTGTTCCTGGAAGCCCAGCTTCATGCGGTCCCAGTGCTCGAGCGCGATGCGGATCGGCCGGGCCACCTGATAGCTGCCGCCCGCCATCCAGCCCTGCGACGCATCGGCCCAGACGAAGCGGTCCATCGCGCGCGCCTCTCCGGTGGCGACATTGATGGTGCCGTCCTTGAACCCCATCAGATTGCGTGGCGTCTGCCCGGCGGCATAGTCGGCGAGGAACCCGGCCTGCACCCAGCGCAGCTTCGCCACCCCGTCCGCAAGCCGCGCGAGCTGGCGCACGGCATGGAAACACACCTGCGGATCATCCGCGCAGGCCTGTACCGACAGGTCACCCCCCGTCCGCCCAGGCACGAGCTGGTCGCCCGGAAACTGCGGCAGGTCGACGAACGCCGCCGGCCGCCGCGCCGCGAGGCCGAACCGGTCCGCGCCGTCCTTGCTGAACAGGGTTGGCCCGAACCCGAAGGTCAGCGTCAGCCGCTCCGGGCGCATCCCCATCGTATCGTCGCTGTCGCGCCCCGGCTGCGCGGGATCGGGCGTCGCATCGTCGAGCCCCGCCCCTGCACAGAGCTTCGCCGCCGCCGCGGTCCAGTCGGCCATCAGCTTCGCCAGCTCCGGCCGCGTCGTCGCCACCATGTCGAACACCGCCCAGTAGATGGCGCGCTGCTGTGGTGTGGCGATCCCGGCCTGATGCGCACCGAAGAACGGCACGATGCCGCCGCCGGCCACCGGTGCGAGCGGCGCCGTGCGCGCCGCGCGCGCGGATCGCTGCGACGCGGCCACCGCCCCGGCCAGACCCGCCAGCCCGATCCCGCCGAGGAAGCCGCGCCGTCCCGAACTCACGGCCGCGCCTCCATCAGCGTGTTCATGTCGTCCTCGACGTAATAGAAGCCCTTGCGGTCGGGCATCATCGCGATGCCGAACAGATCGCCATTGCCCGGCGGCGACTGCGCCTGGTCGTTGTCGATCCACTGCGCATAGATCTGCTGCCCCGATTTCGGGTCGATCTCGACCACGCGGCCATCCTTGCCGTTGCAGGCCAGCAGATGGCCTTCCGGCGTCCAGTCCAGCGCCAGCGGCCAGGCCAGCAGCCCGTCCTTCGTCACCACCCGGCCGGTGCCGGCCGAAGTCGTGCGGGTGAGCGCGTCGGGGATCGCGACGACGAGATTGTCGAGCCCGTCGGTCACATACAGCGTGCCATCCGGCGCCAGCGCCTCGCCGGTCGGGCCGAGCAGGAAGTTGTCGCGATCCGCACGCTGCGAGAACCCGTCACCCACCACCGTCTCGGAGGCGATTTCCGGCGGCTTGCCGTCGGGAATGCGCAGGTCGATGCGCAGCACCGAGGCCTTTCGCACGATCACCGGCAGATGCGTCTGCGGATCGGTCACGTCCGGCGAGGGGATGCCCTCGCCCGCCATCGACACGAACAGCGTCGCCTGCCCGCCCGCATCGCTCACCGCCATGTTGCCCCAGGGGTCGATGATATGAGCGCCCGACCAGGCGGTGACCGGATGGCCCTGAGGATCGATCACGATCAGGCAGCCATCGCCCTTGGTGGCCGTGGTGCCGTCGGTGGACGGCGTCGAGCCGACGATCACCCAGCCGGTCTTCAGCATCGCCATCGAGGTGGTCAGCCCCACCCCGCCCGGACATTGCGCAAGGTGCTGCGGCAGACGCGCGAACACATAGGTCGCCTTCGTCGACGGCCGGTAGCCGATGATCGTCGTGCCGGTGCCCTGGAGGTTGGAGATGTTGTTGAAATTGTCGACCAGAACGTCATCCTTCTCGATCATCCCCGCACTCGCGGGTGCGACGACGATCGCGTAAGGGTTGACGTCGCCGTTCGGCGTCACCGTCGAGGTCACCATCCGGTGCTTGTGGATGGTCTCGAGAAAGCCGGCGCGGTCGGCGGCGTGTGTTGTGCCACACACAAGCAGCGAAAAAAGAAGGATGTTCTTTCTTGAAAGAAAGAACCAAAGAACTTTCGATTTCTCTGGAGCGGTGCGCGCACCAGCGCGATCAGAACAGGACATTGGTACGCACTCCGATCACCGCCTCGTCCTTCACTTTCCTGCTCTGGTCGTTCGGGTTGGCGATCCCGCCCCCGGGGTTGAAGACGTATTGGAAATCCGGCTGGATCTGCCACCACGGCCGCATCTGGTATTGATACGTGGTCTCGATGAAGGTCTCGTTGCGACGGATCGGCCATTGCAGGCCATCACCCGGCACCTGCCCGAAATCGCGCGCATCGCGATCGGCATTGCTGACCGAGGAACTCACCCGTGCATAGCCAACCGCAAGTCCCACCGTATCGTCGGCGCGGCCCTTGATCGGCTCGCGATAGGTCACGCCGAGATTGAGCGAGGCGCGCAGGAAGTTGCGGTCGGCCTGCGGGGCGAACAGCGCGCGGCCGAACACGCTCATCGTGCGGTTCGGATCGCTCGACTGCCGCCACAACATCTGGTCGAACACGCCATAGACGCCGAAATTGCCGCGATGATGGCGGGTGATGCCGTTGCTGGCCGGATCGGCGAGCGGCAACCCGTCATTGCCGAAGCGCTGGTCGTCCACGCCATCGGAATCATACCAGAAGCCGAGCTTGTAGACATGGCCGAGCGGTGCGCCGGCACCGGGATATTCCATCGCGCCGAGACCGGGATAGGCATCCTGGATCTCGGTCATCACCAGCGTGCCGGTGTCGAGCGGAAAGCTGGTGCCCGAGGCGTTGAGCGCCTGCGGATCGCCGTCGCGATTGGGGGCCGGGTTGCCGGAGAACACCCCGGTCAGCACCGTCAGCGCCTCGGTGAAGCGCCAGCGCAGGCGGATGCCGGGGGCCGACAGCGGATAGGCCGGGCCGCCGCCGGGCATGTCGTAGGACGGCACCGCGGGCCAGCCGAACATGGTGTTGACGAACAGCGCGGCATTGGCGCTGGTGATGAACTCCTGATCGACACTCTGCTGGCCGATCTTGATGTCGGCGGCATCCTCGTCGAGAAATTTCTGGTCGTACCACAGCTCCCACAGCCGCGTCGCACGGTCAGCCTCGATGCCCGATGCGGTCTGGATGGTGCCGAGATTGTCGGCCGAGAGATTGCGGCCGTGGATCTGCAGCGCGCTCGCATTGAACAGACCGCCGTGCCAGCCGAACGCACGGTCGGTATTGAGCTGCAGGATCATCTGCGTCAGCCCGTCATAATCGGCGCCCTTGTGGATGCCGCCGCTGACATTGCCCAGCACCTCGGAGGTCTCCTGCACCGCCAGCGAGATGCCATAGCGCGCCAGAAAGGTCCGCACCCCGAACAGGTCGCCCAACATGTAGTTGCTGCGGTTGAGGTTGGAGAGGAAGTTGGTCCGGCCGCCCACCGCCGTGGCACTGGTGCCGGTCAGGTTGATCGGCGCCGCCAGCGGCGGCGGCGCGGCATGGGCCCGCCCGGACGGCAGACATGCCGCCAGCGCCACCAGCGCGATGCCCCGTCTCCGCCACCCGATCATCCGCCGTCCCGACCCACCCGTTTTCGAAGTGCGGCGGACGCTACGCGATCGGTTCTGGTATTGCGAGTGGTTCGCAGTCGCGGTTGCAACTCGAAACGCAGCGTCGGATTTCGTTACCTGAGCGGAACCGCCAGATTGCTCGCCGCCGCCCCCGCCACCACCATGCCGACAGCGCTGTCACGCCCGTCGATCACCGCCACCAGCGGCGCGCCCGACGCGCCGTGGGTGATGGAGCAATCCTGGGTCAGCACCGCGGCACCGGTCGCATCGCGGACCGAACCGGTCAGCGCGCAGGGCGGTGAGGAGAGCGCGAGCTCGGCGCGATCCTGGTCATAGGCCGCAACCCGCACCGCCACCTGCCCGCCCGACGGCACCGCCGCCACCGGCAGGATCGACCCCGCATCGGCGATCGCATGATCCAGCAGCAACACGGCGCGATCCTCGCCGATCGTGGCGATGGGGTGTGCCGGATCGTAGCCGGAGGCGATCACGAACCGGCGCACCCGCGCATGCGCGCGATAGGCGCCGAGACGATAGCCCAGCAGCACATGCACCGAGCCGGGCTGGATGAAGCGCCCCACCTTGCCGAGATACAGGCAATGCGCCGCGGTCATCGCGATCGCCGGTGCGACCATGAAGCCGGTGCATTTCACCCCGAGCTCCGTCTGCACACGCAACAGCGCACGGAAGGCGCCGTGATCGAGATCGGCCGGAACGCGGACACCACCGCGCAGGCCAGGCAGCACATCCTGAGCCGCCGCCGGAACCGCGAGCCACAGCAGTGCTGCGAGCAGGCGCTTCAGGCCGGGATGCCCTGCGTGGGATCCCACAGCAGCAGCCGGTGCGGCACCGCCACGTTGAACAGCCACAGCACCAGGAACACCAGCACCAGCACGATGAACAGCCGCCCGAACAGACGCAGTGCGGCCACCGCCAGCAACAGGAACAGCACGATCAGCAGGCCGGATTGCGCATCGCCGACAATACCGATGCCGCCCAGCGCCGAACGGGCGAAATGTTCGATCGCAACGATCGCCGCGATCACCAGCGCGGCCAGGGTCGCGATCAGGCCGAGCACCCATCCGGCTGCGTGTTCCATCTGCCTTTTGCCCTTCGTCCGACGCGTCGTCTTCTAGCCGACGACCCGCCGTTTGGGAATCCGCCCGGCCGCCACTCGACGCCGCTGCCATGCCGCGCCATCGTGGCGGCATGATGGCGACCCAGACCGGCCCGGACGGCATCGAACGCTGCGCCTGGTGCCTCGCCGACGCGGAGTATATCGCCTATCATGATACCGAGTGGGGCCACCCTGTCGCCGATGATACGCGCCTGTTCGAGATGCTGTCCCTGGAGGGTTTCCAGGCCGGGCTGAGCTGGCGCACGATCCTCGCCAAGCGGGAGAATTTCCGCGCTGCCTTCGCAGGCTTCGATCCGGCGCGTGTCGCGGCCTTCACCGAGACCGACATCGCCCGCCTGCTCGCCGACCGCGGCATCGTGCGCCATCGCGGCAAGATCGAGGCGGTGATCGGCAATGCGCGGCTGCTGCCCGCGCTGCGGCACGAGTCCGGGTCACTCGCAGCGCATGTCTGGTCGATCGCCGATGCGGCCGCCTTGTCGAAGGACCTGCGCCGTCGCGGCTGGCGCTTCGTCGGCCCGACCACGATGGTCGCGTTCCTCCAGGCCGCCGGCATCGTCAACGATCATGCGCCGGGCTGTGCCTGCCGTGCCGATTGCGACGCCGCGCGGGCGATGTTCATCCCGCCAGCCAGGCGCAGTACGCCCTCCACGCAGGCGTATGCGCGAACATCATGAACAGTTGGCCGGAGCCCATCGCCGCGAGACCGCCGATCGGCCAGACGGGATGGATCCGACGGCGCGTGACCAGATCGAAGACGATGCCGCTCAGCATCACCACCGGCATGGCGGCCATGGCATAGAGCACCGGCAAATGATGGTGGATCAGGATCCGGCCCACGGCCGGCGCCGTCAGCAGCCCCCAGCTCAACGCCATCAGTCGCTTGTGGACCGCCGAGCGCCGCCGCCACGCCATCGCCAACCCGACCAGCGCGACCAGGCCCGGGAGCGACTGCAGGTTGAGCGCGAACAACAGCCACGGCGGTATGGTGAAATGCACGGACGGGTCGTGGGCGGCGACGCGAAGGGTCTGGATGCCGAGGGCGACGGCCAGCACCACCATCGCCGGCAACAGCACCGCGGCGGCCCAGCCGAGACGCCTGTGCAGCGCACGGTTTCCGCCCGCGATCAATGCTGGCTGCGCGACGCCCAGCAGCACCCAGCTCGTGAACACGGCACCGTGGACATGCGCGAGCAGGCCAAGCGCCGTCGAGTCCGGCGGCGCGAGCCAGCGACTGAGGAAATAGGTTGGCGAGAAGCCGATGAAGATGACGATCGCGCTGGCCAGCGCGAGGCCGGTGAAATAGACCCGCTCGGCCGACCACGCGCCGCGTGCAGCGACCGCACGGACGGCAGTCCCGTCAGCACTCATGCCTGCGTCGCGCAGCAAGGCGACGGTCCCGCGCCGCGGGGCAGGAGCGGATGGAAGCCGGGGTGGCGGCGCGGCCTGGATCATCCGATGCTCCTGCTGGCGAAGCTCTGCTGGAATTGCAGCAGTTCCTTCGTGTTGAGATCCGACACCGCCCAGTAACCCAGGCCGCCCTGCGCCCAGTGCACGAGGTTGAAGCCGTCGTCATGGCGGACACTGACCCCGCTCGGCGCATCACCCGAAAACGGCCAGACGAACAGATTGATGCTGTGCAGACGCCGATGATAGACGATCGCCGCGACCGTGCGGCCATCGACATAGTCGAGCCGCCCGCCGGCAAGCGGAAACCCGTCCGCCGACAGTTCCGGCACCGCGGGCGCGAAATCGATCCGCCCGTTGAACCATGGCTTGACCAGATGCTGGTCGGAGGTCTGCACATCGGTCAGGTGCCCGGCCAGCAGCGAGCGCACGTGATCGGCGACCAGCTCGGAGGGCAGCGCGTCGGCGCCCGGCTGACGCGACGGCCATGCCAGCATCAGCGCGATGCCGGCTGCAAGCCCGCCCAGCGCGCCCGTCGCGGTGCCGACCCAGCCCCGCTGCAGCGACGGCGCCGGCGGCAGCGGGGCGATCGCCTGCCCGATGGCCCTGCCAAGCGATTCCGGAGCCGGATAGCGCACGCCCGCACGTGCGATTCGTGCCCGTAGCGCGGTGATGCGCTCATACTCCGCCGCACAGCCCTCGCAGCTCCGCAGATGCGTCTCGATCGCCAGCGTGTTCGCCGCGTCTAGCTCGCCGTCGGACAGACCGTGCAGCAGCAGCAGCCTGTCAGGACACGCGCTCATCGCCCCACCCCCGCCCGCAACGGGCCCTCGGGCAGCAGCAGTTCGGCCAGCAGGCTGCGCGCACGCGACAGGCGCGACATCACGGTGCCGATCGGAACACAGGTCAGCTCGGCAATCTCCTTGTAGGACAGCTCATCGAGTTCGCGCAGGATCAGCGTCTCGCGGAACGGCTCCGGCAGGCTGGCGATGGTCTGCCGCAGCAGCGTCGCCTCGTCCCTCTCGGCGACAACGACCTCCGGATGACGCAGTTCGACCGGCTCCGAGCCCCCGTACGGCTCGCTTGTGGCCGCGTCGCGATCCGGCAGCGAGGCAAGGAAGCAGTTGCGCACGATCTGCAGCAGCCACGGCCGCGCCGCCTCGCCCCGCCAGGTGTCGAAGCTGCGAAAGGCGCGCAGGAACGCATCCTGGGTGATGTCCTCTGCGCGGTAGGGATCGCGACTGAGGAAGCGGGCGTAATTATAGGCGGCATCGAGATGCGGCAGCATGATCTCGCGGAAGCGGTCCGCCCGCGCGGTCGCCTGCGGCTTCGGCGCGTCAGCCGAAAACGCAAGGCGTGGCCTCAGCAGACGCGATCGCTCGATCTTGCGCATCTCTCCCCGTCCGCTTCGCCGGCCATGGTCGTACACCACACTGCCAGACAGATCGGCGGGAGCGGCATTTTATTCCCGGAGCGCAAGGAGGTCAGATGCTCACCCAGGCCAGCACGAGCAACGTGGCAAGGGTGCAGGCGTGCAGCAGACAATGCAGGGTGTTCGGCGCCATGCCGTTGCGCTGCGGCAGGAACGACGCCGTGCGGCCGAACAGCCGCCGGTAGCGGGCGGCACGCGCGGGTTCGGCCTCGACCAGATAGGGCGACCACCAGGCGCGGATCTCGCCGGCAAACAGCAGACCGTAGCTGACCCACAGCCAGCAGCGCAGCCAGGGCGGAAACCCGACCTTGGCAAAATATGCGCTCGCCACCAGGCCGATCGTCCACGGCGCCGCCTGGATCAAGGTCGTGCGGGCGAGCTTCGCCGTGCCGTCCTCTGCCCGCACCGCGGCCACATCGTTGAGCGGCGGCACCGGCACCCAGTCATGCAGCCAAAGGAACAGCACCTGCAGGCCCTGCAATGCGATCAGCAGATCGACCACGTCTCCCCCCAACGAAAAAGGGCGGCCCCTCGGGGCCGCCCTTTCACCATAGGCACAGACAGCGATGGACGGTCAGGCCGCCATGCCGCGCAGCACGTACTGCAGGATGCCGCCATGCTTGTAGTAGTCGACCTCGTCGAGCGTATCGACGCGGCAGAGCAGCGGCACTTCGGTCACCGAACCGTCGGCGCGGGTGATCTTCATCGTCACCGTCATGCGCGGGGTGATGGTTTCCAGACCCGGCAGGTCGATGATCTCGTCGCCGACCAGGCCGAGGGTCTGGCGGTTGGTGCCTTCCTCGAACAGCAGCGGCAGCACGCCCATGCCGACCAGGTTCGAGCGGTGGATGCGCTCGAAGCTCTCGGCGATCACCGCGCGGATGCCGAGCAGCAGGGTGCCCTTCGCCGCCCAGTCGCGCGACGAGCCCATGCCGTATTCCTTGCCGCCGAACACCACCAGCGGGGTGCCTTCCGCCTTGTAGCGGGTGGCGATGTCGTAGATCGGTGCGACGTCGCCCGACGGGTAGTGCTTGGAGATGCCGCCTTCGACGCCCGGCACCATCTCGTTCTTGATGCGGATGTTGGCGAAGGTGCCGCGCATCATCACTTCATGGTTGCCGCGACGCGAGCCGTAGGAGTTGAAGTCCAGCGGCTGCACCTGATGCTCGAGCAGGTATTCGCCGGCGGGCGAGACCTTCTTGATCGAGCCGGCGGGCGAGATGTGGTCGGTGGTGATGTTGTCGCCCAGCAGTGCCAGCACGCGCGCGCCGAGAATGTCGCCGCGCGGCGCCGGCGTCATGGTGATGCCCTCGAAATAGGGCGGGTTCTGCACGTAGGTGGAGCCGGAGTTCCACTTGTAGGTCTCGGAACCCGTCTCGACCTTGAGCGCCTGCCACTCCGGCGTGCCGAGGGCCACCTTGGAATAACGGTCGATGAACTGCTCGCGCGAGATCGACGACGCGATCAGGTCGGCGATCTCCTTGTTGGTCGGCCAGATGTCGCGCAGATAGACCGGCTTGCCGTCCTTCGACGTGCCGAGTGCGACGGTGGTGATGTCCTCGCGGATGTTGCCCAGCAGCGAGTAGGCGACCACCAGCGGCGGGGATGCGAGATAGTTGGCGCGCACGTTGGGGCTGATGCGGCCTTCGAAATTGCGGTTGCCCGACAGTACCGACACCGCGACCAGCTTGTTGTTCTCGATCGCGTCGACGATCTCGTCACGCAGCGGGCCGGAATTGCCGATGCAGGTGGTGCAGCCGTAGCCGACCGTGTTGAACCCCATCGCGTCGAGGTCCTGGGACAGGTTCGAGCGGTCGAGATACTCGGTGACCACCTGGCTGCCCGGGGCGAGCGAGGTCTTGACCCACGGCTTCGGCGTCAGCCCCAGGGCGCGCGCCTTGCGGGCGACGAGACCGGCGGCGATCAGCACGGCCGGGTTGGAGGTGTTGGTGCACGAGGTGATCGCGGCGATCACCACGTCGCCATGGGTGATCTCGTAATTGGTCCCCGAGACCGGCGCGGTCTTGCCGGCATCGTTGGCGGGCACGCCGAGGCTGCCGGTCAGCTCCTTGAGGAAGGCAGAGGCGGCGTCCTTCAGCGCGACGCGGTCCTGCGGACGCTTCGGGCCGGCGAGCGAGGGCTCGACGGTGGACAGGTCGAGCTCGAGCGTGTCGGTGAACACCGGCTCGGGGCTGTTTTCATCGCGGAACATGCCCTGCGCCTTGAGATAGGCCTCGGTCAGCTTCACGCGGTGCTCGTCGCGACCGGTCTGGCGCAGGTAGTCGAGGGTGAGCGCATCGACCGGGAAGAAACCGCAGGTCGCGCCGTATTCGGGCGCCATGTTGCCGATGGTGGAGCGGTCGGCGACGGGCAGGTGATCGAGGGCGGGCCCGAAGAACTCGACGAACTTGCCGACCACGCCCTTCTTGCGCAGCATCTGGGTGACGGTCAGCACCAGGTCGGTGGCGGTCGCCCCCTCGGGCAGCTTGCCGGTCAGGCGGAAGCCGATCACGTCGGGGATCAGCATGGCGATCGGCTGGCCGAGCATCGCCGCCTCGGCCTCGATGCCGCCCACGCCCCAGCCGAGCACGCCCATGCCGTTGACCATCGTGGTGTGGCTGTCGGTGCCGTAAAGCGTGTCAGGATACGCGAAGGTCTCGCCGGCCACGGTGCCGGTCCAGACGGCCTGGGCGATGTATTCGAGGTTCACCTGATGGCAGATGCCCGCACCCGGCGGGACGACGCGGAAGTTCTCGAACGCCTCCTGGCCCCAGCGCAGGAACGCATAGCGCTCGCCGTTGCGCTCGAACTCGATCTCGACGTTCTTCTGCAGCGCGTCCGGCGTGCCGGCGACATCCACCATCACCGAGTGGTCGATGACCAGGTCGACCGGCACCAGCGGGTTGACCTTCTGCGGGTCGCCGTCGAGGCTCTTGATGCCGTCGCGCATCGCGGCGAGATCGACCACCGCCGGAACGCCGGTGAAATCCTGCATCAGGATGCGCGCGGGCTTGAACGGCACCTCCTCGGTGCTGCGGCCCTTCTCCAGCCAGCGGAACACCGCCTCGGCGTCCTTGACACTGTAGGAACGCCCGTCCTCGAAGCGCAGCACGTTTTCCAGCAGCACCTTGAGGCTGACAGGCAGGCGGGACACGTCGCCGATCGTCGCAGCCGCTTCGGGGATGGAGAAATAGTGGTAGGTCTTGCCATCCACATCGAGCGTCTTGCGGGTCTTGAGGCTGTCGTGTCCGACCGATTTCATCTGGCTGTCTCCCTTCCGCCCAGGCAGGGCGGCTGTCGTTTGTCTGCGCGCCGCGACCGATCTGCCCACCCGCGTGCGCCCGGCCGGCAAAATGGTCAAGTCAGTTAACTTGGCGCCGAACATAGTCTCCCCGGTGCCAGAGGCAAGCCACCAGTGACGTACAGGTTAGCGTTGCGAGACGTTTGCATCTGGCGCGGCGGCTTGCCGGTGATCGAGCATCTCGACCTCGATCTCGAGGCCGGCGGTGCGCTGCTGCTGTCGGGGTGCAACGGCGCCGGCAAGACCACCCTGCTGCGCACGCTGGCCGGCCTGCTGCGGCCCCGCTCCGGCACGATCCGTCTCGGTGGCGAAACGCTCGCCGATGCCCCGCCGCGCGGCTGGCTCGGCCATGCCGACGCGCTCAAGCCGGCGCTGACCGCGTGCGAGAACCTCGCCTTCGCCGCCTGCCACCATCGCGACCGCAACGCCGCGATCGAGGCCGCCCTGGCCAGGCTCGATCTCGCCGCCCTCGCCGAGATGCCGGCGCGAATGCTCTCGGCCGGCCAGCGCCGCCGGCTCGCTCTGGCCCGCCTCAGCCTGTCGCCAGCGCGGCTGTGGCTGCTCGACGAGCCCAGCGTCGGGCTCGATGCGGTCTCCGTCGCACGGCTCGGCGCGCTGCTGGCGGATCACCGCGCCGCTGGCGGAATGATCGTCGCCTCCAGCCATGTCGCGCTGCCGCTGCCGGGCGCGGCCGGGCTCGTGCTCGGATGAGGCGCCTGTTCGCCGCCGCGATCGTGCGCGAGCTTCGCCTGGCCCTCCGCCATGCGGGCGACAGCCTCGCGGCGGTGCTGTTCTTCGCCCTCGCCGCGGCCCTGTTTCCGCTCGCCCTCGGCCCCGGCCCGGCGTTGCTGGCACGAATGGCGACCGGCACCGTCTGGGTGCTGGCGCTGCTCGCCGCCCTGCTGCCGCTCGAACGCCTCTACGGCGCGGACCACGAGGATGGCGGGCTCGACGAACTGCTCGCCGCCGGCCTGCCGGCACCGGCCATCGCGGCGGCCAAGATGCTCACCCACTGGCTCGCCTGCGGGGTGCCGGTGATCGCGGCCTCGGTGCCGGTGCAGGTGATGCTGGGCGCCGCCCCGACGCCGGTCGGGCTGGCCGCCCTCGCCCTCGGCACGCTGTGCCTGTCGCTGATCGGCGGGGTGGCGGCCTGCGTGTCGCTGGGCGCGCGGCGCGGAACGCTGCTGCTGCCGCTGCTCGCCCTGCCACTGGCGACCGCGCCGCTGATCTTCGGCGCCGCGGCGGCGGATGCCGCCCGGCTGGGGCTGGACGCGACATCCGATCTCGCGCTGCTGGCCGCCTTCCTCTGCGCGGCCCTGCCGGTCTGCCCGCTCGCCGCCGGGCTGGCATTGCGCGAGGGCTGAGACAAATCTAGGGCGGTCCGACGAGATCGCCGATGATCCGCATCAGCTCGCTCATCACGAACGGCTTGTCGATGATGGCGGCGAACAGCTCGGGGCTCTGCTGGGCGAGCGCGCGCTGCGCGCCGGTCATCAGCACCACCGGTATGCGCCGGGCACCCGCGGCGGCACGCTCCTCCAGGGCACTGGCCAGTTCCATGCCGTTCATGACCGGCATCATGTAGTCGGTGATCACCAGATCGGGCCGCTCGCGGATCACCGCTTCCAGCCCCAGCCGGCCGTTCGGCGCCGTGACCACCAGGTAGCCGGCATCCTCCAGCGCGAAGGCGACCACGTCCGCGACGAGATATTCATCATCGACAACGAGAATCGTGGTCATCCGCGCCCGACCCCCATCCGGGACTCAGAGCGCCGCGGTGGTGACGAGACGCAGCCCGTCCGAGGCGATCTGCAACTCGCGCTGCTGGGGGTCATAGTGGCTGTCGCGCATCTTCTGCACGCGCAGGATGCGGCGCAGCACGCCGCCGCGATCATCGAAATGCACGCTGAGCAGATTGTCGCAGGACGAATAGATCTGGCTCGACCATAGCCCGCCCTGGGCACCGGAGGCGGCATCGGTGGAAATCACCGCGGTCGATGTCGAACCGGTCATGTCCGGCGTCTCCCAGGTCGTCAGCACCGTCACGCCGCGCTGCCGCAGCACTGAGGTGAGTGCAAAGAAGAACTCGACGACGCGCCCGGGGTTTGATGCAATTCGGAACAGGGCACCGGCGGAATCGATCACAATGCGCTTGATGCCGTAGTCGAACACCGCGGTGAGGATCTCGTGGCCGATCGCGTCGATCGAGCGCACCGCCAGGCCGCAATGCAGGAAGCGCAGCGCGCCGCTGCCGGCGAGCCGCGCGATCGGCAGGCCCACCGCCTCCCCCTTGCGCACCAGCCGCACCGGGGGTTCGAAGAATCCCACCATCAGCCCGGGCTCCGCCAGCGTGCTGCCGGCCAGGAAACACAAACTGGCCAGCGTCTTGCCGCCGCCGGAGGGGCTGGCGATCAGCGTGCCGGAGCCGCAGGGCAGACCGCCGCCAAGCAGATGGTCGAACCCCTCGATCGCGACGTTCACCCGCGGGGTCCGCCGGTCGGCGGCAAGCTCGGCGGTGAGCTCCTCGGGCGTCGGATTGCTCATCTCGGCGGCCTCGGGCGAGAAGCCGAGCAACGCCTCGAGCCGCGGATGCACCACCACCCCATCGGCGCCGATCTCGAACTCGTGCCGCCCGCCGATGGCGGCCGTGCCGCGCGTCTTGCGCAGGGTCAGCCAGCGCGACGAGCGCGCCACCCCGATCTGTTCGGCGAGTTCGACCACCCCGTCGACCATGGTGTGCTCGGGGCTGCCGTCATCGAGCAGCGCGGAGGTCAGGAACAGCACCCCGCAGCCGGCGAACGCCGCATGGCCCTGCAACTCGGCGACGAACATCTTGGTGTCGAGCGCGGTCTCGGCCGCCCCGCGCGCGGTCAGCAACCCGTCGACCAGCATCAGCGTGGCGCGATGGCGGATGATCTCGCGACGCAGCAGGGCCACCACGGCGGCCAGGCCGCCGGAGCGCAGCGTATCGAAGGCGCTGACATACTGGATGTCGACGCCGACCCGCTCGCGGTCGAAGAAGCTCAGCGTCGAGAGGAACTGGAACAGCCGCTCGTGCGGCTCGGCGAGCACGGTCGCGCACAGCACCCGGCCGCCCTGGCTCGCGTGATGAAAGGCGATCTGGTTGGCGAGGATGGTCTTCCCCGAACCGGGGCGCCCCTGGATGATGATCGAGGTGCCTTCGATCAGCCCGCCGCCGACCAGTACGTCGAAACCCGGGATACCCGTGCGCAATCTGGGAAGCGGTGCCTGCTGCATGGCGCACAAGCTAGCCCGGACGGTCACATCTTGAGTAGAGGCCGGATGGACAGCACGCCGCCGCTCACGCGATAAGCATCGCAATGTCAGAACCGACCCCCGCCCCGGCCCGCCCCGAGCCGCTGCCGCGCAGCGCCTACGGCTTCACCATCGAGGTACCCACCGCCTATACCGACCAGGACACCAACGGCCATATCAACAACACCGCGTATTACCGCTTCGCCGACACGGTGATCGCGCTGTTCAGGATGCGCCACGATCTGCTCGCCGAGGCACGCACCATGGTGACGGTGGAGAATGGCGCGCGCTATCTCAGCGAGACGCATTTTCCGGACGTGCTGACCGTCGGATTGCGGGTCGACCGGCTGGGCCGGAGTTCGCTGACCTACCGGATCGGGATCTTCCAGGCCGGCTCGGACCGACCGGCGGCGGAGATCACCTCCGCCCAGGTCTGGATCGATACCGTGACCCGCCGCCCGGTCGCGATCGACGGCGCGATGCGGCAGGCGCTCGAAGCGGCGATGTGAAGGTGGGGGCACGAAGCCCCCACCCCCCTCAGATGTAGTGCTCGGCGAGCGGTGCGAAGCCGTTGAAGCTTTGCGCCGCATAGGTGCTGACATAGGCACCGGTGCTGAGCAGGTCGACCAGGTCGCCCGAGCGCAGGGCGAGCGGCAGGCGATAGTTCGCGCGCTCGTACATGATGTCGGCGCCGTCGCAGGTCGGGCCGGCGATGGCCACCGGGCCGGTCTCGGCGCCCGTCTCGTCGTGCGCGGTCGCGATGCGATACCTGATCGACTCGCCCTCGGTCTCGGCCAGGCCGCCGAAGCGGCCGATGTCGAGATACACCCAGCGCACCGGGTTGTCCGCACCGCGCCGGCTGACCAACACCACCTCCGAACGCACCAGCCCCGCATCGGCGACGATGAAACGGCCCGGCTCGACGATCATCTCCGGCAGGTCGTTGCCGAAATGCTCGGTCATCGCGTGCATGATCGCACGGCCGAAATCGTCGATCCCGGGCACCTCGTCGCGATAGCGCACCGGGAAGCCGCCGCCGAGATTGACCATGCGCAGGTCGATCCCTGCCTCGGCCAGATCGGTGAACAGCATCGCCACCCGGCCGATCGCCGCCTCGTAGGGCGCGGTGCCGGTCTGCTGGCTGCCGACATGGAACGACAGCCCGTACGGGTCGAGGCCCAGCTCGCGGGCCCGCACCATCAGGTCGCGCGCATGATCCAGCGTGGTGCCGAACTTGCGCGACAGCGGCCACTCCGCACCCTCGTTCTCGACCAGCAGGCGGCAATAGACCCGCGCGCCGGGCGCGTTCTCGGCCAGCTTGTCGAGCTCCTCGGCGGAGTCGAAGGCGAACATCGGCACGCCGGCGGCGAACGCGCGACGGATCGCCGACACCTTCTTGATGGTGTTGCCGAAGCTGATCTTCGACGCCTCGGCGCCCGCCTCGAGGCACATCTCGATCTCCTCGATCGAGGCGGCATCGAAATACGAACCCAGCGCGGTCAGCCGCGACAGGATCGGGGCGGCCGGATTGGCTTTCACGGCATAGTAGATGCGCGCCAGCGGCAGCGCGTCGGCCAGCGCGCCGTAGCGCGCGGCGACGCGATCGACGTCGACGACGAGGCATGGCGTCGCAGGATTCTGCTCAGCCAGGAACTTCGCGATCTTGGGAGTCATCGCGCCCTTCCTTTCCCACGAAACATCCGCCTGTTGAGGCGACGGATGAGAGTTGCGAAACGGTCCAACGAACCAGCGACCAAGGCTTGCGTCCCTTGCGGGGACCCGAGTGCCAGAACGCTTGACGTCGTTGCGTAACCACTTGGGGCCAGAGGCACGTGCGTTGCTGCGTAGGGGGCGCATATGAGGCCATCGCCCCCCTGGTGCAACAGAAATCTTGCGGCCTTGTGCGATTTCTTTCCCACTGCACAGGGAACCGAACGCAACCGTTTTGTTCTAACAGTGCGACGATGGCCGAGCCTGGCGGATCGACGCGGTTTCGTGGGCGGAGAGCGAGTGGATGTCCGACGCAACGCAGGCGACCGCAGGCGGTCCGATGACCGTTCCGGCCGACCAGCATCTCGAACCCGAAGAGATCGAACGCGCCCTCGGCCGTGATGCCGAACGCCCGCTCGCCATCCCGCTCGCCGGCTGGAAGCAGGTCGGCAAGCGCACCGTCGCCGAGATGATGTCGGACCAGATGGGGCTGGCCGCTGCTGGCTGCGCCTTCTATGCGACGCTGGCGCTGTTCCCGGCCATCTCGACGCTGATCTCGCTCTATGGGTTGGTGTTCGACCCGGCCACGGTCGAGCCGCAGCTTCGTGCGCTGCAACGGCTGCTGCCGGGGGTTGCGTACACAATGATCACCGATCGTGTACACGAGCTGGTCAGCCGGCCGCGCGGCAGCCTGACGATCGGGCTGATCGTGTCGATTGCCATCGCCCTGTGGTCCACCTCGGCCAGCACCAAGGCGATCCTGTCAGCGCTCAACATCGCCTACGACCAGAAGGAGAGCCGCGGCTTCGTCCGCTTCCAGGCCACCGCGCTGGCGATGACGCTGTGCGCGATCCTTGGCGCGATCATGACCATCAGCCTGCTGATCTTCCTGCCGGCGGCGGTGCAGTTCCTGCCCGAGCGGCTGGGCCTGACCTGGGTGAACGACCAGCTCAAATGGATGCTGTCACTGGCCACCCCGGTGGCGCTGATCGTGTTTGTCTCGCTCGCCTTCACGCTGCTGTATCGTTACGGCCCCTCACGTGCCCCGGCGCGCTGGCCATGGATTGCCCCGGGTGTCACGCTGGCAACGGCGCTGTGGCTGATCGCTTCATGGGGATTTTCGTTCTATGTCAGCCACTTCGCGTCGTATGACGCGACCTACGGGCCGCTCGGCGCGGTGGCGGCGATCATGATGTGGTTCTTCGTCACCGCCTTCGTGGTGCTGCTCGGCGCGGAGCTGAATTCGGAGCTGGAGCTCCAGACCCGGCGCGACAGCACCACCCGACCCGAAGCCCCGCCCGGCGAACGCGGCGCCTTCGTCGCCGACCACGTGGCGCAGGGCTGAGGCGGCCTAGTCCGCGGCCGGCAGACCCATCGCCGCGCCCTCGGGGGCGGGCTGGGGGCCGGAGACGCCGTCCGGCGCATCGGCGACCTCGACCGGGTCCTGGCCAGGCTCGAGGCGGGTGAGCTTCACGGCCGCACGGCCGGACGAGACGAAGCCGAGCCGCGAGGCGGCACCGCGCGACAGGTCGATGATCGAGTTGGGGTGCTTCGGCTCGCGGTCGTTGACGGTGACGACCACGCTGTCGCCGGTGGTGGTGTTGGTGACCAGCAGCCGGGTACCCAGCGGCAGGCTGGGATGGGCAGCGGTCATCAGCGCGGGGTTGAAGACCGCGCCGCTGCTGGTGCGGCGGCCCTTGTGCCAGCTTCCATACCAGGTGGCGACGCCATGCTCGGTCCAGGACGCGACCGCGCGCACCTTGCCGCGGATGCTGTGCAGGCGCTGCTGCCATGCCGCGCCGACACGATCGGCCAGGCTGTGAGGCTGCGCATCGCCGACAGGGGACGCCACGGCAGCAGTGGCCGGAAGAGACCGGCCATCCGGGCCGATCGAGGCCAGCCAGGCCGGACGGACGGGTTGATGACCGTCATCGATGGCCGTCATGTCCGTGGACACCGAGGCAGCCCGCGCAGAGGCAAGGGAACCCGCCGAAACCGACATCGCCGCGACCCCCACCGGGAGCACAAGGGCCAAGCCTAGACGCCGCAAACCGGAGCGAAAACACGAAGGGGCCGAGGTATCGGTCAGAAGCTGCACAAATCCGGTCCGCTCTCCTGTGATCTCGCGAAAATGAACGATCACATTCTCAAGATCAAGCGAAACCTTGTTTCGTAATCAGGGTTATATCGAGTTTTTCTTATTTTGCGTTGCAGCATCGAGGATTTTGCCGACCGACCTCGCAGCGACGTTACTGGCCACGGGACCGCCGGGATTGCAACCCCCGGCCGGGCGATTCCTCCGACCCCCACGCCTCTTGGACGTGAAGCATCGGGCGTGCTAACCGCCCGGCCATGCGCCCGCTCGTCGCCGTCTTCAACGGCCCCAACCTCAACATGCTCGGACTGCGCCAGCCGGCGGTCTACGGCCATGCGACGCTCGACGATGTCGAGCAGCTCTGCGCGCAGGCGGCCGAGCGCGCCGGACTGGCGATCGATTTCCGCCAGACCAACGGCGAGGGCGAGCTCGTGTCGTGGGTGCATGAGTGCCGCGGCCGGGCGCGCGGCATCGTCATCAACCCGGGGGCCTATTCGCACACCTCCATCGCGCTGCTCGACGCGCTGCTGGCGGTCGAGCTGCCGGTGATCGAGGTACACATCTCCAACATCCACCGGCGCGAGGATTTCCGCCATCATTCCTATGTCTCGCGCGCCGCGGTGGGGGTGATCTGCGGCCTGGGCATCCGCGGCTACGACTTGGCCCTCTCCGCGATGGCCGATCTGCTGGACGACGCCGGACATTGAGAAGCGGGGCGAACCCGCTACAAGGGCAGACGAGAAACAAGACATGACGAGGGACGCAAGAGACATGAGCCGACTGCCGGTGGACGCCGAGGCGATACGCTCGCTGGCCAAGATCCTGACCGAGACCGGTCTGACCGAGATCGAGATTGCGGAGAAGGATTCGCGCATCCGCGTCGTCCGCGCGCCCGCCGCCATCGCCCCCGCCACCTATGCCGCGCCCGTTGCCGCGGCCACACCCGCCGCGGCCCACCCGGCGGCCGGGACGCCGGTCTCGGTAACGCCGGCCACGGCGGATCTGTCGAAGCATCCCGGCGCCGTGACCTCGCCGATGGTCGGCGTGGCCTATCTCTCGCCCGAGCCCGGCGCCGCACCCTTTGCCTCGATGGGCCAGCCGGTCACTGCCGGGCAGACCCTGCTGCTGATCGAGGCGATGAAGACCTTCAACCAGATCAAGGCGCCGAAGGCCGGCACGCTGACCCAGTTCCTCGTCGCCTCGGGCGATCCGGTCGAGTTCGGCGAAGTGCTGGCGGTGATCGAGTAAGCCGCTCATCATGTTCAACAAGATCCTGATCGCCAATCGCGGCGAGATCTCGCTGCGGGTGCTGCGCGCCTGCCGCGAGCTGGGCATCCGCACCGTCGCTGTGCATTCCACGGCGGATGCGGACGCGATGCATGTCCGCCTCGCAGACGAGAGCGTCTGTATCGGCCCGCCGGCCTCGCGCGACTCCTATCTCAACGTGCCGGCGATCCTGACCGCGGCGATGATCACCGGCGCGGACGCGATCCATCCCGGCTACGGATTCCTTTCCGAGAACGCCTCCTTTGCCGAGGCGGTCGAGGCGCACGGGCTGACCTTCATCGGTCCCTCGCCCGAGCATATCCGCATGATGGGCGACAAGATCACCGCCAAGACGGCGATGGCCTCGCTCGGCGTGCCGCTGGTGCCCGGCTCCGACGGGGCACTTGCCGATATCGACGCGGCGCGGGTGGTGGCCGAGCGCGTCGGCTACCCGGTGCTGATCAAGGCCGCCGCCGGCGGCGGCGGACGCGGCATGAAGGTGGCGCAGACGGCCGACGAACTGGAAGAAGCCTGGCGCGTCGCCCGCACCGAGGCCAAGGCTGCGTTCGGCAATGACGAGGTCTATCTGGAGAAATATCTCGACAAGCCCCGCCATATCGAACTGCAGATCCTCGCCGACACCCATGGCGGCGTGGTGCATTTCGGCGAGCGCGACTGCTCGCTGCAGCGTCGCCACCAGAAACTGCTCGAGGAGGCCGGCTCGCCCGCGCTCACGCCTGCGCAGCGCGAGGAGATCGGCGAGATCGCCACCGCGGCGCTGAGGAAGCTGGGCTACCGCAATGCCGGCACGCTGGAGTTCCTCTACCAGGACGGGCAGTTCTGCTTCATCGAGATGAACACCCGCCTGCAGGTCGAGCATCCGGTGACGGAGATGGTCTGCGATGTCGACTTGGTGCGTGAACAGATCCGCATCGCCGCCGGCCAGGCGCTCGGCTACGGCCAGTCCGACATCCGCTTCGAGGGCCACGCCATCGAATGCCGGATCAACGCCGAAGACCCCGAGACCTTCATGCCCACCCCGGGCCAGATCAGCGTGTTTCACCCGCCCGGGGGCCTGGGCGTGCGCATCGACAGCGCGATCTACACCGGCTATCGGGTGCCGCCCTATTACGACAGCATGATCGCCAAGCTGATCGTGCATGCGCCCACCCGCGAGGCGGCGATCGCGCGCATGCAGCGTGCGCTGGACGAGTTCGTCATCGAAGGTGTGAAGACGGTGATCCCGCTGCACCGGAAGATCCTCGCCGACGCGCAGTTCCGGTCGGGGGACTATACCATCCACTGGCTCGAGAAGTTCGTGGCGGAGCAGAACAAGGGCTGAAGGCCTTCTTTTTCTGAAGAAAAAGAAGCAAAAAGACTTTTATCCGTCAGGTGACAGTGCGTTGGCGGCCCCTGGACCGAAAACGGATAAAAGTTTTTTGGTTCTTTTTTACAGAAAAGAACGCTCCTTTCTTCCCAGCCACAACTTTACCGTCAGGGCTCCCTCCAGTGCGAGCGGCGGGCTGCTTTCAAGCCCCGCCTCCGTGAACCACGCGCCGATCTGGGCATCGGAAAACCCGAGCCACTGATGCGCGTGGCGCTCGCGCAGCGCCTCGCTGCGATGGGTGGCGAAATCCACCACCAGCAGTCGCCCCTCCTCCGCCAGACCGCGCGCGGCCTCGGCGATCGCCGCGCCCGGATGCTGCGCATAGTGCAGCACCTGGTGCATCACCACCGTGTCGAAGGCGGCGGGCGGGATCGGCAGCGCATACATGTCGCCCTGGCGCAGATCGAGGGCCGGCAGCTTGGCCCGAGCTAGACGCAGCATCGCCGGTGACCGGTCGAATCCGGTCGCCGAGGCGGCCAGCGGGCCGAGCAGTTCCAGCATCCGCCCCGTCCCGGTGCCGATATCGAGCAGCCGCCCGATCGGCGCGCCGGACAGCCTCTCGACGATCGCCGCCTCGACCTGCGCCTCCGGCACCTGCAGCGAGCGCAGCGCGTCCCAGTGCGGCGCCTGGCGGTCGAAGTAGCTGTCGGCCTCCTCGACCCGGATAGCCCGGATCGCTTCCAGCCGGGCACGGTCATCAGCCAGAACCGGGTCGGCGGGCTCGGCATCGAGGATTGCATAGACCGGCTTTGCCGCCTGGGTCGGGGCGAGGAAAGTCCATGCCCCTTCCCGCCGGCGCGCCAGCAGCCCCGCGGAATCGAGGATCTTCACATGACGCGACACGCGCGGCTGGCTCTGGCCGAGCGACTGCGCCAGCTCGCCCACCGAGAGCTCCATCACCCGCAGCAGGGCAAGGATGCGCAGGCGCGACGGATCGGCGACGGCATTGAACAATTCGAGGGCGTGGTTCACCGATGTGACATATAAACATGTGCTTATGTCTGCAAGCGCAATATACGACACATAAAGATATGCTTATATTCTGATTTTCATTGACTCGCACCGTGCCCCGGTTTCATCTGCGCCGCTCAGGGCCGAAGCAGGCCTGTTCGTCACCGCAGATCGAGACAGCACGATGAGTTCGACTTCGAATATCCAGGTCGCCACCCTGGGCTTCCCGCGCATCGGCCCGAAGCGCGAGCTCAAGGCGGCGCTCGAGTCCTTCTGGTCCGGTAAGAGCGACGCCGGCGCGCTGATCGCCACCGCGCGCACCCTGCGCAGCGATTCGTGGCAGCGCCAGGCCTCGCTCGGCGCCGACCTGCTGCCGGTCGGCGATTTCGCCCTCTATGACCAGGTGCTCGACACCTCGGTGCTGCTCGGCGTGGTCCCCGAGGGGCTGGACGCGTATTTCGCCACCGCCCGCGGCAGCCGCACCCAGCCGGCCGCCGAGATGACCAAGTGGTTCGACACCAACTACCACTACATCGTGCCGGAGCTGTCGCCGGAGCAGAACTTCGCGTTGCATCCGCAGGGTCTGCTCGACGCGCTTGCCGCCGCCGAGGAGGCGGGCGTGACCCCGCGCCCGGTGGTGATCGGCCCGGTGACCTATCTGCTGCTCGCCAAGTCGCACACCGAGGGCTTCGACCCGATCCGCCTCCTCGACCGCCTGATCCCGGTCTACCAGCAGCTTTTCGCCCGTCTCGCAGAGGCCGGCGCCGAATGGGTGCAGATCGACGAGCCCGCCCTGGTGCTCGACCTCTCCGACGCCGCCCGCACCGCCTACCGCACCGCCTACGCCGCCTTTGCCGACGCACCGGTCAAGCTGATGCTGACCAGTTATTTCGGCGCGCTGGGCGACAATACCGATCTCGCCCTATCGCTCCCCGTCGCCGGCCTGCATGTGGACCTGGTGCGTGCGCCCGAGCAGCTCGACGCGGTGCTCGCCGGCGCGCGCGCCGATCTGTTGCTGTCGCTCGGCGTGATCGACGGCCGCAACATCTGGCGCGCCGACCTCGCCGCGATCCTCAACCGCATCGAGCCGGTGGTGGCCGCGCGCGGTTCGGTGGTGATCGCGCCGTCCTGCTCGCTGCTGCACAGCCCGATCGATCTCGACCGCGAGACCGAGTTCGATGACGAGCTGCGTTCCTGGCTCGCCTTCGCGGTGCAGAAGATCTCCGAGCTCAACATCCTTGCCCGCGCCCTGCGCGAGGGCCGCGAGGCGGTCGCCGCCGAGCTCGACGCCGCCACGGCCGCCCTCGACACCCGCCGCCGCTCGCCGCGCATCGACCGCGCCGATGTCCGTGCCCGCGCGTCGGATCCCGATCCGGCCCTGCTGCGTCGCGGCTCGGAGTTCGCCGAGCGCCAGCGCGCGCAGCGCGAGCGCCTCAAGCTGCCGGCCTTCCCGACCACCACCATCGGCTCGTTCCCGCAGACCGAGCAGGTGCGGAAGGCTCGTGCCGACCACACCGCCGGCCGTATCGACGACGCCGCCTACGAGCAGTTCCTGCGCGAGGAGACGGCCCGCACCGTCGCCTGGCAGGAGAAGGTCGGGCTCGACGCGCTGGTGCATGGTGAGTTCGAGCGTAACGACATGGTGCAGTATTTCGGTGAGCAGCTCGACGGCTTCGCCTTCACGCGTCATGGCTGGGTGCAGTCCTACGGCTCGCGCTGCGTGCGTCCGCCGATCATCTATGGCGATGTCGCTCGGCCCGCGCCGATGACCGTCGAGTGGTGGCGCTATGCGCAGTCGCTGACAGCCAAGCCGATGAAGGGCATGCTCACCGGCCCGGTGACGATCCTGAACTGGTCGTTCGTGCGCAACGACCAGCCGCGCCAGCGCACCTGCCGCCAGATCGCGTTCGCGATCCGCGACGAGGTGCTCGATCTCGAGGCGGCCGGCGCGCCGATGATCCAGATCGACGAGGCGGCCCTGCGCGAGGGCCTGCCGCTGCGCCGCAGCGAGTGGGACGCGTATCTGGAGTGGGCGGTGGCGTGCTTCCGCATCGCGGCCTCCGGTGTGGCCGACACCACGCAGATCCACACCCACATGTGCTACTCGGAGTTCAACGACATCATCGCCGCGATCGGGGCGATGGATGCCGACGTGATCTCGATCGAGACGGCGCGGTCGAAGATGGAGCTGCTGGAGGCGTTCCGCAGCCATGGCTACCCGGCCGAGATCGGCCCGGGCGTGTATGATATCCACTCGCCGCGCGTGCCGGCGGTCGAGGACATGACCGAGCTGCTGGAGCTGGCCACCAAGCGCCTGTCGCCTGATCAGCTCTGGGTGAACCCCGATTGCGGTCTGAAGACCCGCAAATGGCCGGAAGTGGAGCCGGCGATCGTCGCCATGGTCGAGGCCGCGCGCCGCCTGCGCGAGACGGTCAAGACGCCGGCGCCGTCGAACGCTGGCTGATCCGAAAGGCGCCGGGCGGCAAGGCCCGGCGCCTTTTTCGTCTCTACGGGCCGGCCCGGCTATTCGTCGTAGCTGACGAGCGCGTCCACGGGTACGCCGAGTTTGTCGCGGCCGCCGAGGAAATTCAGCTCGATGGTCACCGCAGCCGAGACCACCTCGGCCCCCACCTGCTGAAGCAGGCTGATCGCCGCCGCCATGGTCCCGCCGGTCGCGAGCAGGTCGTCGAGCACGACCACGCGCTGTCCCGGGCGCACCGCGTCCTGCTGGATTTCCAGCCGGTCGGAGCCGTATTCGAGCTCGTAATCGAGCCCGACGGTCGGCCCCGGCAGCTTGCCGGGCTTGCGGATCATGGTGAAACCCAGCCCCAGCCGGCTGGCGAGCGGTGCAGCGAGCAGGAAGCCGCGCGATTCGATGCCGGCCAGCAGCTCCGGACGACGCGGGGTGAGCGCGCGGGTCATGCGCGCAATCGCGATCTGCCATGCATCCGCGTCACGCAGCAGCGTCGAGATGTCATAGAACAGGATGCCGGGCTTCGGAAAATCCGGAACGCTGCGGATATGCGCCTTGAGGTCGATCCCGTCGGCACGCGGCAGGCTGTCCATCGGCGGGTCTCCTGATGGGTTGGATGTCGAAAATCGGGGGCGGAAGGGCTCTAGCCTGCCCGCAAGGTGGCGGCAACCGGTTTGACGCGGACGCCGCGCCGGGTTCTGCTGCGCCGGGCGTTTGACACGCTGCAAAACCGCCGACTAGTTTGCCCCCCTTGCCGTATACGGCAACCACGATAAGACCTGCGTCCGCAACGCATCCGGAGAAGCGTGAGTCCCATGAAAATCCTCGTCCCCGTCAAGCGGGTGGTCGATTACAACGTGCAGGTCCGCGTCCGCGCCGACCAGCAGGGCGTCGAGACCACCGGCGTGAAAATGTCGATGAACCCGTTCGACGAGATTGCCGTCGAGGAGGCCGTGCGCCTCAAGGAAAAGGGCGTCGCCACCGAGATCGTCGTGCTGTCGATCGGCCCCGCCCAGGCACAGGACACGTTGCGCACCGCGCTCGCCATGGGGGCCGACCGCGCGGTGCTGATTACCGCCGAGCCGAACCCGGAGCCGCTGGCCGTCGCCAAGCTCATCAAGGCTGTCGCGGAGAAGGAAGGGCCGTCGATCATCATCCTGGGCAAGCAGGCGATCGATGACGACATGAACGCGACCTCGCAGTCCCTCGCCGCGCTGCTCGACTGGCCGCAGGGCACGTTTGCCTCCAAGGTCGAGGTCAAGGGCGAGGAGGTCGAGGTGACCCGCGAGATCGATGGCGGTCTGGAGACCGTCGCGCTGAAGCTGCCGGCGATCATTTCCACCGACCTGCGCCTCAACGAGCCGCGCTACGCTGCGCTGCCCAACATCATGAAGGCGCGCAAGAAGCCGCTGGAGACGCTCACGCCGGCCGATCTCAGCGTCGACGTGACCCCGCGCCTGGAGACGCTGAAGGTCGCCGAGCCGGCCAAGCGCCAGGGCGGCAAGAAAGTGGGTTCGGTCGCCGAACTCGTCGAGAAGCTCAAGACCGAAGCACGGGTGATCTGACCATGACCGCACTTGTCTTTATCGAACACGAGAACGGCGCCATCCGTCAGCCGTCGCGCTCGGCGATCGCCGCCCTGGCCAAGCTCGGCGACGTGCATGTGCTGCTCGCCGGCACCGATCTGTCTGCCGCCGCCACCGCCGCCGCGTCGATCGCGGGCGTTGCGAAGGTGCTAACCGCCGAGGACGCGGTGCTCGCCGACAACCTCGCCGAGCCGCTGGCCGCGCTGCTCACCGCACTGGCCGGCGACTACAGCCACGTCGCCGCGGCCGCCACCGCCGCCGGCAAGAACGCGCTGCCGCGTGCGGCCGCGCTGCTGGACGCGCAGGTGATCTCCGACATCGTCGGCGTCGAGGGCGCCGACACCTTCATCCGGCCGATCTATGCCGGCAATGCGCTGGCGACGGTGAAGTCGAAGGACCCGGTGAGGGTGCTGACGGTGCGTGCCGCCGCATTCCCGCCGGCCGAGCCCACGGGCGGCAGTGCCAGCACCGAGGCAGCTCCCGCCGCCGCGCTGGATGCGGCCAAGGCAGCCGCCGCAAAGTCGCGTCACGTCTCCTACGAGATCCACAAATCCGAGCGCCCGGAACTGTCCGCCGCCCGCGTGGTGGTCTCCGGCGGCCGCGGCATGGCGGCCTCGGAGAATTTCAAGCTGCTCGAACCGATCGCCGACAAGCTGGGTGCCGCCATCGGCGCCTCGCGCGCGGCGGTCGATTCCGGCTTCGTGCCCAACGACCGCCAGGTCGGCCAGACCGGCACCATCGTCGCCCCCGAGCTCTACATCGCGATCGGCATTTCCGGCGCGATCCAGCACCTCGCCGGCATGAAGGACAGCAAGGTCATCGTGGCGATCAACAAGGACGAGGAAGCGCCGATCTTCCAGGTCGCCGATTACGGCCTGGTCGCCGACCTGTTCAAGGCGGTGCCGGAGCTGGACGCGGAACTGGCGAAGGCCTGACGCCGATGGGGCGGTCGCAGACCGCCCCATCGAGGCAGATGCAACTGTCCGAGCCACCGGATCTGCGGGCCGGCGCAGGACCGGGAACGACGAGACATGAAAAGGCATCCCGTCGATCTGCGGTTGGCCGTGGGCCTTCCGGGACTCTTCGGCTCGCTCTTCATCGCGGCTCACTGGCTGGCGGGGCTGCCGTCTTACGGACTTGTTGCCCTGTGGATCCTCGTCGTGCCAATCACGATCATCATCGGTCTGCTGCACTTGTTGAGGAGACGATGGCGATCGGTCTTGTCTTGCATGGTGGCCATCGGCGTGATGTTCGGGATGATGCCGACGCTGGAACTTGCGAAGCTCGAGCTTGAACTGTCAAAAGTCGTCCCGGCGTATGATCGGGCGCTCGCCAGGCTTCCGCCCGATCAGCGGCACTTTCGGGCGTTTTTATGGGGCGGTGGCTTCGGTCAGACAGGCTCCTTCTTCATCTACACGGATGATCCGCAGGCCCTGATGCAAGGCCGACCGGCCCACCCCCCAGATACGATGCACTGGGGAGACAAGGCCGTCATGCAAGACATCTGCCGGGGCCGGGCGATACGCCTCCGCCCGCGATTCTTCTGGTGTGATCCCTATGGGGACCGGACCCCGGCGTCCCCGTAGCCGCAACCGTCGTTCGTTCGGATGCTCAGTAGAACGCCTGGATCCCCGTCTGCGCGCGACCGAGGATCAGCGCATGCACGTCGTGCGCACCCTCGTAGGTGTTGACGGTTTCCAGATTCATCAGATGGCGCATGACGTGATAGCCGGCCTGGATGCCGTTGCCGCCATGCATGTCGCGGGCGGCGCGGGCGATGTCGAGGGCCTTGCCGCAGTTGTTGCGCTTGATCAGCGAGATCATCTCCGGGGCCATCTCGCCGGCCTCGAACAGGCGACCCACCCGCAGTGAGCCCTGCAGGCCGAGCGCGATCTCGGTCTGCATGTCGGCGAGCTTCTTCTGATGCAGCTGGGTGGCGGCCAGCGGGCGGCCGAATTGGCGGCGGTCGAGGCCGTACTGCCGTGCGCGGTGCCAGCAATCCTCGGCAGCGCCCATCGCGCCCCAGGAGATGCCGTAGCGCGCGCGGTTGAGGCAGCCGAACGGGCCGCCGAGGCCGGAGACGTTGGGCAGCAGCGCGTCCTCGCCGACTTCGACATTGTCCATCACGATCTCGCCGGTGATCGAGGCGCGCAGCGACAGCTTGCCCTCGATCTTCGGTGCGGAGAGACCCTTCATGCCCTTTTCCAGCACGAAGCCGCGGATGCGGCCCTCATGCGCGTCGGACTTCGCCCAGACCACGAACACGTCGGCGATCGGCGCGTTGGAAATCCAGGTCTTGTTGCCAGTGATCCTGTAGCCGCCCTCGATCTTCTCGGCGCGGGTGTGCATGCCGCCCGGGTCGGAGCCGGCTTCCGGTTCGGTGAGACCGAAACAGCCGATGAATTCGCCGGTGGCGAGCCTGGGCAGGTATCTTTGCTTCTGTTCCTCGCTGCCATAGGCCTCGATCGGATACATCACCAGCGAGGACTGCACGCTCATCATCGAGCGATAGCCGGAATCGACCCGCTCCACCTCGCGCGCCACCAGGCCGTAGGCGACATAGCCCGCGCCGACACCGCCATATTCCTCGGCGACGGTGACGCCGAGCAGGCCGAGCGCGCCGAGCTCGCGGAAGATCTCGGGATCGGTGGTCTCGTCGAGGAAGGCGTCGGTCACGCGCGGGGCCAGCTTGTCCTGCGCATAGCGACGCGCCGTCTGCTGGATGTCGATCTCCTCGGGCGTGAGCTGCGCGTCGAGGCGCAGCGGGTCGGCCCAGTCGAACGCGGCCTTCGGCGAATGTGCGGAACCGTCCATGACCGTTTCCTCTCCTATGCAGCCTTGACCAGACCGCCGATCAACCCGCCCCGGGCATCGAGCCGGCAGAGATGCCAGTCGGTGTCGCCGAGGCGGAACTCGAGCAAGGCAAGATGCCGGAAGTAATGCGCGCCGAGATATTCCTCGGTCATGCCGATGCCGCCATGCAGCTGCACGGCCTGTTCGCCGATCTGGCGGGCGGCGCGATTGATCTGCACCTTCGCCGCCGAGATCGCCGCGGCACGCTCACCGGCATTCTCGTGTGAGGCCATCATCGCCGCGTAGTACGACATCGACCGCGACTGCTCGAGCGCGGTCAGCATGTCCACCGCCGCATGCTGCAAGGACTGGAAACTGCCGAACGCCACGCCGAACTGCTTGCGGGTCTTGAGATAATCCACCGTCATCTCGTGCAGGGCCGCCATCGCGCCGACCGCGTTCGCACACAGCGCCGCCACCGCGACGTCGAATCCCTGCTCGATGGCGGCGAAGGCCTCGCCGAGCACCCCGATGCGGGCCGCGTCGTCGACGCGGACGCCGTCGAGCACCAGCTCCGCATCGCGCCCGCCATCATGGGTCGCGACTTCGCGCACCGACAGGCCCGGCCGGTCCGCCTCGACCACGAACAGCGACAGACCGTCCCGATCGCGCCGCGATCCGGCGCTGCGTGCGCTGATGAGGAAATGCGACGCCCCGCCGCCGCTCTAGACCGCGGTCTTCGCCCCGTCCAGCACCCAGCCGTCGCCGTCGCGGCGCGCGGTGGTGGCGACGTCGGTGAGATCGTAGCGCGACTGACGCTCGCCATGCGCGAAGGCCAGCCTCGCACTGCCGTCGATCAGCCCGGGGGCGAGGGTGGCGCGCTGTTCTGGGGTAGCAGCCACGCGCGCCACGCCGCCGGCGAGGATCACCGACGCCAGCCAGGGCGCAGGCATCAGCGTGCGGCCGAAGGCTTCGGCAACCACCATCGTCTCGACCGGGCCGCCGCCGATGCCGCCCTCGTCCTCGCTCCAGGGCAGGCCGAGCAGGCCGAGTTCGCCGAGCTCACCCCATTGCGCGGCCGGGAAGCCGGCCGGCTGACGTGCGGCGTCCTGATACTGCGCCAGCGCGCCGTAATGGTCGCGCGCCCAGCGGGTGGCGGTCTCGGCCAGCATCGACTGTTCGGAGGAAAGGTCGAAATCCATCGTCTATGCCTTCAGAGTCCGAGAATGCCGCGGGCGATCACGTTGCGCTGGATCTCGTTGGAGCCGCCGTAGATCGAGACCTTGCGATAGTTCATGTAGGTCGCGGCCGCAGGGGATGCCCAATCGAGATCCCCTGCGAGATCGTCATCGATCCCGTTCGGAGCGTTGCCCGGGGGGGCGGCCGCAAACACCGCGGGACCGGCCAGTTCCATCAGCAGCTGCGTGGTCGCCTGCTGGAGCTGCGAGCCCTTGATCTTGAGGATCGACGAGGCCGGATCGGGGGCGGCGGTGCGGCTCTTGGCCTGCGCGGCGATCACCCGCATCTGCGTCATCTCCAGCGCCTTGAGCTCGACCTCGACCTCCAGCAGCCGGGTGCGGAACGCGGCGTCGTCCCACATCGTGCCGTCACCGGCCGGCACGCGACGCGCGAGGCGCTTGAGTCGCGCGACGCGCTCCTTCGAGACCCCGATGCGCGCGATGCCGGCGCGTTCGTTGGCGAGCAGGAATTTCGCGTAGTCCCAGCCCTTGTTTTCCTGCCCGACGAGATTGGCCACCGGCACGCGCACGCTGTCGAAGAACACCTCGTTGACCTCGTGGCGGCCATCGATGGTGATGATCGGCCGCACGGTGATGCCCGGCGTCTTCATGTCGATCAGCAGGAACGAGATGCCTTCCTGTTTCTTCGCCGCCGGATCGGTGCGCACCAGGCAGAAGATCCAGTCGGCATATTGCGCGAGCGTGGTCCAGGTCTTCTGCCCGTCGACGATGTAGTCGTCGCCGTCGCGCACCGCCCTGGTGCGCAGCGAGGCGAGATCGGAGCCCGAGCCGGGCTCGGAGAACCCCTGGCACCACCAGTCGTCGAGATTGGCGGCGCGCGGCAGGAAGCGCTGCTTCTGTTCCTCGCTGCCGAAGCGGGCGATCACCGGGCCGACCATGAAGCAGTTGAACTGCAGCGGCAGCGGCACGGCGGCGAACATCAGCTCATCGAAGAAGATCGTGCGCTGCACGGGGCTCCAGTCCTGCCCGCCCCATTCGACCGGCCAGTGGGGTACGGCCCAGCCGCGCCTGTTGAGGATGCGCTGCGTGGTGACGAGGTCGTCGCGCTCGAGCTTGTCGCCGCGCGACACCTTGTCGCGGATCGCCTCCGGGATCTCCGCCAGCAGGAAGGCCCGCACCTCGTCACGAAACGCCAGTTCCTCGGTGGTGTAGTTCAGGTCCATCGCAGTGCTCCGTGATCAGCTTTTGCGAGGCAGGTCGGCGAAACGCCCGCCAACGGCTGCGAGGCGCGCGAGCAGCGCAGACGGGCGCAGTCGCTCGTCGCCACTCTCCTCGGCGAATTGCCCCAGTTTGTCGGCGATCTTCGACAATCCCTCGCGATCGGCCCAGTGCATCGGACCGCCACGCCAGGCCGGCCAGCCATAGCCGTTGACCCAGACCAGATCGATGTCGGAGACGCCGGCGGCGATGCCCTCGTCGAGGATGCGCGCGGCCTCGTTGATCATCGGGTAGAACAGGCGCGCGAGGATGTCCGGTGTCTCCAGCGAGTGGGGTGCGAGGCCCAGCTCCGCGGCCTTGCCCGCGATCATCGCAGCGCCCGCGTCATCGGCGACACCCTGCCGCGTGCCATCGGGATAGGCGAAATAGCCCGCACCGGTCTTCTGTCCGAGCCGCCCGGCCTCGACCATCATGTCGGCGATCGGAGCGAAGCCGCCATAGGCGCGGCGGTTGCGATAGCCGATGTCGAGACCGGCGAGATCGCCCATTGCCAGCGGGCCCATGCGGAAGCCGAAATCCGTCACCGCCGTGTCGATCGCCTCGCGTGCGACCCCGGCCAGCAGCAGCCGCTCGGCGGCGACGCCGCGCGGGCCGAGGATGCGGTTGCCGACGAAGCCGGGGCAGTTGCCGACCACCACCGGCAGCTTGCCGATCCGCCGCGCCAGCGCCAGTGCGGTGGCGATCGCCTCGGGTGCGGTCGCCGCACCGCGCACGATCTCCAGCAGCCGCATGACGTTGGCCGGCGAGAAAAAATGCAGGCCGATGACCCGTTCTGGATGCGAGATCGCCGAGGCGATGCGGTCGATGTCGAGATAGGAGGTGTTGGTCGCCACGATCGCATCCGGTGGGACGATCGCATCCAGCCTGTCGAACAGCTCGGTCTTGACCGACATTTCCTCGAACACCGCCTCGATCACCAGATCCGCACCGGCGGCGTCCGACAGGTCGATGCTGCCGGTGATCAGCGCCCGTCGCGCCTCAGCCTGCTCCTCGCTCAGCGAGCCGCGCCGGATCGAGTTGGCCCACAGATCGTGGATCCGCGCCGTTCCGCGCGCGAGTGAGTCGGCGCCGCTCTCGATCAGCGTCACTTTCAGCCCGGCCTGCACCAGTGCCATGGCGATGCCGCCGCCCATGGTGCCGGCACCGATCACAGCGACATGGGTGATCGGGCGGGCGGCGGTGTCGCGGCCCACGCCAGGCACCTTGCCCGCCTCGCGCTCGGCGAAGAAGAGGTGGCGAAGTGCCGCCGAACGCGGATCGTTCATCAGATCGAGGAAGGCGGCGCGTTCCACCGCAAGTCCGGCGGCAAGGTCGTCGCCGAAGGCGGCGCGCACGCAATCGGCGATCGCCGGCAGGTTGAATGCGTCGCGATCGGCAGCGATCGCCTTGTCAGCGGCGGTCTCGAACGCCTCGCGCCGGGTGGGATCGGCCTGCCGCTCGCCGGCACTTGGCAAGGGGCCGCCGACACAGGCCAGCGCCTCGGCGCGTGCGACCGCAGCCCCGACGAGATCGCCCTCGGCGGGCTCGGCCAGCCCAAGCGCACAGGCGCGGGCCGCATCGACGGGCTTGCCCGAGGCGATCATGCCGAACGTCACCGCCGGATCGAGCAGGCGCGGCAACCGCTGGGTGCCGCCCGCACCCGGCAGCAGACCCAGCTTGACCTCCGGCAGGCCGAGCTGCGCCTTTGGGCACACCAGACGGACATGACAGGCCAGAGCGAGCTCCAGACCGCCGCCAAGGGCGGCACCGCCGATCGCGGCGACCACCGGTTTGGCCGCCACCTCGATCTCGTCGAGCAGGTCCGGCAGGGCGGGGGGCAGCGGCGGCTTGCCGAACTCGGTGATGTCGGCCCCGGCGACGAAGATGCGGCCTGCGGCGGCGATCACCAGCCCGTCGACCGCCGGATCGGCCAGGGCTGTGCGCAGGGCAGCCTGCAGGCCGGCCCGCACCCGGCCGGCGAGCGCATTGACCGGCGGATTGTCGATCACCAACACGCGGATGGCGCCGCGATCCTCGATGGCGACGGCCCCACCGCCCGCGGCGGGCGTCATCTCTCGCGTCACGGTCTGCGTCTCGTCTGGCATCTTGTTCGACACTTTGTTCTGCAATGCAGTTCGTTATCCACCCTTGACGTCGACCGTGCGCCTTGTCCGGAAAGGGGTCAAGTCGAAACCGATGGAGCCGCAAGCTTGCGAAGGCGCTTAGTTTGCCGGAATATGCAGCGGTCTTGTCGAGTTACATGGCGCGATCCGGCGTCATTGATGGCCGCTTGGAGGGAGGCTGAACATGGATCAACTCCAGAGTAAGTTCCGCATAGCGGAACTGCCGAGCGACCCCGACGATCGTCATTTCGTCACCGCCCTGGCGCGCGGGCTCGACCTGTTGGCCTGTTTCCGTCGCGGCGAGGGCAGTCTCGCCAATGGCGACTTCGCCCAGCGCAGCGGCCTGCCGCGATCGACGGTCTCGCGCCTGACGCGGACGCTGACCCGGACCGGGCATCTGCATCTCGACGCCGAGCAGGGCCGTTATCAGCCCGGTCCGGCGCTGATCGCGCTGGCCTCGACCATTCTCGGCGGGCTGGAGCTCAAGGAAATCGCCCGGCCCGGCATGCGGGCGCTGGCGGCCTATTCCGGCGCCTCGGTCGGGCTCGGCGTGCGTGACCGGCTGTCGATGCGCTACATCGCCTGCGAGACCGACGAGGCCCATGCGGCGGCGATGAACATGGGGGTGGGCTCGCGGCTGTCGATCGCACGCTCCTCGATGGGCCGCGCCTATCTTGCCGTCTGCGACGAGGCCGAGCGCCACGACATCGTCGAGGAGCTGCACGTCGTCGACCCGGAAGGCTGGGCCGCGATCGGGCCGGGGGTGCAGGCGGCGATCGAGGATCACCACCGCGACGGCTGCTGTCGTTCGTTCGGCGACTGGCAGCCCGGGGTCAATGCGATCGCCGTCGGCTTCCGCACCGCGCCCGGCATGCCGGTGATGGCACTGAGCTGCGGCGCGCCGGCGGAGCTGCTCTCACCCGTGCGACTGCTCGACGACATCCGGCCACGGCTGATCGCGCTCGCGCACTCGCTGTGTGCCGGCAAGTGAAGACATAAAGACAACGACAGGAAACGACCGATGAACGATGCCGCAGACGATCCGGCGGACGACGATCTTCCCTTAGCGGGGGTGAAGGTTCTCGATCTCAGCCGCGTGCTGGCGGGGCCGTGGTGTGCGATGGTGCTCGGCGATTTCGGCGCAGACGTGCTCAAGATCGAGCACCCCGAGCGCGGCGACGACACCCGCGACTGGGGCAACCGCACCGGCGAGACCACCACCACCTATTTCGACAGCATCAACCGCAACAAGCGCTCGATCAGCCTCGACCTGCACAGCGAGACCGGCATCGCCGAGGTCGGCCGTCTGGTGAAGAATGCCGACATTCTCGTGCAGAACTTCAAGTTCGGGGGCGCCGACCGTCTGGGCATCGGTTACGAGGCGATGGCGGCGATCAACCCGGGGCTGATCTACTGCTCGGTGTCCGGCTATCCGCCCGACGGGCCGGAAGCGGCGCGTCCTGGCTACGACCTGCTGGTGCAGGGCGAGGCGGGGCTGATGGCGATCAATGGTGAGGCGGACCAGCCGCCGCTGAAATTCGGCGTCGCTGTGGTCGATCTGTTCACCGGCCAGTATGCCGCCCAGGCGGTGCTGGCCGCACTCTACAGGCGCAGCCGCACCGGACGCGGCAGCCATGTCGCGTTGTCGCTGTTCGATTGCGGGCAGAACCTCCTGGTCTATTACGGGCTCGACGCACTGCATGACGGGCGCGACCCGCCGCGCTGGGGCAATGCGCATCCCTCGATCGTGCCTTACGGAGTCTATGAAACCGCCGACGGGCCACTGGTGGTGACGGTCGGCAACAACGCGCAGTTCCTGCGCTTCTGCACCGAGGTGATCGAGCGCCCCGACATTGCCGCCGACCCGCGTTTCCGCACCAATCTCGACCGGGGCACGCACCGCGCCGCACTGATCCCCGAGATCCTGCGCGAGCTGCGCGCCCGGCCGCGCGCCGAGCTGCGCCGCCGCCTCGACGCGGCCGGTATCCCCGGCGGCGAGGTGCTGGGCGTACACGAGGCGCTGACCTCGGAGCGCACGCGGCGGGCCGGCGGCGTCGTTCAGGAGACCAACGCGCAGGGCGAGCGCTTCGTGCTCGCCCCGCCGTACCGGATCGACGGGCGCCGCCTGCAGGTGCGGATGATGCCGCCGCCGCTCGAGCGTGTCTGATCAGTTCAGGCGCTGCATGCGCCGGGCGGCCTGTGCGTGGGCGCGCAGGATGTCGCCCAGACCGGCGATCTGCGGCTCGCCGCGCTCGACCAGGACCCGGCCGGCGACCACGGTGGTGCCGGCGACCGCCGGGGCGCAGCGCAGCCAGGCCTCGACGGGGTCCGACAGCGCGCCGGCCAGTGCGACCTCGGACATCTGCCAGATGACGAAATCCGCACATGCGCCGACGCGCAGATGGCCGAGCTCGTCCTCCCGCCCGAGACAGGCCGCGCCGCCGCGGGTGGCGAGATCGAGCGCGTCGCGCGCGGTCATCGAGGCGGGCCCGTTGCGGTAGCGGCCAAGCAGCAGCGCCTGTCGCGTCTCCAGCCACAGCGAGGCGGAATCGGTCGAGGCCGACCCGTCGCAGCCCAACCCCACGCGCATGCCGCGCCGGCGCAGATCCATGGCATCGAGGCTGCCGCCGCCGATCATCATGTTCGAGCACGGGCACTGCACGGCGCACACCCCGGCATGGGCGAGGCGGTCGATCTCCGCCTTACTCGGGTAGATGAAATGCGCGACCCACGTCCGGTGGCTGGCCCAGCCGACGCGCTCGAGATACTCGACCGGCGTGCAGCCATAGACCTCGGCGCAATAGCGGTCCTCGTCATGGTCCTCGGCGAGATGGGTGTGCAGGCGCAGGTCGTGGCGTTCGGCGAGTTCGGCCGAACGGCGCATGATCGATTCCGACACCGAGAACAGCGAGCACGGCGCGAGGGCGACGCGGCCCATCGCGCCCGGCGCGGGGTCGTGGAAGCCACGCACGAGACGCTCGCTGTCCGCGAGGATCGTGTCCTCGTCCTGCACCACCGAGGCCGGCGGGAGGCCGCCATCGTCGACGGAACGCGTCATCGAGCCGCGGGTGGCATGGAAGCGGAAGCCGATCTCGCGCGCCGCACGGAACTGCGCGTCGATCAGCTGCGGACGCGGATGGACATACATGTGGTCCATCGAGGTGGTGCAGCCGCCCATCAGCAGCTCGACCATGGCGACGAAGGTCGAGAGATAGACGTTCTCGTCGTCGAGACCCGCCCAGAGCGGATACAGCGTGGTCAGCCATTCGAACAGCGAGCCGTTCACCGCCGGCGCATGGGCGCGGGTGAGGTTCTGGTACATGTGGTGATGCGCGTTGATGAGCCCCGGCGTGAGCAGTGCGCCGCCGGCGTCGATGGTGCGCGCGGCGGACGGCGCCAGCACGTCCGGTCCGCCATAGGCGGAGATGCGGCCGTCAGTGACGGCCAGCCAGCCGCCGGCGATCTCGATACCGCGGTCGATGACGAGATAGGCGTTGATGACCAGATAATCGGCCATGATCGGGGCCCTTTCGCTGTGTCGCGACGGGCCCTGTTCCGGCATTGCGAGCGCTGGATCGTCATCGGCGGCCAAGGGCTGCCGAACGGGCGGTGTACCCCGCTCCTAGCAATCCTCAGCCGGGCGAGGCAACAGGTTTCGTGCCCGCCACCGGCCTGGTCCAGCCGCCGCCGAGTGCGCGGTAGACGGTGACGAGGTTCTGCAGCTGTGCCTCGCGCACGCTGACCAGCGTCTGCTGCGCGGCATAGAGCGAACGCTGCGCATCGAGCGTGGTCAGATATGTGTCGACCCCGGCATCGAAGCGCATCTTCGCCAGCCGGTAGTAATCGGAGGCGGCGTTCACGTCGCGCTGCTGGGCGGCGGTCTGGTCGCGGTAGGTCGCGCGTGCGACCAGCGCGTCGGACACCTCGCGGAACGCGGTCTGGATGGTTTTTTCGTAGGCGGCGACATCCGCATCGGCCTGCGTCTTGGCGATGTCGAGATTGGCGCGGTTCTTGCCCCAGGTGAAGATCGGCACCGTCAGCGCCGGTGCGACCGTCCAGGTGGTCGCCGCCGAGGTGAACAGCTTGTTGAACTGCAGGCTCTGCAGCCCGTCGCTCGCCGTGAGCGTCAGCTGGGGAAAGAACGCCGCCCGCGCCGCACCGATATTGGCATTCGCCGCCAGCAGCGTGTGCTCGGCCTGCATGATGTCGGGACGCTGTGTGAGCAGATCCGACGGCAGTCCGGCGGGAATGTCGGCCAGCAGGGTCTGCGAGCCCAGCGGCGCCGGCGGCGGCAGGTCGGCCGGCAGCGGGGCGCCGATGTCGAGCACCAGCGCATTGATGTCCTGTGCGACCTGACGCTGATACTGCGCAAGATTGGCGCGCGCGGTCTCGACGGAAGTCTGCACCTGACGCAGCGTGAGCAGGGTGGTCGCGCCGTGGTCGAACTCGGCCTGGGTCAGCCGCAGCGTGGCGGACTGCGCGCCGAGCGTGTCCAGCGTCACCTTGAGCTGTTCGCGATCGGCGAGCCAGGCGATGTAGTCGCTCGCCACGGTGCCGATGACGGTGATCTGCACCGCACGCTGGTTCTCGCGTTGTGCGAGCCAGGTCTCGAAGGCCTGGCGGCTGAGATTGCGCAACCGGCCGAACAGGTCGATCTCGTAGGAGGAGAAGCCGACACCGGCCTGGTAGTAGCGGAACGTGCCACCACCCTGACCGGCGAAGCCCGAGGAGCCCGATCCGGCGCCGGTACCCGCGCTGCCGCCGTTGCCCACGCCCGCGGAGCCCGCGCTCGAGCTGGCCGACGAGCCGACCAGCCCGCTGTCGGACAGGCCCTGGTAATTGGCCGAACCCTGCAGGCCGATCGACGGAAACAGGTCGGCCCGCGCGAGGCGGAACTGCGCCTGGGCCTGCGCGACCTGGATGACGGCGGTGCGCAGGTCGCGGTTGTCGCGCAGTGCGATGCCGATGAGTCGGCGCAGGCGCGCGTCGGTGAAGAATGCCTCCCAGGCGATCGACTGCGCCGGCGGCATCGTCGGACGCGCCGATGCACCATTGGCCGGATAGGTCGGCGCGGTCGGCAAGACCGGGCGATGATAGTCCGGCGAGAGATCGCAGCCCGCGAGCAGGGTGGCCGAGGCCACCAGGGACAGCAGGAGGTTGCGTCTCATCGCGCCGGCTCCTCGTCCACGCCCGGCCGACCGGGCGGCACCTTGAAGAGTTTCAGCACCAGCACGAAGAACAGCGGAACGAAGAAGATCGCCAGCACCGTCGCGGCCAGCATGCCGCCCACCACCGCGGTGCCGATCGCGTTCTGCGAGCCCGCGCCTGCGCCCGTCGAGATCGCCAGCGGCAGCACGCCAAGAATGAATGCCAGCGAGGTCATCAGGATCGGCCGCAGCCGCTGCTCGGCGGCGTGCAGCGCGGAGTCGACCAGCGACATGCCCTCGTCGTAGTTCTCCTTGGCGAATTCGACGATCAGGATGGCGTTCTTGGCCGCCAGGCCGATCGTGGTCAGCAGGCCGACCTGGAAATAGACGTCGTTGCTGAGCCCGCGGAACAGCGTCGCCAGCGCGACGCCGAGAATGCCCAGGGGCACCACCAGCAGCACGGCGGTCGGGATCGACCAGCTCTCGTAAAGGGCCGCCAGACAGAGGAACACCACGATCAGCGACAGGCTGTACAGCAACGTCGTCTGCGAGCCCGCCTTCTGTTCCTCATAGGACATGCCTGTCCACTGGTAGCCGATGCCGTCCGGCAGCTTGCCGGCCAGTGTTTCCATCTCCTTCATGGCCGTACCGCTGCTTTCGCCCTCTGCCGGCGCGCCGAGCAGCTCGATGGCCGGCAGGCCGTTGTAGCGCTGCAGCTTCGGCGCACCGTAGATCCAGTTTCCGGTCATGAAGGCCGACAGCGGCACCATCTGTTCGAGACTGCCGACAGTCGCACCGCTGGCCGCCGTGGCGGCGGCATTGTTGCGGACATACCATTTGGCAAAGTCGTCCGGCTGCATGCGGGTCGCCGCCTCGCCCTGGAGATAGACGCGCTTGATGCGGCCTTCGGCGAGGAAATCGTTCACATAGGACGACCCCCAGGCCGAGCCGAGGATGGTGTTGATGTCGGACAGCGTGATGCCGTAGGCGGCAGCCTTCTCGCGATCGATATCGACCTTGAACTGCGGCTCGTCATCGAGATCGTTCGGTCGCACCTGCGACAGTTTCGGATCCTTCGCCGCCATGCCGAGCAACTGGTTGCGGGCCGCGACCAGCGCCTCGTGTCCCACGCCGCCGATGTCGCGAAGTTCGAAGTCGAAGCCCGTCGCGTTGCCGAGCTCGAGCACCGCCGGCGGGATGAAGGCAAACACCTGCGCATCGCGGATGGCGCCGAAATGCTGCATCGCGCGGCCGGCGATGGCCTGCGCGGAACCCCGCCCCGAGCCGCGCTTGTCGAAGTCCTTGAGACTGACGAAGGCGATGCCGGCGGTCTGGCCGCGGCCGACGAAGCCGAAGCCGTTCACCGCGAACACGCTCTTGACGTAGTCGCCTTCCTTGTCGAGCAGGTAGTGCGTGACGTCGTCGAGCACCGCCTGGGTGCGGTTGCCGGTCGCACCCGGCGGCTCGGTGACCTGCACGAACATCACGCCCTGGTCCTCGTCGGGCAGGAAGCCGCCGGGGATGCGCAGGAAGGCGAACGCCATCACCGCGATCAGCACCACATACATTACCATCGGCAGCAGCGGCCGCGCGATCATCCGGCTCACCCAGCCGCCATAGGCACGGTTGGTGCGGTCGAAACTGCGGTTGAACCAGCCGAAGAAGCCGCGCTCCCCGGCCCCTTTCTTCTTGCGCTTGAGGATCGTCGCGCACAGCGCGGGCGTGAACACCATTGCGGTGATCACCGACAGCACCATCGAGGCGACGATGGTGACGGAGAACTGGCGATAGATCACGCCCACCGAGCCGCCGAAGAACGCCATCGGCAGGAACACCGCCGACAGCACCGTGGCGATGCCGACCAGCGCGCCGGTGATCTGGCCCATCGAGCGGCGGGCGGCCTGTTTTGGCGTAAGGCTCTCGTCCTCCTCCATCAGGCGCTCGACATTCTCGACCACCACGATCGCGTCGTCGACCAACAGGCCGATCGCCAGCACCATGCCGAACATGGTCAGCGTGTTGATCGAATAGCCGGCGACGCCGAGCACCGCGCAGGTGCCGAGCAGCACCACCGGCACCGCAATGGTCGGGATCAGGGTGGCGCGGAAATTCTGCAGGAAGATGAACATGATGACGAAGACGAGGCCGATGGCCTCGAACAGCGTCTCCACCACGTCGTGGATCGACAGCCGCACGAAGGGCGAGGTGTCATAGGGATAGACGACGTCGATGCCCCGCGGGAGCTGCGGGCGCAGCTCGTCGATGGTCTGCTTGACGGCGGCGACGGTATTGAGCGCATTGGCGCCCGAGGCGAGCTTGATCGCGATGCCGGCCGCCGGCTTGCCGTTGTATTCTGTATTCACCGAATACTGCTCAGGCCCCATCTCGATGCGCGCGATATCGCGCAGGTGGATGCGCGCACCCGAGCTCAGCACCTTGACGAGGATGTTGGAGAACTGCTCGGGCGTGTTGAGATAGGTCGGCCCGATGATGGTGGCGTTGAGCTGCTGGCCGCCCACCGCCGGCAGGCCGCCGAGCTCGCCGGCGGCGACCTGCACGTTCTGCGACGAGATCGCACTAGCGACGTCGGAGGTGGTCAGCGAGTACGAATTCAGCTTGGCAGGATCGAGCCAGATCCGCATGGCATATTCGGTGCCGAAGAGCTGGTAGTCGCCGACACCTTCGGTACGCGACAGCGGGTCCTGGATCTTCGAGGCGATCATGTCGGCGACGTCGCCGCTGGTCATGCGCCCGTCCGTCGACACGAACCCCGCCACCATCAGGAAGTTCTTGGTCGCCTTGGCGACCCGGATACCCTGCTGCTGCACCTCCTGCGGCAGGCGGGGCTCGGCGAGCTGGAGCTTGTTCTGCACCTGCACCTGGGCGATGTCGGGATTGGTGCCCTGGTCGAAGGACAGGGTGATGTCCATCGACCCGTCCTTGTCGCTTTCGGAATCGATGTAGAGCAGATGGTCGATGCCCGAGAGCTGCTGCTCGATGACCTGCACGACGGTCGACTGCACGGTCTCTGCCGATGCGCCCGGATAGGTGACGGTGATCGACACCGCCGGCGGCGCGATCGACGGATACTGGGCGACCGGCAGGGTGTTGAGTGAGAGCAGGCCGGCGATGATGGTGACGATCGCCAGCACCCAGGCGAAGACCGGGCGGCCGATGAAGAACTGCGACATCAGTTCGCACCCGGCGCGGCGGCGCCCACCGGCACCAGCTTCACGCCGTCGATACGCACCTCATGCGGGTTGACCGCGCTGCCCGGCTTGGCCGACTGGGTGCCGGCGACGATGACGCGATCGCCGGCAGCGAGGCCGGAATCGACCAGCCAGTCGGTGCCGATGGAGCGGTTGATCGCGAGATTGCGGACCGCGACCTTGCCGTCGCCGCCGACCACCAGCGCCTGCGCCTGGCCCTTGGCGTCGTGCGTGACCCCTCGCTGCGGCACCAGCAGCCCGTCGGGGCGCACGCCCTCCTCGATCGTCTCGCGCACGAACATGCCCGGCATCAGCAGGCCGTCCGGATTGGGAAAGAGGGCCCGCATCGTCACCGAACCGGTCGACGGATCGACGGTGACCTCGGAGAACAGCAGCCGGCCGGGCTGTGCATAGGGGGTCCCGTCATCGAGCACCAGATGCACCTCGGCCGCCTCGTCGCCAGCGGAGCGGAGCTGGCCGGCGGCGTACTCGCGCTTGAGACGCAGCATGGTGCCGACCGGCTGCGTGACATCGACATAGATCGGGTCGAGCTCGGTGACGGTGACCAGCGAATCGGTCTGGTTGGCCGTCACCAGCGCGCCTTCGGTGACCAGCGTGCGACCGGTGCGACCGGTGATCGGTGCGAACATCTTCGTATAGGCGAGATTGACCTCCGCACTCTGCACGGCGGCGAGCCCGGAGGCGACGTCGGCGCGCGCCTGGCCCAGGGTGGAGACCGCGTTGTCGAGATCGAGCTTGCTGACAGCGAACGCCTTGGCCAACGGCCGGTAGCGGTTGACGGTCTGCTGTGCGGCGAACACCGACGCCCGCGCCTTCTCGACCGACGCCTTCGCACTCGCCAGCGTCGCCTGATAGGGGCGCGGGTCGATCTGGTAGAGCTGCTGCCCGGCGTGGACCACCTGCCCTTCCTCGAACAGCCGATGCAGGATCACGCCGCTCACCTGCGGGCGAACCTCGGCGATGCGATGCGCCGACAGCCGCCCGGGCAGCTCGGTCTTCAGCGTCACCGGCTGCGTGTGCAGCACCACCACATCGACATCGGGCGTGTGCTGGGGGGGCTGTTTCGGTTTGCGGTCGCATCCCGCGAGCAGCGTGACGGCCGCCAGACACACCAGACCATGCAGATGCAGGCGCATAGCCACGCTCCCCAAACACGCCGTCGAAAAAAGGAAACCAGATAGTTTCCGTAACATGGAAACTATCGGGTTTCCAAACGCCGGTCAACCGGGCATGCTCGTGGCCGCAATGAGGCGGGGAACACGGTGAGCGGCGGGATAGAGGAGATGCGGCGGAGCACGCTGCTGGACGCCGCCTCGGAGCTGTTCCTGCGCGATGGCTACACCGCCACCACCACCGATGCGATCGCCAGCCGTGCGGGCATGTCGAAGAAGACGCTCTATCGCCTGTTTTCGTCCAAGGCAGCGCTGTTCGAGGATCTGGTGCGCGCACGGCTGTTCGAGCATGACATCGCCCCGCAGACCAGCTCCGACCCCGGCGACCATCTCGACCGCCTCACCGCGTTGCTGGGCCGCTTCGCTGACCTCCTGCTTGCCCCCGAGCGCCTGGCCCTGATCCGGCTGATCGTCGCCGAGCGGCGCCAGACCGAGACGATGCGCGACATCTTCACCCGCCTGTTGCTCGAACGCGATCAGGACGTGCTGGCGACCTGGGTCGCCACCGAGATCGCCGCCGGAAGCCTGCCCGATACCGACCCGACGGCGGGTGGGCAGCTCATCTTCGATCTGACCCTCTCCACGTATCTGCTCGACGGGCTGCTGGAGGTGACCAAGCACGCGGTCTCGGGTCACGAGTTCGACGCCACCTTGCGCGAGCGCGCCGGCCTCGCACTGTATGCCTTGCGGCGGCGCGGGGCCGGCGGGTCGGCGATCAGTGAACCGCCATTGCAGCCGTGCTGAGATCGATGGACGGCGTGCCGTGGCGGCGCTCGTCGCGCAGCCTGACCCGGTCGGCCAGCACCATGCCGAGCGCGCCCGCCGCCATCAGCCCGGCCATCGACAGCGGCGTGCCGCCCGGCAGCAGGCCGATGATGAAGCCCGAGGCCGCGCCCAGCAGGTATTGCAGCGTGCCGAGCAGGGCGGCGGCACTGCCGGCATGCTGGGCGTGGCGCGCCAGCGCACCGACGGTGGCGTTCGGCCCGACCAGACCCAGCGGCGCGAGGCAGAGCATCACCGGTGCGACGAACAGCGCCGCGGTGGGATGCGCCCGCCCGGCAAGGCTGGCCGCCAGCAGCAGCAGAGACGCCGCCATCGTGCCGGCCACCGCGAAGCGCAGCAGGCGCGACACGCCCACCCGGCGCACCAGCAATCCGTTGACCTGGCTCGCGCCGATCATCGCTACCGCATTCATTCCGAACAGCACGCCGAACTGGGTAGGACTGAAATGCAGTTCCCGGATGAACAGGCCCGGCGCGCCGCCGAGATAGGCGAAACAGACGAAAGCGGAGAAGCCGCCGATCACCGCATTGGTGGAGAACTGCGGATCGCGGGCGATGTGAAGATAGCGCGCCAGCAGCGCGACCGGCGGCAGCGCGGTCCGGCGCTCATGCGGCAGCGTCTCCGGCAGCACCCGCCACACCAGGGCCAGACAGACCACGCCATAGACCGCCGCAGCCCAGAAGATCACCCGCCAGGAGGCGAAGCCCAGCACGACGCCGCCGATCGCCGGGGCCAGGATCGGCACCACGCCCATGATCAGCACCAGCGTCGACATCTTGCGCGCCGCCTCGGCGCCCTCGCTGACATCGCGCACGGTCGCGGCCGGCACCACCATGGCCGCCGAGGCGCCGAGGGCAGCGATGAAACGACAGGCAGTGAAGCTCCACAGGTCATGCGCCAGCGCGCAGCCGATCGAGGCCAGCGTGTAGAGCACGCCGCCGAGCAGCAGCGGCAGCCGTCGGCCGAAGCGGTCGGAGAACGGTCCCTGGGTGATCTGCCCGCAGGCGAGGCCGATGAACCAGACCGCCAGCGTGATCTGCGCCGAGCCGGCGGCGGTGCCGAAGCTGTGCTCGAGCGCGGGGAAGGCCGGCAGGTAGATATCGGTCGAGACCGGGCCGACCGCGGTCAGGATGCCGAGGATCACCGGCATCAGCCGCAGCCAGAACGCCGACGGGGCGTGCGCGGAAGGGCGCATGGGCATGACTCTCGCGGGTTGGGTCATCGTGTCCGCGACTATGAGGAGCGCTGCCCACCGGTCTCAAGACAAAAAATGCCGCAATGCAGCAATTTAATCCGCCGGCCCGATTTCTGCCTCATTGCGCCGCAGCAGCGCCACACCGCACAGCCCCGACAGCACGAACAGCCCGATGCCGAGCCCGATCTGACCGACATGGCCGATCCGCGTGCCACCGCCCAGCAGGGTGAAGATCACCGTCTGCGGCAGGCTGCCCAACGCGGTCGCAAGCGCGAACGGAACCAGCCGCAGCCCGGCAGCCCCGGAAGCGAGGTTGATCAGCAGCGAACTGCCCACCGGCAGCAGGCGCAGGGTCAGCACCGCGACGAACGGCCGCGCCCGCAGCCGGGCGACCAGCCGCCGCCCGCGCCCGTCCGGCCGCAGCCAGCGCGTCCGCATCGTGCCCGCCAGCCCGCGCGCCAGACCATACACGGCCAGACAGGCGATCAGGTTGGCGGCGAAGGCGAGCCCCAGCCCGGCACCCGTGCCATAGGCGAAGGCGGCGGCGAAACAGACCGCCTGGCGCGGCAGCCCGACCGCACAGACCACCGCTCCAAGCGCTGTGAACTCCCACCACGGCAGCCGCAGATCCTGCAACCCCGCCAGACCGCCATGGTGCAGCAGCAGCACCCGCAGCCCGAGGCCGACGCCGAGCAGCACCGCCACGGTCAGCGCCGGCCTGAGCAGCGTCGCCGCCCCGGCCGCCGGCGGCGCCTCGCGATCGGTGGTGGGCATCGTCATCGGCGCGGTTGTCGGACGCTGCCCCGCCCTGCGCAAGGGGAGGCGCATTTCGTTTGCATGATGCACTGCGGCAACCCATGTTGGGTCTTGCGTAATCGCGACACATGTCGCGCCCGCATGATCGAGCTGAACGAAGCCGGAAAGAGACCATCGTGATGAGCCCTCCCCCCAAGGCGACGCGCCGCCTGACACCGCACTGGCTCGCTTCCCTGGCCGGTCTGGGGCTCGTTTCCACTGCGATCGCCGCCCCGCCCGGCACGACGGTACGCGGCGCGGATGCGGCGAAGGTCGGCGCCGATGCGCCCGCGCCGATGGAAGGCTCGACCGAGAACTTCACCGTGCACGGCCAGCGCCACTTCGTCGCACTGCCGACCTACAACAGCGACGTGATCAACAAGTTCGAGGGCGGCACCTATCGCGGCAAGCAGGGCTGGCTCAATACATCGCGCTATCGCCCCGGCTCCGGCCGCGACGCCAACACCGACGCCGCGATCGGGCAGTTCGGCAGCGCCTATGGCAGTTCCTCGCCCTCGCCGGGCGCCAATCTCTCCGCGCCCGGCACGCTCTCGCCGGTCCAGTCCGGCCTGAACCGCTAGGACCGCACCCCATCGGCCGGTCCCTCTGGCCGCTGCTGGTCTGCCAGGCCAGCGCCGCACTCGGCGAGAACCTACTCAAGTCGGCGCTGGCGATCATCCTGCTCTATACCCTGCCCGCTGCCTGGGCCGGGGCGGGGGTGGCGATCGTCGGGGCGACCCTGGTGCTGCCGTTCCTGTTCGGCTCGACCTTTGCCGGACGCCTCGCCGAGAGGTGCGACCGCGCCCGCCTCGCCCGGCACATCAAGACCGCCGAGCTCGGCTGCACCGTGGTCGCCATGACCGGCCTGTGCGCACGCGGCCACGCCGTGGCCGCCCTGCTGTATCTCGCCCTGCTCGGCTACGGTGTCTGTGCCGCCCTGTTCGGGCCGGTCAAATACGCCCTGCTGCCCGACCATCTGCCCAAGCCCCGCCTGCCGGCGGCCAATGCCGCGATCGAGACCACCACCTTCCTCGCCATTCTCGCCGGCACCTTCGCCGGCGGGCTGAACGGCAGCGCGCTGCTCGACGGCCGGCACGACGGGCCGCGTCTCGCCCTCGCCGCCGCGCTGCTCGCCACCGCCGCCATCGCCCTGATCGCCGCCATGCTGATCCCGCCTGCCCCGCCGCGCCCGGCCGGCGAGCGCGACGGCGCGCTGCCGGGCTGGCGCGGGCTCGACCCCGCGATCGCCGCCGCCCTGGTCGCCGGCACCTGGTTCTGGCTCGCCGGCAGCCTGGCGATGGCGCTGCTGCCGGTGCTGGTGCAACAGACGCTCGGCGGCGATTCGCAGGCCGCGGCCCTCGCCCTGGGCGCCTTCGCGCTCGGCATCGGCCCCGGCGCCGTGCTGGCCGCGCGATGGCAGCATGGGCGCATCAGCCTCGCCCCCGCGCTGGCGGGAAGCGTCGGGCTGGGCCTGGCGATGCTCGATCTCTGCCGGCGCGCCGCCCATCTGTCCGCACCGGCCGGCCCGGCACGCGACTGGCAGGCGCTGCTCGCCGCCGGCACTGCGCCGATGCTCGCCGACGCGGTGGCGATGGCGGTCTGCGCCGGGCTGATCGGCGTGCCGGCCGGCGCGATCCTGCAGGCTGCCAGCCCGCCCGGACAGCGCGCCCGCTGGATCGCGCGCGCCAACACGCTGTCGGCGGCGGCGATGGTCGCCGGCGCGCTGGCGATCGCCGCCCTGCAGCGTGCCGGCATCGCTCCCACGCCGTTGTTCGGCGCGCTGGGCGCGCTCGGGCCGGTGCTCGCCACACTGGGTGCGGCATGGTGGCGATCTCGCCAGTTGCGCCTATATTGAAAGGCGAGCCCCGCCGAAAGACCGACATGACCGCGATCTCCGCCCTCGCCGCCACCGACCGACTGTTCTTCGACGACGCCGCCAGCGCGCTCGACCGCGACGGTGCCGAACGGCTCACCGCCGCAGCACTGGCCGGCATGGATGACGGCGAGCTGTTCCTCGAATACCGCGAGAGCGAATTCCTCAGCCTTGATGACGGGGTGATCCGCACCGCCAGCTTCGACACCTCGTCGGGGTTCGGCCTGCGCGCGGTGCTCGGCGAGGAGAGCGGCTACGCCCATGCCGGCGAGATCTCCGAAGCCGCCCTCGCCCGTGCCGCCGAGACGGTCGGCGCGGTGCGTCGCGGCCGCTCCGGCGAGGCCGGCGAAGGGCCGCGCGCCTCCAATGCCCGCCGCTACGCCGATTTCAACCCGCTGCACGAGAGCACCTTCGCAGAGCGCGCCGCGCTGCTCGGCCGGATCGACGCCTATGTGCGTGGCGCCGACACGCGCGTGGTGCAGGTCTCCGCCTCGCTCGCCGCCGAGTGGCAGGCGGTGCAGATCATCCGAGCCGACGGCCAGCGCGTCGCCGACCTGCGCCCGCTGGTGCGGCTCAACGTCTCCGTCGTGGTCGAGAAGGATGGCCGTCGCGAGAGCGGCAGCTTCGGCGGCGGCGGCCGCCAGCCCTACGCCTCGGTGCTGGCCGAGACCTACTGGAAAACCGCCTGCGACAGCGCACTGCGCCTCGCCCTGGTCAATCTCGACTCGCGCCCTGCGCCGGCCGGCGAGATGGAGGTGGTGCTGGGCAATGGCTGGCCCGGCATCCTGCTGCACGAGGCGGTCGGGCATGGCCTCGAGGGCGATTTCAACCGCAAGGGCACCTCGGTGTTCGCGGGGCTGGTCGGCAGCCGGGTGGCATCGAAAGGGGTCACCATCGTCGATGACGGCACGATCGAGGACCGGCGTGGCAGCCTGACCGTCGATGACGAGGGCACGCCGGCCGGCCGCACGGTGATGATCGAGGACGGAATCCTGGTCGGATTCATCCAGGACCGCCTCAACGCCCGCCTGATGGGCGTCGCCCCCACCGGCAATGGACGGCGCGAATCCTATGCGCATGCGCCGATGCCACGGATGACCAACACGGTGATGGCACCGGGCGAGCACACGAAGGAAGAGATGATCGCCTCGGTCAAACGCGGCATCTATGCGGCGAATTTCGGCGGCGGCTCGGTGGACATCACCTCCGGCAACTTCAACTTCGCCGCCTCCGAGGCCTGGCTGATCGAAAACGGCAGGATCACCGCCCCGGTGCGGGGCGCGACCCTGATCGGCAACGGCAAGGACGCGATGAACCGGGTCAGCATGATCGGCAACGACCTCGCCCTCGACCCCGGCGTCGGCACCTGTGGCAAGCAGGGCCAGGGCGTGCCGGTCGGCGTCGGCCAGCCTACCCTGAAGATGACCGGGCTGACCGTGGGCGGTACGGGACGATGAGCCTGCGCCGCCGCACCCTGCTCGCCGCGGGCCTGGCGGCGCCATGGGCGCGCTCCGCCACTGGCCGCGCGGCACCGATCGAGCGCCAGGGCCTTGCCTATGTCGGCTCCTATACCTCGGCCGAGAATCAGGGGGTCGGTCCCGGCATCACCCTGGTGCGCATGGAGCCGCACAGCGGCGCGCTGTCGAAGATCGCCCAGGTCACCACCGGCGATCCGTCCTGGATCGCGATCGATCCGGCCCGGCGCAACCTCTATGCGCTCGACGAGAAATCCGACGGCGCGGTCAGTGCCTGGGCGATCGATCCGGGCGATTTCTCCCTCCGCCGGCTCAACGAGGTCGCCTCCGGGGGAGCTGCTCCCGCCTATGTCAGCGTGCATCCCTCCGGCCGCTACGTGCTGTGCGCGAACTACATGGGCGGCAACATCTCTGTGCTGCCGGTCCGCCAGCCCGACGGACAGCTCGCGCCCGCCGCCGATATCGTCCCCGGCACCGGACCGCGCGGTCCCGAGCACCCCGCCACCGCGCCGGACAACCATGCGAAATCGGACCATGCCGCCTCGCACATGCACATGGTCCGGGCCGATCCGACGGGGCGCTTCGTCCTTGCGGTGGACGCCGGGCGTGACCGGATCGACGTGTTCTCCATCGATCTCGCCACCGGCAGGCTGCGCGCGGCGGCGAGGCCCTTCGTCGCGCTGGAACCCGGCTCGGCGCCGCGCCATCTGGTGTTCGGCGGCCATGGACGCACGGTCTACGTGCTCAGCGAGCAGGATTCCGCCATCGACGCCTTCCATTTCGACCCTGTCACCGGCGCGCTGACCCCGTTCCAGCGCGTGCGCAGCCTCCCACTGGGCTTCGCGGGCAGCAATCTCGCCGCCGAGCTGGTGATCTCGGCCGATGGCCGCTTCCTCTACGCCACCCAGCGCCTGCACGATTCGATCAGCGTGCTGGCGATCGGCGCCGACGGGCGCCTGCGCCTGATCGACGAGACCTGGACGCGCGGCGACTACCCGCGCAACTGCACCATCGACCCGTCCGGCCGGTTCCTGTTCTGCGCCAACCAGCGCGGCGACAGCATCACCTCCTTCCGCATCGACCAGAGCTCGGGCCAGCTCGCCTTCACAGGTCAGTATTTCGGGATCGGCAGCCCGGTGACGATGAGTTTCCTGTCATAAGCGCAGCCATGAGCCTGCCATCGACCCGCGACCGCCTGCCGTCCCAGCCTGCCAGTCCCCCGCCGCCCGGAACCGCCCGCTTCCCGCTCTGGCTCACCCTCCTGCTCGGTGGGCTGATTGCAGTGGGACCGTTCTCCACCGATCTGTACCTGCCGGCCTTCCCCGCCATCGAGCGCGACCTGCACTGCGCGCCCGGCAGCGTGCAGATCACGCTGTCGGCCTGGTTCGTCGGCCTCGCCATCGGCCAGCTCAGCCAGGGGCCGCTGTCGGACCGGTTCGGCCGCCGCGCGCCGCTGCTCGCCGGCACGGCTCTCTACACGCTGGCCTCGATCGGCTGTGCGACGGCCAGCTCGCTCACCGCGCTTTCGATCTTCCGCGTGCTGGCCGCGATCGGCGGCTCGGCCAGCATGGTGATCCCGCGCGCGATGGTGCGTGACATCGCCTCCGGCCCTGCCGCCGCCCGGGCGATGTCGCGCCTCACCCTGGTGATGGGCGTGGTGCCGATCGCCGCCCCGGCCCTGGGTGGCGCGCTGCTGGCCTTCGGTTCCTGGCGCGACCTGTTCTGGATCACCGTGCTCTATGGCGCGCTCAGCCTGTTCGCCGCCTGGCGGCTGCTGCCCGACACGATGCCGCCCTCGATGCGCGCCGGGCTCGCGCCGATGGACATGCTCGAGCGCTTCGTGCGCATCCTCGCCGACCGCGCCTTCGTGACCAACGCGCTCGCCGGCGGTTTCGGCGGCTTCGTGATGTTCACCTATCTCGCTGCCGGCCCGATGGTGTTCGAGACCCTGCTGGGGCTGAGCCCGCGCGATTACGGCATCGCCTTCGGCCTCAATGCGATGGGCTACATCGCCGCCACCCAGGCCAATGCCGCGCTGGTGCACCGGCTCGGCCTGCGGCGGCTGCTGTATCTGGGCACCTCGCTCTGCCTGGCCGGCGCGCTCGGGCTGGCCCTGCTCGCCGTCCTCTGCGACCATCACCCGCCGGTCATACCGGTGATGGGGCTGTGCTTCGTCTGTATCGGCTCGCTCGGCTTCGTGTTCTCCAACGCCGCCGCGGCCGCGCTGGTACCGCATCCGCACCAGGCCGGCAGCGCTTCGGCGCTGATGGGCACCATCCAGTATGCGCTCGGCGCCGTCGCCGGCGCGCTGATGTCCGCGCTCTCGCTGCATCCCGCCCTGTGGCCGCTGGCGGCGATGCTGTGTGCCGGCGCGTTCGCGATGACCGCCTCGGTGCGTGCAGCGCCCGTGTGAACCTCACGACGGCGGGTTGAAGCCCCCGGCTCCGGCCCCGATATCGAACACCGCACAGCGATGGAGTTCGACGATGCAGTTCCGACGCCTGGGCCGCTCCGGCCTGACCGTCCCCGCTCTCAGCCTCGGCACCGCCACGTTCGGCGGCCGCGGTGAGTTCTTCGAGAAATGGGGCGCGACCGAAGCCGCCGAGGCGACCCGCATTGTCGATCTGTGTCTCGATCATGGCCTGAACCTCTTCGACACCGCCGACATCTATTCCAAAGGCGGCTCCGAGGAAGTGCTGGGTGCCGCGATCAGGGGGCGTCGCGACAAGGTGCTGGTCTCGACCAAGGCCACCTTCCGCTTCTCCGGCGCGCCCAACGATGTCGGCTCGTCGCGCAGCCATCTGATCGAGGCCGTTGAAGGCTCGCTCCGACGGCTTGGCACCGAGCATATCGACATCTTCCAGCTGCACGGCTTCGATGCGCAGACCCCGGTGGAAGAGACGCTCGACACGCTCGACGGTCTCGTCCGCTCGGGCAAGATCCGCTATGTCGGGGTGTCGAACTTCTCCGGCTGGCACATCATGAAGTCCCTCGGAGTTGCCGACCGCTACAACCTGCCGCGCTACGTCGCCAACCAGACCTACTACTCGCTGGTCGGCCGCGACTACGAGCACGAACTGATGCCGCTCGGCCTCGACCAGGGCATCGGCGCGATCGTGTGGAGCCCGCTCGGCTGGGGGCGCCTCACCGGCAAGATCCGTCGTGGCCAGCCCTTGCCCGAGGGCAGCCGTCTCGCGCAGGGCGGCGATGTCGGCGGTCCGGTGGTGGAGCTCGACCATCTCTACAAGGTCGTCGACGCGATCGACGAGATCGCGAAGGAGACCGGAAAGACGGTGCCGCAGATCGCGCTGAACTGGCTTCTGCAACGCCCGACCGTGTCCAGCGTTATCGTCGGCGCGCGCAACGAGGATCAGCTCATCCAGAACCTCGGCGCGATCGGCTGGGATCTCACCGCGGATCAGGTGGCAAGGCTGGATGAGGCATCGGCGCTGCCTGCTCCCTACCCCTACTGGCATCAGGCGGGGTTCAGGGAGCGAAATCCGGCGCCGGTGTGAGGGAGGATTCCTTCTTTTTCTGAAGAAAAAGAAGCAAAAAGACTTCGACTCGATTTGGGCGGTTCGGAATGCTGCGGCACTTTCCGAAGCCGCCCAAAATTTAAAAGTTCTTTGGTTCTTTCTTGCAAGAAAGAACATCAACCGAGGATCACACCATGAAAACCGTCACCATTGCCGGTACCACGGTGCCGGCCCTTGGCATGGGCACCTGGAACATCGGCGACAGCAGCGCGAAACGCGCGGCCGAGATCGAGGCGCTGCGCGTCGGTCTCGATGCGGGGCTCACCGTCATCGACACGGCCGAGATGTATGGCTCCGGCCGTTCGGAAAAGCTGGTCGGCGAGGCGATCGCCGGGCGGCGCGACGAGGTCTATCTGGTCACCAAGGTGCTGCCGTCGAACGCGTCGACCTCGGGCGTGCAGCGCGCCTGCGAGGCGTCGCTGAAGCGTCTCGGCACCGATCACGTCGATCTGTATCTGCTGCACTGGAGCGGCGGCGTGCCGCTGTCGGACACCGTCGAGGGGTTCGAGCGGCTGCGCGACCAGGGCAAGATCGGCGCCTGGGGGGTGTCGAACTTCGACGTCGATGACATGGAAAATCTGGAATCGGTCAGCCCCGACTGTGCGGCCAACCAGATCCTCTACAGCCTCGAGTATCGCGGCACCGAATTCGACCTGCTGGAACGCGACCGCGAGGCCGGGGTCGTCACCATGGCCTATTCGCCGCTCGGTCAGGGTGGCGATCTGCTGCAGCATCCCGCGCTGGCGACGATCGCCAAACGCCACGGTGCGAAACCGGCGCAGGTCGCGCTGGCCTGGGTCTTGCGGCAGGACAACATGCTCGCCATCCCCAAGGCCGGCACGGCAGCGCATCAGCGCGACAACATCGAAGGGGCGAAGCTGCAAATGACCGGCGAGGACCTGGCCGAACTGGATGCGGCCTTCGCCCCGCCCAAGCGCAAGCGGCATCTCGCCATGCTGTGATGCCATGTGGCCTTCCGCGTCAGATTGTGACGCGGAAGGCCATGTTTCCGGTTCGGGGCGACGATACGAACGGCCGGTTTCCGCAGTAACTTGCCGGTTGGCACGGAACCTGCTTGGGGAGGCACGCCACGCCTGCCCATGGAACCGATGCCCCTGCCCTTTCCTTTCCTGCCGCGCCTCGCCTGCCCGTGCCTGCTGTCGATCCTGTTGGCCGGCTGCGCGGTGGGCCCGGATTTCCACCGCCCGTCGATCGACGGGCCCTCACGGGTCAGCGAACAGCCGATCGCCCAGCGGACCGCTTCGGCGAAGATCGGCGGCGGCGAAGCGCAGACGCTGTCGGCCGGTGCCGATCTGCCCGGGCAATGGTGGACGCTGTTCGGCTCGCGCGCGCTGACCGCGCTGGTCGCAACGGCGATGCGCGACAGCCCCACCATCGAGGCTGCCGACGCAGCCCTGCGCCAGGCGCAGGAGAAGACCCTCCAGCAGACCGGCACGCTGTTTCCGTCCATCTCCGGCACGATCAGCCGCACGCGCTCCGAGCAGCCCGAGGCCTATCTCGGCATCCCCGGTCCGGCGCCGACGATCAGCGCCTACAGCGCCCAGCTCAACCTGAGCTACACGCTCGACATCTGGGGCGGGCTGCGCCGCGCGATCGAGCAGCAGCAGGCCGGCGCGGACTACCAACGCTTCCAGCTCGAGCAGGCCTATCTGACGCTCACCTCCGGGGTTGCCGCGAGCGCGGTGCAGGCCGCCTCGCTCGCCGGCCAGATCGCGGTACAGAAAGCGCTGATCGGCTTCGAGCAGAAGCAGCTCGACACCGTGCATGCGCAGTTCGAGGCCGGAGGCGCGACCGGCACCGACCTCGCCACCCAGCAGGCGCAGCTCGCCCAGGCGCAGACCATCCTGGTGCCGCTGCTGACAGAGCTCGCCCAGACCCGCGACCAGCTCGCCGCCTATCTCGGCCGCGCGCCCTCGCAAGCTGCGCTGCCGGATTTCGATCTCGACGATTTCACCCTGCCTGAAACGGTGCCGGTCTCGGTGCCGTCCGCACTGCTCGCCCAGCGACCGGACATCCGCGCCGCAGAGGCGCTGCTGCACCAGCAGACAGCCGCCCTCGGGGTCGCGATCGCAGCGAGGCTGCCGAATGTCACGCTGACAGCCGGGGTCGGCACCACGGCGGCCGACGTGCATCAGATGTTCAGCCCGACCAACGGCATGTGGTCGCTGGTCAACCAGGCGGTGCAGCCGATCTTCGATGCCGGGCAGCTGCTGCATGCCCAGCGTGCCCAGCGCGCAGCGATGGAGCAGGCGGCCGCGCAGTGGCGGCAGACGGTGGTCGCCGCGTTCCAGAACGTCGCCGACGTGCTCGCGGCACTCCAGAACGACGCGGTCGGGCTGCGCGCGGCCCTGACCGCCGCGGATGCGGCACAGCGCGGTCTGTCGCTGGCGTCGCTCCAGTTCAAACTGGGCGGGGTCAGCTATCTGAGCGTGCTGACCGCGCAGCAGACCTACCAGACCGCATCCCTCACCCTGATCCGGGCCCGTGCAGCCCGCTACGCCGATACCATTGCGCTGTTCGCCGCCCTCGGCGGCGGCTGGTGGAACCGTCACGACATGCCGCCACCGCCGCCCGGGCTGCTGAGCTCGCCACTGCCATGACCGCCCTGCCCGACCGGAAGATGCCGATGAAACCTGCCCGCCTGCTGTTGCCGATGATCGTGCTGGTCGGGCTGTGCGCCGCGATCTGGTGGTACCTGCACCGGCCGCAGCCGGGGGCGACGCATGGCGAGGCCGCCGAACCGCCGCAGGTGGTGTCGGACTATGCCGTGCGCCCGATGCGCTGGCAGAGCACGCTCAAGGCGTTCGGGCAGATGCGGGCGGTGCAGGGCGCGGATCTCTCCGCCCAGGTCTCCGGCATCGTCGACGAGATCGATTTCCAGTCCGGGCAGGAGGTGAAGGCCGGGACCGTGCTGGTGCGGCTGCGCCTCTACGACGACCCGGCCAAGCTCGCGCAGCTCAATGCCGAAGTCGCGCTGTGGACGGCCAATTTCGCGCGCGACCAGAAGCAGTTCGAGGCACAGGCGGTCAGCCGCGCGACCGTGGACACCGACATCGCCACCCTGCGCAGCTATCAGGCCCAGGCGGCCGCGCAATCCCAGGCGATGGACGAGAAGACCATCCGCGCGCCTTACGCCGGCAAGCTCGGCATCCGACAGGTCGATCTCGGCCAATACCTGCCGGCCGGCACGCCGATCACCTCGCTGCAATCGCTCGACCCGATCTATGTCGACTTCAACGTCGCCCAGCAGCAGATCGGCGAGCTGCATCCCGGCGGCACCGTCGAGCTGCATGTCGATTCCTGGCCGGACCGCCGCTTCACCGCCGAGATCATCGCGCTTGACAGCCGCATCGACCCGGCCAGCCGCATGGTATCGGTGCGCGCCTCGCTGGCCAATGCCGACCATGCGCTGCTGCCGGGGATGTTCGCCACCGTCCGTCTCGACCGTGGCGGCCCGCACGAGGTTCTCGCGGTCCCGCAGGGCGCGGTCAGCTTCAATCCGTATGGCAATTTCGTCTATGTGCTCACCCCACTGGCCGATCATCCCGGCCGCTTCGTCGCCCACTCGCGCGTGGTGACCACCGGCGAGGCGCAGGACGACATGGTGGTGGTCACGCACGGGCTCAAATCGGGCGAGACCATCGTCGGCACCGGGCAGCTCAAGCTGCGCGACGGCTCGATCGTCGAGATCAACGACACGCTGCGCCCGGCGGCGCCGTTCAGCGGGGAGCTGACCGATGAGTGAGGCCCATTCCCCCACGACCGGACGGACGCGGCTGACCGACCTGTTCATCCATCGCGCGGTGCTGTCCTGCGTGATCTCGATCCTCGTGCTGGTGTTCGGGCTGCGCGCCGAGCAGTCCATGCCGATCGAGAAGTTCCCGCATACGGTGCGCGGCGGCGTCGAGATCCAGACCCAGTACTACGGCGCCGACCCGGCGACGGTCGCCGGCTTCGTCACCACCCCGATCGAGGGCGCGGTCAGCCAGGCACAGGGCATCGACTACATGACGTCGAGCTCGACGACGGGCACCTCGGACATCGAGGTCACACTCAAGCTCGGCTACGACCCGACCCGGGCACTGGCCGAAATTACCTCCTATGTCAGTGCGGCGACCGCGCAGTTCCCGGCCGGCGTGCAGCAGCCCTCGATCAGCCTCGGCATTTCCGGGCAGGAGGTGATGGATCTCGCCATCAACAGCGACGACCTCTCCTTCGTGCAGATCGCGGATTTCGCCCGCCGGGTGATCGGCCCCCGCCTACAATCCGTCCCCGGCGTGCAGTCGGTGGACATCCAGGGTGCGCCCAATACGGTGATGCGCGCCTGGCTCGATCCCGACCGGATGGCCGCCCTCGGCCTGACCCCGGCCGAGGTGTCGGCTGCGCTGTCGGCCAACAACTTCATCACCGGGGTCGGCAACACACTCGGCCACAGCGTGTCGGTCACGCTCAACATCACGTCCGGCCTGCACACCGCCGAGCAGTTCCGCGATCTGGTCATCAGGCAGAACGCCAACCACATCATCCGTCTCGGAGACGTGGCGCGGGTCGAGTTCGGCAGCGACCCCGACACGTTCAGGGTCACCGCCAACGGCCAGAGCGGTGTCTATATCCAGATCAAACCCACCGCGACCGCCAACACGCTCGCCGTCGCGCAGGCGCTGAGTGCGCAGATCGCGACCCTGCGCCACCAGATCCCGCCCACACTGCACATCTCCATCCTCAGCAACAGCGGCGACTACATCCGCAACTCGATCCATGAGGTGGTGATCACGCTGCTCGAGAGCTTGGTCATCGTCTCGCTGGTGGTGTTCGCGTTCCTCGGCTCGCCGCGGGCGGTGGTGGTGCCGCTGGTGACGATTCCGCTGTCGCTGATCGGCACCTTCGCGCTGATGGCGGCGATGGGCTTCTCGATCAACCTGCTCACTTTGCTGGCACTGGTGCTGGCGATCGGCCTCGTCGTCGATGACGCCATCATCATCGTCGAGAACGTCAACCGCCATCTCGCCGAGGGTCTCACCCCGCTCGCTGCCGCCTCCGCCGCCGCCTCCGAGCTGCTGCAACCGATCCTCGCGATGACCGTGGTGCTGATCGCGGTCTATGTGCCACTCGGATTGCAGGGCGGGCTGACCGGCGCGCTGTTCATCGAGTTCGCCTTCACCCTAGCCGCGGCGGTTAGCGTCTCGGCGCTGCTCGCGCTGACCTTGTCGCCGATGATGAGCGCCCGCCTGCTGCGCGCGCGCAGCGCCGACGGCCATCGGCCCTCGCTCGGCGAACGCATCGAGCATGCCTCCGAGCGCGCCCTCGAATCGCTCCAGCGCCGCTACAGCGCGCTGCTGCGCCACACCCTGCGCCAGCAGCCGACGATCCTGATCCTCGGCTGCGTGGTGCTGGTCAGCTCGTGGTATTTCTACCAGCATTCGAAGCACGAGCTCTCGCCCGCCGAGGATACGGGCGAACTCGTCGTCTCCGGCAACGGCGCTCCCGATGCCACGCTCGAAGCGCTGTCGCTCTACGACGATGCGATCACCGACATCTACCGTTCGGTGCCCGAGGAGCGCGATTACTGGCATGTGGTCTCGCCGCCCTCGGTGCAGGGTGGCCTCAGCCTGGTGGACTGGAACAGGCGCCATCGCGACGTGTTCACCATCAGCCATCAGGTGCAGGCGAAGCTGCAAAAAATTCCCGGTCTGGAACTGGCGATCTTCGTGCCGCCCTATCTGCCGGGTTCGTGGGGTCTGCCGGTGCAGTATGTGCTGCAGAGCACCGGCGACGTCGCCCGGCTTGGCGAGGTCTCCGACGCGTTCCTGGCACGGATGCGCGCCTCGGGGAAATTCGTCTACGCCGACAAGGATCTCAAGATCGACCAGCCGCAATCGACCATCGTCGTCGATCGCGCCAAGCTCTCGACGCTCAATCTCACCATGAACGATCTGGGCAATTCACTGAACACCATGCTGGGCGGCGGCTATGTCGGCTTCTTCGCCACCGACCAGCGCAGCTACAAGGTCGAGCCGCTCGTCGCGCGGCGCTTCCGACTCACCCCCGAACAGATCCTGGACTATCCGATCAAGTCGGTGAACGGCGTGTCCGTGCCGCTGCGCTCGGTGGCCCATATCGTCGACACCGTGGTGCCGGAATCGATCGCCCATTTCCAGCAGCTCAATGCCACCACCATCCAGGCCCTGCCTGCGCCCGGCATCACTCAGGGTGAGGCCTACGACTACCTCCAGAACCTCGCAGCCCAGATGCTGCCGTCGGGCTACACCACCGACACCGTCGGCTCGCTGCGCCAGTTCGTCCATGAGACCGGTGGCTTCGCCGCCACCTTCGCACTCGCCGTCATCATCACCTATCTGGCCCTTGCCGCGCTGTTCGAGAGCTTCCGCGATCCACTCATCATCCTCGTCTCGGTACCGATGTCGATCGCCGGCGCGCTGCTGTTCGTCTGGCTCGGCATCGGCGGTGCCAGCATCAACCTGTTCACCGAGGTCGGCCTCGTCACGCTGATGGGGCTGATCTCCAAGCACGGCATCCTCATCGTCGAGGTCGCCAAGGAGGCGCAGGGGGCTGGGATGTCGAAGCGCGATGCGATCGAGCGCGCCTGCGCGCTGCGTCTGCGGCCGATCCTGATGACCACGGCGGCGATGGTGCTCGGCGTGATGCCGCTGGTGCTCGCCACCGGCGCGGGTGCTGCGTCGCGCTATGTGATGGGACTGGTGATCGCGGCGGGGCTGGCGATCGGCACGCTGTTCACGTTGTTCGTGCTGCCTGCGGTCTACATGCTGCTGGCGTCGGATCGGGGCGTCGCACCGAACCCCACCAGAGGATAGTCATCCTCTGGACTCCTTCGACTTGCCGGTGAAGCGGCCGACGAAGTCGGTCAGGTGGCCGATCTCCTCGAGGCGCAGGCCGGCCGGCGCACTGAACTTGCGGTTGCCACGCGCCACCATGCGAGGATGGAAGGCCTGCTCGAAGCCGAGCTTCTGCGCCTCGCGCAGGCGCGCCTCGCCATGCGCCACCTGACGCACCTCGCCCGACAGGCCGACCTCACCGAAGAACACCGCCCCGGCGGAGTTGGGCGTCTCGGTCGCGGCCGAGACCAGGGCGGCCACCACCGCGAGATCGGCAGCGGGCTCGCTCACCCGCAGCCCGCCGGCGATGTTGAGATAGACGTCGGTGGCGCCGAATTTCAGCCCCGCCCGCGTCTCCAGCACCGCCAGCAGCATGTTCAGCCGCGCCGAATCCCAGCCCACCACGGAACGCCGCGGACTCGACCCGTTATTGCCCGACAGCAGCGCCTGCACCTCCAGCAGCACCGGGCGCGTGCCCTCCATGCCGGCGAACACCGCCGATCCGGCGATGTTGCCGCGCCGCTCGGCGAGGAACAGCGCCGATGGGTTCGGCACCTCGGCGAGCCCCCGATCGGTCATCTCGAACACGCCGATCTCGTCCGTCGCCCCGAAGCGGTTCTTGGCGGCGCGCAGGATGCGGAACTGGTGACCGCGATCGCCCTCGAAATACAGCACCGCATCGACCATGTGCTCGAGCACACGCGGGCCTGCGATCGCCCCCTCCTTGGTCACATGCCCGACCAGGATCAGCGCGAAGCCGCGCGCCTTGGCCGCCCGGATCAGCTCGAACCCGGCCGCACGCACCTGGGACACCGAGCCCGGTGCGCTGTCCACGCCATCGAGCCACATGGTCTGGATCGAATCGATCACCACCAGCGCCGCACCGCGCGCCGCCTCCAGGGCGGCGAGGATCTCGCGCACGTCGATCGACGCCGCCAGCCCCAGCCCCGGTGCGGCGAGGCCCAGCCGCTGCGCGCGCAGCCGCAACTGGTCGATCGCCTCCTCGCCCGACACGTACAGCACGCGCTCGGGCAGGGCCGGGTCACGCGAGAGGGCGGCGGCGGCCTGGAGCAGCAGGGTCGACTTGCCGATGCCGGGATCACCGCCGACCAGTACCACCGAGCCCGGCACCAGCCCGCCGCCCAGCACCCGGTCGAGCTCGGCAATCGAAGTCTCGATGCGTGGCGGCGGCTCGCTCTGTCCGGCGAGCGGGACGAATGCGAGCCGCGACGCCGCCGCCCCGCTCGCGGGACGCGTCTTGCCGCCCGCCAGCGGCGTGGGGGCGACGGCCTCCTCGACGAGGCTGTTCCACGCCCCGCAGGTCTCGCAGCGCCCGGCCCATTTCGGGAATGCCGCCCCGCATTGCTGGCAGACGAAACGGACCGATTTGCGGCTTATTTGCGCAGCTCCATGCTGATCGGGCCCTCGCGGCGGCCGTGGGTGAACTGGTCCACCATGTCGTTGCCGCTGTGCAGCAGCTCGGCCGCCGCGCCGCGCCAGACGATGCGGCCGCGATAGAGCATCGCCGCCTGCGTGCCGATCCGTGTCGCGCTCGCCATGTCATGGGTGATAGCGATCGCGGTGCTGCCGAGGTTCTGCACGCAATCGACGATCAGCCCGTCGATCACGGCGCCCATGATCGGATCGAGGCCGGTGGTCGGCTCGTCGAAGAACAGGATTTCCGGCCGCGCGGCAATGGCGCGCGCCAGGCCGACTCGCTTCTGCATGCCGCCTGACAGCTCCGACGGGCTGAGATCGCCGACACTCGCCGCCAGACCCACCTGTTCGAGAACCTTGCCGGCATGCACCCTGGCCTGCGCCCGCGTCAGCCGCGGCTCGGCACCGTGACGCGGCCGCCGCCCCTTGGCCAGCAGGCCGAAGGCGACGTTTTCCCAGACCGTGAGGCTGTCGAACAGGGCCGCGTTCTGGAACAGCATGCCGATACACTGGCGCATCTCGTCACGCGCCCGCTCGCCCAGGGCCAGCACATCGACACCGTCGATCTCGATGCTGCCGGAATCGGGCTCGATCAGGCCGAGGATGCAGCGCAGCAGCACCGATTTGCCCGAACCCGAACCACCGATCACCACCATCGAGGTTTCGGGCATCACGTCGAGATCGACGCCGTCGAGCACCTTCTTCGAGCCGAAGGCCTTGTGCAGGCCGCGGATCCTGATCTTGGGGACGGTGCCGCTCATCGCGAGAAGAACATCTCGGTAAGGATGAAGTCGAAGGCCAGCACCAGGATCGAGGCCGACACCACCGCCGAGGTGGTCGCAGACCCCACGCCCTGCGCACCGCCCTTCGAGCGATAGCCGTTGTAGCAGCCCATCAGCGCGATCAGGAACCCGAACACCGCCGCCTTGGCCAGACCCACCACCACGTCGGAGGTCTGCACGAAGCCGATCGTGTCGGACGCATAGGCGTGCGCATTGAAGCCGAGCTTGACGGTGGCGACCAGGAACCCACCCATCACGCCGAGCAGATCGGCCACCGCCACCAGCAGCGGCAGTGCCACGATACCGGCGAACAGCCGCGGGGCGACGAGGTATTTCATCGGGTTGGTGGACAGCGTGGTCAGCGCGTCGATCTGGTCGGTGACGCGCATGGTGCCGAGTTCGGCGGCCATCGCCGCCCCCAGCCGTCCGGCCACCATCAGCCCGGCCAGCACCGGTCCGAGCTCGCGCACCACCGACAGCACCACGATCGAGGCGATCGCGCTCTGCGCGTTGAACCGCGCGAAGCCGGTATAGGATTGCAGCGCGATCACCATGCCGGAGAAGATCGCGGTGAGTGCCACCACCGGCAGGCTGTAGAAGGCGAATTCGAGGAAGGCGGCGAGGAACTGGCGCCCGTAGAAGGGCGGCCGCAGCAGGTGCGAGAGCCCCTCCAGCCCGAACAGCGCCAGCGACCCGGCTCCCTGCAGCAGCGCGAGCACCGTCCGGCCGAGGGCGGCGATCGGGCGGAGCGGCAGTGGCAGCCCATCGGCGGCGTCGGAAGGCGCGGGGGGAGACGACATCGTCGCATGCCGTAGCGCGGCGCGCCGCGCAGGTCAAAAGCGCAACCGTGCGGCACGTGGTCCGTGCCCGTCGCCCGCTGGTCAAACGGCGGTGCGCCCGCTAGAGCACAGCGTCGATGGACAGGCGCGGCCGGGGATTGGCGTCATGCGGATAGCGATGATTGGCGGCGGCTATGTGGGGCTGGTCTCCGCCGCCTGCTTTGCCGAATTCGGCACCGAGGTGCGGGTGGTGGAAACCCATCCCGGCCGTCTGGCCGCCCTGCGCGAGGGCCGCATCCCGATCTACGAGCCGGGGCTCGACCGGCTGGTCGCCGACAATACGACCGCCGGGCGGCTCTCCTTCGGCGACGACATCGCCCATGCGGTGGATGGCGCCGAGGCGGTGTTCATCGCCGTCGGCACCCCGACAAGGCGCGGCGACGGCCATGCCGACCTCACCTATGTGCACGAGGCCGCCGACCAGGTGGCACGCGCGCTTACCGCGCATGCGGTGGTGGTGACCAAGTCCACCGTGCCGGTCGGCACCGGCCGCAAGGTGGCAGAGATCCTGCGCCGGACCCGTCCCGATCTCGATTTCGATGTCGCCTCCAACCCGGAGTTCCTGCGCGAGGGCAGCGCGATCGGCGATTTCATGCGCCCCGACCGGGTGGTGATCGGCATCGACACCGACGCGCCGGGTGGGGGTGAGCGGGCGCGCGAGATCCTGCATCGTCTGTACCGGCCGCTCTACCTGATCGAGGCGCCGATCCTGTTCACGTCGCTCGAATCGGCAGAGCTGATCAAATATGCCTCCAATGCCTTCCTGGCGATGAAGGTGACGTTCATCAACGAGATGGCGGATCTGTGCGAGCGCGTCGGCGCGGACGTCCACGAGATCGCCCGTGGCATGGGACTCGACAACCGCATCGGGCGCAAGTTCCTGCATGCCGGGCCGGGCTTCGGCGGCTCGTGCTTTCCCAAGGACACCCGCGCGCTGGTCGCCATCGCCGAGGAGGCCGGCGCGCCGAGCCGGCTGATCGAGACCACCATCGCCGTCAACGAGGCCCGCAAGGAAGCGATGGCCGGGCGACTGATCGAGGCCTGCGGCGGCAGCGTCGCCGGCCTGACCGTCGGCGTGCTCGGTCTCACCTTCAAGCCCGAGACCGACGACATGCGCGACGCCTCGTCGATCCCGATCCTGCATCGTCTCGCCGAGGCCGGCGCGATCCTGCGCGCCTACGATCCGGCCGGAATGGAGGCGGCGCGGCCGCTGCTGCCCGAAGGCGTGATCTACTGCACCGACGGGCTGGACGCGGCGCGCGGCGCGGATGCGCTGCTGGTGCTCACCGAGTGGAACGAGTTCCGCGCCATCCCGCCGGTGAAGCTGCGCGACCTGATGGCGGGCGTGGTGGTGGTCGACCTGCGCAACGTGTTCGACCCGGCCGCGATGGCCGCCGCCGGCATGCGCTATCGCGGCATCGGCCGATGAACGCTGCCGCGGGGCTCGATTTTTCCGCCATCACCGTGCTGTGCGTCGGCGACGTGATGCTCGACCGCTTCATCTATGGCGACATGGAACGCATCTCGCCCGAGGCGCCGGTGCCGGTGATCCGTCAGGGGCGCACGGTGGAGATGCTCGGCGGGGCGGGCAATGTCGCTAACAACATCCTCTCGCTCGGCGGTTCGGCGATCCTGCTCGCCCTGGCTGCCGAGGACGAGGCGGGCGCGATCCTGCGCCGGCTGATCGGCGAGCGCCCGCGTCTCGACGGCGTGCTGATCGTCACCGGCCACCGCCCGACCATCCGCAAGACGCGCTTCATCGCCACCCACCAGCAGGTGGTGAGAATCGACGAGGAAAGCCGCGCCCCGCTCGCACCCGACGAGGAGGCGGCCCTGCTCGCCGCCATCGACGCACCGCTGGCCCGCGCCGACGCGGTGGTGGTGTCGGATTACGGCAAGGCGGTCTGCGGCGAGGCGGTGCTGCGCGCGGTCATCGACGGCGCGAAGGCGCGCGGTATCCCGGTCTTCGTCGATCCCAAGGGCGAGGATTTCTCCCGCTACCGTGGCGCGGCCTGCATCACCCCCAATGCACGCGAGTTGGCACTCGCCGCAAGGCTGCCGACCGGCGACGAGGCGGACGTCGTCGCCGCCGCCCGCGCGGTGATCGCGCAGCAGACCGATGGCTCGGCGATCCTGGCGACGCGCTCCGACAAGGGCATGATGCTGGTCGAGCCCGATGGCCGCATGGCCTCGGTGCCGGCCCGCGCGCGCGAGGTGTTCGACGTCTCGGGTGCGGGCGACACGGTGATCGCGACGCTCGCGCTGGCGCATGCCTCGGGGATGTCGCTGGAGGCGGCGATGGAGGTGGCCAATGCGGCCGCAGGCGTGGTGGTCGGCAAGCTCGGCACCGCCACCGCCGACATCGCCGAGGTGCAGCGCGAGCTGCACGGCCACGGCATCGGCCCCGACGCCTCCGACCCGATCGGGCTGGCCGACCTGCCCACCATCCGCGATCTGGTGGCCCGCTGGCAGGCGCAGGGGCTGCGGGTCGGCTTCACCAATGGCTGTTTCGACATCCTCCACCCCGGCCATGTCGCCCTGCTCGCCGCAGCACGGGCCAGCTGCGACCGGCTGGTGGTGGGGCTCAACGAGGATGCCTCCGTCGCACGGCTCAAGGGGGCGGGCCGGCCGGTCAACGACCTCGCCGCCCGCGCGACGGTGATCGCCGCGATCCGCCATGTCGATGCGGTGGTGGGGTTCGGCGAGGACACGCCGCTGGCGCTGATCACCGCGCTGCGCCCCGACGTCCTGGTCAAGGGGGCGGACTACACGCTCGACCGGGTGGTGGGGGCGGAGTTCGTGCTCGCCCGCGGCGGCCGGGTGGATCTGGTGGACCTCGTCGCCGGGCACTCCACCACGCGCACCATCGCACGCATCGGCGGCGGCTGATGCGGCCCGCGATCACGCAGGTCCTCAGCCTCGGCTCCGCCTGCTGGACCGCGACCCTGATCGCCGATGCCGGGCTGCGGCGCTTCTCCGGCCCGTTCGACTGGACCTTCACCGACCCGAAGCTGGTGCTGGCCTGCCTGCGCGACGATTTCGCGCAGTTTTGCGACCGCTCTGCCTGGGAGCGGGTGGGCGGCCCGCAGCAATGGTCGCTCACCCGACTGCGCGCCCGGCTCGGGCTCGGCCCGATCACCAACCATCACGATATCAGTGTCGATGCGGACTTCGCCCGGCTGATGCGGGCGACGGATCGGCTGCGCGCCGCATTGCGGCCCGGTGTACGCAGCCTGTTCGTGGTGATGACCGAAAACCGCCATCTCGACGCACGCAGCTTCACCCAGCTCCGCGCGCGGCTGCAGGACAAGGCGCCGGACGCCGATCTGCTGGCGATCGGCCTCAACCCCGGCCCGCCGCAGCCCCGCGCGCACGGCACGCTGCGCGAGGTGGGGCGCGCCGACCGCTTCCGCCGCTGGAGCTTCTCGCCCGGCGCGCCGAGCACAGACGGGCTTCGCTTTCCCGCCCCCGGTGACGGCGCGCTGCTGCGCTGCGTGTTCGCACCCTACCGGCTCGCGATCGAGCCGGCCTGAACCACGACGGGTGACGCCACCCGGACGCCCGTGTTATCGTTGCGTCGCCGTGCTCGACAGGATGGGATCGCGATGAGCGTCTGGGAGAGTTTCCGTCACAGGGCGCAGACGGAAGGGGCGGACATCGCCCTGCGCGAACTCCATGCCAAGGCGTCGACACTCGCGCCCGACGATGGTCTGCGGGTCGATTTCGCTACCGCCCTCAAGGAAGCGGACCATCCATCCGAGGCGCTCGACATCCTTGCCCCGGCCATCGCCGAGGGTGATTTCCATGTCCGCTTCCGCGCCCTGATCGAGCGCGGCATCTGCCTGCTGCTGCTGGGACGCGAGGCGGAGGCGACCTCCGCACTGGTCGAGGCACAGGCGATGGATCCTGGCAGCGACTGGCCGCTCTGGCCTCGAGTGGACGCGGCGATCGGCGCCGGGCAACCGGCCCTCGCGCTGTCGCTGATCGAGCATGTCTACCCCAATGTCAGGCCGGACGGACGTGCCCGGCTGGCCCGGCGCCACAGCGAGATCCGGGCGGAGAGCAGCTACGCCGACATGCAGCCGGGCTGGGCCGGCCTGCATGTGCCAGGCAGCGTGCCGGCGCTGGCACGGGCCGGGCTGGTAATGATGGTCAAGGACGAGGCCGACATCGTCACCGCCAATCTCGAACATCACTACCGGCTCGGCTTTCGCTGCTTCTGCCTGCTCGACAACAACAGCACCGACGGCACCGCCGCGCTGGTGACCGCTTTCCGTGACGCACATCCCGATGCACTGGTGCTGCTCGTGCACGACCCGATCGTCGGCTACTATCAGTCGGCGAAGATTGCCGCCTTCCAGCGCACGCTGCTCGACTACGCGGCGATCGACGGACGTGCGCTCGAGTGGATGTTCTTTATCGATGCCGACGAATTCATCGCCTACGCCGGGGATGACGACGCCGGCGCAGTTGCCCGCTTCGAGGCCGCTCTCGGTGATCCGGCCGTTGGGATGATCGTGATGCAGTGGGTCAACTCGGCGACCGCGAACATCATGCAGACGCTCCCCGAGGGCGACGAGATGTTGTCCGTGTTCGTCCGGCGCCCGGCGCAACTGCGTCCGGCTGTGCCGAAGATTGCGCTGCGCTGCGCGCTCGGTCTCGATCCCGCCATGGGCAATCATTTCGTCGAGAATTTCGACCATCCTCTCGACACCATGCATGTCCTCGCCGAGGACGGCTGGTACATGCTCCACGCGCCGCTGCGCTCGCTGGAGCATGTGAAGAAGAAGGTCATCAACGGCGGTCGGGCGTTCAAGGCGTCGAAGGGCCTCGAGAATCACGGCGGTCATTGGCGAGAGCGCTACATCGCCTACGAGACCCGTGGCGAGGACGTGCTGAGCGAAATCCTGCAGACCCACATCGACTCGTGCATTTGATCCGGCTCGTTGGTAAACAGGAACCTAATTTGATGACACCAGCCGAAGACATCGCCTTCGTGATCAGCCTAGGGACGGCCTGCCCGACGGCGCAGGCGATCGAGGATGCGGGGCTGCGACGCTTTTCGTCACCATTCGACTGGTTGTTTTCGAATGCCGACATGGTCGCGGCCTGCATTCGAGACGATTTCAGTCAGTTTCTCAGCCGCGCACAGTGGCAGTGCTGTGGTGCTCGCAATGAGTGGACGCACCCCTTTTTTCAGCAGAACTGTGGCTCGGGCCTGATCATCCTTCACCATGACATCAGCAACGATGCCGATTTCGGCTCCTTGTCCCGTGCGGTGGACCGCTTCCGCCAAGTACTTGCCGATCCTCGACCGAAGCTTTTCGTCACGATGATCGGCGTCGAGTGGCTCGCATATCCCGGCCTCGAAACCATGCGTTCGCTCATTCGCGAGGCCACTGCATCACCAGCCTTTCTCACTATAGGCATCAGACCCAAGCAGCAGCAGGCCGAACTCGTCGAGCATGCGGTGGACGGCGATACGCGAACGGTCGAGTTTGCTCCAAGTTCAGAGTTCGAGGCCGGACGTCGCTACTCTGCACCGGGTGACAATACTCTGCTGAGATCGGTCTTCGATGCCTACAGGATCAACGCGGCCCCTCTTTGAGACCGTCGTGGTCGCCACGCGCTTGCTGCGGCGCGATCCTGACCGGATCTAGGAGCAGCTATCGATGTGCTGCTGGATCAGCTGCCGCAGTACGACGTCGCCATTCTGGGAATACCACTCGTAGTACTGGCGCCAGTGGCCGCCATGATTCTCCTGGCCTTTGGTCGCGGCATAGGCTGCGGCTCCATTGACCACCTTGCGTCGCATCTGATCGACGCTGCGCTGCGGGAAATGCAGCATGTAGAGGCCGAATTCCGCGAGAACCACGGCGGCATCGGTCTGATAGGGGAACGACTCCACCATGTGGTTGCCCTGACGCGTGGTCATCCCGGCGTCCATCCGGATCGCGACCTTGGTCACCGCAGGCTCCATAGTGGTCCATATCCGGGTATGCGTCTCCAGCAACGACCTGTCCGGCGTGTCGTGCTCGACGACCTCCATGCTCGCGCATTGCGCCCAGTGCATGACCAACATCTTGTGTGCGGGGTCATCGAGTGCGGCCGATATCCGTTTCGGTCCCTCGACAACGTCTCCCGCACAGAAGGTGATGAATTCGTCAGCATCGACGAAGAACAACCAGCGCCCGGGGTTATTCTCATGTTCCAGATAGATCGACAGAAACGCCACGACCGCCGCCATTTTCGCCGCCTGGTAATACCCGACGACGAAATCATACAGACAGGCGACCTGGGCATCGGGGTGGCCTGCCCTGAACTCCGCGATCACGGCCGCTGTTGCATCATTACTGCGGTTGTCGAGCACGAAGAAGTAACGAAACCCCAACTTATAGTGATGTTGGAGATTCTGCCGAATAATGTCGGACTCGTCCTTGACCATCATCACCAAGACCGCTGAGCCAAGCGCAGCAAGAGTGACGTCTTGGTGAGGATGCCAACTGCTGGACGCCCGCTGATCATGGAAGCTGGCGCGCGCGAGCTGGTCGCAATGCGTCTGCAGAACCCCGAGCGGCGTTCCGGTCACCACGAGCTCGGTTGGAGATGCTGTGACGACGGGCGCATGGACAGCTTCCACGACAGTCGAGGACCTGCGAAACCTGTGGTTCATGCAACCTCTTCGTTCTCTACTACTTGTCTCTTTGTCCGTAGGGCACGGTCCGCGACCTACATGCAGTCGACGAGCCGGACGCAACGAAGAACCCAGGTCCGGAAATCAAACTCGTAGGAATTCCAATGCCAGATCGCCGAGGCATTTGTCCACTTCAGCCCGAGGCGCTCGATGATCATCGGATGCACGGGAATGGACAGCGTATCGTTGCCAAGGCAGCCAGCGCTTGCCGCCGCCAGTTCACCCAGGATGTCATCGCGCGACTCCGCTGGAGCAGTGGCCGCAACAAGTTGACGGGTCATCTCGCCGTTCGCGACCCAACTGGCGCGTCCGACCGTATAGAAAAGCTGCTGCTCACGGAGATTGGCGTGCAGGAAATCCGCCATCGGCAGATCGCAATCGCGATCACGCTGCGTCCATTGCAGCATATCGCGCTCCAATGTGCGCTCGAGGTCCGGCAGCATCCGGCTCGACAGGGTCATGTAGCGGTCGAAAAGCTCCTCGTCCGAACGGCTGTCGATCGTGCCATCCGGGCCACCGCACTCCCGCCAGACCCGCATGGCAAGCATGTCGCTGTAGGCGTAGCGCTCGTAGCCGCAGGGGCGATTGTCGCTCACGCCGAATGGCCAAAGGGTCGAACAGGTGAGCGCCGGAAAGCGCAGCCACCGAGCCTGCCGCGGCACGAAATCGCGGATCAGAACCCGTTCCTGCTCGCTCGCCTGACTGCTCTGCTCCCAGACCGCGACGACGTCGTTGAGGCGATCGCGCGCGCCCGCCTCACCATGGGCATCGATGAACTCGTGCAGCGACCCGAGAAAGATCCTCTCATAGTCGAAGAGCCCGCTCATTGTCGGCAGGCGGCGCACCAGACCGTCGATCTCATCGCCCTGGCAGTTTGCATAGACAAGCAGCTTCGGTTTGGTCATGGCAGCCAAGGCTCCCAGCGAATGGCACGAAGCATCGCCTCGCGATGTGTCCACAGGTTCCTACCCCAGCGGAAACGCGCATTCTGCGCCCAGGACAGGCCGAACGACGCCGCGACCACCGGGTGGACCGGAAACTCATGCGCCGCATTACCCCTGAAGCCGATTGTTCGATAGCGAACAGCCTCGCGCAGCGTCTCCAGGCGCTTAGTGTCCCAACCCACAGGCGCGGCCAGACACCCCAGCACGCAATTCGCGAGCCAAGCGAACAACGGCCCGGCCCCCGTGACCGGTCCGGTGAAATATTTCACATCGCTCAGCGTCCTCTCGAAATGCTCAGCGAAGGCTATGTCGCACACGCTGTCGAGTCGCCGCATGAAGGCGAGGGTGTGCGCCAGGCGCGGCTGTGCTGCGGCGAGTTCGACCGAACTCTCCCCGAGATAGGCCTGGTAAAGTCTGTCGTCGGACTCACCGGCGCGAGGCGCAAGTGCCTCCGCGTGATGATCACTGAAGCCGTAGCGTCCATTCGGATAAAGCGGTTCCGCCACAGAGCGTGTATCGGTGCCCGCGACAGGCCAAAACAGATGGCCCGCGCTTTCAGCCGGGACCCGTATGACCGAGATGTCCTCGCGCAGCCAAACCGGTGGTTGTGTCTGCTCGATATCATCGGGATGATCGACCCGACGCACAACGGCTATGATGCGGTCGGCATCGTCAGCGGTGTCGAGCAACCGCCTCATCTCGTCCAGATCGCCAAAGCGGCGAAACGAGACCTCCTGCATCATCGACGGAGTATATTCGAACAAACTGATCAGATGGGCGAATTGCCAATGTCCCTCGACGAGGACCACAGGCTTCCGGCTTTCCGCCTCGCTCATGCCTGCCGGACATCTTGAACAAGTTTCGCCATATCGCCCAGATTGGAGACATCCAATGCCTGCTGCATCGGCAGACGCACGCCGAACGCGCTCTCGATCCCGTTGATGAAGATCAGATGCGCCACCGAGTCCCAGCCCTCAACGTCGTTCGCAGTCGTTTCGGCAGTCAGCGACCCGACCGATACTCCAAACGTATCGCTGACGACCTGCTTGACCTGATCAAGAATTCCCGTCTGCTCCACAGTCCTGCTCCTTGTCGTCAACGGTTGTTCAGCGCGCCGTGATGCAGGTTTCGAGATCTGTAGCATCGCGGTCAACCGCTCGCTCCCAGACGTCCTCGCCGATCCGCTTGAAACCGAGCCTGTCATAAAGGTCGGCAACCACGTCGTTCTTGGACGTGCGCTCGTAACGGCCGACGACCCGCCTCGCCCCGAGCCGCCCAGCCGTCACCAGGATCTCGCGCATGACGTAGTGCTCGAACGTCCTCGAGAAAACGCGGCAACTCATCAGCCAGCTTTCGATACTTAGCGCATCGCCGTCCTTGACCCCGATCACCGTCGAGACCAGCCCATGGTCGCCGAATTTGTCAGCGAGATAACCGACCAGCACCACCGCGTCATCGCGCTCGGCGAACGCAGCAACCTGCGCCTGATCGTAGCGGCGGGTCGTGAGGTTGAACTGGTTGGTCTTGCCTTCGAGCTGTGCGACCCGTGCCAGTTCGTCGGCCTGGGCGGGACGCGCAACGCCTTTCATGTCGAGCGAGGCGAGGAAGCTGCCCAAATCACCACTCGACGCCTGCGCCGCACTGGCCTCTGCGCGCGCCTGATAGAGCGCACCTCGTGCGAAGTCCTCACGGCTCAGACCCTGGCTGTCGAACCAGCACCCTGCATCCAGCTTCTCGATGAACACCGCCGGATCGCCGCCAAGTTCGACCACCGCGACCTCCGGCAGCATCTCGCGGACCAAAGCGCATTCCACCGGATTGTCATCGGCGAACACGATCGAATCGATCCCCACGTTGAGCGCCTGCGCGATCCGACGCAGCCCCCCGGCCTTGTCGGACCAGGAACACTCGAACGCAGCGAAATCACTGCGCTGGAGCAGCGAGTGCGGGTGCGACAGGCCTGTCTCTGCGATCTCGGGTTCATTCTTGCTACAGACAGCGAGGATGATGCCGCGCGCCGCGAGTGCCTTGACATAGGCCTGGAATGCGGTGAATGCCGAGCCGGTCGGCGTCTCGGGGCCAAGCTTGATCCCGCTTACACCATCATCACCGATCACACCGCCCCACAGCGTGTTGTCGAGATCGAGCGCAAGGACCTTCTTGGCACGACTTGTCGCGGTCCGCAGCGCGCCACGCATACGCGCAACGTATTCCGGCAGCGCTTGTTGGCCAAAGGTCAGCTTGGCCCCATACCATGCGCGCGGGTCGACCACGAGCCCTGCCATGTCGAGAAAGATGATCTCGGGACCGGCATCAAGAAGCGCGTCGATCGCGAGACGCATCTGTGACAGCGGGCTCGCCGGCAAACGTCGTTCCGCGATTCCTGCATACCTCGCGAGCGGCTCTGCCGGCAGATGCTGTATGACGCGAACCCCCGTCGTAACCAATGCATCCCACACCACACGAAATGACTTGACCTTGGCGGCGACTGCCGTACGGACCTCATCCAGCGTCGCATCCAGACGCATCGGAGTCACCAGATCGCGCCAGTCATTGACCAACACCAAGATGTCCGCGCCGCCGCGTCGCAACGACGACATCGGATCAAGCGCCTCCTGTTGCCAGGCACCGAACGGACTGATGATGATCTCGCTGGTGCGACCCTCCAGCGCCGTGGCGACGGCCACAGCGCGAGCGACCATGTCGATCGTCGACGAGCCGGCCACCACAATCCTCAGGTCCGACGGCCCCGCCGACTTGAGCAGTCGTGTGCCATGCGTAAAAATCTCGACCGCCGTCGGTTGCGGCCGACCGTTCAGGGCATGCTGCAAGGTTTGAGGCATCGTATGCTCATGTCTCGGACTGTCTCATACGTATAGATTGCCGACAGCGCATGAGCAATAGACCGGCCCAAGTCAGGGGAGCTTGCGGTCGCCGATCAGGCGAGAGTGCGCGGGTGAGGACGGCTAGAATAGATCTCGAGCGCACGCCGGATGGTAGGGATCAAGATGAAATATGCATTGGGTTTCCTCCTCGCCATGTGTTTCACGTCGAGCCCCAGCCTCGCCGACGGGCTGACGGCAGCACAGTTGAACGCGCTCCTGGCCGCCGCCCCAAATCCGATAGCATCCACTGACCTGAGGCAGATCGGCGTCGCGATCGACGGACAGATCGGTCGACCCGGGGGCATCGCCGGCCTTGACGCGGCGGGACAGATCTTCAACCCGGCGGGCCCTGCGACCATTCAGCAGATCCACAATCGGGCGGCGCCGATCTCGGCTCGCTTGATGGATCTACTTGGCGATACGATCAATGTCCGCTCGTTTGCTGCCGCAACATCCACCGGCAATGTCGGGGGCGTGATCGACACCACGACCATCTCGGCTGCCGCCTCGGGTGCCACCACCGTCGTCATCAAGACGACGCCGGATCTGGTCACGAAACTGGCAACGGCGCGATATCTCGGCATCGACGGCAACGGAGCTGCGCCAATCAGTGGCGTCAACTACCCGTCACCCGGCACGGCCGCGCTGACAATTCCACCGCTGTCTTTGGCCGTTGCGGCCGGCACCCCTGTCTCGATCGCCCAGCAGGACGATCGGCCGGCATTCCAGGCTGCCGGAGCGGCACTGTCGTCGTCGAACGGCGTACCTGGCACTTTGGAGGTGCCTGCAGATCACTACATGATCGTTAGAGATGAAGTCACACTTCCTGATGGAGCGTCGTTGGTCGAGCATGGTGGCGTCTTCGCTGCCCATGGCTCGGCGATGGCGGAAGCGACAGACTCGTGTGGCGGGTGTTTCTGGGGAGGCGCTTCAGGCACGGTGTATGCACAAGCCCCAACGTCCATGAATGCGAACGCCTTCGCAATTCTTCAGAACGTCAAGGCTCCTCCGGGCCAGCAGGTGAACCTGCTCCTTCTGTCGGGAATGCTCGATTACGATGGCTATGCCGCCGGCAGTCCGGCCGCGGTCGTCGGCGAGGAGGTGCGGACCAGCGTCGCGCCGTCAATCGCGCGAGGCCTGCAATTCGCCTACCATGCCGTGATGGAATGGAGACCGGGCCAGTATGGCGGCTCGTCACTGGCCGAGCTCGAATATCTCAACAACTCCGGCTGCGACAGTCGCGGCGATCTCCTGGACCAGGGCTCATGCTCGGACGGGCAAGGCGGCACTGCCAGCAATGCGCGCTACGGGCTGCATCTTGACGCGCTGGGCAATACAAATGACACCGTGGGCATCGTGTTCGGATCGTGGGCAAATGTCGGCTGGCATATCGGCATGGCTTGCACCTACAGCGTGCTCGATTGGTGCATCGCAGCGCATTACAAATACGGCGCACACTACAAGCTCAGTGACATAGATGCCGGCTTCGACATGCACGGCCGTATGATCGCCGTCGGTGGCCTGATCTCAGGCGGGACAACCGATCCCGGCGCAACCAAGGGACTCGTCGTCACGCGGGACGGCAACACCGCCAACGTGCCGTCCACCGCGCCTGCATCCGACATTTTGGCGCCGAGCTATGGGATCGCGACATCATTCCTGCGAGCCTATCTCGGCGCCTTCTTCTACGGCGGGGCGTTGTTCCTGAATGGCGGCGCGGACACCACACCGACCAACCGCCAGTGGGACGCAAGCTTCGGCAACTGGGGCGTGTATACGAACTACCTCTATGTCGGGCACCCAATCAGCAATGCCACGGCGACGTTCGCCTCGCTGCCGAGCGGGTGCACGGCCGGACAGTCGGTATTCGTGCTTGATGCACGCAACCACGGGGAGGCTGCCGGCAAGGGAACTGGCTCACTCGCTTACTGCACGACTGCGGGGGTCTGGTATGCCAACGGCGACCCGGTCGCTAACTGACCAGAGGACTGCCGAGAAACCGACTGTAGGGATGGAGCGGCAATCCTCGATCAGGCGAGAATGATCGGACCTCACGATATTATGACTTCCTAAAAGGGGCGGACGACCGCTGCACGAGCAAACGTCCACCCAACCAACCCGTCGGATTGTTTGACGATGCGTCAGAGTGCACGGACGTGCACGCTATCCTGATCAAAGGGATCGCCACGGCGGTCCAAAACCATCGGCGGGACATCGTGCGTATGGCTCCACCCTTTACCTCTGGAGCCATTTGGCGATAATGAAGTAGGGCTGAACGATACAGACCCGGATCGGAATTGATCTACAGGCACGGCGCACTGCAATGACATTGATTTTCGAAGGTGAAGAAATATACTGCCACTACCATAAAGGCAATTCAGCCTATCTCCTGATTACGTTCACTACAGCCGGCGATACGCAGGATGCGTCGCGACGCTATCTGCTTCAGGACATAGCACAGCGGAACGGTATTACTTGCCTGGGATTTACCAGTTCAGTCCGAGGTTTTTTTCTCTCGCCGGAGATGGCAGCGATTGAGAAGAAAATCAGAAATATTATCGCGCTATACAAAACCGTCATTATCATTGGTTCCTCGATGGGCGGCTATGCAGCCATTAAATACTCGAAGATGCTCGGTGCAACCCACGTCTTGGCATTTAACCCTAATTATTCGGTAGATCCGATCGAGCTTGAACTTGATGATGAGAAAAAGATCTATCTTCGAAGCGGATTAATTGCGCATAAGATTGTTAGGAGAGAATCTTTCAAGACTATGGCTCCCCGAGCCGAAGATGTTCAAGGCAAAATAACCGTTGTTTATGATCCGAAGGAGATCATCGACGAGTTTTCTGCTTTAATGTACGCAAAAAAACACCCCTCTTTTGATCTAATTGGTCTTCGTCATATTGGGCATATCGCCATCGATACATACCAAAGTGATGTGGCCATGCTTAAACTTATTAATATAATCATGGAGAACGACCAAACCCGCCTCCTTCGGTTTTTGACCGATAGCCTTCGTTCAAATGTCAAATATATTTTGAGCGTCTTGCACGAGACCGCTCGTCGCAAACCGCGAATGGCTCTTCGGGCCATGAATTCACAAAATGTCGCCATTCGAACATACATAAAGGATATCGAGGCAAGCTATATCGCAAATATATTGCTGTGCCGGCTATACGCACGAAAGAACTATAGCCTTGCTTACGATGTCTTTCGGCAACGACACTTGGACCGATATTCCGAGAAAATCACCGTTGATGACTGGTCGGGCCCAGATGGAACTCCTCGCTACGACACATATCTTCTGTTTTCTGAGCTGTCGACTTTTCTGGCGTATGACATCGTGGCGGAGTCGCTCGTTTTCGTGCATTCGACCGTTGACGTTCCGTATCAGCGCCCCGTGATTGTCAGAAGAAACGGTAATTTTCTGACTTTCTCCTTTGCAAAGGGTCAGGAGGTCATCGGTATTACACTGCATGGAACGGGAAACGCGACCTACTCAGAGGTTACACTCGGTGACACCAGTGCGATTGCGGTTGATTTCGAGGGCGGGGCTCGCAAATGCGTCCGGGCATACCCTGATGGAAAGCTCGACATCGTGAACTACGAGATCGGATCGCACGAAATGTTCACGTTGTTTCCCGTTCCGCCAAAGTTCATGGAATCCGGCTTCACCACCGGCAACTGGTTCGAGCAGGCGGTCATGCGGAATGCGATCGCAACTCCCCGGGGAGCCGACCTGCCTCGGCGGTCGGCGATCGCCCGCTTGTTTCGCCGTCCGAACGCGAGTGACATGCCCCACGGCCGGCGCAGACCAATCGACGTCAAGTGAGGGTTTGATCGTCGACGACGTCATTGTCGTCGCCTTGCACGTCGTTCAGCGGCCGTTGTCCTCGGCCGAGGCTGGAGCCGCTGCCGCCACCCCGATGACCTCCGGCAGAGGCCAGAGAACCGCTCGATCGCAAGCCCACCACGGGTCGCCCTATGGATGCCTGCATTCCGGGCGCGAGCACTTCCGACAGGTTGGAGCAAGATGGGAGACAGCGCCATGAGATCACTTCGTGGTGACTATCGCCGCCGACATCCATACCTCAGACGGATGACAACCAATCCTTGACGAACGGCTACTCGTATCTTTGCTCGAGGTCCGCGAACCGCGTGAACTCACCCTCGAAGAACAGCTCGATCTTGCCGGTGGGCCCGTGGCGCTGCTTCTCCAGCAGGAGCTCGGCCTTGTTGTAGGCGAGGTCCATCTTGCGCTTCCAGTCCTCCAGCGCGATCTGGAACTTGTCGGCGCTGTCGTAGGCGACCTCCTTGGGCTCGCGCTGCTTGAGGTAGTAGTCGTCGCGGTAGACGAACATCACCGCATCCGCGTCCTGTTCGATCGAGCCGGATTCGCGCAGGTCCGACAGCATCGGGCGCTTGTCCTCGCGGCTTTCCACCGAGCGCGACAGCTGACTCAGGGCGAGGACGGGAATCGACAACTCCTTGGCGATCGCCTTCAGACCCTGGGTGATCATGCTGATCTCCAGCACCCGGCTCTCGGGGCGGGTGCCGACGGAGGGGCGCATGAGCTGGAGGTAGTCCACCACCACCAGATCGAGCCCGCGCGTACGCTGCAGGCGCCGGCAGCGGGTGCGCAATGCCGACAAGGTGATCGCCGGGGTGTCGTCGATGAACAGCGGCAGTTCGCCCAGCTCGCGCGACACCGCGACGAAACGGTCGAAATCCTTCTGTCCGATATCGCCGCGCCGGATGCGCTCGCCCGACACCCGCGCCTCCTCCGACAACAGGCGAGTAGCGAGCTGGTCGGAACTCATTTCCAGCGAGAAGATCGCCACCGACCCGCGTGGCTTGACCTCCGGCCCCGCCGCACGCGCCGCCTCCAGCAGCGAGCGCGCCGCCGAGAACGCGATCTTGGTGGCCAGCGCGGTCTTGCCCATGCCAGGACGCCCGGCGAGGATCAGCAGGTCGGACGGATGCAGCCCACCAGTGCGCTTGTCGAGGTCGCGCAGGCCGGTGGTGAGCCCGGTCACCTGGCCGCCCTGCTTGAACGCCCGCTCCGCCGAGCTGATCGCCGCGCCCAGCGCGTGTTCGAAATCCACCATGCCGTTATCGGCGGCATTGTCGCGCGCCAGCGCAAAGAGCTGCTCCTCGGCCGCCTCGATCTGGCGTGCGCCGTCGAGCTCGGGCTCGGCGCCGAAGGCGTTGTTGACCACCGTCTCGCCGATATCGATCAGTTGCCGGCGCAGCCAGGCATCATGCACCGCGCGGCCATACTCGCCGGCATTGATGATGCCGACCATCGCGGTCAGCAACTGCGCCAGATAGGCCGTGCCGCCCACCTCGGCCAGCGCACCGTTATGTTCGAACTCGGTCTTCAGCGTCACCGCGTCAGCGAGTTGCCCCGCCTCGACGCGGCGCTTGATCGACTGGAAGATGCGCCCGTTGACCGGGTCGGCGAAATGCGCCGGCAGCAGGAATTCCGCCACCCGCTCATAGGCCTTGTTGTTGGCCAGCAGCGCACCGAGCAGCGCCTGTTCGGCGGTGATGTTGGTCGGCGGCAGGCGAACCGGGATCTGGTCGAGTGTGGTGATGCTCATCGCTCGCGATCCTACACCACCACCGTCCCCGCCGCGCACCCCCGGCGATTTATCCCCATGATCCTTGGGTTTCAGCCCCGCCGCCGCGCAGATCGAACAGCGGACAGGCCACCGCGGTGACCGGCGTCCCGCCGGCCACGGTCATGCCTCGCCCCCGTCCGTTGCGGCCGCGCCGCGTCGCGCCGCGCGCCGGCCGCGCAGGCTCATGTCGCGGGCCGGATTGCCCACCATCACCGCGCCCGGCGGCACCGACTTCATCACCACGGCGCCGGCGCCGATCACCGCGCCGCGACCAATGACCAGCGGCCGAGCGGCATTGCCATGGATGATCACCGAGCCGATGCCAACGAACACGTCATCCTCGACCAGCACCCAACCGGCGATGTGACACGCACAGATCGTCACGAAATCGCCGATGCGGCTGTCATGCCCGACCGCTGCCATCGGCTGCATCTGCACATGGCGGCCGAAGCGCACGTTGGGGCCGATATAGGCGGGCTGGCCGACGAAGGTGCCCTCGCCGGCATCGAAATCGGACGCGATCGGCGGCACCCGGTCGAACAGGGTCACGAAGCGCCCACCGGCGGCGGCGATACGCTCTGCCAGCCTGCGCCGCCCCGCCGGCATGCCGATCGAGATCAGCACCGGCACCTCGGACCACGACTCCGCCCAGGTCTCGAAGCTGATCACCGGCACGCCCTGCACCTCGCCGGGCGCGTTGATGTCGTCGATATAGGCGACCGTCTGGTAGCGCGGACCATACATCAGCAATTGCTCGTGCACCGCCAGCGCATGCCCGGTCGATCCGTAGATGACGATCGGGTTCCTCATGGCACCTGCTCCATTGCATCGAAGACCCGCGCCGCGACCGCCTCGTCCTCCGCGTCCCCGCCACCGGGCGCACGCACCGGAATGCCGAGCAGACGCATGGCCAGCGCCTCGGTCACCGGCAGCGCATCACAGCCGTCGCGGCCGAGAAAGACCGGTTCGCGATGCACGCCGCCACCATACCAGAAGCGGTGCTCGATGCGGCTTTCGTCAAGGCGACGCGCGAGTGTCTGCGTGCGTGCCGCCGGATCACCGGCCTCGCCGGCATCGTGCAGCAGGTAGCAGCTCGCGATATCGGGCCAGGCGACCAGCCTCGGGCCCAGCCCGCGCGCCTGGATCATCCTGGCCATGCGCGCGTGCAGCCGGGCCACAGCCGAGCGTCGCGCGCCCCAGCCGTCGAGCGCGGCAAGACCGACGGCGGCGTGGTATTCGCTCATCTTGCCGTTGAACCCGGCCGACTGCGCCGAGCGGCTGCCCAGGAAGCCGAAATTCAGCGCCCGCGCCACCCGTTCCAACCCGGTGCGATCCGACCACAGCACCAGACCGCCCTCGCCGCAGGCCAGGGGCTTGGTGGCATGCAGGCTGACCGCCACCGGCACCCCCACCGGAGCGTCGGGCGTGGCCTCGACCCGGCGGGCCAGCGCCTCCACCGAGGCCGCCGCATCGATCACCACGGCCCGGCCGGTGTCGGCCGCGAATCGTGTCCAGCCCTCGATATCGGGCAGCCGGCCGTAGGGGGCCGCCACCACCACCACCCCGGCCGGGCCGAGCTGCGGATTTGTGCGCAGCCGTATCGGATCGAGCGCCCAGCCTGCGGCATCGACATCGACGAACCAGGGACGATAGCCGCACAGCTCGGCGGCCTGCGCGGTGGCGACGAAGGTATAGGACGGCATCAGCGCCAGCGGCGCCGCCGCCGAGGCCGGTCCGGCGGTGGCCAGGATCGCGGCGGCGATCGCCGCCGTGCCCGAGGCGGCACTCACCACATGCGCCGCATTTCCGCCCAGCAGACTGTCGAGCCGGCGCTCGAACGCCCATACCAGCGGGCCCCGGTTGCTGTACTGACCGGAGGCGTCGATCTGCCGCAGATAGGGCAGGATCGCTTCCGCCGCGGGCAGCCTGGCGCGATAGACCGGAACCACGCCGGCAGATCCGGCAGCATCGGGCGCGTTCAGCGCCAGCCCCGGATCATGCCGTCCGGCCCGGGCTGACGCGCGACCGCAAGCCTCGCCGCATGCAGCACCGAGCGGGCCTGGCCGATCGCCCGGTCGAGCTGATCGTTGACCAGCACGTGATCGAACTCGTCGTAGTGCGAGATCTCGTCGCGCGCCTGCTGCATGCGCCGGGCGATCTCGTCCTCGCTGTCGGATTCGCGCCCGCGCAGCCGCTGTTCGAGGATGTCGAGCGAGGGCGGCAGGATGAACAGCCCGACCACATCTCCGGGCATCGCCGCGCGCATCTGCCGGTGCCCCTGCCAGTCGATGTCGAACACCATGTCGCGCCCCGAGGCCAGCACCGCCTCCACCGGCGCGCGCGGCGTGCCATAGCCGCGGCCGAACACCTCCGCCCATTCCAGCAGCTCGCCGCCGGCGGCCATGGCGTCGAACTCGGCCTTGCTGCGGAAATGATAATGCACGCCATCGGCCTCGCCCGGACGGGGGGCGCGCGTCGTCACACTCACCGAATGCTGGAGCTCGGGCTCGCTGGCGCGCAGCGCGTTGGCGATCGTGCTCTTGCCCGCACCGGAGGGCGCTGCGATCACCAGCAGGACGCCGCGCCGTCCGTGGCCGGCCGGCGGAAGCTGGCGGTGCACGCCCGGGCGATCGCGGCCCGCCACAGTCATCCCCACCCCTCTCCCGCCCTGGGTCTGCCCGTCACGGTCGCCCCGCGCTAGACTCGACACCCTCGCCAGTGGAGAACACACATGCCACGGATCGATCGCAACGGCCACCTCCCGGGTGCCGGGCCGGTGAGCGCCCTCATCACCGGCGCCTCGAGCGGGCTCGGCGCCGCCCTCGCCGAAGCGCTCGCCCGGCCGGGTGCAACCCTGCATCTGGGCGGGCGCGACACCGCACGTCTCGACACCGTTGCCGCGACCTGCCGCCGGCTCGGCGCCGAGGTTCACGCGCACGCGATCGAGCTCATCGATCGCGACGCGACCGCCAGCTGGATCACGCAGGCCGGCCGGATCGACCTGGTGATCGCCAATGCCGGCATCTCCGGCGGCGTCGGCCGTGACGGCATCGAGCCGGCAGCCCAGACCCGCGCCATCTTCGACACCAATCTCGCCGGTGCGCTCAACACCATCCTCCCCGCCCTCGAGCTGATGCGTGCGCAGGCGCCCGGACCCGGCGGGCTACGCGGCAGCATCGCCGCCATCGCCTCGATCTCCGCCTTCCTGCCGGCACCGGTCGCGCCAAGCTATGCGGCGAGCAAGGCGGCGCTTGATTCCTGGGTGGTGGCGCAGGCCGGCGCCTGGGCACGGCAGGGCGTGCGGCTGTGCTCGGTCTGCCCGGGCTTCATCCGCAGCCCGATGACGGCGCGCAACCGCTTCCCGATGCCGGGGCTGATGGACGCCGACCGCGCCGCCCGTCTGGTGCTGGCTGGCCTCGCCTCGGACCGGCGACGGGTGGTGTTTCCGCGCTGGCTGGCCGCGGCGGGACGGGCGGTGGATCTGCTGCCGCCGCAGTGGCAGGAACGGGTGACGAGGAAGGGAAGCAAGTAATAAATCTTCTTTTTCTGAAGAAAAAGAAGCAAGAAGACTTTTATCCGTTTGATACCGACGCGTCAGCATTCCACGATGTTCACCGGCACTTTCACCCCGACATTCACCGCCAGCCCGGCCAGCGACGTCTCCTTGTAGCGGCTGCCCATATCCTCGCCGGTCTGGCGCATGGTCTCGATCACCGCATCGAGCGACACCACGTGCTGCCCATCGCCGCGCAGCGCCAGCCAGGCGGCGTTGATCGCCTTGATCGCACCCATCGTGTTGCGCTCGATGCACGGGATCTGCACCAGGCCGCCGATCGGGTCGCAGGTCAGGCCGAGATTGTGTTCCATGCCGATCTCGGCGGCGTTCTCGACCTGCGCATTGCTGCCGCCCAGCACTGCACACAGCGCGCCAGCCGCCATCGAGCACGCCACCCCCACCTCGGCCTGACAGCCCAGATGTGCGGCCGAGACCGAGGCGCGCAGCTTGTAGAGCATGCCGATCGCCGAGGCGGTAAGCAGAAAGCGATGCACGCCGGCGCGATCCGCACCCGGCGTGGTGCGCTCGTAGAACCGCAGCACCGCCGGCAGCACGCCGGCCGCGCCGTTGGTCGGCGCGGTCACCACCCGCCCGCCCGCGGCATTCTCCTCGTTGACCGCCAGCGCCCACAGGCTGACCCATTCCATCATGTGGCGGGCGGCGAGTGCGGGATCGCCGCTCTCGGCGACCAGCGCCGCCTCGAGACTGGGGGCGCGGCGGCGGACCGACAGGCCTCCCGGCAGTTCACCGCCCGTGCGACAGCCGCGATCAATACAGGCCGACATCGCCGCATGCACCGAATCGAGAAACGCCCCGGTCTCGGCAGGATCACGCCGGGCGGCCTCGTTGGCCGCCACCAACGCGGCGATGTCGAGCCCGGCCGCGCCGGCCTGCGCCAGCAACTCGCCTGCGGTCTCGAACGGATACGGGACGGCAACATTGGCGCCGTCCGCAGCGCCGGCATCGGCGGCGCGGATCTCGCCACCTCCCACCGAATACCAGGTTTGCGTGCAACCCGCGCCGTCATCGAAGACGGCGGCGAAGCGCATCGTGTTGGCATGGCCGGGATCGAAATCGGGCGCGAAGACCACGTCGCGCGCCGGCTCGAAATCCACCCCGATCCGTCCGCCCAGCGCCATGCGCCGGGTCTGCGCCAGCCCGTCCAGCAGGGCGCCGATCGCGTCGGGGTCGATCGCGTCGGGCATCCAGCCCATCAGCCCGAGCTGCACGGCACGGTCGGTGGCGTGGCCGCGCCCGGTCAGCGACAGCGAGCCATGCAGCGTGCAGGTCACCCGCACGACCGCACGACCGGCAGCCTCGGCGATGGCAAAGGCCGCGAAGGCACAGGCGGCCCGCATCGGCCCGACCGTATGCGAGCTCGATGGGCCGATGCCGATGGAGAACAGGTCGGTGACGCTCAGCACCTGCGCATCGTCCTACGCGGAGCGGCCGCGGCGCAACCGTCCCGGTCCGGCCTCAGTGCGGGTGACGGCGGTGATGCGGGTGCGGCGGCGCGCGGGTGACGGGCGGGGCCACCCCTTTCTGGAACGGCGGCAGCGCCGGCGCGGCCCCCGGCGGCACCGCATCCGCACCATCGGAGCCCAGCAGCCCCTGCGACGGAATCGGCACCTCGGCACCCCCCGATTTCGCCGCCATCACCGCGCGATAGCGCGCAACATTGGCCTCATGCTCCGGCAGCGTGTCGGCGAAGGCGTGGCCGCCGGTGCCGGTGGCGACGAAATACAGTGCCGGACCGGGGGCGGGATGCGCCGTCGCGGTCAGCGCAGCAAGACCGGGGCTGCAGATCGGCCCGGGCGGCAGGCCGGCGACCAGATAGGTGTTGTAGGGGCTGTCGGTCGCCAGATCCGCCCGGCTCAGCGTCGCCAGCGGCCGCGTGCCATGCGTGATGCCATAAGCGACGGTGGGATCGGACTGCAGGCGCATGGATTGACGCAGCCGGTTGAGGAACACCCCGGCGACGCGCGCACGCTCCTCGCCCACCCCGGTCTCGCGCTCGACGATGCTGGCGAGTGTGAGCAGCGCCTGCGCGTCCGACAAACCCAGCGACGGGTCGCGGCTGGTCCAGACCTCGCTGAGCGTCTTCGTCATCGCCGCCTGCATCCGCGCCAGCAGAGCCGCGCGCGTGCTGCCGCGCTCATAGGCATAGGTCTGCGGCAGCACGCTGCCCTCGGCGGGCGGCGTCAGCGATCCCGCCAGCAGCGGATCGTTGTCGAGCAGGGCGGCGATCTGGGCGGCGGTGAAGCCTTCCGGTATCGTCAACTCGTGTTGCACGGGCTTGGCGTGGCGCAGGATTTCGAGCACCTGGCGCAGCGAGGCATGGGCGGGAAAGGCCAGCTCGGCCGCGTGCAGCTGCCCCTGCCCCCAGGTGCCGAGCACCGTGGCACGAAACAGCAGCCGGCTCCTGATGACGCCCTGCTGCGCCAGCACCCCGGCAACCGCCGCGCTGCCGCCATGCGGCACCACCACCTGCGCCGGCGCGTTCAGCGGACCCGGCGCGTCGTACTGCCGCGCGCCGTACCACAGCACGGTAGCGCTCGCGGTCGCGAACAGGAGGGTCACGACCAGCAGCACCGCAATTCGCCGGGACAGTTTCATACGCGACCGTAAACCATGGGGGTGGGTGTATCTGGATTGGTCAGATGGCGCGCGTCTGCCAGCCTCGCAGCGGCGCGACCTTCAGGGTCGTGAGCAGCGAGACGCGGCAGACACGTGTCGGATGGCCGTTCCAGGCGCAGCCACCTGCAGGGTTTCAGAACCGGCGAACGATGAGCGACGCGTTGGTGCCGCCGAAGCCGAAGCTGTTGGACAGCGCAACATCGATCGGGCGATCCTGGGCGGTGTGCGCCACCCGGTCGATGATGCTGTCGCGCGCCGGGTTGTCGAGATTGAGCGTCGGCGGGGCCACATTGTCGCGGATCGCCAGGATGGAGAAGATCGCCTCCACCGCGCCGGCCGCCCCCAGCAGATGTCCGATCGCCGACTTGGTCGACGACATCGCCAGACCCTTCGCATCGTCGCCGAACAGACGTTCGACGGCCTCAAGCTCGAGATCGTCGGCCATGGTCGAGGTGCCGTGGGCATTGACATAGCGGATGTCGGCAGGTGTGACCCCGGCACTGCGCAGGGCCGATCTCATGGCGCGATAGGCACCTTCATGGCCATCGGCAGGGGCGGTGATGTGATGCGCATCGCCCGACATGCCGTAGCCGATCACCTCGCCATAGATCTTCGCACCGCGCGCCTTCGCATGCCCGAGTTCCTCGAGCACCACCACGCCGGCGCCCTCACCCATCACGAACCCGTCGCGATCGCGGTCCCAGGGGCGCGAGGCGCGCTGCGGGGTGGCATTGAATTCGGTCGACAGCGCGCGGGCCGCATTGAAGCCGGCGATGCCGAGCTCGCACACCGCCCCTTCCGCACCTCCGGCCACCATCACCTCGGCATCGCCGAGCTGGATCAGCCGGGCGGCATCGCCGATCGCGTGCACGCCGGTAGCACAGGCGGTGACCGCGGAATGGTTCGGCCCCTTAAAGCCATATCGGATCGAGACATGCCCGGAAGCGAGGTTGATCAGCGCGGCCGGAATGAAGAACGGCGACAGCCGGCGCGCATTGCCGTTGGCGACCGTGAGCGAGGCGTCGGCAATGCGCGACAGCCCGCCGATGCCCGAACCGATCATCACGCCGGTCTGCCAGCGATCCTCGTCGGTCTGCGGCACCCAGCCGGAATCCTCCACCGCCTCGGCCGCAGCGACCAAAGCGAGATGGATGAACCGGTCCATCTTCTTCTGTTCCTTGGGCGGGACCCAGTCATCGAGGGTCAGCCCACCCTCAGCCGTCGGACCGTCCGGCACCTGTCCCGCGACATGCGTGGGCAGGTTGCGCGGGTCGAAGGCGGTGATCGGCCCGATGCCGCTCTCGCCGCCGACCAGCCGCTTCCAGACGTGCTCGACGCCGATTCCGAGCGGCGAGGCGATGCCCATGCCGGTGACCACCACGCGCCGCCCGTCGAAGCGGCCGGGGTGCATGCCCATGGGAGTGTAGCTGTTCATCGTCTCGTCCGCCCGCGACTGGTACCGGAAAGCCCTGGGCCGCTCAGGCGGCCTTCTGCTTCTCGATGTAGTCGATCGCGTCCTTCACGGTGCTGATCTTCTCGGCGGCATCCTCCGGGATCTCGACGCCGAAGGCTTCCTCGAAGGCCATCACCAGCTCGACGGTGTCGAGGCTGTCGGCGCCCAGATCGTCGATGAACGAGGCTTCCGGGGTGACCTTGCTTTCCTCGACGCCGAGGTGCTCCACGACGATCTTCTTAACCTTGTCGGCGATCTCGCTCATCTGATCTGCTTCCTGTCTGCCGTGTCTGCCGGCGTTTCGAACTCTGATACCCGTCCTGGCCGGTTGAGAGGCGCAGGCTGGACCCAAACAACGGTCCTTCACGAAGTGGCGGGCGCTTAGCACGGTTCCCGCAACGCCGCCAAGGTGATCGCAGCGCACCCTACAAGAGTGCGGCCTTGTTGCAACGGGCCTCAAATCATCGCCATGCCGCCATTGACGTGCAGCGTCACCCCCGTGACCCACGCCGCCTCGTCCGAGGCGAGATAGACCACAGCCGCAGCGACATCCTCCGGCGCGCCGATCCGGCCGAGCGGAATGGATTTCGTCAGCGCTTCCTTCTGCGCGTCGGGCAGCACGTCGGTCATCGCCGTGGTGATGAAGCCGGGGGCCACCACATTGACGGTGATGCCGCGCGAGCCGACCTCCTGGCCGAGCGACTTGCTCATCCCGATCAGCCCGGCCTTGGCCGCGGAATAATTCGCCTGACCGGCATTGCCGGTGACCCCCACCACCGAGGCGATCGACACGATCCGCCCCGACCGCCGCCGCAGCATGCCCTTGAGCACCGAGCGCGACAGACGGAACGGCGCTGCCAGATCGACCTCCAGCACGCGCGCCCAGTCCTCGTCCTTCATCCGCAGCGCAAGGCCGTCACGGGTCAGCCCGGCATTGTTGACCAGGATGTCGATCGGGCCGGCCGCCGACTCGGCGGCGGCCACCAGCGCATCGGGGGCGGCCGGGTCGGACAGGTCGGCCGGGCAGACATGGGCGCGCTCGCCAAGCGTCGCGGCCAGTGCGTCCAGCGCATCGCGGCGGGTGCCGGACAGCACCACGGCGGCGCCCTGCGCGTGCAGGGCGGTGGCGATGGCGGCACCGATGCCGCCGGAGGCGCCGGTGACGAGGGCGACCTTGCCGGTCAGATCGAACATGGACGTTTCCTTTCCCGGGGCGCTGCCCCGGACCCCGCCAGGAGGCTCGGCCTCCTGGACCTGCGGTTTTTAAAGAGCCTTAAGGAGGGATTCGATTTCGGTGGGGGTGCCGGCAGCCAGCGCCTGTGCGTCGGGCAGCACGCGGCGCACCAGGCCGGAGAGAACCTTGCCCGAGCCGAGCTCGACGAAGCTGTCGACGCCGATCGCACCGGCCGCCAGCAGGCTCTCACGCCAGCGCACCGCTCCGGTCACCTGTCGCACCAGCAGATCGGCGATCTCTCCGGGCTCCTGCACGCGCTGCGCCGTCACGTTGGCGATCAGCGGCACCTTCGGTGCGACCGGCGGGCTCGAGTCCAGCGCCGCCTCCATCGCCTCGGCGGCCGGCGCCATCAGCGCGCAATGAAACGGTGCGGAGACGGGCAGCAGCACGGCGCGCTTGACGCCGCGGGCCTTGGCGATCGCGATCGCCCGTTCCACCGCGCCACGCAGACCGGAAATCACCACCTGCCCGCCGCCATTGTCGTTGGCGACCGACACCAGCTCGCTGCCACCACCCGCCTCGTCCGGCACCTTCGCCGCCTCGGCGCAGATCTCGCCGGCCGCCTCGAGCTCCACCCCGAGCAGGGCCGCCATCGCGCCGATCCCGGGTGCGACCGCCGCCTGCATCGCCTCGCCGCGGACCCGCAGCAGACGCGCCGCCTGCGCGATGCCGAACGCGCCTGCCGCCGCCAGCGCCGAATACTCGCCCAGCGAGTGCCCGGCGACCAGAACGGCACGATCGGCGAGCCGGAAGCCGCCCTCCGCCTCCAGCACCCGCAGGCTCGCCAGCGACACCGCCATCAGCGCCGGCTGCGCATTGGCGGTCAGCGTCAATGCCTCGGCATCCTCGCCCCACATCACCCGGGTCAGGCGTTCGCCGAGCGCGTCATCGACTTCCTCGAACACCTCGCGCGCCGCCGCGAACGCTTCGGCAAGGTCGCGGCCCATGCCGAGCGCCTGGCTACCCTGGCCGGGAAAGATGAAAGCATGCACCGGCATGGTTCGCGCGGCCTCCGATCGGAAAACGCGGTGCATGAGCCTCGCGGGCGGCGATTGTCAACCGCCCGGCCGAAGCCATCTGTCGAACCAGCCGCGCAGCGCGTCGGGGGCGGCTCTGGCCGAGGCAGCGAGGGCCACGTACCCGTCCGGGCGGATCAGGAACACGCATCCCCTGCCGCCCAGCACGTGGCGATAGGCGTCCTCCTCGCCGCTCGCGGCGGCCAGGGCGACGACCCGCAGGGCCACCCCGCCCAACGCAGACGCCAGCGCCGGGTCGATCGTCGCGTCGTCGCCATCCTGTGCGACCAGCAGCGTGAACCCGCTCGGGTCGAGCAGCGGCAGCAGCCGCGAGACCGCACCCCCGGCGCCCGGCACGCGCACGGTCAGCTCCGGCACCCGATCCCCGGCGGAGACGCTGCCCTTGGCGCCGTGGTTCTCCGACAGCGCGCTGTGCCCGTAGCCATATTCGATCTGCGCCATGTGATTGGCGGTGTTGGACTGCACCGCCCGCAACCCGCCGATCAGCGGCGCGACATGGTCGATAATCATGCGTCCGACCGGCGCCTCGGTGCCGATCAGCGAGGTGATGGTTTCCGTCTTGCCCAGCACGCCGCGGATCACCGGCAGCCGCTCGGCACCGTAGCTGTCGAGCAGGCCCACCGACGCCTGTCCCCGCTCGACGAGGGCCAGCTTCCAGCACAGATTGATCATGTCCTGCATGCCGGTGTTCATTCCCTGCGCACCGGCCGGGGCGTGGATATGGGCCGCGTCGCCGCCGACGAACATCCGCCCGACGGCCAGGCGATCGACCATGCGGCTGTTGATGCGGAACCAGCTCGACCAACTCATGTCGTGGAATCGCGCCGGGATCGCCGAACGTTGGTCGTAGATCTGCTGGATCTCGGCCAGATCCGGCGCGCCCTCGTGCCCACCATCACCATCATCGCGCTTGGGTGGATTGTCGGCGATCAGCCGGAAATGCCCCGGCGCGAGCGGAAACAGCGCCATGAACCCTTCTGCCGAGCCAAAGATGTGGAAATCGGTCGCCGCGAGGTCGCCATCGACGCGCACATCGCCGAGCATGTAGTGGCGCGGGTTGGTCTCGCCTGCGAAACTCATCCCCAGCGTGGTCCGCACCAGGCTGTGCGCACCTTCGCCGCTGATCAGCCATGGCGCATGCGCCAGCTCCAGCGTGCCGTCGGGCCTCTCCAGCGTCGCGGTGACCTTGTCGGCGTCGTGCGAGAGCGAATCCTGAGCGATGCCGACCAGCCGCGTGCGCCACTCGATCGCCACGCCCGCGGCCGCGACCGCCTCGCGCAGGATGCGTTCGGTCTCCGCCTGCGAGAGGTTCATCAGATAGGCATAGCGACTGCGCACGGTTGAGAAATCGATCCGCACCAGACGCTTGCCGTCGCCATAGATGCTGCCGAACCCGGCCGGATTGCCCAGACGCAGGATCTCGTCGACCAGTCCGCGCTGCTCGAGCAGTTCCATCGTTCGCGCCTGGATGCCGAGCGCGCGCGAAGTGGTGGCCGGCCCCTCGGCCTGGTCGACCAGCCGCACGGGCACGCCGAACCGGCTCAGTTCGAGGGCCGCCGTCAGCCCGGTCGGACCGGCACCGACGATCAGGATCGGATCACTCACAGGCCATCGCCTCCGCTCGATGTGATGGGGCCGCCTGTGTAACTGGCCGCCAGCGGAGCGTTCTTTCGTGATCTCGCAGGATTTCACGTTTCCGGGGGGGGGATGATCGCGCTAGACTTGGTCGATCCGGGGCTGACCTACCGCCGCCTGGCGGGGTGCCGTACGCCTCAGCCGGTCTGTAACGACGCCGACGCCTTCCTCTTCGCCCTGCCCCTGCGCGGCGGGCAGGTGCGGCTGGAGGGCGAGTGCGGCGCGATCTTCGATGGCGAGGTCGGGCCGGGCACGGTGCGGATCGTCCAGCCCGGCGAGACCGCCGCGCTCAGCACGCCGGGCGGATTCGACGAGATGCTGCTGTCGGTCCCCGGTCCGCTGCTGCGCGACCATGCCACCCGTCACGGCATGGAGGTCGCCTCAGGGCGCTGTCCGGATCTGCGACCGCTGCTGGCGGGCCAGGACGCGATCCGCCGACTGCTACCACTGCTTAAACTGGCGCATGGAGTGGGTCCGGCGCGGCGTCAGGCGCTGATCGATGGGCTGTCAGCAACGATCATGGCGCTGATGCTGGATGGGGAGCTACATGCGGCTCCCGCCGGCAGGGGCCTGGACGCGGAGGCATTCGCGTCGGTCGCCCGCTTCGCCGAGCAACGGTTGGGCCGCGGGATCGACCTCGACGAATGGGCCTGCTTCGCCGGGCTGCCGGTGGACGAATTCTCCCGCCGCTTCGCCCGTTACACCGGCCTGGCCCCCTATGCCTGGTTCATGGACCGACGCATCGACCGCGCGAAGGAGCTGATGCTCGGCTCCGGCAGGACCCTTGTCGACATTGCCCTCGAGACCGGCTTCTGCAGCCAGAGCCATTTCACGGAAGCGTTCCGCCGCCGCACCGGCGTGGCACCCGGACGCTGGCGAAAGGCGCACCGGGTCATTGCGTGATGATGGCGATCTCGAACGAGGCGGGGGCCGGCCAAGGCGGCCCCGTCAGATGCGCGCGCCCTCGATGAGCGGCTTCTGCAACACGATCAGCACCTGCGGCAGGCGCACCGGGTTGTCCATATAGGTCACCAGCCGGAACAGCCGGCTCCAGTGCTTCACCACATAACCGCGCGGGATGATCGCCTCGCCGTAATGCGATTGCGGGTGCGGGGCGGCGACCGAGGCGGCATGCAGGAACTCGCCCGCCTCGAAGCGCGAGTTCGCACCCGCCTCGTCGGTGAAGCTGTCGGCGCAGGCCTCGTGCCAGCCATGTTCAAGCTTGATGCCCGACGCGCGCTTCACCCTCTGCTCGGCGCAGAAGCCGATGAAGCGGCGGCTCTGCGTGGTCAGGAATACCAGGCCGCCGGGCTTGAGCAGGCGCCAGAACTCCTCCACCCAGCGGGTGGCGAGATATTCGTCGAGATGGCTGAACACCGACCACGACACCACATAATCGAGGCTCGCCTCCTTCAGGATCAGCCCCGGCGCCTGGCCGCAGGCGAGGAAGGACAGCGCCGGGTTGCAGCGCCGCGCCTCCATCAGGAAGCGCGAGGTGGAGTCCGCGCCGTAGAGATTGCCCGGCTCGATGTCCTTCATGAACAGCCGCAGCACCCGCCCCCAGCCGCAGCCGAAATCCAGCAGCGTGCGATGCGGTGCGACCGGATGGCCGGCATACTGCGCGTAGGCCTTCACCTCACGGAAGAACGAGTGCGCCTCATGCAGCGACACCTCGTTGGCATGGCCATGCAGGGCGCGCTGGAAACTCTCCTCGGGAAAGCCCGGCATCTCGACGCCGTCGATCTGCGGCGTGCGCAGGGACGTGACGAGAATGTCGAGCCAACTTTCGTCGCTGCGGTCGCGGAATTTCTGATGCAGCGCCTCGGCGCCGGCAGAGATGAACATGCGCGTGGTCTCGACTGCGACAGGGTCATTCTGCCCGATCCTTGACAAAACGCAAGAACGTCGCCGCCCGGCATGGGCCGGGCAACGAGCGGGGAAAGCATGCGCGGCCGTCTGCTGAGGACGGCGGTCTACCGCGCCGCCGCCAGGAAAAGCACGCGCCGCATCGATCCCGATGGCGGTCCTGCCGCGACTCGCCATCGACCTGTGGGGGGCGGCGCCTGCTGGGCACACCGGCAGATCTCTGGCACGCACAACCCCAAATTGTATCTGTTCAATACCGTAACGAGGTATTAGGGTCGCGCCATGCGCCATTTTGTTACATTCCTCCTGTCCATCGTCCTGCTGGCACACGTCGCGCGCGCGCAGCCCAATGTCGTCGCGCTGACCGCGGAAACGCCGATCACCGGCTTCAACCGCCTGACCGTCAGTGTCACGCTGTGTGCGCCCGGCGGCGCACGTTGCGCGACCATCGACCACATCATGGTCGACACCGGCTCCGTCGGCCTGCGTCTGCAGCCCGGCACGGTCCCGCCCGGACTGGGCCTGCCGCTGGCCCGTGAGGGCGACGGTCGGGCGATGGCGGAATGTCTGCACTTCACCGGCAATGCCGCCTGGGGCGGGCTCTACCGCGCCGATGTCCGTCTCGGCGGCATGGAAGCGCGCGACATCCCGGTTCAGCTCGTCGGCGACGAGTTGAAGCGGCCCGAGAGCTGCCCGGCCGGTGCGCATCCGACCTCCAACGGCACGCTCGGCATCGGCATGCGCTCCACCGATTGCGACGGCAGTTGCATCCAGAGTGCCACGCACCCGCGCTACTTCGTCTGCACGCCGTCCGGCTGCGCGGCGGCCGCGGGTTCGGTGCCGGACTCGCTGCGCCTGCCCAACCCGGTGCGTCGCTTTGCCAGCAATTCGAACGGGGTTGTGTTCGACATGCCGATGCCGGCGCGGCGCGGCGTGCCGTCGGTGCGGGGGCGGCTGATCTTCGGCGTCGGCACCTCGTCCGACAACACGCCGGGCGCCGCGCAGCCGATCAGGCTGGGGCCCGATCTGCGGTTCCGCACCCTCTATGGCGGTGTCGAGCACGCCGACAGCTATTTCGACAGCGGCACGCAATACATGATCGTGCCGGACCCCGCCCTGCCGCATTGCGAAGACAGCCGCTACGCGGTGTGCCAGAGCCCGACGCGCCGGCTCGGCGCCACCCTGATCGGCGCGGATGGCGCTCGCCTCGATCTGCCCTTCCTGGCCGGCACCTACCCGGCGGCGTCGGAGCGCGGCGTGTTCGCCAGCGCCGTCCAGACCGCCGCGCCCGGCCACGAGGACCTGTTCGTGTGGGGATTTCCGTTCTTCCTCGGGCGCCGCGTCTACCTCGTCTATCGCGATGCGACCGTCCCCGGCCGCCCGGACCTCGACGGCCCGCTCTATGCGATCGCCTCGCCGTGACGATCGACCCGCCGCGACTTCATTTTTCGCGATCCGCAGACCGACTGTAAGCCCGCTGTAAGCCTGCCGCGCCATCATGCAGCGACGCCGACGGACACACCGCAGCGGCGAGCATGGGGGTCAGACGGATGACGACATTCTCCTTGGGTCTCGGCCCGCTATGGACGGCATGCTGCAACGGCGCGCGGGCTGCGGCCTCGTTCGCGGGCCCACTGGTCTCGGCGATGCTGGAGGCCTCCGGAGCGGCGGGGATGCTGCAATGCCTGCTTCAGGGCGGCTGTCTCGCGGCCGGGTTCGTCCAGCAGGCAATGCTCGCGGCCCAGCCGCGGCCGCCGCACGGCCACTGAATCCCACCCTTCCGACCAGACCGCTTCCTCGCCGGAGTGTCGTCATGCATCTCGTCCGAACCGCCCTCTTCGCCGCCGGCCTCGCCGGTGCGCCCACGGCCGTCGCCGCAGCCGAGGCACCAACCCTGATCAGCCATGTCGCACCCTTTCCAGCCGTGCCGGGGGACGCGGCGGCCGATGCACGCATCCGGACGGCCTTCGATCACGCCAGCCGCAACCTGCAATCGGCGATCACCGCCTGCGCGCAGCAGGCCGGCACCGAAGGCGGCAAGGCCAGCTGGACCCGCACGATCGCCGTCACGATGTCCGGACCGACCTTCTTCTCGGTGCTCGCCCAGGACGACAGCTTCTGCGGGGGCGCCTACCCGGATTCCGAAACCTCGGCGTATGTCTACGATCTCGCCACGGGGTCGCCGGTGAATTGGCAGCGGCTGCTGCCGCCGCGTTTCGCGGCGACCGGCGAGATCGTGCAGGGCCTCGGCGGCAGCAGGCTGGGCCTCGTTCACTCGGCATTCATGATGTCTCTGTATCGTTCCCTGTATCCGGCCCGGCTGCCGGACATCGACCCCGCCAACCGGCAGGATTGCCTCGACTCCGTCGAGGATGGCTTCACCGTCTGGCCCGATGCGTCACGACACGCCCTGATGATCCAGCCCACCGCGCAGGACCATGCGACGGCGGCCTGCGCGGTCCCGGTGGCGGTGCCGGTGGCCACACTGCGCGAGATCGGCCGGACCGACGCCAGGCTGCTCGACGCCCTGCAGGCCGACCACTGAACTCAACGGGCGCCGCAATTCGCACGCCGACAAGGACGAAGGCCGTTCCGATGCGCCTACTGATGGTCGAAGACAACACCGAACTCTCGGAGCTGCTCGCGCAGCAGCTTCGCAAGGCCGGCTTCGAGGTGGACGTCGTCGAGACACGCGAGGACGCCACCGCCGTGGTGCTCACGCGCGATTATGCGCTGGTGATTCTCGATCTCGGACTGCCGGACGGCTGTGGCCTCGACGTGCTGAGGCGTCTGCGCCATGCGCAGCGTGCCGTGCCGGTGCTGGTGCTGACGGCCCGGGCCGCGGTCGCGGACCGGGTCCGCGGACTGGAGTTGGGTGCGGACGATTATCTCGCCAAGCCGTTCGCCTTCGAGGAGCTGCGCGCCCGCATCGATGCGATCCTGCGGCGGCCCGGCGGCCTGCTCGCGCGCCAGCTCTCGCTCGCCAATCTCAGCTTCGATCCCGCGACGCGGCAGGCCACCATCGACGGCGGCGTGCAGATCCTGCCGCAGCGCGAGGCGCAGTTGCTCGAGCTGCTGCTGCGCCGCCCGGACCATGTCGTGCTCAAGGCGACGGCCGAGGCGCAGATGTTCGGGCTCGATGACGAGTTCGGCTCCAATGCCATCGAGGTCTATGTCCACCGTCTGCGCAAGCGCCTCGAACAGGGCGCCGCGCGAGTGAGCATCCAGACCGTGCGCGGCGTCGGCTATCTGATCTGCGGGGTGGCATCATGATCGGCTTCCTCCGCGCACGGACGTCGCGCCGCAGAAGCCTGCAGGCGCGGATGTTGACCACGCACGCCATCGCGATGGTGGTGGCCGTCGCGCTGACCGCCGCGGCGATCGACGTGCTGCTGGACCTGCGCTCCCGGCTCGTCGAACATGCGACGCTGCAGACCCAGGCACAGAGCATCATCGGCGGCCTGAGCGACCGTGACGGTCACCTCGTCGTCGATTACGCCGAGACCTCGCTATCGCGGGACGGCCACAACGCGTTCAGCTTCATCATCCGCGATACGGCAGGCGCGATACGGCTCGCAAGCGCGGATGCAGCGACACAGGCGCTCTCGGCGCTGCCGCGGACCCCGCGGGCGAACTATGCCCGGCTGCAGCCAGCGTCGCTGCTGCTGTCGACACTGACGCGGCCGTTCGCGCTCGACGGACAGCGCCTGTGGGTCTCGGTGGCCTGGAATCTGTCCGATCCGGCGACGATCTTCGACGACATCCTGCAGCGTTTCGCGGGCTACAGCGCGCTGGTGGCGATCGGGCTGCTGACGGCGGTGCTGAGTGTCGACCTGTTGGTGATGCGCGCCACGCTGCGTCCGACGGCGCGGCTGGCTGAGGATGTCCGGCTGGCGCGGCAGGACGAGACGGCGTTTCGTGCGCGGCTCGAGGCGCTGCCGGACGAGATCCGGCCGCTGGCGCAAGCCTATCACGACGCGGTGGCCGCGCTGCGTTTGGCCTATGACCTTCAGCGGGATTTCACCGCCGACGCGGCGCACGAACTGCGCACGCCGCTGGCCGTGCTCCGGCTGCGCGTCGAGACGCTGCCGCAGACGGCCGAGCAGGCGCGAATTCTCGCCGATATCGACGTCATGACGCGCATCGTCGCGCAGCTGCTTCAGCTCTCGGCGCTCGAACAGACACAGTTCGATCCCGGAGCCCGGACGAATCTGGCCGAGGCGTGCGAGCAGGTGGTGGCAACCCTCGCGCCGGACGCGCTGCGCAGGCAGCAGCATCTCGGCCTTTCGATCCTCGGCGACGCGGGGCTCACGGCGGCCATCCCGAAGGACGATCTGTTCGCGATCCTGCGCAACCTGGTCGAGAACGCCATCCGGCACACCGGGCCGGGAACGAGCATCGACGTCGTCGTCGAGCCCGACGGGACGCTGGGCGTCACTGATGACGGGCCGGGCATTCCACCGGCCTCCCAACCCAGGATCTTTGAACGCTTCTGGCGACAGGACCGCACGAGCAGTCATGGTGCCGGGCTCGGACTGGCGATCGTGCAGCGGCTGGTTCAGCGCCACGGGGGAACGATCGTGCTGCAAACCGACACGATCAAGGGCTGCAGGTTCGACGTGCGCCTGCCTCGCAGCGACGACGGCTGAGCGGACGGAGCCGCTGTCAAAATCCGCTTTGAATTTCACGTCTTTTTAACTGTGACGCTGCAATCCTGAATTGCTGGTCTGAAGCCGCAACAATGTGCGGGCTCCCGGGAGAGAATAATGACTGAACGAAACTTCAATGTGGCACTCGGCGCATGGACGGATGCGACCAGCTGGGGGCCGGCCGGCACTCCATCGGCGGGGGACGTGCTGCATCTCGCCGGGGGCGAGGCGATCCTGGCGGGGAGTGACCTTGCCGGGGGTGTGCTGGATTCCGAGACGCTCGATCTGGGCTCCACCGATGCGGACCGGCCGGCCGTGCTGCAGGCGACGGATGTCGTGTTCGGCAGCGGTTTCGTCCAGCAGATAACCGCCGGTGCCCTGGCCGCCGAGCTCGACCTCGTCGGCAATGTCACGCTGGGCGGGGATTTCGAGGAAAACGCCACGAATGGCTTCCTGCACGTCCATCTGTCGCCGGATGCCGCAGGCAGTTCCCTGACCACGCTGACCGGCCAGTTCGAAGTCAGCAATGGCGCGCATGTCACCATCGACGGCGGCCGGCTCAAGGATCTCGGCACGATCGCCGTCGACGGCGGCACGTTGCTGATCGGCGCCGACACGTTGCTGAGCGGGCCGGCGACGATCGTGATCTCGCAAGGCGGCACACTGGTCCTCAACGGCCCGGTCGCCAAGAACCTCACCATCGCGTTCGCCGACGGTACCGGGCAGCTGGTGCTCGGCGACAGCCAGACCTTCGCCGCCTCGGTCACCGGGTTCCAGGCGGGAGATTCGATCACCTTCGCCCAGACGCTGGCCACCACGATCAAGCAGACCGGGCTCGACCAGGGCGTTGTGCGCGTGCTGACCGGGGCGGATTCCGACACCGACGGCGCGGTTCTCGCCACCTTCGCGCTGAGCGGCGTCGACACGTTGCACAGCACCAATCTCGCGTTGGTACGCGACGGCATCGGCAACACCAGCCTCGTCTATGCCGATCAGTTCGACTGGGCCGGCGGGACTGCGGATTGGTACGCCCCCGGTCAATGGCACTCCAGCGGCGTCGGTGGAATACCGGACATCGGCGACACCGCCATCATCTCGAGCGGCACGGCCACGCTCGACGGGCCGGGTCCCAACATGCTCGACAACCAGACCGTCATTCTCAGCGGCTCGGGCGGTCTTGATATCCGCGACGGCCAGCTCGGCGCCGGCCTGACCATCAAGAGCTGGACGGCAGCCTCCGGGTCAGGGCCCGATCTCGTGCTCAGGGGCCAGACGGGTTTCAACGGCGCGTTGCTCGCCCATGCCCAGCACAGTACGCTCGCCATCGATGTCGAGCCCGACACCGACAGTAGCGCTGGCCGCCTCACCCTGAACAGTGATTCGACCGTCATCGTCGAGAGCGGCGCCAGTCTCGAGCTCACCGCCGGCGAGACGACCGCCAACACACGGATCGGCGTCGACGGCACACTCATCGTCGATGCCGGCGCAATCCTCGACGGCAGCGGCACGGTCGCACTGCTCAACGGCCAGCTGATTGCCCGGGGCACCGTCGGCGACCAGCTCCATATCGACATGTCCGCCAAGTCGGATGTCAGCAACACCGTCCGCATCGACGACATCGCGAAATTCCATGCCACCATCGACGGATTCGGCACCGACGATGCGATCGATGTCGGCGTCACGGCCGCGCGCTCGACGTTCAACACCCAGACCGGGCAGCTCACGCTCGAGAACGCCGATGGCAGTGTCATCGGCAGCCTGCATTTCTCCGGCGCCTATGCCGCGCGCGATTTCCATCTTGCATCGGACGGCCAGGGCGGCACGCGCATCACCGACGTCGATACCGCGAGCGGCATCAACGTCGTCAATGTCAGCGGTCTGGCACGGCCGGTCGTGCTGGCAGCACAGCAGAGCGAGACGCTGCAGCAGATCCTGATCGACCAGTTCGGCGCTGAGGCCCTGCAGGGGGTAACGCAGGTCGTGGTCCGCTCGGCCGCCATGCAGGACCAGACCTGGGCATCCTACTGGGACCTCGCCCATCCGACGGTCGCGAGCTGGTCGATCAACGGGCAGGCCATCCCGGCCGACACCTACCGCACCATCGCCGCGTCCGACTGGGCCAGCACGACGCTCACCGCAGGCTCGGCAATCGATGCGACAGCGAGTGTACTGCTCCCGTCGTCGGCCCAGGGTTCGACCGTCACCGGCTACACGAGCTATGCGATCAGCACCGTTGATCCTCGCTTCGTGCAGACCAGCACCCCGCCGACCGCGGCCACGATCGTCGCCGCGGCGAACGCGATCAGTTCGATCTACCAGGGCGTCCCCAATCTCGAGGACTGCTATCATATCGCTGCCCAGGTCGCGGCGGCCGCCGGCGCGCCGTTCGGCGGCGCGATGAGCTCCTCCAACCCGGATAATGACAACGCCAGTGGCTTCTGGCGCATCGCCTACGCCGCACCTCAGGACGGCACCGCAACCGACGGCTGGGGGTCGTTGCTCGAAGCCGGCGATATCGTTCGCGTCGGCTGGCAATCGGGCGGCGAGCACTCCTTCACCATCATCCAGCCCGAGCGCAACGGCATGATAACGGTGCTCGACAACGGCTATCAGCCCAGCTACCTGTCGGCCGACGACGAGAACGAGATCGGCATCCATACCGCCAATTACTGGCAGTATGCCAATCCGGCCAATGTCATCGTCTTCCGCGTCGACCCGAACGGAATGTTCCTCATCGAAGGCAATTCCGTCGATGGCGAGATCCTGCGCGGCGACGCCCATGACGACCTGTTCATCCCCGGCGAAGATACGACCACGATCCGCATGGGTACCGGCAGCAATCTCGTCGCGGATGTCGGCGCCCATCTCGACGGGACGACCATCACCGGCTTTGGTGACGGCGACGCCATCGACGTCACCGACCTCGCAGCCGCCGGAGCGCACGTGTCCTACGATCCGGTCAGCGGCACGCTGCGCATCGGCGGCGCGGGACAGACGCTGACCCTGCATCTGGCCGCCGGGCTGACGGGAGCGTTCTCCGTCGGCGCCGACGGCGGCCGCGCGGCGCTGGACGGCGGCACACTCGGCACGATCTATGACGTTCTGTACTCCGACAACGATAGCCAGGGCACCCGCGTCTCGTTCGCGGCCAGCGTCCCGACGGCGCCGCGAATCGACCTGGCCACCGCTCCGGCCCGCACGATCGATCCCGCCGCCCTGCGCGTGAGCGGCAGTGGCGATCCGGGAACCACGATCACCCTCATCACCGGCGGGACGAAGCTGGCGAGCACGACGGTCGGCAGCGACGCGCGCTGGTCGCTCGCGCTGCCCACCGCCCTGGCCTCGGGGCAGACCAGCCTCGCGGTCACGGAGACCAACGGGGCCGGTGCGACGTCGGCGGCAGCCACGCTGCTTGTCGTCAACAGCGGCAGCGAGATCACGCTGGGCCTGACGGGTGCCGACGCCAACGCGCTCACCGCGCGCTATTCCGCCGCCGGAATCCTCGAGGGTTACACACGAAAGACCGTCAGCGCCGATGGCGGCTGGACCATCGACCAATACGATGCGAACGCGGTCGCGGTGCAGCACACCGGCTTCTCGGCCGACGGGCGCCAGATCTGGTCGCAGGCCGCCTCGATCAGGACCCTGTACGGTCACGACCTGGCCGGCACCACGACCCTGGTCGCCTCGGGGGATGTCAGCACGACAGGATCGATCGGGGCCGTGACCGACGGCCTCACCGGCGCGAGCCTGACGACGCTCGCCCAGAGCCATGCGAGCGTCACCACCCTCTCGGGCGACAACACGATCATCGCCAATGGCAGCGACACCGTCATCCTCGGTGGCGGTCTCGACACGGTCGACATCACCACCGGCAACAGTTCGGTCTCGAGCGCGGACGGCGCGATGCAGTTCTCCGGGACGGGGTCCGCGACCCTGCAACGCTCGGCCGGCTCGGCCACGGTTCATGTGACCGGGGGCGACGGACAGTTCGTCGCACGCAGCGGCAACAACGTCTTCGACGGCGCCTCTGACCTGTCGGGCCACTGGACCGTCGCGACCGGGACGGGTGACGACGTCATCACCGCTGCGGGCGGCGGTTCAGTGATCTCCCCGGGCGCCGGCCGCAATGTGGTCACACTCGGCGCCGGCCACGACGAGGTCTATCTCAGCGGCAGCGGTGATCTCGTCGCGGGGGGCAGCGGATCGGCGACCATCGTCAATATCGGCACACAGGCCGATCTGTTCGGCGGCCAGGGCATGACCACGCTCTATGATGGCGGATCGTCGACCACCTATGTCGGCCAGGATGGCGCCAGCGCCGACATCATGGCCGGAGCGGATGGTACCTACTGGCTGAGCGGGCGATCAACCGTAACGGCGGGCGCCGGCCGCGACACCATCTCGGCGGTGAATGCCGACGTCACCGTCAATGGCGGCACCGGCGAGTTGGCCCTGCTGGAGACCGGCGCAGACAAGATCACCTTCATCAGCGGCAACGGCACCAGCCAGATCAATGCCGGTGTCTCGGGAACCGCGGCGATCTTCGGCAACCCGGGCTCCGTCATCGCCTATGCCGGCGCTGCCGCCGGCACTCAGATCACGGCCGGTGCAGGCAGCGAGACGATCTCGGCAGCCTCGGCAACCGGTGCGGTAACATTCTATACCGGTTCAGGCAGCGCCAGCCTGGTCGGGGGCGCAGGCAACGACGCGTTCGTGATCGGCTCCGGGTCGGCGACCGTCTCGGGAGGGGCGGGATCGAACACCTTCATCTTCGAGCAGGCTCGTACCGGCGGCACTGCCAGCACCATCACCATTACCGATTTCGGCACCTCGGCGGGCAACCGGGTCGCGCTGCTCGGCTATGGCGGCCAGGCGTTGCAGACCGCGCTGGCCGGCCAGACGCATGCCAACGGCAGCACCACCCTCACGCTCGCCGACAGCACCAAGGTCGTTTTCGCGAATGTCGACACGTTGAACTCAACGAGTTTCCTGGGCTGACGCCTCAGGGTCCGACCGGCGTGGCCATCCCGGAGCCGGGATGGCCATGACCACGGCGGTACTGTCGCGAGATTGCCTTGAACATGTCGCGCAGCCGCACCCACCATGGCTGCAGCGGCGGCGACAGGGTCGCGTTGAGGGCGCGGGCATAGTCGAGCACCAGCCCCGGCGTCCAGGTCATGGTCATCGCCCGCTGCCGGATCAGGCCCGCCATCCACAGTTCGGGGCTGAGCAGCATCTTGCCGACCGACGGGACCGCGTTGCGGTGACGGTCCAGGACGCCCTCGACGGAGACCTCCAGCGCATTGGCGACCGCGCTGGAGCAGTTGCGGTTGGTCAGGTTGTAGGTCGAGTCCTGCCGGTAGGCCTGCCAGAAGGCGCGCAGCCTGTGCGCGTCGAAGACCTTGAACGTGACGCGGAACGAGGCCTCGCACCAGCCGGCAGCCTCTTCCGCATAGGAGGGCAGGAAGCGGCCGGGGACGTCGTTGTCGGTGGTGGCGCGCAACGCCTGGGCGAAATTGCCGGCGTCGCGGTCGATTTCGACGGCCGGATAGTGGCTGATGTAGAGATCGCCATCCAGACCCAGCGCCGCATGTCCGGTCGAGATCACCCCGTCCTCGTCGCGGGCGGCGATGTAGCGCGTCACCGACTGGTAGACCGGCACACGCACGCCTTCCGTTGGCGTCCAGACATAGACCGTCAGCCCGGCCGCCGTAGTGTCGTCGGTTTCGCTGCCCGCTTCGGGTACCGCGGGCATGATCGGCTCGAGCATCAGCCGGGCGCGGCCGCGGTTGAAGACGGTACCCAGCGGCGTTCCGGCGGGCAGCGTACGCAGTTGCAGGGCGATCCGGACCAGGTTGACGCCGGAGACGATGAACAGGATGCCGGCCAGCGTACCGACCTCGCCCTTGTACCAGGTCGGCCACGGCTCGAGGGCCACGACCGCCAGCAGCAGCTCGAACACCGCATTGGCGATCGCCAGCCGCCAGCCGGGAAAGCGCACCACCCAGGCGGAGGCGAAACGCCACACGCCGTCGGCCACCAGCGCCAGCCCCGCCACCAGCGCGATCGCCAGATCATTGTGCCACGGCGCATCGATCATCAGCAGCCCGACGCCGACGATCACCCCGCCATAGGCCAGCCGCATGCGTCTCGCGGTGCCGTTGCTGCCGAGGGCCGCAAGGAAGGTGACGAGCCCTTCGAGGATCATCGCGATGCCGAAATAGGCAGGCCTGACCCACATCGTTCCGTCGAGCGCGTCGACGCACAGGGCGATGCCGAACAGCAGCCAGACAATCCCGGCGGCACACAGGCTGCGCCAGCGCCGCCTGATGATCTCCGCACCGAGAAAGAGCAGAATCAACTGGATCATTTATGGGACTATCAAAATACCTTCCGGCGGCATCATAACACAGGATGCCGTCCACGACATCATCGACCCTGGCCGTGGTCATCGCCATCGCCGCGGTGTTCGGCCTCAGCTACAGCCTGTCGGGCCCGCTGATCGCGTTGCAGCTCGAGGCGCGCGGCGCCGGGCCCGGCATGGTGGGCGCGAACGCCGCCATGCATGCGCTCGGCGTGCTGCTCGTCGCCCCGGTGCTGCCCTGGCTGAGCGCGCGTGGCGGCCGCCAGCGGCTGGTTCTTGGCGCGCTGGCTGCGACGGCTGCGATCTTCGTGCTGTTCGCCGCGCTGATGCACGGCGCGCTGTGGACCTGGTTCGTGCTGCGGCTCGGCCTGGGCATCGCGGCGGAGATGATCTTCGTGCTGACCGAAAGCTGGGCAAGCGAGCTCAGTCCCAGCCATGCGCGTGGCCGGGTGATGGCCACCTACACGGCGGTGCTGTCGATCGGCTTCGCCGCCGGGCCGGCGCTGCTGTCGTTCCTCGAGGCCACGCCGGGGCGGGCGTTCATCGCCGGGGCGGCCTCGGCGGTGCTGGCCGCGGCCCTGCTGATGGGTGCCACCCGCGCCGGGGCGAACGCCCGCGACCACTCCCCGCCGCGCAGCCTGCCGCATTACATGCGGCTGTCGCCGCTGGCGATGGGCACCACCGTGCTGAACGCCGCGGTCGAGACGGCCGGGCTGTCATTCCTGGCTCTTTATGCCACGCGGCTGGGCTGGAGCAAGGTGGACGGCACACGGTTGCTGTCGGCGATGATGATCGGCGCGATCGTCCTGCAGCTGCCGATCGGCTGGCTTGCCGACCGGCTCGACCGCCGCCGGCTGATCGTCGGTCTCAGCCTGGCGGCTTCGGCCGGCGCTTTCGCCTGGCCGGTGCTGCTGCGAACGCCTCCCCTCGCCTTTGCGCTGGTCTTCGTCTGGGGCGGGGTCTTCGTCGGCATCTACACCTGCATGCTGGCGGAGATCGGCGAGCGGTATTCCGACACAACGCTGATCGGCATCTATGGCGCGATGGGACTGTTCTGGGGAGTGGGCGCGCTGCTCGGACCGCTCGCCGTCGGGCTGCTGTCACGGAGCTGGCAGCACGGCCTGCCGATGTTCTGCGCGATCGCCTGTCTGGTCTTCGCCATCGCTATCGGCGCCCGTCGCACAACACCGCCCGGGTGAGGCGGCGACGCGCGCGAGAGAGAATCCCCGGCCAGGGGCAGGCCGGCCGCGTCACAGCCGTTGCGACAGCCGCCCCCGCTGCCAGGCCTCGGCGGCGGCTTCGGCCGTCGCGCCCTCGTCGCGCATCAGCCGGTCCATCGCGCCGATGATGCGGTTGGACAGCGGCAGTTCCGACAGCTCGTCGATCAGGTCGGGGTCCGCCTCCCAGCCGGCGCGCACCAGCAGCCGCGCCTCCTGCGGGCCGCCGAGGCGGCCAAGCGGATCGGCCAGTGCGCGCAGCGCGTCCGGCCCGTGCGTCCAGGCGCTGGGGCTCCACAGCGGCAGCACATGACCGGCTTTCGCCGCGCAGGCTGCATCGAGATCCGACAGCCCGCCGCCGAGCAGCCGCCAGCCGGCGGCGCCGAGCCCCATCGCGTCGAAGATCTCGCGCACCGCAACCGGCGCCGACGGGCCCGGATCGATCACCACGCCACCCAGCGCATCACGGATCTCGGGGCGCAGCAGGTCGTCGAGGGTCTGCGCGGGTGCGCCTTGCTGCACGCACCACATCGGCTGCGGCTGATACAGCGCGCCGAGCATCTCCACCTGACCGCCGAGCGCCGCGATCGCCGCGCCATCCTGTCCGCTCCAGACGGAGGCGATCATGTCGATGCGGCCGGCGACGAGATCGTCGAGCAGGGTGGCCATAGGTGCTGCGGCGAATTCGGCCTCGATGCCGTGCGCGTCCAGCACCCGTGCCACGGCCGCCGCCACCGCCGCCTGAAAGGAGGGCTCGGGGTGACCGATCACCAGCTCGTCCATCGTAATCCATCCGCCTTCGTTCACTGCGCGGGCGGGATGTGCCCCGATGCCGGCGACATTGACAAGCCCGGCACCTCGATCGCGCGGCGAATGCCGAACCCGTAGAGCGCGGCGCTGGCCAGGGCGACGGCGCTCGCCAGCGCCAGAGGTGGGGTGAACGAGCCGCTCGCCTGCGCCAGCCAGCCGGTCAGCGCCGGTGCCAGCGCGCCCCCGAGCGAGCCGCCGAGATTCTGGATCGCCTCCAGGGTAGCGACACTGTCGTCGTCGGTGGCGACCGAGGCCAGCGCCCAGCCGCTCGACGAGGCCAGATTGGCGCCGAACAGGGCCACACAGATCAGCGCGATCGCCGAGGCAGTGCCACCGACAAGTGCCGCACCCAGCGTGCAGGCGGCGGTGAGCGCCATCGCGACCGCAACCGGCAGCGCGCAGGCCCGCACCGGGGCGAGGCCGCGCCGCGCCAGCGCCTGCGAAACCGCGCCGCCGGCCAACGCGCCGAGGAACCCGCAACCCTGCGGCACCGCGGCCCAGATGCCGACCTGGGCGATGGAGAGATGCCTGACCCGGGCGAGATAGTCCGGCAGCCAGGTCGCATACAGCCAGGTCAGGTAGACGATGCCGAGAAAGCCCAACCCCATGCACCATGACACCGGATCGCCCAGCAGCCCGCGCAGCCGCTTCCCCGAGGCACGGACGACCGGCCTGGCCGCCTCCGGAAGCGGCGGGTCGCGGTAGAACGCCAGCCATGCGACGAGCAGCGCGAACCCGGCCAGCCCGAGACAGGCGAACATCCACCGCCAGCCGGCACCGATCAGCAACGCGGTGAGCAACGGCGGCGCGACCGCCGGGCCAAGCGCGGAGGAGGCGTTGAACAGCCCGATCGGCCAGGCGCGCTCGCGCGGCGGATACCACTCAGTGCAGACCTTGGTGCCGGCGAGATACATCGGCGCCTCGCCGATCCCGAGGGCGGCCCGCGCGACGGCGAAGGAGACGAAGCCGCCCACCCCCGCCGCGGCACATTGCGCCGCCGACCACAGCGCCATCCCCGCGCCGAGCGCGCGACGCGGCCCGAACCGGTCGATCAGCAGGCCGACCGGGATCTGTGCGAGCCCGTAGGCGATGGCGAAGACCGACAGCAGCAGCCCCATCTGCGCCAGCGACAGGCCGAATTCGTCGCGGATCGCGCTGTTGGCGATCGAGAGGGCCGAACGGTCGAGATAATTGACGCATCCGGCCGCGACCAGCAGCGACAGGGCCACCACACGGCCACGGCGCAGCGAGGCGGGCGAGAGCCTGGTATGCATGCCACGTCTCCCAAGGACCGATCCCGCCCGCAAAAGCATCGCGCCGGGCCGCCCCGAAGGCAACCCGGCGCGACGGCCGCGGCGTGAGGATCGATCAGACGATCAGAAATGCGCCCCGATGCTGATCAGGAACGAACGTCCGAGCAGCGCCTCGTAATAGCGGGTGAGGCTGACGGTACCCGCATGCTTGGGCAGTGCGTCGGTGACGTTGTTCATGTTGAAGTTCACGTCGAAGTTCTTCGTGATCTTGTAGCCGAGCGTGGTGTTGAAGTAGGCGAACGCGCTGCGGTTGTTGCCCTGGTAGATGTTGTCGGCAACGTTGAGCTCATAGACCGACGGGCCGTACCAGATCGTCTGCCACTGCGCGAAGAACGGTCCCCGGACGTAGTTGAGGTTGGCGACGAAGCTGTCGTTCGGCGTGGCGGTGCTGCCGCCCTCCTGATAGGTGACACCGAGCAGGGTCTGCTGGTTCTTGAGGTAGTGGATGTAGTTCACGTTGAGCAGCAGGTCGCCGGCATTGTTCGGCAGGCCGACACGACGCAGCGGCAGGGCGTAGGAGACGCTGGCGGTCAGCGCCTGGAGATGCTGCTGGGCGATGTTGGTGTAGCCATCCTCGAAATAGGTGATCTGGTGCGTCGACGGATCGCGCACGAAGGTCGAGCAGTAGGCGTTCGGATAGCTGGGCGAGTCATAGCACGCCGACATCTCGTCCTCGACGGTCAGCGACTGGATCTCGTCGTTGATCTTCACGTCGTTGAACGACGCATCCATCCGGAAGCTGGACAGGAAGCGCGGCGCGAGATGCAGCGAGCCGGTATAGCTCTTCGAGCTCTCGTTCTTGAGTCTGGTGTTGCCGCCGGTCGCACCGAGAATGGTGTAGCTGACGATATCGGACTCGAAATTGGTCGGGATGCCGGCCTTGGCGCAGTTGGCACGGCGGGTGGCCGGATTCGGGCCCGAATTGAGGAATTCCTGCGAGCAGGGATCGTTGGCCGACTCGTACGACGAACCCAGCGGCGAATACAGCTCGTTGACCGACGGATTGCGCACCGATTTCGCATAGTTGCCGGAGAAGCCGAAATCCTGTGTCGGCCACCACGCACCGCCGAACAGGTAGGTCCAGTAATTGCCGCTCGCGCTGTTGTGGGTGAAGCGACCGTTGGCCTGCGCGGACAGGCTGTAGATCGCCGGGATGTGCATTTTCGGCGAAACGATCGGCAGGTCCAGTTCGCCGAACGCCTCATGCGTCTGGTAGGCGCCGTTGACGCCGGAGATCGGGATGAAGTTGCCATAGCGGCTGTAGCTGCCATCGGGCTGGAGTTCGCCGCGCATGAAGGCGCCCGGATCGAAATCGTAGCTTTCGCGACGATGCTCGTAGCCGAGATCCCAGCGCACGTCGCCGGCGGGAAGATGAAACAGCGACGACGACAGCTCGGCCTGGATGTCGCGCAGGTCGTTGCGGGTTTTCGAGACCGCGTCGGCGGTGACGTATTGCTTCGCCGCCGGCGTCATCTGATCGAAGCCGAACGGGTCGAGCGGCGCACATGTGGAACTTTCGGTCACCGCCGTCGAGTTGATCACGCCCGGGCGGCAGCCGATCGTCCCATCCGCCAGCACCACCGCGTCGAGCGCGTTGATGAGGTTGCGGGTATCGACCATCTTCTCGGAGGTGTCGTTGAGATACTTGCTGTACTGGCCGACGACCTTCCACTGGAAGTTGCGGTGCAGCGCGTCGAAGTCGCCGTTCAGTCCGCCCTGGAAGCGGAACATCTGGTTGAGCGTCTTGAAGGCACCGGCATCGAGGTCCTGGTTGAGGCGCGTCATGTAGAAGGTCGAGGGATCGCGGCCCGCCGCCTTCAGCGCGTTGATGATGGTGGTGCGCTCGGCGCCGGTGAGATACGGGTTCGACGTGCTCAGCGCGAACGGACCGTTCACCGCACCGTCATTTTCGAAATTGGCCAGCGTCAGCGGCTCGTCGAACTGCGAGGTCGACCAGTAGCCCTGGGCGGTGGTGCTTTCCGCGCTGCCGCGCTGATACCAGCCCTGCCAGCTCGCATGGATTCGCGGGGTGATGTCGTAGGTGCCCAGCGTGGTGAGATTGAGCGAATCCGACGGCGTGAAGAGCTGCTGGTAGTTGCGCAGCGAGATGCCGTTGCCGCCGACGACATAGTTGTTGCTGCCGGTGCGCGCCTCATAGGTCAGCGGGATCAGCGCGGTGCCGTTGTCGCTGAATTCGAGGGGAAACGCCGAGCCGGTGGCCGAGGCGATACCGCCGGAGATCTTGCCGCCCGAGGTCGGGTTGCGGGTTCCGTAGACCAGCGGAATGCCGTTGACGGAGGTCTGCGCGAAGCGCTGGCGCGAGGTGAACACATAGGAATAGGGCGAGCCCGAGCCGGCCAGCGGCTGGCGATAGGCTTCCGCGTCAGCGCCGAGAATGTCGTTGCGGTCGCGATAGGTCATCCCACCGGCGTTGCGGTATTCGATGTCGAAGACGACATGCCCCTTCTCGTGGTCGAAGCTGCGGCCGTATTTGAGATAGATCTGCTCCTGCGGCGCATCGAGCTTCTGGGTGAACTGCCCCTGCGCGTTGAAGTCGAGGCCTTCGAACTTGTCGTCGAGGATGTAGTTCACCACGCCGGCGACCGCATCGGCGCCATAGGCCGCCCCCGCGCCGCCGATCTTGGTGTCCACCTGCTTGACCAGCGAGACCGGGATGGTGCCGACATCGACCTGCGAGCCAGTCGCGGTGGCGAAGATCGACGGCGTGGTCGCACCCACCATGCGCATGCCGTCGATCAGCGTCAGCGTCCGCTGATCGCCGAGATTGAGCAGGTTGCCGAAGGTCTGACCGGCACCGAAGCTGCCCTGGCTGCCGATTTGGCTGTTGCCCGATGGGGCGAACGCCGGATTCTCACGCAGCAGCGCGAGGCCGAGATTGGTGTAGCCGCGTGCCTTGATCTGTTCGGCGGTGACGGTCTGGCCGGCCATCACGTCGGTCAGGCGCGAATGTGACAGGCGCGCGCCGGTCACCACGATCTGTTCGGAGCGGCCGGTATCGGTATCGCCTACGGCGAATGCGCCCGTTGCGGCCGCAGCCGCGGGTGAGGCGACCGTGACAGGTGTCGCCGCCCCGGCGACGGGCGCGCCAGCCGGGTTGGCTGCCTTGACCGGAGTCGAACGACCGACCCTCTTTCTGACAGAATGCTTGGGCGTAACCTTGTGTTTCGCATGTACGGCGGATTGGGTGCCGTCCAGACGTGACTGGGCATGGGAAGCGGGCATGGCAAATGCGGCGGCACAGACCCCGCCGAGCCATGCGACACGAACGGCACTCCCCCGCAAGTGACTGAAAGAGAATGTCTTGACCGACTCCGGCATCGTTATCCAACTCCCATCCGGCGGACATGCCCCATCCGCGGACGGCAAGGTAAAGGTAACGTAACGATACGGTCAGTCAAAATTCATGGTGTCGAAATGTAAAGCACGGGGTGTTGTAAGAGTGCAACGATCAGACCCGCGACAGGTGCGCGAGGTCGGCGATGCCTCCCACCACCAGGATCAGGTTGAGCAGGGTGATCACCGCCACCGCCATCGCCGGCAGCCAGAGCGCGCGCGCGCTCAGCGCGAAGCCGCCGAGCAGGGTGCGGTCGGCGCTGATCACCAGCAGCGCGATCATCGGCACCGGCAGCACGAAGCTCAGCACGATCTGGCTGACCACCAGCGCCCGGGTGGCATCGACCCCGGACGCGATGATCAGGAAAGCCGGTGCCATCGTCACCACCCGACGCACCCACAGCTTCAACCGCCGACCGGTGAAGCCCGCCATCACCATGTCTCCCGCCAGCGTGCCGACCACCGTGCTCGACAGGCCCGAGGCGAGCAGGGCGGTCAGGAAGGCGGCCGCCGCCAGCCCGCCCAGCAGCGGGGTGAGGCTCCGGTACGCTTCGGAGAGATCGGCGATCTGCGGATGATCGGGATGAAACGCCCCCGCGGCGAGCACCATCGCCATGTTGACCAGGCCGGTCAGGCCGAGGGCGATCACCACCTCGGCGTTGGAGATGCGGATCAGGCGGCGGCATTCGGCGGCCTCGCGCGGCCGGAGCCGCGACTGGGTCAGGCCCGAATGCAGATAGATCGCATGCGGCATCACGGTGGCGCCGATCATGCCGATCGCCAGCGCCAGTGCGGCACGGTCGGGCAGCCCGGGCACCAGCGCGCCGTGGATCGCCCGCGGCCAGTCCACCCGAATCAGTCCGAGCTGCACCACGTAGCTGAGCCCGATCAGGCCGACCAGCACGCCGATCACCAGCTCGAAGGGTCGAAATCCCCGCCGGCGCAGGGCCAGAAGCGCGATCGACAGCACCGCGACGATCCCCATGCCGGCCAGCAGCCCGATGCCGGCGAGCAGCGACAGCCCGATCGCCCCGCCGACGAATTCCGCGAGATCGGTGGCGATCGCACCGATCTCGGCCGCGATCCACATCGCGATCGCGATCGGCCTGCCGAACCGCGCCCGACTGAGTTCGGCGAGATTGCGCCCGGTCACGATACCCAGCCGCGCCGACAGCGCCTGGAACAGCATCGCCACCACATTGGCGATCACCACCACCCACAGCAGACGGTCGCCATAGCCGGCGCCGGCCTGGAGGTTGGTGACGAAATTGCCCGGATCGACATAGGCGACCGAGGCGATGACCGCCGGACCGGCAAAGGCCAGCCAACCCAGCACGCCGCGCCGACGCCCGTCGAGCATGTCACGCATCGCCGCGTCGGTGCGCTCGGACAGGTTCGCGGACTCCCGCCGGACGATCTCCGTCGGCGTGTTCATCCGCACCGGTCTGCGCATCGGCGACTGCCCATGCGTAAAGATGTAACCATGGTTACGATTGCGTCAAGTGAGCAACGGCTGCGGCACGTGACGAAAGCCTGCGGCGGGTAAGAAATCGTCATCGGATGGTAAGAAAGCTGGCATTCGGCGCGGCGGCGCCGCATCAGCACGCCATGCGCCTGCTGCTCACCCAGGATCCCTGCCGCGATCCGACCTTCGGGATGACCGCCAACCCGTTCCTCTACCAGTGGCTGGACGGTCTGCTGCGCACGACGTTCGAGCGCGCCGGCTGGGCGGTGGAGTTGGTGGCACCACGCGCCGCCGGCGGGCGCTTCGATGCGGGCGCCATCGCCGCCGCCCTCGGTCTCGACCGCTCGCCGCAGGGCTGGGCCGCGCTGTCGGGCGACATCGACACGGCAGGCCTCGATGACGCGCTCGACGCGCAGTTCCTCGCCCCGGGCGCCGGGGGCGCCGCGGCGGATCTGCTGGTCGGTTTCGAGCTGCCGCCCTGGCTGATGGGCTGGGCGACGCGGCGCGGCATTCCGGCGGTCTGCATCGCGCCGTCGGCCTGCCGCTTCCTGCCCACGCTGCCGGTGGAGATGCACACCACCCTGCCGGCCCTGCATCGCGCCGCCACCGCGCGGGCGATCGGCGAGGATGAACTCGAGCGCGCCGCCGCCCTGTTCGCCGCCGCGCGGCGCGCACGGCACGGGCTGCCGCTGATGACGCAGGGACGGGTCGGCCTGCTGGTCGGTCAGATGGCCATCGACGCGGCCACCATCGCCGGAGGCCGGCTGACCCGCATCGACGAGCACATCGAGACGCTGGCGGAGATCGCCCGCGGATTCGACTGGCTGCTGGTCCGCCCGCACCCCTACGAGACCGACATCGCCCCGCTGCGCGCGGTCTGCGCCGCGATCGGCCATGCCCGGCTGACCCGGCTGCCGACCTACGACCTGCTCTGCGCACCGCCGGTCGGCGATGTGGTGGCGCTGTCCTCCTCCGTGCTGGCGGAGGCCAGGCTGTTCGGCCGGCAGGCGCACGGGCTGCTGCACAACGACCGCAGCCGCTGCCGCGCGGCGCTGGGGCTGGAGCCGGTCGTGCTCGGGCTCGACGATCTGGCCGGCCTGCTGGGCGCACTGGCACGTTCAGGCGATCTGTCCTCCGCCGCGCCGGACCGCGCCGGCACCGGGCGCGCCACCCTGGCCGCTCCCGGCCTGCGCGAGGGTCTGGGCCTGGACTGGGGTCTCGAGGAGCAGGGCCTGCCGGCGCAACTGTCGCCGGGCAGCCGGATCGATGCCGCACACCGGCCCGAGGCGCGGATCGTCCTGCCGCCGGCCAGCCGCCCGGCCGGCTGGTGGGAGCCCGACACTGCTCTGCTGTGGACGCGCGATCCGGTCGCGGACCTGCTGCTGCGCGTCCATGACGGCGTCGGCCGCTGGCTGGGGATGGAGGTGCACGCGCCCGCCCATGCCGCCGCACCGGTCGAGGTGAGCCTGTGCGCCGGCTCGGCGCATGCGAGCTGCCGACTGCCGCCGGGCGGCTCGACACGGCTGGGACTCACGGTGTCGGACGACATGCTAATCGGCGGCACGTTGCTGGACCTGCGCGTGCTCGCCGGCCACCGCACCGCGCCGGCCCCGGGCAGCGCCGACCCCCGCACGCTGGGGGTGGGGCTGGCGCACATCACCCTGGCCTGAAGTCACCCCGGCCTCGTGTCGGCCCTTGTCTTCGGCGTCGCCGAGGCCCAAGGACTCGGGGGCCAATGTTTCAGGGCAGCGACCCGTCGATGACAGCACACGCCCCCTCCGCCCGGACCGATCCGGAGACCGCCCGGCAGGCGCAGCGGTTCGGACGCGCGCGGGCGGTGCAGGCGGCGATCCTGATCGAGGATTATGTGGAGCTGATCGCGGAGCTGGCGCCGCAGGACGGGACGAGCGCGCGCATCACCGACATCGCCCGCCGGCTCGGCATCTCGCATGCCTCGGTGGTCAAGTCCGTTGCCCGGCTGCGGCGCGAGGGGTTGGCCGAGAGCCGACCGCACCGTGGCGTGACACTCACCGAGGCGGGGCGCGCCATGGCCGGGCGCGTTCGCGCCAGACACCTGCTGGTGGTCGAACTGCTCTGCGCCGTCGGCGTGCCGGCCGAGGTGGCGGCGACCGATGCGGAGGGCATCGAGCACCATGTCTCGGATGCGACGCTGGGCGCGTTCCGGCGCTTCCTCGCCACCCGACATGCGGTTGAACCGCCGGGTCAGGCGGCCAGCAGCCGCGAGACGGAAGTGGCGCGCGGCGCCGGGCCATCGAGGCCGAACAAAAACGGGCGCAGCCCAACAGCGAGCCCGTCGCCAGCGCGCTGAAATAAGCGGGCCGCAGCCGTCCGGCCTGCACGAACATTAGCGCCAGCAGCGGCAGCCGCCAGGGGTGTCAGAAATCGTCTTTACGCTGCCTGAAGGCTCATTCCATGTGCCGCTGGTGCCGAATCTGCCGCCAGTCGCGCTGCGAAACGCCGCTGTCGCCGCTGCATCGCCGCGAAGGCCAGACGCGCGGCCAGCGAGGCGATGCGGCCATGGGGTTTGAAGCCGATGGTCTTGAAGGTCATGTTCACCGCCCGGGTGACATGGGTCTGCCGGTAGAACGACATCGCATGCGCCATGTAGGCCGCAATGCAGCGCTCGTGATCGTAGGCCACGCCCTCGGCCTCGTTGGTGGTGTGGTAGGCGTGGGCGAGCTCATCGTCCTCGGTCTCGTTCACGCGGCCGAGCGCGATGCGGGTCCGGGCCCAGAAGCCGAGCTTCTCGCGCGCCAGATAGCGGTGCATGTGATCGTAGAACAGCTTGAAGTGCCGGTATTCGTCGGCGGCGATCTGCTTGCAGATGGCGCGCAGCACAGGCTCCTCGGTGGCTTCCGCCAGCGCGGTGTAGAAGCTGGAAGTGCCGGTCTCGACCATGCAGCGCGCGATCAGTTCGCCGGTGCGCGAGCCGCGACGCGAGGCGTCGACGTCGCTGTCGATGTGATAGGTGGCGCGGTAGCGCTCGAACGCCGACCAGTAGTCCCAGCCCGGATCGGCCAGCATCGCCCAGCGGCCGAGCGCGTCACCGTGCTGGACCTCCTCCACGCCCCAGTTGTCGGCCGCCTGCCGGAACGGTGCATCGCCGACGAAGACCCGCCCGAGATAGACGGCATAGTCGAGCCCGTTGCGCTCGACCACTGAGGCGGCCTTGACCAGGGCGAGGATCGCCGGGTCCACCTTCGAGCCGTCGAACCGGCTCCAGTCCATGTCTTCGATCCGCCAATGCTTCATATCGTCTGATTCATCGTCCGCACGTGCCGCGGGTTGCCCCGGGACGATGCCCCGGGGACGCAACCCAATCCGACAATCTGCCATCGACGGCTCGCCATGCAAACCTCACCCCGGCCCCTCGCTCCGCAAGCCGGCCACGATCGGATCGGATGCGCAATGTCCAGGTCAAGCCGGTTGCGCAACGCAGGCTGTTGCCCATACTGTGCGCAAACGCGAAGTTCTTCGCATAAATCAACGCGTTATGAGCACTTTTTGCGCATTTCGCCTGTTTTGTGCGCAGGTTTTGCACAAGACAGGTTCTGTCCAGACCAGGAGATGCGTGTGACCGAGGCCCCCTCCCGCTCCACCAGACGGCAATTGCTGTCGCGTATCGGCATGGTGGCCGGCACGGCCGCCATGTACCAGGCGATGACCCGCCTCGGACACGCCGCCGGCAGCGATTTCACCTCGCCGCCGAACCTGTCGGGCGGCAAGGGGCAGAGCGTGGTGATCCTCGGCGCCGGCCTCGCCGGCATGCTCGCGGCCTACGAGCTGCGTAAGGCCGGCTACAAGGTCCAGATCCTCGAATACCAGAACCGCTCCGGCGGGCGGAACTTCACCCTGCGCGGCGGCGACCGCTACACCGAGCTCGGCGGCGGCGTGATCGACGTGAAGTTCGCCGCCGGCAACTACGTCAATCCGGGCCCGTGGCGGCTGCCCTACCACCATCACGCCATCCTGCATTACTGTCGCGAGTTCGGCGTCGCCCTGGAGCCGTTCCAGCAGTTCAACATGAACACCTGGCTGCACAGCTCCACCACCTTCGGCGGCAAGCCGCAGCGCTATCGCGACTACATGAGCGACTTCACCGGCTACACCGCCGAGCTGCTGTCCAAGGCCATCAATCAGGGCAAGCTCGACGATCCCGCCGGCAAGGAGGAGCGCGAGATCCTGCTCGAGGCGATGCGCGACTGGGGCGCGCTCGACCGCGATTACCGCTATGTGAAGGGGCTGCACGCCTCGAACCGCCGCGGTTTCGATCACGAGCCCGGCGGCGGCCCCGACGGCGCGCCCACCCCCTCCACCCCGTTCAGCCGCGACGACGTGATGAAGTCCGGCCTTTGGGCGTGGATGGCGTTCCACATGAACTACGAGATGCAGCCGACGATGTTCCAGCCGGTCGGCGGCATGGACATGATCGGCCGCGGCTTCGCCAGGCAGGTCGGCGACCTCGTCACCCATCAGGCCAAGGTGAGCAAGATCGCCCAGGACGATCACGGCGTCACCGTGAGCTGGACCGACATGGCGCATGGCGGCGCTACGCGCACCACCAAGGCCGATTTCTGCGTCTGCACCATTCCGCTGTCGATCCTCACCCAGATGGAGGTCGAGGTTTCCGATGCGATGCTCGCCGCCATCGCCGCGGTGCCCTATGCTTCCTCGGTGAAGCTCGGCCTCGAGTTCAAGCGCCGTTTCTGGGAAGAGGACGAGGCCATCTACGGCGGCATCTCGTTCACCGACCAGGGCATCTCGCAGATCTCCTACCCGAGCCACGGCTATTTCTCGAAGGGCCCGGCGGTGCTGCTGGGCGGCTACATGTTCGGCCCCGCCGCCTATGATTTCGCCGGCATGACGCCCGAAGAGCGCGTGAAGCACGGACTCCAGCAGGGCGCAGCACTCCACCCGCAATATCTCAAGGAATTCTCCAACGGCGTCGGCTGGGCATGGAGCCGGGTGCCATGGATCGAGGGCTGCTGCGGCACCTGGAGCGAGCAGGCGCGGCGCGACCACTACAAGACGCTCACCACCATGGACCGCCGTATCGTGCTGGCCGGCGAGCACGCCTCCTATGTCGGCTGCTGGCAGGAAGGCGCGCTGCTGTCGTCGATCTCGGCCGTCGAGCAACTGCACAAGCGCGCCCAGGGGGCAGGATGATGGGGAGCCGGACCATGAAAGCCACCGCCTCGATGCTCGCCGCCTCCGCCCTCGCCGCAGCCGGCCTGCTGGCCCTCGCGCTGTCACCATGTCCCGCCTGGGCGGATGCGGCAGCCAACGTCACCGGCGCGGTGCCGGTGATGAAGGACGGCGCACAGGTCTATCAGCATGTCTGCCAGGGCTGCCACATGCCCGACGGCAAGGGTGCGGTGGGCACTGCCACCATCCCCGCGCTCGCCGGCAATCCCAAGCTCGCCTCCGCCGGCTATCCCGCGCAGGTGATCGTCCACGGCTACGGCGGCATGCCGTTCTTCAACGGCTACCTCTCCGACACCCAGGTCGCCGACGTGGTGAACTACATCCGCAGCCATTTCGGCAACAACTTCACCGACAAGCTGACCCCCGACGACGTCAAGCCGCTGCGCGCCGACGCACCGGTCGTCGAGATGCCCTGAACGGCCAACCAAGGAAGATCCCAGCCATGCGCAAGATTGTCGCCGCTCTCGCCGCCACCATGGCTGCGTTGGGCATGACCTCGGCTCACGCCGAAGGCCTCGTCCGTCACGCCCTGCCGGAAGGCCATTTCCCGATCGCCGCCGCGATCGAGGTGCCGCCGGGCTACAGCACCGTCTATCTCTCGGGCATGGGTGCGGCCGTCGCCGACCCCAAGGCGACGCCGATGACGCTCGCCGCCTACGGCAACACCGAGACCCAGACCCGCTCCGCCCTCGCCCAGATCGAGAAGGAACTCACCAGCCTCGGCCTGACCTTCGGCGACGTCGTGCAGATGCATGTCTACCTCAAGCCCGACCCGGCCACCGGCAAGCTCGACTTCGCCGGCATGATGAAGGCCTACACCGAGAAGTTCGGCACCGCAGCGCAGCCGAACCTGCCGACCCGCTCCGCCTTCGGCGTCGCCACCCTCGCCAATCCCGGTTGGCTGGTCGAGATCGAGGTCACCGCAGTCCGCAAGCCGAAGTGATTCTTTCATCGAAATGAATGGCGCCATTGCGGGCGGATGGACTCTGTCACACTATGCCGCCCGCCATGACCGTCCCCGATTTGCCCGACCAGCCTGAACAGCCACCCGTTCCGGCCGCCTCGGATCCGACGCGGCCCGTCCTCGTCACCCATAGCGGCCGGTTCCACTGCGATGAGGTGTTCGGTTACGCCATCCTGCGCCTCGCCCTCGGCCTGGGGACGCCGGGCTCCGATCACACGCTGATCCGCACCCGCGATAGCGCGCGCATCGCCGCAGGCGACATCGTGTGGGATGTCGGCCTCGAATTCGATCCCGAACGCTCCCGCTACGACCACCATCAGCGCGGCGCCCCCTTGCGCGACGACGGCACCCCGTTCTCTTCCGCCGGGCTGATCTGGCGACGTTACGGGCTCGATGCGTTGCGCGCCTCGTTGCACGACATGCCCCCCGTGGATGGCGTCTCCCCGGAGCGGCTGTTCGCGGAACTCGATGCCGGGCTGATCCGACGCATCGACGAATCCGACAACGGCGTCGCCTCCGTCCCCGGCGAGTTCGGCCTGCCGTCGCTGATCGCCGATTTCAACCTGCCCTGGGACGCCTCCGACGCCAATTCACCGCAGGCCGGCGACGCGGAATTCCGCAAGGCGGCCGATTTCGCCGCCACCGTGCTGCGACAGCGCATCGAGCATGTTCGCGCCCGTCTCGCCGGAGAGGCGATCGTGCTCACGGCCAACCAGACCGCCGCCGATCCGCGCATCCTGGTCTTTGAACGCGGCCTGCCGTGGAAACGCACCGCCTTCGACCATCATCTTCCGGTCCTGTTCGGCATCGCACCGGCCAACAACGGCAACTGGATGATCGACTGCATGACCACCGTGCCCGGGGGTTTCGACCAGCGCCAGCCGCTGCCCGAGGCCTGGGCCGGTCTGCAGGGTGCCGCACTGGCCGAACGTTCGGGGGTGCCCGACGCGGTCTTCGTGCATCTGCGCCGCTTCGTCGGCGCCGCGCGCTCGCGCGAAGGCGCGATCGCCATGGCCCGCGCGGCCCTGCCCGGCTGACACCCGCCTCTTGGCTTGACCCCGGGCCGCGTGCGACAGGAACCGTCGAGGAGACCGATCATGCCTGACGCCCTGCCGATCCAACCCAGGACCTTCGAGCCGGCCGCGCCGCCACGCCATGACTGGACCCGCGACGAGGTCGCCGCGCTGATGGCGCTGCCGTTCCCCGAGTTGATGTTCCGCGCCCAGTCGGTCCACCGCCAGCATTTCGATCCCGCCGAGATCCAGATCGCCACCCTGCTGTCGATCAAGACCGGCGGCTGCCCCGAGGATTGCGGCTATTGCTCGCAATCGACCAGCCACGAATCCGGGCTGAAGGCCTCCAAGCTGATGGACGTCGACGCCGTGCTCGCCGAAGCCCGCGCCGCCCGCGACGCAGGAGCAACCCGCTTCTGCATGGGTGCCGCCTGGCGCGCGCCCAAGGACCGCGACATCGATGCCGTCTGCGCCATGGTCGAAGGCGTCAAGGCGCTCGGCCTCGAAAGCTGCGTCACCCTGGGCATGCTCACCGAAAACCAGGCTGGCCGCCTCGCCGCTTCCGGCCTCGACTACTACAACCACAATCTCGACACCTCGCCCGAGCACTACGCGCAGGTCATCACCACCCGCACCTACCAGGACCGGCTCGACACGCTGGCCCATGTCCGCGACGCCGGCATCCATGTCTGCTGCGGCGGCATCCTCGGCCTCGACGAGAGCACCGAGGACCGCGCCAGCCTGATCGCCACCCTCGCCTCCCTGCCCCGCCATCCCGAATCCGTGCCGGTCAACATGCTGGTCCGCGTCCGCGGCACCCGCCTCGACCACGCCGCCCCCGTCGATCCGATCGACTTCGTCCGCACCATCGCCGCCGCTCGCATCACCATGCCCCGCAGCACCGTGCGTCTCGCCGCCGGCCGCGAGCACATGACCGACGAAGCCCAGACCCTGTGCTTCCTCGCGGGTGCGAGCTCGATCTTCTACGGCGAGAAGCTGCTCACCACCCCCAACCCCGAAGCCTCCCGCGACCGCCAACTATTGACCCGCCTCGGCATGCATACCGCCGTGGCGTGAAGCGTGGTCGCAGGGGCTCTGCCCCTGCACCCCGGCAGGAGGCTCGCCTCCTGCACCTCCAGGACTTCATCGCGACAGGAGGGTAGCCCAGATGGGCCACCCTCCTGTCGTGATCAGATCGAGGGTGCAGGGGGCCGAGCCCCCTGCTGGGGGTGCGGAGGGCAACGCCCCCGGCGATTTCGCTTGACGCGACGGCCGTGTGGCGCGAGGGAGCCGCATGCACGAGGAACCAGCGGCCTCCGGCAGGCGGAGCTATGCCATCAGGGAGATGTTTGCCACCTTGCAAGGCGAGGGCGGGCAGGCGGGGCGCGTGTCGGTGTTCTGCCGGTTCGCGGGCTGCAATCTGTGGACGGGGCGGGAGGCTGACCGGGCCGCGGCGGTGTGCCGGTTCTGTGACACGGAGTTCGTGGGCACGGATGGCTCGGGCGGCGGCCGGTTCGGGTCGGCGGAGGCGCTGGCCGAGGCGATCGAGCGGATGTGGCCCGGGGAGGGCCCGGCGCGGCGATATGTGGTGTTCACCGGGGGCGAGCCACTGTTGCAGCTCGATGCGGCGCTGATCGGAGCAGTACGGGCGCGCGGCTTCGAGGTGGCGGTGGAGACCAACGGCACGATCGAGGCACCGGCGGGGATCGACTGGATCTGCGTCAGCCCGAAGGCGGGGGCCGAGTGGCGGCAGCGGGGCGGGGCGGAGCTCAAGCTCGTCTATCCGCAGCCGGAGCTGATGCCCGAGGCGTGTGAGGACAGCGCGTTCGGGCAGTATTTCCTCCAGCCGATGGACGGGCCGGACCGGGTAGCCAATACCGAGGCGGCGATCGCCTATTGCCTGGCGCATCCGAAATGGCGGCTGTCGGTGCAGACGCACAAGATGCTGGGCATCCCATGAGCGGCGTGACGGACGCGCGCCCTGACGAGGCGGCGCTGGTACTGTTCTCGGGCGGACAGGATTCCGCGACCTGCCTGGCCTGGGCGCTGGCGCGGTTTGCCCGAGTGGAGACGCTCGGCTTCGATTACGGGCAGCGCCATGCGGTGGAGCTGGCGTGCCGGGCGGGCTTGCGCGATGGGATGGCGCGGTTGGATGCAGGCTGGGCGACGCGGCTGGGGGCGGATCATACGCTCGATCTCGCCGTGCTCGGCGAGGTGTCGGACACCGCGCTGACGCGCGAGGCGGAGATCGCGTTCGCCGAAGGCGGACTACCCAACACCTTCGTGCCCGGGCGCAACCTGCTGTTCATGACGTTTGCGGCCACGCTGGCCTACCGGCGGGGAATCCGGCACCTGGTCGGCGGGATGTGCGAGACGGATTACTCCGGCTATCCGGATTGCCGCGACGACACGCTCAAGGCGCTGCAGGTGGCGCTCAATCTCGGCATGGACCGCCGCTTCGTGCTGCACACGCCGCTGATGTGGCGCGACAAGGCGCAGACCTGGGCGCTGGCCGAGGCGCTGGGCGGGCCGAGGCTGGTCGAGCTGATCCGCGATGGCAGCCACAGCTGCTATCTCGGCGACCGCACGCACCGCCACGACTGGGGTTACGGGTGCGGGAGCTGCCCGGCCTGCGACCTGCGCTCGGCGGGATGGCGGCGCTGGGTGGGCGGGGCGGTGACGGCATGAGCGGCTTCGACCTGGTGTTCTCGCGCCGGTTCTGCATGGGGCACCGGCTGATCTCGGGGGCGGCGGAGGCGTGCGCGCTGCCGCACGGGCACAACGAGACGGTGCGGGTGTGGCTGCGGCCCACCGCGCCGGCGCGGCTGGACGGGGCGGCGAACATGGTGGAGCCGTTCGCCCGCGCCAAGGCGCGCTGGCACCGTTTCGTCGACACAAGGCTCGATCACGGGCTTCAGCTCTCGTCGTGCGATCCGCTGCTGGGCTGGTTTTCGGCGCACGAGCCGCACAGGGCGGCGCGGATCGTGGTCACGCCCGGTGATCCGACCACGGAACTGCTGGCACTTTGCCTGTCAGCGAAGCTGGGGGCCTTCCTGGCCGGGGATGGCGGCCGGCTGGCGGTGGCGGCGATCGAGATCGAGGAGACGCCGACCAACACGGTGCGCTTCGCGGGCGATCCGCTGGAGATGCTGCCGGCGGGCGTGGTCGGCTGGTGGCGGCGTGCGGACATGAGCGTGAACGATCTCGCGCTGAGGGACACGGAGTGCGCAGCATGAACGACGAGACCGACCTGTCCTCGCTGACCCAGCTCGGCCGGCCGTCGGTGCTGCCGTCGGAACCCTCGATCGACACGCTGGAGCGGGTTGCGGCGCCGCACAGGGGGCGACGCTATCTGGTGCGGTTCACGGCGCCGGAATTCACCTCGCTGTGCCCGATCACCGCGCAGCCGGACTTCGCGCATCTGGTGATCGACTATGTGCCGCGCGACTGGATCGTCGAGAGCAAGTCGCTGAAGCTGTACCTGGGCAGCTATCGCAACCATGGCGCCTTCCACGAGGCGTGTTCGGTGGAGATCGCGGCCAATCTGGTCGAGAAGCTCGATCCGGTGTGGCTCAGGATCGGGGCGTACTGGTATCCGCGCGGCGGCATCCCGATCGACGTGTTCTGGCAGACCGGCGCACCGCCGGCGGATGTCTGGATCCCGCCCCAGGACGTTCCCGGCTATCGTGGCCGCGGCTGAAACCGCGGCACGTTCTGATCACAGCTTCGCCGTGTTTCGGACATGGCGGGCTGCAAGGTTCACGGCACGTTGGACCGCGTCGGTCAGGAGGACGGAGATGTCGACACAGGCGGCGTTCGAAACTCGGTCGCAGGCCCGGCGCGTCCCGGGACGGAACTGGCCACGCCTGGCCGCGGTGCCGCTGGCGGCGCTGCTGCTCGCCGGCTGCGTGGCCGAGCCCTATCCGGCGCAGCCGGTGGCCTATGCGCCTGCCTACGGACAGGCCCAGCCGGTCTACGGCCAACCCCAGTTCGCCCCCCAGTATGCCCAGCCCGTCTACGCGCAGGAGGCCGACCCGTCCTATGACGGCTATTACGCCTACCCGCCCCAGACACCCACGGTGGTCACCGACGGCGTCACCTATGTCGACGACACGCCGGTGATCCTCGCCGGCGGCGCGCTGGTCGCCCTCGCCTTCAGCAGTGCCTATGGCGGCTGGGGCTACTGGGGACCCAGCCATCACTGGTATCCCGCACCGGGCTATATCGGCGATCGGCTCGGCCACCGCTTCCCCGGCGGCCGCGGCCTGCCGCCGCCGCATCGCGGCGGCTGGGGTGGCGGCTGGGGCGGCGGACGCCCATACGGCGGACCGCCGCCGAGCGGCTGGAACGCGGGACATCCGGGAGGACCGCCGCAAGGCGGCTGGAACGGCGGGCGCCCGGGCGGTGCTCCGCAGGGCGGCGGTTTCGCCGGCCGGCCGCCGGGGCCACCGCAAGGCGGATGGAATGGCGGACGCCCGGGCGGCGGCCCTCCGCAAGGTGGCGGGTTCGCCGGCCGGCCCGGACCGGCACCGCAGATGCAGTTCCGTGGACCGCCCGGCGGCGGCGAACATCGCGGACCGCCGCCGCGCGACGACCACCGCCCGCCACACTGAGCGCCCCGGCGCGGCGACCCGCGCAGCGCCGCCCTCCCACGGAGGCGTGACTCGTCGGAGGCGTCGTGGACACTTCGCCCTCCGGATGCAACTGCTCGTCCGGAGAGACGCTTGAACGGACGTCAGCTCAACACGGAACAGGGAGAAACCCAGTGTCCATTTTCGGTTCGATCGTCGACAAGATCGTTCAGGCCGCGAGCAGCATCATCCCCGGCGCGCACGCCGCCGAGCCGACCGCCGCCGGGTCACCGCCAGCCGCCTCCGCCACTGCCCCCGCGGGTGGTACGCCGAGCCTGCAGACGGTCGATGTCGGCGCGGTCCTCGGCAAGCTCGCCGAGCAGAAGGGGGGCGGGCTGAACTGGCAGACCTCGATCGTCGACCTGCTCAAGCTGCTCGACCTCGATTCCAGCCTTGATGCGCGCAAGAAGCTCGCCGAGGAGCTCAACGTGCATGCCGGCGCCGACGGCACCGCCGAACAGAACATCGCGCTGCACAAGGCCGTGGTCGCCAAGCTGGCAGAGAACGGCGGCAAGTGGCCCGGCGCCTGAGCCTGAGGCCGCCGACCGGGCGGTGAGTGCGAAGGCCGGCCCGGTGACGGGCCGGCCCTTTTTCATCGAGGTGCCGGGCGTGGACACAGCGTGATCGTCGCATCGCACAGCGTGAGCGGCAGCGGACGGTGCGAGACGATGATCGCGCCCTGTCCGCTGCGCTCGAGATGCGCGCCAAGACCCGCGACCACGCAGGCCTCGGTCGCGGCGTCCAGCCCCTCGGTCGGCTCGTCCAGCAGCAGCCAGGGCGCAGGCCGCAGCAGGGCACGGGCCAGGCCCAGCCGGCGCGCCTCGCCGCTCGACAGGCGCAGGCCGCCCTCGCCGGACCCCTGCCCGGCGAGCCAGGTATCGAGGCCCAGGCGCATCGCCCGCACCCGCGCACCGAGGGCCACCGCGTCAAGCGCGTCCATCAGGGTCGCGTCATCCGCCATCGGCGAGGCGAGGCGCAGGTTGTCGCGCACCGTGCCCGACAGCACCGGTGATGCCTGCAATGCCGGCGAGAACAGCCCTCGCGCGGTCGCTGCCGGCAGATCGGCGAGATCGCCGCTCCCCACCGCGATCAGCCCCCGCGGCACCGTCCGCAGACCGAGCATCATCTCGATCAGCGTCGTCTTGCCGACCCCCGATGCGCCCACCAGCCCGACGATCCGGCCAGGCGCCAGACGCTGGCCGGCAATGCTCAGAGCCAGCGCCGGCTGCACCGGTGCGACCGGCGTCACCGCGTCGCGACGCAGCAGCGTGTCGAGCCGGGCGATCGCGGCGCGCAGCGGCCCGCGTCGTTCGAGTCCGGCCACCGGCGCACAGGCGGCCTCCGAGGTGGCGAGCCCGGCAAGCGCGGCCAGCGCCGCATGGGCGGGACCGGCATCGGCGGCGAGCGACAGCGCCGTCAGGGCGCACGCGATCCCACCCACCGCCTGGAGTGCGGCAAAGACCCCGGCCTGACGGGCGATGCGTTGCTGCAGCGCCACCACGCGCTCCGCCTGCACGGCGAGATCGGCGGCGACCCTCGCCTCCAGCCCGTAGGCCCGCAGTTCGGCCGCCGCGCGGCAGACATGCAGCGTGGTGGCCCGCAACCGGCCGTGTGCCGCGGGCAGATCGGCATGCAGCCGCGCCCGCCGGCGTGACAGCAGCAGTGCGAGCGCGAGTTCGGCCGCCACCAGCGCGAGGACCGACGCGATCGCCGGCCCACCGGCGGCGAGGCCGAGCGCGGCCAGGCCGGCGACGACACCCCCGCAGGCGGCGGGCCAGGCGAGGCGGCGCACCAGATGATCGCCGAGCTCGCCGACATCCTCCACCAGCCGCGATGCGGTCTCACCTGGATCAAGGCCGAGTGCGACGCTCGCCGGCGCGCCGGCGAGGCGGGTGAAGATCGCCGGGCGCAGCCGCGGGAGGCTGCGAAAGGCGGCGTCGTGCCCGGCCAGCCGTTCGCCATAGCGGCCGGCGGTGCGGGTGATCGCGGCCAGCCGGATCGCCGCACTCGGCAGCAGGGTATTGAACGCGATCGCCGCGACCGGCCCCGCCGCACCGGCCACCGCGCAGGCGGCGAGGAACCAGCCCGACAGGCCGAGCAGCGCGGTGCCGGCAGCCGCCGTCAGCGCGCCGAGCCCGACCGCGAGGGCGGCGCGAGGGGTATCGGGCCGCGTCATCTGGCGCAGCACTGCGCGCAGGCCGACCGGCTCGGCATTGGCAATGTTCATGACCGCGGCTCCAGGGTAACCACGGCATCGGCCAGCGCGGCCAGCTCGGCGTCGTGGGTGGCGATCAGCACGCTCGCCCGGCGGCTGCGGATCACCCCGGCCAGCACATCGCGCAAGGCCAAGGCGGACGCGGCGTCGAGATGTGCGGTCGGTTCGTCGAGGACGAGCAGCGGTGCCGCGCGCAGCAGCGCGCGCACCAGCCCGATGCGGCGTCGCTCACCGCCCGACAGGCCGGAGCCGCGATGATCGAGAATCAGATCGAGCGCCCCGGGCCGGCCCAGCACGGCGTCCAGCCCTGCGACGCGGGCGACATCGAGGATTCGGCCATCGGACGCATCGGGTGCGGCCAGGGCGAGATTGGCCCGCAGCGTGTCCTCGACCAGCAGCGGATCGGACCCCATCCAGGCGAGCGAGGCCGCCAGAGACGCACCGGGTTCGAGCACGGTCCCGTCGATCTCGATGCGTCCGTCATGCACGCCCGGCAGGCCGACCAGCAGGCCGAGAGCGGTGCTCTTGCCGCTGCCGCTGGGGCCCAGCAGGGCGAGGCTGCCGCCGGGCGGTAGCGTGAAGTCCAGCCCGGCAAGCGCGGGACGCGGCTCGCCCGGATAGCGGACGCCCACCGAACGAAACCGCAGATGCGGCGGCGCGCACAGGTGCGGGCCCGACAGGGCCGGCGCGGGCGGGCCCGCATCGCGGCCGGGTTCGGTCGCGTCCATGCAGGCGGCGGCGGTCATCGCCTGCTGGCGGTCGTGATAGGCGGCGGCAAGGCGGCGCATCGGCGCATACACCTCCGGCGCGAGCGCAAGCACGAACAGCGCACGGGCCAGATCGAGCCGCTCGGGGGCGGCGAACGGCAGCAGGTGCAGCAGGCTGAAGCCGCAATAGGCCGCGACCAGGGCCACCGACAGGGCGGCGAAGAACTCCAGCCCCGCCGAGGAGATGAAGGCGATGCGCAGCACGGCCATGGTGCGCCCGCGTAGCGCGTCCGCCGCCAGCCCCAGCCGCCGGGTCTCGTGCGGCACCGCACCGAAGCCGAGCAGCAGCGGCAGGTTGGCGATGCGGTCGGCAAACAGGTTCGACAGCCTCGCCATCGACTGGAACTGCCGCCGCGTCTCGGCGGCGGCGGCGGAGCCGGCGAGGATCATCAGCAGCACGAACGGCAGCAGGGTGGCCAGTTCGATGCCGGCCGCCACCGGGCTTGCGCAGGCGGTGGCGGCGAGGGCGGCGAGCTGGGCGAGGCCGGCGACACGGCGCGCCGGCAGGAAGCGCGCGATGTAGCCGTCAAGCGATTCGACGCCGGTGGTCAGCACGGCGACGGGATCGGTGCCGCGCGCGCCCTGTTCGACCGCCGTTGCGAGCGGCCGGCCGCGCAGCAGGCGGTCGACCAGGGCGGCGCGCAGCGTGGTCTTGACCGATCGCGCCGCCTGGGCCCCGAGCCGCGCCGACCAGACCGCCGCCGCCCCCCGCAGCGCGCAGGCAGCGAGGCCGAGCAGCAGCGCACCGCGCAGATGCGGCGCGCATGTCACGCCCAGCGCCAGCGCGGCCGCGAACGCGATCGCGCCGGCGCTGTCGAGGCCGCCGGCGACGAGCTGCGCCGCAGCGCTCGACCGGGGCACCACCCGGGTCAGCCGGTTCAGCCACAGCGCTGCCGCCCGGTCGCCGGTCGCCGACCCGTCCACGTCCGCCTGCGCCGGACGGGACACGGGCGGACGACGCGGCAGGGCGGGACGCGACGCCGGTCTGGTGAGGAGGCGGATCATGCCCGCAGGCTCGCACCGTCGCGATGGGGTCGCCTTGATCCACATCAAGGCCGCGACAGGCCCCGAGGTCCATATCTGCTCCACGACTGCCTGCCCGCGCAGGCCGCCATCCTGCTGAGGCCGCATCCCATGGACCCATCAATCGCCGATCTCTCGCGCGTGCAGTTCGCGCTGACCGCGCTGTATCATTTCCTGTTCGTCCCGCTGACGCTGGGCCTGAGCTTCATGCTGGTGCTGATGGAAAGCATCTACGTGATGACCGGCCGCGAGGTGTGGCGCACCGTCACCCGGTTCTGGGCCAAGCTGTTCGGAATCAACTTCGTGCTCGGTGTGGCCACCGGCCTGACCATGGAGTTCGAATTCGGTACCAACTGGTCGTATTTCTCGACCTATGCCGGCGACATCTTCGGCGCGCCGCTGGCGATCGAGGGCCTGATGGCCTTCTTCCTCGAGGCCACCATGGTCGGGCTGATGTTCTTCGGCTGGAACCGACTGTCGAAGGTCGGGCATCTGGCGGTGACCTTCCTCACCGCGCTCGGCACCAATCTCTCTGCGCTGTGGATCCTGATCGCCAACGGCTGGATGCAGAATCCGGTCGGCGCGGTGTTCAACCCGGCCACCATGCGCATGGAGGTGCATGATTTCGGCGCCGTGCTGTTCAACCCGGTCGCGCAGGCGAAATTCGTCCACACGGTGAGTGCGGGCTATGTGATCGCCTCGGTATTCGTCCTCGGCGTGTCGGCGTTCTACATGCTGCGCGGGCGCTTCATGCCGATCGCCCGCCGCTCGATGGCGGTGGCCGCCGCCTTCGGGCTGCTGAGCTCGCTGTCGGTGGTCGTGCTCGGCGACGAGAGCGGCTACACGCTGACCGACAACCAGAAAATGAAGCTCGCCGCCATCGAGGCGGCCTGGACCACCGCACCAGCCCCGGCCGGGATCACGGTGATCGGATTTCCGGACGTCGCCGACCGCACCACGCATTTCCGGATCGAGGTCCCTTGGGTGCTCGGCCTGATCGCCACCCGCAGCATCGACAAGACCGTCACGGGCATCTCCGAACTGGTGGCGACCGCCGAGACACGCATCGAAAGCGGGCTGATCGCGTATCGCGCGCTCGAGATCCTGAAGAAGACGCCCGACGACGTCGCGGCCCACGCCACCTTCGCCGAGCATGCACATGATCTCGGCTACGCGCTCCTGCTCAAACGCACCATGGCCGATCCCACCATCGCGACACCGGCCCAGATCCGTGCGGCGGCATGGTCGACGGTTCCGGATGTGCCCGTCCTGTTCTGGGCCTTCCGTCTGATGGCGGCCCTGGGCTTCTGCTTCATCGCACTGTTCGCCACCGCCTTCGTGCTCGTCACCCTGCGCCGCGAGAACACGCGCTGGTTCCTGCGCTGCGCGCTGTGCGCGCTGCCGCTGCCCTGGGTTGCGGCGGAACTGGGCTGGCTGGTGGCGGAATATGGCCGCCAGCCCTGGGCGATCGATGGCGTGCTGCCGACCGGGCTGGGCGCGTCGACGCTCAGCCACGCCCAGATCGTCACAACCATCATCGGCTTCACCGCGATCTACGGCACCATGGCTGTGATCGAGGTCGGTCTGATGATCCGTTCGATCAAGCACGGCCCCTACGAGCATCTCGACATCGCACCCGAGCCGGGCGACCTGCCCGCCACCCCGGTCACGGCCTGAGGCAAAGGTCAAATCCCATGCACATGCTTTTCGAATACACCACACTGAGGCTGATCTGGTGGTCGCTGCTTGGCGTGCTGCTCATCGGCTTCGCGCTCACCGACGGCTGGGATCTCGGTATCGGCGCCCTGCTGCCCTTCGTTGCGCGCAATGACGTCGAGCGGCGTATGGCGATCAACGTCGCCGCCCCGACCTGGGAGGGCAACCAGGTCTGGTTCATCCTCGGCGGCGGCGCGATCTTCGCCGCCTGGCCGCTGGTCTATGCGGCCAGCTTCTCGGGGTTCTATCTCGCGATGTTCCTCGTGCTGGCTGCCCTCATCCTGCGCCCGGTCGGGTTCAAGTATCGTTCCAAACGCCCCGAGGCCCGCTGGCGCTCGGCGTGGGATCTAGGGCTGTTCGTCGGCGGGTTCGTGCCCTCGCTGGTGTTCGGCGTCGCCGTCGGCAATGTGCTGCGCGGTGTGCCGATCCGGCTCGATGGCGACCTGCGGCTGTTCTACGAGGGCTCGCTGTGGGGGCTGTTCACGCCGTTGCCGCTGCTGTGCGGGCTGCTGTCGGTATCGATGATGGTCCTGCACGGCGCGAGCTATCTCGGTATTCGCCTCGCCGCGAGCGCCGTGCGCGAGCGTGCGCGCCTCGCCGGCAGCGTCGCGGCGCTGGCGGTGATCGTGCTGTTCGCGGCCGGCGGCGTCCTGGTCGCCTGGGGCGGCTTCGGCTACGCGGTCACGACGATGCCGCCGGCAGACGGGCCGTCCAACCCGCTATGGGCGACGACCGTGCCGCAGAGCGGCGCGTGGCTCGACAATTTCGTCGCCCACCCGTGGATGATGATCGCCCCCGCACTCGGGTTTCTCGGCGCAGCACTCGCTTTCGTCGGGCTTCGTACGCGTCACGAGCTGGCCAGCCTCGGCGGATCGTCGATGGCGAGCGCGGGGATCATCGCCACGGTCGGACTGTCGATGTTCCCGGTGATCCTGCCGAGTTCGGTCGATCCGCATTCGAGTCTGCTGGTGTGGAACGCCTCGTCGAGCCAGCACACGCTCGGCATCATGCTCGTCTGCACGGTGATCTTCCTGCCGGTCGTGCTGGCCTACACCGCCTGGGTGTATCGGGTGATGTGGGGCCGGGTGACGACGGCCGAGATCTCGACCAATCCCGATCTCTACTGATCCAGACGCGAAAAGGGACCAACACGATGTGGTATTTCACCTGGATGCTTGGCCTTGGCTGCGCATTGCTGTTCGGGGTTCTGAACGGGATGTGGTACGAATACAGGCTCGGCGCCGCCGATGACGACGCCCAGCTCGATCTGATCAGACATTGAGCCATATCAAGGATTTTTTCTGACCGGCGGGGTCTTCTTCGAGCATCGACAACGCTTCGAAGAAGACCCAATTCCATGATGCGCAAGACACTGATCGCCCCGATGCTGCTGGGGCTCGCACTCGCCGCACCGGCAGCCCAGGCCGGTGATTTCATCAATCTCGGCGATGCCTTCGTCCCGGCCCATGCCGGCATGTTCGAGGTCCGTCTACGCGCCGTCGGCGTGCTCACCCAGGACAATGGCAGCTCGGTCAGCGCGATCGGCGGCAAGGTCGAGACGACCAACCAGGTCATCCCCGAACTCGATTTCTCCTACTTCATCGTTGACAACCTCGCCGTCGAGCTGATCGCCGGTGCGTCGCGCCACAATATCGCGGCCAGCGGCACGGCGCTGGGCCATGTCGATGTCGGCTCGACCTGGGTGCTGCCGCCGACGCTGACGCTGCAATATCACTTCGCGCCGCACAGCCGCATCGATCCCTATGTCGGCGCCGGCATGACGGCGGCGTTCTTCTTCGCCACCAAGGCCGCGGGCGGCGCGGTGACGTCGGTGGGGCTGAAGAACACGCTCTCGCCCGCCTTCCAGCTCGGCGCCGACATCGCGCTCGGCGGACACTGGGTGGCCAATGTCGACGTCAAGCAGACGCTGATCCAGACCACCGCCAAGATCGACGGCGGCGCGCTGCATGCCCATACCCATCTCGACCCGACGCTGGTGGGCGTAGGGATCGGCTACCGCTTCTGAGGGGACCGATGACGATGGGGCCGGCGGGCAACAGGAGCGAATGCGGGCGGTTGATCGACCGGCTCGCCTATGCCGAGGCGCATCTGGCCCCGTTCGCCTTCTGGACGTTCGCCGACCTCCTGCCGCCGTCGCTGGCGCGTGCGGCGCACAGGCAGTGTCTCCCCCCTTGCGCGACCGTGGCACAACTCGCCGCCGCGCATGACGGCACGCGGGCGGGGGGAATGGCGCGGCGGCGGTTCATCGATCCGACCCTGCGCGGCCGGGTGCGCGAGATGGATCGTCTGGCTGGGTTGTTCCAGCACCCTGCCACGGTGGCCGCGATCGAGGCACTGACCGGCGCGGCGCTGTCGGGCTGTCTGCTGCGCTGCGAGCTGTGCTGCGACGGGCCGGGGTTCTGGCTCGCGCCGCACACCGATATCGGCGACAAGGCACTCACCCTGCTGGTGTATCTCTCCGAGGGCGAGGAGGCCGCAGACTGGGGGACCGACCTGTTCGACGGTCCCGAGCGGTGGTTCGCGCGACCACCGGCGCCGTTCGGCAGCGCGCTGATGTTCGTCCCCTCGCCCGTGAGCTGGCACGGCTACAGCCTGCGGCGGATGAACGACTGGCGGCGCACGCTGATCGTCAACTATGTTCGCCCGGGCTGGCGCAACCGCGACGAGCTCGCCTACGGGATTGCGGTTTGACAGTGGTTTTGCTTGCTACTGCCACGCGAGATCGCCATATCCAGTTCGGTTGGTCCGCGGCGGGGGAGAAAGAGGCGATGACGACGCTGACGCCTGCGGCGCTGTCCGGCCTCACGCGCTGCCTGCATTGCGGCGTACGCGCCGACAGCGTCTGTGGCGTGCTGTCGAACGAGGAGCTCGCGTCGCTCGCAGCGATCGCCGAGGTGCAGTCGGTGCCGCGCGGACAGGCCTTCATCGAGGAGCAGTCCCCGGCCTCGGCATTCTTCAATATTTCCGGCGGCACCGCAAAGCTTACCCGCACCCTGCCCGACGGGCGCCAGCAGATCACCGGCTTCGTGCGCAGCGGCGACTTTCTCGGCCTGGCTGCTACCGAAAGCTTCGCCTTCGGTGCCGAGGCGATCGAACCGCTGGGCATCTGCCGCTTCCCGCGCCGACGGCTGGAAGCCTTGCTGTCGCGCATGCCGCATCTGGAGCATCGCCTGCTGCAGGTGGCCTGCCGCGACCTCGCCCGCGCACAGTCGGCGATGCTGTTGCTGGGCCGCAAGACCGCCACCGAGCGCGTGGCGAGTTTCCTGCGCGACTGGGCGGCCGATCATCGCCCCGGCGTTGAGATCGCCCTGCCGATGACCCGCGGCGAGATCGCCGACTATCTCGGCCTGACGATCGAGACCGTCAGCCGCATCCTCAGCCGGCTGCGTCGCGAGGGCGTGATCGACACGCGGGGCAACCACACCCTGATCGTACGTCAGGCTAGGTCACTGGCGATGCTGGCAGGCGATGAGGAAGACGACGCGCTCGTGTGTTCGCACAGACAGGCGGCTTCTCGCTGAGACCGCTTACCGGACCAGTGCGCGCGGCGTCATCAGTGCGCGCAACTTCGTCCACGGCACCAGGCTGTTGGCGGGATTGCAGACACGGCAGCCTATGGAGGACGATCCGAGCGAGATCTCGATCCCGTCCGTACGGAGAAACCACGTCTCCGGGTCGCCGGACAGCCGACGTAGTCCGGTGAGTGAACTTTCGGAGTCCGGCACCCAGCCTTCGGCTTCGATCGCCCTCACGGCGATGTCCGACAAGGGGCGCGGCCAGTCCGCGGTGACGGCAAACAGATCGGATGGAACCATGGCACGGAGGTCGGGGTCCATGACCATATTGCTGACCCGATAGGTCCACTGCCAGTGTATCATGTCGGCATCGTGAAACGCGTCCACCCAACGCAGACTGATCAGCCGGGGCGTAGCAAGGCCGATCTCTCCGAAAACGTCGTCCTGCATGTCCACCTTGTCGACCGACGGCCCAGTCTGGTGCATCTGCTCGATAACATTCCGGTTCCACCCTTGCTGCGCGGCGCTGCCCGGCGCGTCGATCTGCGGGATGGAGACATGACGGGTCGAGAAATGCGCGGCCACATCCGACCCGGTAACCAGCCTCGCGGCGTAGCGATCGATCCGGACGATCATGTAGGGCCCGGAACGACCGATACAGGCCAGGTCGCGCAGCCTGTCATGGGTCGCCTCGATGAGACATTGCGCCTGCGCCTTGGGCGCGCCGGGCACGACGCCCTGCGGAGCCTCGAAGCCGCAGATTCGGTCGGAATAGGTGAACCACGCCCGTTCGGAGGCGCGCAGCAGCTTCATACCCGCCGGGCTGAGCAGGACGAGCTTCGCTGCGTAGGTCGCCTGCAGCTGCTGGTCGAGCGTCGAAAGCTCGGCCGTCCCGCAGATCAGATACTCACGCGGCGAGGTGGCCTTGGCACAGTCGAAGCTCGCAGCCTGTGCCGACGCGATCGCCGGCTCACCGAGGAGCGCTGCCAAGCAGAGACCCCCGAGCCAGCGCGGCACACCATGCGCCGTCAGATCGCTGCCTCGGCGAAGATCCGCCGCACATCACCACCCCAGTCGCCGTGGTACCGCGCCAGCCAGTGCTGGGCCTGGTTCGGACCGCCGGCAACAATCTCGTGCAGCGGGGCCAGCAGCGGACGTTCGTCGGCGATGCCGGCAGCCGCGCGGGCGGCAAGGCCATCCTCGGCGATGGCGAGCATGGACCGGGCGAGATCACGGGCAGTCACGCCCCCGGTGAGCTGCGCACCGAGCCCCTCTTCCGGGACCGCGAGGCGCAGGCGCGGATAGTCCGACCAGCGATGTTCGCGCACCAGCGCCTCGGCGGCGGCCAGCGCGGCGTCGTCGTAGAGCAGGCCGACCCAGAGCGCGGACTGTGCCAGCATCATCGCCGGAGAGCCGGCATCGGCCCCCCGCATCTCGAGGAAGTGCTTGAGCCGCACATCGGTGAACACGGTGGTCAGGTGGTCGGCGAAATCGCCGATCGTCGGCGCGATGCCGCGCAGCGCCTCGTGGCTGCGGCCGGAGCGCCCGGCTCGCATCCAGTCGCGGAACGAGGCGCCGGCGACGTCGATCAGCCGTCCGTCGCGGGCGGCGAAATACATCGGCACGTCGAGCACCCACTCGACATAACGCTCGAAGCCGAACCCGTCCTCGAAGAACAGCGCCGGCATCCCCGAGCGCGCATTGTCGACATCGGTCCAGACCTGGGCGCGGTTCGACAGCAGCCCGTTCGGCCGTCCCTCGTAGAACGGCGAGTTGGCGAACAGCGCGGTCGCCACCGGCTGCAGGGCCAGAGACACCCGCATCTTGCGCGCCATGTCGGCTTCGGAGGCATAGTCGAGATTGACCTGCACGGTGCAGGTACGCAGCATCATGTCCGCCCCGCGCGTGCCGACCAGGGGCATGTAGCGCCACATGATCGCGTAGCGCGATTTCGGCATCATCGGCATCTGTGCGCGCGTTGCCGCGGGATGGAAGCCGAGCGGGGCGAAGCCGATGCCGAGCGGATCGGCCACCGCGCGGGTGGCGGCGAAATGCCGTGTCATCTCGCGGCCGGTCTCGTGCAGGTCGACCAGCGGCGCACCCGACAGCTCGAACTGCCCGCCCGGCTCCAGCGAGATCGATGCACCCGGCTGCTCGCCGCCGGCCAGCCCCTTGAGCCCGATCAGCGACCCCTGATCGGCGATCGGGCCCCAGCCGCCACGCGCCTCGAACCCGTCGAGCACGGCATGGATCCCGCCGGCGCGTTCGGTGCCGGGCGCATAGGGCGGGGAGGCGTCGTCGCTGCGATAGAAGCCGAACTTCTCGTGCTCGGTGCCGATCCGCCAGCGCTCGCGCGGCTTGCAGCCCTCGGCGAGATAGGTGGCGAGTTGCGCAGTCGAGACGATCGGGGTGGCGTCTTCGTCACCGGGGTTCGACATGCGCATCCAATCGAGGCGAGGCAAGGAAGTGAAGCCGGGCGAGCCCGGCGGCGACCGCCGTCTCGGCGCGCAGGATGCGCGGTCCGAGCGACACAGGCGTAACAAAGGGGCGCCGGGCGAGAAGTTCAAGCTCCTCGGGCGCGAACCCGCCCTCCGGCCCGACCAGCAACGCGGTCTCGCCAGGCGCGGCATCGGCACCGGACGCCTGCGGATCGCGCTCGATCGCGGCGAACAGATGTCGCCCGCCGGCCATTTCTTCCCAGCCACCGAGCAGCTCTGCCAGCGTGCGCACAGGCTCGATGGGCGGCACGGTGAGGCGCTCGCACTGCTCGGCCGCCTCGGTGGCGATCGCCGCCAGCCGGGCAGGATTGGTATGCCCCGCATTGGTCCGCCGCGTGGTGACCGGCAGCAGCCGCTCCGCCCCGAGCTCGGTCGCCAGCCGCACCACCAGATCGGTCGCGTCGCGCTTGAGCAGGCCGAACACGAGCCACGGCCCCGGCTCGGCATGCGGTGCGACCACCCGTTCCTCCAGCGCCACCGTGCAGCGCTGCTTGCGCAGGGTCGAGATGCGCGCGAGCCACTCACCGTCCTGCCCGTTGAACAGTCGCGCGCCATCGCCCGGGCTGCGACGCAGCACGGTGCCGAGATAACGCGCCTGCCCCTCGTCGAGCTCGACCTCGACGCCCGGAGCCAGACACTGCGGGCAATGAAGCCTGGGCAGATCCTGCATCGTGGCGCGGTATGCGGCCCGCGGCCCAGCCTGACAAGGCTGCGGGCTTGCATTTCGTTGCTCTTCGCAACCAGCCGCTGCCGGCCGGAAACGCAGGCTCGGGAGCGACCTCGATGATGTACGGCGTGATTTCGGACGGTGCCTCGGTCACCGACCGGATCCTGATCGGCCTCGTGCCGGCCCTGTGTGCCGTGTCCTTCTATCGGCTGGGCGAAGCCTATGGTTTCGCATCCTATTGGGCAGTGCTCGTGGCCGCCCTCGCCGGATGTGTGGCCGGCTTCCTGGCCGACCTGCTCGGACGCTGGCGCAGGTCGCAGCCCCCCGACCCGGCCTGACGACCATGCGCTCTGGCGCCGGGACGGGCTGCGGTTCATCCTGAGCGACATGCCCAGCGCCGCCCTGCACACCGACATCGCTTCCAGCGGCTGGATCGCCCGCCTGCCGCCGAAAGCCCGAGCCTATGCACAGCTCATGCGGCTGGACCGGCCGGTCGGCATCTGGCTGCTGTTCCTGCCCGGATTGTGCGGCATCCTGCTCCCCGCCGGGCCGTCCTGGCGGCAGCGCGCGGTTCTCGCCGCCCTCTTTGCCATCGGCTCGGTGGTGATGCGCGGCGCCGGCTGCGTGGTCAACGACATGTGGGACCGCGACATCGACGCCCAGGTGGCGCGGACCGCCGGCCGCCCGCTCGCCTCAGGCCGGCTGCAGATGCGCGAGGCCGCCATCCTGCTCGCCGTCCTGCTCGCGCTCGGCCTCGCCATCCTGCTCATGCTGAACCCCCTGTGCTGGGCGCTGGGCGTGTTTTCCCTGTTCCTGGTCGGGCTCTACCCGCTCGCCAAGCGCGTCACCTGGTGGCCGCAACTGGTGATGGGCTTCACTTTCGGCTTCGGCGCCCCGATGGGCTACGCCGCGAGCGCCGGACGCATCGACGCCGCCGCCCTCGCCCTCTACGCCGCCACCATCGCCTGGCAGCTCGGCTACGACACCATCTACGGCTTTCAGGACATGGAAGACGACGCGCTGATCGGCGTGAAATCCACCTCCCGGCTGTTCGCCCACGCCCCCCGCCGCTTCGTCGGCGCCTGCTACGCCGCCGCCATCGCCGCCTTCGCCCTGGCCGGTTGGTGCGCCGGCCTCGGCATCTGGTTCTGGCTCGTCCTTCTCCTGCCGACCGCAGGCCTCGCCCTCCAGGCCGCCCGCGTTGACCCCCGCAATGCCCCGCTTTGCCTGCGCCTGTTCCGCCGCAACCGCGAGGTTGGCCTCCTACTCGCCGTGGCGATCGGCCTCGGGCGGGTGTGAGAGTCGCAGGGGGCGCCGCCCCCTGCACCCCCGGCAAAGGGCTCAGCCCTTTGCGATCCCCCTTTTCACGTAAAATCCGAGGTGCAGGAGGCCGAGCCTCCTGCCAGGGGGTGCGGGGGACAGCGTCCCCCGCGGGCACTCACGCCGCCCGGGCCGAGCGCTGGGCGTCGAGGAAGTCGATCACGTCGTGCAGGCTGGGCACCACGCGGTGGGCAAGGCCGCGGATCTCGTCGGTGGGATCGAGCAGGTCGGGGACCATGATGACGCGCATGCCGGCCGCATGGGCGGCGCGGATGCCGTTGAAGCTGTCTTCCAGCACCAGGCAGTGGGCGGGGGCGATGCCGAGCTTCTTCGCTGCGGTCAGGAACGGGTCGGGATTGGGCTTGCCGCGGGTGACGTCGTCGCGGGTGACGATGTGCTCGAAGCGCTGGGCGATGCCCATCAGGCCGAGATGGTGATCGGTGCGCGCGCGGGATGACGAGGTGGCGATGGCGCGGCGGATGCCTTGGGCGTCGAGCCAGTCGAGCAGCTCGAGCACGCCGCGCTTGAGCTGCATGCGGCCGGCATCGACGAGGCGGCGGAGATGGATTTCCTGCAGCTCGAAATAGCGTTCGAGGGGGAAATCGGCCCCGTAGCGTTCGACGACGAGTTCGCGGCAGCGATCGGCCGGTGCGCCGATCATCAGGTGGCAGAACGAGCGGGGCATGTCGTAGCCGAGTTCGGCGCCGGCACTGACCAGCGCATCCATGGCCAGCGTCTCGGTATCGAGGATCAGGCCGTCCATGTCGAAGATGACGGCGTCAATCGTGGACATCGTGGGCTTCCTTGGTCGATTTCAGGCAGCGGCCGCTTCGGCGACCAGGTCGCGCACGTCGCGTTCGTGCAGAGCGCGCAGGGCGGCACCCAGTTCGGCGACGACGCGGCCGTGGTTGGGCAAAGGCGGGCCGAATACCTCCTCCATGTCGAGGAAGGCGCTGGCCTGGGCGTCGAAATTCTCGCCGATCCGCTCGCACAGGGCACGGAAATCGGCCGCCTGGGGGTCATTGAGGCGAACTTCGGTGCCGGAGGTGTCGCGCAGGGCGAACCAGCGGATCCAGGCGGCGAGACCGAGCGTGGTGCAGCGCACGTCGCGGCCGGCGAGCAGGTTCTCGCGCATCGGCGCCATCAGGCGGGTGGCGAGCTTGACCGAGCCGTTGCGCCCGATCCGGTCTACCTCGTGGCGGATGGCGGGGTTGTGCAGACGGTGCAGCAATTCGCCCACATAGCCGCCGAGTTCGGATTCCGAGAGCGACAGCGTCGCCCCCTGCTCGCGCAGCATGAAGCGTTCGATGAAGCGATGGAAGTCGGGGTCGTCGACGGTGTCGGCGATGGTGGGCAGGCCGGCGAGCGCGCCGAGATAGGCGAGCAGCATGTGGCTACCGTTGAGCAGGCGCAGCTTGGCCTGCTCGAAGGGAGCCACATCGGTCACGAACTGCGCGCCGGCCGCCTCCCAGGCCGGGCGCGGACCGTCGAACGCCTCGATCACCCATTGCAGGAAGGGTTCGCAGGAGACGGGCGCGAGGTCGCGCAGGCCGGCCAGACGGGCGGCATCCTCGATGTCGGCGTCGCCGGGCACCGGCACGATGCGGTCCACCATGGTTTCGGGGAACTGCACGTTCGCGGCGATCCAGCCCGACAGGCCGTCGGAATGGGGGATCAGGTCGGCGAAATCCATCACTGCCTGGCGCAGGGTGCGGCCGTTGGCGGCGAGGTTGTCGCAGGACAGGATCACCGGTGGGGTGCCACCGAGACGACGCTTCTCGGCGAGGCCGGCGGCGAGGATGCCGACCGGGGTCTGCGGCTGGGCGGGGGTGTCGAGGTCGGCGCGGATCGCGGCGTGATCGGCCTGCAGGCGGCCGGTCGAGGGCTCCAGCAGATAGCCGTCGGCGGTCACGGTCAGGGTGACGATTCGGGTGCGCTCGTCGGCGAGACGGGCCGGCAGGCCGATCGCATCGGACGGTGCGTGGACGATCTCGGCCAGGCTGCCGACGATCTCGGCCTTCGTGCCGGTCTCGTCGCGGCGCATCAGCGTATAGAGCCCATCCTGCGGCCAGAGCAGGTCGGGGGTAGTGCGACGGCGCAGGGCGGCGGACGCGATGCCCCAGCGCAGGCCGCCCGCGCCCTCGGCCTCGATGGCGCGCTGGGTGGCCCAGGCCTGGTGGCCGCGGTGGAAGGCGCCACAGCCGAGATGCAGGATCGACGGCACCAGCGCAGCGGGATCATAACCCGGGCGGCGGATATCGGCGTGAGCCGCATCGAGCGTATCGCGGGTCAGCCGCGTGAGGGTTTTTCCCGCCATGCGGTCATGATCCAAAGGGTGCAGTGTGTCGCTCACGTGCGGGCTCTCCCGTGTTTCGTCTTGCCTTTCATACGGCCCGGGCGGCGTTGGTCCGGGCGCGGACGGGCTGCCGGGATGGCCGGCCCGGCTGGCCGCTCCCCTGTATCCGCACATCAGAGCGGGGTTTTGGTGCGGCGCAGCAAATACGTAACGGATCATAGAAGCACACGTCGCCCATGGCGAGTAAAAAACCCTCGAAGATGGTCCGGTATTGCAATGAAACTCCATCCGTCCGCCATTCTGGCAGCGAACCCGCGTCAGCAGATGGGAGCCACGTAGTCACGCAGAAAACGGGCGGTCCTTGCAGGATCACCAATTCTGCACGGCAACGATTCGATCCGATCGGTTGTGCTTCCGCGAGCGCGGACCGCGCCCACGTGACCTGTCCCCATACAGCCCTGCATCATGCGCAACGCTGGTGGCCAGCCCGGTCGACCTGACCGCGCCGGCTCACGGGGCCGGTGGTGGCGTGAGATTGCAGAGCCGGTGGAACTCACCGTACCGCCGTCGGGGCCTGTCACGCTGCCCGTACGGGTGCAGCTTCCCCGTCGCAACTCGTCTGGGCGTCGTGCTGCCAGGTCTTGCCGCGCCGCCGGCGACGGAGCCGGAAGATCGCACCTGTCGCTGCGCTAGCTCGAGCGCGCCCAGCCGGGTTCCGCGGGAACGAGCCGGTCGAGGAAGGACGCGGCGGAGCGGCGCAGCGCCTCTCGCTGCGCCGGGGCCATGCGGTCCCAGCCGGCATAGATGTTGCGCATGCGCGCATTGGCGCGGAAGCGGGCCTCGTGGCGGGCGAGGAAATCCCAGTACAGCGCGTTGAACGGGCAAGCGCGCTCGCCGGTGCGCTGCTTCACGTCATAGGCGCAGCCGCGGCAGTAATCCGACATGCGATCGATATAGGCGCCCGACGAGACATAGGGTTTCGACGCGATCGCGCCGCCATCGGCGAATTGGCTCATGCCGATCACATTGGGCAGTTCCACCCACTCATAGGCATCGGCATAGACGACGAGAAACCAGTCCGAGATGGCCGCCGGGTCGACGCCGACGAGCAGGGCGAAATTGCCCAGCACCATCAGCCGCTGGATGTGGTGCGCGTAGGCGAGATCGCGGGTCTGGGCGATGCTTTCGGCGAGGCAGCGCAGGTCGGTCTCGCCGGTCCAGTAGAATTCAGGCAGCGGACGGGAGGCGCCGAGTTCGTTGCGGGTGGCGAATTCGGGCATGTCGCGCCAGTACATGCCGCGGATGTATTCGCGCCAGCCGATGATCTGGCGGATGAAGCCCTCGGCGGCGTTGAGCGGAGCCGTGCCGCCGCGCCAGGCAGCCTCGGCGGCACGGCAGACTTCCAGCGGGTCGAGCAGGCCAAGATTGATGGCCGGCGCGAGCCAGGAATGGAACAGCAGCGGCTCGCCGGCCAGCATCGCGTCCTGATAGTCGCCGAAACGCGGCAGGGCATGGTCGATGAAGTGATCGAGCGCGATCAGCGCCTGCTCGCGGGTCACCGGCAGGTCGAATCCGTCGAGCGTGCCGAAATGACCGGCGAATTCATGATCCACCAGATCGAGCACCTCTCGCGTATGGGCGTCGGTGGTGAAGCCGAGCGCTGGCGGCGGGGCGAGACCGCGCGCGGGCGGCTTGCGGTTGTCGTGGTCGTAGTTCCAGGCGCCACCTGCGGGGGCGCCGTCCTCGTCGACCAGCAGGCCGGTGCGCACGCGCATCTCACGGTAGAAGAACTCCATGCGCAGCGAGCGCCGGCCCTCGGCCCAGCGGGAGAAGGCGTCGCGCGAGCAGATGAAGCGGTCGTCCTCGAGCAGGTGCAGGGGGATGCCCGCGGCCTCGCCCCAGCCGGACTGGTCGAGACGAAGGCGGTATTCGCCGGCCTCGACGGCGACGATCTCAGTGGCACGGTAACGGCCGGCGGCGCGCACCACCTCGCCGCGCAAGGTGTGGGTGTTGGCGGGGTCGTCGAGGCGGACATGGTCGACGGTCCAGCCGCAGGCGCGCAGCCTCAGCGAGAAATGTCGCATGGCCGACAGCACCAGCGCGATCTTGCGCTTGTGGTGGCGGACATAGGTGCATTCGGCGCGCACCTCGGCCAGCAGCACGACACAGGCACCCGGATCGCGGCCGCGCAGCGAGGCGAGGCCCTCGCTGAGCTGGTCGCCGAGGATCGGCAGCACGGTGATCGTCGGGGTGGCGGCCATCGCGCCGCGAACGGCGCGGCTCGGGGCCGGGTTGCACGCAGGGGGGCTCTGGCACATCGTTGCGGTGTCAGCGCGGAGAGTGGGGATGCATCCGGTCGAGATCCTTGAGATGGTGATCGCGATGTTCGTGGCCATCCTCGCGCTGAGCTGGGTGGCCGAGCGGCTGCGGCTGCCGCCATCGGTCGCGCTGCTGTGCGGCGGCAGCGGGCTGGCGTTCCTGCCGGGCATGCCGACGATGCATCTCGACCCCGACCTGGTGCTCGCCCTGTTCCTGCCGCCGCTGCTCGCCGACGGGGCGTGGAGCGCGGCGATCCTGCATTTCAGGCAGCATTTCATCGGCATCCTGTCGCTGGCGGTCGGGGCGGTGCTGTTCACCACCTTCGTGGTGGCGGTGGTGGCGCACTGGATGGTGCCGTCGCTGCCCTGGGCGGCGTGTGCTGCGCTAGGGGCGATCGTGTCGCCACCGGATGCGGTGTCGGCGCGCGCGGTGCTGAGCCGGGTGCGGCTGCCGCGGCGGCTGTCGACGCTGCTGGAGGGCGAGAGCATGCTCAATGACGCCTCCGGGCTGGTGCTGTTCCGCTTCGCGGTGGTGGCGGCGACCGGCGGGACGTTCAGCCTCGGTGCGGGCCTGGAGAAATTCGCGGTGCTGGCGATCGGCGGCGCGGCGGTGGGCGGGGCGATCGGCTGGGCCTGGGCGTGGGTGATGCGTCGCGTCCTCGAGGACGACATCGTCATCACCTCGGCGTGTCTGGTGTGCTGGATCAGCTACTTCATCGGCGAGAAGCTGGGCGTGTCGGGGGTGATCGCCACGGTCGCGGCAGGCATGGTACTGGGCTGGTCGCAGCATTCGGTGATGCGGGCCTCGACGCGGATCCGCGGGGTGGCGTTCTGGCGGACGATGATCTTCCTGCTGGAGGCGACGGTGTTCATGCTGATCGGCTTCTCGCTGCGCGCCGTGCTGGAACGCGTCGGCGGGTTCGGTGTGGTCTGGCACCAGATGAGCGGCTTCGTGCTGGCGATCGTGCTGGCGATGACGCTGGCGCGGTTCGTGTGGGTGTATGGATCGGATGCGGTGGTGCGCCTGCTGCGCGCCGTGGGTGTGCGGCGCTATCCGCCGCTGGGCGGGGCGGAGGCGCTCGTGCTGAGCTGGGCCGGGATGCGCGGCGTGGTGTCGCTGGCGGTCGCCCTCACCCTGCCGGAGACGATGCCGGGGCGCGACATCATGCTGGTGGCGGCCTTCGGGGTGATCGTGGCGACGGTGGTGCTGCAGGGGATGACACTGGGACTGGCGATCCGCTGCACCGGGCTGCGGCCGCCGGCCTCGGATCGCATGCCGCTGACGCTGAGCGAGGCGGAAGTGGTGCTGGCCGAGGCGCAGCTCGAAGCCGTGCGCCGCGCCGCCTACGGCGAGGATGGCGCACTGATCCACCCGCGGCTGCTCGATCAGTATGAGCGCCGGGCGAGTGTCACCGCGACCTATGCCGCCCACGAGGACGAGCATCACGGCAATCTGGTGGCGCATTTCGACGTGGTTCTGGCGGCGACCCGGGCCGGTCGCGAGGCGCTGCTGCGCCTGTATCGCACACACCGCATCGACAGCGAGATGATGGCCGATCTCGAACACGATCTCGACCTGGAGGAACTCGGCGCAGTCGCGGCCAAGGGGCAGCACCCGGCCGCATGAGGAGGCAAGCGACCATGAATTGTTTCACGTGCAACAATCTGCGCGCCGGGCTCGCGGCGCTGACACTGCTTTTCGCGAGCGGCGCGACGGCACGCGCCGCCAGCCCGGGCGACACGACGCTGTCGGCCTTCTACGCCGCCCCGGCCGCCCTGCCGGACGCGCCCGGCCGGATGCTGCGCAGCGAGGCGCTGCCGCCAGCACTGCATCTGGGGCAGGCAGGGCAGCAGCTGCGCATCCTGTACAGCTCCACCGACGGGGTCAGCGGTCACGGCATCGTCGCCGTCTCGGGAGCGATCTTCCTGCCTATGGGCGAGCCGCCGAAAGGTGGCTGGAAGGTGGTGGCCTGGGCACACGGCACCGTGGGCATCGCCGATGCCTGCGCCCCATCCTGGGCTGGGCGCAGCCAGCGCGACATCGACTATCTGAACGCCTGGCTGTCGCAGGGTTACGCGATCGTGGCAACGGATTATCAGGGGCTCGGCACCGCCGGCACGCACCCCTACATCCAGACCCGCCCGGCGGCCTATTCGGTGCTGGACGCGGTGCGCGCCGCGCTGGCCGCGCCGCTGCATCTCGCCAATGACGTGGTGGTGATCGGCCAGAGCCAGGGCGGCGGGGCTGCGTTCGCGACCGGCGCCTTCCAGCCGCAATACGCCCCCGACCTCCATCTGCGCGGCGTGGTGGCGACCGGCACGCCCTATATCAGCCCACACAGCATCAAGGGCGCGCTGGCGGCCGATCCCGACCATGTCGATCCGACCATCGCCTATCTGCTGTATCTGCTGGAGACGGCGCAGGATCCGACGCTGGCGCAGTCGGCGATCGCACCCGACGCGCAGGCGATCGCGGCGCAGACCGCCAAGGTCTGTCTGCATGCCACCGAGCAGGCCATCGAGACCGACCGGCTGACACGCCGCAAGGCCTTCGATCCCAAGGCGATGGCGGCCGCCCTGCCCGCCCTGCTGTCGCCGCTCGAATACCCGACCCTGAAGCTGGCCATGCCGGTTTTCCTCGGCACCGGCGGCAAGGACCACGACGTGCCGACACCGGGACAGATCCTGCTGGCGAAGGACGCGTGCGCGGCCGGCAGCGACGTGGTGTTCCATCTCTATCCCGCGCAGGACCATTCGGGGACGGTGATGACCTCGTTGCCGGATTCGACGCCGTTCGTGCGGGCGGTGCTGGCCGGAGAGCGGCCGGCCTCGAACTGTGCGACGCTGCCGCAGTGAGCCCATGGCGGGCCCTGCTGGTGACGGCACTGTTGCTCGTGCGTCCGGCACAGGCGGCAGACGATCCGCTCCCCCGCTGGCACGCGCAAGCCGCTCGCGTGACGATCACGCGTGATGAGTGGGGTATCGCGCATGTGCATGGGCACAGCGATGCCGATGCGGTGTTCGGGCTGATCTATGCGCAGGCCGAGGATGATTTCCACCGCATCGAGGTCAATCTGCTCACCGCCCTCGGACGTACCGCCGAGGCCTCCGGCGAAGGTGCGATCTGGGCCGATCTGCGACAGCGCCTGTATCTCGATCCTGACGATCTGAGGCGGCAATATGCCACAAGTCCGGGCTGGCTGCGGGGGTTGATGCAAGCCTGGGCAGACGGGCTGAACTTCTATCTCGCCACGCACCCGGACGTGCGGCCGCAGGTGCTGACACGGTTCGAACCGTGGATGTCGCTGAGCTTCACCGAGGGCAGCATCGGCGGTGACATCGAACAGATCCCGCTTGATGGCGTCAGGGCCTTCTACGACCGCCACGAGCCGCCACCGCCCGCGCCACCACCCCCGCCACGCGAGCCGGGCGGCTCCAACGGCATCGTGATCGCACCGCGCCTGACAGCGGACGGGCATGCGCTGCTGCTGATCAATCCGCATACCAGCTTCTATTTCCGTTCCGAAGCGCAGATGAACTCGGATACGGGCCTCGACGTGTATGGCGCCAGCACCTGGGGACAATTCTTCATCTACCAGGGCTTCAATGCTCATGCAGGCTGGATGCACACCTCGTCGACGGTCGACAACATCGACGAGTTCTCCGAGACCATCGTCGATCGCGGCGGACGGTTCGCCTATCGCTACGGCGATCGGCTGCGTGAGCTGCGCGCGCGACAGGTGCGGCTGGCGTTCCGTCGCGACGATGGCGGGGTGGGGCATCGCGACTTCACCGTCTACGCCACGCATCACGGGCCGATCACCCGTGCCGAGTCCGGGCACTGGATCGCCACCGCGCTGATGAACCGCCCGGTCGCGGCGCTGGAGCAGTCATGGCTGCGCACCAAAGCGCGCGGGCTGGACGAATTCATGAAGATCGCCGAGCTGCGCGCCAACTCCTCGAACGATACGCTGTTCGCCGACGATCGCGGCGAGATCGCCTTCCTGATGCCGCAGTTCATGCCGGTGCGCGACGACCGCTTCGACTACACCCGTCCTGTTGATGGCGCCGACCCGGCCACCGACTGGCGCGGGCTGCACAGCATCGTCAGCCTGCCGAACGTCATCGCGCCGAAGACCGGCTGGGCGCACAACACCAATGACTGGCCCTGGGACGCCGCCGGCGTCGACAGCCCGAAAGCGCGCGACTATCCACGCTACATGGACCAGTCGGGCGCCAACCCGCGCGGCGCGCATGCCGATCTTCTGCTTCGGGGAAAGAGCGGCTGGACACTGGAGAAGCTGCGCGACGCGGCGTTCGATTCTTACCTGCCCGGCTTTGCCATGCTGGTCCCGAAGCTGGTCGCCGACTGGTCGGCCCTGGCCGCCGGCGACCCGCGCCGGACCAGGCTCGCCGAACCGATCGCGCTGCTGCGGGACTGGGACGATCGCTGGAGCACCGAATCGGAGGCGACTTCGCTCGCGGTCGTCTGGGGCGAGCGTCTGTGGGAACAGATCGGCCCGCAGGCCAGGGCGGCGCATCTCAGTGTCGCCGACTACATCGATCGCCATGTCGCGCCGCAGGCCCGCCTCGACGCCCTGTCGGCGGCGGTGGACCGGCTGACGGCGGATTTTGGCGACTGGCGGGTGAAGTGGCGCGAGATCAACCGCTTCCAGCGTCTCGACGATTCGATCGTGCCGCATTTCGACGATGCGAAGCCCTCGGTGCCGGTGCCGTTCGTCTCCGCCCAATGGGGTAGCCTCGCCTCGTTCGGCGCGAAGCGCTGGCCGGGGACCAAGCGTTGGTATGGCACCAGCGGCAACAGCTTCGTCGCCATCGTCGAGTTCGGCCCGAAGGTGCGCGCGAAGGCGGTGATGGCCGGCGGACAGAGCGGCGATCCCGCCTCGCCGCATTTCGCCGACCAGATCGGCGCCTACGCCAACGGCGCACTCCGCGACATCGATTTCGAGCCCGGCGACATCAGCCGCCACGCGGTCTCGGTCTACCATCCCGGCTAGCAGGCTGCTGGAAACTAGACGGGTCGGCCGAGCGGCGCCTTACCGCGCATCATTCGTCCGCGCCTCGCCACGAGGTCACAACATCGCAGCGTCGGTGTGTCCTTTCCTGCACGGAAATTCGCTCGTTCGTCTCAGAGGCCGAGCGCCACCTGCCGGGCGCCGTGGCGGCCGCGCGCAATGGACAGGCTTGTTCACGTGTTTGTGCGTTGCAACAAAATCAGCATGTTCCAATCTCTCCTCCATGACCGCCTGACGGACGGCCATTCAGACATCAAGGACATCGAACGATGACCTCCCGTACTTGTCCCCTTACCTTGGTCGCCGCCGCCTCGGCCGCGATCCTCTCGCTCGCCTCGGCCCATGCCGCGACCGTAGTGACCCAGTCATCGCCGAGGCCGGTCGCCACCGTGCAGACCGTGGCCGTGGTCTCGAACCCGAACGGCACCGGCGTCGCCAATGGCCGCACCGGCGGCCAGCCGATGCCCGACGAGCCGCTGCCGGCGCAGCCGCAGCCGCAGCCGACGCCGTCTCAGTAAGACAGCCCCTCCCCGCTGGCGCATTTGCCACACCCGGTTCCATGGCGCCGGGTGTGGCGAATTCCTTCACCGGCAGCGTCCGACCCCTGGACGCAAGTCCTGGCCGCATCTGCAGCGTCCGGTTGCACCAGCACTCCGTGCCGAAAGCAGAAAGCAACGAATTTTTTACAAATAGGCGTTATTTCAACCGTTGCGCGTGATACGCTCATTTCTGTGCCGAGTCGTACAGGGGCATGACCGCGGCTCGGCAACCGTGCCGGACGGGTCATGATCTGCGCACCTGACACCGGCTCTGCCGCCTTGGCGAACCGGTGACAGGGTTGAGTGTTCGGGAGTCGAGCAGGCGCGGATGGTGATGGCAGACCGGAGGCAAGTCCACAGGGAGGAGGCTGGCTGTCGTGACAGCCTCCTCCTGCCACGCCGTCGGCGTCGGGAGGGCCTTTCTCTGGCGGCCGTGATGCTTGCCCTCATGTCAATCGGCCAACGTGCGCTCGCGTCGCCGCCGGCACCGCCGGCCGTAGCCGGCAGCCTGCCCTTCAATCCCCCTGCGGCCACCAGCAGCCTGGCACAGCATGACTGGTGGACGGGACTGGGTCTGATCGTCCTCGGTGCGACGATCGGCGTGATCGCCTGCGCGACGTTCCGTGTCTTCGAGGCGCGGAATCGGCCAAATGCCGCGCTCCGAGGCTGGCTGACGGTCTGGTCGGTGTCCGCCATCATCTGTGCGGTCTGCCGTGTCGGAACCACGTTGCCTGGAATTCGGCCGGACGGTCTGTTGTTGCTGCGGATCGGGCAAGCCGGCGTCGGCCTGCTGGTTGGCAGCGGAGCGATGTTGGCGCGCCTGCTGATCGAGCCGCCCACCGCACCGTCCCCGGTCCGGCGCCCGGCGACCGTGCTTGCCATGACCGCCCCCCTGCTCGGCATCGCCGCTGCCTGTGGTGCGCTGTTGCCGCGCGACAGTGCCGCGATCGCCCTGAACCTGCTGCTCCTGCTCGGTGCGGGCTGGACTTTGTGGATCGGCGCGGTGGCGCTGTGGCATTCGGATTCGATCCTGCGCCTCTGCGTCATCGGCTGGCTGCCTCTCATCGCCGTGCTGGGGCTCGATACCCGAGCCGACAGCATGCCGTCCCTGATCCAGCGAACCGGTTTGGGACTGAGCCTCGCACTCGCGTTCCAGGCGATCATGTTCTGGGTGGCAGCACTTCGTCGGCCGTTTGCGACACCCCATCACGACGGCCTCGCCGAAGCCCGGCCGGCGGCTCCGGTCGAACTGTCGTTGCCATCGCAGCGCAATTCGCACGTCGATGCGCTGACCGGACTGATGACGCGCTCCGCCTATATGGAGGCGCTGGAGGACGCGCCGGTGGGTGCGAGCCTGTTCGTCATCGACATCGACCATCTCCGCGAGATCAACAACAGCTTCGGGCATCGGCATGGCGATGCCCTGTTGCTGCATCTCGCCCACCGCCTCCACCAGGAGGTCACCGCGGCGCTCGCCATCGCGCGCAGCGCCGGTGACAGCTTCGCGATCATTGCCGCGCCTGACCAGGAAGCGACGATCGCCGCCCGGCTCGATGCGTTGCAGGGTGAGCCATGGAACTGCGCGGGGCGTGTGCTGTCACTGTCGGTCAGCATCGGCCAGGCACGGCGTCGCCCCGGACACCTGCCGGAAGAATTCCGCCACCAAGCCGAACAGGCCCTCGACGAAAGTCGCCGGCTCGGGCGCGGCCGCCGGGTCTGCTATTCGGACGCACTGGCGATCCGCCACGATCGCGAGGCGGAATATCTCGCCGAGATCCCCCATGCGATCGCCCGACACGAGCTGGAACTGTTTTACCAGCCGATCGTCGATCTGCGCGACGGCCGCATCCTCGCCGAGGAAGCGCTGCTGCGCTGGCGACATCCGATCCGCGGTCTGCTGACGCCAGCGAGTTTCCAGACGCTGCTCAACCATCACGCCTGGGGTCCGATCGTGCAGGACCAGGTGCTGTCACTGGCACTCGACCATCTCGCCCGCACGCACGACGTGCCGGGGTATCTGAGCGTCAACTTCACCGGCCCGCAGCTTCGCGGCGCCAGCACCGCACGCCACATCCTGCGTCGTCTCGAGGCGCGCGACATTCCCTTCCACCGGCTATGCGTGGAAGTGACGGAAAGCGTGGCGCTCGATCTCGGCATCGCCGAGGTGATCGAGGCGCTCGAACTGCTGCATACGGCAGGCGTCCGCGTTGCGCTGGACGATTTCGGCACCGGCTATGCCTCTCTCCAGCATCTGCGCCTGTTTCCGATCGACGTGATCAAGATCGACCGCTCCTTCGTCTGCACCACCGTCCACAGCGAGAACGACGCCGACAAGATCGCTCACTCCATCGTCAGCCTCGGCCAGTCGCTGGACAAGCTGGTGATCGCCGAAGGTGTGGAAACCGACGAGCAGCGCCGCCGCCTGATTGAGTTCGGCTGCCGGACGGGCCAGGGGTATCTGTTCTCCCGTCCGCTGCTCGAAAGCGAGCTGCCGCCGCGCGGCACCCGGCTGCCCTTCCTGCGCGACGAGCCGACCAGCCCGCAGGCGCGGCGTGCGGCCATGATCGCCGCGTCGAAATCCTGAGGAGCCCGACACTGGACGGCGCGATGCATCTGCTGGCCCGGTTGCGCGACCTCGTCGGGCGGCGCCACGTACTCACCTCGGCATCGGCGACGCGCCGCTTCCGGCGTGGCTATCGCACCGGGGAGGGCCGCGTGCTGGCCGTTGTACGTCCGGGCACGCTGCTCGAGCAGTTCCTCGCCTTCGAGGCCATCATCGCCGCCGGCCGGATTGTCATCGTCCAGGCCGCCAATACCGGCCTGACCGGCGGCTCCACCCCCGATGGCGACGATTACGACCGTGACGTCGTCATCATCAGCACGCTTCGGCTGGACACGATCCACCTGCTCGGCGACGGCGAACAGGTGGTCTGTCTGCCGGGTGCGACGCTGCACGCCCTGGAGGCACGGCTGGCCAGGGTCGGGCGGCAGCCGCATTCGGTGATCGGCTCGTCGTGCATCGGCGCCTCGGTGGTGGGCGGCGTCTGCAACAATTCCGGTGGCGCGCTCATCCGGCGTGGACCGGCCTACACACAATGCGCGCTGTTCGCGCAGGTCACGTCCGACGGCCGGGTCGTGCTGGTTAATCATCTCGGCCTGCGCCTCGGCAACACGCCGCAGGAGATCCTGTCCCGGCTGGAGGCCGGCCAGTTCGGGCCTGACGAGACCGAGCATGATCCCGCGCGCGCCTGCTCGGACCGCTCCTATGGCGAGACGGTCCGCCACATCGACGCCGACACGCCGGCGCGGTTCAACGCCGATACCGGACGGCTGTTCGAGGCCGCCGGCAGCGCCGGGCGGGTGATGGTGCTGGCGGTCCGGCTCGACAGCTTCCCGCGCGACGCACAGCTGGCCGATTTCTATATCGGCAGCAACGATCCGGCGGAGCTGACGGCGATCCGCCGCCACATCCTCGGCAGCTTCACCGACCTGCCCGTGCAGGGCGAGTATCTGCATCGCGATGCGTTCGACATTGCCGAGCGCTATGGCAAGGACGTGTTTCTGGCCATCCGCCGCCTCGGCACGAAACGCCTGCCGACCTTCTTCGCCGCCAAGGCACGCTTCGATGCGCTGTGCGAGCGCCTGCACCTGTCGACGGCGCTGTCGGACCGGCTGCTGCAGACGATCGCCGATCTGGCCCCGCGGCACCTTCCTGCCCGGATGTATGCGTTCCGCGACCGCTACGAGCACCACCTGCTGCTGCGCATGGCCGATGGCGGCATCGCGGAGGCGGAGGCCTATCTGGGGCGGATCTTTCCTTCGGCAAGCGGCGACTGGTTCCGCTGCACTGGTGACGAGGGCGCGAAGGCGTTCCTGCACCGCTTCGCTGCCGCCGGGGCGGCGGTCCGCTACCGCCAACTACATCCACGCACCGTCGCCGACATCGTCGCTCTCGACGTCGCACTGCCGCGCAACACCCGCGCCTGGTTCGAGACCCTGCCGCCCGCGATCACCGAGCGGCTGCTGCACCGGCTCTATTACGGGCATTTCTTCTGCCACGTGTTCCATCAGGACTATGTGGTGCGAAGCGGTGCCGATCCGCTGGCGATCGAGCACGAGATGTGGGCGCTGCTCGACGCGCGCGGCGCCGAATATCCGGCCGAACACAATGTCGGCCATCTCTACCCGGCCAAGCCGGCGCTGGCGGCGCATTACCGAGCACTCGACCCGTGCAACTGCCTCAATCCCGGGATCGGCCAGACATCGCGCAAGCCGGGCTGGCGGTAGCGCAGGCGCATTGCGGCAACTGCATGCCTGCCCGCGCGGTGCCACATGTCGCCGCGAAGAACGGCCGCGACCATATGACATCCATGTCATGGTTCCATCGCAGGCACCCACGCCAGGACACGACCAGCGACACGCTCCACGCGTTTGCCCACGCACAGGACGATTTCGCCGCCAGCACCGATCTGCGTCTCCGCCAGCTCGACGCCTGGATCGCTGCGATCGAACACGATCTGTCCCGCCTACACGCCGAGATCATCGCCGCCCATCGGGCAGTGGATCATGCGCTGCGCGCCTCGATCATGGGCGGCGCCACCGGCGTCTGAATGCCGGGTGAGGGGATCGAACCCCCGACCTTCGGTTTACAAAACCGCTGCACTACCGCTGTGCTAACCCGGCGGGGGTCGTTTCAGATAAATCGACCAGCACCAAGGCTGGTCGGAGTGAGAGGATTCGAACCTCCGGCCCCTGCGTCCCGAACACAGTGCTCTACCAGGCTGAGCTACACTCCGGCGGCGGCCCTCTTACAGCGATGACGCGACGGGGGCAAGATGGTGTTTCACCCTCAAAGCCGCCCCAGCGTTTCCGCACTGTCGGGAGTCTGCGGATCAAGGCCCGGGCGCAGGGCATCGAGGCGCAGCAGGGCCGCGTCGGCATCGGGCACAACCTCGAATAGGCGACGCGCGGTCTCGGCCGCGAAGCCGTCGCGGATCGCCTGGTCGATGGCCCCGACCAGCATGGAGGCCCAGCCGGCGATATCGACGATCAGGATCGGCTTGTCGTGCAGGCCGAGCTGGCGCCAGGTGATGATCTCGAAGGTCTCGTCGAATGTGCCCAGGCCGCCGGGCAGCACGAGGAAGGCGTCGGCTTCGGCAAACATCAACTGCTTGCGGCTGTGCATCGAATCGGTGACGCGCAGGTCCTCGACACCCTCATGCATGACCTCGCGGGTCTTGAGGAAATGCGGGATCACCCCCGACACGGCGCCGCTGGCAGCGATCGCGGCATCCGCGACCACCCCCATCAGTCCGACCTTGCCGCCACCGTAGATCAGCGTCATGCGGCGGCGCGCCAGCCCGGCCCCGATGATGCGCGCAGCCTCGGCAAAGCGTGCGTCGAGGCCGAAGCGCGAGCCGCAAAATACCGCCACCGACGCTCCGGGCATGGCGATGCCGCCGGGGTGGCTCTGGGTCAGCTCGGTTTCGGTCAGATGCGGCGCGGATGGCATGGCGGTCTCCAGGTCGGTCGGGCGGTTCTATCACACGCGCGCAGCCCTGCGACGCCACAGCAACCAGGCGGTGAGCACGAAGGCGGCGAGGCAGCAGGCGGCGGAGAACAGGAAGGTGGCGGCATAACCCGCATGGCCGGCGATCGCCCCGTCGAGCGGGCCGGCGATGCCGAGGGAGACGTCGAGAAACACCGAGTAGGCGCCCAGCGCTGCGCCGCGATTCTCAGCCCCCACCGTGCCGACCGCTTCGACGCCAAGGGCGGGAAAGATCAATGCAAATCCCGCCCCGGTCAGCCCCGCGCCGAGTGTCGCGACCAGCGGATGCGGCGCCAGCCACAGACACAGCAGTCCGGCGATCTCCACGCCGAGCGACACCAGGGAGACGCTGAACCCGCCATGGCGGCCGATGGCTGAGGCGAATATCAGCCTTGTGGCGACAAACAGGACGCCGAACAGACTGAGCGCGGGCGCGGCGCCCGACCAGCCACGCGCGACGTAGTACAGTGCCAGGAAGGCGGCGATGACGCCGAACCCGGTCCCCGACAGGGCGAGACCGGCGCCGAACGGCGCAACGCGCTTCAGCACGGACGTGAAGGCGATGCGCGTCCCTGGCACGCCGGGCACTGGAGCGCGTCGCGAGGCCAGGGCAAAAACGACCAGCGCACACACACAGGTCAGCGCCGCGAGGGCCTCGATCGCGACGCCGCTGACATGGACGCGGTCGCCGCGATCGGCGATGGCGGCGAGTGCCACGCCGAGCGGCGCGCCGATCGCCATCCCGCCATAGGAGGTGATGCCGTTCCAGGAGATCGAGGTAGCGGTGTTCTCGGGACCGGTGCGACGGATGCACCACATGATCACGCCGGTGGCGGTGAAGCTCTCGGCCGTGCCCAGCGCGAGCCGTGCGGCGAGCAGCAGGCCCAGCGCCGGCCAGACGCCAAGGCTGGCGGTGCGGGTGCCCAGCAGGCCGGAAGCGCCGAGCAGCAGGCCGCTGACGAGGCACCACAGTGCGCCGATCAACACCGCGCGGCGCGGGCCGCGCTCGTCGGTCATGCGGCCGACGATCGCGCGACTGGCCAGGGTGGCGAGATATTGCAGACTGATCGCGAGGCCCGCGACGACGGCGCTGCCGCCGAGTGCGGTGGTGACGAAGGAGGGCACAACCGCCAGCGGCAGGCCGATACAGATGTAGCAGAGCAGGTTGAACACCACGATCGACAGGATGGTCGCGGTGGTGCTGCGGAACAGGCGCTCGATGACCTCCATGAGCGCCACCTTATACGCTAGGCTGGCCGACATGACAGATGCGCCCTCCCCTGCCCCGTCCCGCGCTGCCGTGGCGCCCACACCGGATGCGGGCGGCTATCTGACCCTGTCGAGCCGCATCGCCTATCGCAACCGCTGGCTGCGGCTGCGCGAGGACATCATCCGGCGTCCCGATGGCAGCGAGGGTCTGTATGGCGTGGTCGAGCGCGACGATTTCGCCGTCATCGTCGCCGTCGATGACAACGACTGCATCGCGATGGTGGAGCAGTATCGCTACCCGGTCGGGCGGCGGATGCTGGAGCTGCCGATGGGCATGTGGGAGGACGATCCCGACGCCGACCCGGCGGCCCTGGCCGCGGGAGAGCTGGCCGAGGAGACCGGCCTGCGCGCCCTGCATCTGGTCGAGATCGGCATCCTGTTCCAGGGCGCAGGCTATTCGACGCAGAAGGGACATGTCTTCCACGCCACCGGGCTGAGCCAGGGCGGCACGCGCCGGGAGGCGAGCGAGGCCGACATGGTCGCGCGCATGGTGCCGCGCGCCGAGGTCGAACGGCTGATCGGCGAGGGCGGCATCACCTGCGCGGTGACGATCGCCGCGCTCGCCATCACCCGCGCCCGCGGCCTGATCGACTGAGCCGGGCCGGCGGAACCGCCGCCGGCCGCTCCCGTTGGCGCCCGGACGAACGATCAGGTCCCATTGCACGAGACCCTTGCGATATCCAAACGATCTCGACATGCGGACCGACAGTGTGACCGAATGACCCGTCCACCGAGTCGCCAGCCCAGGAGTTTCGCCCCCAGATGCTCGATACCATCACGCCCGCGCCGACCCTCGTCCGGACAGACGATCCCGGACACGACCCGGCCCGTGCGGCGAGGCGATGGCAGCGGCTGCACCGGCTGTTCGCCCGCAGCCGCGCGCTGCGCGCGGTGACGGTCGGCGGTCTGGCGCGGATCGAGCTCGGCATCCAGGGCGGCCACAAATGTCCCGACATCATGGCCACGATCCGACGCGTTCGCGGCGAGCGGGAGTCGCTGCTGTCGGGCAACGAGGCGTTCATGATCTACAGCCTCGCCCGGGCCCAGAGCCGGCTCGATGGCGAGATGGCCGAGGTCGGCGTCTATCAGGGCTGCTCGGCAAAGCTCATCAGCCTGGCCGGCCGACCGCGCCGGCTGCATCTGTTCGACACCTTCGCCGGCCTGCCGGAACCGGTCAGCGGGGAGCGGCGGGCGATGTCGAAAGGCCATTACGCCGCCTCGCTGGGTGCGGTACAGGCTTACCTCGCGGACCAGCCGAACCTCGAATTCCACCAGGGCATGTTCAGCGGGACCAACAATCCGGCCGCCGCCAGCCGGTTCTCGCTGGTGCATCTCGACGTCGATCTCTACGAGGGCACGCGCGAATGCCTGGAGTTCTTCTATCCGCGCATGTTGCCGGGCGGGATCATCGTCAGCCACGATTATTCCTATCTGGCGGGGGTGCGGGCCGCATTCGACGAATTCCTCGCCGATCGCCCCGAGATCGCGATCGAGTTGCCCAGCAGCCAGGTGATGGTCGTCAAACTGCCTCAAAACGGCTGACGCAACGTCACCATGACGGAACCCGAACGAGCCTGGCGGGTAATATCTTTCGGTGCCTGCCGCCGCGGCAGTGCGGAACCGGCCAGGAGGTCGTCATGAGTGGTCTCGTCACCCCGCCCACCACGGCGCAGGCGCGCCACACAGGCTATGCGCTGTTGCTGATCGAGGGCGTGCTGCTGGTGCTGCTCGGACTCGGCGCCGTCATCGCGCCGCTGGTGGCGGGCGTGCTGGCTGCCGGCATATTGGGCTGGCTGCTGATTATTGCCGGCATCGCCGGCTTGGTAAGTACCTTCTACAATCGCACCCACATCCATTTCTGGGGCGCGCTGCTGTCGTCGATCGCCGCGCTGGTGGTGGCATTGCTGATCGTGTTCGATCCCGGCGCCGGGGCGGTCGCGCTGTCGTGGATGCTGGCGGCCTGGCTGATGGTCGATGGGGTCTCGTCGATCGTGATCGCACTGAGTTCACGCAAGGCAGGCACCTCGACTTGGTGGTGGCTGATGCTGTCCGGCCTGCTGGACTGGGTGCTGGCGCTGTTCATCGCGTTCTCGAATCCACTGGTCGGCATCGCCGTGGTCGGCACGCTGGTGGGCATCGACCTGCTGTTCGGCGGGATCGCGCTGCTGGCCATGGCGCGTGGATTGCGCCGCGGAAACATCTGACCCGCTGCCGTTCAGACGGGCGGGGCGAAAGCGAGCCGGGCGAGAAGCGCCCACGGACCGCCGAGATAGCGCCACAGGCGCAGCGCGACGGCGTGGGTGTCGATCGGCATCCCGCCCGCGGAAAGTTCAGCCAGCAAAGCCCGAGCGCGCTCGGGCTCGACCTTGTTCTGGATCGTCAGATGCGGCCACCAGGGGGAGAGGTCCTGTCTGGTCAGGCGCGTGGCGGGAAGCGCTGCAAGCAGATCATCGCGCAGACAGGCGAGTTCCGGACAGATCAGCCGGTAGGCGACGCCGCGCCCGAGCGCAAAAGGTGCTGCAATCCTCACCGAGGGCGCCGGGCGCGCGGAGAGCGGACAGGTGCGAAAAAGCGCCTCGAGGTCGCCGGGCAGGGCATGGAACAGCGTCACATGCGCCGGCACGATATTGCGCTCGGGCGGAAAATGCCGCTCGCGCATCGCCTGCGCCCAGCCCTGGGCAGGGCCGTCGAGCTCGGCGGTCAGGATGAGCGGTGATGTCTCGGCCATGAGACCGCAGCGCTTGACGGTGCAGGGAGACGATGTGTCGACGACGTGCTCACGGCGAAATGATGCACGCAAGGCGTCCCGGCGGGTCCAGTGTGGGATGAACAAAACTTCATGCTGAACACGCCGCCATGGAGCCCATTCGATGAGGACAGGTTTGGAAGGATTGGTGATCTGTCTGCTGGCGGCAGGGTCGGCGCTGATGACGCCCGTTGCCGGCACAGGCCGGGCCGAGACCGTGACGGCGAGTTCGGTGGTGGGCAGTGGCGCAGCCAATCGCTTCGCGCAGCCTCTGAGCGAGGCCGATATCATCCTCTCGTCGCTTGCGGACGGTCGGATCAACGTCTCGACCGGGACCGCGGGCGCGGCGACCGATAGCGAGGACGACCGTGCCGGCCTGTCCTGCATCGTCTCACCGGGAGGTGCACCTCCGACCTGCCAGATGATGTTCGCGCAGTCCTACTGGGGTATCCGCTATCGCGACTTCACCGGCGCCCACCTTGCCGACGGCACCCCACTGCCGATGCGCAAACATCTGTCGAGGACCGAGTTCTGCTGGCGTGGGGCCTGCGCCCGGAGTGAGATAATCCTGCTCGACATTCCGATGACGGCGATGCAGGCCGCGGCACGGCAAGGCATGCGTGTCAGCATCACCGCGGTCTCCGGTGACGGGGCGGAGGTCGATTACGGGGTCGGCGATGTGTCGACACTGCTCACGGTGGTACAGCGAGACGTCGACGCGGGGCGGCGCAGTTGACGTAGACCCGACCGCCTGGCCCGACCGGTCAGGCCTCAGTCACGCAGATCGGCGATCATCGCCTTCGCATGGCGGGTCTGGGCGCGGCTGATGTCCTGCGGATTCATGCCGGCTGCAAGCAAGACGTCGATGAGGTCGATGTGCAGAGGCGCCAGCAACGCATGCGCCGCGTAGTCGATCGTCATCTGACTGGCCTTTGGGGCGGCGTCGCGGAGCAGTCCGGCCAGGGTGGCATGCATCCACAGGTAGTTCGGCGAGGCCAGCAGCCCGGCCGCGGCCTCACGCGCACGAAGCAGGTGGCGGTTGTCGAGCTTGCACCACAGCAGCGCATCGAGAAAGGCGGCGACCCGCCTGCGCGGTGAGCCTGACGCGCCGAGAGGCGAATCCTCAGCTGCGAGGGCGTCGCGCAGGCGATCGAGCTGTCGCGTCCACAGCGCGTCGAGCAGGCCGTCACGACTGCCGAAGGCGCGAAACAAGGTGCCCTTGCCGACCGCGGCCGCCTCGGCGATCGCCTCCATCGTCACGGCGGCAGGAAATGGTGCGGCGGCAAGCACGGCATCGGCCGCAACCAGCATCCGCGCCCGCGAGGTCTGCGGCCGCCCGCGTCGGCCATCTTGATTTACGGACTGTCGGTCCGATATATGAAAGTCATTCGGACTCATGGTCCGGAAAATCCCTTTACAGGAGACTGCACGACATGACGGATGTTCCGGACTGGCTGGCCACCGCGATCGAGGCCTGGGTGAAGGGGGATCTGGACGGCTGGATGGCGATCTATGCCGAGGATGCGGTGCACGAATTTCCGTTCGCGCCGCCCGGTGCGCCCCGCCGCGTCGAGGGACAGGCCGCGATCGCCAAACTGCTGCGCCCGCTCCAGCAGCACATCCGCTTCGGACGGTTCGACCTCGGCCGGGTCCGGCAGATCGGCGACGAGACCATCCTCGAGGCCACCGGTCACCATCGCGTGGTGGCGACCGACACGCCGCTGGATCTTGACTACGTCTGGTTCATCACGCGCCATGACGGCAAGGTGACGCATTTCCGCGACTACATGAACCCGCTGCAGTTGAGCGGCTCCTGACACACGTCGGCGCATATCGCCGACATGGTAACGCATCTTCTTACGGCGACGAAATGCCCGGTCACGGCGCTGGCGGACCCGAAAGGATTCGAACCTTCGACCTCTGCCTTCGGAGGGCAGCGCTCTATCCAGCTGAGCTACGGGTCCAGCCGCGCACCCATAGCGTGAAGCCGGGCGCGATGCCAGCCCCGCGCGTCATTTAACGCCGTCCATCGGGCCGGCGACGAGCGGGGGGATCGGGTCGGCCTTCGCCATCGCATTCAGCCGGGCGATGCCGGCCTCGAGCTGCGCGTCGTGGCCGAGGAAGGTGGCGTGCGGCAGGTTGTCGACGGTCTCGTCGGGTTCGACGCCGTGATTCTCGACCTGCCAGGCGCCATTCATCGCGAATTGCGGCATCTGGGCGGCGCGGGCGACGCCGTTGTCGATCAGGCGGTTGCGGTCGGACAGCCATACGCCCGCACCCGACGTGCGCTCGCCGATCAGCGGGGCGAGTTTCAGCGTCTTGATGCCGTTCGACACGGTCTCGCCGTCGGAATAGGTGAGCTGGTCGACCAGAAGCACGACATGGCCGCGGAAGGCCTGCTGCATGTTGACCGCGGGCGCGTGGTCGTAGCGCTTCCAGAACATCCATGCCCGGCGCAGCAGCGCATTGATCACCCAGGAATCGATGTTGCCGCCATGATTGTCGCGCACGTCGATGATCAGCCCGTCACGGTCGATATTGGCGTAGAACTCGCGCACGAAGGTCTCGATGTCGGACGGGCCCATGGCGCGCAGGTGCAGGTAGCCGTAGCGGCCGCCGCTGGCCGCCTGCACCCTGGCCGCCCGGGTGAGTTCCCAGTCGCTGTAGGCGAGGGCCGCCTCGGTCTTCGCCTTGCAGGGAATGACGATCGCCTTGTGGGCCGTGCCCTGCGTCGCACTGCGCCACTGGAGCAGTACCTGCCTGCCGGCCAGCCCGGTCAGCAGCGAGGCCGGGTCGGCAATTCCGGCCGTCGGGCGGGCGTCGATGGCGGTGATCAGGTCGCCGGCGCGGATGTCGAGCCAAGGCGCCTGGAGCGGTCCGCGATGGTCCGGCAGGTCGGGGTCGGTCGCGTAGATGCGCGCGATGCGCCAGCCGTCCTTGCCGGGGGTCAGGCGGGCACCGAGACCGGCGACGTCGAGGGCCGGGTTCGGGGCTTCGGTGTCGGGCGGGCGGATCTGCGAGTGCAGCGCGCTCAGCTCGCCGATGGTCTGGCCGAGCAGGTCGGACAGGTCGGCGCGGTCGCCGAGCCGGTCGATCAGCGCGAGACCACGGTCGCGCACCGCCGACCAGTTCACCCCGCGCAGCGCGGGATCGTAGAAGAACGCCCGGTCCATGCGCCAGGCATCGAGATACATCTGCCGCCATTCGGACGCCGGATCGACGCGCAGACGCCAGTCGTCGAGGGCGACGACGGTGTGATCCGGCTTGTCGGGCGCCTTGGCCACCGCCGGGATCAGGAGCAGGCGCGGGGTGCCCGGCAGGCCGAGCGCAGGTGCCGGCTTGTCGCCCGGGGTGGCGAGCAGCAGCGTCTTGCCGTCACCCGATAGCGCGAAATCGATGACCTTGGGCGCGACCGTCTCGACCTTCGGGTCCTCGTCGTCGATATGCACCGAGACCAGCCGGCCCGGCTCGTCCTCGTCGGCACGGTCAAGCAGGTAGAGATACCCGGCATTGACCGCGAGGGCTGCGTAGTTCCCGGCGTCCTGCGGCACCTGGTAGAGCCGGGTCTCCAGCCCCTGCCAGGCGATCGCCGGCGGCGTGCGGTCGACCCCCTGGCGGCGCTTCGCCTCGGCGGCATCGGCGCGCTCCCTGGGTGTCTTCGGAGCCGCCGGGTCGCTCGCAGCACCGTGCGGCGTGTCGGGCGAGACCTCCCGCGGCGGCGAGAGCTCATCACGCGGGCGGAACGGGAACGTCGCGTCGGGCTGCAGCGCCAGCGCATAGATGCCGACACGGCGGTCGAAGACCGGGCCGGTATTGCGGTCGCCCCAGGGAGAGCCGTTGGCGAGCTCGAAATGACGCGCGGAGAGGAAGTACAGAAAGTGGCCGTCCGGCGAGAAGGCCGGGTGACCACTGTCGTAGCGATCGTCGGTGACCCAGTGCAGCTTGCGGGCGCCGACATCGTAGAGCGCGAGCTGGTCGCGCAACGACACGCCGCGCGTGCGGCTGAACGCGAGCGTGCGGCTGTCATGCGACCACACCACATCGTCGTGCTCGGTGGTGCCGTCGCTCGCTGCGTCATCCACCAGGGTCTGCGCGCCGGAGGCGATGTCGAGGATGCGCAGGCGACCCTTCATGTCGGTGATGGCGAGCAGCCTGCCATCGGGCGAGGGATGCAGGCCGGTGCGCTCGGTATCGCCGTCATGGGTGAGCTGGCGGCCCGGACCGGCGCCGTCTGCCGGGTAGGCCCAGACCTCCTCCTCGCCGGAGGTGTCGGCGATGGCGAAGACGGTTTTTGCGTCCTCACTGAACACGGCATCGCGCAGGCGGCTGCCGTCCGCAGCGCCGATCTCGACGCGACGGCGCGGGCCGGTGGCGGCGATCACCGCATGGCCACGGGCGGTGACGAGGGCGAGGTCGCCCTTCGGTGCCACCGCTATGTCGGTGAGGAAGCCGAGCGGACGGTCGATCCAGTACGGGCGAAGGCCCGGGCGGTCGGTGAGCAGCTCGATCGGCAGCAGCGTGTCGTGTCCGGTGGCGAGATCGGTGCGATGCAGGTCGGCCCCGAGCTGGAACACCACGGCGTCGCCGTCGAGACTGGCCTGCCGCACCCCGGCATCGGTGAAATGGGTGATCTGGCGCGGATCGCTGCCATCGGCGGCGAGGCTCCACAGATTGTCGCGCCCGTCGCGGTCGCTGACCACGACCAGGCGGCCCTTCCACCACATCGGACGCCGCCAGTTGGCGTCCGCCGGGCCGATCCGCTGTGCCTCGGCACCGGGTGAGGTGTCGTGCAGGTCGAAGCGCCAGAGCTGCGCCATCGCGCCGCCGCGGTACTGGCGCAGATGGTCGCCGGTGGCGGCGAGGCCGAAACGGACGAACACCAGCCAGCGCCCGTCGGGGCTGAGCGCGGCATCGTTGGCGCCGGCGAGCGGATAGATCTCCTGCGCGCCGGTGCGGGGATCGACATGACCGACGACCTGCCCGTGCACGCCGAGGCTGTCGCCGGCCATGGTGAACAGCACGCCCGCACGGGCGTCCCAGCCGAGCGGCGTGGTCTTCGTGTTGTTGTAGGTCAGCCGCTTCGGCGTGCCGCCATCGACACCGATGAGATAGAGCTCGGTGGGTCCGTCATAGGACGCGGCGAACACCACCGATTTTCCGTCCGGCGCCACCACCGGATGCGGATCGGCACCGACGCTCCCGGCCGGGCGGTCGGTGAGCCGGTGCGCCTGGCCGCCGGACTGAGGCACGGTCCAGACCGTCTGTTCGGCCACGAAGGCGAGCAGGCCGGCGGCCGCGGAAGGATCGCGCAGATACCCCGGTACCGCATGGGCGGCGACGGGCATGAGCAGGGCGGTGGCGGCGAATAGGGCACGACGAAACATCGCGGCAGCTTGCCGCCGCCGCAAGTGATGTCAATGCGCGATCGTCATGACGGCACCGCCGCCGTGCATCCCGGACTCGACGTCACCGACGCGCCGCCCGCTCCGGCCATCCGGGGCGTGCGACGCTATGCCATCGACCGCGTCGGCGCGCCGTTGGCGTTCGGCGAGCGTCTGGTCGGCGCGACATTCCGGTCCGAAGCGAGCTGGGCGGGCCGCGACCGCCGGGCGTGGACGCGGCCTCTCGCATAGCCGGGATCCTGCAGGAACCTGCCCAGCACCTCGTCGAGCAGGGCGGCGACCTCGTGGTCGTCATTGAGGCATCGGCCCATCGGCAGGCCGCCGCGCTGTCTGAGGAAATACTCCTCGATGATCGCCGGCTGCTGCTCGAGACCGTAATCGAGCAGGTCGCGCCCGACGGCGAGGCGAAAGCGATAGGCGTCGGCGTAGCGAAACCCGTGCCCGACCCAGGCGCGCAGTGCTGCGCGGGCGAGGTCGAGCACCCGGTTCTGATGCTGCCAGACATGCACCATCTCATGGATGAACAGGCGCTGCGCGGCCAGCGGGGCCACACTGAAATCCGGCTGGTGACGGTGCGGCAGGTAGATATGGCCGCCGAACGACATGTCGCCCATCGCATCGAGCCTGGCATAGCCGCGGTCGTGGATGCGGATCGCCGCATAATCGAGCGAGTCGCCAAACAGCCCGTACGCCAGACGGATCTCGCCACCCGTGAGTTCACGCATGGGCATGGTTCAGCCCCTCGCGGCGGCATGCTGCATGAGCAGATTCCTGATCGCGTGCCTCAGCCCGACGACCAGGGCGGCGAGCAATGCGGTTCCGGGCAGCGGGATCATGTAGGCGGCGGCGATGAACGCCGCGTCGCCACGGGTGATGTTGCGCCGGACGATCGCCGGCAGCGGGATACGGTCGGATACGGCAAGTATCCTGTCGGCGAGGGGCCTGGGGGCGGCTGGCTCGTGCATCGCGGTGTCTCCGCTCGACGGTCTGGATCGGGAATGGCTGGCGAGGTCGGCGATCAGCCGCGACAACAGCGCCCCAAAGTGGTCCGGAAAGGTCGGGACGGAAACGACGGTCCAGTGGACATGACGGGCTCTGCGGCTGGGGCGCGATCGGCGCCTGATGTGTCGAACACGGCCATCCCGCGCCCTGGCGCAGGATGAGACAGATCAGTTCAACAACAGTTAAGAGCCCGCATGAAAGTGAGGTTACGGCCCGTCCAGCCGACGGGTCAACACCTCAGGCCTGTTTCTGCTCGATCAGGCTCTGACGGATGGCGCGGCCGCGCTCGACAGAGCGTTCGATATAGGCGGCGTCGCCGAAGCGGATGGCGCGCGCCATCGCCTGTGCGTCCTCGGTGAAGCGGGCCAGCATTTCCAGCAGTGCTTCACGGTTGGCGAGGAAGATGTCGCGCCACATCACCGGATCGGAGGCGGCGATGCGGGTGAAATCGCGGAAGCCCGAGGCGGCGAACTGGAGCACCTCGCGGCGGCTCTCGTCTTCCAGCCCCTCGGCGGTGTTGCAGATGGTGAAGGCGATCAGATGCGGCAGGTGGCTGACCATCGCCGCCATGCGGTCGTGATGGGCGGCCTCCATGCGTTCGACGTTCGCACCACAGCCACGCCAGAACGCCTCGATCCTGCCGATCGCCGCCTCGTCGGTGCCGGCCGGCGGGGTCAGCAGCACCCAGCGCCCCTCGAACAGGGCGGAAAATCCGGAATCCGGGCCAGAAAACTCGGTGCCGGCCATCGGATGCGCCGGCACGAACGCCACATGCGGCGGAATATGGGCGGCCAGCGCGCCGATGACGCCGAGCTTGGTGGAACCGACATCGGACAGGATCGCGCCGGGGGCGAGAGACGGCGCGATCTCGGCCGCGACGCCGGCGATCGCGCCCACCGGCACGCAGACGATCACGCAATCGGCCGCCGCCACCGCCGCCTGCGCCGTCTCGGCGACCTCGTCGACGATGCCGAGCTCCCGCACGCGGGTCCGCACCGCGTCGGAGGCGTCATAGGCCACCAGCGCGCGCGCCAGCCCCGCCTCGCGGGCGCGCCGCGCGATCGAACCGCCGATCAGGCCGAAGCCGATCACGCACAGGCGCTCGAAGATCGGCACCTCAGGCATCGGTTTCGCGGCGGGTGGCCGCCAGGGGGGCCGGTTGCGGCTGTGTGGTGGGGGTGCGCAGCGCGCGCCATTCCAGCACCTGCCAGGCGATCAGCACCGGGATGCCGAGGGCGAGGTCGCGCCCCCGCCGCAGCAGCGATACACCCAGCATCACCGCCGCATCGACGCCGAACACCGCGCCGAGGGCGACATAGGCCACTTCCTGCACGCCGAGGCTGCCGGGGACGACGAAGGCGGCCGAGAGGATGCCGCTCACCACGCCCTCGATGGCGATCGCGGCGGCCGGAGTGATCGGCCAGTGCAGGAAATGACAGGCCAGCCACGTCCAGGCAGCACCCGCGAACCAGCCGAGCAGGTGCAGGCTCGCCCCGCCCGCGAGGCGGGCCGGACTGGCGTAGAAACGGTCCATCGCCGCCTGCAGTGCATCGGCCTGCGCATCGAGCGCACCCTTCCACGACGCGGCGATATGGCTGCCGAGAAAGCGGAAGATTCGCCCCGCCCCCTGCTGGACGCGGACGAAGGCGGCGATCAGCCCGATCGCGATCAGGCTGCCGCCGATCAGCGGCCAGGTGTAATGCGTCTGCGGATCCTGCCCGACCAGGCAGTACAGCCCGGCAAGCACGAAGAAGATCTCGGCCATGGTCTCGGTGGTGACGTCCACCACGGTCGCCGCCGCGGCCACCGGCCAGCCGGGCTGGTCCTTGCTGGGCGGGCGGCCACCATCCTCGCCGGCGGTGGCCGCGATGCCGAGCAGGATGCCGCCGACCTGGCTGAACGGCAGGCAGGAATTGCCCGCCTCGCGTGCCAGCCGGCCGTAGAACAGCCGGTAGGTCTTGATGCCGCTGCAGGAGACGTCCCAGGCCAGCGACAGCAGCACCATGATCGCGAGCTGCACCGCCACCAGGATCGCGAAGCCGCGCCAGCCCACGCTCATCAGCGCGCTGGCCACATGCGCTGCACCGAGATGCACGATGATGCCGGTGCCGACCGCGAAGCCGAGCAGGGCAAGGATGATGGACAACCGCTTCAAGACGAACCACGGGCTCTGTGTTGGGGCGTGGCTCTACACCACCACAGCCGGCTGCGGCTATAGAAAGGGCCGATTCGACTTCGGGACACAGCCATGACCACTTTAATCACCGGTGCGACGGGTTTCGTCGGCTCCGCCGTCGCCCGGGTGCTGGCCGGCCGCGGCCACCGCATCCGGCTGATGGCCCGGTCCGGCGCCGACCTCTCCAATACGGAGGGGCTCGACGCAGAGCACGTCACCGGTGACCTGACCCGGCCCGAGACCTTCGACGCCGCCCTGCGCGGCTGCCGGTATCTGGTCCATGTCGCCGCCGATTACCGGCTCTGGGTGCCCGATCCCGGCCGGATGATGACCGCCAACGTCACCGGCACCCGTTTGCTGATGCTGGCCGCAAGGCGCGCAGGTGTCGAGAGGATCGTCTATTGCAGCTCGGTCGCCGCCCTCGGCCTGGTCGGCGACGGCTCCATCGCCGACGAGGAGACCCCGGTCGATCCGAAGAAGATCGTCGGCGTCTACAAGCAGTCCAAATACCGCGCCGAGCAGGAAGTGCTGCGCCTGGTGCGCGAGGCCGCCCTGCCCGCGGTGATCGTCAATCCCTCCACCCCGGTCGGCCCGCGCGACATCAAGCCCACCCCCACCGGCAGGATGATCGCCGACGCCGCGAACGGGAAAATGCCCGCCTTCGTCGATACCGGCCTCAACATCGTGCATGTCGATGACGTCGCGATCGGCCACGCCCTGGCCCTCGAACGCGGCGCGGTCGGCCGCAAATACATCCTCGGCGGCGAGGATATGAGCCTGCGCGACCTGTTCGCCCTGGTGTCCGACATCGCCCAGCGCACCCCGCCGCGGATCAGCCTCGACCAGCGCGTGCTGTGGCCGCTCGCCATCGGTGCGGAGACCGCCGCGCGGGTGTTCGGCATCGATCCGGTGGTGACGCGCGAGATGCTCTCGATGTCGAAGAAGAAGATGTATTTCTCCTCCGCCCGCGCCCGGGCGGAACTCGGCTATTCGCCCCGCCCGGCCCGCGAAGCGGTCGAGGATGCGGTCGGCTGGTTCAGGGCGCACGGGATGGTGGCGTGATGCGCGGGTGCAGGGGGCCGAGCCCCCTGCCGGGGTCTGGGGCAGCGCCCCGGATCCTTGGTCTCACCTCGCTGCTGGTCTGGCTCGGCCTGATTTTCGCGCATGGCCGATTCTGGCAGGCCGGCCCGGTGCTGCGGCCGAAACCCGCGAAGGCGCGCGACTGGCCCTCGGTGAGCGTGGTGATCCCGGCGCGCGACGAGGCCGAAAGCATCGCCCGCGTGGTGGCCGACCTGCGTCGGCAGGATTATCCCGGCGCGTTGTCGATCGTGGTGGTGGACGATCGCAGCACGGACGGGACTGGAGCGATCGCTCGGGCGGCGGGGTCGGGCCCGGGGGCACCTTTGCACGTCGTGGAGGGGGTGGAGCCGCCACCGGGATGGAGCGGCAAGCTGTGGGCCGTGCGCCAGGGGGTGGCGGCGGCGGGCAGTCCCGATTTCCTGCTGCTGACGGATGCGGACATCGTGCGCGCCCCCGAGCATGTGCGCATGCTGGTCGACCACGCGCTGGACGATGACCGCGCATTGGTGTCGGAGATGGTGGAGTTGAGCATCGACAGTGCGGCGGAGCGCGCGCTGGTTCCGGCTTTCGTGTTCTTCTTCGCGCTGCTGTACCCGTTCGCGCGGGTGAACCGGCCGGACCGCCGCACGGCGGCGGCGGCGGGCGGGACGATGCTGGTGCGGCGCGAGGTGCTGGACGCGATCGGCGGCATCGACGCACTGCGCGGGGCGTTGATCGACGATGTCACGCTGGCCGGGCGGATCAAGGCGCATCCGGCGAGCCGTGGCCGCATCTGGCTGGGCCATTCGGCGCTGGCACGCTCGATCCGGCCGTATCCGGCGGCGGGTGACGTGTGGCGGATGGTGGCGCGCACAGCCTATGTGCAGCTGCGGTATTCGCCGGCGCTGCTCGCCGGCACGGTGGCGGGGATGGCGCTGGTGTGGGGCGTGCCGCCAGCGCTCGCGCTGCGCGGACGCGGGATGGCACGGTGGTGCGGGGCGACTGCCTGGGCGCTGTCGGCGGGGTCGTTCATCCCGACACTGCGTCGGTTCGGGCTGTCGCCGGCCCGGGCCGTCTTGCTGCCGGGGGTGGCGGCGTTCTACACGGCGGCAACCATCGGCTCGGCGGTGGATCATTACAGCGGGCGCGGGGTGCGGTGGAAGAACCGCGCCTATACGAGCCCGCACAGGGAGGGCGGCCGGTCATGAATGATGCGCCCGATCAGGCCAGTCGCACCGCCTGGAGCGATCCGGACGTGACGTCTGCGAAGGGGGCGGGGGACGAGAATTTCCCCGTCGGTTCGGCGCTGATCGCCGCCCATCTGCGCGGCCATGTGCACCGCTACTACGATTTCGCCCGCACGATCGACGATATCGCCGACACCACCGAGCTCTCGGCCGGGGCGAAGGTGGCGCGACTTAACGCGATGCGGCTGATCGTGCGCGGCGAGGCGCCGGCACCCGCGGGGCGACGGGATGCGGCCACGGCGGCGGCGCTGCGGCGATCGCTCGACGAGACGGGCGTGCCGGTGGAACATGCCACCGACCTGATCGTCGCCTTCATCCGCGATGCGACGACGCCGCGGACGCCGGACATGGCCGCGCTGCTCGACTACTGCCGCTATTCCGCAGCACCGGTGGGCCGCTACCTGCTCGATCTGCACGGCGAGAGCCGCGCGAGCTGGCCGGCCTCGGATGCGCTGTGCGCGTCGCTGCAGATCCTTAACCATCTCCAGGATCTCAAGGGCGACTGGCGCGATCTTGGGCGCTGCTACCTCCCGGACGATCTGATGGCGGCGCACGGGGTGCGGCCGGACGATGTGCTGGAAGAGCGTGCGAGCCCCGGGCTGCGGCTGGTGATGGACCGGCTGCTCGACGAGTGCGACCGGCTCAATGCCGCCGCCGCCACGCTGCCCGGGCTGATCCGCGACCGGCGGATGCGGCTGGAAGCGGCGACGATCCTGGCCCTCGCGCGGCGGCTGGCGGGCAAGCTGCGGTCGGGCGACCCGATCGCGGTGCGGATCGCCCCGGGCAAGGCGGATTTCGCCGTCAGCGGCCTGCGCGCGCTGCGCACGCTGCCCGCACCGGAGGCGGCGGCCACCGATCCGGCACTGCATGCCTCGGCTGCGGATCATGCCGAGATCGCCGCGATCGTGCGCGCCTCCGGCACCTCGTTCGCCCGCGGCATGGCGCTGCTGCCCCGCGCCCGGCGGGAAGCGATGTTCGCGATCTATGCGTTCTGCCGCATCGTCGACGACATCGCCGACGAGCCCGCACCGCTCAACGACCGCCGCGAACGCCTCGATATCTGGCGTCGCAGGATCGGCGCCCTGTATCGCGGCACGGAGCCGGCCAGCGCGCTCGAACGCGCCCTGCTCGACGCGATCACCAGCTACGACCTGCGCGAGGCGGATTTCATCGCCGTGATCGACGGCATGGCGATGGATGCCGACACCGCCATCGTCGCGCCCGACGCGCAGGAACTCGATCTCTATTGCGACCGGGTGGCCGCCGCGGTCGGCCGGCTCTCGGTGCGCGCCTTCGGTGACGGCTCCACGGCGGCCGACCGTGTCGCCCATCATCTCGGCCGCGCGCTCCAATACACCAACATCCTGCGCGATCTCGGCGAGGATGCCGCGCGCGGGCGGCTCTATCTGCCGGCCGAATGGCTCGACGCCGAGGGCGTGCCGCACGATCCCGAAACCGCCATCAGCCATCCCGGCCTCGCGCGCGTCTGCCGGCGCCTGGCCGCCGAGGCGCGCGGCCAGTTCCGCGCCGCCTATCGCGCGATGGCCGCCTGCGACCGCCACGCGATGCGCCCGGCCCGGCTGATGGCGTCGGGCTATCTCGCCATCCTCGAGGCGATGGCCGCCCGCGGCTGGGAGCACCCTGCCCGCCCGGCCAGGGTCGCCACCCACCGCAAGCTGGCCCTCGGCCTCGGCGCGCTGGTACGGGCGCGTCTGCCGTGAGGGATTGTTCTTTCTTGAAAGAAAGAACCAAAGAACTTTCATCCGTTTGGCCTCGGGGTCTCAGCCCCGAGGCCAAACGGATCGAAGTCTTTTTGCTTCTTTTTCTTCAGAAAAAGAAGAATCCCTGATGACAGTCACGCACATCATCGGCGGTGGGCTGGCGGGGCTGGCCTGTGCGGTGTCGCTGGTCGAGGCGGGCGAGCGGGTCGCGCTGTACGAGGCGGGGCCGGCGCTCGGCGGGCGGTGCCGATCGTATGACGACCGCGCACTGGGCTGCCGGCTGGACAACGGCAATCACCTGATCCTGTCCGGCAACCGGGCGGTGTTTGACTGGCTGGACCGGTTCGGGATGCGGCATTCGCTGAGCGGGCCGGGGCGAGCAATGTTTCCGTTCGCGGATCTGCGCGACGGGACGCGGTGGACGCTCGATCTGGGGCGCGGACGGGTGCCGTGGTGGGTGCTGGACCGGCGGCGTCGGGTGCCGGGGATGCGGCTGGGGGAGCTGGCGTCGCTGGGGCGGCTGTTGCGGGCGGGCGAGGCGACAAGTGTTGCGGCCTGCCTCGCGCTAGGGGCGCTGGCGGAGCGGCTGCTGGTGCCGCTGGCGGTGTCGGCGCTCAACACGCCGGTGGAGACCGGGAGTGCGGCGCTGCTGGCGGCGGTGATGCGGGAAAGTCTTGCGCTGGGGGGCGCTGCGTGCGTGCCGGCGACGCCGGCGGAGGGGCTGTCGGAGAGCCTGATCGATCCGGCGCGGGACTGGCTGCTGGCGCGCGGGGCGGTGATCCGGACCGGGTGGCGGGCGGCGGGGCTGGTGGCTGCGGGTGATGTCGTGTCGCGGATCGAGGGTCCGGAGGGCGGGGTGACGCTCGATGCAGGCGACCGGGTGGTGCTGGCGGCGAACGCGCCGGTGACGGCGGCGCTGGCGAGTGCGGTACTGCCGGGGCTGGTGGTGCCGGATGCGTTCGAGGCGATCGTGAACCTGCATTACCGTCATGAGGACCGCCTGACGCCGGGTCTGGCGCGAGCGGCGGGAGATGTCGGACGGGCCGGGTTCGTCGGCGTGATCGGCGGGCTGGCGGAGTGGATCTTCCTCAAGCCGGGCGTGGTGTCGGTGACGATCAGTGCGGCGAACCATCTCGCGGATCGCGAGGCCGAGGGGCTGGCGGCGCAGGTCTGGGGGGAGATCAGGGCCGCGCTGCCGCCAGCGGCGGGCGCGCTGCTGCCGGAAGGGGTGCCCGCGTATCGGCTGGTGCGCGAGAAGCGGGCGACATTCGCGGCGACGCCGGAGCAGGCGCGGCGGCGGCCGGGGACGCGGACCGCCCGTAACAATCTGTTCCTCGCTGGTGACTGGACGGCGACCGGACTGCCGGCGACGATCGAAGGCGCGTTGCGTTCCGGCCACAGTGCGGCCAAAGCCTGTTTGGCCGGATAGATCCGCGGACTATATCTCGAGCCACGATGTTGGATGCCCTGACCCCAAACACCCTCGAAGACTGCATCGAGCGAGCCGGCGCGTGGCTCGAAGGCGTGAGGCAGCCGGACGGGCATCTGGTGTTCGAGCTCGAATCGGACGTGACGATCCCGTCCGAATACGTGCTGCTGATGCATTATCTCGACGAGATCGATGACGGGCTGGCGGCCGAGATCGGCCGCTATATCCGGCGCATCCAGGCCGATCATGGCGGCTGGGCGCTGTATCACGACGGCGCGTTCGACATCTCGGCCAGCGTAAAGGCCTATTTCGCACTCAAGGCGATCGGGGATGCGCCGGATGCGCCGCACATGATGCGCGCCCGCGAGGCGATCCTGGCGGCCGGCGGGGCGGCGAAGACCAACGTGTTCACCCGCTTCCAGCTCGCCCTGTTCGGCTTCGTGCCGTGGCGGGCGACGCCGGCGATGCCGGTGGAGCTGGTGCTGTTGCCGGCCACCGCACCGTTCAGCATCTGGAAGGTGTCCTACTGGTCGCGCACGGTGACGGTGCCGCTGCTGGTGCTGGCGGCGTTGCGCCCCTCAGCGCGCAATCCGCGTGGCGTGCGGATCGACGAGCTGTTCGTGGTGCCGCCTGAGCAGGTCCGCGACTGGCATTCGCGCTCGGTGCTCGGCGACAACTGGAAAGGGCGCGGCTTCCGGGCGATCGATGCGATGCTGCGGCCGGCCGAAAAGCTGATCCCGCGCGCCACGAGACAGAAGGCCATCGACGCGGCGGTGGCGTTCGTCACCGAGCGGCTCAACGGGGTGGACGGGCTGGGCGCGATCTACCCGGCGATGGCCAATTCGGTGATGATGTTCGATGCGCTGGGGGTCGCGGCGGATGATCCGCGCGCGGCGACGGCGCGCGAATCGCTGCGCCGGCTGCTGGTGCGCCACGAGACGCCGGACGGGGTGGAAACCTATTGCCAGCCCTGCGTGTCGCCGGTGTGGGACACGGCACTGGCCGGGCATGCGGTGCTCGAGCGGGCACAGGAGGCCGGCGGTCGGACGGTCGGCGAGGCACCGGCGGCGGTGGGCGCGGCAAATGAATGGTTGCTGGGGCGCGAGGTGCGGGTGCGCGGCGACTGGTCGGTGGCCGCACCCGATCTCGCGCCGGGCGGCTGGGCCTTCCAGTACCGCAACGACCATTATCCGGACGTGGACGATACCGCCGTGGTGGGGATGCTGATGCATCGTTCGGGCGACCCGGCAACGGCGGCGGCGGTCGAGCGGGCGCGGGTGTGGATCCTCGGCATGCAGAGTGCGAATGGCGGCTGGGGCGCGTTCGACATCGACAACAATACCGATTTCCTCAACTACGTGCCGTTCGCCGATCATGGCGCGCTGCTCGATCCGCCGACCGCGGATGTCACAGCGCGCTGCATCTCGTTCCTCTGCCAGCTCGGTCACGCGGAAGACCGTCCGTCGATCGAGCGCGGGCTGGCCTGGCTGCGGTCGGAGCAGGAGGCGGACGGGGCGTGGTTCGGGCGTTGGGGGACGAACTACATCTACGGCACGTGGTCGGTACTCTGCGCGCTCAATGCGGCGGGGCTGGCGAGCGACGACCCGGCGGTGGTCCGGGCGGCGGATTGGCTGGTGTCGGTGCAGAACGAAGATGGTGGCTGGGGCGAGGGGCAGGAGAGCTACGACGCGGGCGGCCCGCGCGGCACCTATCGCTGTTCGCTGCCCTCGCAGACCGCCTGGGCGGTGCTGGGGCTGATGGCGGCCGGCCGGGTACGCGACGAGGCCGTCTCGCGCGGGGTGGCGTGGCTCGCCGCCCATCAGACCGAGGCCGGGAGCTGGGACGAGCCGCAGCACAATGCGGTGGGTTTCCCGCGGGTCTTCTACCTGCGTTACCACGGCTACCGCCACTACTTCCCGCTGATGGCACTGTCACGGTTCCGCAACCTTTCGGCGAGCAACTCGGCGCGGGTGGGCTGGGGATTCTAGACATCGCGACGCGTCCCCGGCGGGTGGGGATCGTGGTCGGCATGCGCAGCGAGGCGCGGCTGGCCGCACCGCTGCTGGCCCTGCCCTGGGTGATGGGCATCGAGATCGGCGGCGGCCAGTCGGCGGGGGGCCTGGCTGCGGCGCGGCAGCTGATCGGGCACGGGGCGGACGGGCTGCTGAGCTTCGGGCTGGCGGCGGGGCTGGTGGATGCCGCGCCGGCCGGGACCCTGCTGTGTCCGGACGAGGTGGTGGTGGACGGACAGGCGTACCCGGTCGATCCGGCGCTCGCTTCGCGGCTCGCCGCGCGCGGCAACCGTCAGCCGCTACTGCACAGCTCGCGCGTGGTGACCTCCGCTGCTCGGAAACGCGCGCTGGCGGCGGGCGGACGCTTCGCTGGGCTGGACATGGAGAGCGGCATGGTGGCCGAGGCAGCATCGGCCGCCGGGATCGGCTTCGCGGTGCTGCGCGCGGTGTGCGATCCGGTCAGCCGCGACCTGCCCGATGCAGCCGCACAGGCACTCGATGCGGGCGGCGGGGTGGCGATGGTGCGCCTGGGTCTGGCCGTGCTGCGCCGCCCGACGCTGATCGGTGCGCTGATCGCCCTGGGAGGCGATGCGGCGCGCGCGCGGCGTGCGCTCGGCGAGGCGGTCAGGCGGATTGCCGGGCCTACCGGCAGTTGTTAGGCTTCTCCCTCCCCGGCCGATTTGCGGAGTTCACCCAGGCATGCCGACCAAACGGCCCTCTACCGGACCCTCGCCCCGGGCAGGTGCGACATCGCCCGCCAAAGGCAAGCGTGCCATGCCCCTGAAGACGGCGGAGGCGCCCGAGCCGGTCCCGACCGAGGCGAGCAGGCCCGGGCACGGGCCCGCCGCGCGGGCATCGGCTCCGCCCCCCCCCGAAGCCAGGATCGCCACGGCGCCGAGCCCCTATGTCGGGCATTTCGACAGCTTCACCGACGGCATCGCGCGTGGCTGGGCGCTGAACCTCGCCAACATGGCCGAGCCGCCGGTCGTGCATGTGCTGATCGACCGGCAGGAAGTCGGCCGGGCGGTGTGCGAAATGGTGCGCGAGGACGTGCGCGTCGCGTTCAATCACCCGACCGGCAAGGTGGGGTTCGAGTTCAAGATCCCGGAGGCGTTCTTCGATGGCGAGGAGCACCGCATCTGCCTGCGGCTGCCGGATCGCAGCGTGGTGCCGACCGTCGATCCGCTCGATCCCGACAAGCGCGAGGATGGTTTCACCTTCGCCTCGCTGCCGCCGGTCAATCTGATGAGCTTCGTCGACGGCTTCAAGCGCGGCAAGCTGCGCGGCTGGGTGCTGAACCACCATCTGCTCAGCGGCGAGCGGATCGGCGGCGTACTGATCCAGGTGACGGTCGATGGTGCCAAGGTGGCGCAGGTGCGGGCCGATCGCTATCGAGGCGACGTCGCCTCGGTGCTGAACTGCGATCCCAACTGCGGCTACGAGGTCGGCCTGCCGCAGCGCTTCAAGGGATCGGGACAACATACGATCCGCATTTACGCCCTGCCCGACCATACCGAGCTCAGCGGCAGCCCGCTGGTGACCTCGCTTGCCGACAACGCGCTGGAAGCGCAGCTCGTCGACGTCTCGCGCACGATCGAGGTGCTCTACAAGGAGATCACCCGGCTGCGCAACGAAGTCATCAATGCGATGCCGACGCCGGACTACGATCTCAACGACTATGACCGCTGGGCGCGGATCTACTACCGCACCCTGCGCCAGCGGGTCGACGATGCGCGCGACAACTCCGTCGATCCGATGAGTCGGCCGCTGGTGTCGATCCTGGTGCCCACCTACAAGCCGCTGATCTCGGACTTCACCGCCGCGGTCGATTCGGTGATCGCGCAGACCTATGCCAACTGGGAACTGATCATCATCGATGACGGCTGCAAGTCGGCCGAGGTGATGAAGGTGGTCGACGATTACTGCGCGCGCGACAGCCGTATCCGCAGCGTGCGGCTGAAGAAAAACCAGGGCATCGCCGGTGCGACCAATGCCGGCATGGGCGTGGTGCGCGGCAAATACACGCTGTTCTTCGACCATGACGACCTGCTGGTCGATGTCGCGGTCGAGATGATGGTCGATGGCGCCGAGCGCACGGGTGCCAAGCTGATCTTCTCCGACGAGGACAAGATCGACCAGGCCGGCTATTATCTGGAGCCGAATTTCAAGCCGGATTTCAATTACCGCTACCTGCTCGGCTGCAACTACATCTGCCACATCACCATGGTCGATACCGAGGTGATGAAGAAGGTGGGCCATCTGCGTACCGCCTATGACGGCGCGCAGGACCACGATTTCGTGCTGCGCGTGTCGGAGGAGATCCGTTTCGACCAGGTGCATCACGTGCGCGAGGTGCTGTATCACTGGCGCAAGACGCCGAATTCGACCGCGGTGCGTGTCGACAACAAGACCTATGCGATCGATGCCGGCATTCGCGCGGTGGGCGACCATCTCAAGCGGCGCGGGGTGAAGGCCAAGGTGAGCTCGGTCAACGGGCTCACGCTGTATGGCGTCAAATGGGAACTGCCGGCGAAACTGCCGCGCGTTTCCATCATCATTCCGTTCAAGGACGAGATCGAGACCACGCAGCGCTGCCTCGACGATCTACTCAAGCACACGAAATACGCCAATTACGACATCATCCTGGTCAACAACTGGTCAGTGACGCGGGAGGCTGAGCGCTTCATCGCGCGTGCGCGCAAGACCCGCCGCGTCAGCGTGCTCGACGTGGAGGAGCCGTTCAACTACTCGCGGCTCAACAATCTCGCCTGCGCCGGCAACGATGCCGAGTTCTTCTTCTTCATGAACAACGACGTGTTCATCGACCAGCCGGACTGGCTCAACATCCTCGTCGGCGAGGCGCTGTCGGCCGACGATGTCGGCGTCGTCGGCATGAAGCTGCTGTATCCGAACAACACCATGCAGCATACCGGCGTGATCGTCGGTGCGGCAGGTGTCGCGGCCCACGTGCATCGCGGCCTCAAATACGACGATTACGGCTATATCGGCCGTGCCGCGCTCAGCAACGAGTATTCCGCCGTCACCGCCGCCGGCATGCTGGTGCGCGCCTCCGCCTATCGCGCCGTGGGCGGGTTCGACGAGGTCTCGCTTCAGGTCGCCTACAACGATGTCGATCTCTGCCTCAAGATCCGCGAGGCGGGTTATCGCGTCATCTACTGTGCGGAGGTCTGCGCCTTCCACCACGAGAGCCTCTCGCGCGGCAGCGACGAAAAACCCGAGCACGAGGCGCGGTTCTTTCGCGAATCGCAGACGATGCAGAAACGCTGGGGCGACCGGCCGATCTTCCGCAACGACCCAGGCTATTCGCGCTTCTTCAGCGTCGACAAGCTGCCGTTCTTCAATCTCGTCGATCCCGAAACGCTGGAATGATTGCAGGTGAGGGTGGCACGTCCACCCTCACCTGCAACACCAGGCGTTACTTCGACAGCACGAAGGGCGCGGTATACTTGTCCGCGTTGGACTTCGTGATCAGCACGCAATCGAAGATCTGCTTTTCGGTCGCCGCACCGGTCTTGCCGGTCTTCAGCCAGGAATCCGCCTCGTCGACCGCCTTGGCGGCGAAGGCGGTGACCGGCTGGAGCACGGTGTACTGAAGCTCGCCGGCACGTACGGAGGCCACCGCGTCGGGCGAGCCATCGAAGCCGCCGACCTTCACCGCAGCAAGCTTGCCAGCCTCCTTGAGTGCCGCGATCGCACCCAGCGCCATGTCGTCATTGCCGCTGATCACGCCGATGATGTCGGGATGCGCCTGCAGCATGCTCTGCATCTTGTCATGCCCCTGGGTGCGGTCCCAGTTGGCGACCTGGGAGGCGACCTGCTTGAGGTCGGGGTACTGGCTCAGCACCGTCTCGTAGCCATTGGCGCGGGTGGCCGCGTTGTTGTCGGACGGTGCGCCGGTCAGCTCGGCATAGTCGCCCTTCTCGCCGACATCCTTGACCCATTCCATCGCGCCCAGCGCAGCACCCTGGGCGTTGTTCGAGACGAGCTGCGCACGGGCGAGTCCAGCCTGGTTGATCTCGGCATTGATCAGGAACACCGGGATATGGGCGGCGACCGCCTTGCGCACCGCACCGATCGAGCCCGAGGCATTGGCCGGATCGAGGATGATCGCCTTGGCATGGTTGGTGATCGCGGTGTCGACGAGATTGCTCTCGACATTGGTATCGCCCTTGTGGGCGGAAACGTTCGGCGTATAGCCGAGCTTCTTCGCTTCCGCCGCGGCAGCGTTGCCCTCCGCCATCCAGAACGGATTCGACGGGTCATTGACGATGATCGAGAGCAGCCCGCTGGCGGATGCGGGATGGGCGGCGCCGAGCGTGCCGATGGCGACCGCGGAGGCGGCGAGCATCATCCTGGTGGTCTTGAACATTGTTGGTGTCCTTCTTTGCCAGCCGGGCACCGCCCGGCCGTTTCCCCCTTTAGGAAATCCGTGTCATGCGGCGCGTGCCGGGCGCCTGCGGTACTGGACGGCGTTGAGCATCACCGCTAGCACGATGACTGCGCCGGTGAACACCGTCTGCCAGTAGGACGAGATGCCGATGATGACGAGCCCGTCTGAAAGAAACCCGATCACGAACGCGCCCAGCAGCGTGCCGCGCACATTGCCGCGCCCGCCGGTCAGCGCCGCACCGCCGACCACCACCGCAGCGATCGCCGTCAGCTCGTAGGTGGTGCCCGCCGTCGGTCCGGCGGAGGTGAGCTGCGAGGACAGGATCAGCCCGGCGAGTGCCGCGCAGACACCGGAGACGACATAGACCGAGACCTTGACCCTTTTCACCGGCACGCCGGAGAGCTCCGCGGCGCGTTCGTTGCCGCCGGCAGCATAGAGCCAGCGGCCGAACGGCGCGCGCGACAGCACCAGCGCGGTCGCCACCGCCACGGCCGCGAACACGACGACACCGACCGGCACGCCGGCGATGCGGTTGAAGCCCAGCCAGTCGAAACCGGTATTGCCGAGTGCGGCATTGCCGCCGAGATCGTTGTAGGTGAGCCCGTTGGTCATCAGCAGCGCGCAGCCGCGCACCATGTACATCACCCCCAGGGTCGCGACGAAGGCCGGCACCTTGAAGCGCGACACCAGCACGCCGTTGACCAGCCCGATCAGCCCGCCAAGGGCCAGGCAGAGGACCGCCACCGCCCAGACCGGCGGATACAGGATGACACCGAACGCCTTGAGACTGACGCCCTGCATCAGGAAGCCGGCGACGACGCCGCAGAAGCCGAGCGTCGAGCCGACCGACAGGTCGATGCCGCCATCGAGCACCACCAGCAGCATGCCCAGGGCCAGCAGGCCGAAGATCGCCACGTGCGACGACATCGTCATCAGGTTCGACAGCGTCAGGTAATAGGGCGACAGCATGGCGAAGGTCGCGATGATCACGATCAGCGCGAAGAAGGCGCGCCCCTCCAGCAGGATGCGGCCAAGTTCGGGGCGGCGGATGGCGCCGCTCTGGCGGGCTACGGTGGCGGTCAGCATGTCACAGGGCTCCCATCTGTCACCATCGGCGGAGTCGGTTCAGTCAGCACCGCTTCGCCGGAAGCGGCCATGATGTCGTCGCGGGAGGCATCGGGGCCGAACTCGGCCGAGATCCGGCCGCGCCGCAGCACCACGATGCGGTGCGCGACGGCGAAGCATTCGGCCACCTCCGAGGTCGAGTAGATCACTGCCATCCCCTCGCGGGCGCGCTGCGCGAGGATGCGGAACACCTCCGCCTTCGCACCGATATCAATGCCGCGGCTCGGCTCGTCGAGCACGATGGCGCGTGGGTGAGTGGCCAGCATCTTGCCGATCACCACCTTCTGCTGGTTGCCGCCCGACAGCGCGCCGATCATCGCCTCGCCGCCGGCGGTCTTGATGCGGACATCGGCGATCGCAGCGTCGACGATGGCGCGCTCGCGCCGGTCCGACAGCAGCGTGCGCTCGACAAAGCTGCGGATCGACGCGAGCGAGAGGTTGCGACCCACCGTCATCGTCTGCACCAGACCGTCGCGCTGCCGATCCTCCGGCACCAGGGCGAGGCCCGAGGCAATGCGCTCGGCAATGGTGAGCGAGGTGATGTCGCGGCCCTCCAGCAGCACCCGTCCGGAGGCCGCGGGCACCCGTCCGGCGGCACATTCAAGCAGCTCGGTACGGCCCGCCCCCATCAGCCCGTAGAGACAGACGATCTCGCCGGCACGCACCGACAGCGACAGCCGGTCGACCAGCCTGGCTGCACCACGGGCCGGATCGACCACGCCGAGAGCGTCGAACTCCAGCACGACCGGGCCGAATTCGTAGCCCGTGGGCGGGCTGCCGAGATCGTAATGGTCGCCGACCATGTGACGCACGATCCATTCGAGGTCGATTTCGGCGGCGGGTGCGCGGGCGGTCATCGCACCGTCGCGCAGCACCACCGCATGATCGGTGACGTGCAGCGCCTCCTCGAGATGATGCGAGATATAGACGATGGCGACGCCGCGCCGGGTGAGGTCGTCGATGACGCGGAACAGCACATCGACCTCGGACGCGCTCAGCGCAGAGGTGGGCTCGTCCATGATCAGGATGCGCGAATCCACCGACAGCGCGCGGGCGATCTCGACGATCTGCTGCTGGCCGAGGCGCAGCGTCTCGACCAGTGCGCCGGGATCGATGTCCTGGCCGAGCTCGGCCATCAGGCGCTGCGCCTGCCGCGTCTCCTCTGCGAAATCGACCCCGCCGCCGGGGCCACGCAGCTCCCGGCCCATGAAGATGTTGTCGCGCACCGACAGGTTCGGCGCGAGGCTGAGCTCCTGGTGGATGATGGAGATGCCGCGCGCACGCGCGTCGGTCGAGGAGGTGAATTCCACCCGCTTCCCGTCGAGCTCGACATGGCCCGAACTCGGCGTGACCACGCCGGAGAGGATCTTCATCAGCGTCGACTTGCCGGCACCGTTCTCGCCGAACAGCGTCGTGACACTGCCGGCGCGGATGTCGAAATCGACGCCGCGCAGGGCACGCGTGCTGCCATAGGTCTTGGTGATGTCGCGGGCCGAAAGCACGATGTCGCCGCCCGGACGCGGCGTGCGGGGCGTGTGCGCGCTCATGGCATCTTCACCGCGACCGGCGTCACCAGCCAGCTGGTCGGATTGATCATCTGCAACACACCCGTGACCGTCAGCGTCTTTCCCGACAGGGAGGCCGTGCCGAGTGGTGCCAGCACCTGCTTCTTCATCTCGCGATTGATCGCCGCGGCGGCGTTCTGATAGTCGATCTGGTTGCGGAACTGACCGAAGGCGATGGTGCCGGTGACGTCGCGCAGATCGGTACCGTTGATCGCCGGGCCCATCTGCACGCGAATATGCTGGCCGTCGGGCAGGCCGGCGACACTGACCGGATAGATGCCGCGCTGCGGCTCGCCGAGCGTGCCGGTGAAGCGGACGGCAAGCTCGGGGCCTATGCTGCCGGGCGTGCCGTGCTTCGCGACGGTGGCGTCACGGTCGCTGGCTAGGCCTCTCGCCAAATCGGCAGCATCGGCGGCGTGACTGTCGACCCAAGCGGCAATCTTCGGAAATGCCCCGGCCGCGAACGCGTCGGGCGAGAACGCCTCCTCGCGTTGGTCGGCGCTCGAGCCGATCACCACGACATGCGTGCTCAGTGCCATCGCCACGAGCAGTAACACCCCCGCGACACCGGGCAGCATCCACGCCGGCAGCCGCCGGGCCGAAGGCTTCATCGCTGTGGTCGTCATCGTCTTGCTCCCCTGGCCGGCGGCATTCTGTCGCGCCGCTCGGCCGCTCAATCACGTTTCAGGCTGCGTGCGGCTCCGCGAAGCCGGTGTCGATGAACGGTGCCCAGAAGGCGACCGACTCGGCGATCTGGCCGACCACCTCGCGATCGTTCGGTTCGCGTTCCTTGAACGACAGCTCCAGGCAGACCTCATTGGTTGTCGCACCGCCCTCGGCGAGGGCGGCGAGCAGTGGCGCCGGCTGCACGCGGCCGCGGGCGTTGAAGGCAGCGGTGAACGGCCGATGCCCGCCCTTGTCCATCAAGGACTGCTTGATATGGATGATCGGCGAATGGCGCGGCACCGCACGTGCCCAGGCATACGGGTCGTAATCGTCGGGATTGGCGGAGGTGATGTCGCCATGGTCGATATCGGCCATCATCTTCATCGGAATCGCGAAGCCGGACGCATCGAGCCGCGCCTGAAGTGCCAGGCAGCTCTCGATGGTCTCACCGAATTCACGGCCGATCGACATCGGCTCCCAGAACACGAACGACAGTCCGGCGGTGCGCGCATGATCGGCGACCTCGGCCCAACAGTCGATGGCAATGTCGATCAGCGCCGCTCGGCGGGCGGGATCATCCCAGTCACGATAGGTGAAGATCGCAAACTGGGTGCCGATCGCGTGGCCGCCGAGCTCGGCGATGAGCTCGGCGAAGCGCTTGAACCACTGAACGTAATGGGCGCGCACGCCGGCATCCGGGTGGCCGAAATGGTTGAGCCGGCCATAGGGGCCGGTCATGCCGGAGGTGATGCGCACCCCGGTGCGCCGGCAGGCGCGCGACATCTGCGCGGTCAGCCGGGTCGTGGTCGCAGCATCCCAGGACGGGTTGATGAATTCATGAGTGAGCTGGAGATCGCGGATGCGGATGTCGCGCGCCACCGTCTCGATCAGATCGTCGGGTTCGGCGAAGCGGTTGACCAGCGGGTTGGTGTTCAGAGACAGGGTGAGGTTCATGGTGGCGCGCTCCTCAGGCCGCATCGCGCATGCGCGCGGAGAACCACTCGCGGAAGTCCGCGGCCTCGTCCGGCGAGAGATGCAGGATGTGCTTGGTACGACGCAGAAGGATGTCGTCGGGCTGTTCCGCCCATTCGTGCTCGACGAGATAACGGATTTCCGCCTCGCGCAGCAGGCCGCCGAAATGCCGACCCAGCCCGTCGAGATCGCGCGCCTCGCCCAGCAGGAGCGCGGTGCGGCTGCCATAGGTCCGCGCATAGTGGCGCGCGAGATCGCGCGGCAGCCAGGGATGCGATGTCGACAACGCCTCGAGATACAGCGCCGGATCGCCCTGCGGCAGGTCGCCGCCGGGCAGGACGGAACGCGCGGTCCAGTCGGGTCCCATCGACGGCAGATGTGGGCCGAGCTTCTGCAGGGCGTGCTCGGAGAGCTTGCGGAACGTGGTGATCTTGCCGCCGAAGATGTTGAGCAGCGGTGCACCGCCCTCGGTGTCGAGGTCGAACACATAGTCGCGGGTCACGGCCGAGGGATTGCCCTTGCCGTCGTCATAGAGCGGGCGCACGCCGGAGAACGAGGTCAGCACATCCTCGCGACGCAGGGTCTGCTTGAAGTATCGGTTGACGGCATCGAGCAGGTAGCGGATCTCCGCCTCGTCGATGGCGACAGCCTCGGGGCGGCCGTCATAGGGGATGTCGGTGGTGCCGATCAGCGCGCGGTCGCCCTCATAGGGATTGATGAAGATCACGCGCTTGTCGTGGTTCTGCACCAGATAGGCGTGCGGGCCGTCCCAGAATTTCGGCGTGACGATATGGCTGCCCTTGACGAGGCGGACGCTGCGCGTGGTGTGGGTGCCCGCGACATCGTCGATTACCTGCTTCACCCAGGGGCCGGCGGCATTGATGATGGCGCGTGCCCGGATGCTCTGACGCAGGCCGGTGCGGGTGTCGGTGACATCCACGACCCACAGACCGTTGTCGCGACGCGCACCGGTGAACGCGGTGCGGGTGAGGATGCGCGCGCCACGGGCCGACGCATCGAGCGCGTTGAGCACCACGAGGCGCGCATCGTCCACCCAGCAATCGGAATATTCGAAGCCACGACGGTACTCGTCGCGGATCGGCGCCCCCTCGGGGTCGCGGCGCAGATCGAGGCTGCGTGTGCCGGGCAGGCGCTTGCGGCCTCCGAGATGGTCGTAGAGGAACAGACCCAGCCGCACCAGCCAGGCCGGACGGTCGGTCGGGCTGTGCGGCAGCACGAAGCGCATCGGCCAGATGATGTGCGGCGCGCTGGCCAGCAGAACCTCGCGCTCGATCAGTGCCTCGCGCACGAGGCGGAACTCGTAGTACTCGAGGTAGCGCAGGCCGCCATGGACAAGTTTGCCCGAGCGCGACGAGGTGCCTTCGGCGAGATCGCCCTTCTCCACCATCATCACGGACAGGCCGCGCCCGGCGGCGTCACGCGCGATGCCGGCACCGTTGATGCCGCCGCCGATGACGAACAGATCGACCGTCTCGGTCATGCCTTGAGCCTTTCGTCCTTGCGCATCTGCGCCGATACGGAAACCGGCAGCGGCGCGGCCGAGAGCGTCAGATCAGCCGCGCTGCGTTCGGACGCGAGCGCCGACCAGACCGGCGGCAGCGCATCGCGCGCGACTCGGTAGCTGTCGAAATGCCGGGCGTAGAACGTCGTCAGCCGCGGATCGGGCGATTCCAGCGCGCCGAGGCGCGGCACCACCCATTCGTCGAGGCAGTCGTCCATGCTGCGATAGGCGCCGATGGCGACGGCGGCCATCATCGCCGCCCCCGCAGCCCCCGCCTCGCCGCGCGCCGAGATGCGCACCGGCGCCCCGATCGCGGCCGAAAGCAGCCGGCGCAGCCCCGGCGAGCGCGCAGCCCCGCCGGAGAGGCGCACATCGGCCGGGATTTCGCCCATCGCCGCGTAGCAGTCGCGCCCGGCCATGCCGAGGCCCTCGATCACCGCGCGGACCAGATCGGCGAACCGATGACCCATGCGCAGGCCGATGAAGGAGGCGCGCGCCTGCGGGTCGATGAACGGTCCCCGCTCTCCGGCATCCGAAATGTAGGGGTGATAGAGCATCGCTCCTGGTGCACTCGCCTCCAGCCACGCCTCGATGCGGCCCATGACCGCCTGCGGGGCCGGACGCTCGCCAAACTGGCCGGCGATGTCGGCGGCCAGCGTGAGCACCCAGTCGAGATTGAGCGTCGCCGCCATGTTGGACTGGATCTGTGCGACCAGCCCCGGCACCGGCAGCGCGATCGCATAGCCGGTGCCCTCGGCATTGAGATGGAAATCGGCGTTGCGCACCGCGCGCATGTGGATGCCGGTGGAGCCGATGATGGTGCAGGCGGCGGGCGTATCGCGTGTGTAGACCCCCGCCCCAAGACCGGAGGAGACGATGTCCATGAAGCCGAGGCTGACCGGGGTGCCGGCACGCAGCCCGGTGGCCGCGGCGGCGGCGGCATCGAGCGGGCAGGTCTGTTCGGAGCCGTCGATGATCGTGGGCAGCAGGCGCCGGTAACGTGACAGGCCGAGTGCCGCGATGACGCTGTCGTCATAGGCGCGGGTGCGGAAATCGCCGAAGCCCAGGCTCGCCTCGGAGGGATCGGAGGCGCGAATACCGGTGAGATTCAGGAACAGCCAGTCCTTGCAGTGCATGGCGGTCTCGGCGCGGGCGAGGCGTTCGGGCTCGGTCGCGGCGATCTCGGCGAGCTGCGGGCCCTGCTGGCAGGTGGACAGGCCGGTGCCGGTGGTCTCGAAGCGCGTGCGCTCGCCCGGCCCGCGGCGCAGGCGCTCGGTGCGGGCAGCCGCGCGGGCATCGAGCCACAGCCAGGCCTCGCCGACCGGGCGGTTGCCGGCACCGACCAGCCAGGTGCCGTCGCCCTGGCCGGTGACGGCGATGGCAGCGGTACGGCGCGCGAGGCCGGGGATGCGCTCGGCCAGCTCGCGCAGGGTGGCAGCGCAGTCGGCCCAGGTGCGGTCCATGTCCTGCGTCGCGGAACCGTCGGCGCCGGCGGTGTAGCGGTTGGGGCGCGCGGCGACATCGATCTGCGCTCCGGCCAGCGTGAAGGCGACCGCCTTCATCACCGAGGTACCGGCGTCGATGCCGATGACGAGGCTGTCGGCGTCGCTCATTTCACCACCTTCAGCGCCCCGGCACGGCGCGTCGGACGCGCCTGCGCGTCGACGCGTTCGGCGCGTTCGACAAGGGCGCGAGCGGTCTGCTCGACGGTGACCAGACCCTTGAGGATGCCGCCGTTCAGCACCGCGGCCAGCGCATCGGTCTTGTCCGCCCCGCCGGCGACGGCGACCACGCGGCGGCCGTGCAGGCTGTCGAGCGCGGGGGACAGCGCCCGCGCGCTCAGGCCGGTCGCCACCACGCGGCCATCGGCGGCGAAGAAATGCCCCAGCAGTTCGCCCACCGCGCCCTCGGCGGCCGCGGCCTCAATCTCTTCGCGCTCAAGCACATGGGCGGCCACCAGATTGGCGCTGGTACCGACCGCACCGATGCCGACCAGCAGCATCTTCGCCTCACCCGCGAGGTCGAGCACCTCCTGCACGCCGCGCTGGGCGAGCAGCACGCGCCGGTCGTCGGCGGTGTTGGCGAAGAACGGCACCGGCATCGTCCAGGCCTGTCCGTGGGTCTTCTCGGCCAGCCGGTGCATCACGTCGAACGGATTGGCGGCATAATTGCGGGTCAGCCCGCCGAGCAGCGAGACGAACCGCACGCCCGGCGCCGCCTCGCGACGCAGTTCGGAGACCACTGCCGATAGGGTGCGGCCGTTGCCGATGCCGATCACGCTGTTCGGATGCGCCTCGATCTCGCGCCTTAGAAAGGCCGCACCCGCCGCACCCAACTCGCGCAGCGGCGCCTCGTGCAGCTCGATGTCCGGGACCACCTCGCAGTAATCGAGCCCGTAGCGCGCGGAAAGCTCCACCTCGAGCCGGACGCATTCGGCGACATCACCCTCGATGCTGACCTTGACCGCGCCGATCTGGGTGGCGCGGGTGATCAGCCGGTGCGCCTTGACCGACGACACGCCGAGCCGCTCGGCGACCTGGCCCTGGGTGAGGCCCCCGATGAAATGCAGCCATGCCGCGCGGATCGCGAGACTGGCCTCGTCCTCTGTCTGGCTCGGCACACGTGCCATCTATCGTCTTCCACCCTCACATCGATCAGCCTTGGTGCCTGTTATTAATTTCTCGATGTGTAATTTTTTTCAGTGAGGCGGACGGTAGGCCCGTGCCGGGCCGGATGTCAATCGTCCCGTCGTGTGGCCGGTATCTTTCTTTCTTGAAAGAAAGAACCAAAGAACTTCATCCGTCTGCGCGCGGTTTGAGCCATGTCCAGCGCGCGGGACCCGCCCGAAACAATTAGAAGTCTTTTTGCTTCTTTTTCTTCAGAAAAAGAAGAGCTTCTCTCTGCTCAGACGTGCGGCCGCCAGTGCTTCGCCCATCTGGCCTGTTCATCGTGCGGGACCGGAAGCGTCGTCTCGGTGACTGAAATGCCCTGCCAGCCGGCCCCGATTGCGCGATAGGTATTCACCGCATCGCTCATCAGGGCGAGTTGGCTGGTGATGCGCGCATCGCGCGCCGCATAGGCGCTGCGCTGCGCTGAGAGCACGTCGAGATAGCCGGTCAACCCGGCGCCGTAGAGGCGTTCGGAGCGGTCGAGGGCCGCGCTGCTGTCACGCACCGCATCGGCGAGCGCGCCCTGACGGGTGGCTTCGTTGTGAAAGGCGGCCAGCGCATCCTCGACCTCGGCGAAGGCGCGGATGATCGTGTGCTGGTAGTCCAGCCGCGCGGCCTCGGCCTCGGCGCGGGCGGCCTTCACCTGCGCCGACAGCCGCCCGCCGGTGTAGAGAGGTGCGGTGGCCGACAGCAGCGCGCTCCAGGCCAGCGCGTTGGTGGTCATCAGCGTGTGGATCATCGCCGAGGACGGATCGAAGGTCAGCGGCACCGTGAAATCAGGATACAGCGCGGCCACCGCCACGCCGATACGCGCCGTCGCCTCCGCGTAGCGCCGCTCGGCGACACGGATGTCGGGACGGTTGGCGACCACCATAGACGGCAGGACCGCTGGCAGTGGTGGTGGCGTGGGCAACGCCCGTGGCGTGTTCAGGTCCACTCCGATCGCCTCTGGCGGGCGGCCGAGCAGCACCGCGATCGCATCGCGCGCCTGGGTGGCCACCGTGTCGAACGGCGCGATGGTGGCACGGGCACGATCGACCTCGGTCTGCGCCTCGGCGGTCTGCAGGGTGTTGGCAAGCCCGCGGGCATACAGACGCTGCACGAGGGCGGCGGAATCCCGGGTGGACCGCAGATTGGCCAGGGCGACCTCACGGCGAGCCTGCGCGGCACGCAGCGCCGCGTAGTCGCTGACCAGTTCGGACACGGTCGCCAGCAGGACACCCCGGCGCTGCGCCTCAAGCGCGTCGACCGAGGCATCGCGCGCCTCGAGGCCGCGACGAACGCGCCCGAAGACGTCGAGCTCCCACGACACGTTGAGCGAATAGCCCCAGAAGCGCGTGTTGCTGTCGACACCGGTCAGGCCCGGCGGATACTCGGTCGCCGTGGAATACTGCAAGTTGCCGGCCTGAGCACCGACGCTGACCTGCGGCGAGAGCGCGGCCTCGTCACGGGCGCGCAGCTCTCGTTCGGCGAGCAGATGCGCACTCGCCTCGCGGATGTCGAGGTTGTTGCGGGTGGCGATTTCGACCAGGTCGTTGAGCACCGGGTCGCCGAGCTGTGCCCACCAGTCATGGGTGGCGCGAGTCCAGCCGGCGCCGACATCACCGTCCGGCGCGGCATTGAAGCCATGCGGCAGGTCGACCCGATCGGGCCGGTAATCCGGTCCGACCGTGCACCCGCCGAGCAGCAGGGTCACGCCGAGACACAGCCGGTGAAGGCGGACGGTATCCATGCTCAGAGGTTGTCCTCGAGCCATGTCAGCACTCGACCATGCGGGTGATGATCGTCTGCCGCCTCGGCCCCGACCGCCACCGAGCATGTCATGCCGGCGGCAAGCACGATGCCGTCGGGGACGCGATCGATCGCGACGTGCACCGGGATCCGCTGGGCGAGGCGCACCCAGGTGAAGACCGGGTTGACGTCCTGCAGACCGAGCCGGTCGGACAGGCCGTTCTGATCGTTGATGCCGCGGGCGATCGACTCGACGTGACCGGTCAGGACCGGCCTGTAGCCCATCAGCACGATCCGCGCCGGATCACCGACCCGCACGCCGTGCAGCTTCGTCTCCTCGAAATAGGCATAGATCCAGAATGAGTGCGCATCGATCAGCGAGATCCGCGGCGATCCCGCACTGGCGTAATCGCCCACGCGGAGCAGCAGATTGGTCACCCAGCCATCGAACGGCGCCCGGAGCGTCGTGTGGTCGAGGTTGTAGGCGGCGACGTCGCGGGCGGCGAGCGCCGAATCGAGTTCGGCCTGAGCCGTCTGCGCGGTCGAGTTGAACCGTTCCTGCTCCTCGGCGGAGACGATGCCACCGAGACCTCGGCGGCGCTCGGCATCGGACATCCGCAGACGCATGTCCTCGCGCGCGCCAGCCACCCGCGCCTCCGCCTGTGCGAGCTCGTAGCGGTACCTCCTGGGGTCGATCTGATAGAGAAGGTCGCCCTTGTGGACATACTGGTTGTCGAGCACCGGCACCGACACGACGGTGCCGGACACCTCCGGCGCGATGGCGGCGACATGCACGCGTACGCGACCGTCGCGGGTCCAGGGCGCGCGCATGTAGATCTTCCACAGATCGAGAACCAGAACGGCGGCAACGGCGACGATCGCGACTGTCAGAACGGCGCGCACCGTCGCGCGGAATGCCGGCTGGAGGAACTTCAAACGATCAGACATGGATCACCAGCAGCGACAGGATGATGAGATAGACACAGAATTCGAACAGGGCCGGATGCCAGACCCAGCGCTGCACGCCGACCCGCCACATCGCCCAGCGGACCGGGACCATGATCGCAAGCGCGACCAGCGCATACGCGACGATCGGGGCGAACAGGATGTCGTCGAGGGAGAGTTCGTGGGTCACCAGGCGCGCTCCGCCGGCAGCATGTGGGCGAGGCGGACCCGCCGTGGCTCGGCGAACAGGGCCTGCAGCGGTCCCGCACGATCATAGAAGGCCGGGTAGGCGGCCAGGACATCCGCGATCTGGCGGAGGGTGGCGGCGACGACATGATGCGAGACGCCGGATTCGTGATCGTCGGTAGCGCCCTCATCGGTGACCCCCTCGACGCTCAACGGCATTCGCAGCGACAGCGCCCGCACCCTGCGCGCCGTCCCGAGCGGGTCCCGCGACAGGTGGCGCAGCAGACCCAGCGCCTCGCGCACGTCGTCGCGCGGCGCGGCCGGCAGTTGCGGTGCAAGCTCCTGCAGCCGCAACAGGGCACGTCCGAGAATGATGCTGGAGGTCGCGCCGTCGACCAGATCGTTGTGCAGCGCGGCGGGCAGGCCGGCGGCGCGCTGGGTGAGGCGCTCGATGACCTGGATGTGCCAGTGTTCCCACAACGCGCCGCGGTGATATCCGCTGCGGGCGCGGCTCCAGCTCGATGAGCGTGCGCAGCCTTCGACGCTGCGCTGCAGCAGGCGGGTCAGACGGCGGCCCTCGCGCAGATCGTTCGGTGGCAGCAGCACGGCGAACACCAGCATCACCATCGCCGAGCCCAGAAGATAGGCCAACGAACTGTTGAGCGTGGCTTCGATGTTGAGGTGCAACGGATTCTGCACGCCGAGCTGGGCGGAGAAGAAGATCAGATAGCCGGTCGAGATGCGCACCCAGCGCGGGTCGAGCTGCAGCCAGATGAACGGAGCCATCATCAGGCTCATCGCGAGCCAGACCTGCCAGTAGCCGACGGCCTGCGGCAGCAGGGTCGTGACCGTGACGACCGAGGCGACCGCAGAGATCGCCGTGCCGAGCGCGAATTCCCGCGCGGCGTGGCCGGCGCTCGGCGCGGTGGCGAGCAGGCTTGCGGCCGGCACGACATAGGCGAGCAGATTGGGTCCATCCGGCCACTCCGTCGCGTACCAGAACCCGGCACAGATCAGGGTGACGAGCGCCCCGCGCACGCCGTTGCGCAGGGCCGTTCGCCAGTCGAGGAATCCGCGCAGACGCAGAGGCATCCGGGTGCTGCGCGCCGGCGGCTGGCTGTCGAGCGCACCGAGAACCTCCTCGATGCGCCCCAGCAGCAGGCCGAGCAGATCGATCACCGCCAGTCCGCGCAGATCGGACGCGAGCTCCGCGACATGGCCGGGGGCCACCGCGGCGTGCAGCCGCGAGGTCTCCGCCGACAGGCGCTCCGAAAGTCTTGCAAACTGCGCCCGGGCCTCCGCCAGGGCGACATTGGCCTCGGCCGGCGCGACCGTCGGATCGGCGACCACGGCCAGTGCGGCGCGCATGCGATCGAGCGCCTCCTGCTCGACGAGGGCGGTCAAGGTGCGCTCGTCCGGCCCGACGGCATTGAACGGCACGAGCCACGCGGCGACGCGGCCGATCGGGCCGAGGCCGCTGACCACGCCCAGCAGCCGCGCACAGGCCAGGCGCAGACGCACCAGCGTGGCCGCGGTCCGCGGGTCGGGAGCTGGAAGGAATTCGAGCTGCTCGTCCACCGCGACGACCCCTGCGCCAAGGGCACGCCGACGCGCCGCGAGGCGCGCGGACCAGGCGGCCGGATCCTGCGGGACTTCGCTCGCCAGCTCGAGCAGCGAGGCGGCCTCGGCGGCAAGACTGCGCACCCGGGCCAGCAACGGACCCGGTCTGGGTTGCGGCGTGGTGAGCAGGAACACCGCCCCGGCGATGATGATGCCGATGACCACGACGGACAGACGCGACAGCGCGCTGATCAGGACGTTGTCCGGCTCGGCGAAGGTGGGAGCCGCGACGATCGCCAGCGTGTATCCCGACAACACCGCGCCATAGGCCTTGAAATAGCGCAGCACCGTCGAGGCGAAGCAGCAGAGCCCGACCCACAGCGCTGCGGTGGCGAAGAACAGCCATGGCGTCTGACCGAAGGCCGAGAACGCGGCAATCGCCACCGCCGCCCCCAGCAGCGTCCCGATGATGCGCCAGACGCTCTTGGACACGATGGCACCCACGGAGGGGTTGGCAACGATCAGCACGGTGGTGACCGCGGACTGGGGATTGCGCAACTGAAGCCAGGCCGCAAGCCACAGCGCGATGGCGATCGCAGCCAGCACGCGGAGCATATAGGCCGAGCGCCTGCGCAAGGTGTCGAAGCGGGGATCGCGCCACAAGGCGACTGCGATGCTCCGTGCGCCGCCTCGCCCTGACGCATGCATGGCGATGGTCGCCATCTCAGCCCGTCTGCGCGCCGGTGCGGGCCCGGATCCCGGCCTCGATACGGGCGAGCACGGCGTTGCAGGTCGCCTGCTCCTCGGGACTGACGCCGATCAGCAGGCGACGTTCGACCGTTTCGACAGCGTGATCGATCTGCGCATAGCGCTCCCGGCCGAGGGCGGTCAGACGCAGCCGCTTGAGGCGCCGGTCGGATGGATCGTCGAATCTCTCGACGAGGCCGATCCGCTCCAGGACGTCGAGCAGGCGCACCAGCGAGGGCGCCTCCAGATCCAGCACGCGGGCGAGATCCGCCTGACTGGGATCGACGCCGAGACGACCCAGCCAGTAGAGCGGACGCCACTGGGCGTCGGTCAGTCCGAATGGGCGCAGCTCGATGTCGACTTCGCGGCGCCACAGCAGGGCCAGACGCGCGACCTGACGGCCGAGCGTGAAGTCGCCCACCAAGGGGGCCGGCAGGAGATGCGGAGAGGGATCATGGGCCATAAGTATGCTTACAAATTATAAGCTATCGTTTTTTCGTGGTGTGCAAAAAATGCAATCCTGACATGAAAATGTCATTCCATTGCGGAGGGGTAATGGGCTAGACACGCGTTCCTGACCGGAACGTCAATTTGTCACCCGGCCGTAACACCACCAGAAAGGTGCCCGGATGCCCGCCACGCCGCAGCTCAACGAGTTCCTGTTCAACCAGACCGGAACCGATCTCGACGATTTCCTCGAGATCAAGGGCGATCCGGACACCGACTACAGCGCCTATACGGTGGTGGTGGTCGAAGGCGACACCAACGCGACCTACAGCGCGACCGGCAAGATCATCAACGCCTACCAGCTCGGCACCACCAATGCCGATGGCTACTGGACGACCGGCTTCCTGCGCGACGGGTTCCAGAACGGCACCCAGACGGTGCTGCTGGTGAAGAACTTCACCGGCACCGCGGGCGCGATCAACTCTGCCAAGACCACCGATCTCGACACCAACGATGACGGGGTGTTCGATTCCGCCCCGTGGAGCAGCGTGGTCAGCGCGTTCGCGGTCAGCGATGGCGGCACGGGTGACATCACCTACACCACGGTGGCCGCGATCGGGGCGACCGACAACACCGGCTACGTCGCCCCCGTGCTGACCGGCGACAAGGCAGCCGGCGCGTCGCTGTTCGCCGAGAACCCCTATACCGGCTCGGCCTCCGACTGGATCGCCAACGACCTCACCGCCTACGGGCTGCCGGGCGGTGCGACCACCGCGCCGCCTTCGGGCACCGCGATCAACACGCCAGGCGGTGCGAACAACTCCAACGGTGCGAGCCTGCCGGGTGCCACCGGCACCACGGTGACGATCCAGCAACTCAACGGCAACAGCTACACCATGCCGTACAACAAGCAGACGGTGACCACCTCGAGCATCGTCACCGCCATCGATAGCACCGGCTCGATCGGCTACTATCTTCAGGAAGCCGATTCCTACGCCTCGTCGGGCGTCGGCAGCCGGGCGATCTTCGTCTACACCGGCTCGGCCAGCAAGCTGCCCGCGGTCGGCGACGCGGTGACGGTGACCGGCACCGGATCGGCCTATCTGTCAGCGTCGGCCTCCGACATCCTCAACCTGCCTGAGCTCAACGCCACCACCACCACGGTGACCAGCCACGGCAATGCGCTGCCGGCCGCCACCATCCTGGGCACCGGCGGGCTGACGCCGCCTTCGGTGATCTATTCCGGCACCTCGGACAATCTCAACACCTCCACCGCGTCGCTGCAGCCGAGCGTGAATGCGCTCGACTTCTACCGTTCGCTGGAAGGCCAGCTCGTCACCATCAAGGGTGCCCATGTGGTGGGTGCGACCGCATCGGGCGCGACCTGGGTGGTGCCTGACGGGGTAACGCTGGATGCCCGTGGCGGCGTGATCGAGTCCGCGACCAACTTCAACACGCCGCGCATCGAGGTCTATGTCGATACCGGCGTGAAGGGATCGGCCGGCACCACGCAAAGCGTGTTCACCGCGCAGGTCGGCGACACGCTCGGCGATGTGACCGGAATCCTGACCTACTACAACGGTGTGTTCGAGGTGGAACCGGTCGCGCAGCCCACCGTCACCTCCGCCAACCTCGCCCAGCAGACCACGACCCTGCACGGCGATGCGACGCACATGACCTTCGCCGACTACAACATCGAGAACATGGACGCGCTGCTGTCGTCGAACGCGACCCGGGTGAGCCAGCTCGCGCAGATCGTGACCAACAATCTCGGCAGCCCGGACGTCCTCGCGCTCCAGGAAATCCAGGACGATTCCGGCACCACCAATGACGGCACGGTGACGGCGGCCCAGAACATCCAGGCGATCATCAACGCGATCGCTGCCGCCGGCGGTCCCACCTATTCCTATGCCGAGATCGACCCGGCCGACGGCACCCAGGGCGGTGTCGCGGGCGGCAACATCCGCAGCGTCTTCCTCTACAACACCGACCGCGTCAGCCTGGTGGGCAATGTCAGCCAGATCGGCGCCGACCAGCTCTCCACCACCTTCAAGAATACCCGTCTGCCGCTCGTCGGCACGTTCGCCTTCAACGCCACCGGCCAGCAGGTGACGCTGGTCAACGTGCACAACTCCTCGCAGGCCGGCTCCGACGAGGCCTATGGCTCGGTGCAGCAGCCCTACAATCACGGCTCGTCGGACCCCTATGGCGCGACGGGCGTGAACACCGCCGCCAACACCCGCCAGGCGCAGGCGCAGGTCATCACCTCCTATGTGCAGGACCAGCTCGCCGCCAATCCGGACGCCAAGATCTCCGTGCTCGGCGACTTCAACGATGTCGACTGGAGCACCGCGCAGCAGATCTACACCTCCGGCGGCACGCTGACCGACCTGAACCTGAAGGAGGACGCCGCCAACCGCTACACCTACGTGTTCGAGGGCAATTCGGAATCGCTCGATCACACGTTGGGCACATCCGCGCTCTACGATGCCGCGCAGTTCGAGACGGTGCACACCAACTCGGAATACCCCGACGCGACCCGCGAGAGCGACCACGACCCGTCGATCACCCTGCTCGACATGACCTGCTTCCTCACCGGCACGCTGATCGCCACGCCCGGCGGCGCGATCGCCGTCGAGGAGATCGTCGAGGGGATGGACGTGCTGACCGCCTCCGGCGCGACGCGCGCGGTGCGCTGGCTGGGACGGCGCGCCGTCGATCTCGACGTGCTGTATCGCGGCCGCCCGCCGCGCGAGGCACATCCGGTGCGCATCCTCGCCGATGCGATCGGCGAGGGCGTGCCGGCGCGTGACCTGCTGGTCACGCCGGAGCACTGCCTGCATCTGGACGGGCGGCTGGTGCCGGCACGCATGCTGGTCAACGGACGCTCGATCCGCCACGACGTTTCGCTCCGCCGCTTCGAGGTGTTTCACGTGGAACTGTCCAGCCACGACATCCTGCTCGCCGAAGGTCTGGAAACGGAGAGCTGGCTCGACACCGGCAACCGCCACCTGTTCGGCAATGTCGTGTCGATCGGCGCACCCTTCGCGCTCGATGCCGGTCATGCGAGCTGGGCGGACGCGGCCGCGCCGCTCGCAACCGACCCCGCCTTCGTCGAGCCGCTCTGGCAGCGTTTCGATGCACGGGCGGACATGCTCGGGCTTGCCCCCCGCCCCGCCCCCGCCCTGCGCACCGACGACGCCGCCCTCGCGCTGTGGCTCGATGATGGCAGCAGGCTGGCGTTCGGCGATCTCGGCGACGGCCAATATGGGGTGACCCTGCCGGCCGGCCGGGCGGTGCGTGCGCTGCTGTCGCGCAGCATGGTGCCGGCGGAGGCGATCGGCCCGTTCATCGACGATCGTCGCCGGCTCGGCGTGGCGGTGCGGGCCATCACGCTCGATGGCGAGGCGATCGGCTTCGACGGGCGCGGCTGGCACGGGCTGGAGACGGCCGGCGAGCTGAGCTGGCGCTGGATGGACGGCGATGCGGCGCTCGCCATCGAGCCGTCAGCGCAGGCACGCCGGCTGGTGCTGGTGGTGCAGGCGGTGGCGAGCTACGCGACCGAGGCTGCGATCGCCGCCTGATCGGCTACCGATCAGACCACAGGCTCGGCCGGCGGATCGCGCCGGCCGAGCCTCAGAGGTGACCTAGGCCCGCGCGGGCCAGATGCGCCTCGATCATCGACAGGTTGCGCATGTTGGCCTTGAAGGCGACGTCGAACACGTCGCCGATCACCGGCACGGCGCCGACCGTCGCCTCGATGCCGACATTGGCCAGCATGCGCATCAGCACCGCGCGTGGCAGGCCGATGCGGTATCCTTCATAGACGATATAGAGCGACAGGGCCGAGATCGCGGCGTCGCCGGCGACCGGGGTCAGGCCGATCAGGCCCGAAAGGCCGAAGCGGAACTTCGTGTTGGGAATGCCGACGGCGCTGTCGAGCAGCCAGGCCAGCCGACGCAGGCGTTTGAGACGCTTGCCGAGGCGCAGCAGTTCGGCTGGCGACGATGGCGGTGTCTGCGTGGCCGCTCCACGCAGAATGTCGCTGAATTTCTCCGCAAAACCGCTCAAACCACCCTCACGATGCCAGCCTGCACACATGGCGCGCGCCATCCGCGCCGATATATGTCGCCGTCAACGGATCGTAGCAGGCATAGGTTGCGCACACTCCTGCCGCACCCGCCGCTTCGGGGTCGATCGCGCTCCCGATCGCATTGATCTCGCGCGCCTGGGTGCCGCAGAGCGGCGTGTTGGCCGGCGCGGAGGGGTCGTCGGAGAGCTGTTCCCCATGCGGACCCGTCTGTACCGCCGGCGGCGGCACTGCGGGCGTCGCGTTGGGGTCATTCCAGTTGAACGCGGCCTTGGGCGGGGTGGTGGTGGGCGTCAGTGCCTGGGGCGCGGTTGGGGTGTCATCGGCGCAGCCGGCGAGCAGGAGCATCAGGATCAGGGCCGGACGGGTGCGCATCGGATGCTCCGCTAGAGAAGGATGTTTTTCTTGAAAGAAAGAACCAAATAACTTTCATCCGTCAGGTCCGAGCACGTCACGCGCGTACTGACCCGACGGACAGAAGTCTTTTTGCTTCTTTTTCTTCAGAAAAAGAAGGTCTCTAAGCCTCCGCGATCTGCAGCAGCAGCCGCGCGCTCGCCACGCATGCGGCGGCGGCCTCGCGCCCCTTGTTGTGCGCATCCGCACGCGAGCGGGAGAGGGCCTGATCCTCGGTATAGGTGGTCAGCACGCCGAACGCGATCGGAGTCTCGGTGGCGAGCGAGGCCTGCATGATGCCGACGGTGGCGCCGAGCGAGATGAACTCGAAATGGGCGGTGTCGCCCTTGATGACGCAGCCGAGGCAGATGATGCCGGCATAGCGGCGGGTTTTCGCCAGCGCCTGGGCCAGCAGGGGCATCTCGAAGGCACCGGGGGCGGCGAAGCGGTCGGCCTCGTCGATGGCGAGGCCGTTCTCGGCGAGAAACTCCTCGGCACCGCGGGCGAGGCCACCGGTGATCTCGTCGTTGAACTGGCTGACGATCAGGGCGAGGCGCAGCTTCAGACCGGAGGCGATGACGGTCTGCGAAGCAGGGGACGGGTTGACGCTCACGCGAGAGGCTCCTGGTGGCAATGAGTGTGACTGGGATCGTGATGGCCGTCGTCGAGCCAGTGGCCCATGCGTAGGCGCTTGGTGCGCAGATAGGCCGCGTTGTGCGGATTGGCGGGGATCTCGATCGCCGAGCGGCCCTCGACGTCGAGACCGTGGGCGCGCAGGGCCTCGACCTTGGCCGGGTTGTTGGTCAGCAGGTCGAGCGCACTGACGCCGAGCCGGCGCAGGATGGCGGCGGCGACCGTGTAGTCGCGCTGGTCGGCGCCGAAGCCGAGATGGGTGTTGGCCTCCACCGTGTCGAAGCCCTGGTCCTGGAGCGCATAGGCGCGGATCTTGTTGGCGAGCCCGATCCCCCTGCCCTCATGGCCGCGCAGATAGATCACCATGCCGTAGGGGCAGGCCGCGATACGTCGCAGGCCGGCCTGGAGCTGTGGGCCGCAATCGCAGCGCAGCGAGCCAAGCGCATCGCCGGTCAGGCATTCGGAATGCACGCGCACCAGCGGGGCGGCACCCGCGCGTGCGGCGGCGGCGGGCGTGCCGTGGACGATGGCGAGATGCTCGATCCCGTCGGCGGGGTTGCGGAAGGCGTGCACGGTGAAGGGCTCGGCGCCGGTGACGGATTCGCCGAACACGGAGGGGAGTGTCGCGGTGGCGACGAGGTCGATGGCGCCGTCGGCCGCACGGCGCGCAGCGATGACGTCGCGGATGGTGACGATCGGCAGGTCGAACTCGGCCGCCATCGCCTCGAGTTCGGCGCGGCGCATCATCTCGCCATCGTCGCGCATCACCTCGCAGATCACCGCCGCCGGGGTGAGGCCGGCCATGCGCATCAGGTCGACCGAGCCTTCGGTATGGCCGTCGCGCGCCAGCACGCCACCGTCAACAGCCCGCAGCGGGAACATGTGGCCCGGGGAGACGATCTCGTCCGGCGTGGTGTCCGGATCGATGGCGGCGGCGACAGTGCGGGCGCGGTCGGCGGCCGAGATGCCGGTGGTGATGCCGTCGCGGGCCTCGATCGAGACGGTGAAGGCGGTCTGGCGCGGGGTGCGGTTGGCGGCGGTCATCGGCGCGAGGCCGAGGCGGTCGATCATTGCGCCTTCCATCGGCAGGCAGATCAGGCCGCTGCCGCGACGGGCCATGAAGGCGATGTTGGCGGCGGTGGCGAACTCGGCGGCGCAGACGAGATCGCCCTCGTTCTCGCGGTCCTCGTCATCGGTCATCAGGATCAGGCCGCCGGCGCGGAGCTGCGCGATCGCGTCGGCGAGGGAGGTGCGGATCATGCTGCGGGAACTCCGGCGGTGTCGACCAGGCGGGCGATGTGCTTGGCGACCATGTCGATCTCGACATTGATCGCACCGCCGATGCCGACATGGGCGAGGTTGGTGTGCGCCCAGCTGTGGGGAATGACGGTGAAGGACAGCCGGACCTCGTCGTCGGTGTCCTCGACGGCGTTGATGGTCAGGCTGACGCCATTGAGCGCGATCGAGCCCTTCTCGACGCAGTAGCGGCGCAGCGCGCCGGGCAACGCGACGGTGAGCAGATGCGCTTCCGCCGCCTCGGTGGCCGCGACCAGGCGGGCGGTGGCGTCGACATGGCCCTGCACCATGTGGCCCGACAGGCGGGTGGACAGGGTGACGGCGCGCTCGAGATTGACGGTGAGGCCCACAGACAGGGCACCGAGATTGGTGCGCGAGAGGGTTTCCGCACTGACGAAGAAGCTCGCCGCACCACCGGTGTCGCATTCGGTGACGGTGAGACAGACGCCATTGACGGCGACGCTCTCGCCGAGTTCGAGATCGGGGAAGGACGTGGCGAGCTCGATGCGGACCGCGCCGAGCCCGTCAGGGTGCAGGGCGACGACAGTGCCGAGGCGTTCGATGATTCCGGAGAACATGCCGTCAGGATCCATGAAGGTGATCGAAGGTGATGGCGTCCTCGCCATCGGGGTCGTGGCGGATGGTGAGCAGCCGGTCGATGAGGTCGGCCTCACGCAGGGCGGCGAGCAAACGAGGCCCGGCCTCGACGAGGAGCTGGAGCGCGCCGGCGCGACCGATGGCGTCGATGGCCTGCGCCGGATCGGTGAAACGCCGCACATCGAAGCCGCGCGCCGTGGCGGCGCTGCGATACGCGGGCGGAACATCCCGGGAGCGCGACACGATGGCGAGGATGCGTCGCCTGTCCTCATGGTCGGCGAGATGGCGGACGGTGAATTCCGGTGCGTCGGCCTCGATGGTGCCGATGCCGGTGAGGATCGCGTCGGACTGGCGGCGCAGCAGATGCGCGAGGCGCAGCGAGTCCTCCGAGGTGAAGGTGCGGCGCCCCGGCGGAGGGATCATCGATCCCTGCGCATCGAGTGCGACCTTGGCGACGACCAGCGGCCGGCCGGTGCGGGCATGATGGACGAACGGGGCGATCAGCTCGGTACAGGCGGCGGCGAGCCCGGCCGCATCGGCACCATCGGCGCGGTCGAGCACATGCACCTCGCGACCGGCGGCGCGCAGGCGCTCGATGCCGCCGCCGGCGACGCGCGGGTTGGGGTCGCGCGCGCCGATCCAGACATGGCGGGCGGGGCTGGCAAGGATCGCTTCCGTGCAGGGCGGGGTACGGCCGGTGTGGTTGCACGGCTCGAGCGTGACGACGACATGCGCGATGCGATCGGTGAGCCCGGCGGTGGCGGCGCGGGTCAGCGCGTTGGCCTCGGCATGCGGCTGACCGGCGCGCTCGTGCGCGGCACTCACCAGCGGGCGGAACTGCGCATCGAGCAAGGTGCAGCCGACCGGCGGGTTGGGAGCCGTCGCACCGATGAAGGCCGAAGCCTCGGCGATGGCCGCCTCGAATCCGGCCACGATCCCCGGCGGCAGGGCGCTGAGCAGTTCCGGTGCTGGTGATGGCTGGCGCTTCGGCAAACACCCGACCCCTTGGTTCCACACGCATGATCCAGGTGTGCGGGGGGCGCAGTACGGGCGTTAAATCACCCTCTCCGCGGACGGAGCGAGGGCGTCGTCTGCCCGTGTTCTCTCTCTTCCGGACTGTACCGTCGGCTCCGGAATCACACCGGATCTGCTGACCCCGACCCTCCCCGAAAGGACGGTCGGGCGCTCGCGGGCTGATGCGGCGCAGGCGCCGCAATAACCGCCGGTGGGGAATTGCACCCCGCCCCGAGAACACCAGCCGGTTGCCCGGCTGCCGTTACACCTAGGGATGTGATCGCGCCGACGCAAGAGGCTTGACACCGTACCTTGGTACGCAGGCTAGGCTGGGCGACATGACAATACTCTCCACCCGCCGCTCCGTGCTCGCCGCCGCGTGTCTCGCGCCACTGCTGTCGCGAACGGCGTCAGGGCACGCGGAGGCGCTGTCGGGCCCGGACATCACGCTGCGGATCGCGCGGCAGGATCTGGTGGTGGACGGCAAGCCGACGCGGGCGATCGGGATCAACGGGCAGGTCCCCGGGCCGCTGCTGCGCCTGCGCGAAGGCAGCGATGCGACGATCACGGTGATCAACGATCTTGACGAGGACAGCTCGATCCACTGGCACGGGCTGCTGGTGCCCTCGGTGATGGACGGCGTGCCGGGCATCAGCTTTCCGGGCATTCCCGCCGGGGGTCGGTTCACCTACCGCTTCCGGGTGCGGCAGTCCGGCACCTACTGGTATCACAGCCATTCGGGCTTTCAGGAACAGCTCGGCCTGTATGGCCCTCTGGTCATCGACCCGGCCGGAGCCGATCCGGTGGCGTATGATCGCGAGCACGTCATCGTGCTGTCGGATCACAGTGCGATGTCACCTGACGCGATCATGACGCGGCTCAAGCAGGCGCCGGATTCGTTCAATTTCCAGAAACAGACCCTCGCCGGGCTGGCGCGCGGCCGGGGCCTGGATGCCGGCGCGCGTCTGCGATGGGCCGGGATGCGGATGTCGCCGACCGACATCGCGGACGTGACCGGCGCGGTCTACACCTATCTGGTCAACGGGCAGGGGCCGCAACAGAACTGGACGGGTCTGTTCACGCCGGGCGAGCGCGTGCGGCTGCGGCTGATCAATGCCTCGTCGATGACGATCTTCGATGTGCGGATCCCGGGCCTGGCGATGAGTGTCGTGCAGGCCGACGGACAGGATGTCCGCCCGGTGGAGACCGACGAGATCCAGATCGGGGTCGCGGAAACCTATGATGTGATCGTCCATCCCGCCGATCGGGCCTACACTCTGGTGGCGGAGGGGATCGACCGCTCGGGCATGGCAGTGGCGACGCTCGCACCAAGGGCGGGGATGCGGGCGGACGCGCCACCGCTGCGCGCCCGACCCTTGCTGACGATGCAGGACATGGGGATGGGCGGCATGCCCGGCATGGCGATGTCGCCGCGGAAGGATGCGCCCGCACTCGGGCCGGGCGTGCAGATGGTGGCGATGATGCCGAAGGACCGCACCGGCGAGCCCGGGCTGGGACTGCGCGATGTGAACCATCGCGTGCTGGTCTATCGCGATCTCGTCGCGCGCGATGACAATCCGGATGTGCGCGCACCCTCGCGCAGCCTCGACATTCACCTCACCGGCAACATGGAGCGCTACATGTGGTCGTTCGACGGGGTGAAGATGAGCGACGATCCCGCACCGATCCCGTTCCGGCTCGGCGAGCGGGTGCGCGTGCGGCTGATCAACGACACGATGATGGGCCACCCGATCCATCTGCACGGACATTTCTTCGAGCTGGTCACGGGACATGGCGGTCATGCGCCGCGCAAGCACACGGTGCTGGTGCAGCCGGGCGGCACCGTGACGTTCGACCTCACCGCCGACAATCCCGGCGACTGGGCGTTCCACTGCCATCTTCTCTATCACATGCACGCCGGAATGATGCGTGTGGTCAGCGTGCGTCCCGAGGTGGCGTGAGCATGCGCCGGTTCGTCTGTGCCCTTCTCCTGTCGGGAGGATTTTCGGACGCCTGGGCAGCGTCGATGCCAGGGATGGACATGTCCGGGATGGACATGACGGACATGCAGATGCCTGTCGCGAAGCCGAAGGCTGCGGCAGAGGCCGTCGTGAACCTCCATCCCGCGTCCGGCACCGATCTGCCGGCAGGACATGGGACGGCACCCGTACCGCCGGTGGGTCTGTATGCATCGGGCGTCTACGGCGCGCAGGCGATGCAGGCCTCGCATGACGCGATGATGGCGGACAATGGCGGGCGGCGGTTTTCGATGGTGATCCTCAACATCGCCGAGCTGCAGGTCGCAGACGGGCGGCCGGCCTATCGCTGGGATGGCGAGGGCTGGTGGGGCACCGATCTCGACCGGCTGGTGGTCAAATCCGAGGGCCGCGGGCCGCTCACCCGCAACCGTCTCGACGATGCGGAGGCGGATGCGTTCTACTCGCGTGCGGTGACGCGCTATTTCGACGTGCAGGCGGGGGTGCGCCAGGATCTGGCCGGGCCGAACCGCACCTATGTCGCGTTCGCCGTCGAGGGACTCGCCCCCGAGTGGTTCGAGACCGAGGCGAGCCTGTTCATCGCCACCGATGGCCGCGTGCTCGGTCGGCTGGAAGGCTGGCATGACAGTTTCCTCACCCAGCGGCTGGTGTTGCAGCCACGCGCGGAGCTGGATTTCGCCGCCCAGGACGACCGCCGCGCCGGGCGTGTGTCGGGCCTGAGCGAAGCCGAGCTCGGGCTTCGCCTGCGCTACGAGGTCTGGCGCCAGCTCGCCCCTTATGTCGGCGCCTCCTGGACCTACGAGGGCGGCCAGGCCGGCTCGGCATTGCAGCTCGTGCTCGGCGTCAGGAGCTTTTTCTGACGTCAAGGGGGTCCAGAGGGCGACTGCCCTCTGGTGGGGTCTGGGGCAAAGCCCCAGGATACGTGGATGCTGACCCGCCGCACCCTCGCCGCCCTGACACTGGCCACCCCGTTCATCGCGCGGGCCCGAGAGAGCGTGACAGAACCCGTGCAGACCCTGATCCTGATGGGCGATCTGCATTCCGGCTACGCCTGGACGCCGAAACTGCTGGCCGCGGTGCGCCGGGAGGTCGCCACAGCACGCGGGCAGGTGGCGATCGTCGTCAATGGCGACGTGTTCGAGCACAACAATGCGATTTCCCGCCGCAACGAGGGTGCGGTGGATATCGCCCTGATCCGCGGTTTCGTCGGGCTGGCGCCGACCTATGTGACGATCGGCAATCATGACAGCGACCTGTTCGATCCGCGGCGTTTCGCGGCCGCGGTGACCGGCAGCGGCGCGGTGCTGCTGAGCGACATCACCGATCCACGCAGCGATCTCGCCTATGGCCCGGCCTCGGTCACGCTGCGGGCGGGGCGGTTGCGCCTGGTGATGGCAGTGCTCGGCACGCCGGTGATGGCGATCTACCCGAAACAGTGGCGCGGTGCCTATTCGGTGCCGGAACCGGCGGATTATGCGAAGGCGCGATTCGGGACCTTGTTTGCGGGCGCGGATCTGCCGATCGCGCTGGTGCACGCAGGGTTCATGGCGGATCGCTCGGTGCTGCCGTCGCTGAAGCCGCCTTTCCTGCTGCACGGGGCGCATGACCATCTGCGATTCGCCGAGCGCTTCGCCCCCGATGCGATGCATCTGCACTCGGGATCGTGGTCTTCGGCGTTCCAGGTGGTGCGGGTGTTCGATACCGCGGGCGGGATCAGGCTCGATGCGCGTGATGTCGTGCTCGATGCCGACAGCGCCAGCGACGCCGGGATGGCAGCGATGCTGGCGCAGGCGCAATCGTTGCTCACTCCGGCCGATCTCGCCGTGGTGGGTACTGCGCCGCACGCGATGGCGCTCGATGAGGCGGTTCTGTTTCTCGCCGACAGCATCAGGCGGCATGACAAGGTCGATCTGGCCCTGATGCAGCACACGACGTTTGGCGACGGGTTGCCGGCCGGACCAGTGCGTGTGGTTGAGCGCGATGCGTTCCTTCGCTTCGACGGACCGATCGCCTATGGCAAGGTCGACGGTGCGACCTTGCGCGATGTGGTGCTCAAGCGGGTCAATCAGTTCGATGGCCGCACCGCCTATGCGCGTCGGACGGGCGATTTTCTTTACGCGACGCCGCTCGTGCCCGATCCGGCCCGGAGCTACAGCGTTGCCATCACCGCCTATTCGGTCAGCAGCGAGCGGAACCGGCGCGAACTGCTCGGCGCGGATCTGCCGGGCTTCGTGCCGGATCCGGCGCGGCCCCTGTCGGCCGCGATCGCCACCGCGCTGAACCCTGTGTGAAGGTAGGTTGCTGTTGCTCTCGGCAAGGTTGAAGATAAGACGCGTTATCATCTCGTGTGAAGAACATTGTCTTTGCCGGCAGCGATGCCCACACTCACCGGATGCGACGCTTCACCGACCTTGCAGAAAACGAGATCCTGGCCCTCGCGATCGCCAACGAGGAGGAGGACGGCCGCATCTATGCCGAGTTCGCGCATCGGCTGGCGGCGGATTATCCCGACAGTGCGGCGATCTTCTCCGACATGGCGGCGGAAGAGGATGAGCATCGCCGGCGGCTGATCGACCTGTATGGAGCGCGGTTCGGGCCACATATTCCCTTGCTGCGTCGCCAGGACATCGCCGGCTGGCGGCCGCAGCGGGCGACGTGGAGCCTGCCGAAACTCACACTCGATGCGGTGCGCGCGCATGCCGAGCGGATGGAGCAGGACGCCGCCCGGTTCTATCGCGAGGCGGCGGCGCGCAGCACCGACACGGCGGTGCGCCGCCTGCTGGGCGACCTGGCGATGGCGGAGGACGGCCACGAGCAGGCAGCCGGGGCGCTGACGCGGCGGCATCTCGCCGACGGACGGCGCGAGGACGAGGATGCCGAGCAGCGGCGGCGCTTCGTGCTGCAGATCGTCCAGCCCGGACTGGTCGGGCTGATGGACGGGTCGGTCTCCACGCTCGCACCCGTGTTTGCGGCCGCGTTCGCCACCCACAGCAGCCATGCGGCCTTCCTGGTCGGGATGGCGGCGTCGCTGGGGGCTGGGATCTCGATGGGATTTGCCGAGGCGCTGGCCGATGACGGGCGGCTGTCGGGGCGCGGAGCACCGCTGCTGCGCGGGCTGGTGTGCGGGCTGATGACGGTGCTGGGCGGCATCGGGCATACGCTGCCGTTCCTGATCGATGATTTCCGGACGGCGACGGCGGTGGCGATCGGGGTGGTGGTGATCGAACTGGCGGCGATCTGCTGGATCCGCTGGCGGTTCATGCAGACGCCGCCGCTCGCCGCCGCCGTGCAGATCGGGCTCGGCGGCGCATTGGTGTTCGCGGCCGGAATCCTGATCGGCGGCGGGTGAGATAGCCAAGTCGGCCGGGGGGTGCGATGGTCGACGGATGCGCAGACATCTTCTCGCCCTCGCCGGACTGCTTGCCCTGGGTTGTGCCACACCCGTCACCGCCCTCGCCCAGGACGCGGCCCTCACGCCGGCCGATCAGGGCTGGATCGACCGCATCCAGGACACGCTGAACGGTATCCATACGCTCAAGGCCCGCTTCCAGCAGACCGCGCCGGACGGGCGCACCTCGGAGGGCACCGCCTGGCTGGACCGGCCGGGGCGGATGCGGTTTCAGTATGATGCACCCTCGCCACTGCTGCTGACGGCGGCGAACGGCCAGGTGGTGTTCCAGGACCGCCAGCTCGACCAGACCACCAATATCCCGCTCGACAAGACGCCGCTGGGACTGCTGCTGCGCGATCATCTGACGCTGTCAGGCGACGTGCATGTGACGGGCTTCCGTCACGCGAACGGGTTCCTGACCGTGACGGTGGTGCGCACGGCGAGCCCCGGCGACGGCTCGCTGACGCTGGTGTTCACCGATAATCCGGTGAGCCTGCGCGGCTGGACGGTGATCGATGCGCAGCAGCGCAGCACCGCGGTACGGCTGTCGGACGTGGCGACGGGCGGGACGTTCCCCGACAGCCTGTTCCAGCCGGCGCCCGAGAAAGGCTAGCCGCCCCAGCGTGTGCGGGCGGCGGTGATGATGGTATCGTCGGGAGCGGCGGCGGCGAACAGCTCGAGCGAGGAACGCAGCTTCAGCGCGTCGATGCCGCCGAAGATGCGCTCGGCCGGCTGGGGCGGCAGGGCGTCGAGGATCCGCAGCGCGTCGCGATAGCGCGCACCGAGCACAGGGTGTGCAAGGTAGGCGCGGGCCTCTTCGATGCCGGAGAGCGCATAGCGGCGCGACATCTCGCTGTGGCCCAGCCCGGCGGCCTGCGGGAAGATGAACCACATCCAGTGCGTGTGCTTGGCACCGCCGCGCAGTTCGCGCATGGCCTGCTCGTGGACACCTCCGGACTGGGCGGCGACGAAGCGGACGAGGCCGAAGGGGTCGTCAGCCGAAGCGTTCGACGAGTTCGACATTGTTCTGCATGGCGGCGAGGGATTTGGCAGTATTGCCGGCGTGGTCGGCGATCGAGGGGTCGCCGCCATGGGCGAGGAACAGCTCGATGATGTCGTCGCGGCCGAACATGGCGGCGGTCATCAGCGCGGTCTGGCCGGCACCGTTGCGATGGTTGACGTCGGCGCCACGCGCGATCAGCAGTTCGGCGATCGGCAGATAGCCCTTGAAGGCAACGCCCATCAGCGCGGTGTTGCCGGCGAATTCCGCAGGTCCGTCCGGACACGCGCCGCGATCGAGCAGAAGCCGCGTCGCACCTGGCTGGTCATTGTAGCTGGCGATGATCAGCGGGCTGAAGCCGCGGCTGTCGAGCACCTCGATATCGACGCCGGCGCGCAGCAGCGCGTCGATCACGTCCTCGCGCCCCTGCCGCGCGGCATCGAACATCATCTCCACCATCCGCTCCATCGGCGGCAACGAGGTGGCAGGCACGGGGTCGGTCATCGAGCATCCTCTCGCGGGCGTGAAAGAACCAAGACCGGTGCTGGCGAGTCAGAGGCGCCGCGCAGGCGATCGCCATCGGATGGCCGCCAGGACCGATCTGTCACGCGGAAATCCGCAGCTTGATGGGACCGGTGCGCTCCAGCACGCTGATCGCGACCTCGCCGGCGATGCGCCGCACCACCACGCTGATCTTCGACTCATCGTCGATGCGCAGATTGTAGAGCGTCATCTCGTCGAGGAAGTCGGGCAGGCTGGGGCGGTCGAAATGCACCGTGGTGGTCGACGGCTCGAAGCGCAGGCCGAGGGTCGCCTGGATCAGGGCCGGGATGGTGGCCGCCGCCCAGGCCTGCGGCTCGCAGGCCACCGGGTAGCGCACCGGGTTCTCGCCGCGCTGGCGGGCGAAACCGCAGAACAGCTCCGGCAGGCGGCGATGGTTGAAGCTCAGCGCGCCGGCGAACAGGCCACCGAACAGCTTCGCCGCCTCGTCCTTGAAGCCGTAGCGGGCGAGCCCCTGCGCGATCAGCGCGTTGTCGTGCGGCCAGACCGAGCCGTTGTGATACGACATCGGATTGTAGCGCGCCTCCCCCATGGCGATCGTGCGCACGCCCCAGCCGGAGAAGAACGACAGGCCGAGCAACTGATGCGCGACCATCTCGCCACGCGCCTGGGTGGCGATGCCGGTAGCGAGCGTGTGGCCGGCATTGGACGAGCGCACCTTGCACGGACGCTTCTTGCCGTCGAGCGCGATGGCGTAGGTACCGATCTCGTCAATCCAGAAGGCGGCGTTGAAGGCGTGCTTCAGCGTCTCGGCCTCGGCGTCGAGGCGTTCGGCGAAGGTGGCGTGACCGAGACGACGACCGATCTGCGCGCCGGCGCGCTTGGCGGCGTAGACATAGCCCTGCACCTCGACAAGCGCGATCGGACCCTCGGCCAGCGTGCCATCGGCGTGGAAGATGGAGTCGAAACTGTCCTTCCAGCCCTGGTTGACGAGGCCGTTGTCGTTGCGTCGGCCGTATTCGACGAAGCCGTCGCCGTCACGATCGCCGTATTTGTCGATCCAGCTCAATGCGCGCTCGATATTGGGCCACAGCCCGGCAATGGTGGCGACGTCGCCGGTGCGGTTGAGATATTCACCGGCCAGCATCACGAACAGCGGTGTGGAATCGACACTTCCGTAATAGCGGCGGAACGGCACCTCGCCGAGCTCGGCCATCTCGCCATGACGGACCTCGTGCAGGATCTTGCCGGGCTCGGCATCGGCGATCGGGTCCTCGCGATCGGCCTGGTTGGCGGCGAGATAGGTGAGCACGCCGCGGGCGACCGAAGGGTCCATCCACAGCATCAGCAGCGCGGTGATGATCGCGTCGCGGCCGAAGGCGGTCGAGTACCAGGGCACGCCGGCATAGGGGAACGGACCGGTCGGCTTGTTGGTGACCAGCATGTAGATGTCGCATACGCAGCGACGGATCGCCTCGTTGAAGATCTCGTTGGTGGTGGCAATCGCGGCCGCACGGGCCGAGGAGATGCGCAGGTCGCGGCGCATCTCGACCATCGAGAACAGGAACGCGTCGTCCGGTGCGTGGGCGGGTCGACCCTCGGGATTACACGCGATCTCGGTGTAGATCAGCGCGCGCTCGCCCTGGGCCAGGCTGAGGCGGAAGGTGGCGGATTTCGCATCCAGCCGTGTGGGCGCGGGGTGGAAGCGGATGCGGGTGGTGCGGGTGAGGTCATCGAGCCCGGTATAGGAAAGCTCGACCTGATCGGTGCCGACCACCGGCGGATTGTGGGTGCCGTGCCGGGCGCGCTTCGTGCCGCGCGCCTCGAACAGGTCGGCGAAATCGGCGGCGAACACGATGGTGATGGTGATCTCGTGATGGCGGACGTCGAAATTGCGCACCAGCAGCCGGTCGAAGCAGGTGTCGTGCCACAGGAAGCGGTTGCGGCGCAGATGCAGCAGGTCGTGAGCGACGGTGGAGCCGTCGTCGCTCGTCAGGTCGGGATTGGTGAAGTCGCAGGTCAGCATCGCGTTGTCCTCGCGCACCGAGCCGCTGAGCAGGATCGGACGCGCGCCGCACACGGCGAGGTTGAGCGCCGAGAGATAGCGCGTATCGCGATGATAGAGCCCGTCGGCGATGTCGGGGCCCTGCAGCACGTTGCCGGCCTGGTCGAACACGCCGAACGTGTCGCCGCTCTTCATGGGATGCAGCGCGCGCTCCCCGAGATCGGCCGCACTGACCGGATAGAGGTCGTTGAGCGGGTCGTCCGGCTTGCCGGGCGACAGTTTCGGCGCAAGCGGGACGTTCACGACCGCGCCTTCGGCCTCGGCGAGCGACGTTGAGGCGTCGGAGGAGGGAGGAGTGTCCATAACGGAGCTGACCTGCGGCACGATCTGTTGCAGTGCGGGATGTTAGTCCGGGCGAGCGCGAGATAAACCCCCCAAAACGTGCCGATACGCAGGTGGAACCGCGCCACCGGGTGCGAGTTGTGCCCCCATGGGCAAGGCCTATGCCGAGAAACGGGATTTCGACCGCACGCCGGAACCCCCCGGCGGCACGGCGGCGGCACGCGACGGTGCGAGGAGCCTGTTCGTGGTGCAGAAGCACGCCGCGCGCCGGCTGCACTGGGATTTCCGGCTCGAGCACGGCGGCACGCTGTGGTCGTGGGCGGTACCGAAGGGCCCCTCGATGGATCCGGCCGACAAGCGGCTCGCCGTGCATGTCGAGGACCATCCTGTCGACTATGCCGCCTTCGAGGGCGAGATTCCGAAAGGAAATTACGGCGCAGGCACGGTCGAGATCTGGGATCGCGGCACCTGGCGGCCGCTCCAGGGCGCCGATCCGGCGGCGGCGCTGGCGAAGGGCGAGCTGAAATTCGCCCTCGACGGCGAACGGCTGCATGGCGGGTTCGTGCTGGTGCGGATGAAGCCGCGCAAGGCAAAGGGCGACAGGGCGAATGCCGATAACTGGCTGCTGATCAAGGAGCAGGACGACGATGCCCGGCAGGGCGCGGGGGCGGCGGTGCTGGAAGACCAGGCACTGGCCCCGGTGCGGCGGCCGGCCGGCGGGTCGCGCCGCGGCAGGCGCGTCGCGAAGACCCGCACCACGCCCCCGGAGGACCAGGCGCCGCAGCTTGCGAAACTGGTGGCGAGTGCACCATCGGGGCCGGGATGGGTGTCGGAGATCAAATACGACGGCTACCGTCTGCTGGCCCGTCGCGACGGGGCCGATATCCGGCTGATCACCCGCAACGGGCTGGACTGGACGGGGCGGCTCGCCCCGCTGGCGGAGGCGATCGCCGCCCTGCCGGCGGAGACCCTGCTGCTCGACGGCGAGCTGGTGGCGTTCGATCCGAAGGGGCGCACCAGCTTTGCGAAACTCCAGGCGGCGCTCTCCGACCGGCGCCCGGAGCGGCTGCGCTATGTGGCGTTCGACCTGCTGTTCCTCGACGGCGTCGATCTGCGCGGCGAGGCGCTGTCGGCACGGCAGAAGGCGCTCGCCGGACTGCTCGACGGCGTCGCACCCCCGATCGTCGCCGGCGACCATCTGACCTCCGAAGCGGCACGGGTGCGCGACAAGGCCTGCGCGATGGGGCTGGAAGGGATCGTGTGCAAGCGGCTCGACGCGCCCTACCGGGCCGGGCGCGGCGCGGACTGGGTGAAGGTGAAGTGCCACGACCGCGAAGAGTTCGCTGTGTTGGGCTGGACCGACCCGAAGGGCACACGCGGGGGGTTCGGCGCGCTGTATCTGGGCTATCGCGACGCGGACGGACGCTGGCACGGCGCCGGCGGGGTCGGCACCGGGTTCGACGCGCGCCTGCTGGACGCACTGCGCACGCGACTGGACGGGCTCGCCGCAGGGCCGCCGACCGGGCTGCTGGTGAGCGAGCCGCCACCGAAGGGGCTGCACTGGGTCCGGCCTGAATTGGTGGTGGAAATCCGCCATGCCGGCTGGACGGGAGGCGGGCAGGTCCGGCAGGCGGCGTTCCTCGGCCTGCGCGAGGACAAGCCGGCTGACGAGGTGGTGCGCGACCCGCCCGATGGACTGGCGACGCGCAAGCTCGTCGAGCGCAAGACACGGATCGTGCAGGCGGCTCGCCCCTCTCCACGCAAGGCGTCGACCATGGAGATCGCCGGACAGCGCCTCACTCACCCGGATCGCGAGCTCTGGCCCGGGATCAGCAAGGGGGCGCTGGCGCGCTACTGGGAGACGATGGCGGCGGTCGCGCTGCCCGGGATTGCCGGGCGGCCGCTCGCCCTGCTGCGCTGTCCCGACGGAATCAGCGGGGAGCATTTCTTCCAGAAACATGCCGGGCGCGGACAGCCGGACACGATCGTCGAGGGGGCGTTCGACGATGCGCCGTATCTGGCGATCGAGGGGGTGGCGGGGCTGATCGGCTGTGCGCAGATCGCGGCGATCGAGCTGCACAGCTGGGGCTCGACGCTCGACGATCCGGGTCATCCCGACCGGCTGGTGTTCGATCTCGATCCCGGCGAGGGGGTCGCGATGGCCGCGATCGCCGAGGCGGCGCGGCTGCTCCGTGAGCGACTGGAACAGGCGGGGCTGGCGGCATTCTGCCGCAGTTCGGGCGGCAAGGGGCTGCATGTGGTGGTGCCGCTGCGCCCGGAAGCGGGCTGGGATGCGGCGCGCGCCTGGTCGCGGGCCTTCGCAGAAGCGTTGGCAAAGGAGTTCCCGGACCGTTTCGTCGCCGCGACCCGCAAGGACATCCGACGCGGGCGCATCCTGATCGACTGGCTGCGCAACGGGCTCGGCAGCACGGCGATCGCCAGTTTCTCGCCACGGGCACGGGACGGGGCCTGCGTGGCGATGCCGCTGGCCTGGCGTTCCGTCACCGCACGTCTGGATCCATCGACCTATACCCTCGAGACGGTGCCGGGCCGGGTGCTGCGCAAGTCCTGGATCGACCCCTGGGCGGGCTTCGCCGATGCGGCGCGGCCTTTGCCGGTCAAGCGGGACCGCCGATGAGCCGCGGTCCGACACGGGCGATCTGGCGCGGGCAGTTGCGGCTCGCCCTGGTGTCGTGCCCGATCGCGCTGCATCCATCGCGACAGGCCTCGGAGGGGCTGCATTTCCATTTCATCAATCCGGCGACCGGCAACCGGGTGCGAAACGTGACGCTCGACGCACAGACCGACGACGAGCTGGAGCGGCGCGATCTGCAGCGGGGCTACGAGATCGGGCGGGACCGCTACGTGCTGCTCGACGACGAGGATTTCGAGGCGGCGCGGATCGAGACCTCGTCGGTGCTGAAGATCGACAAGTTCGTGCCCACCGGCAGCATCGACCCGATCTGGTTCGACACCGCCTATTACCTCGCCCCGGATGGCTCGGGGCGCGATGCCGCCGACGATGTGTTCGTCGTGCTGCGCGACGCGATCGGCAAGGCGGAGATGGCGGCTTTGTCGCGGCTGGTGATCGCACGGCGCGAGCGGGCGGTGGCGGTGATGCGGCTCGGCGAGGGGATGGTACTTTATACTTTGCACGATGCGCGCGAGGTGGCCGATCCGGCGGCGTTGTTCGACGGGCTCGGCCGGCACAAGGCGGAAGCCGAGATGGTCAAGCTCGCCACCCAGCTCGTCGAGCGCCAGAGCGGCCGCTTCGAGCCGGACGATACCGAGGACCGCTATCAGACCCGGCTGCGCGAGATCATCGCGGCGAAAGCCGAAGGGGCGGAGGTCACGGCACCCGCCGCCATCGAAGAGGATGACAATGTCGTCGACCTGATGGCCGCACTCCGGCGCAGCCTCGGCGAGGACAAACCGGCGAAGAAGCGCAAGGCACGCGCCAAACCGGCACGCAAGGCTGGATGACGTCCCGCCCCCGCACTGGCCCTGATGCGGTGCAGCCGGTATAGCAGGCCGATCGCGGCCGTGCGTACCGTCACGATGACCGCCCCTCCCCGCGCCCACCTACGGAGCGATTCCGAATGAACGTCCAGACCCCGATCAAGCACGACACCGCCGCCGACGGCGATTTCAAGGTGCGCGACCTCGCGCTCGCCGAATGGGGCCGCAAGGAGATCTCGATCGCCGAGGACGAGATGCCCGGGCTGATGGCGCTGCGGGCCGAGTATGGCGACAGCCAGCCGCTCAAGGGCGCACGCATCGCCGGCTGTCTGCACATGACCATCCAGACCGCGGTGCTGATCGAGACGCTGGTGGCGCTTGGTGCGACGGTGCGCTGGTCGTCGTGCAACATCTTCTCGACCCAGGACCATGCCGCATCCGCGATCGCCGCCGCCGGCATCCCGGTGTTCGCCTGGAAGGGCCTCAGCGAGGAGGAGTTCTGGTGGTGCATCGAGCAGACGGTGCGCGGGCCTGACGGTTGGACGCCGAACATGATCCTCGACGATGGCGGCGATCTCACCCTGCTGATGCACGACAAGTATCCCGAGATGCTGGCCGACGTGCGCGGCATTTCCGAGGAGACCACCACCGGCGTGCACCGTCTGTGGGAGATGGCGCGCGACGGCAAGCTGCTGGTGCCCGCGATCAACGTCAATGACAGCGTGACCAAGTCGAAATTCGACAATCTCTATGGCTGCCGCGAAAGCCTGGTGGACGGCATCCGTCGCGGCACCGACGTGATGCTGGCCGGCAAGGTGGCGGTGGTCGCCGGCTACGGCGATGTCGGCAAGGGTTCGGCCGCCTCGCTCGCCGCCTCGGGCTGCCGGGTGCTGGTCACCGAGATCGACCCGATCTGCGCGCTGCAGGCGGCGATGCAGGGTTTCGAGGTGGTGACGATGGAGGATGCCGCCCCGCGCGGCGACCTGTTCGTGACCTGCACCGGCAATATCGACGTGATCACGCTCGACCACATGCGCGCGATGAAGCACCGTGCGATCGTGTGCAACATCGGCCACTTCGATTCCGAGATCCAGATCGGGTCCTTGCGCAACTACAAGTGGGAGAACGTCAAACCGCAGGTCGACGAGGTGGTGTTCCCCGATGGCAAGCGTCTCATCGTGCTGTCCGAGGGGCGGCTGGTGAATCTCGGCAATGCGACCGGGCATCCGAGCTTCGTGATGTCGGCCTCGTTCACCAACCAGACCCTTGCCCAGATCGAACTGTGGACCGCGCCCGAGGGCAAATACGAGCGTCAGGTCTACACGCTGCCCAAGCATCTCGACGAGAAGGTCGCCGCCCTGCACCTGGCCAAGGTCGGCGCGACACTGACGAAGCTGAGCACCGAACAGGCGAAATATCTCGGCCTCGACGCGGCCGGGCCGTTCAAGCACGAGCTGTATCGCTATTGAGCGGAGCCTCGCCGGCGCCGGCTTCGACGGTCTATGTCGATGCCGATGCCTGCCCGGTGCGCGAGGAGATCTATCGCGTCGCGCACCGATTCTCCCTGCCCGTGGTGCTGGTCACCAATGGCAGCCGGCCGATCCGGCCCACCGGATTGCCGTTCGTGCGGATGGTGCTGGTCGAGGACGGTGCGGATCGCGCCGACGACTGGATCGCCGAGCGGATCGGACCCGCCGATCTATGCGTGACCTCCGACATTCCGCTTGCCGCGCGCTGCCTTGGCGCAGGTGCGCGCGCCCTGGCGCCGAACGGCACCGTGTGGAGCAATGACAATATCGGCGCAAAGCTCGCCGGGCGGGCAATATCCGCCCATCTGCGCGAACTTGGCCTGGCAAGCGGCGGGCCGCCGCCGTTCTCCAGACAGCATCGCGCAGCATTTCTCAACGCGCTCGATGCCGAGCTGACGGCCTTGCGTCGGTCGGTGGCCCGGAGCCGGATCGCCCCTGGTCAGTCGTAGCGCCAGTGCCAGTGACGGTGCCAGCGGTCCCATTCCCGGTGGCGATGACGCCACCGATGCGGTGGCGGTGGCGGCGGTAGCCGCCGGGCCCCGGGCGGAGGGGGCGGCGGAGGTGCTGCCATCGGCGGCCCGACAGGGCCGGGCGAAGGTGGCGGCGGTGCCGGCTGCGCAACCGCGCTCGCGGCGCCCAGCGTCAGCATGCCGGTCACCGCCAGGGCGAGGAGGGACGTCAGCTTCAAGGCAGAAACCTCCTGTTGGGTGCGGTCATCAGCCGATGACCGCACCCAACATGAACCAGCCAGGGACAGAGGGCCAGAGAAGCCATGGGGCTCAGAAACCGAGTGGTGCTGCGGCGACCGGCGACGGAGTGAGGGCGGGATGCGCCTCGAGAATGAGGTCTCGCCCGGCCCGCTTGGCCTCGTAGAGCGCCTGGTCGGCGCGTGAGAGCGCCTGCTCCCAGGTCTCGGACGGCAACACGTCGGCGATGCCGCCGCTGACGGTGAAGCGGATCACGCGGGCCCCGAAGAAGACCGGACGGTCCACGACCTCACGCACGACCCGTCTGAGGGCCTCGGGTGCGAGACCGGGCGGCCCGGGCAGCAGCACGACATATTCCTCGCCGCCGAAGCGGCCGATGACCTCGCCGCCGACGAAGGCGCGTTCGAACCGCCGGGCGATCTCGACCAGCACCGAATCGCCGCCGAGATGGCCATGCGTGTCGTTGATGCGCTTGAAGTGATCGACGTCGAGCAGGGCGACGGAGAGGCTGGCATCCTTTCGACCTGCATGCTTGTCGAACAGGTCGCGCACCGCGCGGCGGTTGAGCAGGCCGGTGAGGGCATCGCGCTGGGCAAGCACTTCGAGACGCTGGCGCGCCTCCTCCAGCTCGTGCGTGCGCAGCTCGAGCTCGCGCGTGCGCGACGAGACCTGTTCGGCCAGTGCGTGTCGCTGACGGACCAGATAGGCCGTGCGCCAGCGCAGGGCGAGCCACACGAGACCGGCGATCAGCAACGCGGCGATGACGATCGCCCAGGGGCGACGCCACCAGGGCTCTGCCATCGCGACCAGGACATGCAGCGGCTCCGAGGCGATATGACGCACCGGATCATAGGCCTCGACGAGCAGGTCATGATGCCCGCTGGGCAGGAAGGGGTAGATGGCACTGCCGGTCGGCTGCACGATCCAGTCCGGATCGACGCCCACCATCCTGGTGCGGTACTGGATGCGTCCACCATAAGGGTTGTCGAACACGCCAAGCATCAGGTCCAGGCGCGCCGGAGCATTGGGCAGCAGAGCGCCATCGTACGGTGCGCCGTTCACCGTCTCGCTGAGCAGCGACACCACCGGGAAGTGCGGACGCAGGATGGCGACCGGATCAAGAATATGGGTGACGCCGCTGCTGGTCGCGACCCAGACGGAGTGGTCGACGTCCTCAACGATCCCGTCCGCGGCGACATCATTGCCGATCAGCCCGTCATTGGTGTCGATTGTGGTCCAGATGCCCTTGCGCTCGATGGCGATGCCGGCAGTGGTGCCGACCCACAGATCGCCATTGCTATGCGGCAGTACCGCCATGATCGTGGAGTTCGGAAGCAGGCTGTCGGGGACACGTGTAACCACCGGGCCATCGCCGCGGAGATCCACGCGAAACAGCCCGTCCATCGATCCGACCCAGATCGGCCCATCCGGAGAATGACGCACGATCTCCGGGCTGATCCCCTGTTCGTGCCAGTCACTGACTGTCTGGACAAGCTTGCCATTGGGTCCAAGGTTCCACAATGCGCCGTTGCCGGTGAGCCAGAGCTCGCCGTCGGGATCGACGGCCAGATCGGTGATGGTGAGATCGGGACTGCTGCGGAGCACGGGATCGGTGACAGACGTACTATTGTCATGAATCAGGTAGAGGCCCTTGCCCGTCGCGATCCAGACAGAGCCGTCCGTCGCGACATGGACGTTGGTGAGCATCGGCAGAGTCCAACGACGTGATTGCCCGGTCAGCCTGTCCACGCGCATCAGCGTTCCATCGCTCATGCAGGCCCAGAGCGTATCGTTGCGACCGACCGCGACCGCCTGTGTCGATTGCGACTCCATCCACGGACGTGGCTCGGACCGGCCCACCATGAGATTGAGACCTCCATCGGTGCCGATGAACGTCCGGTCGCCGTCACGGGCGATGGCCCAGGCGACATTGCTCGACAGCCCGCTGTCGGTGGTCCAGCTCTCGGTCGTATCGTAATTGAAATACTGCATCAGCCCGACGGCAAACACACCGACCCAGAGCGAACCCGATCGATCCCGGAACAGCGTCGAGATGTTCAGGCTGCCGACGCTCGGCGCGATGTCGATCCTGAGCCACCGATCTCCGCGCAACATGGCGATGCCATGCCTGGTCTGCGTCAGCAAATCGCCGGTCGGCGCCACGATGACTGCCTGGCTTGCGGCACCGGGTGCACTGTAGACCTGCGCGGGATCGGGAAGATCCACGATCCGACGGACGTGATTGTCTGATCGATCCAGCCAGACCATATGATAGGGGCTACGGGCGATGATCTGACCGGATGGCGTTCGTGCCAGTCCGCCCCAGCGCTCGTTCGGCAGACCGTCGCGCGCCGTCCAGCAGCGCGAGCCGCCGGCGCCGGTCGAGCAAATCTCGCCGGTGGGCAGAGTACCCCACAATGTCTGGCCGTCGGCAAGGATGCTGCTGGCCTGATGAAGCACGTGATCGGCATCGGCCAGTTCGGGGGGCAGCCCGGTCAACTGGGGACGCTTCGGGTCGCTGAGGTCGAGATAGGCGTATCGTGACTGAGTCGCCACGACCATGCCGGCACCATAGGGGGTCATGATGCCGAAACTGACCAGTTGGTCAGTGCTCGAACGGACCTCGAGAAACTTCAGTCGCTGATAGGTCTGTTGCCCGTCATCTCTGGCAACGAGAAGCCTGCCGACCTGGGACCCGACGATGAAACGCCGGTCGGCACTCGCGGCCAGATAGGTGAAGGTCGGCGAGCCCTTGATACCCTGGTTTTCGCCCAGCACGAGAAAACGCTGGCCGTCAAAAAAAAAGGCCCGGCTTTCAGTGTTGACAAAGATTGCGCCACTCGCTGTCTGCAGCATCTGCTGCGGAGTGACATCCACCAGGCCGCGGGCATGGCTGTAGAGGCGTCCGGACAGGGTCTGGGCGTAAGCGGTTGGCCCGGACAGGAAAAGCAAAAAGATGACCAGAGCAATCGCCAACCAGCGAATCGCCATCGCCTGCTGTGGAGCACGATCCAAGACCAGGAGACACCTCGACCTCATAGCGAGATATTACCCCCAGTCGGCGCTGCTCACGATGCTCTTTGGTCGTTCAAACGGACGAACATCAAGGGTCGGGATGACTTCCCTGATCTGGAAAGATCACCCCGACAACGCATTAGTGCGGAACGCCGACGTTGCGGCTCAGGACGGTGATCAGATCAGCGAGAGAACCGGCCATGGCGAGATGCGGGTGAGCGACCACGACAGCGCCCACAACGGCGGCAATCAGACGAAAGTTGCTGTAACGCATGATTGATCTCCAAATATTTGCAAGCCCTTTGCTTGCCCCTGTTGATTATCTAGCAGGATGTTGTTCAGGAAAGCGAGTGTTTTTTTGGCCGAAGTCGAAAAATTCGTGGTACTATTGTCCAATCCGAAATCTGTTTTGCTCCTTACGAAACTCTCATCATAACTTGAGACGAGCGCCCGTACTGTGACATAAGTATTTATAATGAGACGCCTTTCAAGTGACCGTTAGGCGAAAGCTCAGCGTCGAGATCGTGATCGCTCGGGAACAGACAGGGAGGAGCCAGAGGAACGCGTGCCTGCGGCCAGAGGCACGCGCTCGCCCGAGTCAGCCCTTCGGGGGCGGCAGGGTCCGCGAGAGCGCGGGGTCGACGCCCTGATGCTCGTCGATGGTCACGCCAAGCGCGTCGCCCACTTCGGCCAGATAGGCATCGATCACCGCGTCCGGCGCGCCGTCGGCGCGGATGCGGCCCTGGTCGAGCCAGATCACCCGTGTCGTCCATGCGCGCAGCACCGGCATGGCGTGCGTCGTCAGCACCAGGATGTCGGCCTGGCGGACGACGCTCTCGAGACGGTGCTGGGCACGGGCCTGGAAGGCGGTGTCCCCGGCCATGAACCACTCGTCCATCAGCAGCACCTGCGGCGCGATCGCGGTGGCAAGACCGAAGCCGAGCCGGACCGTCATGCCGGCGCTGTAGAAACGTACCGGCAGGTCGAGAAACGCATCGAGCCGGGCGAACTCCTCCACGTCCTCGACCAGCTGGCGGGTGCGGGCGCGCGACAGACCGGCATAGCGGCCCCCGAGCATGATGTTCTCACGCCCCGTCAGCTCGCCGTTCATCCCCTGCCCGGGATCGACCAGGGCGGCGATGGTGCCCTCGACCAGCACCTCGCCGCGCAGCGGCTCGTAGATGCCGGCGAGCGCGCGCAGCAGGGTGGACTTTCCGGCGCCGTTGCCGCCGATCAGCCCGAGCCTCTCGCCGGGCGCGAGCGAGAAGCCGATCTCGCGCAGCGCATGCACCAGCACCACGTCGGAGCGGCCGCCGCCGACGCCGAACCGGTCGGAGGCGGCCCCGACGAGCGATTTCTTCAGGCTGCGCGCACTGCCGTGATAGAGCGGGAAATCGAGCGAGAGGTCACGCACCTCCACCCGTGCCGGACGTATCGCCATCGCGCTCAGACCCAGAATGCCAGCCTTGGGCGGGTGCGGGCGAACATGATCCAGGCCACCGCACACAGCGCCGCGCTGTAGGCGAGGGCCGCCTGCCACACCAGCGTTCCCGGCGCATGCCCAAGCAGCGGCGCGCGCACCACGTCCAGCAGGTCGTGGAAGGGGTTGAGCGGCAGCCACCACCCGCGCGCGCCGAGCTGCTCGGGCTTCCAGACCACGGGCGTGATGTAGAAGGCCACCTGCATCACCGAGGCGACGATCTGCGGCACGTCGCGGAAACGCGCGCAGATGCCGCCCAGCAGCATGCACACCGCCGCCGCGTCCAGCGTCCACAGCGCCAGCCCCGGCAGCGCCCAGAGCGCGGCAAACCCCGGCCAGGCGTGGTAGATCGCGAACACGGCGAACGGCACGACGATGCTGTGCGCCATCACCAGCAGGTTGCGCACCAGCACGCGCACCACCTGCACGAAATGCGGCAGGCGCAGCGAGCGGATGGTCTGCTCCGATTGCAGAAAGGTGGCACACGCGTCCGACACCACCGCGCCGATGCCGGCATTCCACAGCACCAGCGAGACCGACAGGAACGGCAGGTAGCTCGCCAGATCCATGTGGAACAGCGTACCATAGATATAGCCGAGAGCAGCGACCATGATCGCGGTGGAGATGGTCAGCCACAGCGGCCCGAGCGCCGAGCCACGATAACGCAGCGAGATGTCGAGCCAGCCCAGTGTCCAGCCCAGCGGCAGCAGCCTGACGCCCTCGACCACATCCGCCGCGGCAAGTGTGAAGCGCTGCACCCAGCCGAGATCGCCGCGCAGATGCAGCCGGCTCGCGCCGGGGTGCAGGGCGGCCTCTGACGCGGCCAGACTGATGGTCGGCCGGGTGGCGGGGAGCGGATCCATCGCCCTCGCCTAGCCGATCACCCTGTCGCCCGCAACGCCCGGCGCGACGGCCGTTTCAGGGTCGCCATGAAATGACCTCGATATTGCTTTAAATATTTGTTCACTGTAAGCACTTAGACAGATAAGTTGAGCATGTGGCTGAACAGTCTTGGCCCATCCGGCTCCTGATGGACGACAGGCGGCGCCTCCGGGCAGGCCGACGCCTCGAATTCTCGGGATGTAACGTCGGCGGGTCGGCTGCCTCGGTCAGCGGCTTGCGATCGAGGATGCTTTCGGTCGGCGGACAACCATTTTCAGGCGGCGCGTGCCGCGACGGGCTTCGACGATGATCCAGCGCGCCAGGCACCCTTTCTTCCGCTTCCGGACCCTGTGCGGGCTGGGGCTGCTCGGCAGTCTCGCGGCCTGTGCCGACAGCGGCCAGAAGCCGACCATGCCGGCCACCGACGAGGCGCAGCTCTATCGCGCCCATGCCCGCGGCCATTATGCCGAGCCCGGACCGCCGGGCGATCCGTGGCGCCCCTATATCAAGGAGGCGGCTCGCCGCTTCGACGTGCCCGAGCCCTGGATCCGGGCGGTGATCCACCAGGAATCGGGCGTCTTCGGCCAGTATGCGCTCTCCGCGCCCGGCGCGATGGGGCTGATGCAGGTGATGCCCTTCACCTATGACGAGATGCGCGCCCAGTACGGGCTCGGCGACGACGCCTATGATCCGCATGACAACATCATGGCCGGCACCGCCTATGTCCGGCAGATGTACGACCTGTATGGAACGCCGGGCTTTCTCGCCGCCTACAATGCCGGACCGGGCCGGCTGGACGCGTTCCTGACCCGCGACAAGCCCCTGCCGGCGGAAACCCGGCACTATGTCGCAATGATCGGGCCGAAGATCGCCGGGATCTATCCCGCCAACCGCTCGCAGACCGACCTGATGGCGACCGCGGCGCATGGCGGAGAGGCGACCTTCGCCGCCGCCGCAATGCCGGTGCAGTCCAACGCGCAGACCCGCTCGGTCCAGCTCGCCTGGGCCAACCGCGATGGCGGCGGCCAAAGTGGGGCGGTCGATACCAATGTCCCGGTGCAGGTCGCGGAGGCACCGATCGCCGCCGAGCCGGCGCCACGCTATGGCGCCGGCTGGCAGCAGGTGGGCGTCGCTCCCGCCACGGGCCGCAGCGCCGTCGCTGCCGCGTGGGCGCAACGCCAGGCCGGCATCGCGTCGTCGGCGCCGTCTGTCCCGGCCGCGAGCGCGACGCCGGTGCAAGGGGTGCTGATGGCGTCGAACACCATTGCGCCCATCGGCACCGCCGCGGCTGCGCCGACGGGTGCCGAGGACGACGATCAGAGCGACGGCAGCGATGATGCGACCGCCACGGCGCAGCCGAAGCTGCGTCTGGCCAGTGTGCACCTGCCGCCCTCGCGCCAGCATCTGCTGCCGGTGGCCGGCGGGCACGGCGGATGGGCGATCCAGGTGGGCGCGTTCGGCTCGCAGCGGCAGGCGAACGCCGCCGCCGGCGAGGCGCGCAGCCGGACCGGGCTGCAGGGCGCCCATGCCGAGGTCGAAAGTCTGCACCGCGGCCATGTCGCGCTGTATCGCGCGCGGCTGACCGGACTGTCTCGCGATGCGGCAACCCGCGCCTGCGCGCGGATGCGCGACTGCATCATCGTCTCGCCCAACGCGAGCTGACCTCCCGCCGCATGGCACAGAAAAAAGGCGGGCCCCTCCGGGGGACCCGCCTTTTTGCCGAGCAGTTCCCCTGCGGGACGCGATCAGATCGCGTCCTTGAGCTCCTTGGCCGGACGGAAGGCGATCTTCTTGCTCGCCGCGATCTCGATCTCGGCGCCGGTGGCCGGGTTGCGACCCTTGCGTGCCGGACGATCCTTGACCTCGAGCACGCCGAGGCCGGCCAGACGCAGACGCGCACCCGACTTCAGATGCGTGGTGATGCCACCGACCAGGCCGGTGACGATCTTCTCGGCCTGGGCCTTGGTCAGATCCTGCGATTCGGCCACTTCCGCGGCAAGGTTCTTCAGCGTGACGATCGGCGCCGCGGCGGGCTTGGCGGCAGGCTTGGCGCTCGCCGGCGCGGCCTTCGCCTTGGGGGCGGGTTTGGTGGGCATGTCAGATGTTCCGCTTGTCGTTTCTTCCAGCCCAGAAAGGACCATGGACGCGAGCCGCCGACAAGGCCGCTCGCGGGTCGAACCACCCATGAAATGCTGAAAAACGCGCGATCGCTTGGTCGTGAGGCCGCAAGGAGCCTATCAATGACGCCGCGCGCCACCCGCCGGCGACGCCGCCCGATCGAAGGATCGCACCGCATTGCTTCCCCCGCAGACCGCCTCCACCGATGCCACCGCCGTCGCACCGTCCGCGTCAGCGCGGCTGCTCAGCCCCGCCCTGCTGGCGCTGACCATCGCCTCGTTCGGCATCGGCACCACCGAATTCGTCATCATGGGCCTGCTGCCGGAACTGTCGCGCGATCTGGATGTGTCGATCCCGTCGGCCGGGCTGCTGGTGTCGGGCTATGCGCTGGGGGTGACGGTGGGCGCGCCGCTGGTGGCGATCGCCACCGCACGGCTGCGGCGCAAGACCGCGCTGGTCAGTCTGATGGGGCTGTTCATCCTCGGCAACCTCGCCTGCGCGCTCGCCCCCGGCTACGGCACGCTGATGGCGGCGCGGGTGCTGACTTCGTTCTGCCACGGGGCGTTCTTCGGCATCGCCGCGGTGGTCGCCGCCGACCTCGTCGAGCGCCGGCGGCGCGCGCAGGCGCTCGCCCTGGTCTTCGCCGGCCTCACTCTGGCGAACGTGTTCGGCGTACCGCTCGGCACCGCGATGGGGCACGCCTGGGGCTGGCGGTCGACCTTCCTCGCCGTGGTGGCGATCGGGGTGCTGGCGGCGGGTGCGATCGCGCTGTGGCTGCCGCGCGGCGCGCCGATGCCGGCCGCGCGCCTGCTGGGCGAGTTCCGCGTGCTGCGGCGGCCGCAGGTGGCGCTGACGATGGCGATCTCGACGCTGACCTCGGTGAGCCTGTTCAGCGTATTCACCTATGTCACACCCATGCTGGAGCGTCTCGCGGGGCTCGGCCCGCATGAGGTGACGTTCGCCCTGCTGGCGTTCGGGGTCGGCATCACCCTGGGCAACCTGCTGGGCGGCAGGCTCGCCGACTGGCGCCTGCTGCCATCGGTGATCGGCACGCTGGTGGTGGCGATCGCGGTGCTGGTGGCGTTCAGCTTCACCGTCACCAGCCGGCTGGGCTCGGTGGCGACGCTGTTCGTCTGGGGGATCGTGGTGTTCGCCCTGGTACCGCCCCTTCAGTACAGGGTGGTGGAAACGGCGTTCGAGGCGCCGAACATGGCGTCCACCCTCAACCAGGGCGCCTTCAACCTCGGCAACGCACTCGGCGCATGGTTCGGCGGCCTGATGCTGCTGGCGTTCGGACCCAGAGGCTGGCTGGGAGGCTGGCTGGGCAGCGTCTCCGACGGGGACACGCTGGGCTACCGGCTGCTGCCGCTGCTGGGGGCGGGCGTCGCGGCACTTGCGCTGGGCCTCGCGATACTGGCCTGGCGGATGGCGAGGGCCGCACAAGGCGGCGGCGTGCTTGGCGAAGCGGTTGACAACGGCTAAGGAGCATGGCGCCGACCCCGTTTGCCTGCGAAAGAAACGCCGCAATCATGACCCGTATCTTCCAGACCCGCACCCTGCCGCGTTTCGCCGGTCTCGTCCTGCTGGCCGCCCCGCTGCTGTCGGCCTGTCATGACGACCGCGCCTCGACGCAACCCGTGGTGGGTGGATCGACGGCGGATACGCGCTCGCACCTGATCGGGTCGGACACCTCCACCGACACCAAGACGGTGAGCGCGGGCATCAACGCCTATCTGTGGCGCGGGGCGCTCGACACGCTGAGCTTCATGCCGTTCGCTTCCGCCGATCCGTTCGGCGGCGTGATCATCACCGACTGGTACCAGCCGCCGACCACCGCTGGCGAGCGCTTCAAGGTGACGGCGGCGATCCTGGGTCCGGAGATGCGTGCCGATGCGCTCAACCTGTCGGTGTTCCGCCAGGTGCAGCAGGGCGGCGCCTGGGTAGATGCGCCGGTGCAGCCCAACATCGCCACCGATCTGGCCGGAAAGGTGCTGGCCCGCGCCCGCGCGCTGCGCTCGGCGGCGACCGGCACCTCGCGCTGATCGGCGACAGGGCGCTGCGGGAGATGGCCGACCACGCCCCGATGTCGGAGAACACCGAGACCACCGGCTATGCGTTCGCCGAGGCCGAACCGCGCTGGCAGCGCGCCTGGGCGGAAGCGCACCTGTTCGACGTGCCGGACGTACCCGCGCCGGGCACACCCACCTACTACGTCCTGGAGATGTTCCCCTACCCGTCGGGACAGCTCCATATGGGGCATGTACGCAATTACACGCTCGGCGACGTGGTGGCGCGCTACAAGCGCGCGCGCGGGTTCAGCGTGCTGCATCCGATGGGCTGGGACGCATTCGGCCTGCCGGCGGAGAACGCCGCCCGCGAGCGTGGCGTCCATCCGGCCGAATGGACCTTCGCCAACATCGCCACCATGCGCGCCACGTTGCAGCGGCTGGGCTTCTCGCTGAACTGGGACCGCGAATTCGCCACCTGCGAGCCGCGCTATTACGGGCTCCAGCAGGCGTTGTTCCTCGACATGCTCGCGGCCGGACTGGCCGAGCGGCGCGAGGCCTATGTGAACTGGGACCCGGTGGACCACACCGTGCTCGCCAACGAGCAGGTGATCGACGGGCGCGGCTGGCGTTCGGGCGCGCCGGTGGAGAAGAAGAAGCTCAGCCAGTGGTTCCTGCGCATCACCGACGCGGCGGAGTCATTGCTGTCGGGGATCGACACGCTGACCCGCTGGCCCGAGCGCGTGCGGACCATGCAGGCACGCTGGATCGGCCGCTCGGAAGGCGCGAAGGTGCAGTTCGCGCTGGCCGACGGGTCGGACGCGCGCATCGAGGTGTTCACCACCCGGCCGGATACGCTGTTCGGAATGAGCTTCCTGGCCATCGCACCGGAGCACCCCATCGCCGCGAGGGTGGCGGCGTCCGATGCGAAGGCGGCCGCATTCATCGCCGAATGCGCCGCCCTCGGCACCTCGGAAGCCGCGATCGAGCAGGCCGAGAAGCGTGGCTACGATACCGGCCTGCGTGTGGCGCATCCGTTCATCGAGGGTGCAACCTACCCGGTCTGGATCGCCAATTTCGTGCTGATGGAGTACGGCACCGGGGCGATCTTCGGCTGTCCGTGCGGCGACCAGCGCGATCTCGACTTCGCGCGGAAATACGGGCTCGACGTGCCCGTGGTGGTGCTGCCGCCGGGTGAGGATGCCAGCAGCTTCGGCGTCGGCGACACCGCTTATGACGGCGACGGCACGCTGATCCGCTCCGGCTTTCTCGACGGGATGGATTTCGCCACCGGACGCCGCGCGGCGATCGAGCGGCTCGAATCGATTGGTGCCGGCGAGGGCGTGGTGAACTGGCGGCTGCGCGACTGGGGCGTGTCGCGCCAGCGCTACTGGGGCTGCCCGATCCCGATCATCCACTGCGCGGCCTGCGGGCCGGTACCGGTGCCGCACGAGCAGCTGCCGGTCGAGCTGCCGGCCGACGTGCGCTTCGACCTGCCGGGCAATCCGCTCGACCATCATCCGAGCTGGAAGCATGTCGCCTGCCCGGCCTGCGGGGCGGCGGCGGTCCGCGAGACCGACACGTTCGACACCTTTGTCGACAGCTCGTGGTATTTTGCCCGCTTCGCCAGCCCGCACGCGCCGACCCCGACCGACCCGGACGCCGCCCGCGCCTGGTTGCCGGTGGACCAGTATGTCGGCGGCATCGAGCATGCGATCCTGCACCTGCTGTATGCGCGCTTCTTCACCCGCGCGATGCACCGCACCGGGCACGTGTCGGTGGACGAGCCGTTCGCCGGGCTGTTCACGCAAGGCATGATCCATCACGAGACCTATCGCGACGCCTCCGGCTGGGTCGCGCCGGACGAGATCGTCCGCACCGCCGGCGGGGCGACCCGCCGCGACAGCGGCGCGCCGGTCGAGATCGGCCGGGTCGAGAAGATGTCGAAATCCAAGCGCAACACGATCGCGCCGGCGCCGATCATCGAGCGCTTCGGGGCGGACACCGCGCGACTGTTCGTGCTGTCGGACAGCCCGCCGGAGCGCGACCTGGAATGGACCGAAGCCGGGGTGACGGGAGCAGCGCGGTTCGGACAGCGGCTGTGGCGGCTGGTCGGGCGGATCGCCGAAGAAGCGAAAGCCGGGGACACCCAGGCCGCAGAGGTGCCAGAAAGCTACGGCGAGGCCGCGGACACGCTGATGCGCGCCACCCATCGCACCATCGCGGCGCTGACGGAGGCGCTAGAGACCTTCACCTTCAATGTCGGCGTCGCGCGGCTGTACGAATTCGCCAATGCGCTGGCCGAGGCCGAGCGGGCCGAGCCGACCCCCGATCTGGTCTGGGCACGTCGCGAGGCGGCCCGCACGCTGTGCCTGCTGATTGCACCGATGATGCCGCATCTGGCCGAGGAGATGCTGTCACGGCTGGAGCCCGGCGGGGCGCTGGCGGCAAGCCGGGCCTGGCCCGAGGCCGATCCGGGCTGGCTGGCGGCACGCTCGGTGAAGCTGGCGGTGCAGGTGATGGGCAAGCTGCGCGGCACCATCGAGGTCGCGCCCGACGCGTCCGAGGCGGACGTGCTCGCCCTCGCCGAGGCGGAGCCGAATGTCGCGCGGCTGATCGAGGGGCGCCGGGTGGTCAAGCGCATCTACGTACCCAACCGGATCGTCAACCTGGTGGTGGCGGGATGAGACATCGCCCGGGCGCCGCATCGCTCCTCGTCACGGCGCTGGCTCTGGCGGGCTGCGGCTTTCATCCGCTGTACGGGCCACAGGACGGACCGGGCGGAGCGGTCGAGACGTCGGTCAACCAGAAGCTCTCGCGTGTCTACGTCAACCCGATCATGGAAAGATCGGGACAGTTGCTGCGTCAGGCGCTGCAGGCACGGCTCGGCGGTGACGGCGACAGCCAGAGCCAGACCTACCGGCTGTCGGTCGCACCGATGTACAATTCCGAATTCCTTGGCATCCATGGCGACAACTCGCCCGCGCGGGTACGGGTGTCGGCCGATGCACGCTGGTCGCTGGTCACCGTCTCGGCGACGCCGGTGCTGGTGGCGACCGGACGGGCGCGGACGATGGACGGGTTCAACATCATCGACGAGCAGTATTTCAACTCGCAGCTCGCCGGCGAGAGCACCAATGCGCGCATCGCCGGACAGCTCGCCGACCGCGTGGTGCAGCAGCTCGCGATCTGGTTCCGCGACCACCCCGACGGCAAGCCGCAGCCGGCGGTCAGCCCCGTGCAGCTGCCGAAACCGAGCACCCAGCCGGGCTTCCTGAACTACCGGCCGGTCCCGGGCGATGACGGGCAGACCTCGACCCAGCCGGTCGGGCCGGATGGCATGCCTGCCGGCGCGCTGGGCCTGCAGGCGCCGATCGGGGCGCATTGAGCGCGGCCGGCCTCGGATGAAGGTGGAGCCGCGGCAGGCGGCGCGGTTTCTCGCCGAGCTGGCCTCCGCCCGACATCCTGCCCGCGTGCTGCTGCTGCATGGCGACGATCCCGGACTGATCCGCGAGCGCGCCGAGGCGGCGGTCGCCGGGATGCTCGGCCCCGACCGGCACGATCCTTTCCGCCTCGCCGTGCTCGAGCGTTCCGGCCACGAGCGGCTGGAAGAGGAAGCCACCGCCGGCTCGCTGATCGGCGGCCGACGCGCGGTCTGGGTGCGCGACGGCAATGACGCCCTGCTCGGCGCCGTCACTCGCAGCCTCGCGAGCGGCAGCGACACGCTGATCGTCATCGAGGCACCGGAGCTGCCGTCGCGGGCGAAGCTGCGCAGCGCGCTGGAGGCCAATCCGGCGGCCGCGGTGCTGGCCTGCTACCACGAGGAGGGCCGCGCGCTCGAGGCCTCGATCGCCACCGCTCTGGCCGAGGCCGGGGTGGAGATCGACCGCGACGCACTGGCCTTTCTCGCCGACCGGCTCGGCAGCGACCGGGCAGCGATGCGCCAGGAAATCGCCAAGCTGGTTCTCTATGCCGGACCGCAGCGCGAACGGCTCGGACTCGCCGCGCTGGAGGCGCTGAGCGGGGATGCTGCCGATCTCTCGCTCGACGATGCCGCCCATGCAGCGATGGAAGGTGACCTCGCTTTGGCCGATCGCGCCGTCGAGCGCGCCCTGGCCGAGGGGGCGAGCCCGGTTGCCCTGCTGCGCGTGCTGCTGGCGCATCTGCACAGGCTGCGTGCAGCGCGCGCGGCGATGGCGCAGGACGGTCTGTCTGCCGCCGATGCGGTGAAGGGCCTGCGCCCGCCGGTGTTCTTCCGACGGGCGCCGGGAGTGACGAAGGCGGTATCGCTGTGGCCGGCGGCAGCGCTGGACGCCGCGGCGGCGCGCAGCTCGGCGGTGGAACGTGACTGCAAGCGCAGCGCCATGCCCGACACCGCGCTGGTGCGCGAGCACTTCGCTCGCCTGGCACGCGAGTCGATGCGCCTTTCGGGACGGCCATCCGCCGGGCGGCGCTGAGCAGCACCCGGCGGGGATTTTTTGACCCGCGACTGTCACATCTGCGGGACTGCCGCGTTACCCCTGCGTACACCGACGCGCATCTCACCTGCGGCACTGACAGGACCAGCCATGTTCGAGCGATGCCTTTCGGCATGACCCCTGCGCCCGAGGTGGCGCGCGATCCGGATCGGCTGGCGGCCCTCGACGAGTACGACATCCTCGATACCGTGCCCGAGGCGGAATTCGACGACCTCGTGACCCTCGCCTGCCATCTCTGCGCCGCGCCGATCGGGCTGATCAGCTTCGTCGACCGTGACCGGCAATGGTTCAAGGCGCGGCAGCGGCACAATTTCGCCCTGCCCGAGACCGATCTGGGCCACTCGGTCTGCGTGCATGCGGTGGCGCGCGGCGAGTTGCTGGTGATCGAGGATCTCGCCGCGGACCCGCGCACCTGCACCAATCCGCTGGTGGTCGAGGAACCGGCGGTCCGCTTCTATGCCGGCGCGCCGCTGATCACCCCGGCCGGGCAGGTGCTGGGAACGATCTGCGTCATCGACCGCCAGCCTCGGCCCAGCGGGCTCTCCGCCGACCAGGCGGAGGATCTGGTCCGGCTGGCGCGGCAGGTGATGGGGCTGCTGGAGATGCGGCGCGTGCTGCTGCGCCGCAGCCGTGCCGTGCTGGGTGCGCGCCGCGACTCTCTGGTGCTGCGTGAACGCCTGCGGGCCAGCGAGGCGGAGATCGACGAACGACGCAGCTCGGAACGGCGTCAGGAGGCGCTGATCGCGATCGGCGATGCGCTGCACGCGAGCGGGTCGCGCGAGGCCTCCATCACCGCCGCCAGCCGACTGCTGGTCGAGACGCTCGGGACGGCGCGCGCCGGGGTCGGGCTGCGCCCTGTCGGCGCCGACCATCTCGACATCATCGCCGACTGGGTACGGCCGGGCCTGCAAAGCCTGGTCGGGCGGCATAAGCTCTGTGCGCTGCGGGGCGCGGGCGGCCTGCGGCCGGGACGCATCAGCGTGCGGCGCAATGCCGCGCCGGAGGCGGGCGGTGCGCAGATCGCGATCGGCCTGCGCGAGCAGGAGCCGCTGGAAGGCGTGCTGTTTGTGCAGTGCGATGGCCCGCGCGACTGGTCGCGGGCGGAGATACTGTTCGTGCAGTCGGTCGCCGACCGGCTGTCGGTCTCGCTGGCCAAGCGGGCCGCGCTGGCCAAGCGCGAACTGCTGGCGCGCGAGCTCGAGCACCGGATGAAGAATACCCTGTCGGTGGTGCAGGCGCTGGCGGCGCAGACCCTGCGCGGGCTCGACGATCGCGGCGCCCTGGATCGGCTGATGCGGCGATTGCAGGCACTTGGCAAGGCGCACGAGGTGCTGCTTCAGGAGAGCTGGTCGTCCGCACCAATCCGGCCGCTGGTGGAAGCATCGCTGGCGCTGCACGGGATGGACGGGCGCTTCGAGATCGCCGGGCCGGAGATGATGCTGTCGCCGCGCGCGACGCTGTCGACCTCGCTGCTGCTGCACGAGCTCGGCACCAACGCCTGCAAATACGGGGCGTTGTCGGTGCCGACCGGGCAGGTTTCGGTGGTCTGGCACATCGAGCGCCCCGACGATGGCGATCCGGTGTTCGTGCTTGGCTGGCGCGAGCGCGGCGGCCCGCCGGCGCGTGCGCCGCAGTACAACGGCTTCGGCTCGCGCCTGATCCGGGCCGGGCTGGTCGGCATCGGCGGCGGCAAGCTAGACTATGCGCCGGAGGGCCTGACCGCGAGCTTCACCGCCCCCGTGGCTGCGATGACCGACGCCTCGTGATGGACAGGCGTGGTGGCGGGCTGTATGGAACGGCCGGTGTGTCCGCGTAGCTCAGCAGGATAGAGCACAGGATTCCTGGTTGACGTGAATTGGGCGCCGCGAGGGGAAACCACGCGGTGGATCCGCTTAAATTCGGGGAACGCTCTGGGGGCCGCGAGGTCCTCGTGCCGATCCCGAGCCAAGCCGCGATCCCGAAAGGGCGCGGAAGGTGTAGAGACTGGTAGGGCGGCGCCTAAGGCCATTCGTGGCTATGGCGAAGGGACAGTCCAGACCACGAACGCAGGGCCAGCCGGCCCTGCGGCGGCGAAAGCCGAAGTGGATTGAATCCTGGGGCCGTGGGTTCGAATCCCGCCGCGGACATTTCCTGTCCCGAGACTTGGTCCATATCGGCGTTACGGTTATGCAACGCCGATGAACCGATCTCTCTCCCGCTCAGCGTCGCCGAAAGCCTGGCTGATGCTTGCCGCAATCATGTTGCTGGCCGGGTGCTCGGCACCAAACCGCAACGGCGGCGCCGACACCAGTGGTGGGTTCTCGTTCAGGCACCGGGTGCTGAGCTTCTGAACGCGGCCGGCACCGGGCTCAGATGCGGCCGTAATCGTCCTCGAGACGGACGATGTCGTCCTCGCCGAAATAGGAGCCGGTGCGAACCTCGATCAGGGTCAGTGGGATGCGGCCGGGATTGGCGACGCGATGCGCGACACCGAGCGGCATGTACAGGCCTTCGTTCTCGCGCAGCAGCAGGCGTTCGGTCTCGCGGGTCACCTCGGCGGTACCGGCGACCACCACCCAGTGCTCGGCGCGGTGGAAGTGCTTGTGGAACGACAGCCGTTCGCCCGGCATGATGTGCACGCGCTTGACCTCGAAGCGGTCACCCTCGATCAGGCTCTCGTAGAACCCCCACGGACGGTAGGAGCGCCGATGCGACACCGCCTCCTGGCGGCCGCTGGCGCGCAGCTGCTCCACCACCTTCTTGACGTCCTGCGCATGGTCGCGATGGGTGACCAGAACCGCATCGCCGGTGACCACCACGATCGCATCCGACAGGCCGCTCACCGCGGTGACGATGCCGTCGGAGCGCACGTAGCAGTTCTCCGCGCTGGCCAGCACCACGTCACCCACCGCGACATTGCCCTGGGCATCCTTGTCGGAGATGTCCCACAGCGCATCCCAGCTTCCGACATCCGACCAGCCGAGATCGGCCGGCACCACGGCGGCGTGATGGGTGCGCTCGGCAATGGCGTAGTCGATGCTGATGTCCGGGGCGGTGGCGAAGCTCTTCGGCTCGAGGCGGATGAAGTCGAGATCCTGCGCGCGTCCGGCGACCGAGGCCCGCACCGCATCGAGCACCGCCGGCGCATGCGCCTCGAACTCGGCGAGCGCGGTGCGCGCGGTCAGCACATACATGCCGGAATTCCACAGATGGCGGCCATCGGAGGCGAGGATCGCGGCGCGGGCGGCATCCGGCTTCTCGACGAAGGCGGTCAGATCATGCACGCCGGTCAGGTCGGGCAGCCCGTCGCCCTGCTCGATATAGCCATAGCCGGTCTCCGGCCGGGTCGGCTTCATGCCGAAGGTCACCACCCGGCCGGCCCGCGCGGCGGCGACGGCCTGATCGAGCGCGGTGCGCAGGGCAGCAGTGTCGGCGATGGCGGAATCGGCGGCCATCATCCACAGCACCGCATCCGGGCTGGTCTCGGCGACGATCAGCGCCGCGGCGGCGAGGGCCGGGGCGGAGTTGCGGCCGACCGGCTCCAGCACGATGCGCGGCGCGTCGATCCCGGCCTCGCGCAGCTGCTCGGCGATCAGGAAACGGTGCTCCTCGTTGCAGACCACCACGGGGGGCGCGAACTCGGCGCCGATCGCCCGCAGCGCGGTTTCCTGGAGCATGGTGTGCGCGGAAATCAGCGGCCAGAGCTGCTTGGGGAACGAGGCGCGCGAGACCGGCCACAACCGCGAGCCCGAGCCGCCCGACAGGATCACCGGCACGATCGGGGCGGCACCCGCCTGCACCACCGGCTCGGCGGTGCGCGCGTCGGCGGCCGGCGGCTCGACCGGGGTGGCGGTCGCATGGGTGCCCACAGCGGGCGGGGCGGAATGCACAAGCACGTTCACGGACCTTTCGAATGGGCGCCGCCGACGCGGCGGGACGGATCAGAGCGGCTTGTGCGCGCGGTCGAGCAGGCGACGGAACAGCGAGGGCGGGCGTTGCGGACGCGGACGCGCGGCCTCGATCGCCGCCTGCGCCTCGGCCTGCGCGCGGATGCGGGCCTCGCGCCATTTCTCGACACTCATCCCCGCACGGGCGGCACGGCGCGCCTCGTAGGCGAGCTGTCCGGGGGTCTGGCTGCGGACGGGCGTCGCCGGCACCCCGGGACGGTCGGCGGGACGGGGGGCGGATGACGTGGGACGGCGGCCGAACATCGCAGGCATATCCCCTCTCGGAGGCAGATCGGTCAGACATGCACCCGGCGCAGGGTGGGTGCGTCTCGCTTGTATATCGGCAGCCGGCCGCCGCACAGTGGCCAATCGCCTCCCACAAGCCGGGTCCGACCGATCCCGAGCGTCTGCTGCAGCCCGTGGCCCTGCGCCCGGAAAATTGGGAAAGCGCTAATGTTCTTGTTTTGTTCGATGCGCTGGGCTAGGTCTCGGTCAGCCGGCGCTGATGCCGGAAGCGCGGGCGCGGAGGCATCGGATGCGGTTTCGGACACGGGTTCGGCGGGCGCTGCTGTCGAGGATCGCCGGCGGCCTGCTGCTGGGCGCCTGCATCGCGGGACTGTCCGGCCTCGATCGGCCGGCGGCATGGACCGCGGGCGCGATGCCGATAGGCCGCCCGATATCGGCCTGTCTGCTGTCGGCAGACGCGCAGCCGGTGCGCCGGCATCGCGATGTCCTGGCCTCGGGTCTGTTCGCACCGGCCAGGCACGCGGTGTATTTCATCCGTTCCCGTGAACCGGTCGCCTGCGGCGGGCGCCGGCTGAAAGCCTGAGAACCCGAGACCGGGAAAGCTCAGTCCGGCAGCAGGGTCAGCCGCGCCGCGGACGGGCGCGCGGGGCGGCGCGCGCGGGACTGGCCGCCGAGATTGATGCGCTCGCGCAGTTCCTTGCCGGCCTTGAAGAACGGCACCACCTTCTCCTCGACACTGACCGACTCGCCGGTGCGCGGATTGCGCCCCGTGCGGGCGTCGCGCTTCTTGACGGTGAAGGCGCCGAAGCCCCGCAACTCGACCCGCTCGCCGCGCGCGAGCGCGCCGGAGATCTCGTCGAACACGGTCGAGACGATCAGCTCGACGTCACGGCCCTGGAGATGCGGGTTGGCAGCGACGAGCTCGGCGATCAGCTCCGAACGGGTCATCGTCTCTCCTGTCGGTCGGGGAAGCAGGCGCCGCTCATAGGCGGGCTCTCAGGGTTGCCACAGGGCCACCGGACCGCTGAGCAGGCGCGCGTCGATCGCCTCGCGCAGCGCCGGCGGCAGTGCCGTGCGCCACAGCATCGCGCCCAGCGAGGCGGAATCGGCGTCATTGCCGTCATCGTCCTCGCGCAGCAGGCGCAGCAGCAGCGTGCGGCGCGAGGCAGCGCGGTGCGACTTCGGCAGCGCGATGATGTCGAGCGTGGCGGGCACGTGGCGTTGGGCGGCGAGCCAGTCGCGGGCGGCGTGCTCGTCGCCGATCTGGTCGATCAGCCCGGCGGCCAGCGCCTGGCGGCCGGTGTAGGGACGCCCGTCGGCCAGCGCGCGCACGCGGTCGACCGGCAGATGGCGGCCGGCGGCGACCATCTCGACGAACTGGGTGTCGTAGTCGTCGACGATGCCCTGGAGCATCGCGCGGCCGGCGGGGCTGAGCGGCTGCACGCCGCTGGGCTGGCCCTTGAGCGGGCCGGAGACCAGCATGTCGACATTGATGCCGAGCTTGCCGAGCAGGCCGGAGAAATCCGGCGACTGCATCAGCACGCCGATCGAGCCGGTCAGCGTGCCGGGGGAAGCGAAGATGCGCGCGCTGGGAGCTGCATCCATATAGGCGGCGGAGGCGGCGACATCGCCCATCACCGCGACCAGCGGCTTGGCCGCGGCGAAGCGGGCCAGCGCGTCGTGCAGCGCCATGCCGCCGCCGACGGTGCCGCCGGGGCTGTCGATGGTCAGCAGCATGGCCTTGACCGAGGCATCCTTCGCCGCGGCGTCAATGGCGGCGATGCGGTCGGTATTGTCTGTGATCAGGCCGGTGAGCTTCAGCCGCACCAGATGCGGTGCCTGGGTGTGCATGGCGCCGACGCGGCCGGGGCGCGGCAGCACGGCGACGAGGGCGAGCACGAAGGCGGCGATCGCCGCGATGCGCCAGACCAGCAGGCGCCGGCGCTGCCGGGCGATCAGCATCGCACCCTCCGGGGGCCGGGCAGGATCGGTCGACGGCTCAGGCCCTGTCATCGCAGCACCGCCTCGCGGATGGGGAGAGGCGCCACGCTACGCAGTTCGGCCTCGTTTCGGAAGCGGCAATCGTGCGCACCCGGCCGGACCGCCTGCCTCAGCCCCGTTTGCGGCCGAGGAAGGCGGCGAAGGCCTCGCGCGCCTCGGGCGAGGCCATGGCCCGGGCAAAGATCGCCGCCTCCTCGTCGATCCGGGCGAGAACCGGCGCGAGGTCGCCGCGCATCAGCCGGCGCGAGGCCGCCACCGCCTGGGACGGAAAGGCGGCGATCGCGGCCGCCTTGGCCCGGGCATGGGCGGCGAGGGCCTCGGCCGGGACCACCTCGTTGACCAGACCGGCCGCCTCCGCCGCCTGCGCCGACAGGCTCTCCGCGCCGAGCAGCATCGCACTGGCGCGGGCCGGGCCGATGCGCTGCGCGAGCAGCAGCGACGAGGCGGCCTCCGGCACCAGGCCGAGGCGCACGAACGGGGTGGAGAACACCGCCTCGGGGACCGCATAGGCGAGGTCGCAGTGCAGCAACAGCGTGGTGCCGATGCCGACCGCGACGCCGCCGACGGCGGCGATCACCGGCTTTTCGAATGTCACCAGCGCGCGCAGGAAGTCCAGCACCTCGACCGGGCCCTGGCCGCCGGCGCTGGCGCGCCGGACGAAATCGTTGATGTCGTTGCCGGCGGAAAACGCCCCGCCGCTGCCCTCGATCAGCACCGCGCGGATGGCGGCATCGGCCGAGGCCTCGGCCAGCGCCCCGGTCAGGCGCTCGTACATCGGCGCGGTGAGCGCGTTCTTCGCCGCCGGGCGGTTCAGGGTGAGCACCATCACCGCGCCCTCGCGGGCGACCACCACCTCGTCGGTCGCCGTCGCCGGCTTCACGTTCGTCCCGGACATCATCCCACGCCTCCGCTGCGCCATTCTTCTTCGCTCCCGACCCTAGCATTGACGTATGCGTCAGGCGAGGGGATGCGCCGGACGGCCAGGGCGATGGTTCACTTGGTTGACGATCCTCGCGCGCGGGCGGAGAGTGCGCACCGCAAACGCCTTGTCCGGGCCGTCAACAACGAGGATCGTCATCGTGTCAGCTTCCACGCTCAAGCCTCCCGTCCGCGTCGCCGTCACCGGGGCGGCCGGCCAGATCGGCTACGCCCTGCTGTTCCGCATCGCCGCCGGCGACATGCTTGGTCCCGACCAGCCGGTGATCCTGCATCTGCTGGAGATCACCCCGGCCCTGCCGGCCGCCCAGGGCGTGGTGATGGAGCTCAACGACTGCGCCTTCCCGCTGCTCGCCGGCGTGGTGACCACCGACGATCCGAACGTGGCGTTCAGCGACGTCGATTTCGCGCTGCTGGTCGGTGCGCGGCCGCGTGGGCCGGGCATGGAGCGCAAGGACCTGCTGGAGGCCAACGGCGCGATCTTCGGTCCGCAGGGCCGGGCGCTGAACAAGCACGCCAAGCGCGACGTGAAGGTGCTGGTGGTCGGCAATCCGGCCAATACCAACGCGCTGATCGCCCAGGCCAATGCGCCGGATCTCGATCCGCGCTGCTTCACCGCGATGATGCGGCTCGACCACAACCGCGCGCTCAGCCTGCTGGCCGAGCAGACGGACACGCATTCGACCGGGGTGAAGAAGGTCACCATCTGGGGCAACCATTCGGCCACCCAGTATCCCGACATCTCCCAGGCGACCATCGACGGCACGCCGGCGGCCCAGAAGATCGGCCGCGACTGGTACGAGACCACCTTCATCCCGACCGTGCAGCAGCGTGGTGCCGCGATCATCAAGGCGCGCGGCGCATCCTCGGCCGCCTCCGCCGCCTCGGCCGCGATCGACCACATGCGCAACTGGGCGCTCGGCACCGCGGACGGCGACTGGGTGTCGATGGGCATTCCGTCGGACGGCTCGTACGGCATCGATGCCGGGCTGATCTACGGCTTTCCGGTCACCTGCTCGGGCGGCACCTACACCATCGTGCCGAACCTGCCCGTCGACGATTTCTCGCGCCGGCTGATGGATGCCACGGCCGACGAGCTGCGCGGCGAGCGCGACGCGGTGAAGGCCCTGCTCGGCTGAGCCCTGCTCGCCAGGCACCGCCGGGCGCGGCGCACCGATGACGCCAAGGCACGGCCCCCGATCGACGATCGGGGGCCGTTCTGCTGCCGGGAGGGAACTCAGCCGGCCGGGTCGGTGCCGTCGCCGCGACCGGCGCCGAAGCTGAACCGCGCCCCGGGCTGCGTCTCGGGCGGCTCGCCCAACACCGCATCCGGGGCAGGCGACAGCGCCATCTCGCCACCGATCTGGTCGAGCAGCGGCGGGATCGCCGCCGGCTGCATCGGCCGGCTGAACAGGAAGCCCTGCGCCTGGGTGCAGCCCATCTGGCGCAGGATCGACAGTTGCTGCGGCGTCTCCACCCCCTCGGCGGTCACCGCGACGCCGAGTTCGGCGGCGAGATTGACGATCGCGCTGACCACCGCATGCGCCCGCCGGTCGATCCCCATCTCGCGCACGAACGTGGTGTCCATCTTGAGCTTCGAGAAGCTGAAGCCACGCAGAAAGCCGAGCGAGGAGAAGCCGCAACCGAAATCGTCGAGCGCGATGCCCACGCCCAGCTCGCGCAGGCTCTCCAGCACGCCGAAGCTGGAGGCGTTGGCGTCCATGAAGATGCTCTCGGTGATCTCCAGCTCGAGGCGTGACGGCTCGAGACCGACCTTCGACAGGATGGAGGCGACCTGCCTGGCGAAACCCGGGGATTCGAGCTGGCTGACCGAGACATTGACCGCGACCCTGACCCGCGACGGCCACGACACCGCTTCCCGACAGGCCTGTTCGAGCACCCAGGCACCAAGCTCGCAGATCAGCCCGGCCTCCTCGGCGACGCGGATGAAGCGGTCGGGCGGCACCGGTCCGTATCCGGGCCGGTGCCAGCGCAGCAGCGCCTCGAAGCCGCGCAGGGCGAGTGTCTGGGTGTCGACGATCGGCTGGTACTCGACGCCGAACGCGTGCCGGGCCACCGCACGGCGCAGGTCGGCCAGCAGGCTGCGCTGTTCCTCGACCAGCAGCCGCAGCCGCGGCTCGTAGAAGCACACCGACTGCCCGCCATCGCGCCGGGCACGCGCAAGGGCGAGATCGGCCGCCTCGAGCAGGGAGTCGATCGTGTCGCCGGCCAGCGGTGCGAGGCAGACGCCGATGCTGGCCGAGCAGACGACGCGCTCGTCGCCGACGAGGACCGGCTCGGCCAGCGAAGCCAGCAGGCGGCGGGAGAGATCATCGACGATGTCGACATCGGCCGCCTCGACGAGGATCATGAACTGGTCGCCGCCATGGCGCGCGAGGATTGCCGTCGCGTCGCAGGCCGAGCGCAGCCGCGCCGCCATCGTCTTGAGGATGCGGTCGCCCGTACCGTAGCCATAGGCCTCGTTGACGGCGCTGAAATCGTCGAGATCGACGATGAGCAGGGCGAACGGGGTGCCGTTGCGACCGAGCGCGTGCAGGGCGAGGCGCAGCCGGTCGCTGAAGCCGTAGCGGTTGAGCAGCCCGGTCAGCGAATCGTGTCTGGTGCGGTGCGAGGCGCGCCGCGCAGCCTCGCGGGTCTGGGTGATGTCGGTCGCGACGCCGCGGAAGCCGGCGAACTCGCCGCCCCCCTCGAACACCGGCCGGCCGGTGAACGACCAGGTGCGCGGCACTTCCGGACCGGGCGTCGGGGGGAAGCTGCCGGCGGTAATGCCGCTGACGGAGCGATCGGGCGAGGCGGCGATGCCGACCGGACCGGCGAGGTTGCGGAAGGCGACGCGGTCGGCGAGGCAGGCGGTGAGGCGCGCGTGGGCATCGTCCTCCGCGCTGGCCATCAGCAGGGTGGGGAGGGGCAGACCCTCGAGCTGCGAGCGCCGGACGCCGAGGGCCGTGGCAAGCCTCTCGTTCACGTTCAGCAGGCAGCCATCGGCACCGGTCTCCCACAGCAGGCTGCCATGACCGGTCTCGGGATGGCCCAGCAGGAGCTGCACGGTGCTGGTCTGGTCGAGGAACTCGTAACGGAGCCGGCGATAGCGCAGGAACAGCCGCTCGAGCTGCTTGGCAGCGCCGACCACGAACAACCCGTAGATGACCAGCAGCGTGCCCAGCGCGACAAGCTGACGCTCGCCGGTCAGGACGAGGGCAAGGAAGAAGCCGGCGATCAGCGGCAGCGCCAGGGCGCGCTGCGCGAGCGGCACGGCGACCAGGGCGAGCGACGTGCAGATCATGCCGGCACAGGTGCAGGCAATCATCAGCCGCCCGTTGGCGCCCGCGCCTGGAAACAGCAGCACCGGGATCCAGAACCACACCAGTCCGCAGGCGGCAGAGAACGCGACCACGGCGGCGCGGTCGCGCCGCAGGTCGGCCAGGGAGGCGCCACGGGCATTCGCCCGGCGACGCGACCGCCACAGCCCGTAGCACAGCCCAAGGATGCAGACGGCGGCGTTGCACAGCGCGAGCAGCAGGCCATAGAGGCGATGCGTGGAATCGGGTCCGGCCAGGCAGATGATCGGGCCGACGAGGGCGCTGGTAATGAAACAGTAGGGCATCAGCGCGAGCGCGTTGCGCGTCGCCTCACCGGCGACCAGCGTGGCGTGCCGCTTGCTCAGGGATCCCGGACCGCCGACGCCATCGTCGGACCGCACCCGGCCAGACCCGGCCTGGTCCCCGGACGTCCGTCCAGATCGTCGTCCAGGCCGGAGATTCAGCATCTGCCGGGGTTACCACTTCGCGGCGAGGACTGTCCACGAAATCCACGATCGGCGGTCATGGTTTCGGGAACAGTTCCGTGGGCGGATCGTGCTCAGGCCGCGAGCGGCACCAAGCCGGGGCTGAGCACCTCGCCGACATTGCGCGCGGCCAGGCCGAACAGCTCCTGGCAGCGGCGGATGTGCGCGAACAGGGTGGCGCCGACGATCGCGTTGTCGTTCGACGGGTGATAGGCGCGGGCCAGATCCTCGTCGATCTCGAGATGCGACGGTCCATCGTGCTCGTCCATCAGATGCGCCACCCCCCAGGGCCAGCGCGGCTTGGCGAACAGCCGCACGAAGGCCGGCGCGTGGCACAGATAGGCCGACAGCTCCTCGGTGATGTATTCGGTGCCGGCCAGCCAGCAGAAGAACTCGGTCGGATCGTCGGACTCGGCGCTGGCCAGCAGCGCCTCGACGCCCGGCAGGACCGGCACGGCGTCGAGATCGAGACCGAGCTCGTCGGCACTCTTGCGCCACAGCGCCATGTGCGAGCCTTCCTCCTCCTTCATCTCGCGCACCGCCTCGCGGGCCTCGCCGAAGAAGGCCCGCACCCGACTCTGGCCGAAGCGCTCGATCAGCGGACGGGTGGGCAGGCGGCCGACGCGAAGGTCGATGGCACGCTCGAAGGCCTTCACGAACGGCCAGAAGCCGGCCAGCAGGGCGCGCACCGCCGTGACATCGCCCGCCGCACAGGCGCGGATCAGCGGCGAGCCGAACACCTCCTCGCGCGCATGGACGCGCAACGCGTCGCGGTCGACGACAGGTTCAGCAAAGAGAAGAGCATACATCGCGACCTCACCTGTTGTGTTGACGTCAGTATCATCCGAAATCGATGCTTCAGGATGACCTGGGTCGACACCATCCCAGCGGAAGCTAGCAAACACCAAGAAAATTATTTCTTACAGTATACTTAGTTTCAACCGCACATTTATTGCGAAAGTTGGAACAACTTAGAACCACCTATGAATACTTGCATAATACAATGCCGAGGAGAGATCGCAGGTGGGTTTTCGCGCGCCGCCGCTGCCGGCTTCGCGCCTCAGGCCTCCTGCGCTACAAGATCCGCAGGACTGGACCAGGGGAGTGGATGATGACCATCACAGCCGGCTCGGACGCCCACAAGGCGCTGTTCTGCCGTCAGTTCATCGACAGCCACGAACTCTACGATCCTGACACCCTGCCCTGGCCCGAGCTGACCGACGAGGAACTCGCCCGGCTGCGCGGCGTGCCGTTCTGGCAGGAGGTGTTCCACACCGAGCGCCGCGCGGGTGCGATCGTCGAGGCCTTCACCCCCACCATCACCGACCCGATCGTACGCGAGGCGGTGGCGCTGCAGGGGCTGGAGGAAACCCGCCATGCCAAGCTGATCCGGGTGATGATCGACCGTTACGGGCTGGATGCCACCGAGCAGCCGCTGGAGGCATTTCCGCCCGATCTGGAAACGGCGTTCATCGATTTCGGCTTCGGCGAGTGCCTCGACGCGTTCCTCGGTTTCGGCGCCTTCAAGACGGCGCGCGAAAGCAAGTTCCTGCCTGAGAAGATGTTCGAGATCTTCGACGTGCTGATGCACGAGGAGACCCGTCACATCGTGTTCTTCATCAATTACATGGCCTGGCGCGAGAAGCAGCGGGGCCTCGGCGCGGTGCGCCGGGCGGCGAAGTCGGCGCGCTTCTATGGGCGCGCCGCCGGGCGGCTGCTGGGCATGGTACGGCGCGGGCAGGAGCCCAATGACGGGCGCGACTTCGCCGTCACCCAGGCCAACCTGTTCCTCGACGGGTTCAGCTTCCGCGGCTTCGTCACCGACTGCTACCGGGAGAATGCCCGCCGCATGGCGCAGTTCGACCCCGACCTGATGCAGCCGCGGCTGCTGCCGTCGATGGCCGATCTCGCGCTGCGTGGCCTGCGCGCCTGGGACACCGCCCGACCCGGCGTGCGCACCGCACAACTCGCCACCCACGGCACCGGCGGCGAGGCGCCGCCCGTCCCGGACCTTCATCGGCAAGCCGCCTGAGCCGGGGGCGGTACCATCATCCGCCACCGATCCGATGGCTTTCTCCACCCGTCTCGTCACCGCCCTGATCGGTGCCTATCTCGACCTCACCCTGCGCACCGTACGCTGGCGGCTGGTCGTCGATCCCTCGGCGCAGGCCGTGATCGACGGCGATCTCCAGGCGGTGGCGGTACTGTGGCACGAGTTCCTGCCGTTCGGGCCGGCGCTGTGGCGTGAGGCGATCCGGGCCGGCAATCCGCGCCGACTGCATGTCATGGTCAGCCGCCATCGCGATGGCCAGGCGCTGGCGCGGCTGTTCGCGCGCTGGGGGCTGGAGGTGATCGCCGGTTCGTCGGACCGCGTGCGTGCCGATGGCGGCACGAGGCCGAAGGGCGGTGCCACGGCACTGCGGCGGCTGCTGGCGCTGCGTGACCAGGGCGCGGTGCTCGGCCTGACCCCCGACGGACCGCGCGGGCCGCGGCGGGTGCCGGCGGCGGGTGCGGCGATGCTGGCCGCCCGGACCTCGCTGAGCCTGCTGCCGATGGCCGGCGCGACGCGCCCGGCCCTGCGTCTGCGCAGCTGGGACCGCATGCGCGTGCCGCTGCCGTTCGCGCGCGGCGTGCTGGTCTATGGCCCGCTGTTCGACATCGGCGCCGACCGGCACGCCGGCGGCGACGAGATCGTGCGGGCCGCACTCGACGGCGTCGCGCGCATCGCGGCGGAGGCGCTCGGCCGTGTCGATGACTAGCGGGGGCCACAAACTTGTGGAGTCCGAGCCGAAAACCGTGCGTTTTCGCGCCTCGAAGCGGCGTGGCCGCGAGCGGCCATGAGCATCGAGACACAGGAAATGCGCGATCCGCAGGCCGGAAAACGCGCGTTCGCAACACCCCGCAGCACCCTGCGCGGGCGCGCCGTCGCCGCCGCCTGGGCGGTCGCCGCCTCGCTGGCGCCGCCGGCGCTGCGAGCGCTGCTGGCGTGGCGGGTACGGATCGGCAAGGAAGATCCGGATCGGCTGGACGAACGCCGTGGCCTCGGCACGCCGCCGCCCGAGACCTGGCACAGGGCCGCGCGCCGCGTCTGGCTGCATGCGGCAAGCGTCGGCGAGACGGTCTCGGTGCTGCCGGTGATCGAACGGCTGCTGTCGCGCGAGGACGTTGCGGTGCTGGTCACCACCGGCACGCTGAGCTCGGCGGCGATCCTCGAGGCGCGCGCGCCGCTGCCGCTCGGCGGGCGGCTGAGCCATCGCTTCGCCCCGCACGACACCCCGCGCGCCGTCGCCCGGCTGCTCGATCGCTGGCGCCCCGACGTCGCGGGCTTCGTCGACAGCGAGATCTGGCCGAATACGCTCGCGGCACTCGCCCGGCGCAGCATCCCGGCGCTGATGATCAATGCGCGGCTGTCGGCACGCAGCGGGGCGCGCTGGCAGAGCGCTGCGCGGCTGCTGGGGGGCACGCCGTTCGGGCTGATCACCGCGGTCCTGGCCCGCAGCGCGGAGGATTCGGCACGCATCGCGGCCCTCGGCGGCCCGGAGGCGGTGATGGTCGGCGACCTCAAGCAGGCCGCGCCCGCCCTGCCCGCCGATCCGGCCGCCCTCGCAGCACTGCGCGCCGAGATCGGCAAGCGGCCGGTGTGGCTGGCTGCCTCGACCCATCCCGGCGAGGAGGCGGCGATCGCCCGGGTGCATGCCCGCCTCGCCCCGCATCATCCGGGGCTGCTGACGCTGATCGCGCCGCGCCACCCCGATCGCGGCGCCGCGATCGCCGCCGAGCTCGGCGGCGTGCGGCGTCGCTCCGCGCGCGAGGCACTGCCGGAACGAGCCGGGCTCTATCTGTGGGACACGCTGGGAGAGCTGGGTATGCTCTACCGGGCGGCGCGGGTGGTGTTCGTCGGCCACTCGCTGCTCGGCCAGGGGGGTGGGCACAACCCCTACGAGCCGGCGCGCTGCGAGGCGGCGGTGGCGACCGGCAGGCTGACCGGCAATTTCAACGACGCGGTGCGCATCCTCGAGGCGGCAGGCGCGCTGACGGTGGTGGCCGACGAGGCAGCACTCGCCGACTGGGTGGCGGCGATGCTGGCCGACCCGATGGCGAGGATGCGCAGCGCGCAGGCCGCCGCGGCGATCTTCAGCACCGGGCGCGACCTGCCGGAACGGGTGGCGGAAGCCCTGCTCGCGCAGGCCGTCCCGGTGCGGACTCCGGCGTGATGGCGGGCTGGCGCGCACCCGCGTTCTGGGCGGCAAAACGACGCCCCCCCTGGCCACTGCGGCTCGCGCTCGGGCCAGTGGCCTGGGGGGTCGGACGGGTGGCCGCGCGGCGCGCGCGTCAGGCCGGGGTCGATCCTGGCGTGCCGGTGCTGTGCGTGGGCAACGTCACCGTCGGCGGCAGCGGCAAGACCACGGTGGTGATCGATCTGGTGCAGCGCCTGCGCGCGCGTGGTGTCGAGGCGCATGTGCTGATGCGCGGCTATGGCGGCCGGCTGCGCGGGCCGCATCGCGTGGGTCCGGCGGACACGGCAGCGATGGTCGGCGACGAGGCGCTGCTGCTGGCCCGCCACGCCCCGGTCTGGATCGGGGGCGACCGCGTCGCCTCGGCGCGACAGGCGGTGGCGGCCGGCGCCGGCGCGCTGGTGATGGATGACGGGTTGCAGAACCCCGGTCTGCACAAGCATCTCGGCCTGCTGGTGGTGGATGCCGGGGCCGGGTTCGGCAATGGCCGGCTGCTGCCGCTGGGGCCGCTGCGCGAGACGCCGGCCGCCGCCGCTGCCCGCTGCGCGGCCGTGGTACGCATCGGCGACGGAGCCGAAGGGCGTCTCGATCCGCCGACCGGACGGGTCGAGCTGTCGGCGACGCCGGTGCAGGACCCGGCCGGGATCGACGCCCTGCGCGGGATGCGCCTGTTCGCCTTCGCCGGGATCGGCCGGCCGGAGAAGTTCTTCGACGCGCTGCGCAGCGCCGGGCTCGACCTCGCAGGAACGCGGGCGCTGGGCGACCATCAGCCCTATACCGCCGCCCTGCGCGCCCGGCTGCTGGACGAGGCCAAGCGCCTCGACGCGGTGGCGGTGACCACACCGAAGGATCTCGCCCGCTGGGGCAGTCAGTCGCCCGCGCCGCGGGTGGTCGGGCTGCGTCTGGCATGGTCGGACGAGACGGAGGTCGAGGCCCTGCTCGACACCTGGCTGGACGGCGTGCCGCGATGACGCACGGCAGGCAGGGCCGGATCGCCGCATGGCGCACCCGGGCGACGACCATGGCGGTGGGCGCGGCGCTGCGCGGCGCGGTGGCGCTGCTGCGCCTCGCCGGGCCGGTACGGGCCTCGAACCTGGCGGGCGGGCTGACGCGCACCGTCGGGCCGTGGCTGCCGGTCAACAGGGTGGGCGATGCCAATCTGCGCCTCGCCCTGCCCGAGCTCAACGATGCGGGACGGCGGGCGGTGCTGCGCGGGGTGTGGGACAATCTCGGCCGCACGATCGGCGAGTTTCCGCATCTGGCCGGGCTGGAGGTCAACACCGCCGCCGGACCCGGGCTGATCATCGAGTCCACCGACCGCGCCCGGCTGGAGGCGCTGCCACCCGGACCGGTGCTGCTGTTCTCCGGCCATCTCGGCAACTGGGAAGCCCTGCCGCGCGCCGCCGGGCTGTGCGGCGCGGGCTTTACCTCGATCTATCGCGCCGCCAGCATCGGCGCTGCCGACGAGGTGATCCTCGGCCTGCGTCGTGCCGCGCTGGGCCCGGTGCTGGCCGCCGATCCCTCGGCCGGCGCGCGGCCGTTCGCCAAAGGCGCGACCGGCGCGCGCGGGGCGCTGGCGCATCTGCGGCGCGGCCACCGCCTGGGCATGCTGGTCGACCAGAAGATGAACGACGGCATCGAGGCGCGACTGTTCGGCCACCGGGCGATGACGGCGCCGGCGCTGGCGGCGATGGCACTGCGCTACGATGCACCGGTGATCGGCGGCTGGGTGGAGCGGCTGGGGCCGGCGCGGCTGCAGCTGCATGTCAGCGAGGTGCTGAGCCTGCCGCCGGACACCCTGGGCGAGGGTCGCGATACCGCCGCCGCGATCGCCTGGCTGACCCAGGCGGTCAACGACCAGATCGAGGCCTGGATTCGACAATCCCCGGGATCGTGGCTCTGGCTCCACAGGCGGTGGCCAAAGGACGTCTCTCAACACGTTGTAAATAATGGATAAAAACAGGGCGTATCATATACGTAACCAATCCTTGCAAAAAGGTCACAGCTCTCGGGCTTTTCCGGTGCGGTCCCTGACGGCCTGCTGAATCCGTTTGGCAGCCGGGTTACGGCCGCTTTAGGTTTCGACTCACGAAATCGCGAGCACAGGTCGGATCCCCATGCCTTCGGTCGCCATAATGGACGAAAATGACTTCGTGCAGCCCTGCTCCCCGGGCGACAACGTCATTCCGCTACGAGCGCTGTTCCTGCCGCGTCATCACGAGAGCCTCGTCCGCTGGCTCGCGGCGAGCGCCCCGATGGGAGTCTCCGACGCCGAGGTGGCGACCGGCTCCGCACCGGCCTCGGCCGTCGCCGCTCACCCCGTCGAGCACGTGCTGGTCTGGGTGCGCGAAAGCGCCGACCCGGCGTACATGATCCGCCCGCTCGGCCTGCGCTGGGCGGTGATCGACCACCAGCGCAACTACGAGCTCGGCCGCCATTCCAGCTTCGAGGCGGCGCTCAACGCGATCCGACCGGTGCTGCCGCGGCCGGTCTTCGCGGCTTGATCGGCTGAGCGGCGCCTTTCCCGCACGAAAATTCGCCCGCCCATCCTCAACAGCCAATTTTTCGGCAGCCTGTCAGGCGAGCGCTTCAGCTCCCGTTCGACAGGACGCCGGGCGCCGGCTGCACCACTTTTGCGCCGCCGCCGGGCTGGATCTCGAAGATCGCCAGCTCGCGACGCACATGCCCGTCCGGCCGCAGGCCGAACACGCCGTCCACCCCGGCGAAGCCCTGTTCGCGGGTGAGCGATGCCGCGCTGTAGCCATCACCCGACAGGCTGCGGGCCAGGGCGGCCGCATCATAGACGATGTCGGTGATCGCCCGCGGCGAATCGTGGTAGCGCGCCTGGTAGAGCTGCACGTAGCCGGTGCGCGCCGACGGGTCGGGAGCCGCGAACCATGCCCCCGGCAGCGCCTTGAGCTTGCTCGCGAATGCCCCCCACAGGCCAGGACCGAGAATGCGGATGTGGTCGGGCTGCAGGTCGTAGAAGGCGAGGCAGGAAATCACCTCCTGGAGCTGCGTGCCGGTCGCGTTCAGCAGCAGCGCGTCGATCGGCAGACCGGGCGACGGCGCGGCGGCAGCATCGGCCGCCGATGCGCCCTTGTCGGTCGCCGGATGACGGCCCGCATAGTCGGAGACGGTGCGCAGGCCTGAATTGATGCCGGAAAACCCGGTTCCGTAGCGTTCGATCCTCGGCGGCGGCAAGCCCGCGCGGGCCGCCGCGGTGGTCAGCCCGTCCGCCATCGCGCTGCCGAACGCATCCTGCGACAACAGCGCGCCGATCCGGGTCTGGCCGGAGCCGCGCAGCCCCTCGACGAGCCTTGCCACCTGCTGTTCGGGGGTGACGCCCAGCACCCAGACCCCGGGGCGGGCCTCCCCGACATCCGAGGTCAGCGCGAGCATCGGGATCGCTGCCGCCTGCGCGATCGGCGCGGCCGCATCGGTATCGGCGGCGGTGAGCGGCCCGATGATGATGCCCGCGCCGGCGGCGACCGCCGCGCGGGTCGCCTCGGCGGCGCCCGCGCTGGTGCTGCGTGTGTCCTCGACGACGATCTCGGGGCCGCCCGGCTGCTGGTCGAGGCCGAGCCGGGCCGCCTTCTCCAGCGCCGGGCCGAGAAAGGCGTTCGCCCCGCTCATCGGCAGCAGCAGCGCGACCTTGCGCGAGGCCGGAGTGGGGGCGGTGGCCTGGGTCGCATCGGGGCCGCCGACGCCGCCATTGCCGAACAGGCCCGTCGGACCGGAGGTGCATGCGGACAGCATCATCGCCGGCAGCAGACAGATCCCGGCGAGCCCCGGCGCCCGGCGCGCGGGGCGGCGGACGGTGCTAGGCTTGGGTGATGAACGATGAAGCATCCGAATCCTCCGATGAGGCCGTCGTGGCGGCGGACATGTGCCGCGACGGAGCGGACCGAGCCGGGTCAAGATCCGAACCCGAACCCAAATCCGACTGGGGGTCGGCTTCGCTGATACTTGTTGCCACCCCGATCGGCAATCTCGGCGACATCACGGTCCGGGCGGCGAGGCTGCTGGCCCAGGCGGATGCGATCCTGTGCGAGGACACGCGCATGACCGCGCGGCTGCTGCTGCATCTCGGCATCCAGCGGCCGATGCAGCCCCTGCACGACCACAACGAGGCCGCCCGCAGTGCCGCTCTGGTGGATGCGATGCGGGCCGGGACGCGGTTCGCGCTGGTCTCGGATGCCGGCACGCCGCTGGTGTCGGATCCGGGCTATCGGCTGGTGCGGGCGGCGATCGAGGCCGGGCTGACGGTGAGCGCGGCCCCGGGCGCAAACGCGGCCCTGGTCGCCCTCACCCTCTCGGGACTGCCGCCGCACCCCTATCTGTTCGCCGGTTTCGCGCCACCCCGCGCCGCCGCGCGGCGCGAGGCCTTCGCCGTCCTGCTGGCCGCCGAGCAGGCAGGGCTGCGGGCGACGCTGATCTGGCACGAGGCGCCGCACCGGCTCGACGGCATGCTGGCCGATCTCGCCGCCGTGTTCGGCGCGACGCGCGAGGCGGTGGTGGCACGCGAGCTCACCAAGCGTTTCGAGGAGCTCAGGCGCGACACGGCGGGTGCGCTGGCCGCGCATTATGCCGCCCACCCCGCCCGCGGCGAGATCACCGTGCTGCTCGGGCCGCCGGCGGAGACGGCGCAGACCCCGGCCGCGGCCCTCGACGACGAGCTGCGTCGGTTGCTCGGAACACATTCGGTCAAGGACGCCGCCGGCCTCGCCGCGACGGCCAGCGGCCTGCCGAGGCGCGTGGTGTATGCGCGGGCACTGGAACTGTCGCGGCAACAGGCCGACGCGTCGGATCGGTAAGGATCAGTAATCGGTCATCTGCCGGCCGGTAACGTCCGGACCGGCGATCTCGTTGATGCAGAGCACGCGCCAGCCCCGCGGGCGATGTTCGAGGATCGTCACCGACAGGTTCTGGATCGCCAGATGCAGCGCCGAACGCGCCGTGCAGCCGAGCGCGTGCGCACACGCCGCGCGGATCGCACCGCCATGGCTGACGGCGACGATCTCCGCGCCCGCATGCTGCGTCACCAGGCGCTCGATCGTGTCGCCGACACGGCCGCACATCTGTTCGAAACTCTCGCCGCCGGGCGGGACCTCGGCCGGATCGACCGGCCAGAACCCGTGCGGCAGCAGGCTGAGCCTCGGCGGCAGCGCGACCGCATCGAGCCCCTGCCAGTCGCCGAAATCCTGCTCGATCAGCCCGGGTTCGACGATCGGCTCCGGCACGGCGATACCGAGCTGGCGTGCCTGCGCGGCGATGGCGGCGGCGGTACGACGGGTTCGCGTCAGGGGTGTGACGAGCCATCTGGCACCCTGCGGCAACCATGACGCGAGTGCGCGGTAGCGCGGCGCTTCCGCGACCAGGCTGTCGGGGCACAGGGCAACATCCTGGATTCCATAAAGTGTTGCCCGCGCGTTCTGCTCGACGATCGCATGGCGGACCAGCCAGATGCGCGTCACGGGTGCGGATGTGTCGGCTTTTTCGGACATCGCCCCAGTTGCGGACGACTGGGAGTGCTGTCAAGTTGACGCTACACCGGTTTGTGAGCGACCGGTTCCTTGCAATTTCGAGATGAGGCCAGGGATGCGAATTCTTCTGACCGGCGGCTGCGGATTCATCGGATCGGCGGTCGTCCGCCACCTGATACGCACCACGGGCCACAGCGTCGTCAACATCGATGCAATGACCTACGCCGCGTCCGAGGACGCGCTTGAAGAAGCACTGAACGACCCGCGTCATACACTGGTCAAGGCCAACATCACCGACGCAGCCACGATGGCCGAGGTGTTCGCCACACACAAACCAGATGCGGTGATGCATCTCGCCGCCGAAAGCCATGTCGACCGCTCGATCGACGGCCCCGGCGTGTTCGTGCAGACGAACGTGATCGGCACCTTCGTGCTGCTCGATACGGCACGCCAGTACTGGTCGGGTCTCGACGAGGCGGGCAAGGCGGCGTTCCGCTTCCACCACATCTCCACCGACGAGGTGTTCGGTGCGCTCGAGGATGGCGATCCGCCGTTCACCGAGACCACGCCCTATGATCCGCGCAGTCCGTATTCCGCGTCCAAGGCGGCGTCGGACCATCTGGTGCGGGCTTGGTATCACACCTACCATCTGCCGGCTTTCGTGACCAACACGACCAACAACTACGGTCCGTGGCACTTCCCCGAGAAGCTGATCCCGCTGGTCACGATCAATGCAATCGAGGGCAAGCCCCTGCCGATCTACGGCGACGGCTCCAACAAGCGCGACTGGCTGTTCGTCGAGGATCACGCCGAGGCGCTGGTCAAGGCGGTCGAGCAGGGCAAGCCGGGCGAGACCTACGCGATCGGTGCGCGTCAGCCGCGCAGCAACCTCGAAGTCGTGACAACGATCTGCCGCGTCCTCGACGAGCTGCGACCCGATCCGGCCGGCCCGCGCGAGCGTCTGATCACCTACGTCACCGATCGTCCGGGACATGATTTCCGCTACGAGATCGATGCGAGCCATGCCGAGGAAAGCCTCGGCTGGAAAGCCAGGCACGATTTCGAGCGCGGCATCCGCCGCACCGTGCAGTGGTATCTCGACCACGAGGACTGGTGGCAGGCGATCCGTTCGGGCCGCTACACCGGCCAGCGCCTCGGCACCTCGCCCGCGAAGACCGGAGAGGCGGCATGACCGACAAGTCCCAGGCGACCGGCATGAAGGGCATCCTTCTCGCCGGCGGGTCCGGCACGCGCCTGCATCCGATGACGCTGGCGGCTTCCAAGCAGTTGCTGCCGGTCTACGACAAGCCGATGATCTACTATCCGCTGACGACGCTGATGCTCGCCGGCATCCGTGAGATCATGATCATCTCCACACCGGTCGACCTGCCGCAGTTCGAGCGTCTGCTCGGCGATGGCTCGAAATTCGGCTGCAGTTTCACCTATCGCGAGCAGCCCAGCCCCGACGGCCTCGCGCAGGCATTCCTCATCGCCGGCGACTGGCTCGACGGGCATCCATGCGCGCTCGCGCTGGGTGACAACCTGATCTTCGCCGACCATCTCGGCGTGCTGCTGCGCGCGGCTGCAAAACGGCCCGAGGGGGCGACGGTGTTCGCCTATCAGGTGCGCGATCCGGAGCGCTACGGCGTGGTGGCGTTCGACGAGAACGGACGTGCGATCGAGGTGGTCGAGAAACCGGCCAACCCGACATCGAACTGGGCGATCACGGGCCTGTATTTCTACGACAGCCGTGTCGGCGAACTGGCCAAGCAGATCAAGCCGTCGCCGCGCGGCGAGCTGGAGATCACCGATCTCAACGCGATCTACCTCGAGGAGGGCACGCTGCATGTCGACCGGCTCGGCCGGGGCTGCGCGTGGCTCGATGCCGGATTGCCCGACAGCCTGATGCAGGCCGGCACCTTCGTGCAGACCATCCAGTCGCGCCAGGGCCTGCTGGTCGGCAGCCCGGAGGAGGCGGCGTTCCGTATGGGGTTCATCGACGCCGCGCAGCTTCGCAGCCTCGCCGAGAAGCTCAAGAAAACCGATCTCGGACGGATGCTGCTCGAGGTCGCGGACGGCTCGCACTGACCCTGCGCCCTCACCGGCGACATCGATCAAGGAAGACCCTGTGCGATGAAGATCGAACGACTGGCCATTCCCGACGTCATCCTCGTCACCCCGCCGCGCTTCGGCGACGCGCGAGGCTTCTTCTCGGAAACCTATAACGGCCCGCGCTTCACCGAGGCGGGCATCACCATTCCCTTCGTGCAGGACAATCAGAGCCTGTCCAAGCAGAAGGGCGTGGTGCGTGGACTGCACTGCCAGCTTGCGCCGCATGCGCAGGGCAAGCTGGTGCGCTGCACCCGCGGTGCGATCTTCGACGTCGCCGTGGACGCCCGCGTCGGCTCGCCGACCTACGGCAAATGGGTGGGCGCGGAGATCTCGGAGGAGAACTGGACCCAGATCTGGGTGCCGCCGGGCTTCCTGCACGGGTTCCAGACCCTGACCGAGAACGCCGAGGTGCAGTACAAATGCACCGATGTCTATGCCAAGGACTGCGAGCGCGCGGTGATCTGGAACGACCCCGAGATCGGCATCGAATGGCCGCTCGGCGGTACCGAGGCAGTGCTGTCGGACAAGGACCAGGTCGCACCGCCGTTTTCGGCCGCGCATGGCTGGTTCTCGCTGTGAGCGCGCCCGTATCCCCGCTTGGCGAGGGCGGCCCGATCCTGGTGATCGGCGTCAACGGGCAACTCGCGCAGTCGCTGGCGGCGCGCGGTGGTCCGCGGATCGTGACAATCGGCCGCCCCGAGGCCGATCTCGACCGACCGGAGGGACTCGCGGCGGTGTTCGACAAGGTCAGGCCGGTGGCGGTAGTCAACGCCGCGGCCTGGACGGCGGTCGATCTCGCCGAGACCGAGACCGAGGGCGCCGCACGCGCCAACCATCACGGCCCGGCCGAACTCGCGCGGCTCTGCGCGCGAGACGGCATCCCGTTCATCCATGTTTCCACCGACTACGTCTTCGACGGCGACAAGGGTGAGCCCTACCTGGAAAGCGATCCGACCTGCCCGACCGGGGTCTATGGTCGCACCAAGGCCGAGGGCGAGCAGGCGGTGCTGGCGGCCCATCCGGACAGCATCATCCTGCGCACAGCCTGGGTCTATTCGGCTTCGGGCAAGAATTTCGTGCGCACGATGCTCAATGCCGGGGCCAAGAACCCGACCCTGCGCGTGGTCGGCGACCAGCGCGGCAATCCGACCTCGTCGGACGATCTCGCCGACGCGATCGCGGCGATCATCGCCCTGATCGAGCGCGACGGCCTCCGGCCGCATTATGGCGGCATCTATCACGCCGTCGGTACCGGCGAAACGACCTGGCACGGCCTGGCCGTCGCCGCTCTCGAACAGGCCGCGACCCATGGCCGGCCGATGCCCGAGGTGATCGCGATCCGCACCGAGGACTGGCCGACGCCGGCGAAGCGCCCCGCCGACTCACGCCTCGATACCACCAAGCTCGCCACGGTCTTCGGCGTGCGGCTGCCGCCCTGGCGCGACAGCCTCAGGCACACCGTCGACCGGCTGCTCACCGAGACCGCCGGATCATAGACTCAAGCCCCTCGCACGCGACCCGCCCCGTCATCGTCCTGTTGTCGACGTATGACGGGGCGCGTTTCCTCGACGCCCAGCTCGAATCGCTCGTCGACCAGAGCCATCGGAGCTGGAGCCTGATCTGGCGCGATGATGGCTCGTCCGATGACAGTCGGCACCGGGTGCGTGCCTTCGTCGACGCCGCACGGATCGACGCGACCGACCGCACCGACGGCCGCCACCTGGGCATCACCGCCTCCTTCTGGGCGCTGCTGTGTCACGCCGCCGCGCGCGCCGAAGCCGAGGGGGCGATCGTCGCGTTTGCAGATCAGGACGATGTCTGGCTGGCTGACAAGCTGGCGCGCGCGGTGGCAGCACTCGGTGAGGTCGACCCCGACGTGCCGGCCCTGTATTGCGCACGCCAGCGCCTGGTCGATGCACAGCTGCGCGATCTCGGCCTGTCGCCGGATTACGGCGACCTGCCGGGTTTCCCCGACGCGCTGACCCAGAACGTCGCCACCGGCTGTACCGTGGCCCTCAATCCTGCCGCGGTGGCTCTGCTGCGACGCACCCGGCCACCGCTCGGCACGCTGCATGACTGGTGGGCCTATCTGATCGTCACCGCCGCGGGCGGGCGGATGGTGGTCGATCCGGAACCGGTCGTGCTGTATCGGCAGCATCCCGACAATGCAGTGGGCGCACCATCATCGTGGCTGAGACGCGCCATCGCCGCCCTGCGCCGCGGCCCGGGGGCGTTCATGACCACGTTCAGGGTGCATGTGGAGGCACTGGTCGCGCATAGGGCCTTGCTCGATGCCTCGTCCGGCCGCATCGTCATGCGACTGTCGCGCAGCCTGCGGCGAGGGCGGCTGTCACGGATCCTGACCCTGGCCCGGCGGCCACGGCTGCGCCGGCGGACCCGCTCCGAGACGCTGCTGTTCAGGCTGTGGTTCGTGCTCGGGTGAGACGGGCGTTGCGATGGCGGGGGCGATGGGCAGGAGCGGTATCTGGGCAATCTGGGCAACGGGGGCGGTGCTCGCCCTGCTGCTGATCCTGATCGGGCCGGCGGGACTGGGCACCATGCTCGCCGGCTGGGCCGAGGCGATGCGGCAAATCGTGTCGGGACTCGGGCCGACCAGCCTGTCGGTGCTGCGTGCGTTCGCAATCGCGCTGATCGTGGTGTTCGTCGGGCTGTGCGGGCTGGCATCGCGCGACCGCCTGCGGGTGGGACGTCCGCTCTTCATGGTCGGGCTGGTGTTCGTGCTGCTGGTGGCGGTGCCGGGAGGATCGGACGAGGGCGGTGACGGGCTTCGCTGGGCGGGCGCGTTTCTTCTGGCGCTGATCGCGTCGCTCGGCATGACCGCCCGTCTGCTCGGACGCCGTCGTGACGGACGGCCCCTGCCGGATCCGTTCAGAGATGATCGAGGCTGACGCCTTCGAGCCTCAGCAGATAGCGCTTGGTCTCGTCGCCACCCTCCATCGAGAACCCTCCCAGCCCACGCGCCGCCAGGACGCGATGGCAGGGGATGAGGATCGGCACGGGATTGGCGCCCAGCGCCTGGCCGATCGAGCGGGCCACGCCGCCGGCGCGGGCGGCGAGCCCGGCATAGGTCAGGGTGTGGCCGAACGGGATGTCGCGCAGATGCTGCCAGACCCGGCGGCGATAAACGGTGCCGATCGGGGCCAGCGGCAGGTCGAAGCGTTGCAGCCGACCGTCGAAATAGGCCTGGAGCTGGTCCGCCGCGGTGCGCAACAAGGCGCTTCGCGTCTGATCACGCCCCCAGCCGGTATCGAGGGCGACGATCATGCCGTCTTCCTCGGACAGGGTCAGCGGGCCGATCGGTGAGTGCAGGGACAGCTGGGGCATCGGCGTTCAGCCCTCCCTGATCGCGGCCAGCAGCGCGTCGGCATCGCGAATCGGCAGCGAGCAGCGTCCCGCACTGCACAGCCACGCGGTGGTCTCGCCCGGTGCCGCCCGCCGGCCATGAGCCGGGTGGGTGTCGGTGGTGACGGTGTCGCCGCGCAGGATCAGCAGGTTCGGAACACCACATGACCGCGCCAGCGTGATCCAGTCCGCCTGCGCCGCGCCGTCGATCACCAGCGTGCGGCCGCGCTCCAGCAGGTCGGCGGCGAACAGCATGCCTGGCTGAAGGGTCAAGCGGACGGGATCGGCCTCGGCCATGGTCTCGATGGTGTGCGTCGCCAGCAGGCGGAAGCGGTCCTCACCGGTGAGATGGAACAGCCTCGCCTGTGCCTCGGCCAGCATCGCCAGCCCGGTCGGCAGGGCGCTGTCATGGATCGGGCGCGGCCGCAGGGGCAGGTCGGTGGCGTCGGCGGCGACCTGGACGTAGCCGCCTCCAGGGGCGGTGAACCAGCGCTCGGCCGCGTCGACGAAGCCGAGCGCACGTTCAAGCCACTGCACCGTTCCGTCGGCTTCATACAGGGCGAGCGCGGCGAGAGCACCGGCCGCCTGGTCCTCGAGCAGGCCCGAGGCGGTGATGCGTCCGTCGCAGGCTGCGTGGGCGAGGCGCCCGTCGCTGCCGGCCAACATCGTCTCCACGCCCTGCCAGACCGAGCGCGCCAGCCCGTCCCAATCGGGGCGGCCAAAGACACCCGCCGCCCTGACCAGGGCGATGACTGCAAGCGCATTCCAGTCGGCCAGCACCTTGTCGTCGCGCGCCGGGCGCGGGCGCCGCTCACGACGGGCGAGCAGCAGGGCGCGGGCCTCGGCATCGGTCTGCACATCGATCGGGCCGACGCGGCTGAGGATGGTGTGGCCCTCCCAGTTGCCGCCAGCGGTCACGCCGTAGGCCTGTCGCCAGTGCGCGACCCTGTCGGCACCGAGCGGCGCCAGCGCCGCCGCGATCTCGTCGGCCTGCCAGACGTAGAAACGGCCCTCCTCGCCCTCGCTGTCGGCATCGAGCGACGCGGCGAAGGCAGTGCCGACCTGCATTTCTCGCGTCAGCCAGCCGACCAGCCGTTCAGCCGCCGCACGCCCGGCCAGTGCGGGGCGATGCGCATGGACGAACGCCAGCAATTCGAGGATCTGCGCGTTGTCGTAGAGCATCTTCTCGAAATGCGGCACCAGCCAGTCGGCATCGGTGGCGTAGCGGGCAAAGCCACCGCCGATCTGGTCATGGATACCGCCATCGACCATCGCCTCGAGCAGCCGCTCGACGGCGACGGCGCCCGCGTCGGTGCCGGTCTGCCACAGGAACCGGAACACCGGCGCGTTGGGGAATTTCGGCGCTCCCGCCAGGCCGCCGCGAACGGGATCGGTGGCCGCCACCAGGCGACGGGCGGCCTCGGCGCGCCGGCCTGCCTCCGGCCAGGACGCGTTGCCGGGCTCGGCCGCCTGTGTCAGCAGCTCGCGCAGCCGGCCGGCATTGTCGTCGATCAGCGCGGCACGGTCGTCCCAGGCCATGCGGATGGCGCGCAGGATATCGGCGAACGAGGGCTGACCGTGCCGTGGCTCGGGCGGAAAATAGGTGCCGCCCCAGAACGGCGTGCCGTCAGGACGCAGGAACATCGTCAGCGGCCAGCCGCCACGCTGGCCCATGGCCTGCAGGGCGGTCATATAGAGATGGTCGATATCGGGGCGTTCCTCGCGGTCGACCTTGATGTTGACGAAGCCCGCGTTCATCAGTCCCGCGACCCGGGCGTCCTCGAAGGATTCATGCGCCATCACATGGCACCAGTGACACGCCGCGTAACCGATCGACAGCAGGATCGGACAGTCCCGCCGCGCCGCCTCGTCGAGCGCGGCCCGGCCCCATGGCCACCAGTGCACCGGGTTGTCGGCATGCTGTCGCAGATAGGGCGAGGCCTCGCTGCCGAGCTGGTTGTGCATTCCTGGGTCCTCGGCCGCCGATGAACGGGTTGCAGCACGCGCCTGCGGAGGCGTCCACCACGATTTTCGCCCTGGCCAGCGGCGCACCGCCGGCGGCGATCGCCATCATGCGTCTCAGCGGCCCACGGACGGATGCGATCCTGGAGGCGCTGGCGGGAAGCCTCACGGCGCCCCGGCTGGCAACGTTGCGGGTCCTGCGTCACGCCGGGGAAGCGCTCGACCAGGCGCTGGTGCTGCGGTTTCCAGGGCCGGGTTCGTATACCGGCGAGGACTCGGCCGAGCTGCATCTGCATGCCGGGGCCGCGGTGATCGAGGCCGTAGCCGATGCCCTGCTCGCTCTTGGCGCCACGCCGGCGGAACCGGGGGAATTCACCCGGCGGGCCTGCCTGTCGGGGCGGATCGGGCTACTGGAGGCGGAGGCGATCGCCGATCTGGTGGCGGCCGAGACCGGCGCACAACGCAGGCAGGCACTCGACCAGCTCGGCGGCGGGCTGAGCCGGCTTTACGAAGGGTGGGCGCAGCGTCTGCGCCTGCTGCTGGCACGCCAGGAGGCGCTGATCGACTTTCCCGACGAGGATCTGCCCGACGAGACGGAGGCAGCCAACCGGTCGGACCTGCGCAGCCTGTGCGAGGAGATGCAGGCGCATCTGGCGGACGGTGCGCGGAGCGAACGGATCCGCTCCGGCGTGCGGGTGGTGATCGCCGGGGCACCGAATGCCGGCAAGTCGAGCCTGTTGAATGCGCTGTCGGGCGAAGAAGATGCGATCGTCTCGCCGATTGCCGGCACCACGCGCGATGCGATCTCGGTCAGGCTGCAGGTGGCCGGCACGCTGGTCAGCTTCATCGATACGGCAGGACTGCACGAAACCGGCGACGCCATCGAGGCGGAAGGCATCCGCCGTGCCCGCGTGCATGCCGCGCGCGCCGATCTCGTGCTGAGCCTCGTCGAGCCTGGCGCCGCGCCGGAGCAAATCGTGACAGAGGCGGAATGCTGGGTGATCCGCAGCAAGGCGGATCTGTTGACCGCACCGGCGGCACCCGGCGAACTCGCCATCAGCACCCGCAGCGGCCAGGGGCTGGATCGGCTGCGCGAGCAACTCGTCGCGGCGGTGCGTCGGTTGACGGCCGGTGGTGCGGGGGCGTCGCTGACCCGGGCGCGTCATCGCGCGGGTGTGGAGGAAGCCGTCGTGCACCTGCGCGACGCGCAGGTGCAGACCTGGCCGGAACTGCGCGGCGAGGCACTGAGGCTGGCGACGCTGGCACTCGGCCGCCTCACCGGACGGATCGGCGTCGAGGACGTGCTGGACACGATCTTCGGACAGTTCTGCATCGGAAAGTAGCCATCCGGCGATCGAGCGGATTAAGGTCCGCCGCGATGACAAGACAGCAGATCTTCGACGTGATCGTGGTGGGTGGTGGTCATGCCGGCTGCGAGGCGGCCGCTGCGGCAGCGCGTCTGGGCGCGACCGTGGCGCTGGTGACGCACTCACGCGCCCAGATCGGCACCATGTCGTGCAATCCGGCGATCGGCGGCATCGGCAAGGGGCACCTGGTGCGCGAGATCGACGCCCTGGACGGGCTGATGGCCCGCGCTGCGGATGCTGCCGGCATCCATTTCAAGATGCTCAACCGCAGCAAGGGGCCGGCCGTGCAGGGCCTGCGCGCACAGGCGGATCGGGGCCTTTACCGCGACGCGGTGCAGGCGCTGATCGCCGCCGAGGCAACCCTGCGCGTGATCGAGGGCGCGGTGGGAGACCTGATCGTCGAGGACAGACAGGTCTGCGGCGTCGTGTGCGAGGACGGAACAACCCTGCGTGCGGCTGCGGTGGTCGTCACCAGCGGCACGTTTCTGCGCGGCGTGATCCATGTCGGACACCAGACCCGGCCAGCCGGCCGCATCGATGCACCGGCGGCGACGCGTCTCGGCGAGCGTCTGGAGGCGCTCGGCGTTCCGCTGGGCCGTCTGAAAACCGGCACGCCACCGCGTCTGCGCCGTGAGACGATCGACTGGGACGCGCTGCCCGCCGATCCGGGCGATATCGCGCCGGAGCCGTTCAGCCGCATGACCGACGCGATCACCCTTCCACAAACCGAGTGCCGAATCAGCCAGACCAATGCGCGCACACATGAGGTGATCCGCGGATCGCTGCATCTGTCTGCGGTCTATGGCGGGGCGATCGCCGGACGGGGGCCACGTTATTGCCCGTCGATCGAGGACAAGATCGTCCGCTTCGCCGACAAGACGTCGCATCAGGTGTTTCTCGAGCCCGAGGCTTTGCCGGGCCGGCCGGGCAGCGAGCTGATCTATCCCAACGGCATCTCCACCAGCCTGCCGGAAGACGTCCAGCTCGCGCTCGTGCGGACCATGCCCGGGCTCGCCCATGCCGAGATCGCCCAGCCCGGCTATGCGGTCGAATACGACTATGTCGATCCCCGGGCCCTGTCGCATGGGCTGGAACTGCGCGCCCTGCCAGGACTGTTCCTCGCCGGACAGATCAACGGCACCACCGGGTATGAGGAAGCGGCCGCTCAGGGGCTGCTTGCCGGACTGAACGCGGCGCGCCGGGCAGCGGGCGCGGCACCCATCCGGCTCGAGCGACATCAGGCCTATCTCGGAGTGATGATCGACGATCTCGTCACCCAGGGTGTGAGCGAGCCGTATAGGATGTTCACCTCGCGGGCCGAATACCGGCTCGCCTTGCGGCATGATAATGCCGACCTACGCCTCACCCCACTCGGCATCGCGCTCGGTCTGGTGCGACATGACCGCGCCGAGCGGTTTGCCGCGGCTGAGGCCGAGATCACGCAGGCCGGACAGCGGGCGCAAGCTGAACGCCTGCCGGCCGCAGCCACCACCGCCTGCGGGCTGACCCCCTCTCGTGACGGACGCACGCGCACGGTCAGCGATCTCGTCGCACAGGTCGATGACACCCATCGCCTGGTCACCGCGATCCCGTGGCTGGGCACGCTCAGCCTGCGCACCTTGCGCCATCTCCAGGCGGAGAGTCGATATCGAGGCTACCTTCAGCGTCAGGACAGCGAGGTCCGTGCGCTGGGCGAGGAACAGGCGATCACGATCCCGACCGATCTCGATTATCGTGTCATCGGTGGCCTTAGTTCGGAAATGTGCGAACGCCTCGAGCGCGTACGACCAGTGGATTTCGCGCAGGCCCGCCGGATCGCCGGCATGACCCCGGCTGGATTGATGGCCCTGCTCGGCCATCTGCGCAGCCGGCCCCGTGCAGCGGCCTGAAATTGTTTCACGTGAAACAACGCACCCCCCAGGCCTGGATCGACACCGGCATTGTTTCACGTGAAACGGTCGAACGCCTGGAGCTGTATGCGGCCCTGCTGACGCGGTGGAACCCCAGCATCAACCTCGTCTCACCCCGCGATCTGCCCAATCTGTGGGACCGCCATATCGCCGACAGCCTGCAACTGGCGCCTCTGATTTCGGCAGACCACGCCACCGATCTCGGCTCGGGCGGCGGATTTCCCGGCCTCGTGCTGGCGATTGCCACCGGCTGCCGGATGACCCTGATCGAATCGGACCAGCGCAAGGCGGCGTTCCTGCGGGAAGCAGCCAGAGTCACCGGCTGCGAGGTGACCGTCCTCGCCACGCGGATCGAGCAGGCCAAGGTGGCACCCGCGCCCCTCATCACCGCGCGCGCGCTCGCTGCCTTGCCGCAATTGCTGCGCTGGACGGCGCCGCTGCTCACTCCCGGCGGCACCTGCCTGTTTCTCAAGGGCACCCGGGCCGAAGACGAATTGACCCAGGCCGCGGCCGAATGGCAGATGAGCGTCACCCGTATTCCCAGCCGGGTCCATCCCGACGGCGTCATCCTCCAACTGACTGACATCAGGCGTGCCACAGACCAGGCCCAAGGACCGCGTTCCTGACATCATTGCCATCGCCAACCAGAAGGGAGGCGTCGGCAAGACCACCACCGCGATCAATCTCGCGGCCGCCCTCGCCCAGCGTGGCCGGCGCGTCGTGCTGATCGACGCCGACCCACAGGGCAACGCCTCCACCGGGCTCGGCATCGGCCATGCCGCGCGCAAGAACGGCACCTACAGCCTGTTGACCGCCGAAGCCGCTCCGGCCTCGTTGCTGCGCGACACCGAGATCGAGACGCTGAAGGTGATCGGTGCCGACAACGACCTCGCCGGCGCCGAAATCGAACTGGTCGGTGAAGACCGGCGCGAATACCGTCTTGCCGAACGGATGCAGAACGGCAGCTTCCCCGCCGATCTCGTCCTGATCGACTGTCCGCCCAGCCTCGGCCTGCTGACACTCAACGCGCTGGTCGCAGCCAGCATCGTGCTGGTGCCGCTGCAATGCGAATTCTTCGCTCTCGAGGGCGTCTCCCAGCTCACCCGCACCATCGACAGCGTCAAGCGCAGCCTCAATCCTCGCCTGACTCTCGGTGGTCTCGTGCTGACGATGTATGATCGGCGCAACAACCTCTCCGAACTCGTGGCCGACGATGCCCGTGCCTTCTTTGGTACGGCGGTCTTTGACACCCTCATTCCACGCAATATCCGCATCTCCGAGGCGCAGAGCCATGGCCGTCCGGTCGGGCTGTATGACCCACGGTCCAGCGGCGCGCTCGCCTACGATACCCTCGCGACAGAACTGCTTTCCCGACGCGGATACCCAACCCCATGAGTGAGAAGAAGCCTGCCCCCCGCCTCGGCCGCGGTCTTGCCGCCCTGCTTGGCGAACAGGGACGCCCCGAACGGCCCGGTGACGACCTGTCCGTGCTTCCGGTCGATCTGCTCGCACCGGGCCCGTTCCAGCCACGCAAGACAATCGACGACGAGGCGCTGAGCGAGCTCGCCGCCTCGATCCGCGCCCAGGGTGTATTGCAGCCGATCCTGGTACGACCCGACCCGGCCCGTCCAGGCCAGTTCCAGATCATCGCCGGCGAGCGCCGCTGGCGTGCGGCCCAGGCGGCCGGGCTGCATCAGATCCCCGCGCATATCCGTCGCCTCGACGACACCAGTGCGATGGCCGCCGCCCTGATCGAGAACATGCAGCGCCAGGATCTCAATCCGATCGAGGAGGCGGAGGGCCTGCAACGGCTGACCACCGACTTCGAGTTGACCCAGGAGAAGCTTGCCGATGCGATCGGCAAGTCACGCTCGCATGTGGCCAACACCCTGCGTCTGCTCGCTCTGCCCGAGGCGGTTCGCCACGATGTCCGTTCCGGCCAGCTGACCGCTGGCCACGCCCGCGCCCTGCTCGCCCACCCGGACCCAGCCCGCGGCGCCCTGAAGGTCCTCGCCGAACGCCTCACCGTCCGCCAGACCGAGGCGCTGGCGCAGGCCGAAGCCACGGGGGAGCGCCTTGATCCCGAGCGCCGCTACCGTGACGACGCATCATCCCGTCCGCCGCCGCGCGATCCGGAAATCAAGGCGCTCGAACGCGAGCTCCGGGCCCAGCTTGGCCTCGATATCGGCATCACCTTCAATGGCCGTGGCGGATCGGTCCGGATCGGCTACCGCAATCTCGACCAGCTCGACGGCATTCTCGCCCTGCTGCGCGGCGGCCAGTAGCGATCCGAGGTCACGGCGTCATTTTTCGGGTTGCGCTGACGCCCATGTTGCCTTAAGTCCGCCCTCGCTGTGGGCGCATAGCTCAGTTGGTAGAGCAGCTGACTCTTAATCAGCGGGTCCAAGGTTCGAGTCCTTGTGCGCCCACCACAGCTTTCCAGACATGGATCACTTCACCGCTTCGCTCTGAAGCGGTGCGACGGGCTCCGCCTCGTCGTCGCGGCGTGGCGTGATGCGGTTCCACGCGTCGAGTGCTGCGATCTTGTACGCCTCGGCGAGCGTCGGATAGTTGAAGGTGGCATCGATGAAATAGTCGAGCTTGCCGCCGAGATTGAGCACCGCCTGGCCGATATGCACCAGCTCGGTCGCACCTTCGCCGACGATGTGAACACCCAACAGCTTGTGCGTCTGCAACGAGATCAGCAGCTTTAGCATGCCGCCGCGCAGACCCATGATGTGCCCGCGCGAAGTCTCGCGGAACCGCGCCACGCCGCATTCATACGCAATACCCTTGGCGCGCGCCTCCTCCTCGCTGAGCCCGACCGTCGAGATTTCGGGAACCGAATAGATGCCGTAGGGAAAGAATTCCGGTGCATGCGGCAGAGTCTCGGAAAACGCATGACACGCCGCGATCCGCCCCTGCTCGAGCGAGGTCGAAGCCAGCGAGGGAAAACCGATCACGTCACCCGTCGCGTAGATGTTTGGCACCTCCGTCTGGAATGTCTTCGGATTGACGCTGAGCCTGCCACGATGATCTGCACGCAGTCCTGCCGCCGGCAGATTGAGCTGGTCCGTCGCACCGACGCGCCCGGCGGTATAGAGAAGCATTTCCGAACGAACCCTGCGCCCGCCTTCGAGAATCACCACCGGCTGCCCGGCTTCCATCCGGATGGCGTCGATATGTGTGCCGAGACGGAAATTCACGCCCTGGTCGCGAAGCTGATGGGTGAAATCGTCGACGAGTTCACGATCGACGAAATCCAGGATCGTCGCCTTGGGTTCGACCAGCGTGACCCTGACGTCGAGCGCGCTGAAGATGGTCGCGTATTCGATACCGATCACGCCGCCACCCACCACCGTCAGCGATCTCGGCAGCAGGTCGAGATCGACCATGCCGTCGCTGTCAATGACGATGCTTTCATCGAACGGCACATGCGGCGGGCGATACGGCTTGGTACCCACCGCGACGACGATCTTGTCGGCCGACACGGTATGAGATTCGCCGGCCTCGGTGTGGATCTCGACATGGTGCGCATCGACGAACTGAGCGAGGCCCCGCCGCACATCGACGCGGTTGCGTGCAAGCTGGTGTTCGAGAACCTCGACCTCGTAGTCGAGCGTCTTGGCGAGACGCGAGCGCAGGTCGCCCGCGGTGATGTCTTTCTTCACCCGATAGGCCAGACCGTAGAAGCCGCGTTCGCGCCAGCCGGTCAGGTTCAGCACGGTCTCGCGCAGCGTCTTCGACGGGATCGTACCTGTATGCACCGACACACCGCCGACGCGCACGCCCTTGTCCACCAGCAGCACCGACCGACCGAACTTCGCCGCCTGCACCGCGGCCCGCCGTCCCGAAGGACCGCTGCCGATCACAACCAGATCGTAATCGTAGTCCTCGGCCATCGGCCAGCCTCCTCGATCAGAACGGTTTGACGATCACCATGATGACAATGATCACCATCAGCACCGTCGGCACCTCGTTGGCGATCCTATAGAAGCGTTGCGGCCGCGTGTTGCGCTCGTCGAGGAAATCCTTCCGCCAGCGCGAGGCCGCACCGTGGAAGCCGAACAGCCCGGCCACGCAGACCAGCTTCACCCACCACCATCCCGAAGACCAGTCCACCGCACCCGGTGTCAGCACCAGCAGCACGCCGAAGACGAAGGTCGCGATCATCGCCGGGTTGATGATCTGCTTCAGCAGCCGCCGTTCCATCACCTTCAGACGTTCGCTCAGCACGCCGCCGGCGGGTGCGGTGCAGTGATAGACATACAGCCGCGGCAGATAGAACATCCCCGCCATCCAGGCGATCAGCGCGATCACATGAAACGCCTTCAGCCATGGATAGACCGAAGCCAGTGCAGTGATTGTCATGCCCGCACCCTCCTGCGCTGCGGGCAGTCGCGATGTGCCGCGCCACAGGGCGTCGAGTGAGCGTCACGGCAGACACCCGGACCGTCGGTGAGCATCCCGCAGACGAGATCCGACAGACCGCCAATGAAATCGGCGTCCAGCGTCGGTGTTGGAACCCGGACATAGCCCGGCAGACCCAGCCGGTCGGCGAGATGGCGATATTCGATATCGAGCTCGACCAGCGTTTCCGAATGCTCGGAGACGAAGGCGAGCGGCACCACCACCACAGCCCTGCGATCGGCCGCAGCCGCCGCCAGCGCCTGCTCGGTGCTTGGCTCGAGCCATTTCTGCGGTGTGGCGCGCGACTGATAGCAGACCACGGCATCGGTGTCGGCGAATGTGTCCAGCCCGATCGCCGCCGACATCGCCGCGGCCGCCGCCTCCACCTGCATCTGGTACGGATCGCCGGCGGTGACGATGCTTTCAGGCAGCCCGTGCGCCGAATACAGCACCCGCAGCTTCGTGCCCTGCGGCAGCGACATGCGCGCCGCCTCGAGACTTTCGGCCAGCAGCCTGGCGAACGACGCGATGTAACCGGGCTGCGTGTACCAGCAACAGACCGACGCGGTGCGAACCACCAGATCGTGCTTCGCCGCCATCGCGCGCCATTCGGTCAGCGAACTGCCGGTCGTGGTGGTCGAATACTGCGGATACAATGGCAGCAGCACCACCTCGTCCGGCTGCCAGCGTACCACGTCCTGCACCACCGCCTCCGCCCGCGGATGCCAGTAGCGCATGGCGATGAAGCAGCGCGCCTCGATATCCTCGAGGCGCTGGGCCAGCACGGCCGACAGCGCCTGCGCCTGCGCCTCGGTCTGCGCCAGCAGCGGCGAGCTGCCGCCCAGCAGCATGTAGTTCTCGGTCGCCGGCTTGACCCGGCGCGACGTGATCAGCGCCGACAGCAGCGGCCGGATCGGCGGCGGCACACGCAGGATCGCCGGATCGGCGAACAGGTTGTGCAGGAACGGCCGGATCGCCTCCGGACGGTCCGGTGCGCCGAGATTGAACAGCACGACGGCGACACGGCGGGCCTTGGCGTCACTCACGCCGCACGTACCTGCGCGACCAGGGCCGCGACATGCTCCGGCGGCGTCTGCTGCAATACGCCATGGCCGAGATTGAAGATATGTCGCCGTCCGCGCAGCCGCTCGCGGATCGCCGTCACCGCATCCGCCTGGGCCTGACCGCCGGCGAGCAGGGCCAGAGGATCCAGATTGCCCTGCACCCCCATCTGCGGCGGCAGCAGCTCGCAGACCTGATTAAGATCGCAGCCGGTATCGAGACCGACCACATCCACCCCGGTCCGCGCCGCATACTCCGGCAGGCTCAGCCCGGCCAGCCGGGGGAAACCGATGATACGCGCCTGCGGCCGCCCGGCGCGCACGCGATCGACGATCCGTCGGGTCGGCTCGATCACATGCTTCTGGAACTGGTCCGGAGCGAGCAGCCCGGCCCAGCTGTCGAACAGCATCACCGCTTCGGCCCCCGCATCGAGCTGCGCACCCAGATAGGCGGCCGTGGTCTCCTCCAGCAGCCCGATCAACCGTTCGAACAGCTCCGGCTGCGCATAGGCCATCTGTCTGACGGACGCGAACTCCCGGCTGCCGCGCCCCTCGACCATGTAGCAGGCGACGGTGAACGGCGCGCCGGTGAAGCCCAGCAAGGTGGTGTTGCCGCCTCCCGGCCCATCGGGCGCATCCAGGATCGCCCGCAGCCTGCGCAGCGCCTCCAGCACCGGCGCCGTCGCCTCGGGAATGCGGGCCGGATCCAGCCGCTCCAGCGCCGCCTCGTCCCGGATCGGTGCCATGACCGGTCCCTCGCCATCGACGAACTCCAGCGACTGTCCCATGGCCCAGGGCAGGATCAGGATGTCGCTGAACAGGATCGCCCCGTCCATGCCGTAGCGCCGGATCGGCTGGAGCGTGAGTTCCACAGCAATCTCGGGCGTCAGGCAGCGGGTCAGGAAATCGGCCCGCTCGCGCATCGCCCTGAACTCCGGCAGGTAGCGGCCGGCCTGACGCATGAGCCACACCGGCGGCGGCCAGAGAGCCTCGCCCTGCAGCACACGCATCAATCTCTTGTCCGTCACCCGTTTCCGCTCCGAGGCCTCGTCGCCCTCTCCTAAACAATGAGAGAAGATAAAGATATGCGGAGGGGGAGATAGGCCCTGTGGATGACGGGGTACACCCTTCACAGGATTCGTACCCCGGTTTTCCCGTCCCCTGTACAACCCGGACCCGGCTTGAGGATCAGAGACTTGCGGCACTTATCCCGATTCCCCCAGCCTCGGGCTGTGTACAACCCACACCACGACGCAGCGCCCGACGATCGGTACCCGCCATCCCCGGTACCCGCAGCCGATCGAGTCGGGCAGATGGTTTATCCCCATGTCTCGACCTGAACGCGCAGAAAACCCGGCCCGTTGTGAGTCCCTGCCGGCCACCGATCACCTGATCCTGGCCAGCGCCTCGCCCGCCCGCGCCGCCCTGCTGACCGGGGCGGGAGTGGTTTTCACGGTCGCGCCTGCCAGCATCGACGAGGCGGCGGTCCGGCACGCCGCCGTACGCCGGGGCCACGACGTGGCCTGTACGGCAAAACGCCTGGCCTGGCTCAAGGCCCGTCAGGTGGCGCGGCGCACGGCGCTGCATCACCCTTCGCGACGCTGGGTGATCGGCGCGGACCAGATGCTCGAACTGGACGGCGCATGGTTCGACAAACCCGGCAGCCTCGACGCTGCCGCAGCACAACTGCGCCGTTTGCAGGGCCGCACCCACCGCCTGTGGAGCGCATTCAGCCTGTGGTGCGATGGCCGGGAGGTGGCGACGGATGTGGAGACGGCATCGCTGTCGATGCGTCCTCTGACCGAGGCGGACATCGCCCGCTCCGTCGCCGCCGAGGGGGAGGCGCTGTGCGGCTGTGTGGGCGCCTATCGCATCGAGAGCGACGGTGCGGCGCTGTTTACGCGGGTCGAGGGGCGGCAATCGGTGATCATGGGCCTGCCGCTCGAGATGCTGCTGGCTCGATTGGCCGGGCATGATGTCGAAATCGGACATCGAAATCCGATTTCGACCCTGCCGGGGGCTTGATCACCGCCCGCCCCCGGTCTATACGGCCGCCACCCAAGCGGATCATCACGATCCGACAGCACGGCGGGGCCATAGCTCAGTTGGGAGAGCGCCTGAATGGCATTCAGGAGGTCGTCGGTTCGATTCCGATTGGCTCCACCATCTCCGCCGTGCCCCGATCGCTTCAGCTTGCGACCAGAACCGGATGCGCCGTCGCTGATGTCGCCTCGATGTCCAGAGCCTGCTGCATGGCGCGCCGGGCAGCAGGCAGCTCGGCTTCATAATCCTCCGCCGCAAGCGACAGGCTCTCGTTGCTGACCGAGTGATAGACCTGCCAGTCCGCCCAGGCCCCGTGCTTGGACAGTCCGAGCGCCAGCTTGCGGCAGATCAGACGGGTCGCCACCTGCTCGGCGGAGGTGAGGGCGAGCTCATTGACCCGGCTCTGGTCCGGTTCGGCCGCAAACGCCGCGGTCAGCTCGTTTCGTACCCGGTCGATCGCGCTGTAATTGCAGTTGATGAAGACCTGGTGCGTTTCGGGATAGAATCTCGCCGCCATCTGCGAAATGCCACGCTCCTCGATATCGGCTGGATCGCGCAGGGCGACGATCTGCGGCGGCACCTCGTACTCGTCCTCCTCGGCCTCTGGCGGATCCTCGTCGGCCGTCCCGGACTGCTCCGCCTTGGGCTCCTCCGGTGGCAGCACCGGGGGCTCTTCCGGCTCGGGCACCTCGGGCAGGTCGTCCGGTGGCTCCGCGGCTGGCGGCTCGGAAAGCTCCTGGGCGAGCGACTCGGCTTCGGCCGACGTCTCGGGCTCCAGCAGGTCTCTGGTCTCGGTGCTCTCCGTCGCCGGCAGGTCGAAGGCTTCCGCCTCGAGCGGGATCGCCGCGGTCGGATACCAGCGGCGCTTGACGCCGAGCTTGGCGAACAGCGCGGCCATCTCGTCGCGCGCCGACTGCATGTGGTTCGCACTCGGGGCGAGGTCGCGCAGCAGCTCCAGCAGCCATTCCGGACGGAAGCGGTTGACCTGGGCGGCGAAATGCCGGGTCTCGACCTGGGCCTGGTGGCCTTCGCGGTAGCGCATGAACTCGCGATAGCCGTCCGGCAGCACCGGGTAGGAGTCGGAGAGCTCGACCAGCACGGTGAAGTTGCGCGCCCCGAACGTCAGCCCGTAGATCGGTGCCTCGTGACGCCAGATATGGCCATAGCGGAAATCGTACATCTCGCCGCGGAAGATGACTGCCGCGCCGCTGTCGGCGACATGGCCGTCGCGCTGCGACAGGGTGCGCTCGGGATGGGCGGCATCGGTCGCATCGTAGAGGTAGTGGATGCGCACACCGCGATCGACCGCCACGGTCTCATGGCGGGTGAACGCGGTGTCGAGACGCTCGCCGAGTGGAACGAAGCTGTTCCAGCCCTGCTGGTGATGGATCCCCTCGCCGAGCAGGAGTACGGTGCCTTCCGGCAGCGAGAAGAAGCGGCGATGCAGGTAGTGCTCGATCCAGTCGTGGCCGACATGCGGCGCGCCATCGTAAGGGTCGGCCAGCGTGTCCTGATCGGGACGGTTGCCCAGCAGCACCACCTCGGTCCAGTCCTCGGCGACCGGGCGTCCTTCGGCCAGCGCGCGTTCGGTCACGTCGATTACGTCGGCCACCACCCCGTCCGGGCCGGTCTGCATCAGGCGCCCATAGGCCCCGTCGCGCTTGCCCATGACGACCTGATGCACGCGTCCCCCGGTGCAGGAGCGGTAGCGCAGCCCGTGCTGGTTCGACGGCAGGGTGGCCACCTTGGCCCCCATGCCGAAATTCTTCTCGAGCGAGTTGGTCTTGCCGATCGACGAGGCGATGTCGCACATCCGGTGCAGCGACACCGCATCCATGCCGGGACCGGAGTTCCAGATCGCCAGCTTGCGCGCGCCGTCGATCGACAGGCCGCTGATACGCACCTCGCGGCTGCCCTCGGGCGCGGCGGACGCCGCTTCCAGCGCGTTGGTGACCAGCTCGCGAAGCATCATCACCTTCGGGCAGCGCTCGATCATGCTGGCGACGAGAAACGCCTCGTTGCCGACCCGCAGCGGACTGACATCCATCGGAAGTTCTCCTTGATCGCCTGGCTCAGATACCCGAAGCGCATGATGCTCGGCAGCACAGGCAAATTTCAACGCGTGAAATCGTCGCGCCCTGGGACGGGGAGACCCTCTCCACCCGTCCCGCACCGCGCAGCCGGACCCCGATGGCCCATACTGCCGGCCGAACCCAGCGCTCGGGCAGCAACGCAAGGTTGAGTGTGGTGACTTTTGCTGCAGGGCACAACAAAAACCGCACCCGCCTGCCGCACCCGCCTGTCGATCAGGGCGCCGGGGTCTGGGCGGGATGCAGATGCGCCGCCAGCCAGTCGGCCACCACGCGGTGCCACATCAGTGAATCGGCCGGCTTCAACACCCAGTGATTTTCCGCCGGGAACACCAGCAGCCGGCTGTCGATGCCGCGCCGCTGCAGCGCGGTGAACGCGCCGAGTCCCTGCTCGAGCGGGATGCGGTAGTCGCGGCCGCCATGGATGACGAGCTGCGGCACCCGCCAGGCCGCCACGTGATCGGCAGGATTGAATCGCTCGTACGCAGCCGGGTCGGACCACGGCGTATGGCCCGGGCCGCCATGCTCCCATTCCGAGAACCACAGCTCCTCGGTCGAGAACCCCATCATGCGGTCATCGAACACCCCGTCATGGGTGACGAGGCATTTCCACGGCTGGTTCCAGTTGCCGGCGATCCAGTTGACCATGAAGCCGCCATACGACGCGCCGAGCGCACAGGCACGGTCGCCGTCGAGAAAGTCGAAATGCGCCAGCGCCCAGGCCCAGCCCTTGCGGAGGTCCTCGAGCGGCCGGTCCCCCCAGTGCCCGGAGATCGCATCGGTGAAGCCCTGCCCGTAGCCGGTGGAGCCATGGAAATCGATCATCACCGCCGCATAGCCCAGCCCGGCATAGAATTGCGGGTTCCAGCGATACGACCAGTCATCGCCGAACGAGCCCTGCGGGCCGCCATGGATCAGGAACGCCACCGGATAGCGGTGGCCGGGCCGGAAATCCGCCGGCCAGACCACATATCCATGCACGGTCTCGCCATTCCACCCCGGGAACGCGAACTGCTGCCAGGGTGCGAAGGTCGTCGAGGCGAGCTGGGCGCCGCCCACATCCGTCAGCCGCACGATCCTCGCATCCCCCGTGACACCCGGCGCGGGCAGGGCGAGGCTCCAGAGCTGTGCGGGACTGTCCATCGCGTCGCGGTCGATGACGAGCTGCCCCGCCGGCCCGGCCAGCACCGCGCCGACATGCCCGTCCCCGGTCAGCCGGCGCACCGTGCCGGTGGCGATGTCGACCGCGAACGCGCGCAGGCTGCCAAGATCGTCGGCGGTGGCATAGAGCGTGCGCCCGTCGGCCGAGAACAGCAGCGACTGCGCCGAGCGATCCCAGTGCGGGGCGATCTCGCGTGTGGTGCCGGTGGCGAGGTCACGGATCATGATGCCGAAGCGGTCGGCCTCGAAACCCGGGCGCTTCATCGCTCGCCAGGCCAGGCTCCTGCCGTCCGGCGACAGCACGGGCCCACCATCCCAGGCCTTGTTGGCGGCGGTCAGGTTCTCGGGCGCGGTGCGGCCGTCGAGGCCCACCCGGTAGATGTCGAAATTCGTGCTCCATGGCTCGCTGCGCCCTGCCAGCCTCGCGGAGAAGAACACCGAGCGGCCATCCGGCGAGACGGTGAAGTCGCTCTCGTCGCCGAACGGCTTGCCCGGCACGTCGCCGTCGAACCCGGCCATCAGCGGCACCGGCGGCGTATGGCCGTCGAGATCGACCGCATAGAGGTGGTTGCGGGTGCCGTCGGCCCACGTGTCCCAGTGCCGGACGAACAGCCTGTCGAACACCATCCCGGTGGCGTGGTCGGCGGCGCGCGCATCGAGCCGCCGCCGTGTCGCATCCAGAGCGTCCGCGCCCGGCTTCTCCTCGTCGGCGAACACCGCCAGTGCGACCACCGCATGGCGCCCGTCCGGGCTCAGCCGATAGGCCTGGACGTCGAGCGGCAGGTGGGTCAGGGCCTGCGCGCCGCCATCCGGCCCGACCCGCCAGAGCTGGTCCGGCCCCTCGCAATGGCCGATCACCACCACCGAACCGGCACCCGACCATTGCGGCTCGCCCACGCCGTGGAAGCCCGGGCAGGGCAGGGTGAACGTCCTGCCGGCCTCGCCGGGCCGCGTCCCCTGCACCACCAGCGTGGTGGTGGTGCGGTCGGCGGCGAGATCGACATGGCGGACCGTGTAGGCCACCCGGCTGCCGTCGGCGGAGGTCGCCGGGGCGCCGAGCCGGTCCAGCTTGACCAGGGTCTGCGCCGTCAGACCCGCGGCGGCGGCCGGCAGGGTCCAGAGCATCGATGTGGACAGCAGGCGGGCGAGGATGGCGTTCAGGCGCATGGGGCTCCGGTCGGGGAACTGTGTCGTTGCGAACCGTCTTACAGCCGACGCGACGGCGGCGCAGCCCTGCCGGGTTGACTTTGCCGCCCGCCCGCCGGCCTTGTAGCCCGGCTCCAACGCGCCGCCCGCCACGTCCGTCTCCTCCGCATGGGGCCTGCATCCTGTTCCACCATCTCGACCAGCTGCTCCAGCATTATGGCTACGGACTTGTCGGCGTGGTGCTGATGTTCGAGAGCATGGGCCTGCCGTTGCCCGGCGAGAGCCTGCTGATCGGCACCGCGCTCTACTGCGCCACGACGCACCGGCTCGAGATCGGCTGGGTGGTGGCGGTCGCGGTGCTGGGTGCCGCGATGGGCGACAATTTCGGCTACCTGATCGGCCGCAGCCTCGGCTTCAGGCTGCTGGCACGCTACGGCAAGCGCGTCGGACTGACCGACGACCGCCTCACCCTCGGCCGCTACCTGTTCCGCCGCCACGGCGGCAAGGTGGTGTTCTTCGGCCGCTTCATCGCCGTGCTGCGCACCTTCGCCGCCCTGCTCGCCGGGGCCAACCACATGCCCTGGGGCAGCTTCCTGTTCTACAACGCCGCCGGCGCCATCGGCTGGGCGGGCGGCTATGCGCTGGCCGCCTACTGGCTCGGCAAGCGTGCCGCCGCCCTGGCCGGCACCACGGGCATCGTCATCGGGGTGATCGCGGCGATCGTGGTCGCCTGCGCATTCGTCTTCCTCAAGCGCAACGAGCGCCGGCTGACCGAGGAGGCGCTCCGCGCGGCCCGCGCCGAGGAGAAATCGCCGCGCCGCTCCCGACGCTCCGACACGTAACGCGCCTTCAGTCCAGCAGTGCCGCCAGCAGCGAGACGCCATCCGGCGTGTCGAACCAGGATGCATGGCCGAGCAGGAACGTCTCGAAGGCGAGGGCCACCGAATCCGGCTCGCCGCGCAGCACGTGAAAATAGCCGATCTCCGACAGCGCGAAGCCGACATGCACCACCGGCAGCAGGGCGGCCAGCGTCCGCCGCGCCGGGCGGTCGAGCGGCTGGAGCGCGTGATAGCCGTCCAGCAGCGCGCGTGCGATCGCCGGCCGGGCGATCGGCGCGTTGCTGTCGAGATCGAGCCAGGCGACGGCATTGCGCTCGATCGCGGTGGCGAGGTCGAACAGCGCGCAACTGCGATCGGCGAGGCCGAAATCGAGCACCGCCGCCACCTCGCCCGCGCCGCCGGCCGCTTCCGCCTGGGTCCACAGCAGGTTGGAGACGTGCCAGTCGCCATGTGTCCACAGCGGCGGCTGGCGGGGCTCGGCCGCGAACCGCGCCAGCCGCCCGCCCAGCACCTGCATGCAGCGCGACCGCCAGTCCGGCCAGCGCGCCAGGGCCGCGTGCGGCAACGCCGCCGTGCCGACGCTGCCGAGCAGGGCGGCGAGCGGATCGGGCGCATCGAGCGGCGCGAACCGGCCGACCAGCCATGGCGCGCGCCGCGCCGGCGCATCGAAGCCGGCGGCGGCCCGATGCAGTCCGGCCAGCGCGCGACCGGCGGCGACCGCCACCCCCGCCTGCGCCGGCGGCTCCCATGACAGCGTGTCGCGATACACGTCATGCCCCGGCACCGCCGGCAGCACCTCCCACACCCAGCCGGCGGCGAGCTGCGCGGTCGCGCCGTCGCGTCCGGCCAGCGGCACCGGCACGGCGACCCCCTGCCGGGCGAGGGATGCGGCAACGTGGGCGGCGAAGCGGTGCTCGCAGCGCAGATCGTCGACGCTGCGCAGCATCGGGTGGTGGCGCTTGACGAACACTGTGCCGGCGGCGGTGCGCACCCGGGCCGTGGCGGCGAACGGCCTTGGCGCATGCCAGTCGATCTCGAACCACGGTCCGAGGGCGGGCCAGGCCGCCAGCACGTCCGAAAACTCCGCCCCGATCCGCTCCCACGCCGGCGCTGCCGGGTCACGCGTCAGCCCGTGCGCCGCAGCACCGCTCACCGCCCCGTCACCCCGGGGTCCGAATCCGGCGCCCAGGCCAGGCTCCACCGCAGCGCCCGGTCGATGGCCACCCACAGCGCCATCGTCATCGCGGACAGCACCGCCAAAGCCGCGAACATCAGGTCACTCTGCATGCGGATATTGGCGTTCTGCATCACGAAGCCGAGCCCGGCGGATGCACCCACCCATTCGCCGATCACCGCACCGATCGGCGCGATCGCCGCCGCGACCCGCAGCCCCGCCCCGATCACCGGCAGGGCAGCCGGCAGACGCAGGCGCAGCAGCAGCAGCGCAGGGTTCGCATCCATGGTCCGGGCAAGGTCGAGCAGGCCGGGATCGGTGCGCCGCAGCCCGTCGAACGCGGCGGCGGTGACCGGAAAGAAGATCACCAGCGTCGCCATCACGATCTTCGAGCCCATGCCGAAGCCGAACCACAGCACCAGCAGCGGTGCGAGCGCGAACACCGGCACCGCCTGGCTCAGCAGCACCAGCGGCATCAGCCAGCGCCGCAGGGTGGCGAAGGCCACCATCGCCAGCGCGAGCGCCAGTCCGCACGCGCTGCCGAGCACCAGCCCGCACAGCGTCTCGGCGAGCGTGACCGCGGCATTGCCGGCCAGCAGCCCGCGCTGCCGCCACAGACAGGCGGCGACATCCACCGGCCGCGGCAGCAGGTAGTCCGGCACGGCGCCGAAATGCTGGACCGCCGCCCAGACCCCGACCAGCCCCAGCAACGTGATCAGCGGCCGCATCAGCCGATCCCCGCCGCGAGCCGCTCCAGCAGCGCGCCCTGGGCGGCCAGCACCTCCGCATCGTCGCTGCGCCGCGGCACCGGGCCGGGCGGCACCGGATGCTCGATCAGCCGGGCCGGGCGTCCGGCCAGCACCACCAGCCGGTCGGCCAGCCGGCACGCCTCGAGCGCGTCATGAGTGATCAGCAGCACCGTGCGTCCGGCCAGCCTGTCGGCCGCGAGATCCTGGATGCGCAGCCGCGTCGGGCTGTCGAGCGCCGAGAACGGCTCGTCCATCAGTACCACCTTCCGGTTCTCGTACAGCGTGCGGGCCAGGGCCACGCGCTGGCGCATGCCACCAGACAGGGCGGCCGGCATCACGCCGCCGCGTCCGTCCAGTCCCACCGACGCGAGCATCCCCGCCACCCTGTCGCGATCCGGGCGCCGGCCGCGCAGCCTGTCGCCGAGGGCGACATTCGCGGCCGCATCCAGCCAGGGACACAGCAGATCCTGCTGTGCCATCCAGGCGATGCGCCCGGCGAGCGGGCGGCCATCGTCGGCGCGCACCGATCCGCCCGGGCCGTCGGGTGTCTCCAGACCGGCGACGATGCGCAGCAGCGTGGTCTTGCCCACACCGCTCGCCCCCAGCAGCACGGTGAAGCGCCCGGCCTCGAGATCGAGATCGAGATTCTCGAACAGCGTCTCGCCGCCGAAGCGCAGGGTGAGTCCCCGTATCGCGATCGCCGGGGCGGTCGACAGCGCGGTCGGCGGATCCGTCAGCCGCCCGGGCGTGGCAATCTGTGACAAGGCGGCACTCCTGCGGGTCGGGCGGAGCATACAGGCCCGGGCCGCAGCCGCCATCGCGCCCGGACCGCATCGATTGATGCGCTGCACAAAGCAAGCATGATGCAGTGCAGAAACATGTAAACCAATGATTTTCAAACAATTTGCTGCAGTTTCGATTGACAAATACCGGCCCTGGACTACAAACGGTTCAAACAAAGCAGGGTCACAATGCTTACCAGTGAGGAACTTGCCGAAATCCGCACCGCCGTGCCGCATCTCGATGCGATGGCGCTGCGAGCCCTGCGACGCTTCGGGTACGACGTGGTTCGTCTCGAGCCGGAAGTCGCGTCAGTGGCTGTGACTTCGACAGGCACGGCCGCTTCGGCGACCTTCGGCCTCGTCTGAAAGACAACAACAGACAGCCTGCATAAAAATACGGAAACGTCAGACAACTGAAAGACCCGGCCGCAAGGCCGGGTTTTGTTTTGTCCGAACACCCAACCGACCGCTTCATCGCCGAAGCAGGTCATACTAAACTGCGTCGAGAATGGCCTACCTCCCCCTCTCCGGTCTGTCCCTGCGCGACATCGAATATGTCGTCGCCGTCGATGAACTGAGAAACTTCTCCCGCGCCGCCGAACAGTGCGGCGTCAGCCAGGCCGGGCTGTCCGAACAGGTCCGCAAGCTCGAACTCATCCTCGATGTCACGCTGTTCGAGCGCTCCCGCCGGCATGTCGCGCCGACCCCGCAGGGTGCGAAGCTGATCGCGATGATGCGCGACACGCTGGCCAGCGCGCGTCAGCTCCTGCAGGCGGCGCGCAACCAGGGCGGCCCGCTCGAGGGCGTGCTGCGCATCGGCGTGCTGACCACGCTCGGCCCCTACTACCTCCCGCGCATGCTGCCGCAGCTCCGCCAGCACTATCCGTCGCTCGCGCTGCGCCTGTCCGAGGCGATGACCGCGCCGATGCTCCAGCAGCTTCAGGCCAGCGAGCTCGATCTCGCCCTGCTCGCCCTGCCGGCCGGGTCGGATGCGCTGACCGCGGAACCGCTGTTCGACGAACCCTTCATGGCGGTGTTTCCTGCCGGTCATCCGCTGGTGCCCCCCGGGGCCGGCGAGCTGTCGATGGACGGGCTCGACGGCCCGGAGCTACTGTTGCTCGAGGACGGGCACTGCCTTCGCCAGCAGGCGCTGTCGCTCTGTGCGGCGGCCAGCAGCAGCGCCGGCTGGAACGACGCTCGCGGCAGCACACGGCTGGCCACCGGGCTCGAGATGCTGTGGCACATGATCGCCGCCGGCGAGGGCTATTCTCTGATCCCCCGCCTCGCCCTCGACAACCGTGCCGAACTCGATTCGCTGGTGACGATCCGTGCCCTGGGCGGCGAGGCGAGCCGCCGCATCGGCCTGGTCTGGCGCAGCGCCGATCCCAGGCGGGCGGCCTTCAGCGAACTGGCAACCTTCCTGCGCGCTCACGCGCCGGCCAGCTGCCGCCCCCTCGGCTGCGGACAGGACACCCCTCCGGCCTGAAACCCGTCCGCCTCCGCCGCCTTTCCCGCCACGTTCCGTCGATCAGGCCAGACCATGCTGTTGCAGAAACGTCTCGAATTCCGCCCGCGTCGCCCCGGCCTCCTGGGCGCCGGCACGGGTGACGGAATCGGCCGCATAGGCCACCGCGCGGTGCAGCGCCGCCCGCAGGCCGAAGCCCTCGGCGAGATGGGCGGCGAAGGCGCCGATGAACGCGTCGCCGGCGCCGGTGGTGTCGGTGGCGCGTACCCTCACCGGCGCAATCGCATCGACCCCGTCCGCATCGACCAGCAGCGCGCCGTCCGCCCCCAGCGTGACGATCACCCGCCGTATGCCCCGGTCCAGCAGGCTGCGTGCCGCGATCGCGGCCTGGTCGGGCGTGTCCGCGGCCAGCCCGCTGAGCTGCGCAAGCTCGGTCTGATTGGGCACCAGATAGGCGACGCCGCGCAGCCGGTCGAGATCGAGCCTTGCCACCGCCGGCGCGGGGTTCAGACAGACATCGACGCCCGCCTCGTTGGCCCAGTCCACGGTGTGATAGACGGTCTCGAGCGGGATCTCGAGCTGCATCAGCAGCAGCGCGCAGCGCCGCAGGCGGCCCGACGCCTCGCTGACCGCGGCCGGGTCGACATGCCCGTTCGCGCCGGCCACCACCAGGATCGCATTGCCGCCATCGTCGTCGACGAAGATCGGCGCCACCCCGCTCTCGACTCCGCGCAGCGTGCGCACATGTGCGACATCGACGCCCTGCGCGACGAGATTGTCGCGCATCGAGCGGCCGAACATGTCGTCCCCGACCCGGCCGACCATGCTCACCGATGCTCCGAGCTTCGCCGCCGCGACGGCCTGGTTCGCGCCCTTGCCGCCGAACCCCATGTGGAAGCTGCGCGCCGGCCGTGTCTCGCCCAGGGCCGGCATGGCCTCGATGCGGGTGACCAGATCGGTATTGATGCTGCCGATCACCCCGATCGTACCGCCCATCTGCACTGCCTCCCTGATCCCGGCGTGACATGTCCGCCGGTCCGACCGGGTAGACCCGCCGCGGTGGATGTTCAAGCGTCGGCCCGGGCGCGCGGGTGCGGCCGATGAGCGAGCCGGTCAACCGCCGGCGCGGCGACCGCATGGCGCGGCTGCTGCAACTGGTCACGTTGTCGGGAACGCTGACGCTGTCCGATGCGGCGCGCAGCCTCGGCGTGTCGTCGATGACATTGCGGCGCGACCTCGCCGAACCCGGGTGCAGCGTCGAGATGCGCGACGGCCAGCTCTTCAGCCGCGACCGCGACGAGCGCCGCGACGTGGACGATGCGGAGCCGCCCTACTCGGTCGAGCGCAACCAGAGCATGCATTTCGTCGCCAAGATGGCCGCCGGCCGCAACGCCGCGCGGCTCGTCGAACCCGGCGACACGATCTATGTCGACAGCGGCACCACCATGCCGCATCTGCTGGCGGCGCTTCCCGCCAGCCTGCCGGTGACGATCGTGTGCAATGCGCTCAACATCGCCATCGCAGCGACAAGGCTGGTGCGCGCCAGGGTACATCTGCTCGGCGGTGTGCTGGAGCCGGCGTCGCAGAGCTTCTTCTCCGAGGAGGCCTTGCTCGCGCTGACCCGGATCCGGGTCGACAAGGCCTTCATCTCCGCCGGTGGAATCAGCGAGCACGTCGGCGCGACCTTCTCGCTGTTCGCCCCGATCCCGGGCAAGCGGGCCGCGATCGACCATGCGCGGCTGTCGTTCGCGGTCGTCGACTCGAGCAAGCTGCGCCAGGTCAGGCCGGCCCTGATCGCGCCGCTGTTCCGCTTCGAGCAGATCATCACCGACCGCAGCGTTCCGGCTCTGGACGTGCCGGCCGGACAGGTGCAACGAGACCGCATCTGAGCCGCCGGCAGACCGCCGGGGCCGCATGCCGACACGGGGGGCGGGAACCATGGCGCTGACACTGGACGAGGGACTCGACAGGCTGGGCGCACTCGCCGTGCGTACCGGGCTCGGCCTGCGCGCCGGCCAGGAGCTGCTGATCACCGCACCGCTCGAGGCGGTGCCGCTGGTGCGGCGCATCACCGAGCACGCCTATCGCGCCGGCGCGTCGCTGGTGACCACCTTCTACGGCGATGACGTCACCCGCCTCGCGCGTTTCCGGCACGGCCATGCCGACAGTTTCGATACTGCGCCCGGCTGGATGTTCGCCGGCATGGCCGAGGCCTATCGCGGCGGTGCGGCTCGGCTGGCGATCACCGGCGACGATCCCGCCCTGCTGTCCGGCTGCAACCCCGACTTCGTCGCCCGCGCCTCGCGCGCGCAGTCGGTCGCCTACCGCCCCGCGCTGGAACTGATCACCAGCTTCGCCACCAACTGGTCGATCGTCGCCGCCGCCACCCCGGCCTGGGCGGCGATGGTGTTTCCCGACCTGCCGACCGAGGAGGCGGTGGCCGCACTGTGGTCGGCGATCTTCACCGCCTCGCGGGTCGATCACGCCGATCCGGTCGCCGCGTGGGCGGCGCACAACCGCGCCATCCACGCCCGTCGCGACGCGCTCAACGCGCATCGCTTCGCCGCCCTGCATTTTCGCGGCCCCGGCACCGATCTGCGCGTCGGGCTGGCGGACGGGCATCTGTGGGAAGGCGGTGCGGGCGAGGCGCGCAACGGCATCACCTGCAATCCCAACATCCCGACCGAGGAGGTGTTCACCACCCCCCATTGCGCCCGTGTCGAGGGGGTGGTGCGCTCGACCAAGCCGCTCTCCTACCAGGGCACGCTGATCGACGGGATCGCGGTGCGCTTCGAGGCGGGTCGCATCGTCGAGGCGCATGCCGAGCGCGGCGAGACCGTGCTGCAGCGGGTGCTGGCGACCGATGCCGGCGCGAACCGGCTGGGCGAGGTGGCGCTGGTGCCGCATTCGTCGCCGATCTCGGCCAGCGGGCTGCTGTTCGGCAACACGCTGTTCGACGAGAACGCGGCCAGCCACATCGCGCTCGGCCAGGCTTACCGGACCTGCATGCAGGATGCGGACGGGCTCGACGATGCTGCGCTGGAGGCGCGCGGTGCGAATTCCAGCCTGATCCATATCGACTGGATGATCGGCTCCGGCGAGATCGAGGTCGACGGCATCGCCGCCGACGGCAGCGCCTCGCCGCTGATGCGGGCCGGCGAATTCCTCGGCGCGTTCGCTTCCTGAAAAAGGGGTCATCCCGCCGCCGCGGGCTCGGCCGCTGCCGCGACCGGCCGGTCGAAGGCGACATGCAGCATCGCCAGCAATTCGCGGTCGAGATGCGCCTCACGCAGCCGCATGGTGGCGAAGGCCGTCTCCGGCGACAGGGCGGGCTTGTAGGAGCGCGGCTCCACCAGGGCCGAGAAGATGTCGCACACCGTCAGCGCCCGCACCGCGTTGCTGATCCGCCCGCGCCGCAGCCCGTCCGGATAGCCGGAACCGTCGAGATGTTCGTGATGCGACCGGATCATCGCGCAGATCGTCGAACCCAGCCCGGCCGCCTGCGCGATCGCCTCGCCGTGCTGTGTGTGGGTGCGCATGATGGCCATCTCGTCCGCATCGAGCGGGCCCGGCTTGTCGAGGATACGGGGATCGATACGGACCTTGCCGATATCGTGCAGCAGCGCGCCCTGCACGAGCAGGCTCGCCTGATCGCGCCTGACCCGCAGCATCGTCAGCAGGCTCGACATCACGCCGGCCACCATCAGGCTGTGGCGGAACACCGCCTCGTCGATATGGCCGACCGTGCTCAGCCATGCGCGCGCCCCGTCGCGGGCGATGGCATCCATCGTGCCGAGACCGGCCGCATCGAGCGCCTCGATATCCAGAGGCATTCTCGCGCCCGCCTGCTCGAACACCCGCCCGAGATGGCGGCTGACCTGCCGCACCGAACGCTCGACACCCGACCCGTCACACCCGTTGCCGAACATGCGCACGCTGCGTGGCCGGCCGCACATCTCCTCCATGGCGCTCGCTCCCGGCCAATGACGGCAAACCTGCCACCAACAGATTAAGAAATCGCTAAGCGACTGTTTGGGAATGCGCCGTACGGCGCATTCCCAGGTCCCGGCACGGCCCGCACCCCCGCCCGACCACCCATTTCAGCCGACTGTCGTGGGTGGCCGGATGGGGGTGCGGGCCGGTGCCGGACCTTTCACACACACGCCCCGAGGCGCATTCAGCCGGTCGATGGCGGGTCCTGCGGCAGGTGGGTCAGCGGCAGCTCTCCCTCGCTCTTGAGGGTCTCCATCGAGATATAGGCCGACACGTCATGCAACTCGAGCCGGGCCACCAGGCGCTTGTAGACGGTGTCGTAGTATTCGACGTTCGGCAGCACGATCTTCATGATGTAGTCGAAGCTGCCGGTGACGCGGTGCACCTCGACGATCTCGTCGATCTGCGCGATCGTCGTGCGCAGCGCCTCGGTCTGTCCGGGGCTGTGTCCGCTGACCTTGATCACCGCGAACACGGTGGTCGGCACGCCGACCGCGCGCCGGTCGAGCAGGGCCACCAGCCGCCGGATGACGCCGCGCCGGCGAAGCTGGGCGATGCGGCGCGAACAGGCGGACGGCGACAGATGCACCCGTTCGGCCAGCTCGTTGAGCGACAGGTCGGCGTCGCGTTGCAGCAGTCCGAGCAGCTGGACGTCGCGATCCTCGATCATCTTCCCTCACCACACGCAAAAATCTTGCAGATTTTATCCAATACTCGCCCTTATTTTGCGGAAATTCTGGATATCAGGCGGAAAATAGCACGAACCTTGCTTCAGACCCGCAATAGATTCCCTGTGACGCGAGACATCGGGCGGCCCTCTCATGACATTGAAAACGATCGGTCTTCTCGGCGGGATGAGCTGGCAGAGCACCGCCATCTATTACGACCAGATCAACCGGATGGTCGAAGCCAGTCTCGGTGGCCTGCATTCGGCGCGTATCGTCCTGGTCTCGGTCGACTTCGCCGAGATCGTCGCCGCCCAGCGCGCCGGGCGCTGGGACCTTGCCGGTCAGAGGCTCGCCGAGGGCGCGCGCGCGCTGCGTCGGGCCGGTGCGGACTGCGTGCTCATCTGCACCAACACCATGCACCTCGTCGCCAGCGACGTCGCCGCGGCGACCGACCTCCCGCTGATCGACATCATCGACGCCACCGGCGCCGCCCTGCTGGCCGCGGGGCGGACGAACCCGCTGCTGCTGGCCACCGCCTACACCATGCAGCATGGCTTCTATCAGCAGCGCATGCGCGAGGGCTCGGCACTCGAGGTGAGCGTGCCGCCCGAGGCGCAGCGTGCGCAGATGCACGGCATCATCTTCGACGAGCTGTGCCGCGGCACCGTGCGCGACAGCTCCCGCGCCTGCGTGCAGGCGATGGTCGCCGAAGCGGCGGCGGCGGGCGCCGACAGCGTGATCCTCGGCTGCACCGAGATCTGCATGCTGGTCGACGGTACCGCCCTGGCCCTGCCGTGCTTCGATTCCACACGCATCCACGCCGAGGCGGCGGTCGCCTTCGCGCTCTCGGGGATGGACCTGGCAGACCGCGCCGCCTGATCGGCTCAGATCAGGCAGAGCGAGGCCAGCTCGCGCCGCAGTCCCGGCGGCAGCGCGGTGGTGTCGGCCGGCCCGGCGTCGAGATCGGGCGGCGCGTCGGCCGCCGACAGGTAGCGCCAGCCCTGAAACGCCCGCATCCTGCGCGGTGCCACCGCGACCAGCGGGCCCTGCAGCACCACGGCGGTGCAGTCGGAGCCGTCCTCGCGCGTGTCGGGCACGAAACCGGCAATGCGCTGACGGGCCTGGACCACGCCGGCCACCACCCAGTAGATCGAACCGGCGCCTGCGAGGATGTCCGCCGCCCGCTTCGGATGGTTGCGGGTCAGCAGATAGGGCCCGCCGTGGCGGGCATGGCCGCGTCGCGCCTGGAAGCCGGCGATCGCCTCGATGCTGTCCGCGCCCACCGCCAGCTTGATCAGATGCAGCGTCATCGCCGGCTCATCGCGGCAGGCTGCCATCGGCCTTGAGCACCTCTCCGGCGAGATAGAGCGAGCCGCAGACCAGCACCCGCGCGGCGGGAGAGGCGGGGGCCTCGCCCGACAGTTTCGCCAGCGCATCGGCAACGGTCGGGCCAGGCTGCGCGATCCCGCCCGAGGCGGCGACGATCTCGGCTACCGGCAGGGCGAGATGCTGGTCGGGCTCGGCGACTGCCCAGACGCTCCGCACGTGCGCCAGCAGCGGGGTGAGAAATCCGGCGGCATTCTTGCTCTGCTTCATGCCGACCAGCAGATGCAGCGGCCGGTCCGACCAGCCGGCGAGCGTGTCGGCCAGTGCGAGGCCGGCGCCGGGGTTATGGCCGCCGTCCAGCCACAGCTCCCAGCCGGGCGGCAGGCGCGCGGCGAGCGCTCCATGCAGGCGTTGCAGCCGTCCCGGCCAGTCGATCCGGGCAATACCCTCCCACGCCCGCCCGGGCAGCACCGGCAGTCCGTCGCCCGCGTGCAGGGCGGCGCGCAGCGCGGCGACGGCAAGGCCGGTATTGTCGATCTGGTGCGCCCCGGGCAGCGACGGCAGCGGCAGGTCGAGCGATCCGTGCCGGTCGCGATAGGCCAGCCGGTCGCCGGCGGGCTCGATCCACCAGTCGCGGTCGCGCAGCCACAGCGTCGCGTCCTTCGCCCGGGCCTCCGCCTCGATCACCTCGATCACCTCGCGGGCCTGCCGCCCGGTGACCACCGGGACGCCCGGCTTGATGATGCCGGCCTTCTCGCCGGCGATCCCGGCGAGGCTGTCGCCGAGAAAGGCCTCGTGATCCATCGAGATCGAGGCGATCGCGCAGGCGGCGGGCCGGTCGAGCAGGTTGGTGGCGTCATAGCGACCGCCCAGGCCCACCTCGACGACCGCGAGCTCGGCCGGATGACGCGAGAACAGCAGCAGCCAGACGGCGGTCAGCACCTCGAAGATGGTGATCGGCGCGCCTGCGTTGACCCGCTCGATCTCGGCCAGCGTGTCGGCGAGTTCGGTGTCGTCCACCAGACGGCCGGCGATGCGGAAGCGCTCGTTGAGTGCGACCAGATGCGGCGAGACGGTGACATGCGTACGCCAGCCGGCGGCCTCGGCGATCGCCCGCAGCGTCGCACAGGTGCTGCCCTTGCCGTTGGTGCCGGCGACGTGGATGACCGGCGGCAGTGCGCGTTCGGGGTGGCCGAGCCGGGCGGCGAGACGCTCGATCCGGCCGAGAGAGAGGTCGATGAGCTGCGGATAGAGATGATGCAGCCGTTCGAGGATCGCATCCATCCGCCCGGCCTCGCCGCTGCGCGCGATGGTCGGCAGCACGCGGTCGGGAGAGATCGTGGCGACGCCCATCTGCGTGCTCAGGCCGCGACCTTCGCCGCCCCATGGCCGAGCAGCGCGATCAGCGTGCCCAGCCGCCCGGGCAGCTCGCGTCGGGCGACCACCATGTCCAGCATGCCGTGATCAAGCAGGTATTCCGAACGCTGGAACCCCTCCGGCAGCGTCTCGCGCACCGTCTGCTGGATCACCCGCTGGCCGGCAAACCCGATCAGCGCGTTCGGCTCGGCGATCTGCACGTCGCCGAGCATGGCGAAGGAGGCCGTCACGCCGCCGGTGGTCGGGTTGGTCAGCACGACGATGTAGGGCAGCTTCGCCTCGCGCAGCATCTGCCGCGCGATCACCGAGCGCGGCATCTGCATCAGGCTGATCATCCCCTCCTGCATGCGCGCTCCGCCCGAGGCGGTGAACACCACCAGGGCCGCCTTCTGCAACACCGCCAGCCGCGCCGCGGCCACCAGCCCCTCGCCGACCGCCGCCCCCATCGTGCCGGACAGGAACTCGAATGCCAGCACCGCCACCACCGCCGGCTCGCCGCCGATCGTGCCGTGTGCGACCATCAGCGCATCGTCGTGGCCGGTGGCGGCGCGCGCCTCCTTCAGGCGGTCGGGGTAGCGCTTGCGGTCGCGAAACCCCAGCGGATCATGCGGCGCCTTCGGCAGCTCGATGCGGGTGTACTGGCCGTCATCGAAGGTCCAGGCCAGCCGCTCGGCGGCGTCCGCGCGCATGTGGTGGCTGCAATGCGGGCAGACCTTGAGGTTCTTCTCCAGATCCTTGACGAAGATCATCTGCTTGCACGCGTCGCACTGCACCCACAGATTGTCGGGCACCTCGCGCTTGCCGAGCAGGTTGCGGATCTTCGGCCGCACATAGGTGGTCAGCCAGCTCATCGAACGTCTTCCTTGATCTTCTGCGGGGCCCGCACCGCGGCGGCGAGGGCGCGCACCTCCGCAAGCACCGAATCCACGGTGCCCGGCGTGGCCCGTCCCCGGTCGTCCAGGGTCGCGGCCAGCGTCTCGATCAGCACCGAGGCGACCACCGCCGCATCGCCGATCCGCGCGGCCCCGGCCGCCTGTGCCGGTGTCCGCACGCCGAAGCCGATCGCCACCGGCAGGCGGCTGGCGGCACGGATGCGGGGCAGGGCGGCGGCAAGCTCGTCCGAACTCGCGCTGCGCGTGCCGGTGATGCCGGTGATCGACACATAATAGATGAAGCCCGACGCCCCCTCGAGCACCACCGGCAGCCGCGCCGCATCGGTGGTCGGCGCGACCAGCCGGATGATGTCGAGGCCGGCGGCGGCGGCGTGCGGCGCGAGCAGGTCCGCCTCCTCGGCCGGCATGTCGACCACGATCAGCCCGTCCACCCCGGCGGCGGCGGCATCGTTGCAGAAGCGCTCGGGCCCGTAGCTGTCGATCGGGTTGAGATAGCCCATCAGCACCACCGGCGTGGTGGTGTCGTGCGCGCGGAAGCGGGCCACCATCGCCAGCACCCCGGCCAGCGTCGCCCCGGCCGCAAGCCCGCGCCGTGCGGCGCGCTGGATGGTTGGTCCGTCGGCCATCGGATCGGAGAACGGCACCCCGATCTCGATCAGGTCCGCGCCTGCCTCCGCCATCCCGGCCAGGATCGCCTCGGATGTGGCGAGATCCGGATCGTAGGCCTGGAGATAGGGGATCAGCGCGCCGCGCCCCGCGGCGGCGAGCTCGGCGAAGCGCCCGGCGATGCGGCTCACAACGTCACTCCGAGATGCTCGGCCACGGTATAGATGTCCTTGTCGCCACGCCCCGACAGGTTGACCACGACGATCGCCTCCGCCGGCAGGGTCGGCGCGAGCTTCGCCACATGGGCCAGCGCGTGCGCGCTCTCCAGCGCCGGCAGGATGCCCTCGGTGCGGGCGAGCTGCGTGAAGGCGGCGAGCGCCTCCTCGTCGGTCGCGCCGACATACTCGCCGCGCCCGGTGTCATACAGCCACGAATGCTCCGGCCCGATGCCGGGATAGTCGAGCCCGGCGGAAATCGAGTGCGCCTCCTCGATCTGCCCGTCCGCGTCCTGCAGCAGGTAGGTGCGGTTGCCGTGCAGCACGCCGGGACGGCCGCGATTGAGGCTGGCCGCGGTCTGGCCGGAATCGAACCCGTGCCCCGCCGCCTCGACGCCAATCAGCCGCACGCCGTCATCGTCGAGGAACGGGTGAAAGATGCCCATCGCGTTCGACCCGCCGCCGACGCAGGCCACGATCGCATCCGGCAGCCGGCCTTCGGCGGCGAGGATCTGCGCACGGGTCTCGTCGCCGATGACGCACTGGAAGTCGCGCACCATGGCCGGGTAGGGGGCGGGGCCGGCGACGGTGCCGATCAGGTAATAGGTGGTCGCGACGTTGGCGACCCAGTCGCGCATCGCCTCGTTCATCGCGTCCTTGAGCGTGCCCGCGCCCGCCTTCACCGCATGGACCTTCGCGCCCAGCAGCCGCATGCGGAATACGTTGGGCTGCTGGCGGACCACGTCGGTCTCGCCCATGAAAATCTCGCATTCCAGCCCGAACAGCGCACACACCGTGGCGGTGGCCACCCCGTGCTGCCCCGCCCCGGTCTCGGCGATGATGCGCTTCTTGCCCATCCGCCGGGCCAGCAGGATCTGGCCCATGACGTTGTTGAGCTTGTGCGAGCCGGTGTGGTTGAGCTCCTCGCGCTTGAGATAGACCTTTGCCCCCCCCAGCTCCTCGGTCAGCCGGCGCGCCAGCCACAGCGGGCTCGGCCGGCCGACATAATCCTTCAGATGGAAATCGAGCTCGCGGCGGAAGCCGGGATCGGCCTTCGCCGCCTCGTACGCCGCCTCCAGCTCGAGGATCGGCGGCATCAGCGTCTCGGCGACGAAGCGTCCGCCATGCTGCCCGAACCGGCCGCGCGCATCCGGCCCGCTCCGCCGGCTGTTCGGCGTCAGGTGGTCGTGCGTGACAGTTTCATGATCGGGGAACGCGCTCATCGCGCCTGCTTTAACGCAACGCCCGCCCCTGCGTCACCCTGCGCGTCGCGCAGCTCCCCCTTGCGAAGCCCCCCGCCCCGCGCAACGCTGCCATTCGATGATCCTCGCCCATCCGCCCCGCATCAAGCCGTTCCCCGTCACCAGCCCGGCCGAGGCCGACCAGGCGGTCTGGCTGGACCTGCTCGACCCCAGCCCCGAGGACATCCGCCTGGTGGAGGCGGCCACCGGGCTCGAAATCCCCACCCGCGCCGACCTGGAGGAGATCGAGACCTCCTCGCGCCAGTATCGCGAGGGCGACGTGCTCTATCTGAGCATGACGCTGCTGCGCCGGGTCGAGGGCGGGGTGTTCAAGGGTCCGCTCGGCTTCGTGCTGTCGCGCGACCACCTGCTCAGCCTGCGCTACACCGATTACCCGGTGTTCCAGCTCTTCTCCGACCGGCTGGCCAAGGGGGAGGAGCATGTCGGCAGCTCGGCCATGTTCGTCGGCCTGCTGGAGGCGATCATCGACCGCCTCGCCGACATCCTCGAGCATACCGGCGGCGAGCTCGACCGGCTGTCGCGCCGCATCTTCAATGTCGAGGCTGGCGGCCGCCTCCGCCGCCCCGAACGCCAGCACGACCGCGCCATGCGCCTCACCCTCGCCCAGATCGGCCGCACCGGCGAGCTGGTCTCGGCGGTGCGCGATTCACTGCTCGGCGTGCAGCGCATCTGCTCGTATCTCGCCGACAACACCTTCGACACCTGCCCCGCCGCGATCGGCCAGCGCCTGCAGACGCTGCAGCGCGACGTCGGCTCGCTGACCGACTATGAGAACCAATGCATGGAGAAGGTGCATTTCCTGCTCGATGCCACGCTCGGTTTCATCAACATCGACCAGAATGGCGGGCTGCGGCTGCTGACCGTGGTCAGCTTCATCGGCGTGCCCCCCACCCTGGTCGCCTCGATCTACGGCATGAATTTCGAGCACATGCCGGAGCTGCACTGGCATTACGGCTACTTCTATGCGCTGGCGCTGATGGCGGTGACGATCTGCCTGCCGCTGCTGTGGTTCTGGCGCAAGGGCTGGCTCGGACGTAGCGCTTAAACGTGCCCGCAGCGGTCATCCGGGGCGTTGTCGTTGACATGGTGGGGCTGATCGCCTAACTGCCGGATGTTCGGCGCGAGCAGCCCGACCTTGGTCGACCGGCTCGCGTCTGACCCCCGCCGTTTTCTCGTCCTGCCGGACACATCACCCACAGACGCCCGGTTTTCCCGGACCCCCTCGTCCCGACCCTTGGACGACCCGTCTGCCGTGCCCGCGGGATCCCTGATTGATTTCCGAGGCTCATTTCTCGATGCATCTTGCCGAACTCAAGGCCAAAACCCCGGCCGACCTGCTTTCCCTGGCCGAATCGCTGCAGATCGAGAACGCATCATCGCTGCGCAAGCAGGACATGATGTTCGCCATCCTCAAGGCGCTGGCCGACAACGAGCAGGCGATCTTCGGCATCGGCACGCTGGAAATCCTCCCCGACGGGTTCGGCTTCCTGCGCAGCCCGGAATCGAACTACCTGCCCGGCCCCGACGACATCTATGTCAGTCCCTCCCAGGTGCGGCGCTTCGCGCTGCGCACCGGCGACACCGTCGAGGGCGAGATCCGCGCCCCGCGTGACGGCGAGCGCTATTTCGCGCTGCTGAAGGTCAACACGATCAATTTCGAGGCCCCCGACGCGGTCCGCCACCGCATCAACTTCGACAACCTCACCCCGCTCTACCCCGACCGCCGCCTCAAGATGGAGAACGACACCGTTCCCGTCGGCCAGAGCCAGGCGCCTGCCGTCGCCACACCCGCGCCGGCGCCCGCGGCCGCGCCGGCCGCCGGCGAGGTGCTGACGCTGCGCGCCGACAAGGGCGACAAGCAGGCCCGCACCAAGGACTACACCCCGCGCATCATCGACCTCGTGGCCCCGATCGGCATGGGCCAGCGCGCCCTCGTCGTCGCCCCGCCGCGCACCGGCAAGACGGTGATGCTGCAGTCGATCGCGTCGGCCATCACCGCCAACAACCCCGACGTGTTCCTCATCGTGCTGCTGATCGACGAGCGTCCCGAGGAAGTCACCGACATGGCCCGCTCGGTGCGCGGCGAGGTCGTCGCCTCCACCTTCGACGAGCCCTCGACCCGCCACGTGCAGGTCGCCGAGATGGTGATCGAGAAGGCCAAGCGCCTCGTCGAGCACAAGCGCGACGTCGTCATCCTGCTCGATTCCATCACCCGACTCGCACGTGCCTACAACGCCGTGGTGCCCTCCTCGGGCAAGGTGCTGACCGGTGGTGTCGACGCCAACGCGCTCCAGCGGCCGAAGCGCTTCTTCGGTGCGGCGCGCAACATCGAGCAGGGCGGCTCGCTGACCATCATCGCGACCGCCTTGATCGACACCGGCTCGCGCATGGACGAGGTGATCTTCGAGGAGTTCAAGGGCACCGGCAACTCCGAGCTGATCCTCGACCGCAAGCTCTCCGATCGCCGCACCTTCCCGGCCATCGACATCACCAAGTCCGGCACCCGCAAGGAAGAGATGCTGGTCGACCGCGCCACCCTGTCGAAGATGTGGGTGCTGCGCCGTATCCTCAGCCCGATGGGCAGCCAGGACGCGATGGACTTCCTCATCGACAAGCTGAAATACAGCAAGTCCAATCAGGATTTCTTCGACGCCATGAATACCTGAGGGGCGGGGGCGCCCAGAACGGCCATCTGGCGCGAGAGGCCTGCGCTTCCGGTGCTCACGGCCATCAAGGCCGCTCCGCTCCGGTTCTCGTCCTCTCACGCCATCTGACCATTCTGGACGCCCCCTCGTCCTTTTCGGTCCGGGCTTGGGCCGATTATTTCTTCAGGCAGCTGCTCATGAAGGCCTTGCGGGCGTCGCCCTTCAGGGTCTTGGCCTGGGGGTCGGCGTTGCAGGCCTTCATCCGCTCCTGCGGGGTGGCGGGCTTGGCCGGGGCGTCGGTGGGTTCGCCCCTGAGGCAGTGGCTCATGAAGTCCTTGCGCGCCGCGCCGGCGACGGCCTTGGTCTTCGCCTCGGTGTTGCAGGTCTTCATCAGGGTCTGCTGTGCATTTTCGGCACGCGCCGGCACCGCAAAAGCAAGCGACAGGCCGCACAGGGCCGTACAGATGGCAATCCTCATCGGTGGCGCCCTCCCCAAGGCGCAAGGCTCGTCCGCTCCGCTCCCCGGCGCCGATCGCCGGACGATGTTCGGACAACGCAACAATAGGGTGACAGGCGCCGCACACGCCATAGACTTGTCCGCACCGCAACGGAGTATCCCGACATGAGCGATTCCTCTTCCGACGACGACCTCACCCTCGAGCCGGGCGAGTTCGCGCTGGTGATCGGCCAGCAGGGCGAGCACATGTCGGTGCGCATTGCGTCCGCCACCGAGATCGACGAGGACGCGCCGGAACTTCCGGTGCCGGCCCTGCTCGTCGCGGCCCTGGCCAAGCGCCTGCTCGACGATCCCGAGTTCCACGACGAGATGCTCGACTGGTACGACGAGAACGCCGGCGACGACGAAGACGAGCCCTGAGCGGTCGTCTGGAATGTCCGGCACCGGCCCGCACCCCCACCCCGGGGTGCGGGCCGGCGTCGGATTGGAAGAAAACGCCGGCTCAGTTCGTAGTCTTGAGATAATCGATGATCGCCGCCCGGGTGGCCGCGTCGGGCTGGTGATAGATCATGATCGTGCCGGGAATCACCTTCTTCGGGTCGGTGAGCCAGGCGTCGAGATGCGGCTGGTCCCAGACGAAATCCGCCTTGGCGAAGCCGGCCGTGTAGTGGAATCCGGCGACGCTGCCCGGCTTGCGGCCGACCACACCCTTGAGATTCGGACCCATCTTGAAGCCCGGCGCGGGGCCGATCGCGTGGCAGGTGGAGCACTGGCTCTTGAACAGCGCCGCGCCGTCGGCGGCGTCCGCCCGGTCGGGTGCGAGGGCAAGGGCGGGGACAAGCAGGGCGGCCGCAAGGCCGGCCCGGTGGAACTGCGCACGAATTTTGCTCATTGGCGCAGGCTAAGGCAAAAATCCGTCGTCAGGCAATGCAAACCCGTTGCCCTTGTGACAGGAAAATCATCCTCCGGAGATCAAACCTTACAGTCGACGTAACGATGCAGCGACGAAAGCCGGGCACAATGCCCCACGATGCATCACGACAGGCCCGACCCCACACGCATGACCTGCACCGTTCGACCCTGGGACGCGCTTGCCCGTCCCATCGCCCTCGCCGGGATACGTGGCTTCGACCTCGCGCTGGCCTGTGGAGCCTTGCTGCTGATCGGGCTCGTGCTCGGCCCGGTGGCGACGATCCCGATGCAGATCCCGCTCGATTACAACGAGGGATGGAATGCCGGTTTCGCTGCCAGGGCGGTCATGCCCGGTACCGGACCGCTCTATCCCGGTCCCGACACGCTGGTGTTCAACAACTACCCGCCGCTCGGCTTCCTGATCGTCGGTGCGGCCGGGCGATGGCTGGTGGGTGACATGATCGTGGCCGGGCGGATCATCGCCCTGCTCGGCCTGCTGGCCAGCGGCGCGCTGGTCGCGCTGTGCCTGCGCCGCCTCGGCCTCGCCTGGCGCCCGGCGATCGCCGGCGGGCTCGCCATGCTGCTGCTGATCGCCACCTGGTTCCGCGTCTATGTCGCGATGGACGATCCGCAATGGCTGGCGCATGCGGTGATGCTCGCCGGGCTGGCGGTGCTGGTCGACCGCCCGGAGCGGCTGCGCGGTGGGCCGCTGCCGGTGGTCCGCATCGCCGCCGCGGCGCTGCTGATGGTGATGGCCGGCTTCATCAAGCACAATCTGGTCGCACTCCCCCTTGCCACCACGATCTGGCTGCTGTGGCTGCGGCCGCGCGCCTGCGCGGTGTGGCTGGCCGCCGCCGCCGTGGCGCTGGCCGCGGGGGCGATGATGGTCTGGCTCGCCTGGGGTGCGGATGCCTTCGCCGACATCCTCGGTCACCATCGCGTCTTTACCCCCGCGCGGGCGCTGTTCGGGCTGCAGAAACTGCTGCCGCTGATCCCGGCCGGGCTGGTGATCGGGCTGATGCTCAGACGCTCGCCGCATCGCATCGCCCTCGGGCTCGTCGTTCCTTTCCTCGCCGTCGCCCTGGTCACCGGCGTGCTCCAGCGCATCGGCGACGGCGTGTACTACAACGCGCAGTTCCCGACCGTGATCGCGCTGAGCCTCGCGCTTGGCATCGCGCTCGATGCGGCGATCGCCCGGCCGCCGCGCCTGCGCGGCACCACGATCGGCGCGCCCGCGCTGCTGGTCTTCGCCGCCCTGCCGCTGATCGGCGCCGCCCCGCAGCATCTGCGCCTCTCCGTGCAGGCGCTGACCCAGCGCGAGGCGCGTGCCGCCGCCTGGGCGCCGATGATCGGCGCCCTCGCCGCGGCCGACGGTCCGGTCGGCTGCCAGATGCTCTCGCTGTGCGCCTGGGCAGGCCGGCCCTTCGGCGTCGACATGTTCAACCTCACCCAGAAGGTGCTGACCGGCGGCCCGGATTCGGGCTTCGCCGCGATGCTCGCCGCGCATCGCTTCGCCCTGATCGAGGACGATCCCCACTCCTCGATCCATGCCGAGGCACGAGATGCCATCGGCCACGACCCGTTCGCCGACATCCTTGCGCGCAACTATCGCGTGCTGCTCACCGGGCCCGGCGGAACCCGGCTGCTCGCACCGGACCCCGCCATGTCCGCGCCCTCAGAAGGACGATGACAGGGTGGCGGCGATGTAGAAGCCCGGCTGGATGTAATAGGCCGGGGCCGAGCCACCGATCGTGCTGCCGAACACGCCGCGCGTCGCCTTGGCGTTGTTCTGATAGCTGTAGATGCCGGTGCGGTAGATCGCGCCGGTCAGGTTGGCGGCGTTGATCTGGATCTGCGGCGCCTTCAGACGGCCCCAGCTATGGAAACGATAGCCGCCATAGACGCTGTTGGTGATGAAGTCGGGCATCTTCTCGTCGTTCATGAACGTCGAGTACTGCTGGCCGACATAGTCGAGATCGGTGCCGAGGAAGAAGCTGCCGTCGTCGTAGTCGATGCCGAGCTTGGCCTGCACCTTCGGGCTGGCGATCGCCCGTTTGCCGGTGGTCGGCAGGTAGTCGATGATCGTCTTGCCGTTCAGCGTCCCCGTCGCCTGAATGTTGTTGTCGACCTTGGCATCGAGATACTCGAAGGTCGCGTAAGGACGCAGGTGATACAGGATCGGCAGGGTCGAAAGCTGGATGTCGACGCCGCGCGTGGTCTGGCCGCCGGCATTTGCCGTCTGGCTGTAGGGTGCGCCGCCCACGAAATAGTTCAGCGAAATCTGCCGGTTGGTGAAGTTGTAATTGAAGAACGAGATCGAGCCGACCACCACCGGTCCGTTGTAACGGTAGCCGACTTCCTCGGAGATCGAGTATTCCGAGCGGCTGTCACCGCCGCGCTGGGTGATCTTGCCGGTGGTGTTGCTGATCTGGTCGGCCAGCGAGGCGTTGGACGGCGCGCGGAAATTGGTCGCGACACTCACATAGACCTGGTTGGCCTTGTTGAACTGCCACGACACGCCGAGCTGCGGCAGCGGCTCGGCGATGTTGAGCGTGCGGTTGTAGGTCGTGCCGGGGATGTAGTTGTCGAGGTTGCGATGTACCATCGCTTCCTTGAACCCTGCTGCCACGGTCAGGCGATTGTCGAAATACTTCGCCGTGTCGCCGAGGAACAGCATGTTGACGTTGGTGATCGTCAGCCAGTTCCGGTACCAGTAAGGCTGGCCGTTCGGCAGCGTGTAGAAGCTCGACTGGCCCCAGATGTTGGCCGCCTCGCCGGTCGCCTGATTGACCTTCACCACCGGCGAGTACTGCAGCAGGTTCGAGTACTCGTACCAGTAGCCCGCCTCGATCGTGTGATGCTTGTCGGGCGTGAACACCAGCTTGAGCACGTTGCCGGGGCGGAACTGCTCCTGGTTCGACGGCGTCAGCGCGATCGCGGTCGCCTTGGTGACCTTGCCGTCGCCGTTGAGGTCGATCGGCTCGTTGATGTTGCCATACCAGGTGCTGCCCTCGGTGAGGATCGAAGCACCCGTGCCGTTGCCGATGCCGTGCCAGAAATAGGGCGTGTCGTCGATGTGCAGGTGGCTGTTGATCACCGCGGTCGACGGCGCTGACACGATCACGTTGTTGAACGGGTTGACGTGCAGCTTGTAGTAGTTGGTGCCAGCCGTGTTCACGCCCTTGTAGTCGGCGAGATACGAGTTCGAATTCCCCTTCGAGATCAGGTTGGCGAAGTTCGCCGCGGTGAACGAGCCGTAATTGTAGCTGTCGTTGACCTGATCGTTATAGGCGACGACGAAGCTCGCCCGGCTGCCATTGGCAAAATCGTTCACGATCTTGACGTCGATGTGCTTCTTCTCCGCACCGCCCGGGCCCATGTAGTTGTTGGCATGGGTGTGGCTGAAGGCGAACATGCCGCGCAGGCCGCTGTTGCCGATCACGCCGCTGTCGAGGCGGATGAACTCGCGGTTCAGCTTGTAGGTGCCATAGCTGATGTCGACGAGGCCGCCGGGCTTCATCGCCGGGTCCTTCATCGTGAGTGTGACCAGACCGCCCGCCGCACTCACCGTCGGCGTGTCGAGATTGACCGTGCCTGGCTGGAGCTGCACGCTTTCGAGATCCTCCGCCTCGACCACCTCGTTCGAATAGAAGGCCGAATTGCCGATATCGTTGAGCGGCAGCCCCTCCAGCACATAGCCCTGCTCGGACGTGTCGAGCCCGCGCACGCGCGAGGTGCCGGAAAACAGCCCGTACGGATCGGCATCGGTGACGTTGGTGCTGGGCAGCATGCGCAGCAACTGCTGCGCGTTGGTGGTCGGCGACTGCTTGGCGATGAAGTCGCGGCTGATCGTCATCACCGCCTTCGGCGCCGTCTCCACCCGCATCAGCCCGCCGCCCGGCAGCCGGGTGCGCGCGCTGCGCCCCGTCACCAGGATGCTTTCGCTGCCCGCGCTGCTGGCCTGCGTCACCACGCGCGGTGCCGCCGGCGCATATGCCGTCGAGGTGGCCGGTGCGGCGGCGGCCGGCGCCGCCTGCGTCGTCCTGTTCTTGTGCGCGGCCGCGCCATGCCGGGCCGCATGATGCGCCCGGGCATGATGGACATGGGTCGTGTTGGGGGTCGTGCCGGCGGTCGGGCTCTGCTGCGCGAGCGCGCCCGGCGCGATCATCGCCGTGCCGGCCAGCAGGAGGGTCAGTCGTGTGTGTCGGATCATCGGGGCGGCCTCGTCAGCGATGCGGTCTGTCGCAGCGCTTCTAGCTCGTTACGCCCCCGTGTCATCACGCATGTTTGACCGCGCAGACAAGTTTGCGCCCGACTGTGTCGTTACGACAACATATCGGGATTGTTACGAACGCATGACGGATGCGCTGCGCGCCGCCCGGATGAAGGCGTCGATCAGCCCGGGGTCCTTGCGCCCGGGCGAGTGCTCGACCCCCGACGACACATCCACCGCCTCCGCCCCGCTCTCCCCGATCGCTCCGGCCACGTTGCCGGGGGTCAGTCCGCCGGCCAGCAGCCACGGCAGCGGTGCCGCCCAGCCCTGTGTCAGCCGGTGGTCGAACGCCGTTGCGTTTCCGCCCGGCAGCCGAGCCCCCGGCGGCGGTTTCGCCTCGACCAGCAGCCGCCCGATACCCGGCGGGGCGTGCTGCGGCAGGTCGGCGCGCGCGCCGACGCCGAGGGCCAGCCAGACCGGCAGCCCGAAGCGATGGCCCAGCCGGGCGGCGGTCCCGGCATCGGTGTAGAGCTGCAACCCGTCCAGCCGCACCGTGTCCAGCGCTTCCGCCACCATCGCCTCGTCAGGCCGCACGAACAGCCCGATCGCCGGCGGATGCCCCGGTGCGTCGTCGAGCAGCCGGCGGACCTGTGCCGGGCTGACCGCCCGCGGCGAGGCGGGGTGGAAGACGAAGCCGATCCAGTCCGCGCCGCGCGCCGCCTCGATCCCGGCCGCGTCGCTCAGGCCGCAGATCTTGACCGCGACCGCCATCTCACGCCGCGGCCAGCTCGTCGAGGATCGCCTGCGTGGCGGCTTCGGGATCGGCGGCGGTGGTGATCGGCCGACCGACCACGATCCAGCTGGCCCCCGCGCGTGCCGCCTCACGCGGTGTCATCACCCGAGCCTGGTCGCCCGGCGCCGCGCCGGCGGGACGGATGCCCGGCACCACCAGCACCGGATCGGCCCCATACGCCTCACGCAGCATCGCCACCTCGTGCGGGCTGCACACCAGCCCGTCCGCTCCCGCGCCCAGCGCCAGCCCGGCCAGTCGCCGCACCTGCGCCTCGGGCTGATCCGCCACCCCGGTCGCGGCAAGGGCTGCCCCATCGAGACTGGTCAGCACGGTGACCGCCAGCAGCCTCGGCCAGGCATGCCCGCCGGCCGGCAGCCCCCCTTCGGCGATGGCACTGTCGATCGCGCCCCGCGCAGCCGCCACCAGCGCCGCTCCGCCGGCGGCATGCACGGTGAGCAGCGTCGGCGACAGCGGCAGGATGCTGCGCACCGCGCCGGCGACGGTGTTGGGAATGTCATGCAGCTTGAGGTCGAGGAAGAACGGCTCGCCCTGCACCGCCGCAGCCACCCCGGCCGGCCCGTGCGCGAGGAAGAACTCCAGCCCCAGCTTCGGCATCGCGCCCAGGCCGCGCAGCCGGCCGATCATCGCCTGCGCCTGCGGCAGCTCGGGGGTGTCGATCGCGACGATCAGGCCGGTGGTCATGCCCGGCGGCTCAGCCGGCGATCGGGCCGGTCGCGATGCCCGGCGTGACCGCCGCGGGGGCGGGCGCATAGGGCGCGGGCCGCGCGGCGGTGGCGATCTGGGTGGTCAGCTCCGAAACACGCGTCTCCAGCGCCCGCACCTGCGCCTCCGCGCGCCTCGCGCGGCGGCGCTGCCCCAGCTCGCTGAACCACATCAGCAGCGCGCCGACCAGCAGCGCGGTGGCCGAGAACAGCACCAGCACCAGCCCGGTCGCCACCGGGTGATAGACGTCGTAGCTGAGGATCCTGAGCTGCAGCGGCGCGGTATTCGACAGCACGAACAGCACCAGCACGACGAGAAACACCAGTCCGATGATCACCCGCAACATCGCTCGCCCCGCTCCCTGACTGGACCGTTTCACTGCGGGACCGCTCGCCCCGGCCCGCACATCACGCTACATCGCAGGCAACGTGCTTACGCGCCAGTCCCCCCGCCGTTCATGCCAGGCGGCGACGATGTTGTCGTTGACGGCCCCGACGGATCGGACCACGCTCGCCCGGTGGCCGGCTTCTCGTCCCGCACCCCGCCGACAGCGCCCCGCCCCGCCACCGGGTCGGGTGAGGCGAATGTCGTTCCGCTGCGACGCCCGCGCGCCGAGGATTCGCTGTGGGCGGTGATCGCCTCGCTCGGCCGTCAGGACCGCATCGCCGAGATCTATCCCACCCGAGAGGCCGCACTCGCCGACCGAAGCTGGCGCGCCGCCCAGGTCGCCGCCTATGCCGGCTTCCTGGCCGGCGCCCGCCAGCCGCTGCCGCACTACTCCGTCGCCCCGATCCGCCGCTCCGACCTGCCGAAGGCCTGGCGTCCGCTGCCCGCACTCGGCTTCCTGCGCGGCACCTTCATCTAAAGGGTGTCATGGACCCGCGCCGTCCCAGGCCCCGGGCATCGCGACGGGCGTTCGCATTGTCGAGGACAGCTCATGCTCTACGAGATCGCCACCCTTTCCGGCTCCGTCTTCACCGCAAAGGGTGTCAGGCAGGGGGCCAGCGACTGGCTCGCCGGCTCCGTCGCCGGTTCGGTTCTGGGCCTGTGGACGACCGAGATCGGCCCGATCGGCGATCTGGTCGTCCTGCGCGCCTTCCCCGATGCCGACGCCCTTGCCGCCGAGCGTCGCCGCGCCCTGCACAGCGCCGATCCGTGCGGCAGCGCCTCCGCCGGCGTGAGGCTGACGATGGAGAGCTACGCGCCGTTCCCCTTCCTGCCGGCTCCCGTGCCGCGCGACTATGGCGGCGTGTTCGAGTTGCGGACATACCATCTCGTTCCCGGCGGCCTGCCCGCCACCCTGGCCGGATGGCAGCAGGCGATCGGTCCCGCCCATCGCTACACCGACCATCTCGTCACCGCCCTGTATGCGCTCGACGGCCCGCTGCGGATCACGCATCTGTGGGGCTTCGCCAGCGTCGAGGAGCGCAACGAACTGCGTCGCGATCACTATGCCGCCGGGCTGTGGCCGCCCAAGGGTGGCCCGGAGCACATCCACCACGCGACCTCGACGATCGCGCTGGCCGACCCCGGCTTTCCGATCCGCTGAGCGGCCGGCAAGGGTCGCTACCCGGCCTGCGTGCCGTCGGAACGATGGCGGTGGCGGACGATCTCGGCGATGACGCTGAGTGCGACGTCCCACGGCGCCTTGCCGCCCAGATCGAGGCCGATCGGCGCATGCAGCCGGTCGAGCTGGCCCGGTGACAGCCCATACTGCCCGATGAGCGCCGCACGATGCGCCACGAGCCGCCTGCGCGAGCCGAGCAGGCCGACATAACTGGCCGCCGAGGGCAGGGCGGCTGCCAGTGCGCGGCGGTCTGCGTCCTCGTCGTGTCCGGCGACGGCGATCGCCGTCCAGCGGTCGGGGCGTAGCGCCGCGAGGCTGTCGGCGATCCGGCCGGAATGCAGACGGATGCCGTGTCCGGGCACGGTGGTGGTCGCCGACTCGCGCAGCAGGTGGGTTTGCAGCCCGGTCTGCGCGCCGAGCAGGGCGATGGCCAGCGCACCCGGATTGTGTCCGACCACCACCAGCCGCCAGGGCGGCGGCACGCTCAGCCGCACGGTGGTGCCGTCCCAGGCGCAGCCGGCCTCGCCCGCCGCCACGGCTTCGGCCCGGCGGAGGCGGCCGTCACTGCACCAGCACAGCACCTCGCGCCCACGTCCACGCCAGACGGCGAGTGCGGGATCGTCGGGCAGCAGCCGCTCGACCAGCACGCTCATGCCGCCGCCGCAGGGCAGTTTCAGGTCAAACCAGGGGCCGCCCTCGCCATAGCGCAGCAGCAGCGGCTCGCCGGTCTCCAGCACGGATGCGGCATGTCCGACGATGTCGGCCTCGATGCAGCCGCCGGAGAGATAGCCGCAGACACCCTCGCCCGTGATCGCCATCTGGCTGCCGGGCGGCCGTGGTCCGCCGCCGTCGAGGGCGACGAGGGTCGCCAGTGCGACGGCCGCGCCGCGCTCGCTGGCGGCGAACACAAACGGCTCGACCCTGCCGTCGAGACCGAAGAACGGCCAGTCCGGCGGGGTCCAGTCGAGACGGGCCTCAGGCGTGGCGAGGGGCGCGGTGTCGGTCGACGCTCAGGCCTCGACCGGAGCCTTGGCGCGACGGCCGCGACGCGCCGGGGCGGGTTCGCTCTGCACCGGCTGGCGGCGACCGAGGCCGATCTTGCGCGCCAGCGACGAGCGATGTGCCGCATAGTTCGGCGCCACCATCGGATAGTCGCTGGGAAGGCCCCATTTCTGCCGATAGGCGTCCGGGGTGAGGTCGTAGGTGGTCATCAGATGCCGCTTGAGCATCTTGAGCTTCTTCCCGTCCTCGAGGCAGATCAGATAGTCGGGAAACACGCTCTTCTTGATCGGCACCGCCGGTACCGGCGCCGGCGCCGGCTCGGGGGCGGGCTCGCCGAGACTGCGCAGGCTCTGGTACACCTCGGTGATCAATGCCGTGACCCGGGAAGGCTCGATGGCATTATTGCTCAGATGCGCCGAGACGATCTGCGCGGTCAGGGCGAGAAGATCGTTCTTGTTGATGTCTTCAGTCATTTCTTTCCGAAATGCTCCGTCTTTCAGTCGAATTGCCGGTCGATGCGTCGCGGTCACGGTTCCGTAAAGGGAACGTCCCGCCGGTTCTGATCGGCGGTCTGCAAGCGGAGGGTGACTGCCGGATCCATTCTGGACACTTGCAAGGCGAAAACATCGTACAGACAAGACAAGTAACGGTCTTCGATTACGCGCTCGGTTCCCCGCATGCAAGACGTGAATTGCACCGGAAAATCGAAACTCATGTCGAATTGTTCATGAATCGTCAGTCACACTCATGTTCTGTTAGCACGGCGCGCCGCAGCAGCCTGCCGACATGCACGATCATGCCGATCGTCGCGATCGCGCCGATCCCGAGCCCGATGGCCTGGAACGCCGAGAGCCCGTCGGCAGCATGGCGCGCGCCCACCCGGCCCAGCCAGCCCAGCACCACATAGCCGGCCAGCGCCGGCAGGGCGGCAAGCGTGCCGAGGATGTAATGCGACGTCCTCAGCCCGGTCAGGCCGAGGGCGTAGGAGGTCAGCGCGAACGGCATCACCGGCGACACCCGCAGCAGGCACACCGTGCGCCACCCGTCGCGGGTGATGGCGCGATCGATGCGCGACAGCGCCGCGCGGCGCGACAGCATCGCCGCGATCGCCGGGCGCAGCGCAGACCGGGCGAGGGCGAAGGCGATCGCCGCCGCCGCCAGCGTGCTCGCCGCCGCCACCGCGAAGCCGAGCACCGGACCATAGGCGGCACCCGCCGCCAGCCCGACCAGCGAGGCCGGAACCACGCCGGACAGTGCGATCAGCACCTGCAGGGCGACGAATTGCGGCCAGGACCCATGCGCCCAGCCCTGCGCGTCATCGAGGGCCGCACGCAGCGGGGCGGCGAGCCCGGGGCGCAGCCGCAGGACCACCACCGTCGCTGCCAGCGCCGCCAGCAGCCCCCCGCCCAGGGCGACGCGCAGCGTGGCGGCACGCGCCGGTGCCCGCCCGGTGGCCGGCAGGCTCAAGGAGCGGCGTTGCCGCGCGGTCCCGGCAGCCCGTCCATCGGCAGGCGCAGTGCCACATCGTCCGCAAACAGCGACAGACGACGGCGCAGCATCTTCTGCATCCGGTAGCGCCCGGCGGTGCCCAGCACGCCGAAGCCATAAGTGATCGACCGGCGCAGGTTGATCGACGAGGCCTCGGCGAAATAGCGCGTCGGACAGGAGATCTCGCCGACCCGGAAGCCGAAATGCAGCGTCTGCGCCAGCATCTCGTTGTCGAACACGAAATCGTCCGAGCAGGCCAGCAGCGGCAGCCGCAGCAGCACCGCCCGGCTCCAGGCGCGGTAGCCGGTGTGATATTCCGACAGATGCGCGCCCTGGAGGATGTTCTGTGCGAGCGTGAGGCCGCGATTGGCGATGTATTTGTAGAGCGGCATGCCGCCGGCCAGCGCGCCGGAGCCCAGGATGCGCGATCCGAGCACCACGTCGAACTGCTCGGAGGCGATCATCGACGCCATCGCGATCAGCAGCCGCGGCGTATACTGGTAGTCGGGATGCAGCATCACCACGATGTCGGCGCCGCGCTGCAGTGCGACCGTGTAGCAGGTCTTCTGGTTGCCGCCGTAGCCGCGATTGGCGTCGTGGCGCACGGTGTGGATGCCCAGCGACTCGGCCAGTGCGGCGGTGTCGTCGCGGCTGGCATCGTCGGTGAGGATGATGTCGTCGACGATGTCGCGCGGGATCTCCTCGAAGGTCCGGCGCAGGGTCTTCGCCGCATTGTAGGCGGGCAGGACGACCGCGATCTTCTTGTCTGCGAGCATGTGACGATTTCGGTTCCGGCAGGTCGGGTCTTCTAGCCGCCGGTGGGGGCGTTGGACAACCCGGGCGTGTCGCGCGGCGCAGGCAGATGCGTCACCCGCCAGTCATCGGACGGCCAGCAGCGCGGCGCATGCGCCGGATCGGCGCGCCACAGCGCCACCTCCGCGCGCCAGTCGCGGCCGTCGAGCTCGCCTGCCGGCGTGGCGGCGATCGACACCAGCGCCATCCCCGCCAGCCAGACACACAGCCCCGTGGCGAGCAGTCGTCGCAGCAGCCCCCACATCCCCCGATGGCGCGAGGCCGCGATGGCCAGCAGCGCCAGCAGGGCGCAGGCCTGCGGCACGAAGGCATAACGCTCGCCGACATGGCGCAGCACGATCACGTCCTGGGGGTCGAGCATGCCGACGAACGAACCGATCGCCACCAGCCCCGCGCACAGCAGCAGCCACAGCGCGCTGCGGCATCCGAGCGCCAGCCACAGCAGCACCAGCCCCGCACACGGCCCGGCCAGCAGCGCCAGCCAGGGCGTGCGATGCAACTCCAGATCGACCCACATCGCCTTGGCCGTCTCCGCCGCTCCGTCCATGCCGAGCAGCGGCTCGAGGACCAGCTTGGCGGTGAAGGCCGACCCCACCAGCACCGGCGAGACATGCCCCCGCGCGTCGGTGCCGTGATAGAACAGCCCCACCTGCACCGCCGCCCCCGCGCCCAGCATGCCGAGCTGCCACAGCCGCTCGCGGCGCGCGGCCCGCTCGACGCCGCAGCGCAGTGCCAGCAGCGGCAGCAGCATCACTGACACCATGCCCGACAGCGGTGCGACCAGCAGCAGCGCGCGGTATGCCCGGGCGGTGCGGCCGCGCTCCGCGTCGAGCGAGACGATCAGCGCAGTGGCAAGTGCGAGCTGGAACTGCACATGCAGCGTGTTGAGCCACACCTCCTCCGCCGCCGGCACGATCATCACCAGCGCGACCGCCGCCAGCCGCACCGGCCCCCGGCGCAGCCACGGCGTCTGGCTGGTGGCCAGCACCAGCACCGGGCAGGCCATGCCGGCGATGGCGATCGCCTCTGTCACCCTGGGCGCGAGCTCCACCGGCACCAGCCAGCGGGCCAGCGCGCCGGCGAGGTCGGCCGGCAGGTTCAGATAGCCGGCATACGACCACAGCGCCGCCGGCCAGAAGCCGACCTGCCAGGCATGGTCGTAGAAGACGCCGCATTCCTCCGCCCAGAAGCGGCCCTGCAGGAACACCACTGGTTCGCGCCAGGCCAGCAGGGCCACGAACACGGCAAGACAGGCGGCAAGCGTCAGGGCGCCCCGGCCATGGCGGCCGAGACGCGTCGCGATCGGCGGCATCAGGACGGCGTCAGCCTTCCGTGCGGTCGGCCTGGAGCTCGGCGAGCAGGAAGTCGCGGAACACCGCCACCCGCTTCGAGGTGCGCAGCTCCTCCGGATAGACGAAATACGCCTCGATCTTCGGCGACTCGACATTGGTCAGGATGCGCTTGATCCCCGGCCGGTCGGCGACCAGGTAATGCGGCAGCGAGGCGATGCCCAGGCCCGCCTCGACCGCATCGCGCATCGCCACCAGCGAGTTCACCTCGATCAGTGCCGGGCGCGCCGGCCCGTTGCCGCGGCCGAGCTGGGCCAGCCAGTTGATCTGCGGCACCGGCGGTCGGTAGTTGCCGAACGAGATCAGCGCATGCCCGTCGAGATCGTCGGGCGAGACCGGCGTGCCGCGCGCCGCCAGATAGGCCTCCGACGCACAGACCGGCAGGTGGATGTCGAGCAGGTGACGCTGCACCAGATCGGGCTGGCGCGGCGCGTGCATCCTGATCGCCACATCCGCCTCGCGCATGCCGAGATCGAGATCGCCATCCTCCAGCAGCAGCGTCACCGACACATCCGGATAGGTGGCGAGGAAGCGCGACAGCCGCGGCATCAGCCACGCATTGCCGAACTCGGTGGTGGTGGTGATCTTGAGCTTGCCGGCCGGGCGCTCCTTGCTCTCGGTCAGCAGCGCCTCGGTGAGGGCCAGCTTGGCGAACACCTCGCGCACGGTGCGGTTCATCGCCTCGCCCTGCTCGGTGAGGATCAGACCGCGCGCATGGCGATGAAACAGCGGCACCGCCAGCGCCTCCTCCAGCGCCGAGATCTGCCGCGAGACCGCCGACTGGCTGAGGCTGAGCACGTCGCCGGCATGGGTGAAGCTGCCGGCCTCGGCGACCGCATGGAAAATGCGCAGCTTGTCCCAGTCCATGGTCATCGGGTCTCGCTCATCGGATGTGTCGGCACGGCGGTCTCTTGCGGCTGGAGGGAAGGGGCGTCAGGAAGCGTGGATCAGCGGTTCGGCGGCCTGGCGCGGTGCCAGCCGCGGCTCGGCCTGCGCCGGCAGGTGCGACAGCCAGCGTTCGGCCTCGAGGGCCGCCATGCAGCCGGTGCCGGCGGCGGTCACCGCCTGGCGGTAGATCTTGTCGGCCACGTCGCCGGCGGCGAACACGCCCTCGATCGAGGTACGGGTGCTGCCGGGCTCGGTGAGGATGTAGCCCTCCTCGTCGAGCGCCACCTGGCCGCGGAAGATCTCCGTGGTCGGCGAGTGGCCGATGGCGACGAACACCCCGTCCACCGCCAGCTCGCGCTCGCTGCCGTCGCGCGTGTCGCGCAGCCGCACGCCGCTGACCGCGTCCGGGCCGGTGCCGTCGCCGCCGAGGATCTCCTCGACCACAGCGTTCCACTCCACCCGCACCTTGGGATGGGCGAACAGCCTCTCCTGGAGGATCTTCTCCGCTCGTAGGCTGTCGCGGCGATGGATCAGCGTGACGCGGTCCGCGTGATGGGTCAGATACAGCGCCTCCTCGACCGCGGTGTTGCCGCCGCCGATCACCGCGACGTCCTTGCCGCGGAAGAAGAACCCGTCACAGGTCGCGCAGGCCGAGACCCCGGCACCGGCGAGCCGCTTCTCCGACTCCAGCCCCAGCCAGCGCGCCTGCGCGCCTGTGGCGATGATCACGCTGCGGGCGCGGTAGACATCCCCCGAATCGCCCCTCAGCGTCAGATACCCCTCGGCGTCGCGCTCGCGCAGCGGGGCGTCGGTGATGATGTCGAACAGGATCCTCGTGCCATAGGCCGCCGCCTGCTCGGCCATCTGCTCCATCAGCCACGGCCCCTGGATCGGCTGCGCGAAGCCGGGATAGTTCTCGACCTCGGTGGTGATGGTGAGCTGGCCGCCGGGCTGGAGTCCGGCCACCAGAACGGGGGCGAGGCTGGCGCGGGCGGCATAGATCGCGGCGGTATAGCCGGCGGGGCCGGCGCCGATGATCAGCACGTCCGTGGTAAGGGTCTCGGTCATGGTCCTGCGGAAGCTTTCGTCTGGGTCCGCCCGTCTCGTCCGGCCCGCGGCGAGGCCGCACGCAACGATCGCCGGACAATACGGTTGGGTATGGCAGTCGTGCAAGGCACGCAACCCTCTGCGTGCCTTTCTGCGGCGCCGCCGATCGGCTATAGGCTCGTTCGTCAGCGTCCGGAGCATGTGTCCGGGTGCTGCCGGATCGGGCAACGCGACAAAGAAGGTGATGCAGCCGCCATCAGGCAAGGGTCTCCGGGCAGGTGCCCGGCGGGTCGAAGACGATGTCGGTGCAAGCGCACGTTGGGGGATGCAGATTTGACGGGGCGACATCGGGCGGCAGCAGCACCCCACGACCATGATTCCGACGACAGCCGGGCCGAGGGTGGCGTCGAGCTTGACGCCATCGACCGGCTGATCGTCGCCGAGCTCCAGCGCGACGGGCGCATGACCAATGTCGAACTCGCCCGGCGGGCCGGCATCTCCGCGCCGCCCTGCCTGCGCCGCCTGCGCCGGCTGGAGGATGACGGCGTCATCCGCGGCTACCGCGCCGACACCGATCCGCAGGCGCTCGGCTGGAACATCACCTTCTTCGCCCTGGTCGGCCTCGACAGCCAGAAGGAGAGCGCGCTCACCGGCTTCGAGAGCCTGGTCGCCAACTGGCCCGAAGTGCGCGAGTGCCACATGATCCGCGGCGGCGGCGATTTCCTGCTGCGCCTGCTGGCCCGCGACACCGCCCACGAGAACGAGCTCACCCGCCGTCTGACCGAGGCGCCCAACGTCAGCCGGCTGCAGACCCTGCAGACCATCCGCACCAGCCGCAACGACGCCGGCGTCCCCCTTTGATCCCTGCCGGGTCACCGGACATCTCCATCGTGGTGCCGTGCTACCGCGAGGTCGACAATGTCGGCCCGCTGGTCGCCGCCCTCGACCGCGCGCTCGCCGGGCGCGCCTGGGAGGTGATCTTCGTCGATGACGACAGCCCCGACGGCACCATCGGCGCCGTGCGCGCGCTCGCCGCGTCCGACCCGCGCGTGCGCGGCCTGCGCCGCATCGGGCGTCGCGGCCTGTCCTCGGCGGTGATCGAGGGCGCGCTGTCGTCGTCCGCACCGGTGATCGCGGTGATGGACGGTGATCTCCAGCACGACGAGACCCGCCTGCCGCAGATGATCGACGCCGTGGCCGGCGGCGGCTACGACATCGCCGTCGGTTCGCGCCATGTCGATGGCGGCACCGCCGCCGGCCTGTCCTCGCCCTGGCGCCACCGCCTCTCCGAAGGCGGCATCGGGCTGGCGCGGGCGCTGATCCGCCCGAAGCTCACCGATCCGATGAGCGGCTTCTTCGCGCTCCGCCGCGAGACCTTCGATACGCTGGCGCCGCGCCTGTCTGGGCATGGATTCAAGATCCTGCTCGACCTGGTGATGAGCGCGCCCGTGCCGCTGCGCGCCATCGAGATCCCGTTCGAGTTCCGCGCCCGCCTGGCCGGAGAGAGCAAGCTCGACGTGCTGGTGATGGTGCAGTTCCTCGCCATGCTGGTCGATCGCGCCACCGGCGGCATGCTGCCGCTGCGCTTCCTTGCCTTCGCCGCGATCGGCGCGGTCGGGGTGCTGGTCAATCTCGCGGTGCTGTTCATCGCGCGCCATCTCGGCGGCGGCTTCGTCGACGGGCAGACCGCCGGCATGCTGGTCTCCACCGCCGCCAATTTCTGGCTCAACAACGTGCTGACCTATCGCGACCGCCGCCTGCGCGGGCCGCGGCTGTGGTGGGGGCTGGCGCTGTTCATGGTGGTCTGCGGCATCGGCGGGCTGGCCAATATCGGCATCGCCTCGATGCTGGTCGCCGCCCATCACGGCTGGACGGCCGCCGCCCTCGCCGGCGCGCTGATGAGCGTGGTGTGGAACTACGCCGTTTCCTCCACCCTGGTCTGGCGCGCCCGCTGATGCTGATCGGCGCCGTCTGTGCGCTGGTCGCGCTCACCGCGCTGCGGCTGCTGGTCGCGGCCCTCACCCCGCTCTCGCCCGACGAGGCCTATTACTGGGTCTGGTCGCATCATCTCCAGACCGGCTATCTCGACCACCCGGCGATGGTCGCGCTGTGGATCCAGCTCACCACCACGCTGGCCGGCTCCTCGGCCCTCGGCATCCGCCTGTCCGCGCCGCTGTCCGCGGCCGCCGGCTCCATCGCGCTCGCCATCGCCGGCCGCGATCTCGCGACATCGCTCGGCGTCGAGCGTCCCGCGCGCGCCGGGCTGTGGGCGGCTCTCGGTCTCAACGCCACCCTCGCCCTGGGCGCCGGCAGCGTGCTCATCACCCCCGACACGCCGCTGCTGTTCTTCTGCACCCTCGCCTTGGCCGCCTGCGGGCGGGTGCTGGTCACCGACGACCCGCGCTGGTGGCTGGCGATCGGCCTGTGCCTCGGCCTCGGCCTCGACAGCAAGTACACCACCCTGCTCACCGCTCTCGGCCTGGCGGTGTGGCTGCTCGCCACCGCGCCGGGGCGACGCTGGCTGCGCACGCCGTGGCCGTTCGCAGGTGCTGCGGTCGCGCTGGCGGCCTTCGCGCCGACGCTGCTGTGGAACGCCCGCCACGGCTGGGCCAGCTTCCACAAACAGGGCGGCCGCACCGGCGCGTGGCACCCCACGCTGCGTTATCTCGGCGAGCTGGTCGGCGGCCAGATCGGCCTCGCCACCCCGCTCATCGCCCTGGTCTGGGTCCTTGGCTGCATGTGGCTGTGGCGCCGGCGCCGCCCGGCGGGTGCTGCGGCTGCCGCCACGATGCCCCCCCACGCGGCTGCCGCCACGATTCTGCTCTGCGTCATCGCCCTGCCGACCGCCGTCTTCGTCCAGCACGCGATCGGCGACCGGGTGCAGGCCAACTGGCCGGTGCTCGTCTACCCCGCCCTCGCCATCGCCGGAGGGCTGTGGTGCGTCACCCGCCCGGCGCGGTGGTCCTGGCTGCCGGCCGTCAGCCTCGCCTGCGCCGTCCCGATCGTGGCCGCGGTCTGGCTCCAGGCCACCATCGCCCCGTTCAGGCTGCCGCCGAAACAGGATGTCACCCTCGCCCGCCTCGCCGGCTGGCCGGCGCTCGCCAGCGAGATCGACCGCCTCGCCCCCGAGGGCCTGCCGATCGCCGCCGACGAGTATGGCCTCGCCTCCGAGCTCGCCTGGCACCTGCCGCAGCGGATCGTGCTCGGCGCCGAGGCGCGCTGGGCCCTGTTCGACCTGCCCGAAGTCGACCGTCAGGAGGTGGTTCTGGTGCGCCGTCTGCGCGCCAACGATCCTCCCGACCCCGCGCTCTGGGGCCAGGCGGTCCCGATCGCCGGCGTCGAGCGCTGCCGCAACGCCGAGACCTGCGCCGACCGCTACGTGCTCTACCGCGCCATCCCCGCGGATCCGCCGCTGCCGCTCGCGGTGCTGCCCTCCCGCTGAACCGCCGCGCGCCACACCCGCGCCACTGCCGCCGCCCGCCGCCGCACCAGCATCGCCGCGTCGCGCTGCGCCTCGGCCAGCGTCGTCGGACCCTCGACGATGCCGAACATTGCGCTGATCCCCGCCCCGTAGGCCCGCTCCGCCCCCTCGCCCAGCGAACCGGCGATGGCGATGGTCGCGATGCCGCGCGCCGCCGCTCGCCGCGCCACGGCGACGGGCGCCTTCCCGCGCAGGCTCTGCGCATCGAGCCGGCCCTCGCCGGTGATCACCAGATCCGCGCCCGCCAGCGCCGCATCCAGCCCCACCGCATCCAGCACCAGCCCCGCCCCGGGCCGCAGCACGCCGCCGGCGAACGCCATCAGCCCGGCCCCCAGCCCGCCCGCCGCCCCGGCCCCCGGCGCGGTCGATACCGCCTGTCCGAGATGCGCATCCAGCAATGCGCCATACCGTGCCAGCGCGGCGTCCAGCTCGGCCACCGCCGCCGCATCCGCCCCCTTCTGCGGGCCGAACACCACGCTCGCCCCGTCCGGGCCGCTGAGCGGATTGTCGACATCGCACGCCACCTCGACCACGCAGTCGCGCAGACGCGGGTCGAGTCCGCGCCTGTCGATCTCGGCCAGCCCGGCCAGGGCTGCGCCGCCGGGCGGCAGCTCGACCCCGTGTGCATCGCGCAGCGACACCCCGAGCGCCTGCGCCAGCCCCGCGCCGCCGTCATTGGTCGCCGATCCGCCGATCGCGACGATGAAGCGCCGGCAGCCCGCGTCCAATGCCGCCCGCATCATCTCGCCCACCCCGCGCGTGCTCGCCCGGCGCGGATCGCGCACCGCCTCGTCCAGCAGCGTCAGCCCCGCCGCCATCGCCATCTCGATCACCGCCAGCGGCGGCTGTCCCGGCGGCCCCGGCACGAACCCCCACACCGCCTCGACCATGCCGCCCAGCGGCCCGCTCACCCGCGTGCGGCGGCGTGTCCCGCCCAGCGCGTCGACGATCGCGTCGATCGTCCCTTCGCCCCCGTCGGCGATCGGCAGATTGCGGATCGCGACTCCGCTGTCCTGCGGCCAGACATCGCGCAGGCCCTCTGTGATCGCCTCGCCCACCGACCGCGCGTCGAGACTGCCCTTGAAGCTGTCACATGCAATGACGATACGCATCGATCGATCCCCGCCTTCGCGTCATTCACCCAATCTTAAGGGGTCCGACCGCATCCTGTCGTCCGGACGGGAGACACCATGGCGCAGCGCAAGGGCAAGTCGGACGGGGCGGTCAACATCGTCATCCGTCGCGAGGAGATCGTCGAGGACGGCCACCACGGTGGCGCGTGGAAGGTCGCGTACGCCGATTTCGTCACCGCGATGATGGCGTTCTTCCTGCTGATGTGGCTGATCAACGCCATCACCGACGACCAGCGTCGCGGCATCGCCGCCTATTTCAACCCGCTCGCCGACCGCGAGCACAGCATCGGCGGCTCTGGCATGCTGCCCAGCCAGCCCACGCCGTTCACCGCCGACAGCGCCATCGCCGAGAAGCTCGACCCCTCCAGGACCGCCGCCACCCCACAGCCCACCCATCCCGATCCGCATCCGGCGGCGAGTGCCACCACCGCGCCAGCCCCGCCGCTCGACCCCGCCCAGACCGCCACGGCACCCATCCCGGCCAGCTCCGCCGCTGCCTCGGCCGCCTCGTCGCCGGTCCCGTCGCCCGGCCCATCCGGCGGCCAGCAGGACGGCGATGACGGCGCCCGGGCCGGCCGGCCGGCGGACGATGCCGGCGGAGGGGCCGGCGCCCGTCTCGATCGCGGTACCGGCGGCGCCCCCATCATCCAGGCCGTGATGCTCGCCGGCCCCGCCCTGCATGCGGCTGCCAGGCCGGACCAGCCCGCCCCTGAAATGGCCGGAGACGGCGTAGCACCCGCCGACCGCGCTGCCGCCAGCGCGCTGCGCGACGCGCTGCGCGCCGATCCGGCACTCGCCGACAGCGCCGGACAGGTCGATGTCGCCGCCACGCCCGAGGGCCTGCGCGTGCAGATCATGGATGCCGAAAGCAAGCCGATGTTCGACAGCGGTCAGGCCGTGCCCAACCCGCGCGCCGTCGCTCTGCTGCGCCGGATCGCGCCCTGGCTCGCCCGCCTCGGCGGCCCGGTGTCGATCGACGGCCACACCGACGCAGCCCCCTATGCGGGCGGCCATCTCTCCAACTGGACATTGTCCAGCGCGCGCGCAGATGCCGCCGAGCAGGTTCTCGTCGCTGCCGGCCTGCCGGAGGCCGATGTCGCCGGCGTCACGGGCCATGCCGGGCGCGAACCACTGTTCGCCGCCGACCCGTCATCGCCCGCCAATCGCCGCATCGTGCTCACCGTCCACCGTCACCCCACATCAGAGGCCACGCGATGACCGCACCCCGTCTCATGCAGGTTCAGCCATGTTCGTCCTGATCGGCCTCGGTGTGCTGCTGGGCTGCGTGTTCGGCAGCTTCGTCGCCTCCGGAGGCGCCATCGGCCCGCTGGTGGGCGCGATGCCGTTCGAGCTGCTCACCATCCTCGGTGCCGCGATCGGCTCCTTCGTGATGGCCAACTCGATGCACGACGTCAAACACACCATCGGCGGCTTCAAGAAGGCCATCAAGGGCTCGCGCTACCGCAAGAGCGACTACATGGACCTGCTCGGCCTGCTCTACCATTTCACCCGTCTCGCCTCGTCGAAGGGCGCGATGGCGCTGGAGGCGCATATCGAGCGCCCCGACGAGAGCGCCGCCTTCCAGCACTTCCCCAAGATCGCCGCCGACCACCACATCACCCCGATGATCTGCGACTACCTGCGCATGATCGGCATGAACGCCGACGACCCGCACCAGATCGACGACGTCATGGCCCGTGAGCTCAAGAAGATGCTGGCCGAGGAGATGCACCCCTCGCATGCGCTGCAGAGCATGTCCGATGCGCTGCCGGCGCTCGGCATCGTCGCCGCCGTGCTCGGCGTCATCAAGACCATGGGCCACATCAACGAACCGCCGGCGGTGCTGGGCGAAATGATCGGCGGCGCCCTGGTCGGCACCTTCCTCGGCGTTCTGCTCGCCTACGGCATCGTCGCCCCGGTCGCCTCGCGCATCCGTGCGGTGGTGCTGGAAGAGGCGAAATACCCCGAACTGATCCGCGCCGTGCTCGTCGCACACCTGCACGGCAATCCGCCGCAGGTCAGCATCGAGAGCGGCCGCAAGATGGTACCCAGCGAGCACATGCCGAGCTTCGCCGAGCTGGAGACGTCGGTGCAGGAGCTCAAGATCGAGTAGGACCTTCTTTTTCTGAAGAAAAAGAAGCAAAAAGACTTCTGGAATTTTCTGGCAGGGCTTGGGGAAACGCGAGCCTTCCAACCACTTCAGCGGACGAAAGTTCTTTGGTTCTTTCTTTCAAGAAAGAACGTCTTTTCTCTACTGCAATATCCCGAACGTCACCGTGCTGCGCACCTCGATCTGCCGGTCCCCGGCCGAGACCTCGGCCTTCGCCGCCATCGGCGCTGCCATGCGCGCATACAGCACCGGCCGGCCGCCGCCGAACAGGTCGGAGGCCGGCGCCTCGCCGCCGTGGGCCTCGAATCCGTTGATGCGCAACGTCGGGCCGAGCCTGTCGCCCACCCCCGACAGCAGCGCCTCGGCGTGGCGCTTCGCTTCCGCCGTCGCCTTCGGCAGGCAGGCATCGATCGCCTGCTGGCGCTTGCCTTCCGACACATACACCGCCATCGGCGCGATCTCGTCCGCGCTCGCCACCGCATCCATCGCCCGACCCAGGCCAGCGATGTCGCTGCTGTCGAGCTGCAACCCGGCCCGCGCCTGGTACTGGAACCCCGTGGGCCCCTTCGGCCCGTCGATGGGCTGCTTGTCGATCTGCACCCCGTTGCTCTCGATGGCGGCATCGGCCAGGTGCAGCCCGTCCAGCCGCCCGCGCAGCGTGGCGAGGGCCGCGGTGGCCTCCGCACTCGCGCGGCCGGCGCTCGATTCGGTGCGCTGGGTCCAGATCGTCAGCCGTCCGCGATCGGGTGCGACCAGTGCGGTGCATCCTCCCTCCGCCGAGACGCTGCGTTCGTGTGCAGGCGGCGAGGTCTGCGCCATCGCGGGCGCAGCCCAGATCAGCGACAAGGCGAGGAGGGTTCTGGCTGTCATGGCGCAAGGCTAGGCTCGTCGCCGCATCGCTGTCCAATCGCCGGTGATGGATTTCCTCGCGCCGGATTGATACGACACTCCCTTGTGAGGACGATGCACAGGGAAAAAACCGGACCCATGACCACCGCATCCGCCACCACCGACTGGGATCGGGATGCGGCGCTGACCACGGCGAAGCTCCTGCTCGAGATCAAGGCGGTCAATTTCCGACCCGAGGAACCCTACACGCTCACCTCCGGCTGGAAGTCGCCCGTCTATATCGACTGCCGGCGCATCATCTTCTTCCCCCGCGCGCGCACCAAGATCGTCGAGCTCGGGGTCGAGAAGATCGGCCGCCACATCGGCTACGAGTCGATCGACGTCGTCGCCGGCGGCGAGACCGCCGGCATCCCGTTCGCCGCCTGGATCGCCGACCGCATGGCAGCTCCCATGGCCTATGTGCGCAAGAAGCCCAAGGGTTTCGGCCGCAACGCCCTGATCGAGGGCGACGTGCCGGAGGGCCGCCGCACCCTGCTGGTCGAGGACCTCACCACCGATGGTGCTTCCAAGATCCAGTTCGCCAACGCGCTGCGCGAGGCCGGCGCGCTGGTCAACCACGCCTTCGTGGTGTTCTTCTACGGCGTCTTTCCCGGCGCGCATCGCGTGCTCGCCGACATGGACGTCTCGCTGCATGCGCTGTGCACCTGGTGGGACGTGCTCGAGGCCTGCGCCGGCCGCCCCTATTTCTCCGAATCCGCCTCCGCCGAGGTGCGCCGCTTCCTCGAGGATCCGTGCGGCTGGTCGGCGAAACACGGCGGCGTCGCCAGCCTCGAGGAAGCGCAGGCCCACAAGCTCGGCAAGAAACCCTGAACCGGGTGAGATGCGCGTCCTCGTCTTCGATTCCGGCATCGGCGGCCTCGGCATCGTCGGCGCCCTGCGCCAGACCCTGCCCGAGGCCACGATCGGCTTCGTCGCCGACAACGCCGCCTTTCCCTATGGCGAGAAACCCGATGACTGGCTGGTCGAGCGCATCGGCGCGGTGATCGGCGCCGCGATCGAGCGTCTGCGCCCCGATCTGGCGGTGATCGCCTGCAACACTGCCTCCACCCTCGCGCTGGGTGCCCTGCGCGCGCGTTTCGACCTGCCCTTCGTCGGCGTGGTGCCGCCGATCAAATGGGCGGCGGCCGAAAGCCGCTCGCGGGTGATCGGCCTGCTCGCCACCGCCGCCACCGTCCGCCGCGGCTATCTGGCTGATCTGCAGTCCGCCTACGCGCCCGACTGCACCTTGATCGCCCATGGCGCGCGGGGCCTCGCCGACCTCGCCGAGCAACGCTTCCGCACCGGTCTCGACCTGCCCCCCGACCCAGGATTGCTGGACGCGATCCGCACCGAGCTGCACCAGCTCTTCGCCCGCCCCGACGGCGCGCGGGTCGACGTGGTGGCGATCGGCTGCACCCATTATACCTTCCTGCTCGACGCGCTCGCCGAGGCCGCACCGCAATGCGGGGCAGGGGGCCCGATTCTCTGGCTCGACCCCGCCGGCCCCGTCGCCCGCCATGCCGCCCGTCTTGCCGAGGATCTGGTCAAAGGAGCGGAAGCGCAGGTGGCCGATCTCGCCCTGTTCACCGGCCCGGTCCCCGATTCCCGAACCGTGGGGCTGGCGCGCTTCGGCTTCGATGGGGTCGGGATGCTCGACGTCGCCATGGCCCACTGGCCGGCCTGACGCCCCGTTCGCCGAGTCGCACCCGGTGTGCACGACCTGTTCCGTGGCCCGGGTACCACAGCCGTCTGGTTGTGAGGAGCGGGGATAACGGGGGTGCCGGTCATAACCCCGCGACCGTATTGCAACTTTCATCCCCAGCCCGGCGCTGCCTTGAGTTCGAGGCTCCGCAATCGCATATCTAGTGTTGAAACCGCAGCGCCGACGCGAGATGTTGCGTCTGACGCTGTTCCCGCCGCGACGGGACACCCTGCCAGAAACGGGTCGCAGACCCCCGCCGGAGACATGCCGATGAGCCTTGAGGACTCCTCTTCCTTCGCCTCGGACGCAGACCTCGCCACCCGCGGCGGGTTGCTGTCGCAGCTTCTCGACGCGCTGCCCGAGAGCACTGAGGCGACCCTGCATGCCCCGGCCGAGGAGGCGCGCGGCGCCGGTCTGGTCGATGCGGTGCAGTTCGAGGGCCGTCCGCAGGTGATCGTCGACCGCTCGCGCGACTCGCTGCTGACCGATTTCGGCCGCTCGACGCTCGACAACCGCTACCTGATGCCCGGCGAGAGCTATCAGGACCTGTTCGCCCGCGTCGCCAGTTACTACGCCGACGATCAGCCCCACGCCCAGCGCCTGTACGACTACATCTCGCGGCTGTGGTTCATGCCCGCCACCCCGGTGCTCAGCAATGGCGGCACCTCGCGCGGCCTGCCGATCTCGTGCTTCCTCAACGAGGCCACCGACTCGCTCGAGGGCATCGTCGGGCTGTGGAACGAGAATGTCTGGCTGGCGTCCAAGGGCGGCGGCATCGGCTCCTACTGGGGCAACCTGCGCTCGATCGGCGAGAAGGTCGGCGTGATCGGCAAGACCTCCGGCGTGATCCCCTTCATCCGCGTCATGGACAGCCTCACCCTGGCCATCAGCCAGGGCTCGCTGCGTCGCGGATCGGCGGCGGTCTACCTGCCGATCTGGCATCCCGAGATCGAGGAATTCATCGAGATGCGCCGCCCCACCGGCGGCGACCCGAACCGCAAGGCGCTGAACCTGCATCACGGCATCCTGGTGTCCGACGCCTTCATGCGCGCCGTCGAGCGTGACGAGGAATGGGCGCTGGTCTCGCCCAAGGACGGCAGCCACATCCGCAAGGTCTCGGCGCGGGGCTTGTGGATCCGCCTGCTCACCGCGCGCATGGAGCAGGGCGAGCCCTACATCATCTACTCCGACCACGTGAACAAGGCGCGCCCCGAGCATCACAAGCTCGCCGGCCTCGAGGTCAAGACCTCCAACCTGTGCGCCGAGATCACCCTGCCCACCGGCATCGACCATCACGGCCAGCAGCGCACCGCCGTGTGCTGCCTCTCCAGCCTCAATCTCGAGACCTGGTTCGAGTGGAAGGACGACCCCCGCTTCATCGAGGACGTCATGCGCTTCCTCGACAACGTGCTGCAGGATTTCATCGACCGTGCGCCCGACGAGATGGCCCGCGCCAAATACGCCGCCGCCCGCGAGCGCTCGGTCGGCCTGGGCGTGATGGGCTATCACTCCTTCCTGCAGGCCAACAACGTGCCGTTCGAGAGTGCCATCGCCAAGGTGTGGAACATGCGCATGTTCCGCCACATCCGCGCCCAGGCCGACGCCGCCTCACGCACGCTCGCCGAGGAACGCGGCGCCTGCCCCGATGCCGAGGAATACGGTGTGATGGAGCGATTCTCCCACAAGCTCGCCATCGCGCCGACCGCCTCGATTTCCATCATCGCCGGCAACGCTTCCCCCGGCATCGAGCCGATCGCCGCCAACGTGTTCCTGCAGAAGACGCTGTCGGGCAGCTTCACGGTCCGCAACCGCCATCTGCAGAAGCTGCTGGCCGAGAAGGGCCAGGACAACGACGCCGTGTGGTCGTCGATCACGCTCAACAAGGGCTCCGTGCAGCATCTCGACTTCCTCGACCAGCAGGAAAAGGATGTCTTCAAGACCGCCTTCGAGCTCGACCAGCGCTGGGTGATCGAGCACGCCGCCGACCGCACGCCGTTCATCTGCCAGAGCCAGTCGATCAACGTGTTCCTGCCGGCCGACGTCCACAAGCGCGACCTGCACCAGATCCACCACCTGGCCTGGAAGCGTGGCGTCAAATCGCTCTACTACTGCCGCAGCCTGTCGATCCAGCGCGCCGACACCGTCTCCGACATGCTGGCCAAGCCGACCTCGATGATGGACGCACCCGCGCCGGCCAAGCCCGCCAATTACGAAGAGTGCCTGGCCTGTCAGTGACTTTCTTCTTTTTCTGAAGAAAAAGAAGCAAAAAGACTTTTGTCCGTTTCTGGGCGGTTCGGATGCGCAAAGGCGATTCCGAACCACCCGAAATTTTGAAAGTTCTTTGGTTCTTTCTTTCAAGAAAGAACATTCTTCCCCTCTTTCCTGAACGAGACCAAAGATGAGCATCGACACCGATATCATCCCCGTCGCCACCACCCCGGCCCGCTTCGACCTGCTGACCGAGAACCCGGTCTACAAGCCGTTCCGCTACCCGTGGGCATATGAGGCGTGGCACACCCAGCAGCGCGTGCACTGGCTGCCGGAGGAAGTTCCGCTCGCCGACGATGTGAAAGACTGGCACCGCAACCTCTCCGACACGGAGCGCAATCTGGTCACCCAGATCTTCCGCTTCTTCACCCAGTCGGATGTCGAGGTGAACAACTGCTACATGAAGCATTACAGCCAGGTGTTCAAACCCACCGAAGTGCTGATGATGCTGTCTGCGTTCTCCAACATCGAGACCATCCACATCGCCGCCTACAGCCATCTGCTCGACACCATCGGCATGCCCGAGGTCGAGTATTCCGCCTTCCTCCAGTACAAGGAGATGAAGGACAAATACGACTACATGCAGGGCTTCTCGGTGTCGTCGAAACACGAGATCGCCAAGACGCTCGCCGCCTTCGGCGCCTTTACCGAGGGGCTCCAGCTCTTCGCCTCGTTCGCGATCCTGCTGAATTTCCCGCGCTTCAACAAGATGAAGGGCATGGGCCAGATCGTCACCTGGTCGGTGCGCGACGAGACGCTGCACTGCCTGTCGATCATCCGGCTGTTCCGCACCTTCGTGCAGGAAAACCCCGAGATCTGGACCGAGCAGCTCCGAAGCGAGATCACCGAAGTCTGCGCCACCATCGTCGAACACGAGGATTCCTTCATCGACCTCGCCTTCGAGATGGGCTCGGTCGAGGGCCTCGATGCCGACCAGGTCAAGCGCTACATCCGCTTCATCGCCGACCGTCGCCTGATGCAGCTCGGTCTCGATCCGCTCTACAACATCGAGAGCAATCCGCTGCCCTGGCTCGACGACATGCTCAACGCCATCGAGCATGCCAACTTCTTCGAGAACCGCGCCACCGAATACAGCCGCGCCTCGACCGCCGGCACCTGGGAAGAGGCGTTCGAGGAGAGCGTGTTCGAGACCGCCCCCGGCTGAGGGCGATCAGGCGCTCTCGAGCGCCGTCACCCTGCCGAGAATGTCGAGATAGCCGGCGGCATTCCACGCTGACCGGCCGATGAACAGCCCGTCGATATTCGGGCACGCGGCCAGCTCGGCGCAATTGCCGGGATTGACCGATCCGCCATACAGACAGGCGATGTCGTGGCCCGGACAGACCTCCCGGGCCACGCCCATGATCCGGGCATGGCGCGCATCGGCATAATCCGGGCTCGCCGGCGTGCCGCCCTCGCCGATCGCCCAGACCGGCTCATAGGCCAGCAGCACCGTCGCGCGCGCGAACCCCTCGCGGATCGGCTCGAGGGCCGCGCGCACCTGGGCTGCCAGCACCTCGTCCGCCCGTCCCGCCCGCTTGTCGGCCTCGTGCTCGCCGACACAGATCAGCGGTGTGAGGCCGTGCCGCAGGGCAGCGGCGGTCTTGCGCCCCACCATGGCATCGGTTTCGCCGAAATGCGTCCGCCGTTCGGAATGGCCCAGCTCCACGAGATCGATCCCGCACTCGACCAGCATCGGCGGCGAGATCTCCCCCGTCCATGCCCCCTGATCCGCCCAGTGCATGTTCTGCGCACCCACCTTGACCGGCGTTGCCGCAAGTCTGCGCGCCACCTCGCGCACGGCGGTGAATGGCGGGATCACGAACGGCTGCAGGCGCGGATCGTCCAGCGCCGCCGCCCCGCCGATCGCGTCGCAGAACGCCTCCGCCTCGGCCAGCGTCTTGTTCATCTTCCAGCTCGTGCCGACCCAGAATCGCCGCGCGCTCATGCCGGCAGGCTCTCGGTAGCCAGCGCCTCGCCGATCACCCGCGTCGCCAGCGCCAGCGACAGCGCGCCTGCATCCGGATGCCCCTTGCTGCGCTCGCCATGCGTGCGCGCCCGGCCCAGCCGCGGCAGCAGCGCGCGCGTCGCTTCCGCCGCCTCCTGCGCGGCCGTTGCGGCCGCCTGCCAGGCCTCCACCCCCGGCTTCTTGTGTGCGAGCTGCGCGTGCAGCACGTCCACGAACGGTGCGAGCGCATCCATCAACGTCTTGTCGCCCACCTTCGCGCCGCCGAGTTCGGCGATCCGCTGCATCGCCCGTGCCGCGCCCTCTGCCAGCGTCTCGATCGTCGCGGGCCGCTCGTCGTCGAGCGCGGTGCTGAACGCCCGCAGCCCCTCGCCCCACAGCGCCCCCGACGTGCCGCCGGCGCGATCCGCCCAGGCATCGGCCGCGGCCCCCAGCACCGAGCGCGCACCACCGCCCTCGCGGCTGACCCGCGCGGCCTCCTGTGCCGCCGCCGCCGAGCCACGTGCCATGCCCTGGCCGTGATCGCCGTCACCGGCCTGCGCATCGATGCGTCCGAGTTCGGCCTCCGCCTCGGCCAGCGCCCCGGCGAGACGGTCCAGTGCCGCCGCGACGCACGCGCCGCCGCGGCGCCCCGCCGCGCTCGCCGCCTGCGTCACCTCCATGGCGGCGGCGACCGGCCGCGCGATCCGCGCCGGCGCCTCGCCCGCGACCGCCCCACGCGCCAGGACCGGCGCGCGCACCGCCGCCCGCCACAGCGGCTCGAGCTCGTCATCGAGCCAGGTCACCGTCAGCGAACAGCCAGCCATCTCCAGGCTGGTGATGTATTCGCCCACCAGCGGCGCGACGAGCGTGATCCCGGCCTGGTGGAACCGCGCCCCGAGCTGCGCCCACAGCACGAACAGTTCCTCGTATTTGGTGCTGCCAAGCCCGTTGAGCAGCACGGCCACCCGTGTTCCCGCCCCCTCCGGCGCCTCGCGCAGCACGCGCTCGGCCATCAGCGCGGCGAGCTCGTCCGCCGGCGGGATCGGCGTCTCGTCGATGCCCGGCTCGCCATGCACGCCCAGGCCCAGCGCCATGCGCCCCCTCGGCACGCTGAACAGCGTCTCCGGCTCGCCGGGAATGGTGCAGCCGCCGAACGCGACACCGAAGGTGCGGGTGCGCTCGTTGGCCAGCCGGCCGATCCGCTCGACCTCGTCGAGCGACAGTCCGGCCTCGGCGGCGGCCGAGGTGATCTTGAACACCGGCAGGTCGCCGGCGATGCCGCGACGGCGCTGCCGCTCCGCTTCCGGCGCGCTGGCGACATCGTCGGTGATCGCCAGGATGCGCGCATCGATCCCCTCGTCGCGCAGCCGCTCGGCGGCGATGCCGAAATTCAGCACGTCGCCTGCATAGTTGCCGAATCCGAGGATCACGCCGCCGCCCCGGCTCGCCTCGCGCGCGACGTTGATGATCGCCTGCGTCGAGGGCGAGGCGAACACGTCGCCCGCCACCGCCGCATCGGCGAAACCTTCGCCGACATAGCCGGCAAACGCCGGGTAATGTCCCGAGCCGCCGCCGACGACGACGGCGACCTTGCCGTCGCGCCCCGGTGCGCTGCGCACCACGCCGCCGCGCACGGGGCGCACCAGATCCGCATGCGCGAGACAGAAACCCTCCAGCGCGGCCGCGGCAAAATCGGCGGCGTCACCACAGATATGCGTCATTGTCGTTTGCTCCCGAAACTCAATTCTTGCGCGCCATGGCGATCAGTTCCCGCGCGCCATGGCACTCATTTCTCGCGCGCCATGGCCCTCAATTTTCGCGCGCCATGGCGCGACGCGCGATCGCATCGAACGAGATCGCCAGCACCACGATCCCGCCACTGACCACCGACTGCCAGTAGGGAGAGATGCCGAACAGGACGATGATGTTCTCGATGATGCCGATGATCACCGCACCCAGTACCGCGCCCAGCGGGCTGCCGAGCCCGCCGGTCGTCGCCACGCCGCCGATCACCGCCGCGGCGATCGGCGCCAGCACCCAGGTCTCGCCGATCGACGGCTGTGCGCTGCCGAGGCGCGCGACCATCAGCATGCCGGCCACGGCCGACAGCACGCCGGCGGTCACGAACGCACCGGTGCGGATCGCATTGACCCGGATGCCCAGCATCCGTGCCGCATCGGCATTGCTGCCGATCGCATACACGTAGCGCCCCAGCGGCGTACGCTGCATGACGAACGCCACCACCGCCAGACAGACCAGCAGGATCACGAACGGCACCGGCACGCCGCCGATCGCGCCGCGCCCGAGAAAGGCGATGTCGCCGGGGATCGAGGTGATCGCAACTCCCTTGGTGACGACGAGGATGATGCCGCCATACACACCCGCCATGCCGATCGTCAGCACCAGCGAGTGCAGACGCAGCCGCGTGACCAGCGTGCCGTTGATCCAGCCGCACAGCCCGCCGAGCATCACGCACAGCAGCAGCGCCAGCCACGGATCGAGGCCGAGCTGCACCATCAGCACGCCGCCGGCGATGCCGGCGAGGCCGCCGATCGCGCCGACCGACAGGTCGAGCTCGCCGAGGATCATCAGCACCGACTGTCCGATCGTGACCAGCCCGACGAAGGCCAGCGACCGGGCGATGATCATCAGGTTGAAGCCGGTGAGGAAATACGGCGACAGCAGCGAGGCCGCGACGAAGATGATGATCAGCGCGGCCGTCACCCCGCCGAGCGGATTGCCCAGCAGATGTGCGGCGATCCCGCGCAGCGCGATGCCGCGCCTTGGCGCGGCGACGGTCGTCTCAAGCGGCATGACGCTTCTCCCCCGCGCCGACGATCGCGCCCACGAGCGTGTCGGCCGGCGTTGTGGCCTGGTCGAAGGAGCCGTTGATCCGGCCTTCGTACATGGTGATGATCCGCGAGGCGCAGCGCTGCAGCTCGGTCATTTCCGACGACACCAGGATGATGCCGACGCCCTCCTCGGCGAGACGCTGCATGATGCGGTAGATCTGGAACTTGGTGCCGATGTCGATGCCCTTGGTCGGCTCGTCGAAGATCAGCAGACGCGGCCGCCGTGCCATCGCGCGGCCGATGATCGCCTTCTGCTGGTTTCCGCCCGACAGGAACATGATCTTCTTGTCGGCCGACGACGAGCGCACGTCGAAGTCGCGCATCACCGTGGCGACGCGCTCGCCCTCGCGCGCCGACGCGATCACGCCGCCGCGCGCGAGCTGGTCGAGGATGCCGAGCGAGATGTTCTCGCGCAGGCTGAGGCGCGGGAAGATGCCGTGATGCTTGCGCTCCTCGGAAAGATACACCATTCCGCGGGCCACCGACCGGTCGGGCCGTCCGCGCGGCAGCGCGCGGCCCTCGAACAGGCATTCGCCCTGCCGCGTCGGCCGATAGCCGAAGATCGACTGCATCAGCTCGGAGCGCCCGGCGCCGACCAGCCCGGCAAAGCCGAGGATCTCGCCCCGGCGCAGCTCGAACGAGATGTCGTGGAACCCCGGCCCCGACAGTCCGCGAACCGACAGGATCGGGTCCGCCGCCACATCGCCCGCGCCACGCGGCTGGAAGCGCTCCTCCAGCGCGATCGCGCTGCCCGCCATCAGCTGCACCAGACTATGCTCGGTCATCGCCGCCATCTCGTAGCTGCCGACGCTGCGTCCGTTGCGAAGGACGGTGACGTCATCGCCGAGATCGAAGATCTCGTCCATCTTGTGCGAGACGAACACGATCGCGCATCCGGCCGCGCGCAGCTCGCGGACGATGCGGAACAGATGCGCGGTCTCCGACGCCGTCAGCGACGAGGTCGGCTCGTCGAGGATCAGCACGTCGAACGCCGCCCGTCCCGCCGCGCGCGCGATCTGCAGGAGCTGCTGGTCGGGCACGCTGATCGTATCCACCCGGTCATCCGGCCCGGCATGGATGCCGAACCGCTCGATCAGCGCCGTCGCCGCACGGCGCATCCCGCCACGCGACAGCGTCAGACGCCCGAAACCCGTCGCCGCGAACGGCATGAACATGTTCTCGGCGACGCTCATCGGGCCGAACAGGTTGAGTTCCTGCGGGACATAGGCGATGCGCCCGAACAGCGTGCGATCGGCCAGCGCATCCGCGCCATCGATTTCGATGCGGCCCTCGTCGGGGCCGACCAGCCCGGCCAGCACCCGGATCAGCGTCGACTTGCCGGCCCCGTTCTCGCCCGCCAGCACATGCACCCGCCCGGGCCGCAGCGCGAGATCGACGTGATCGAGGGCCACGACGCCCGGATAGGCCTTGCGGATCGCCTCGAGCCTGACGACGGGGCCGGGGAGGTCGCTCATCTCGCCGCGCCCGCCTGCAGCGATGCCTTGGTCAGGATGTCGATGCCGGTATCGATGAATTTCGGCGTCTTCTGCCCCACCGCCTTCTGCCAGGCGGCGATCACCGCCCAGTAGCCCTGCATTTCCGGGCGCGACGAGGCCGAGGATTCCGCGACACCGTCGCGGATCAGCTCGATCATGTCGTTGAGGTTGTCGAGCCCGACCTCCGCCACCTTGCCCACGCGTCCGTTCTCGCGGATCGCCTGGCCGATGCCGACCGGACCGGCCGCATCACATGCCACCCACCCCGCGAGATCGGGATGCGACTGCATGATCGCCGCGGCCTGTTTCTGCGCGGTCTCGATGCTGTCATTGTCGATGCCGGTCGCGACCACCTTGATGTCGGGATATTTCGCGAACGCCTTCTTCTCGCAGGCGGCGCGTTCGGCATGGTTCGGTGCCGTCGGCACCCCCATCATGATCGCAACCGCGCCCTTGTGGCCGATGAGGCCCGCGAGCCGATCGGCGGCGAGCGTGCCCTGCTCGCAGAAATCCGCGCCCACCGCCGTCACGTCGAGACCCTCGGGGGCGGGAGAATCGAAGATCGTCAGCCCGACCCCCTGCTGGAGCGATTCCTCCATCGCCGCGCGATTGCCCTTGCCGTCGAGCGGATCGAGCAGGATGCCGGCCGGGTGTGTGGCGATGGAGCGCTCGATGATGTCGTTCTGTGCCGAGACATCGGCCGTCTGCGGCGCTGCATACTCGACCGTGATCTTGCGTCCGGTGAGCTGGCTGAGGCTGTCGGCGGCGGCCCTGGCACCGTCATTGACCTTGTCGAACCACGGATGGACGACCTTCGGGACCAGCACGAAGCGCAGCGGCCCCGTATCGGCGGCGCGCGCGCCTTGCGGCACGAACGAAAGAGCGGTCGACGCGCCGAGCAGCAGCGCGGCGAGGGTGGTGGTGGAACGTTTCATTCCCTTGGTTCCTCTGCGGCGGAAACTCGTTGCGCGGTTCCGCTCGTGGTATCGGGTGAGGGTGCGCCGAAAGCGCGCGCCTCAGTCGTTCGCGACGGCGTAGCGCCGGTCGAGTTCGTTGATCCCGGCGACGTTCTTCGCCGAGGCGCTGTTCGGATCGAAGGTCTGCGCGACCCACGCATCGGCGATGCTCTTGGCCAGTTCCGGCCCGATGACCCGCGCGCCCATGGTGATGATCTGCGCGTCGTTCGACAGCGCGGCGCGCTCGGCCGAATAGACGTCATGGGTCTGTGCGGCGCGGATGCCGCGGATCTTGTTGGCCGACATGCACACCCCGATGCCGGTTCCGCAGCACAGGATGGCGCGGTCATAGGTGCCGTCGAGAATGGCGAGCCCCGCCCGCTCGCTGAGCCCGGCATAGAGCTCCGCGCCTCCCTGCGGGGCGTCGGAGATATTCTCCACCTCGATCCCCGGATGGTTCGCCAGATGGGTGGCGAGGATGTCGGCCAGTCCCTTGCCGGCGCTGTCGCCGCCGATGGCAATGCGCATGTTCAGTCTCCCTCGATGTTGGTGCCGACCGTCATCGCGCGGTCGTTGTGGGTGATGCCGTCGCCGGGTGTGGCGATCTGCAGGGCGATGCCGGCGTCCTCGAGCCGCGCGCGCACGCCCTGCGACAGCCCGTCATCGGTGATGACGAGGTCGAAATCGCTGAGCGGCGCGAGCCGGTTGAGCGCGCTGACATCGAATTTGTGGCTGTCCACCAGCAGGATCCGCCGCTCGACGATCTCCATCATCGCCAGCTTGGCCTTGATGACCTGCTGCTCCTGGTGAAAGGCCGTCACGCCATGGATCGCCGAGACCGACATCAGCAGCGTGTTGGCCCGCAGCATCCCCAGCGACGCCTCGCACAGATTGCCGAAATAGGCGTCGAAGCGCGGCTCGTACTGGCCGCCGAGCCCGATCAGGTTGATCTCCGGCCCGCCGGCGAGGCGGTTGGCCGCGCCGAGGCTGTTGGTGATGACGGTGAGTTCGCCGATGCGCAGGAAATGGTCGGTCAGCAGGCCCGCCGTGGTGGAATCGTCCAGCACCACGATCTCGCCGGGCCGCAGCAGCCTCGCGGCCGCGGCGGCGATGGCGCGCTTCTCGCGCATCGCATGCCGGGCGCGATGCACGACCGAGGTTTCCATCCGCCCGTCCGACAGCGTGGTCACGCCGCCATGCACGCGACGGATCAGCCCCTGTGCGGCCAGCGCCTCGAGATCGCGATGCACCGTCATGCGGCTGATGGCGAAGCGCCGCACCAGATCGTCGGCCTGCGCGCTGCCATGCTCGATGACGAATTCCAGGATCGCCCGCCGCCGTGCGGCGACTGCCGATGTCTCCGTGATCCGGGCCATGCTCTGTCGCGACCTCCATCGCCGGACCGGCGCCCGGCGGCTATCGTCGTATCAGCCGATGTATCAAAACACCCGATACAAACGATACATAATCTCTGGAGATGCGGTCGTAAAGTGCGACAAACGGGATAAAGACGATCACTTTCGTCTCAACGCCACAGCCCCGCCGGCCGCTGATGCGGCTGGCGGGGCTGCGGGTCGGCGCCGGAGACGGGCGTGTCAGGCCAGGCTCAGCCCGACATCGACATTGTTGCGGGTCGCGTTCGAATACGGGCAGATCTGGTGCGCGGCGGCGACCAGCGCCTCCGCATCGGCGCGATCGACGCCCGGCAGCTCCACCTTCAGGTCGGCGGTGATGCCGAAGCCGCCCTCCGAGCGCGGGCCGATGCCCACCGTCGCGGTCACGCTGGTCTCGGCCGGAACCTTCAGCTTGAGCTGCTGCCCGGCCACCTTCAGCGCGCCGATGAAGCAGGCCGAATAGCCGACCGCGAACAGCTGCTCGGGATTGGTGCCGTCGCCGCCGGCGCCGCCCAGCTCCCTCGGGGTCGAGAGCTTCACCTCCAGATGCCCGTCCTCGGACCGGGCGGAACCCTCGCGTCCACCGATGGCGGTGGCGGTGGTGCTGTATTTGACATCGACGGTCATGGATCGAACCTTTCATCGCCGTTCATTATCGCGATAACCAAATCTGGACCGGATGTGGTCCCCTGTCCAGCAAAAACATTATCGCGATAATTATTTCATGCTACACACCGCCCGTGGCCGATCCTGACCCCTCCCTGCCGCCGCTGCCGCTCGACCAGCAGCTCTGCTTCGCGCTCTACGGTGCGTCGATGGCGGTCGGCCGCGCCTACAAGCCGGCGCTCGACCGGCTCGGCCTCACCTATCCGCAGTTTCTGGTGCTCCAGGCCATCGAGGAGCAGGACGGGCGCGGCATCACCGCGATCGCCACCCGGCTCGGCCTCGAACTCAGCACCATCACCCCGCTCGTGCGCCGGCTCGAGGCGGCCGGTCTGGTCACCCGCGAACGTCATCCCGGCGACGACCGCCAGGTCCGCCTGCACCTGACCGAGGCCGGCCGGGCGCGCTGGGCGAATTGCGGCTGCCTGGCCGAGGTGATGCTGTCCCGTTCCGGCCTGTCGGTGCCCGACCTGCGCGCCCTGTGCGCGCAGGTCGCGGCCCTGCGCGACGCGCTCAGCGCGGCGGTGGACTGAGCGACCGCCGGACGCTCACCCGGCCGCCCCGGTCAGCCGCGCCGCCAGTGCCGCCGCCTGCTGGCGGATCTCCGGGATCGCGCTCGATTCGAACAGCGCGCCCAGCCGCGCCGGCCCGATCGCCCACAGCCCCGCCACAGGCGCGCCCTGCGCATCCTCGATCCGCCCCTCGGCGGTGAGCGCGAAGCCGATCCCGTCGCGCCCCGGCCGCGCCAGCCCCTGTGCGAACAGCGCCGACGCTAGCGCGCATCCGCCCTGCCCATAGCGCAGCGACGTCCCGGTGCAGCAGATCGCATGGTCGGCGCGCAGCGCGAACGCCCCCTCGGGCCCGCGCGCCTCGATCACCAGCCCGTCCCCGCCCGCATCCCGCCGCAGCGCCTCCACCCGCCCGCGCCGCAGGTCCAGCACGCCCTGCGCGCGCAGCCGGTCGATCTCGTCGGCGACGGCCGGCGCCATGCGGTGCCGCGCCACCTCCCACCGGTGCCGCAGATGGCGCTGGAACCGCGCGCGCTCGGCCTCGGGTGCTGCCTGCCACAGCGCGTTGCTGACCGGCCGCAGGCTGTCGACCGCCGCGCGCCAGTCGGCCCCGCCGGCGATCGCGCGCCGCAGCGCCACCAGCAGCGCCAGCGCCCCCGGCGGCGTGCCGGGCGGCACGGCGGGGGCGGCGAGCGGCGTCACCGTCCGGTGCGCCTGCGGCAGCCTCCCGTGCCGCGACAGCGCGACCAGCCGGCCGCGATGCCCGCCGGCGCGCAGCGCGAGCACGGTGTCCACCGCGGTCAGCCCGGCGCCGACCAGCACCACCTCTGCCTCGGCGCCGATGCCGCCCGGCAGACGCAGCCGCCACGGATCGGGGTGGAGATGCCCGCCCAAGGTCGGGTCGCCGGTCGGATCGTCGGCGGGGCAGGGGAGTGGCGCGGGCGGCAGATGGCCGAGCGCCAGCACCACCTCGTCCGCCAGCACCGTACCGCCCCCGTCGAGCGTCACCGCCCAGCCCCGCGCCGCGCGCCGCAGCCCCATCGCCCGCGCCTGCCTGACCTGCGGTGCGGCCTCGTCGAGCAGTGCCCGCAGATAGCGTCCATAAAGCCCGCGCGGCACGAAGTCCGCCGCATCGGCCGACGGATCGCGCGCCCGCAGCCAGTCGATGAAATGCTCCGGCCGGTCCGCATCCGCGCCCATCGCCCCGGCGCGCACATTGAGCACGTGTTCCGGATGCCGCGTCGCATAGGCCAGCCCCGGCCCGGGCACCGACCCCGCCTCGACCAGCACACAGCCTTGTCCCCGCCGCCACAAGGCGCGTGCCAGCAGCGTGCCCGAGGCGCCGGCGCCGATGATCGCGATCGTCGGCCCGGCCGGTGCGCCCGAGGACGGTTTCAACACGCCCGGCATCGGCCCGCACCCCCACCCGGCGGCCATGACGACAGGCGCCCCCCGGTCCGCGTCCTGAAACAGGCGCTCATCGTCCCGTCGCCTCCGTCGGCAGTGCCGCGCCATCGACCAGGATCGCCCGTGCCGCCGCGCTGTAGCTCCCGTCCGCCTCGTGCAGCACCAGCCCCGGCAGCAGCCGCCCCGGCGCGCGCGACAGCCGCCGTCCGGCCACCAGCACGATCCGCGCCGCCCGCCCCGCCTTCGGCCACAGCGGCAGCGTCGTCAGCCCGCCGAACCCGGCCGCATGCAGCACCGCCATCGCCTCGCCGTGCCGCGCGGCGGGCAGGACATAGGTCAGGCTGCCGCCCCGGCGCAGACGCGGCGCGAGACATCCGGTCCATGCCGCCAGCAGCCCGCCCGGCGCGCGCCGGGCGAGGTCGCGCCGCATCTCGGGCGACGCGCTGGACGCCGCCTCGTGCCAGGGCGGATTGGCGAACGCATGGTCGAACGGCGCCTCCAGCCCCGGATCGGGCGGCAGCGCCGGCAGAAGCGCCTCGATGATCCGCAGCCCCCCTTGCGCATTGGCGTGCAGGTTGTCGCGCGCGATCGCCGCCGTGCCGGCATCCGCCTCGATCCCGACCCCGTCGAGGCCCGCCACCCGCCAGGCGAGACACAGCAGCCCCGCCCCGCTGCCGGTGCCGGCCTCCAGCACGCGCTGTCCCGGCCGCGCCGCCACCGCGGCCGCCAGCAGCACCGGCTCGATGCCGGTCCGGTGCCCGCCGCGCGCCTGGCCGTGCATCACCCGCCCGCCGAGCAGGGTCTGCGGCCGGCCCCCGTCGCTGTCGTCCTCTGCCTCGCCCATCCCGCGAGGCTAGACGCAGGCGGGCCGGCTGTCGCCGGTCCGGGCGTGCTTGACCGTCTCAGGGCCGCCGCTCATATCTGGCGGAGCGAGGCTTGCCTCTCGCCATTTGCGGTTGTGCCGCCGCGGGAAGGGATCGGTTTGGAAGCGCAGGACACCGTGCACGAGGCCCACACGCCAGCCATCCCGTCGGGTGTCCGCTCCGAGGGCGACGCCCTCGCACGGCTCTACGACAGCGTCGCCGACGACATGGAGGCCACCAACCGCACCATCGTCGCGCGCATGGACAGCCCCGTCCCGCTGATCCCGCAGCTCGCCGCCCATCTCGTCGCCGCCGGCGGCAAGCGCCTGCGTCCGCTGCTGGTGCTGGCCTCGGCGCGTCTGTGCGGCTACACGCCCGGCCCCGACGGCATCCGCCGCCACGTCAATCTCGCCGCCTGCGTCGAGTTCATCCACACCGCCACCCTGCTGCACGACGACGTGGTCGACGAGAGCCACATGCGCCGCGGGCTGGCCAGCGCGAATGCCGTGTTCGGCAACAAGGCCTCGGTGCTGGTCGGCGATTTCCTGTTCGCCCGCGCCTTCCAGCTGATGACCGATGACGGCGCGCTGCGGGTGATGGCGATCCTGTCGGCGGCGTCCGCCACCATCGCCGAGGGCGAGGTGCTGCAGATGAGCACCCAGAACGACCTCTCCACCTCCCTCGAACGCTATCTCGAGGTCATTCACGGCAAGACCGCCGCCCTGTTCGCCGCCGCCTGCCGGGTCGGCGCGGTGGTGGCCGAGCGCCCGGCGGCCGAGGAGATCGCGCTCGAGACCTACGGCACCAATCTCGGCATGGCGTTCCAGCTCGTCGACGACGCGCTCGACTACGCCGCCGACCAGGCCCGTCTCGGCAAGACCGTCGGCGACGATTTCCGCGAGGGCAAGATCACCCTGCCGGTGCTGGCCGCCTACGAGGCCGGTGACGAGACCGAGCGTGCCTTCTGGCGCCGGGTGATCGAGGACAGCGACCACACCGAGGCCGATCTCGCCACCGCCCTCGACCTCATCGACCGGCGCGGTGCCATCGCCCGCACCCTCGACCATGCCCGCCGCTACGCCGACGCCGCCTGCGCCGCCCTCGACGTCTTCCCTCAGTCGCGACTGCGCCGCCAGATGACCGACATCGCCCGCTACACGGTCGACCGCGACCGCTGAAACGGCGGCCCGGCCGCCCACCACCGACCGGAGAGATCAGCCCGACCCGTCCAGCAGGCCGATCTGGCGTGTCAGCGCATCGAGCCCGAACGGCTTGATCAGCAGGGCCATGCGCGGACCGAGATCGCCATCGCGCAGCACCGTGGTCTCCGCATAGCCGGTGATGAACAGCACCTTCAGCTCCGGCCGCCGCTGCAACCCCGCCTCGGCGAGCTGGCGTCCGTTCATGCCCCCCGGCAGGCCGACATCGGTGACCAGCAGGTCGATCACGCCCGGCGCCTCCAGTGCTGCGAGCCCGGTGGTGCTGTCATGCGCCTCGATCACGCGGTAGCCGAGCTCGCCGAGCAGTTCGCGCACCGCCAGCCGCACCGTGGGCTCGTCGTCGACCACCAGCGCCACCCGGCCCGTCCCGCGCGGCGGCTCGGCGCGCGCGGGCGGCTCGCCATGCGCCATCGCCGCCGCCGCCGCCGCATGCCGGGGCAGCAGGATCGTCACCGTGGTGCCGCAGCCGGGCTGGCTGGCGATGCCGACCGCCCCGCCCGACTGCCGCGCGAAGCCGTAGATCATGCTCAGCCCCAGCCCGGTGCCCTGACCGAGCGGCTTGGTGGTGAAGAACGGATCGAAGGCCTTCGCCGCCGTCTCCGGCGACATGCCGGTGCCGGTATCGGCGATCGCCAGCGACAGGTAGTCGCCGGCGCCGATGCCGAACCCGCCGGCCGCCTCCTCGTCGAGCACGACATCGCGCGTCTCGATCCGGATGCTGCCGCCATGAGGCATCGCGTCGCGCGCATTGATCGCGAGGTTCAGCACCGCGTTCTCGAGCTGCGAGACATCGACACGCACACCCCAGCTCGCCGTCAGGTCGCATTCGAGCGTGATCTGCGGCCCCACCGTGCGATCGATCAGCTCGATCATGCCCTCGACCAGGGCATTGACATCGGTCGGTCGCGGATCGAGCGTCTGCCGGCGCGAGAAGGCCAGCAGCCGGTGCGTCAGCGCCGCCGCCCGCCGCGCCGCGTCGCGCGCCGCACCGACATAGCGCTCGAGCCCCCGGTGGTCCTGCTGCGACAGCCGCCGCTCGATCAGGTCCAGCGCGCCGACGATGCCGCCGAGCAGGTTGTTGAAATCATGCGCAAGCCCGCCGGTGAGCTGACCCACCGCCTCCATCTTCTGCGCCTGGCGCAGGGCGACCTCGGCGCGCAGCAGCTCCTCCGAGCGCTCGGCGACGGGGCGTTCGAGCGTCTCGTTGAGCAGCCGCAGCCGCGCCAGCGCATCGTCGCGCTCCGCCTCCACCGCCCGGCGCTCCTCCATGTCGATCAGCACGCCGGGAAAGCGCGTCGGCACCCCATCGGCATCGTGCTCGACGCGGCCATTGGCCTCCAGCCAGTAATAGCGCCCGTCCGCCCGGCGCACCCGGTAACGATGCGCATAGGGACCGCCGCGGGCGATGGCCGCATCGATGGCACCGACCAGCCCGGCATGGTCGTCGGGATGCACGGTGGCGATCACCTGCGCGAGACTGAGCCCCGAGCGCCCCAGCCCGGGATCAAGCCCGAAGGCGGTGGCGAACGCCTCGTCGACGGTGAAGCGGTCGGCGGTCAGGTCCCACACCCAGGTGCCGATGATCGCGCCGGCGGCCAGCGCGAGCTGCACGCGTTCGGCATGGCGGCGCTCGACCTCGCGGCTGTCGATCAGCGCCATCTCGGCCTGCACCCGCTCGGTGGTCTCCTGCACGATCACCAGCACACCCTGCGGGCGGCCGTCATCGCCGAGCACCGGGGCATAGTCCAGATCGAGCCAGACCTGCTCCGGCCGGCCATGCCGCAGCACGGTGAGCTCCTGGCCGCGATACGACAGCGTCTGCCCCGCAAGCCCGACCCGGATGACGTTGTCGTTGAAGTCGGCGATCTCCGGCCATGCCTCGCGGACCTTCGCCCCCAGGCAGCCGGGATGGCGCGGCCCGGCGAATTTCCGGTAGCCGTCATTGTAGATCATCACGCCGTCGATGCCCCAGAGCAGCACATAGGGCACCTGCGACAGCAGCATGTGCGTCACGGTGTAGATCAGCCCCGGCGGCCAGGCGGCGATCGGCCCCAGCGACGTCGCCGACCAGTCGAACCGGCGGATGCGGTCGGCCAGCTCGCCATCGGGCACATTGATCAGACGGAAATTCACACCCGGACTCCGGCGTGTTGCGGGTCGCCACCCTGCGTCCGACCATCGTGCAGACGTCCAGCCAGATTCAACGCGACAGCCCCCGCCGCGATCCCGAACAGTGTCGCACCCACGCCCTGCCCGACCAGCACCGCCGGCGCCCCGCCCCACTGCGCGCCCAGCAGCACGAACGGCACCGTGCCCAGCGTCGCCCGTCCCCAGTTGAACGCGGTCGCCAGCATCGGCCGGCCGAGATTGTTGAACGCCGCATTGGCGACGAACAGCGAGCCGGTGAAGATGAAGCTGCCGGCGAGCCAGTGGCAGAACAGCGCGATCAGCGCCGCCGTCTCGCCGCTGGCCGAGAACGCGCGCAGCACCAGCGGGCAGCCCGCCGCCAGCAGCGCCCACGCCCCCAGCACCCAGGTGATGGTCACCGCGAAGCTCGCCCGCAGCGTGCCGCGCACCCGCTCCGGCCGTCCCGCGCCGAGATTCTGCCCGATGATCGGCCCCACCGCGCCGGTCAGCGCATAGACGAAGCCGAACGCGAAGATCGAGATGCGGTCGATCGTCACCTGTCCCGCCACCGCCGCCACGCCGAAGCGCGCCATCACATGCGTCGTCACCGCGGTGCCGAACGGGGTGGCGAGATTGGTGGCGATGGCCGGCCCCGCCACCACGCCGATCTGGCGCAGATCGCCGCGCAGACGCCCGGCGCGTGGCCGGCCGACCAGGTGATGGACGCCCAGCGCACCCCCCATGCCGAGCCACGCCACCAGGCTGCGCGACAGCACCGTGCTCGCCGCCGCCCCGTCCAGCCCCCAGCCGGACCACGGGCCCAGACCGTAGATCAGCAGCGGGTCGAGCAGCGCGCTCGTCGCCGCCCCGGCCAGCGCATTGGTCATCGAGCGCCGCGCGTCGCCCGCGCAGCGCAGCAGCCCCGAGCCGAGCATGCCCAGATACATCCCCGGCAGCCCGCAGGCGGTCTCCAGCAGGAAGCGCGCGGCATGATCGGCCACCACCCCCTGCGCGCCCAGCAGATGCAGTGCCGGGCGACGCAGCGCGATGGTGAGTGCCGCGACCGCGATCGAGGCCGCCACCATCGCCACCGTGCCGCTCGCCGCGATCCTGCGCGCGCGTCCACGCCGCCGCGCCCCCAGAGCGCGCGCGACGCTGGCCACCACGCCGACCGTCAGCCCGATCGACAGCGCCTGCTGGAAGAAGCCCACCGTGGCCGCAAAGCCGATCGCCGCCATCTCGCGCCGGTCCGGCAGGTGCGCGATGTAGATCATGTTGATCAGGTCGACCGCGAACATCGCCAGCAGCCCGATCGCGCCGCTGCCGCTCATCACCACCACATGGCGCAGCAGGCTGCCCGTCACGAAACGGGCAGGCGCGGAGGCGCGCGGCGGCGGCGGGCGGGCGGACAAGTCGGGCGGGGCTTCCGGGCAGGGCGGTGGTGATGAGCGGTCGGGCCGAGGCTTTGTCAAGGCGGTTTATTTTCGCTGCGGCAGGCAGCCGCCCCGATCGGGTCGCGTTCGCGCAGGCGTTGGGACACGGCAACCTCCGCCCCGGCCACAGAGTACAGACCAGAAGAGACGTCCGACGATGCGCAACCCCGACTTCCGAACCCCGCCGACGATGACCCTGCAGGTCATGCTCGCCGCCGGCAGCCAGGCGGTGGCTGCCTCCACCGATGCCGTGCGTCGCGCCCTGTCGGCCTCCACGCGCGGCGCCCAGGCCGACCTGCTGTTCTTCGAGGCCTGGGAGCGCAGCCCGACCCTGGGCGGCATCCAGCGCATCCGCCAGCTCCGCCGCGCCAACCCGGCCCTCGCCGCCGAGCTGCGTGCCGAGATCGAACGCCGGCCGCAGCGCACCGCCGCCCGGTCCTGAACCACGGGCTGTCTTCCCGCGCCGCCCCGAGGTTCCCTAGGATGGACGCAGCCCCATCCGAGGAGAACCCGGTCCATGCTGCGCCCGCTGTCGCTGTGTCTCGCCCTGCTGCTGCCCGCCATGGCGATCGCCGCGCCGATCCCGGTGCATGTGGTGGTCGTCACCACCTTCGAGCTCGGCGCGGATGCGGGCGACGTGCCGGGCGAGTTCCAGAACTGGGTGACCAGGTTCCCGCTGCCGCAGACCCTGGCCTTCCCCGCCGGCTATCACCCGCTGCGCTACGATCCCGCCACGAAGGTGCTCGGCATCGTCACCGGCGAGGGCCCCGCACGCGCCGCCAGCTCGATCACCGCCCTCGGCCACGACCCGCGCTTCGACCTCTCGCACGCCTACTGGGTGCTGGCCGGGATCGGCGGCATCGACCCGAAGGCCGGCTCGGTCGCCTCGGTGGCCTGGGCGCCGCATGTGGTCGATGGCAGTTTCGCGCACGAGATCGACGCGCGCGAGATCCCCGCCGACTGGCCCAACGGCTTCACCCCGATGCAGGCCGCCCGCCCCGACGCCCAGCCCCGCCCGGCGATCAGCTCGGTTTGGGGGGACGCGGTGTTCACCATCGACCCCGCCCTGCTCGCCCACGCCTATGCCATCAGCAGCCAGGTCGCCCTGCCCGACGACCCGAAGCTCGCCGCCGGCCGCGCACGCTATGTCGGCTTTCCCGCCGCACAGAAGCCGCCCGCGGTGATCGAGGGCGACACCCTCGCCTCGCCGATCTTCTGGCTGGGGGCGCGGATGAACGACTGGGCCGAGGGCTGGGTGCGCTACTGGACCGACGATGCCGGCCGCTTCACCACCACCGCCGAGGAGGATGCGGGCTTCATGGAGGCGCTGACCTTCCTCGCCCGCGACCACCGCGCCGATCTCTCCCGCGTGCTGGTGGTCCGTTCGGCCAGCAACTACGACATGCCCCCGCCGGGGCAGAGCGCGCCTGAGATGCTGGAGGGCGAGATCAAGGAAATGGGCTTCTCCGGCTTCGTCCCCTCAATCGACAATCTCTACGCCGCCACCGCGCCGGTGGTGCGCGACCTCGCCGTCCATTGGACGCCGCACGGCGACGCGGCTAAGCAGTCTCCCGCGAACTAGCCCCGTCCCTCAGTTGCGGAAAGCCTGCCCGTATGTCCGACACCCCGCCCGACCGTCTTTCCGCCGACCCGACCAGCCCGTTCCACGACGCCGCCCTGCTCGAGCGCGGCGTCGGCATCCGCTTCAAGGGTGTCGAGAAGACCAATGTCGAGGAATACTGCATCTCCGAGGGCTGGGTGCGCGTCGCCGTCGGCACCTCGCTCAACCGGCGCGGCCAGCCGATGACGATGAAGCTGCAGGGCCCGGTCGAAGCCTGGTTCCGTGACGACGCCGGACCGGGGGCTCAGAACCCCGAATAGCCGCCATACCCGACCCCGGCCGAATGCATCAGGATCGAGCCTTCGATCCACAGCAGGGCCGGGATCAGCAGGTAGCGCAGGGCCAGCATCAGCACCAGCGGGCTGAGATCGACCATCCCGGTATCGGGCAGGATGCGCCGGATCGGTGCCAGCACCGGTTCGGTGATCCGATAGAGGAAATCGCCGATCCCCCACACCAGCCGGTTGTGCCGGTCGAGCACGTTGGCGGCGAGCAGCAGGCTGTAGATGCACATGATGATCAGCACCCAGCTGTAGAGCCGGATCAGCAGGAACAGCAGGGCGAAGAGCGAGACGATCACGGTATGGGAGGCTCGGCGCAGGAGGATGGGGCGCGGACCCTAGCCGCGCGGCGCGCGCGAGGCAAACAAACCCCGCTTACGACGCTTGACTTGCCCCCGCGTTCGTCTAGAACCCGCATCCGCACGGCGGGGCTGTAGCTCAGTTGGGAGAGCGCCTCGTTCGCAATGAGGAGGTCAGGGGTTCGATTCCCCTCAGCTCCACCACGCCGTGTCCAGCACGATCCGAAAAGCACCGCCTGGCCTTGTTTCCCAGGGCATTGTGGCGGTCATATGTCCGGGATGGCTCGGCAGAGACCTGGTCGCGCCAGATCGGACATCGCGGTTGAGCCGAGTGGCTTCGTCGATCTGACGCATCGGCTGGTGTCGAGTGATACTTACCGTGTGTATCTTCGATCGACGCGCCAACACACGGTGTGTGTAATAGTCACATGGGCAGCACCGACCTGATCCGTGAATTGAAGAAAGCCGGTTGGGTCGAGGTCCGGGTCCGTGGGTCGCACCACATTGTCCGGCATCCCGACCACGCTCATCCGATCACGGTGCCGCCCCGAAGAAGGATCTCGGCAAGGGTCTGGTCGCCGCAATCGCAAGCAGGCCGAATTGAGCCGAGCCCGGCGGAGGACACAGAGATGCGCTATCCCATCATGATTGAGGTCGGCGACGACGATACGGCGTTCGGCGTGGCAGTTCCGGATCTGCCGGGATGCTTCTCGGCCGGCGACACTCTCGATGACGCTGTCACCAACGTTCGAGAGGCCGCTGCCCTGTGGATCGAGGACGCACTCGATCGCGGGGCCGCGATCCCTGCTCCGTCCCGGATTGATGCAGTGCGCACCGATCCGCAGTGGGCCGGCTGGGTGGTTGGGGTCGTCGAGGTCGATCCGGCGCTGTTCGACAGCTCGGCAGAGCGCGTCAACATCACGCTGCCACGCAAGGTTCTTGCTGCCCGCGTTACCTGCCGGTGACGTGACCCCCGTTTTTCATCCAGCGGAAGCGAGAGTCCTGTCTTGATCTGAGCCATCGTTGATGGCGGGTGCAAGAGGCCGAAGCGCGGAGCCGTCAGGTTGCGCAGCGGTTCGGCCGGCGGTTTCGATGACGGCGCGGGCGTAGTC